>JAJFHE010000054.1 GCA_021775755.1 Hyphomicrobiales bacterium | reverse complement strand
AGGCGCGTACTGCGCCGCGGTACAGGTACCGTAAGCAGTACGCAACGCTGCGGGAGGGCAAAAGCACCCGGCCTGCGGTGGGCCATTCCGGCCCGTCGACCACGTTGCGGGCCTTGTCCGATACACCGCATCGCACTGCGGCCCGCGCCTCGTCGAGCGAGCCGGAATGGCCCATGAAATGGGTCAATAATTGCCACCCTTGGTATAAACGTATATCCCCCATAACCCAGACAAGCAAATTGATTGCCCTATCAAATTCAGCCCGCATCGTTGTTAGGCTTGCGGTCGAATCCAACAAATCGGAACTGTCGAGTGACCGGCGAAAAATAACTTCCATCGGTGGCAGAGTTTACCTACGATTGCCCCTGATTTGAAAGTTATCTGGGAAATGTCGGCCTAGAGATCCTTGCGACATTAGCAATTGCGGGAAGTTGAGCGATGAAGTTGGTAAAACTCGCTATTGGAACATGTATTTTCACAATACTATGGGCATCCAGTGCGACAGCAAACCTAACAGTTTGCAACAAAACTGAGCATGAAATCAGAATTGCGATTATTGCTAAGTTTTGGAATTACTATCAGTCCACAGCAATATGGAAATCATCTGGCTGGTTTCATTTGAGTTCAGAAGATTGTGACGAATTGATTACTGGTCAAGATGCAACGCAGGCCTTTTTTTCGGTACTTACAATTAGAGATGACCACGAACCGTACCTCATACCCGTGGAACCTGCTGCGCCGGATGACATTCCATGGGCGGAAGGGGTGTCAGGTACAGCAGAAATCTTTTGTATTCCAGAAGGTCAGTTTACAGTCACCAAGCCCACGCTTAATAGTTACGAAAGGTGTGGGGCGAATGAACATAAGCAACTGTTCAACATGTTTGCCGCGGTTAACGGCAACCAACATTTAACTTTTGACATTACAGCGCCGCCAGACCCAGAGTAGAATTCATTCGTAAATTGTGCCATTAGCATAAAACCACGTGACATTATCATAACTATATATAAACACTTGGCTTTCTATTTCTTTGCATTCCATATATTGGCATAAATACAATGCAGTTTTGAGGCTAGCTATACCGTCATCCAATGTGGAAACTAGTTCGTCAACCTCCTCTAGCGTTATTGCATTGTCTGACTGACCGAGGACGGTGCCATTGATCAATGTAGCGATTGCTAGTGCCAAAATAAGTGAACGCATCGTTCGATTGTTTCCTGGCCGCTATCTTCAGTAAGCAAAAAAGAGCATCACCCTAACAGGGCCACAAGTGGGCTATTACGGCGACTGACCAACCCCACGTGATTGGTCCAGTTTGAATGCTAGCTCATGATTGGCCTTTTCTCCCATAAGTTTCACGATGCGGCCTTTGTGTTTCCCGATGGTCGGCTGCATCAGCTCCCGGCGTAGGGACTTCAGACGCTCAAGCGTCCCCGCTTCGTCGGCGCCCATGAGACGCGAATATCCAACAACGTCGGCGGTCAGGATGGCGGCAAGTTTGCGTTCCAAGATGGCACTCCCTTCACCAACAGGCTAACAGTCCGAAATACGAGTGACCACGGCGGTTTGCGAGTATCTATGTCGACGGTCCGATTGCAATGCGCTCCGGTCATCGTGCTTGATGCCGTCGCTCGTTTTTAAATCAGTCCCAGCTGCTTGAGGCTGGCGTTGCCGTCGCGGCCGATGATGACGTGGTCGTGGACGGTGATGCCGAGCTTGTCGGCGGCCTCGATGATCTTCTTCGTCATGTCGATGTCGGCACGCGACGGTGTCGGGTCGCCGCTTGGGTGGTTATGTGCAAGGATAATGGCGGTGGAGGAGAGTTCGAGCGCGCGTTTGATGACTTCGCGCGGGTAGACCGGAGTGTGATCGACGGTCCCCTTTTGCTGCACTTCGTCAGCGATGATGCGGTTCTTGCGGTCGAGGAAGATGATGCGGAACTGCTCTTTGGTTTCGCGAGCCATGGCGGCGCTGCAGTAGGCCATGAGTTCCGACCACGAGCCCAGCGCTGTGCGGTTGACGATCTGGGTCTGGGTGAGGCGCAGCGCCGCGGCGTGCACCAGCTTTAGTTCGTCGATGACGCGTTCGCCGACGCCGTTCACATCTTTCAAACGCTCAACATCGGCACTGATGACGTCTGCGAAGCTGCCAAATTTTTCATGCAGCGCCTTGGCAAGCGGTTTGGTGTCCTGGCGGGGCAGGGCGCGGAAGAGCACAAGCTCAAGAAGCTCATAGTCCGGAAGGGCGTCGGCGCCGCCCTTGCGGAAGCGCTCGCGCAAGCGGTCGCGATGACCGTGATAGTGCGGCTTCGTCTTCTTAGCGCCGTCGTCGCCCCCGGCACTCATTGATCAGAACGCGTAAGGGGGATGATGAAGGCCGGCGGGAGACAGCGTGAATATCTCGCAGCCCTCGTCGGTAACGCCGATGGTGTGTTCGAACTGGGCGGACAATGAGCGGTCGCGGGTGACCGCGGTCCAGCCGTCCGACAGAATCTTGACGCGCGAGCGGCCGAGATTGATCATCGGTTCGATGGTAAAGAGCATACCGGCCTTGAGCTGTACTCCTTCGCCGCGATGGCCGTAATGGAGGATGTTCGGCACATCGTGAAAGACGCGGCCAAGGCCATGGCCGCAAAAATCCCGTACCACCGAGGTGCGCTCACCCTCGGCGTATTCCTGGATCTCAGCACCGATGTCGCCGACCGTGGCGCCGGGACGCACGACGGCGATGCCACGCATCAGGGATTCGTAGGTCACTTCGATGAGCCGTTCGGACCTGCGCGATATTGCGCCGACCGGAAACATGCGGCTTGTGTCGCCGTGCCAACCATCGACAATCAGCGTGATGTCGATGTTGATAATGTCGCCTTCGCGCATCGGCTTTTCGTTGGGGATGCCGTGGCAGACGACATGATTGATGGACGTGCAGATCGCCTTTGGAAAGCCGCGGTAATTGAGGGGGGCGGGTGCCGCGTTGTTGTCGCCGGCAAATTCCAGGGCGAGCCGGTCGAGTTCTTCGGTCGTGACGCCGGGCTTCACATGTGGCGCCAGCATGTCGAGACAGGCCGCCGCGACCTGGCCGGCCTTGCGCATGCCGGCGAAACCTTCGGCCCCGTGCAGCTTGATCTGGCCGGTGTTTGTCTCTGGCGCGAGACTTGCGTCGATATAAATCATGGCGTTTCGTCCGGTCGTGGGCGCCGTTCAGGAGATGGCGATGGCGCGGTCGATCTCGATCCCGAGTTCGGGGTCCAGTTTACAGGAATAGGCAAGCGCCTCAACGCCTGCCGTCCTTGCGGCCGCGAAGGCTTCGGAATACTGCGGATCGATGTCGCCCGCAAGGGAGAAGCGGTCCGCGTCGTCGCGCTGGATCAGATAGAACATGACCGAGCGCGCTCCCGTCGCGACCATGTCGGCGAGTTCGTGGAGATGTTTTCGCCCGCGTTCGGTAATCGAATCGGGAAACTCCGCGAAACCCGCCTCGCGCATGAGATGGACGTTCTTGACCTCGACGTAGCAGGGCGGACGGTTGTCATCTTCAAGCAGCAGGTCGATGCGGCTGTTGCGGCCGTATTTTACTTCGCGGCGCAGATTGGCATAACCGGTGAGTTCGGCAATGGCACCGGCGGAGATTGCGTCTTCGACAATCCGGTTGGGATGGCTCGTGTTGATGCCGACAAGCGCCGGGCCCGCACCAAGATCGACCTGCAGCAACTCCCAGGAGAACTTGAGCTTGCGGGCGGGATTGGTGGCGCGCGACAGCCAGACCGTTGTGCCGGCTTCCTTGAGGCCCATCATCGACCCCGGATTAGCGCAATGGGCGGTCACCGTCTCGCCGCTGTCGAGTTCAACGTCTGCAAGAAACCGCTTGTAGCGTTTGATCAAGGTGCCGCGCAGAAGGGGAGTTGGAAATTGCATGGCGCGAAGATAGGCATATGCGGGGGCGACATCAAGAATTCGCCGCGCAACTTTCTTCCGCGACTCCTCAATAGGCTGTGGCTTGGTTATACAGGCTGACGAAGTTTCAAAAAGGAGATCCCCATGGCGCGCGATACGGTTACCGCGGCGGTGCTGCTGATCGGCGATGAGCTTTTGTCGGGACGCACGAAAGACGCCAATCTCGGGTATCTCGCCGAACAACTAACCGAGATGGCGATCGAGGTGCGTGAGGCGCGCATGGTGGCCGATGTTCAAGACGACATTGTCGCCGCGCTGAACGCGCTCCGCGCGCGCTATGACTATGTGTTCACCACCGGCGGTATCGGTCCGACGCATGACGATATTACCGCCGATGCGGTTGCGGTGGCATTCGGCCTCGGCATAGATCATCACCCCGACGCGGTCGCGCTCATGCATGCAAGCTACCAGCATGGTCAGATCAACGAAGCACGCATGCGCATGGCGCGCGTTCCCGATGGCGGTACGCTGATTGTCAACAACGTGAGCTGGGCGCCGGGGTTCCAGGTTGAGAACGTGTTTGTGCTGGCCGGCATTCCAAAGGTGATGCGGGCGATGTTCGAAAGTCTGGCGCCCGGCCTTGAGAGGGGCAAGCCGCTGCTGTCGCGGACCGTTCGCGCGGATGCCGGCGAAGGCGATCTGGCGGAGGGTCTGGAGGCGATCCAGAACGCTTTTGAGGATGTTGCGATCGGCAGCTATCCGTTCCACGAAGGCGGGCGGTTCGGCTCAAACCTCGTGCTGCGCTCCAAAGACGAAGCGGCACTTGAAGCGGCGACGGCGCAGGTGCAGGCGCTGGTTGAACGTATTGGCACGGTGCAGCCGAAACTCAAGGGGTGAGCGTGGCGACGGCATAACACGTGCGTTTGCCGTGACGCGGCGTGCGCTTGCGCATTTGTGATCGCAATACCGGTTGATAGCGCATGGCCGATGCTTGCCCCGGAGGCCGCGCGCGCGGCATAACAGTTCGGCGGAAGCGAAAAGGGGAGCCAGGGCATGGAAGAGCATCACCCGCAACACGGGTTTTCCGTTTCATGGGAACAGTTCCATCGCGATGCGCGCGCGTTGGCGTGGCGACTGAAGGATGAAGAAGGATCCTGGGATGCGATCGTCAGCATCACCCGGGGAGGTCTCGTACCCGCCGCCGTCGTGGCGCGCGAGCTTGGCATCCGCCTCATCGAAACCGTGTGCGTTGCGTCCTACGACTATGAAAAGCAGGGCGATCTTTCGGTGCTCAAGACCGTAGGAGACCCGGTCGTGAATATTCGCGGCGGCGAGGGCGAGGGTGTGCTGATCGTCGACGACCTTGTCGATACCGGCAAGACGGCAAAAGCGGTGCGCGCCATGTTGCCGAAGGCGCATTTCGCTACCGTCTACGCCAAGCCGGAGGGCAGGCCGCTCGTCGACACCTTCATTACGGAAGTCAGCCAGGACACGTGGATCTTCCTGCCCTGGGATCTAGGGTTGCAGTTTACGCCGCCGATCGGTTCCGACAGCATCGCCTGACGGCGCCGGATCCGTTTTGGGGTGCGGCGCTTTTTTGCATCTCCACAACGGCTTAGATTGGTACATTCGTACTAAGATTTAAGTCAACGGTCGAGCCGGTTCCCGGCGGCCACCATCATCTCATAGCTGTCGGCATTGCCGTCCATATTGATGAGTTTGATGGTTTCGCCGTCCTTGAATACCTCAAAGCAGGCGCGCTTCAGGCCGCCCCATTTGACGGTCCATTGGCGGCACATCTGGTTTTCCGGTGTGACTTCCCAACGCCCCTGATCGGTTTCCTGGCCGAAATCCCCCCAGATACGGCCCGCCATGGCGCCGTCCGGGACAAAGAAGGTTCGGTAGTTGAATGTTTCCTCTTCGCCATAACCGGTATTGCCGGCCACAAGCTCGGTGATCTGCGCCGATGTCAGCGCACCTTCGATGATCTGAGGATTGGCGGCAGGTTCCTGCTGCGTGGTCTGGCAGGTATTCGCCATCAGCGCCAGCGCGAGCGCCAGCAGTATCGGAATTTGTTTAAGTGTCATGGTCACTTGTCCGTCCACCTTGGGACCACGTCTTGCCAAACACACTCTGTCGGGCGCGCAATGTCAAGAGGCGTCCGGGCTGGCGATCGCGCGAAACGCGGCGCGCCGGCACCGTTTGTCGCGGATTGCGTGCGGGTACGCGGGCATGTGCAACGCGCTTGCGGGCGGGCGAGGCCCAAGGCATAAGTCACGCAGTCGCTCCTTATTTGGAGCCGCGGATGCGGGCGTGGCGGAATCGGTAGACGCAACGGACTTAAAATCCGTTTCTCCTTGGAGAGTGGGGGTTCAAGTCCCCCCGCCCGCACCACGATTCGCACGCCGGCAGCGCGCGGCGTGGCAGATTTGGTTGTCATTACTACAGGTTGGAACGCATGCGTGTTCGGCGATCAACCGAACGCGGGCGTGCAGCGCGCGTTGCACACTTGAACGCCATCGCGTGAAACCCGCGGAAAAGGGGGGTGTAACACCTAAAGTTGCCGCTTGAATCCCGGTCCAGAGTCGGCCCTCGCGGGCGCCGCCGCGTTACGCAACAGTTTTGCCTCACTTGATCAATGTCAATTAGTGGAGGGTCGCCACATCCTACTATCTGGGCGGGTGAAACGATATTTGGCGATTTGCATTGGGGGACTCTCTAGGCGGCACAATTCTCACTTCTCATTGCGCGCGCGTTGGCGCCGGAATGTTGTCCCTCATCGGGTGCGGCAGGAAGGACTTGCGTGACCGGTTTTGCAGTGAACCGCAAGGATCGTGGCCCATAAGAGTCTCGCCCGATTGTGATCGGCATGCTCGAGGCAACCAAGCTAAAGGGGTCATTTGATGATCAGAATTGAATTTCGCGGCCTTCTGAAGATCGGAGTGACGGCTGCGGTTGGCATGATGGCGGCCCTGGTTCCCGGCGCTGCTGAAGACTTCGGTCCGGTTCCGCAAATAGAGACCAACGCGGCGCAGGTGGAACTTGGAAGAAGGCTTTTTTTCGACAAGCGGCTATCCGGCGACGCGGCCATCAGCTGCGCCAGCTGTCATGATCCCGCAAGAGGGTTTGCTGACGGGTTGCCGTTGTCTGCGGCCTATCCGGGGTCGCTCGGGTTTCGCAACACACCGACGCTGATCAATACGGCGCACCGCGCGGCCTGGTTTCACGATGGCAGGTTGGGCTCGAACCTGAACGATGTCACGCGTGAGATGATTACCGAAGACTACATGATGAACATGGACATGCGCTTGATGCAGGAGCGGTTCAAGCAAGATCCTGTCTATGTGGAAATGTTCGAAGCGGCAGGTTACGGCGAGCCGAGCAATGGCGGTGCGCGAAAGGCCATTCCGGAGTTCCTGAAGACCCTGATATCGCGTAATTCAGCGTTTGACCGGGGCGAACTGTCGCCATCTGAACAAAGCGGCTTTACGATTTTTGCCGGTGTGGCCGGCTGCGGAACATGTCACTCAGGTCCGCGATTTACAGATGACCGGGTCTACAATACCGGCGTTCCGGACAATCCGGAGATCTGGCGTAACCCGATGCGTCACACGACGTTCGTTGCCTACGCCATGTTCATGGGCATCGAGAATTTCATGAACATTCGCCGCGATCCGGGTGCCCATGTTCGCGGCCACGCCGCAGACGGCTCCGACGTCGGCACTTTCCTCACGCCAACGCTGCGGGAGCTGACCCATACCGGCCCCTACATGCACAACGGTGTCTTCGCGACGCTTGAAGAGGTTATCGACTTCTACGATGCAGGCGGTGGCGACGACCCGAACAAGGACCGAAGGCTCATGCCTTTGGGACTGAGCAAGCAACAGCGAACGGATCTGGTCGCTTTTCTGCGTGCGCTTTCGGGGGATCCGCTGACCGGTCCGGAATTCGTTTGGCAGGATCCAATCCCGACCGAGTACGACGTAATCGACGACTGGCGCGAAACGCCCAACTGATATCGAAGAGGGTATGATGCTGAAAGGTCATAAAGAGACACTGATTTCGGCGGTGGCGCTGGTGGTTGCTCTGCCATTGTTTGCAGCGCCGGCAGGGGCCGATAACAATCCGCCACTGGCGCCTCTGGGCGATCCGCCTATCCCGGCCGACAATCCGCAAACACCAGAGAAAATCGAGCTGGGACGGATGCTGTTCTTCGATCCGCGCCTGGGAGGCGACGCCTCGACCGCATGCTCGTCCTGTCACAATCAGGAGCAGGGTTGGGGGTTTTCAGACGATTTGTCGCGCGGTTACCCCGGTACGGTCCATTGGCGCAACAGCCAGACGGTTATCAACTCCGCTTATTACGGCAAACTGTTCTGGGTTGGTGCCGCGTCCTCGCTGGAACGGCAGGCTCCCTCAGCCGCGAAAGGCGCGGTCGCCGGAAACGGCGAGAACGATGTGATGGAGGCGCGTCTGGCGTTCATCCCCGAATATCGCGAAGCTTTCCGGTCGGTGTTTGGCGACGAGTGGCCGAAAATCGGTAATGCCTGGCGGGCAATCGCGTCATTCGAGCGTACCTTGGTGCAGACCGATACACCGCTTGACCGTTATTTGCGCGGCGAAGAAGAGGCGCTGAGCGAACAGCAGTTGCGCGGCAAGGCGCTGTTCGAAGGCAAGGCCAACTGCATCGAATGTCATAACGGCCCGATGGCCACCGATGAGCGCTACTACAATATCGGCGTGCCGCCGGCACCGCGCTGGGAAGAAGACGCCCTGGCTCAGATTACCTTCCGGTACGAACAATATGCCAAGGGCGTGACTGAAGAGCTCTACCGTTTCATCAAGGACGACGCGGGGCTCTACTACCGCACAAAGCAAAAAGAGGACATGGGCAAATTCCGTACGCCCAGTCTGCGCTACACCCTCTACACCGCGCCCTACATGCACAACGGGGCGCTGTGGGATCTCACCGAAGTCGTTGAGTTCTACAACAACGGCGGTGGCGAGAACGAGTTCGGTCACAACTTGTCACCGCTGATCAGGCCGCTTGGGCTGAATGACGATGAGATCGAAGATCTGGTCGCCTTTCTGGAGGCCTTCAGCGGACCTGAAATCAGGATGACGGTGCCCGAACTTCCCGCATATCAACCACTGCCGGACCCGGCTGAGTGAACCTGGAGGTAATCGAAAATGAGTGACACACAAAACATGTCGGTCAATCAGCCTCCTCGACAGGATGGCAACGGAAAAAAGGGCGCTGGAAAATGTATGCTTTCGCGCCGTGAATTCCTGCTGACCTCGGGTACTGCGGTGGCAACGGTCATGGTCGTGATGAACGCCGGTACCGCAGATGCCGAGGAAGTTCCCGGCCTTGTGGCGACATACCCGCGCAAGCTGATTGCAAAACTCAGCGAACTCAAGGTCGATGAGCCGATCGATTTTACGTATCCCGATGACGGGGCGTATTCGGATTCAATCGTTGTCAAGCTCGGCACAAGGGCAGGGGGCGGCATCGGTCCCCAGACCGATGTCGTCGCATTCAACAATACCTGTACCCATCAAGGCGGGCCGCTGTCGGGAACCTACAAGGGCGACACCAAGTCACTGGGCGCATGCCCTTTGCATCTGTCGACCTACGATCTAACCCGCCACGGCATTCTTATTTCGGGCCAGGCGTATCAGAGTTTGCCGCAGGTTCTGCTCGAACTCGATGGCGACGACATCTATGCCGTCGGCGTGTTCGGCCTGATCTTTGGCCGGTATGACAATCTGCAAGGCTAGGAGACTTAACCGTGTCAGCACCGTATTACATTCCCGAAACTGACGTTCCTCTGCCGCCAACGGACGCGGAAGTCGTATCGACAGCCTGTGACTACTGCGTCGTCGCGTGTGGCTACAAGGTATACCGCTGGCCGGTCGCTGGAAACCGCAATGGTGGTGCCCTGGCGGACCAAAACGCCTTCGGCGAGGATTTCCCCGTCGATCCGTTGGGATCATGGGTGGCGCCCAATCAGCACAATATCGTTCTGCACAACGGTGAGCCGCATCACGTGGTGATCATACCGGACAAGGACACCAAGGCTGTCAATCTCGACGGGGACTCCAGCTTGCGTGGCGGTTGTATCGCGCAGAAATGCTACAATCCGCAGTCGCCGACGCGTGACCGCCTGCGGTCGCCGCTTATGCGGATTTACGGCATTCTTCAACCGGTGCCGTGGGATTTCGCGCTTGATGTTGCCGCCGAGGTCGCCAAATACGTCATCGCCAGACACGGTGAGGCCGCATATGGCGTAAAGACGTTTTCCTATCAGTATATCGAGAATACCTACGCCATCACGAAGTTCGCGCTCAGGCACATAAACACACCGAATTTCACCTTCCACGACACGCCTTCCGATGTGTCCTCGACGCCCGGATTCCGCGATGCCGGCTTCGACAATTTCGGTGCTTCCTATGAAGACTGGCGCGACGCCGAGACGCTGCTTATCTGCGGAACCGATCCTTACGAGACAAAGACCATTCTTTGGACGCAGTGGATCATGCCCGGCATCCAAAACGGCCAAAAGACGATCCTCATGGTTCCCCGGCGCACCGCCGGTGTCGCCTATGCGGAACAAAACGGCGGCATGTGGATCGACGTTACGCCGGGTACCGATCTCCTTATCCTGAACGCCATTGCGCGCGTTATCGTGGAGAACGACTGGCAGGACAAGGAATGGATCGAGAAGTGGGTCAACAACAAGTGGGGCTCCAACTCCGGCTTCGGACAGGGCACCCGCAATACGCCATGGCAGTGGCGCACGACCTGGGGCATGTTCCAGACCAAGGGATATGACGACTGGAAGAAATGGCTGCTCGCGCAGGATGAATTCACGGTGGAGAATGCCGCGGCAATCGCCGGTGTCGATCCAGCGAAGATCCTGACCGCCGCTGAGTGGATGGCCAAGCCGCGCGATGACGGCAGCCGCCCCAAGACCTCGATCATGATCGAGAAAGGACTTTACTGGTCCAACAATACCGGGTCGACACAGTCGGTTTCGGCGCTTGGCATCATTGTTGGTGCAGGCGGACGGCCCGGCCAGATGATCAGCCGCGCCGGCGGCCACCAGCGCGGTGGCATCAAGGGCGGCGGGTATCCGCGCAACAAGTCGCCGATGAAGCTTCCGGGCCGCCGCCGCAGGGCGCTGGACACGGATACATGGACGATTGCCGGTCATACGCGCATGGCCCATGTCATCGGTACGACGTGGATCCAGTCCATGTGCGGATCGCAGCAGCTTGCCGCGGCGTTTGAGGATCTGACGGTCGGCAATCCGAACCAGATCCGCTCCTACGACAAGGAAGATATCGTCGCCACCTTGAAGAAGCGGGTCGATTCCGGCGGCATGGTGGTGATCAATCAGGACATCTATCTGGTCGATCCCATCGGCAACCGCTTTGCGGACATCATCTTTCCCGCCGCGACTTGGGGCGAGGAAACGTTCATGCGCGCCAACGGCGAACGGCGGCTGCGTCTTTATCCAAAATTCTACGATGCTCCGGGCGATGCGAGGCCGGACTGGTGGATCATTGCGCAACTCGGCAAACGGATGGGCTTTGACGGATTTGACTGGCAGAACTCCAACGAAGTCGCCGAGGAGGCGTCGCGGTTCTCAAGAGGAAGCCGCAAGGACTTCCATATGGTCAAGATTGCCGCCCACAGAGAGGGCATGACGTTGCATGAAAAACTCGGCTCGTTCGGTACCGACGGTATCCAGGGACCGGTGTTCATGCTTGACGATGGCAGTCTGGAAGGCACCAAACGGTTGCATGACACGACACGCGAACTGCATCCTGAAGGGCCGGCCGGCCTCAACATGTACAATAAGAAACTGACCCACTTCAACAGCCAGACCGGACGCTGCAACATTCAGAAATCGCCGTGGTCTCTGTTCTCCGATTATTGGGAGTGGATGCAGCCGAAAGGCGATGAGTTGTGGTGCACCTCGGGACGCACCAACGAGCGTTGGCAGTCCGGCTTCGATGATCGCCGCAGGCCGTACATCATGCAGCGCTGGCCGGAAAACTATGTCGAGATCCATCCCGAAGACGCTGCCGAACGCGGCATCGAAAGCGGCGACATGGTGATGGCCTATTCCGACCGGGTGCCGGGGCTCAAGGAAACCGTTCTCGGCATCGAGGGCTCGGACTATTCCTTCTCCGGTCAAATGGCCGCCGGCAATGTGGAACTGTCGCGCGCCGCCGTAACCGGTGTTGCCATGGTGACACGTGCCATCAAGAAGGGCGTGGTCTACATGGACTTCCTGCACACCCAGCAGCCGGCGAATGCGCTGGAGGGCCGTGTCGTGGATTGGATCAGCGGAAACTACAACTACAAGATGGGTGTTGCGAGAGTGCGCAAGATCGGCGTGTCGCCTTACAAGGAGAATATGCGCTCGATGTCGTTTGCACCGAGAGACATCATCTGACGCGAACACGAATGCGATGTTTGGCCAAGGCATCGTGCCTTGGCCAAGTGCATGTGCCGGAAGGACTTTGGGGTATGATTTTCGCAATTAGGCGATGGAATGTCAGACCGTAGCGCCGATCATCTGTCCGAAACCGCCGGGGCGCCTGAAATCGTTGAGGCGTCCGGAGCGACGGGTACGGGCGAGGTTTGTTCGGCCCTTGGCGAGGTATTTCAAAACGGCATCGATCTGCAAAGGTGCTTTGCCGCCAAGGCTCTGGGCGAAATCGCACAACCCGAAGCGGTCGATAGCCTGGTTGGCGCGCTGTACGATGAAGACGAGGATGTGCGCACGGATGCGGCAACCGCGCTCATACGGATTGGCGACCCGAGATCGGCCGACCAGCTTCTCGAAAATCTGCTTGGGGACCCGTGCATCGGCGTGAAGCGCGCCGCCATCGACGCTTTGGTCGCCATGAAGTGCGAAGCGGTAATTCCATGGCTGCGCCGCCTTGTTCCGAAGCGCGACGATGAGATCGTCTGGGACGAAACCGACTATTACATGGATGGTTGGGACGACTGGGTGGACATTCAGGTCAAGTGTGTCGAAGCGCTGGGGACACTTGGTGTCGAGGACGCAGTTGCCGATATCACCGCCGCAATGAACGATCAGGAGGCTCAGGATCTGACGGAAGTCGGTTTCAGGGCGCTTGCCAAGCTCGGCGAGACGGGATCCGCGGCACTGCTGGAGTACTTCCATAGCGGAGATGGACGTCGGCGCAGACGGGTTGCCGTCTACTTTGGCGGCTTACAGGGTGCCGGTGTCGAAGAAGCGGTTGCCAGCGCATTGGCCGACCGCAACCGTGAGGTCAGACTGGCTGCCCTGAAATCGCTGGCCGCCGCAGACCCGGCCGATGCGCGTCTCGCCGCCCTGCTGCAGGACGAGGACGGAGAAATCGGCGCCGCGGCCGTACGCCTTTGCGGCCTGCAACAGGCAGACCAGATCGCCGCCATGATTGCCGACTCCGCGATGCTTCACCGCAAGGCGGCGTTCGAGCTGCTGGCGCGCGAACCGGCATTGCTGCCGGTCGAGGAAGTTGCTGATGCGTTACGCGCGGCGTTGCGAGACGGCGAAGCGGATGTGGCCTGCGCGGCTGTTACCGCATATTCGCGTGTTGCGCCAACGCAGGCCCATGCTGAAATCAACGAACTGCTTGAGGACACCGCGCAGCTGGTAAGTGTGCGTCTGGCGTGCGTCAAGGCGCTGGCGGATACGCTTTGCGACGAAGAGACACTCGGCATCCTGGCCGGCGTGCTGCAAGACGAGCAGCGCCAACTTCGCCTGGAAGCCATGGCGGTCCTGGCAGCGATGGCGGCGTCTACTCCCTGGCCTAACCCGGCCGGCGCTATCCTTATCGATGCCCTGAGCGGCGTGCTCGTTCCGTTTGCCGACGAGGCGGAAGGTATGGACGAGGAGACCGAGGCGCAAAGCGATGCCGTCGCGGATGAGGATGGAGAGGTAGAGGAAGCCGATCAGGAATTGGCTGACGCATCCGAGCCCGAGGACGAGTTGGACGAAGCTGACATTGAACCGGCAGAGGACGGGGAACTGGCAGAGGACGGGGAACCGGCAGAGGACGGGGAACTGGCAGAGGACGGGGAACTGGCAGAGGACGGGGAACTGGCAGAGGACGAGGTGCGAAGTTTCCCGACTTCGACACTGGAATCGATACTTGGCGCAAACTCTCCCGAGCTGGCTACTGTTCAATCCAAGGGCAAAGAGGTGGAACTGAGCCCGGACGATCTGGAATTTCTGGGTTTGGCGAACCGTGGTCCGAAGAAGCGTCACGTTCCGGTCACGCCGGATATTCCGCTGCATCACGACGTGCGCCGATTTGCGGCGAGAGTTCTTGGTGATGTCGCCCATCCCGAAACAGCGCTGGCGTTGTCGCAATGTCTTACCGTCGACGATTTGGACCTGAAGACGGCAGCGGCGGACTCTCTGGTACGTGCCGGTGAGAAGATGGGCATGCTTCCAGACGACGCAGTTCGCAATCTGCTGGCAGCGATGTCAGAACGCGATGTGCAGTGCCGGCGCACCATCGTCAGGGCGCTGGGCGCGTCGGCAAGCAAGAGTGCGGCACTGACCCTTATTTCATGCTTGCGTGACGAGAACAGCTTTGTGCGCGCAGAAGCAATTCAAGCCCTCAGCCGATTGGGGGATGCCGGCCAGGGCATTGCACCGATGCTTCAGGATGAAGAGCCAAGTGTGCGCGTTGCCGCGGCACGTGCGATCGCCGCTTTAAACGAAGGCGAGGCGGTGAACCAACTGTTCGACTTCGCATTCGCGTTTAAAGGGTATCACCGCCGGGATGCCGGGAAGCTGTTGCGCGAGCTTGATGTCGATGATGCGAACGCGCGCTTCGTCGCCGTTCTGAGGTCGCCGGAACGAAAGAGCGAATGGCAGGTGGCCATCGAATCGCTGGAGGAGATCAACCGGGCCTGAAGGTGCCGGTGGTGGAAGAAAGTGCAGTACTGAAAAAGAACCGGATTGAACAAGGAAACGGAGGGTTAGATCCATGAAGAACTTTTTGAAGTTTTTGGCCGTCGCAGTGGCGGTGCTCGTGATTGTTCCGGGCGCCCAGGCGAAGAAGTACAAGGAAGGCGAGGTCGCAGACGGTGGCACGATAACGGGACAGGTAATGGCCGGTTCCGCTGAAGCTGAAGTCCAGTCCTTTCCGATCACCAAAAACCCGGAACTTTGCGGAGAAGGCAACCGCGAGGTCGAATGGGTGAGGATCAATGACGGCGCGCTTCTCGATACGGTCGTTTATCTGGTGGAAGTAGATGCCGGAAAGCCGTTTACGGAAGAATCGCAGACGCTCTCCATCAACCAGCAAGGGTGCAGGTTTGCGCCCTATCTCAGCACGATGGCGAACCGCGGAGAGCTGCACGTTACGAATTCCGACGGTGCGCTGCATAACATCCATACCTACGAGCTCATCGGCTCCGCACGGCGCACAGTGATCAACGTAAGTCAGCCCGAGGCCGGAGACGAGTTCACCAAAACGATCAAGCTGCGCAAGGGCAACGCCATGAAGGTTGAGTGCGACGCCCATGATTTCATGCATGCCTGGGTGTTTGTCGCCAAGAACCCGTATTTCGCCGTGGTTGACGAGAACGGCCAGTTCACGATCGAAGATGTTCCTCCGGGAACCTACGAGATCAGGTCCTGGAACGGGCGTCTTGGTGAGCAGGAAGCTACCGTCGAAGTCGGTGCAAACGGTTCAGTCGAAGTGAACTTCTCGTACTAGGTCGTTGCGGAAAAATGAACTTTCGTTTTCCTGATATCGCGAGAAGGCGCATCGGCGCCTTCAACGCGTTCGTCATGGCTGGCGGGTTGGTCAATGTTATCGTCGTCGCGATACTGTTGACCTACTGGCTGTTCTATGGGTGAGCGCCGACAGCAAGCATCCGTTCCAGGGGAAGAACATGGCTCAAAGTACGTCGCAGCAAGCCGGGCAAACGGTGCCCGCAGACAATGTCGAGGAGTTTGACACCGCTCCTGTTTCATTGAAGCGCATATTGGTTGCTCTGGATGCATCGGAATATGCAGATCATGCTCTGGATGAAGCGACGAAACTCGCCAAATCCGCTGAGGGCGTGGTGACCGGCATTCATGCTTATGCCGCAAAACTCCACGACAACCGGTTCCGCCAGATGGAGGGCGGCCTGCCCGAGCGTTACCGGCAGGAAGATGAAATGGAACGCCAGCGCGGCGTGCATGACGATCTCATCACGCGGGGACTGGGTATCGTCTCCGACAGTTACCACGACAGCGCCGTTAAAGTTTGCGACGCGGCCGGCATTCCCTATCGACGCCTCAATCCGGAAGGCAAGAACTATCGCCGCATCGTGGAAGCCGCACAGAGCGGTGACTTCGACCTGCTTGCCATGGGCTCGATGGGACTTGGTGCGGTGTCGGGGAGTGTGCTGGGCACCGTGTGCCAGCGCGTGGCACGCCGTTCGCCCATCGATGTTCTGGTCGTCAGGGAACCTGGACGACGTATTGGCGATGGGCCGCTGGTGGTCGCCCTGGACGGTTCTCACCGCTCGTTCGGTGCGTTGCTGACAGCGCTCGATCTTGCGCGCCGTGTCGGCGGCGACGTCCACGCGGTCGCGGCGTACGATCCTTATTTCCACTATGTCGCGTTCGACAAGATTGCCGGGGCGCTCAGCGAAGAAGCCAGCAAAGAGTTCCGCTTCAAGGAACAGGAGGATCTTCACGAAGAGATCATCGATGCCGGCATCGCCAAGATCTATCAGTCGCACCTCGAGATCGCCGAAGAGGTTGCCAAACAGGAAGGCACGGAGCTCGTTACCAAACTCCTTGATGGCAAGCCTTATCAGGTCATTGCGAATTACGCGAAAGAGGTGGGGGCCAGTCTGCTGTTGATGGGCAAGACGGGAATCCACTCCGACGCCGATCTGGATATCGGCGGCAACTCAGAAAACCTTCTCAGAAACGCGCCCTGCCATGTCTGGCTCGGTCAGGCGACCTTCACGCCGCCGACGGATGTGGTGGCACGCGAAACAATCGTGTGGACCGAGGAAGCCGAAGACAAGATGACGCGGGTTCCCGAAACGGCGCGTGGGATGGTGCGCATGGCGGTTTTGCGGTTTGCGCAGGAAAGCGGTCATACGGTCATTACATCGGCGTTGATCGAGGAAGCGACAAACCGCTTTTGTCCAGAGCGCGGCGGTTCGGCGCCGACGGCGCCAGAGCCCCTGACCTGGTCGCAGGACGCGGTCGATCTGGTCAAGAAAACCGGCGATCCGTCCGTTGCGAAATCGGTCCGGCTGAGTTCGGAAAAGCGGGCGCGCCGCGAAAAATCAGACACCGTTACAGTTGAGCATGTCACGCCCTTCATCGATCATTCCGATGCCGCGACGCTTGAGTGGAGTGCCGCGGCGCTCGCCCGGCTGGCGCGCGTCCCGCAAATGGTGCGCGGCTCGCTTCGCGTTCGCGTCGAAGCGAATGCTCAAGAGGCAGGCTCCACGAAGGTCGATGCCGACACCGTCGAGGCGATGATCGTCGAAGCGCGCCAGGTCATGGACGAAGCGATGCAGATGGGCGGGCACCCCGGTGCTGACGGTCCGGGCGGCCCGGGCGGCGGCGATGAGTAAGCAGGTTGAAGCGCCTTTTCTTGTTGCGCTCAACCTGACCCGGCGTTGCAACCTGAAATGCGCGCATTGTTATCTCGATGCCGGGTTGCGGCGCAATGGCGATCCGGGAGAGCTGGAAACGGCCGAGATTACGGCGCTGCTCGACGACATTGCCGCCTTGAGCGATGAGACCATGGTGGTGGTCACCGGCGGAGAGCCTCTGCTGCGCCCCGATATTCTGGACATATGCAGGCATGCCTCGGGTCTGGGCCTGATGGTTGTGATGGGCACCAACGGGACCCTGCTCGATGAAAAACGCGTTCGCGATCTTCAAGAGGCCGGGGTTCGGGCAGCGGGTATCAGCCTCGATTCTCTCAAGCCGGACTATCACGACAGTTTCCGCGGGCTGGAAGGGGCGTGGGCCAAGACGATGGCCGGTATCGACAACTGCCGGCGCGCCGGAATGATGTTCCAGATACATTTCTCGGTGACGGACGAGAATGCCGATGAGCTCGATGACATGATCGCGTTTGCGCGTTCCGTCGGAGCGGCGGTTCTCAATTTCTTTTTCCTTGTTTGCACAGGCCGCGGTGAGACGTTTACGAAGATTTCGCAGAACGTCTACGAAACCACGCTGCGGCGGGTAGCGGAGGCGGCAGCAGAGGAAACCGAACTGCTCATTCGTGCGCGGTGCGCGCCTCACTTCAAGCGCATGGCGATGGAAATGCATACGCGCCTGCCGGTAACCCAGATTGATGGATACGAGGCCGGCGGCTGTCTTGCCGGTACGCGCTACTGCCGTGTCACGCCGCATGGCCGCATCACGCCATGCCCTTATATGGAGGCCTCGGCGGGGTCGATACGCGAAAGCGATTTCGCAACGGTTTGGCAGGACGCGGAGCTGTTCGAGCAATTCCGCAACCCCAAGCTTGAGGGCCGTTGCGGCGCCTGCGAGTACGCCAAGCTGTGCGGTGGCTGCAGGGCACGGCCTTATGCCCGGGATGGAAACCTCATGGGTGAAGATTTCCTGTGCGGTTATCAGCCCTCAGGCAGTGCGGTCATCGAACCTTTCGTGGCGCACGCCGGTGCGGTGTCCTGGACGCCCGAGGCCGAGGAACACCTGCAGCGAATCCCGGCGTTCGTGCGCCGATTTGTGCGCCTTCGCGCCGAAGCCCATGTTCGCGAGACGGGCGAGGCGGCCGTTACCGCGGAGGTTCTCAAGACGCTTGCCAAGCGGCGGTTTGGCGATGCCGGCCCGCCCTTCGGCAAGAAACCCGATTTTCTGCAGAAGGGCGACGCGCCCGAAAGCAAGAGTACGCCCTAGTGTATGATGCAGCGGTCATAGGAGGGGGGATCTCAGGCCTGGTTGCGGCCTGCAAGCTGCAGCGCGCGGGATACCGTGTCGCGGTCGTCGAACGGCAGGTGCGTGTCGGCGGCAAGGCGGTTTCGGAGAATCTGAATGGTTTTCTGATGGAGTACGGGCCGAGTTCGGTAAGCGGCGCCTCGCCGCAGGCCGCAGCCCTGTCGACGTCTCTCGGGCTGGATGGACGCCGCTGCGGTCTGGGTCCGAATGTGCACAAGCGCTATCTCGTCAAAGACGGGCGTTTGAGCGGAATTTCCAAGCATCCGCTGGGCTTTTTTACCTCGAACTATCTGTCTTTGAGCGCACGGATCAGGCTTCTGGCGGAAGTTTTTCAGCCCATCGGTCAGCCCACGGGTCAGGCAGGCGACGAAACCGTCGCAGCGTTTTCAGCGCGCCGGTTCGGTCAAGAATTCGCCGACCGCGTTATCGATCCGCTGGTCGGCGGCCTGTTTGCGGCCCGTGCGTCGGAGCTGTCGGTGTCGGCGGTGTTCCCCAAACTTCTGGAACTCGAGAAAGACTACGGATCTGTTGTCGTGGGAGCGCTGCGGCGGCGCCTTGAGGGTAACAAGATGCCGGCGCGCCTGCTGCATTCGTGGCAGGGCGGGATTGCGGAGCTGCCTTCAGCGCTTGCCCGGGAACTCGGACCGGCGATCAAGACCGGGCTTGCGGTTCGCCGAATTAAGCGGGGTGCGCGCGGCTATAACCTTGACGTTGGCGGAGGCGATACGATTGCTGCGAGTTCCGTCATCATCGCCACCCAGCCGCATGTCACCGCGGACCTTCTCGGGCCCCTGGACACCGTTGCAGCCGATGCCGCGGCTTCGATCCAGGCGCCGCCAATATCCGTCATATTCATGGGGTTCAAGCGCGGCGATGTCGAACATCCCCTTGATGGCATCGGGAGCCTGTCGCCGGAAAGCGAAGGCAGCCCGCTTTCGGGGATACTATTCTGTTCGACGATGTTTCCAGGCCGTGCGCCCGAGGGCCATGTCGCCCTTGCAGCCTATATCAGCGGTGCCAGATCTCCGGGCCTTGCGGGTCTGCCGCTCGACGATCAGGCGGGTATTGCCCGCGACGAGTTCCAGAAGCTTCTTGGCGTGCGGGGCGAGCCGGTTATCACGCGGACCCATCATTGGCAAAGAGGGTTGCCGCAGCCCCGGTCCGGCCACGGGTACGTGATCTCGCGGCTTTCGGGGCTGGAAGAGAGTTGCCCGGGTTTGTTTGTCACCGGCAATTTCTTCACCAGCCCGTCGATCGCCAACTGCGTCGTCTCCGCCGGCGAAACCGCCGAACGCGTCGACCTGTATCTCGGTGAGAGGCCGGCGTCCGGCAAGTCTCATGCTACCTTGGGCCACGTGCCGTGACCTTGTACGGAGAACTGCGAGGGCGGATCGTATTGCGGACGCGTAAAGTGCACGGTGGTTATAAGTTCGCGTTACGGTGCCGTGATGAACACTTTTGAAGATCAAGAAGCCGTGCAGCCCAGGATCACAGGCAAGGGGCTGTTGGCGCTTGCCATCGTGTTTGTCGTCGCCGCCCTGGTATTGAGAGGCATATTCAACGCCGCCGAGATCTACGGCGATCAGGTCGGCATCGCGAGATATTGCGATGACCCTGCCGCCGCGGCCACCAGAGTGGGTGAGATACTCACGAATGAAGATCCGGCGGGCGGCGAGGAGAGGCGCCCTTATATCGTTGCCGCAAAGTTGATCTATCTCGTTCCGCAACGCCATGACGAGAGTGTCGAGGCATATGTCGAGCGCCTCGCAGATCACATCAGTGCAAAGTGTTGATGGGCAAACAGGCTTATGCCGCGTCGCTTTCCGCGTCCTCATAGGCGCGACGCTGACGCCGCGCGGCAAACAGGAACGCCAGCGCGGCGAGCGCACCTCCCAACCCCGAAACACCGTAAACCTTGAGAGGTTGTTCCTCTTCTTCGAGCAGCAGCCAGTACCATGACGTCATGGAGTGTCGGCTGCCCTGGTGCCCGGCCCAGCCATCCCAGTTGGCGAAGGCTACGGGAATATAACGTCCGGTCTCGAACTGCAGGTCGCGGCCATCCTCCGTATCCAGAGACCGCGAAAAGACTATGCGCCACCGCCCGTCTTCCCACGAGCCCGAACTGACAAGGTCGCCGCTGTCGGCGCGGGGCGTCGGCGGTCCATCCGGCCCGGAGGCATCGAGCAGTGCATTGCTTTCCGGTTCTCCGGCTTCCTCGTTCGGGGCGCGCCAGTACCACATGTTGACGCCATGTTGCGGATCGCCATGGCGAAACCACGGCCTCTCGCTGGTGGTCGGGATGGCGATCGGGAACTGGACCGCCGCGGCATCGGGTGCGGGGTCCGTCTCTTGGTCGCGATACTGGACTTCTTCCGGTGCCCCCGGAACGGAGTATGTGCGATCGTCGATATCTACCCGCAGGGCCAGCTTGCCGTCGTTGTACATCGCCCGCACGGTCACGGTGTCGTTGAGCGAGAAATAGAGTCGCTCCCCCTTGATGACGTTGGGTGCAAACGGGAACGTGATCGGCGGCGCTGCGTCCCACGCGGGATCGTCCGGGCTGTCCGGTAAGTCTCCCTCAACGCGCAGAGCACGAATGACCGTATCGCCCGTCGTCAGGGGTGTTGCGTTGTCGCGCAGCGTCATGGCGTAGTTGGCGATGTCCCAGCGCTGGTCTTCCGACATGGTGGTCGTGTGCTCGGGCATTGGCGTGCCGCGGATCCCGCCGCTGATGCGCTGGAAGATACCTTCCGCATCCTTCGTCCAGCGCCAGGTTTCAGGCCGTGTCAGGTTGCGCGGCCAGATCCTGTCCTGCCAGTCGTCCTTCAAGACCTTGCCCGAGGTGACATTTCCGCGCCCGTCCGCGCCATGGCACTGCAGGCAGGCTTTTTCAAACAGTGCGGCACCTCGCGCTATGGACTCTGCGGAGCTTTCGACGCGCGTGCCCATTTCCATTGGCAAAGTGCCGAGTTCTTCTTCGTCTTCCTCGGCCCAGTCACCGAATTCGCGAAGAAGCGTGACCAGTCCGGTAATCTGAGCCTCGCTCAAAACTTCGCCCCATGCCGGCATCGAGGTGCCGGGGAGCCCGTCGCGGATGGTTCTTGCAATATCGGCGTCATAGGGAAATTCGGAATCCGCAGCACTGGTCTTGTACTTGAAGGTGCCGAGCGAAAAATCGCGCGGCTTGGGGTAAAGCAACTCCGCCGCCGGCCCGTCGCCTTCGCCTTCTTCGCCATGGCATTGCGCGCAGCGCATGTCGTAGACTTGGCGTATTGCGTCTTCGTCCGAAGTTTCGGATGCTTCAGAGGCAGGCTCGGCACTCTCCGGTGCGGCGGCATCCTGCGCCTCCAGTTCCCACGACCGCGGTTCGTATCCGGTGTAGTCGTAGAGGAACGAAACGATTTTCCAGATTTGCTCCTCTTCCAGGATCTCATGCCACACGGGCATTGCCGATGCCCATGGAGCGCCCTCACGGGGCAGCCCCGGCGCGCCGGTTGCGATGCGCCAGAAGAGATAGGATTCCTGCAGCTGCGCGATGGTTCCGACGTCCTGGAAATTCGCCGGGCGGGGATTGAAGGCGTCGCCGATATGGCCCTGGCCGTCAAGGTTGTCGCCATGGCAAAAAATGCAGTTCTCGTAGTAAAGCGTGCCGCCTTCCGAGATCATTTCGACATAGGCGTCGCTGCCTCGCGGCATCGTTTCGCGCAGCGGATTCTGCAACGTCGCAAGATTGTAGTTGTTTCCGAAAACCCGCAGTGACGACGGCGGTGCGGGATGCACGGTCCGCAACTCGATGGGTGCGCGGTTGCTCGGCTTTGCCCAGGTGTAGGTGAGCGCGGAGGCGCCCGCGACAATCACTACAAATGCCAGGGCCCTCGGGATCTTGTGACCGGGTGAGCCAAGCAGGAGTTGCAGCGGATTGAGAAACCGCTGGAACGTGGCGTCGTCGAACGACACCACCAGAAACACCCCGACAACGCATATCGCCATGAACTGGATGAGCAGCGAACGCGGCATGGGCGGCGAGATTGCATAGGCAAACAGGACGTACAGTGCGGCGATGGCGAGAACGGAAAGCAGGAGAGGGTGGGTTAGGAACCGTTTCATTGCTCTGTCTCTGCACCCTCAAGCTGCATCAGATAGTCGATCATCACGTTCAGTTCGCTGACCCACAATTGCTCGGCATAATCGTCCGGCATGAAATCGGCTTCGTAGCCTTCCGCGATGATGGCGTTGGGGTCGAGGATTGCCGTGCGAAGGCCTTCGGGCTGCAGGCGTTGGGCGGCCACGGCAAGGTCCGGCCCGATATCGGCCTCCGATCCGAACAGATCGTGACACCCGGCGCATCCAAGCCTGTCCATGATGTCTTCCGCAGATGTAGAGGGCCCTTCTTCTTCGGCGGCCTCGTCGCCATCGCCATCCGCGCCGTCTTGCGCGTCTGCCGCCGACGGCAGGGGGACCGTGACCTCTTCGCCCGCCAGGTCCTGGAGATAGGCGATCAGGGCGTTTGTTTCCGTTTCCGTAAGCGACAGGGGGGCGGCATCGACGCGCGGCATCGGGCTTTCGGCATCATTGGTGCCCTTCTTGCCAAAGCCCGCGACGACGAATGCCGACGGTGCGTTCATGGATTCGCGCAGGTAAGTTTCAATCGCGCCGGCACCGCTCTGCCCGGCGGCCTCGCCTTCGTAACGCGCGTCGGCGATGCGTTCTGCGAAAGCCGTGGCTAAGTCCATCTGCAGGAGGTCCGGCGCCCGTCCCAGATCGTTGTGGCACAACGTACAGGTGCCCCTGCCGGAAAACAGGCGTTGACCCCATGCAATTTGTCCGGCGACATCGAGCGTGCTTTCGTTTATCTCTTCCGTTTTCGGCGGATCGGACTGCACCTGGGGCAGGATGTTCGCAAACAGCGTGAACGCGAACATCGTCGCCAGACT
The DNA here is from genome assembly GCA_021775755.1 of Hyphomicrobiales bacterium. Taxonomy (GTDB): domain Bacteria; phylum Pseudomonadota; class Alphaproteobacteria; order Rhizobiales; family JAJFHB01; genus JAJFHE01. The sequence continues at coordinate 125,386 of JAJFHE010000054.1, read as the reverse complement.
GAAGAGAACTATGCGGAGGAACGTCATTCGGCAGGCTCTCCAGCCGGTTCCGCCTGTTTGCTCGCGCCAAGCTGGCTTAGCCAGAACACAAAGACAATCACGCCCATAAACGCGAGTGTGATGAGTGTTATGGCGTTGCCCGCCTGACCGATGGTTGGAATGTAGGCTTCCGGCGAGGCGTCTTTCATGATGGTGTAAACGTGCCAGTGCGTGCGCACCGACGAGCGGATGTAGCCCATCAGGCCCATCAGCCAGGTGAACGCAACGGGCAGGACAAACAACGCGTATTGGGAGCGCGTGGACATGCGGCCCCAATGCACCTTGGCCGTCTTCGCACCGCGTCCCATGAAGCCGTCGATGATGAGAGCGAACACGATGATCGACACCGTGGTCACGACCTGGGGAACCGAGGCGCCGACTTTATAGACGGTGGGGGTGATGTAGCCGTAGATGCCGGCGGCGACGATGTTGATGATGCCCGCCACATAGAGTGTGACGATCAGAATATTGCCCGTGCGGGCCCATGAGACCGTGGGCTCGCGGCTGGAGCGGTAAAACAGCTGGAACGACAGGAACGTCGCCACGAGCATCAGGTTCACCGCGGTATTCTTGGCCGGCATGATGCCGAGAGGTCCGAGGAAACCGTGGTGCGTGCCGCCGAGTATGCGGATTTCTTCTGGCGTCAAAATAAGCGTATGCGGGGTCACCCAGACAAGGAACCCGGCGACGATCACTACGGCGATGTATTTTACGTAAGGCGCGTAGGTCGCGCCTTTCGCGGTACGGCCGAGGCCGCACCATAGATAGTAATTAGCGGCCAGAATGATGGTGCCGATCAGCACCGCCTGAATAATGAACAGCCAGGCGAGCACGCCGCCCATGGCGGTAATGCCCATCTGTTGGCTGTAGGCGTAGATTTCCGCCATGAGCCAGTAACCCGCGAACGGCAGTGGCAGGAACCCGGCGATGGCTATGAAGTTCGACGTGTAGCCCATCCAGTCATAGTGGGATCGCTCCTTTGCAGTCCGCACACTCAAGAAGCGGTAAGCCGCATAGGCGCCGACGATCGCGCCGCCATAGGCGATATTTGCCAGGAAACGATGCAGGTTCAGCGGGTTCCACAGCGGATTGCGGGTCGCCTCCCAGACAGTTCCGATCACCGCACCGGTTTGCGGGTCCACACCCGATGGCGACATCATGAATGTCGCCCAGGCATTGGCGACGAACATCAAGGTCAGCCCGACGGCGTTGAGCAGAAGTCCGATCGACAGATGAAACCATTTCCTGTTGCCGTAGCGCAGCGCATTCCAGGAATAGAAATAGATGTAAAGGCAAAGGCTCTCCATCAAGAACAGGCCGGCATAGATCAGCGTTTGTCCGCGGAATACCTGCATGAGGTATTCCATCACCACCGGATAGAAGAGGAACAGCGCAATTGCCAGCCCGCCGCCGGTGAGGGCTGTGAAGGAATATGCCGCCATGGAGATTTTCATGAATTCGTGCGCCATGGCGTCGTAGCGCGGGTCTTTTGTCGTCACTCCGAGCAACTCGATAATCAGCACGAACAGCGGTACCGCCAGCACGAAAGCGGCAAGGAACAGATGCATCTGGGCAAACGCCCAGACAAAGCCGCGGCCGCCCATACCGCCGATACGGGGGTAATCGCCCGGCGTCGGCACGGGGGCTGGCAATGCTTCGCCGGCGGCGAGCGCGAGGTCGGGGATGGCTGTGGCGAACACAACCGCGGACACCAAAATGCACGCCGGACGCATCACCTGCGTTAGTGCGCGGCGGCATGCTTGCCCGCAGCTTTGCCGGCATTGCATGTCTGCACCAGATCCGATTTGCGATCCCCCCATCTGAAATCACATGGCAGGCATCAAATCGGGGCCGACAGGCAGTCCCTGACTGCTCATCAAGAGCCAATCGATAGAGTAGAAATAGATCGCCCAGACAACGAAAAAACCGATACTGGCGGCAGCGGATTGTTTCAAGTTGATCTGCATGCGCGAGCCCTTAGTCAATGCACCGATGCGACGCCGTGGTCGTAGATGAGAAGCCACCAGAAAAACACAATGGTGGCGGCAGCCGTAACGCCAAAGATGATGGGACCGAACAGCAAATTTCCTGTTGGATTTTTGATTGTGTGAACCCTCTCCCCAAAGTCTGCCTGACCGCGATTCAACGCAGACTCCCCACACGACAGCGAATGCAATTGTTGGTCGATTCACCGTGCCTAATCTTTGATCTGGATCAATATTGGGTGTTCCCCGACACCTAGTCCCAAATTGCCGATAGACATGACTGCTGCAAAAAATCAGCGTTGTGATGCAAGAATTCATCAAACTGTATAATGTGGCTTGCGACCGGTACGGCGATCCGAAAGTGTTTTTGACCTAACCGATTGAAAACACGAGAAAGATCGCCTGCGAACCGAGTGTGGCACGCATATTGCGGGTAGTGGGCAATAACTGGCCCGAACCAAATCGGGCAATTGGGGAGACGGCGGGTTGGCTGAGGGTCCAGCTACACAGCATTCGGTGGATGCAGAGCTTATGTCCGTGCTGCGCGAGCGCGGGGCGGAAGCCGTTCACGTTGGGATATTCGACCTTGAGGGCGTATTCCGCGAGCGGCGCTTTACGCTGGCGCGGTTTGAACAATTCTTGCGTAACGGGCCGACCTTCGTAAATGTCCTGCACAAGTGGGATGCTTCGGAAAGCGTAACGCGGGCCGGGCCTTATATTGGCGAGCCGATTGCCATTGATGCGGCAAGTCTTCGCCCGCATCCGTTTGAAGACAACGCGGTCCTGCTCGTTGCTGACTATGCTGGACCTTCGCGCCCGCTTTCGCCGCGTGCGATCCTGGAGAACCTCGAAGAGCAAGCCGGTGCGCTCGGCTATGGCGTCAAGGCAGCCTTGGAGTTTGAGTTCATAGTGCTCAACGAAACAGCGGAAACGTTGCGGGAGAAGAACTTTGCCAATCCCGACCTCTTTGCTCCCGATAACCGGTGCTGGTCGGGTTTGAGTGCTGCGGTTCACGGCGATCTTATCGCCGCTCTCGATGAAACGTTGAGCGCCGGCGCCGTACCGCTTTACGGGCTCGGCATGGAATTGGGGCCGGGGTGTTTTGAGGCGACGCTCGGCACAGCCGGCGGCGTTGCGGCCGCGGACGATGCGGCATTCTTCAGGCTCTTTACCAAGGCGTTCTTCCGCCGCAATGACCTCACGGCATCATTCATGGCGCAACTCGGCGCCGATTTTCCAGGGCTGTCGGGCCACGTGCATCTGTCGCTTGAAGACGTGAACACCGGCCGCAACGTTTTTCATGACGCGGGCGCCGATGATGGCATGAGCACGGTGTTGCGTCAGTTTACGGCCGGCATCGTTCACCTCACCGGTGACATGCTGGCGTTGAGTGCGCAAAGCGTCAACGCCTACCGCCGCCTGACGCCTGGAAACTGGGCGCCGCGCTCGGCAAGCTGGGCGATCCAGAATTACTCGGCCGCGGTGCGCGTAGTTCCCGCGCCAGAGTCTGCCTGCCGGCTTGAGTACCGGCTGTCGGCTGCCGATACGAACCCTCATCTGACGCTGGCGTTTCTGATTGCGGCGGGTCTGTGGGGCATCGAGACCGGAGCAGAACTGCCGCCGCCGATGGAGGGGGGCGGACCGGACGAAGCGTCAGAGGGCGATGCGCTGCCACACGATCTTCATGAGGCAGCCGAGCGGCTTGATGCAAGCACCCTGGCGCGCGACCTGCTGGGCGCGGAGTTCATCGACTATTTCGTGGCGACACGGCGCCACGAGGAGCAGGTTTTGAGAAAACAGGTCAGTGCCGAAGAGCGCGGCCGATATCTTGAAATTCCGTGAGGCTTTGGAAATCTTGGGTACAGGGGAATTATCGTGAGCGATCTTGAGAAATATCTGTCAGCGCCCGGCCGCGATGAAATGGTGCGCAAAGTGCGCGCCAAAATCGATGAGCTGGGTGTCGACTACCTATACTATCAGTACATCTCAATTACCGGTCGCATCATGGGCAAGGCCGTACCAGCGCGCCACTGGGAGACCATGGCCGAGGACGGACTGCAAACCTGGCTCGGCGGCGTCGCCAATGTGTTTGCCGACCGTCACGGCAACCTGATCGGCTTCCCGCCCAATGCGTCGGAACTTCTGGCGCTTCCCGATCCCGAGACATTCTGCCAGCTCCCCTGGAACAAGCGCATGGCGCGCGTATTCTGCACCGTATTCTGGAGCCGCGAGGACCCGGAACATGCGGAGGAGTATCTCGATTCAGATTCGCGCGGCAATCTGCGCCGTATCGATCAGCAGTTTCGCGAAGATCACAACGGCATGCATATGCGTGTCGGCTGTGAGCCGGAGATGCTGTGGTTGAAGCCCGGAGAAGGCAACGAGCCTTACACCGGTACCACCAAACCCTACGCCTACCACATCGACCAGTTCGAGCAGCTCTCAGACGTTTGGCTGCGTGTCTATGACTATTCGGTGGCCATGGGCATCGATATTATTCAGGGCGACCACGAGGACGCACCGGGGCAGGTGGAGCTCAATTATACGTATGACGAGGCGCTGCGAACGTCAGACCGGCTGACAACTTATCGCCAAATTTGCGCGCAGGTGGCGCGCGAATTCGGCCTCATCGCCGTGTTTATGTCGAAACCCTATATGGGCATGCCGGCGAATGGCTGCCATCACAATATCTCCATGTGGTCCGGCGGCGAGGCCAACGTCCAGGATCTGGTCAAGGGGCCGCTGCCGGGCATGGACGAGGTGTTCGAGTATACGAGCGGCGGGACGAACGAATTTCGCAACCCCAAGGAACTCTGGCTGCCCGCCGATGTGGGGCGCTATGCACTTGGCGGGATGCTGACGCATCTGAACGCCCTCACAGCCATTGGCTCGTCCACGGTGAATTCTTACCGCCGGCTCAACGATCTCGGCATGTGGGCGCCGGTCGGCGCGAGTTGGGGCCTGCAGAACCGCTCCTGTGCCGTGCGCGTATCGAGCCCGGATCGTTTCGAGTTCCGTGCCGTGGACTCCATGGTCAATCCGTATCTCATGCAGGCGGCGCTCTATAAATGTTTCGACGACGGCATCAGGAACAAGATCGATCCAGGCGATCCGCAGGAACAGAATATCGCCGAACTGATGATGGCCGGTGAAGAAGTCAACCGCATTCCCAACACGCTGCGCGATGCGCTCGATGCATTGAAAGGCGACGATGTGGTGCGCTCCGCGTTGCCTGGAAATCTCTACACGATCTACGACTGGTACAAGCGCGACGAGTGGGAGAAATTCATTTGGGAAACGTCTGACTGGGACGTGAAGATGTACCTTGATTGCCTGCCGTGATCATCTGGTGATTGTGAGGACACGCGATGCTTAGCTTGTCGAAAACTCAAACCGAAACATTCAGGCGTGACGGACTGCTGATCCTCGAGAAGTTTCTCGATGATGCGACGATCGGGAAGCTCCGCGCACGCTATGACGCCATGTTCCGGGGCGAGTTCGAAACCGGAGTGCTGCCGGACGAGGTTAACTGGCAGGAAGGCACCGGCGATCCAAGTCTGACACGGCAGATCTGCAACGGCTGGAAAGCGGACCGCACCGTGGCGGGCGTCGTGCTGCGCGAAGACTTCGGCCGCGCCATCGCACAACTGATGGATTGGCCCGGAACGCGCGTGATGATCGACAACGTGCTTTGGAAGCCGGTTGGCGCGCGTTCGCTCGGCATGCACCAGGACAATGCCTACTTGCATTGGTTCGATCCGGGTACGTTGTGCAGCCTGTGGATGGCGCTCGACGACACGAGTGCCGAGGCTGGCGCCATGGAACTGGTGCGCGGCTCTCACAAATGGCATCACGGCGAGCCGGATGGAGAATTCCACGGGCCGAAGGACTACAGGGCCCCGATGCTGCGGGCGGCGGAGCGCGAGGGAGTAGAGGCCGACATTGCCTATGTCGCAGTTGAAAAGGGCGCCGGCTCCATTCATCACGGCTGGATATGGCACGGCTCGGGGCCGAATAGCGGCACGGTACCCAGGCGCTCGCTCGTTTTGCACGCCATGTCGAGCGAGGCTCGCTACAATCCGCAAGGCTTCGGCACCGGTACCGGCCCGGTGTACAGCCGATACAGACATATTGCCGATAACGAGATCGACGAGAATTTCTTTCCCGTGATCTACCGCGCCGACGGTTACCGCACGCCGGGCATCGATAGCTACTGCCAGGCGGCATGAGGCGGGTGGAACGATGAAGACGAAACCCGAGACGGGCTCCGGCGTTGAATTCGACGCCGCCTCGGTTCTTGCCGATGCACCGGTCTATCTCGATGTCGTCTCCGCCGAGGGCCGCGTTCTTTATGCCAATGCGACACAGGAACGTACACTCGGATTTGCGCCTGGCGTGCTAACCGGGGCGAGCGTCGGGCTCATCTATTCGCCGGACAGCTGCACTGCGCTGGACGCGCTCTTTGCCGACATCGGGGCAGGCGAATACGTTGATGTTCAGCACCTCACACTGCGCCGGAAAGACAGAAGCCTGATCGACGTCACGGCGAACATCGGTTTCTACCATGACAACAGGCATGGACTTTGTGCGAGGATCGCAAAGTTCCGGAAGGATAAGCTGACGGAGCGTCTGCATCGGGTTGAACGCGAGAATGAAGTTCTCTTCGGCATCGTGGAAACCGCGCGCGATGCCGCATGGTGTATCGAGTTCGTCGAGCCGGTCGATCTGACCGCGCCCGACCGTGAAATCATCCGGCAAGTGTTCGAGAACGAGTGTTATTGGCGGTACTGCAACGATGCCATGGCGCAACTTTACCGGTTGTCCTCCGAGCTTGATTTCAACGAGCAGGATGTGCGCGACGTGTTTCCGCGCAATGACGAAAACGAGGTGTTCGTTCAGGAACTCATCGACAGCAATTTTCAGCTCGACGGCGCGCCCTCTCTCGACCAGAGGTACGACGGCGCTCCGGTCCAGGTGGAGAACGAAGTCCGGGCGAAGCTCCACAATGGTCAACTGCATCTCATGTGGGGAACGGTGCGCGACGTCAGCCGGCAGAAGCTGCGCGAACGCGAGCTTCTCGATCAGGCGGGCGATGCGCTTGAAGTCCTCACTGCAATGCCCGACCCGGTAGTCGTCATCAACGACGAAGGCCGCATCATCGGTGCCAACCCGGCCGTCGAATGGCGTTTTGGCTGGGCAGTCGATCAGTTGCTTGGAAGCCCGGTCACCGATCTCGTCAAATTCGATCTCGACGCGCTCGCAGAACTGCCCCCGGCAGGAGCGAGCCGGCAGAGCCCCCGCGTGCAGGCGCACATCGACTGCCGAAACGGAAGCGCTCTTGCCTGCGAGCTCAGCCTGGCATCTCTCGATGAAGGCGAGGCGCGTGGGCGCGCGGTAATCATATGCCGGACGGACGCCGCGGAGACGCCTGCTGTGCGGCGGCGCGGGAAGGCGGTGCAATGAGTTTCAAGGCACCGCGCGACGAAGCACAACCCAAGGTCCAATCCGAACGCGACGCGGCAACGGGCGATTGGAGTTTTGCAGCCTTCGATGCGCTGTCGGATGGGGTGATCCTCATTTCAGACGCCCTGGAGGTGGAGTTTGTCAATCGTGCGGCCGCCAGTATGAACGGGCTTGACGGGCAAGCGGTGACCGGAATGCACCTGAGCGAAATCGTTCGGCAAAGTTCGATCGACTGGACTGCAATTTCAGAGGCGGTCGAAGTCGGCAAGAAAGCTGAAATCTTCTCGCAAAATTCTAATGGAAGGCCGTTCCTGACATCGCTCAGGACAGTGCGGGGCCGGGACGGGCGAAACCACAGTATTCTCATTTCTCAACGCGATCTTGAAGTCTTTGACCACATCCGCCGCAAAGCCACGTCAGGCCATTCCGAGAACACGTTCCGCTTTTTGAATGACCGAGGGTTGAGGCCCGACTTCGCCCGGCAGCGCGCGCTTTCCACAGAACTCGACAATGTGTTGTCGAAGGGCGAGCGCGCCATATCACAAGGCGCGCGGGTGTTGCTGCTCGGTGAGTCCGGTGTCGGCAAGACGGAAGTTGCACGCTACCTCAGTCATTTCCTGAACGAGAAGACCGCGCCGTTTGTACATGTGAACTGCGGCGCAATCCCGGAGAGCCTGTTTGAAAGCGAAGTTTTCGGTTACGAGCGCGGTTCGTTCACCGGCGCCCTTCAAGGCGGCAAGAGGGGGCTGATCGAGGAGGCCGACGGCGGCATGTTGTTTCTCGACGAGATCGGTGAAATCCCGCTGACCGTTCAGGCCAAGCTGCTCAAGTTTCTGGAAGACGGTACCGTGCAGCGTATCGGCACGGGAAAGCCGAAAGCCGTGCGTGTAAAGGTGATATCGGCGACCAATCGGGATCTCGCACGCATGGTGGACGAGGGTCGGTTCCGGAAGGATCTTTATTACAGGCTGGCCGTAATTCCCCTTGAGGTGTGCCCGTTGCGGCGGACACCGCAATTGATCGGGCATCTGGTGGACCGTTTTCTGCAACTGATAAATCAACGCCGGCTGGGACGTCTTGATATTTCCCCGACCTGCCGTGAGAAGCTGTTGTCTTATGCATACCCGGGGAACATCCGCGAGTTGCACAACATCATTCAGCATCTTTCCGTAAGTGCCGAGCGTGTAGCTGACGTCAAGCATTTGCCCGACACGGTTTTGCTGGAGAATGCCGCGGGGCCAGACGCGGAGCGAGCCCGGGAGGATGGCAGTCAGTATGCGGCGCTCAAGGAGCGGGTCAGGGCCTACGAGCTTCAAATTATCGAGGATGCGATCGCCCGTTTGGGGTCGAAGCGTAAGGCCGCCGAGGCGCTTGGTGTGGATATTGGGACAATCGTCCGGAAAACCCAGACCAGACATTGACCCAGACCAGACATTGACGACGAGAGCAAGGAAGCGAAGGGAAATACGAAATGTGCCGTTCCATTGTCCCGTAGACCAACATTGTTTGCCTGAGAAACGGGCAGATCAAAGTAGTGTAACGCGTTGAATATTATAAACGATTGCGAAAGACGGTTCATGTCGCACTTGCAGATGCATAATGGTGACCAGAGCCACCATGGATGCGTACCGGGATCGCCGCCACAATGGCTGCGATGATTGGGCACGTAATCTGGGGTGTGGGAATCGTCCGTGAGGTGTCGGTACGGCTTGGCTGGTCCGGTTTGCGTCCAAGTCGCGCGAGAATGTGCCGGGGAACGACTTAACAAGCACTGATCATGTAACACCCAATGGGAGGAAATCAGAAAATGTCATTCAAGACAGTCTTGAAATACGCAGTTGCGGCGAGCGTTGCCGCAAACTTCACCGTCTCTGCAGCACTAGCGGCAGGAGAGGTCAATCTGCTAACGTGGGAAGGCTATGCGGACGCCAGTTACATTGAGCCGTTCGAGGCCGCATCCGGGTGCACCGTATCGGCGACTTATGTTGGCTCGAACGATGATTTTGCCGCCAAACTTGCCGCCGGCGGCGGCGTATACGATCTGATCTCACCGTCGATCGACACAACGTCCATCATGATCGACGCAGGCTTCGTTGAGACGGTCGATACGTCGAAGATTGCAGAATGGGACAATCTTTACGAGAAGTTCCGGACGGCCGGCGGCATTAACAGCGGTGGCGATGTCTACGGTGTACCCTTCGTGTGGGGCGCGATTGCCTTCATGTACAGGGCCGACAAGTTCGAGACGCCGCCCACTTCACTTGACGACCTTTGGGACGAAAACCTCAGTGGGCGTATCTCACTGTGGGATGACAAGAGCGCTATCTATGTCGCCGCGCGCCGTCTTGGCCACACCGACATCTATAATCTGACGGACGCTCAGATTGCCGAGGCGCAAGCCAGCCTCATCGGGCAAAAACCGCTTGTGCGCAAGTACTGGGCGACGGCCGGCGAACTTGTCGACCTCTACGTCGCCGGCGAGGTCTGGATTTCCAATACCTGGGCTGGATACCAGTCGAGCCTGATCGCCGAACAGGGCATTGAAGTCGTCGAGTTCATTCCGCGCGAGAACGCTGAAGGCTGGATGGATTCGTGGCAGATCGTGAAAGACACGCCCAACACCGATTGTGTCTATAAGTTCATCAACATGATGTCTTCAGAGGCCGGCCAGTGCGGTACTTCAGCCGTTACCGGGTATTCGGTGGCCAACCCTGTTGCCGCGCGTGCCTGCATGACGCAGGACCAGTTCGATGCCCTGCATCAGGACGATCCGGACTATCTTGATGCCTTGTTGCTGTGGGAGCCGTTGGGCGAACGCATCGAGGCGTATACCAACGCGTGGAATGCTGTAAAATCGGCTAACTGATCCAGACTTCAACGTGCGGGCGGAAGTTCTTGGGATTTCCGCCCGCTTTTTATGATCGACCGATCATATAGACGAACCAGGTGGCACAGGGCGAGATGGCCTCTATCGTAAAATTCGACCATGTCTCCAAGGTCTTTGGCGGAAAGATCGTTGCCGTCAACGACGTCAGCCTGTCGATCGCCGAAGGCGAGTTCGTTACTCTGTTGGGGCCCTCGGGCTGCGGAAAGACAACGCTTTTAAGGATGCTGGCGGGTTTCGAGGCGCCGTCGTCAGGGCAAATCGAGCTGGCCGGCGAAGACGTGACGCACCTGCCGCCCTACAAGCGCAACGTCAATATGGTGTTTCAGGACTATGCGCTGTTTCCGCACCTGACGATCCAGAAAAACGTGGCGTTCGGTCTTGAACGCTTGCGCATGGATCGCGAAGAAATCGGCAAGAAAGTACGCGCCACGCTTGATCTCGTCGATTTGTCGGACAAGGCCGACCGCAAGCCGCATGAGCTTTCAGGTGGGCAGCGCCAGCGTGTTGCGTTGGCCCGGGCCATTGTCCGCGAACCCAAGGTTTTGCTGCTCGACGAACCGCTGTCCGCGCTCGATGCAAATCTGCGCGAGGCCATGCAGGTCGAACTCAAGCATCTGCATGAACGCATCGGCCTGACATTCGTGATGGTGACGCACGACCAGACCGAAGCCCTCGTGATGTCCGACCGCACCGTGGTTATGCATAACGGGGCGATCGTACAGGTGGGTGCGCCGGCAGAGCTCTACGACCGACCCGCAACGACATATGTGGCCGACTTTGTCGGCACTTCGAACCTGTTGCAGGGTGTCGTTCAGAAAGTGAACGGCGTTGCCGCCGAAGTCGCCGTGGGGAGTGCAAGCCTCAGATGCACGCCGCGCGGGGAGGTGGCTGCCGGTCAGGAAGTGATTGTCGGGTTCAGGCCTGAAAAACTCAGGCTGCTTGGGGCCAGTGAGAAACCGGACAAAGACTGGAACGTGTTTGAGGCCAATGTGGGCGAAGTGCTGTTTCACGGCAGCAGCGTTCGCATGCGGTGCAAGCTTGCGAGCGGCGAACAGATCGTCTGCGACATGCAGCTTGGCACATCGGCAGCGGCTTCGGGCATTCCAGAACAGGGCTCGAAAGTCAGGTTCACCATGGATCCTGCCAGTGTGCCTCTGTTTACCGAGGACGACAGGGCATGAACCGGCTGAGCAGAGACGGTCTGGTTCGCGCGATCGTTTGCTTCACGCCGATCCTGTGGGCCATTGCCTTCATGTTCGTTCCCTATGTGATCATCCTGACCTACAGCTTCTGGACGAAGAAGTTTCCAACATTTCTACCCGATTTCCAGTTCGGCAATTATGCGCTGATCTTCTTCGATCCGCAGTATGTGAGCGTGCTCATGCGCACCGGCAAGATCGCGCTCTTCGTCACAGCGGCAGCGCTCTTACTTGCCTATCCTTTTGCCTACTTTCTCGTGTTCAGGGTCAAGTCAGCGAAGGTTCGGGGCCTGCTCTACATGGCCGTAATCGCCCCCTTGTGGGTGTCCTATCTCCTGAGGGCCTATACCTGGAAGACAATTTTGGGAAACAACGGAGTGCTCAACTCCTTCCTCGTCAGCATCGGAATTCTGGACGAGCCCACTGACGTGTTTCTCTACAACCAGTTTTCGATGGTGGTAACGCTCACCTATATTTTCATCCCGTTCATGGTGATGCCGATATACACCGCCCTCGAAAAGATCCCGAAGAACCTGATTGAGGCGTCCAAGGATTTGGGCATTGGGCCCTGGGGCACGTTCTGGAAGGTTGTCTGGCCACTCTCCCTGCCGGGCGTAATCGCCGGTGCCACATTTACGTTTTGCCTGACGTTCGGCGACTTTGTTGCGCCCGTGCTCGTCGGTGGGCCCGACGGCGTGATGGTCGCCAATATCATAACTTCGCAGTTCGGCTCCGCCCTCAATTGGCCGCTCGGCTCCGCGCTGGCCATTGTCGTTCTGATCATTGTGCTCAGCATTATCGAAATGTCCGACCGTGTGCAGCGGGCCGGGCGTATCGATCTGGCGTGAGGGCGGTCGGATGGTTTCAGCAACTCTGAAAGAACGTGCCGGGAACGGGGTGTTCGGGACCGTTATCGCCTGTATTCTGGCGTATCTCTATCTGCCGATCCTGATACTGGTGATCTTCAGCTTCAACGATTCAAGCTCGCTGACGCTGCCGCTCAAAGGGTTCACCTGGCAGTGGTATGAAACGCTGTTCAATAATTCTGATCTGTTGCAGGCGTTGCGCAACAGCTTCTATGTCGCAATCTCCGCCACCACTTTGACGCTCCTCATCGGTGTGCCGGCGGCTTTCGCGCTCGACCGTATTCGCTTTCCCGGCAAGACGGTGTTCCGGCGCCTGGTCCTCCTGCCGCTCGTGCTGCCCGGAATTATTACCGGCATTTCGATGCTCAACCTTTTCAAGCTTGTCGGCTTTCAACTGAGCCTTGAGACGGTGATCATCGGCCACGCCACGGCGCTGATCTCGATCGTCGTCACTCAGGTGTTTGCGCGGCTGCAGCGCCTGAACCGTTCGCTTGAGGAAGCTGCCGCAGATCTTGGCGCGCGTCCCTGGGAAACATTCTTTTTCGTTACGCTTCCCAATATCCGTTCCGCGCTTATCGGTAGTGCGTTGCTGTCTTTCACGCTGTCGTTCGATGAGATTCCGGTGACGTTCTTCCTGACCGGGCGCGACAACACATTGCCGATGTACATCTGGTCGACGCTGCGGCGCGGTATTACACCGGAGATCAATGCGGTTGGAACGCTGATCATTCTGGGTTCGCTGGTGATGATCGTGTTGTCGGTGTCGATGCTGCGTCCGCAAGACGAGTGAGAATCCAGTGCGATTCCACTTCAGCTGCCGGTCAGGCGACCGGTTGTGAGTCCGTGCTCTCAGTTGATTGTGACTGGCCGGTCTCGGCAGAGCCGCCCGACCCGCCAACATCGACATCGAGAACTGCCGACAGGAAAAGATAAAACAGCTCCCGCTCACTGGTTATGTCAAGTTTGAGATAGAGCCGCCAGCGGTGGTTTTTCACGGTACCGATACTGATGCCAAGTTGCTCGGCGATGCGCTCGTTGGGAAATCCGTTCAGCACCAGCTGGACAATTTCGACCTCGCGCGGGGTGAGGCTGTACATGGCCTGGAATGTGGCAACGGCTTCGTCGGCGGAAATTTTGGCGGGGGCCGGGGCTTGACGCTCAATCATCAAGAACGTCCCCTTTGGCGCCAGAGCGAACTCCGCTCCAAGACGTTCCCAATGCAGCACATAAGACAAGTTGAGCTCGACGTGACCTGCCTCCTCGCCACTTGCCCTTTCGATCAACTGGCTGCAGGAGCCGAGCTCACTTTCCAGCTGCCGCCACTTTTCCGTCGTGAAGACCCGGCTGCCGCGTTCATCGACGATCAGTACTGCGTCACCCTGGCGAAGCGAGGCCGCTCCAGAGTCGGCGTCAAATGACGCCGAAAACGCCCGGTCAATGTGGATCTGATGCATCGCTTCGAGGATCGGAACGATCCCGTTGATGGTGTCCAGGTCGGCTTGTTCAAACCGCCTGCGCCCGCGTTCGCAGCACACCGCCACGGTGACCCCGCCGGGTGCGGGAAGCAGCACGGCGAGTTCGTCGTAGATGAAAGCGGCGCGGAAAATTTCGTTGAGGTATTTGTCGTCGGCGGCTGGTTCGTTGTGGAACTGGTTTATGTTGATGACCATTGTCCTTGGTCGCGTACGGGCGAGCTTGTTGAGCGGATCGAGCCGGTAAAGCCCTTCGAGATAAAACGCGCAGGCGCGCTCGCTCATTGCCCGGTTCACCAGAAACGCCGGTTTGTCGTACGCGGTGTACCGCATGACAAGCCACTTGTTGCAATCGACAAGCGTTGCGACCAACCGCGCCATAGCATCATAAAAAGCGGCGGCGCCCGCCTGGCGAAGGACGTTTGCAAGCTCGGCGTGATAGGCGCCGGAACCGACTGTCAGTGCGGTCTTTTCCGTCGCTGGCGTTTTGCTTTCTGGCGTGTCCAAGGTCCCACTCCCTGTAGGGAGCGCAAGCTTAGGGCAAATGGACAAATCCTGCCAAGTGGCACGGCGGAGCATAATTAGGGTGCGCGTTTTGTAAGCAGCGCGCGCCCGTGCGCTATTCGCGACCCATGACGTTTCCGGCAAGCGCCTCCAGAATAAGACGCACGGCAAGCCGGCTGGTAATGCCGTCATGGTCCCAAGAGGGCGAAACTTCGACCAGATCCAGACCCTGGATGCCGGCCTTGGCAAGTTCTCGGATAATCAGGATTGCCTCGCGTGAGGTCATGCCGCCGGGTGAGGGCACACCGGTTCCGGGAGCATAGGCCGCATCGATGGAATCTATGTCGTAGGTCAGATAGAAGCCGTCGGTGCCGTTTTTCGCAACGGCGGCGGCCTTTTGCGCGACCTCTTTGAAGCCCTGCTCCATGACGTCTTCAAGAGTGAAAAGCGTAATTCCGTGGTCGCGGATGTACTGCAGTTCCGATTTCGGATTCATCCATCCGCTGGTGCCGACAATTGCAATGTTCTTCGGATCGAATCCTGCATCAACGGCGCGCGGGATCGGGCAGCAATGGCTGAGTTCTTCGCCGCCCAGTTCGACCGCGGTGTCGAAATGCATGTCAACGAGAACGAGCCCGGGCTTTTTGTATTTTTTCGCGAAAGCGCGCACGCAGGCGATGGTGATCGAATGATCGCCGCCGATGGTGATCGGCATCGCATCGGCCTTGAGGATCTCCGCGACCATCGCCTCGGCGCGGTCCATTGTGGTGACGCCGCTGCCCGGAACGACGGGCACGTCGCCGCAATCGGCCATGTTGTAGTGATCGTTGAGATCGAGTCCATACGATGCGTTGTAGAACGAAAACTGGTCGCCCGCATCACGGATCGCGCGCGGCCCGTAGTTGGCGCCGGTGCGGCTGATGCACATCGCATCCCAGGGGAAGCCGAGGACAGCTGTGTCGATGTTTAACTTTTTCAACTTGTCGGCGTTGGCGGGAACGGAAGGCAGGCGCATGAACGTGCCGTGTGTTCCCGCATGGAGAAGACCGGTAAAGGCGTTTTCGTCGAATGTCGTGGCGATGTCGCTCATGATGTGCTCTCCGGTTGATCACAGCGCGTGATATCGAATGGCGGCGAAGCACGTGATGCTCCGCCTGATTCTTAGTATTCAGAGGATTATTCTGGTCGCCGTCCAAGCGGCAGCCAATGGTGGCTCCGGTCACTATCGACCCTTGTGGGAAGGGTTGCAGGGGCGGGATCGTCCTGAAGGCGAATAATTCCGATCAAACTTCCTCTGTACCGGCTTAGATCGCGCGCAATTCGTGGTGGCTTCCAAATGAGTTACTGTGTCAATGTTTGCTTTGGTTCGCGCAAGCGTGTGTTTTGAAAACGGCGGCAACTGCGTTTGCGGACTATGCTGGAACGCACTGTATAAATTCGATTTTCTGAGCGGCGCGGGAGGCCGAAGAGCGTAATGACGGAAACCTATGATTTCATCATTGTGGGCGCCGGGTCGGCGGGCTCGGTTCTGGCGCGGCGGCTCAGCGAAAACCCGGAACACCGTGTGCTTGTGCTTGAGTATGGCGGCAAGGACAACTCAATCTTCATCCAGATGCCGTCGGCGTTATCGATCCCCATGCATATGAAAAAGTTCGACTGGGGGTTCTATACCGAGCCCGAACCCGGGCTCGCCGGCCGGTCGATCCATCAGGCGCGCGGCAAGGTGATCGGCGGATCGTCTTCGATCAACGGCATGGTCTATGTCCGCGGCAACCGGGGCGACTTCGATGACTGGGAGGAGGGCGGCGCGGATGGTTGGGGCTACCGACACGCCTTGCCTTATTTCCGGCGGGCCGAAGACTGCGCCTATGGCGGCGATGAGTATCGCGGCGAACAGGGCGAGCAGCATGTTTCCAACGGCAACAATATGCAAAACCCGCTCTATCGGGCGATGATCGAGGCCGGGCACCAGGCCGGATATCCGCTAACGGAGGATTACAACGGCTACCAGCAGGAAGGTTTTGGCCGCATGGACATGTCGGTCAAAAAAGGCGTGCGCTGGTCGACGGCCAATGGCTATCTCAAGCCCAGCCTGTCGCGGCCGAACCTGCGGCTGGTGATGCACGCGCTGACGCGGCGTATTCTGCTTGAGGGCAAACGCGCCGTGGGAGTCGAATACACCGACAAGGCAGGCCGCACGGTTCAGGCGCGCGCCGCGCGTGAAGTCATTTTGTCGTCCGGCCCGGTCAATTCGCCCAAACTTCTGATGCTGTCCGGTATCGGCCCCGCATCGCACCTTGGCGAGCACGGTATCGAAGTGGTGCACGACCTGCCCGGCGTAGGCGATAATCTGCACGACCATCTCGAACTGTGGATCCAGCAGGAGTGTACCCAGCCGGTCAGCCTCAACGGTATGCTGAACCCCCTCGGCAAGGCATGGATCGGCCTGCAATGGCTCCTGTTCCGCAAAGGGCTCGGCGCCACCAATCACTTCGAGGCAAATGGCTATATTCGCAGCCGGGTGGGCATTCCCTATCCCGACATTCAATATCACTTCCTCGCGGGCGCGGTTGCATACGATGGTTCGAGCGCTTCAAAGGGCCATGGCTTCCAGGCACACCTTGGCCCCAACAAGCCGAAGAGCCGGGGCCGCTTGACGCTTCGCTCCGCCGATCCGATGGCGCCGCCCAGATTGTTCTTCAACTATCTCGATCACGAAGACGATCGGCGAGTGCTTCGCGACGGCATCCGCCTTACCCGTGAAATATTCGCACAGCCGGCACTTGAACCCTATCGCGGCAAGGAACTGTTGCCCGGGGAGCACGTACAGTCGGACGCGGATTTGGACGACTATGCCGCGCACCATTCAGAAACCGCCTATCACCCATGCGGCACCTGCAAGATGGGGACCGACAAGATGGCGGTGGTCGACCCTGAGACACGGGTTCACGGAATTCAGGGTCTCAGGGTCATTGACAGCTCCATCATGCCGACGATCACAAACGGTAACCTGAATGCGCCGACGATCATGATCGGCGAGAAGGGCGCCGACCACGTTCTTGGCAAGGGCATGCTACCGGCATCGAACGCCGAGGCCTACAGCGCGCCCGATTGGCAGTCCACGCAGAGATCCGCCGAACCGCAAGTGCGGGTTGACTGAGGGTGACGGACGGAGCGGCGACAACGGCCGCCGTCATTCGCTCAATCCCTGTCCGCCACCGCCGAATGTCAGGCTCAGAAATTCCAGGAACGTCTTCGTCGCGGGAGATGGCGGCGTCTCGCGGCGCCAGGCAAGTCCGACATCCATGGTTGGAATATCCGCGTCGACATTGCGCGTTTCGATGCGCTGCCCCTCAAGCGACCAGGGCCGGTAAACCATGTCCGACAAGATGGTGACGCCCATGCCCGCGGCAACCATGCTTCTGATGGCTTCGACGGAGAATGTGTTGAAGATCGTGCGTGGCTTGAGGCCGGTCGAATCCCAGTAGTTATGTGCGGTGTGACGTGCCTCATCGACGGTCAGCATGATGTAAGGCTCTCGCGCGATATCCTCCAGCGTCACCGCGTTGGCCTTTAGCAACGGGTGATCCGGTGGCAGCCAGAGCCGGCGTTTGGAGCGCAGAAGGGTTTCGAATGTGAGATTTTCGCGGTCGCGCAAATTGGACACCAGCATGACGGCAGTATCGAGTTCGCCGGAGTTGAGATCGCCTTCGACAACTTCGCGGGGAAGCTCTCTGAGTTCAATCGTGATGCGCGGGTATGTGCGTTCAAACCGGGCCAGATGACGTGGCAGAAAGTACCCGGCAACGGTGTAACTCACACCGACTTTGACGTGCCCGGTCATTGCCGTGTCGGTTGACAGAGGCGATTGAACCGCCTGGTTCACCGCCGCCATGATGTTGCGGGCATGGCGCAGAAACCGTGCGCCCTCAGCGGTGAGCGAAACTCCTTTCGGATTGCGCGTGAACAGCGTGACGCCAAGGTCTGTTTCCAATTGCTGGATGGCCGAAGTAACGGCCGATTGGGACACGTTAAGCTCATGCGCGGCCAAGGACACTTTTCCAAAATCCGCCGCCGCAATGAAGTACCGGACCTGCTTGATAGACAGGTTCATGGATCGTCTCCTCCAATCGATATCTGTTTTTCAGATAATGGAGAACATTTTTTTGTATTTTACAATACCTCCGATCCTCGTCACGCTTCAATCGAACATAGCAACCGGCGATGCCGGTGTCTGGGGAGGCGAGCGGTGTCTGTTACAGTTAACTGCGATATGGGCGAAGCCTTCGGGCTGTATCGCATGGGCGACGACGAAGGCCTGATGCCTCTGATCTCCGTGGCGAACGTTGCCTGCGGCTTTCACGCTTCCGATTTCAACCACATGCGCGCCACGGTGCGCCTTGCCAAGGAAAATGGCGTGCGCGTCGGTGCGCATCCCTCGCTGCCCGACCTGCAGGGCTTCGGGCGGCGCGAGATGAAAATTTCCCGCGACGAGCTTGCCAATTGCATCATCTACCAGGTCGGGGCTCTCAAGGGGTTTCTCGACGCGGAAGGCATGGCCCTCAACCATATCAAGCCGCACGGCTCGCTGTATGGCATGGCGGCGCGCGACCGCAGTGCGGCGGACGCGGTATGCGACGCCGCGGAGGTGTTCGGCGTGCCGTTGATGGGCATGGTGGGGACCTTGCATGAGGAAGTTTACAAAGCGCGCGGCCAGGGCTTTATCGCCGAATTCTACGCCGACCTCGACTACAACGACGAGGGTTCGGTGATCATCACCCGCGAGCACGATGCGGTTGACCCTCAAGATGCTGCACGGAAATGCGTGCGCGCCATTGAGGAAGGACAAGTTACCAGCGTAAACGGCAAGGACCTTACAGTGCGCGCTGAAACCATCTGCGTCCACTCCGACACCCCCAATGCGGTTGCGATCGCATCTGCTGTGCGCGACGCAATCCAGCCTTATCAGAACGGCGAATAAGACCTGAAAGGGAGAGCAGAATATGGCGACGGAACAGATCCTATCCCCCTTGCCTGGAACCTTTTACCGGCGTCCGGCACCCGATCAGCCCTCGTTCAAGGAAGACGGCGACACGATCGCGGTGGGCGATGTGATCGGGCTCGTGGAGGTGATGAAATCCTTTCACGAAGTAACGGCCGATAAAGCTGGCACGGTAGTAAAGTTTCTGGCCGAAAATGAAGACGCGATAATGGCGGGCAATCCGCTCGTTGAGATCGAAACCTGAGCAACGGGCCCCGGACGATGCCAATCAAAAAACTGCTTATAGCCAATCGCGGCGAGATTGCGGTGCGGATCATCCGGGCGGCGCAGGAACTTGGCATTGCAACGGTGCAGGTGCATAGCGAGGCCGATGCTGACGCACTGCCCGCGCAACTCGCCGATGAAGCGGTTTCGATTGGCCCTCCACAGGCGGCAAAGTCCTATCTGAACGCGCAAGCAGTGCTTGATGCGGCGCGCCAGACGGGCGCCGATGCGGTTCATCCAGGCTACGGCTTTCTTGCCGAAAGTGCGGAGTTTGCGGGCGCCGTCGCCGATGCGGGGCTGGTGTTCGTCGGGCCGAGCGCACACGCGATCACGCTGATGGGCGACAAGGCGGCGGCACGCCACGCGGCGCAGGATGCCGGTGTGCCGACGGTGCCTGGAAGTGCTGAACGCATCGAAGGGGTCGAGCAGGTAAAGGCAATCGCCGCCGAGATCGGCTATCCGATCATGATCAAAGCGGCCGCCGGCGGCGGCGGGCGCGGTATTCGAATTGCCGCGAATGCCGAAGAAGTGGCGGCACTGGTGCCGCAGGCAAGCGCCGAGGCTTTGTCGGCGTTTGGCGATGGCGGCCTTTATGTTGAAAAAGTTATTGAGCGTGCGCGCCACGTTGAAGTTCAGATACTCGGTGACGGAGAGAACGTCGTGCATCTGTTCGAGCGCGAGTGTTCGCTGCAGCGCCGGCGCCAGAAAGTTTGGGAAGAAGCGCCCGCGGCAAGTGTTCCCGACAACGTACGCGCCAAACTTTGCAGTTCCGCAGTGGCGCTGGCTGAGGCGGTTAATTACAGCGGCGCGGGCACTGTGGAGTATCTCTACGATGACGCAACGGACAAGTTCTATTTCATCGAGATGAACACCCGCATTCAGGTCGAGCATCCTGTAACGGAGGCAATTACGGGCATCGATCTGGTGCGCGAGATGATCCTGATCGCGGGCGGCAAGAAACTTGACATAACCCAGGACGCGATTGCGCGCCGCGGCCACGCGATCGAGGTGAGGATCAACGCCGAAGATCCCTCCAACGGCTTCATGCCGTTCCCCGGCGTGATCGGCAACATGCGCCTGCCGGGCGGGCCGGGCGTGCGTTTCGACAGCATGCTTTACCCGGGCTATGCGATCCCGCCGTTCTATGACTCGCTGCTTGCCAAGCTGATCGTCTGGGGCGACGACCGCGACCACGCCATTGCGCGCCTGTCGCGTGCGCTCGGCGAACTCGACATCGAAGGCGTCAAGACGACGAAGCCGCTGTTCTGCGCCCTGGCGAAGGACGGTGCCGTGCAAGAGGGCTCTGTTCATACCCGCTGGCTTGAAGGCTGGCTGGAAGACAACGCATCACGCCTGACCTGAAACTGGAGGTGGCTCACGGATGAAGACGAGATATACATTTGGAGGCGATGAGCACATTTTCGTCGAAGTCGACGAAGAAATGTCGCTTGAAGCGTTTTTCAAGAGCTTGTCGATGACCAGCGCGGTTCGCGACAGCGCCATCAAGGGCGTCACGGAAATCTGCCCGGCCAACGCGTCGTTGCAGATCAAGTTCAATCCCGATGAGATTTCGCCCGAGGACATGCTGGCGGAGCTGAAGTCGCTGGAAAGTGCGGCGGAGTCCGGTGACAACACGCTGCAGACGCGCATCATGGAAGTGCCGGTCTACTATCAGGATCCGTGGACGCACGAGACCTTGATGCGGTTTCGCGAACGCCATCAGGACCCGAACAGTTCCGACATAGAATATGCCGCCCGGATCAACGACTTCGGTTCCGTTGATGAGTTCATCGCGGCGCATTCCGGCGCGCCCTGGTTCGTTTCGATGGTGGGCTTCGTTGCCGGACTGCCGTTCCTCTATCAGATGGTCGACCGGCCGCGTCAGATCGAGGTGCCGAAATATCTCAGCCCGAGAACCGATACGCCGAAACTGACCGTTGGATATGGCGGTTGTTTCTCGTGCATCTACTCGGTGCGTGGTGCCGGCGGCTACCAGATGTTCGGTGTGACGCCGATGCCGATTTACGATCCGAACCAGGAGATCCCGTATCTGCAGGACTTTATGTGTCTCTTTAAGCCGGGTGACATCGTGAAGTTCAAGCCGATCAACCGCGACGCCTATGACCAGGCGGTTGAAGACGTGGATGCCGGAAAATTCCAGCCGTTGATGCGCGATGTGTCCTTTTCGCTCGGCGACTTCGGTGCGGATATCGACGGTTACAACTCCAAGCTCCAGGAGGTTCTCTATGACAATTAAAGTGATCTCGCCGGGGCTGGCGACGACGGTGCAGGATCTCGGACGGCCCGGCTATTACCATCTCGGAATTCCGCTTTCAGGCGGCATGGACCGGTTTTCGCTGCAGGCGGCAAATCTGCTTGTCGGCAATGAGCCCGGTGCGGCGGTACTGGAAGCTGTGTTCATGGGGCCGGATCTTGAGTTTACGCAGGATGCGACAGTAGCGGTCGCCGGAGCGGAACTGCCGCCCAAATTGGACGGCGAACCTCGCAAAACCTGGAGTTCCTTTGCGGTCAAGAAGGGGCAGGTGCTGTCGTTCGATTTCCTGAAGGAAGGTGCCCGGGCTTACATTGCGATTTCGGGCGGTGTCGATGTGCCCGTGGTTCTGGGATCGCGCTCGACCTATCCGCTGGGCGCGCTCGGCGGACATCAGGGGCGTGCGTTGCAGAAGGACGATGAGCTGCCTCTCGGCGGCGGTGCCGGACCGGGCGATGGACGTGCGGTTCCCGCGGGCCTGCAGCGGATGCCCGGCAATCCCGCGGAGTTGCGCGTACTTCCCGGTCTCTACTGGCACCGGCTCACCGAGGTGTCGGGCAAGAACTTCTTTTCCGACACCTGGAAAGTCGCGCCCGAAGCCGACCGCATCGGATACCGATTCCGCGGCGGCCGGAAGCTTGACTTCGTCGAACGCGAGCAACCGTTCGGAGCGGGCTCCGATCCTTCAAACATCGTCGATGCCTGTTATCCCTACGGTTCGATACAGGTGCCCGGCGGCACCGAGCCGATCGTGCTGCATCGCGATGCGGTGTCCGGTGGCGGCTACTTCATGCTCGGCACCGTGATCTCCGCCGACATGGATCTGATCGGTCAGCTGCAGCCGCACATGCCGGCGAAATTTGTTGAAGTCGATATGGAAGGGGCGCTTGCCGCACGCAAGGAGCGGCATCTGCTGCTCGACAATATCGCTGCCGCATTGGCTTAAGCAAAAAACAGGAGCAAACGAGCCTGGAGCCGGTGTCACCCGTTGCGGTGAAGATGCCGGAATTCTCTGGGCGAAAGACCAAAATGGTTACGGAACGCACGCGAAAATTGGGCCTGATCGCTGAAGCCCCATTGGTAGGCGACCTCGGCAATGGTCTGCGGGTTGGACGGGTCCTTCAGATCCTCCCGGCAGCCGGCCAGCCGCTGGTTGCGTATCCACTGGCCAAGCGTCTGGTTTGTGTCGCGGAACAGCTGATGCAGATAGCGCGTCGAGATCCCGCAGCCCTGCGCGATCATTTCAGGATTGAGGGCAGGGTCGCGCAAGAAATGGCGCGCATAGCTTTCAATGCGCGTGAGATGCGCCGCGCGGACCGTGGAGGCGCCAGACGTGAGCGTGCGTTCATCGTTTTCCAGCGCCAGAACAAACAGGTCGACCAGTTGTTGCCCGACCGTGTTGCGCGCTTCCTCCGACATCATGTCGTAGCGTGCGGGGATCAAGTGCATCATGTCGACGAACAAGCCGTTAGCGCCATTGGTGGCGTCGAACAGCAGGCTGCAGAATCTTCCCGGCGCCCGGATACGCCCTTCAAGCTGGCGGCCCTCGACTTTCATAACCCACAGGTCCGTCGCTTCGGAATGGCTGAACTCGTAGGGCTCGTAGCTGCGCTCCACGATAAAACCGCCGGGGTTACAGCGCACATCGTGTCCGCACTGGGAAAAGAAAACCTCCGAGCGCGCGGGAATGGTGATGAGATACTGTTCGTCGTTGTCGCGCGTCAGATGCCGCGGCAGGCGCCGGTAGCCCATTGGCTCGGCGGTGAGGCGGGACACCGACACATCGCCAAGTGTCCAGCTCACAAGCTCGCCATTGAAGGTGTCGGGCTTCTGAAACTGCAGATCGAGCGGAAAATAGGCGTCGGCAATCGCTTCGTGCCAGTGCCTGGAACGGCCGGCAGGGGCAACGCCTTTCGTGGTGATCACAGATTTCATGCGGCACTTCCTTGCCGGCGCATTTTAGGGGACGTGCGTTATCGCCGCAATGGCGTGGCGCAAAAGTGCACTCAGCATCAAGAGTTCGTACGCGGAGGGCAAAGATTCGGTTGCTCGGAGCGCTCTAAGCTCAAATCATCACAACTGTTCGCGGCCAATGCCGTGCACCCGCACGGTCCGCTTTTGCGGCGAGCCGCGTGAACGATAGAGCGAGGAAATCATGGCAAAGAGCAAATCCAAGTCCAAAAAACCGGCAAAACGTACGCCGAAAGTCGATCCGATTACATTGTCGGTAGTGCGCGGTGTGCTGGAGACGACACAGCGCGAAATGACGCTGTCGCTTGAGAAGACGGCACGCTCAAGCGTGTTCAATCTGGCGCACGACTATTCCACCGCGCTCTTCAACCACACACCGGAAATGATCCTGCAGGGACAGGATATTCCGATCCATCTGGGCTCGCTCATTCCGGCCATGAAGGCGGTCTCCAGTTATTTCGACGGCGACATCAATCCTGGCGATCTGATCTTGCACAACGATCCCGACTACGCCGGAAGCCACATCATCGACCTGTGCATGTACAAGCCGGTCTTCTACAAGGGCAAGCACGTCTTCTGGACCGTCTGCAAGGGCCATCTGACCGATATCGGCGGCCCGGTTCCGGCAGGCTACAACCCCGATGCGAAAGAGATCTTTGCCGAAGGCCTGCGCATTCCGCCGATCAAGATCTGGGACAAGGGTGTGCCGCGCGACGATATCGTCAACATGCTGCTCACAAACATGCGCGCCCGGCGCGACCAGGAAGGCGACTTCAACGCCCTGATCGGGGCCTGCCAGGTCGGCGAGCGCAACCTCATTGCATTGCTCGACAAATACGGCGTCAAGCAGGTGCAGACGTGCATTGCCGAATTGCTCGATATGGCCGACCGGCACATGCGCTCGCTCATTGGCGCGGTCAAGGACGGTACCTATGTCGGAACCGCGATTCTGGAAGACGCGGGCCACGGATTTGGCGATTTCGATATCACCGCGACAGTCACGATCAAGAAAGATACCTGCCACATCGCCATCGAGAGCCCGCCGCAGATCCCCTATTTCATCAATTCCTATGAAGGGAATTCCTATTCGGGCGTCTATCTCGGACTGATGATGTTTGCGCAGTTGCCGCCTCCCTACAATGAAGGTCTCTATCGCGGCGTTACGGTCGACATGGGTGAGTACGGTTCTTTGTGCAACGCGAAGCCGCCGGCACCGCATATGAACTGCACGACGACGCCGATGGAAACCCTGACCGACGCGGTGAGGCTTGCGTTCGAGAAGGCGGCACCTTCGCAGGTCAGCGCCTCATGGGGCCATGCCAACGGCTGCAACATCGCCGGCTGGGACACGCGCCATGATGAGGAGTATGTCACCATGGTGCTCGCCTCGATCATTTCAGGCGCCGGCGCCACACCGGAACAGGACGGCTGGCACGCGTGCGGGCCGGAATGCTGCTTTGGCGCTTTGACGTCCGGGGACATCGAGTTGCTCGAATACTCCTATCCGATCATCATTCACCAATACAGCCTGATGATCGATTCAGGTGGAGCGGGCAAATTCCGCGGCGGCTCGGGAACCTGCTGGGAGGTGGAGCCTCTCGACAAACCGATGACACTTATCACCTTCGGCGAAGGCCGCAGGATCCCGGCCATGGGAGCGGCAGGCGCCGCATCCGGTATGGTCGAACAGAAAGTCGGACGGCTTGAAATCACGCGAAACAATAAGGTCGACGTGATCAAGGAAAACGTCATCGAGACGATTAACCCGGGCGACAAGGCTGCCAACAAGAACCCCGGCGGTGGCGGCTTCGGGAACCCGCTGGAACGCCCGGTCGACAAAATCGTCTGGGATATGAAGAACGGTCTGGTGTCAGTCAACGGAGCAAAGGAGGATTATGGCGTCGTCATAACGGATGAAGAAACCCTTCAGGTGGATCTCAAAGCGACTGAGAAGCTGCGTGCCGAATTGGGCCGCAAGGCGGCTTAGGCGAGAACTCCACTCCAGATATGACGAGGTAATCCAATGCGCACACAATACAGACTTGGCATCGACGCCGGCGGCACGTTCACCGATTTCGTTCTCGCCGACCAATCCGGCAAAGTCCGGCTATACAAGGCTCTTTCAACCCCTGCCGATCCGACGCTTGCGATCAAGAACGGGTTGGCCCTCATCACCGAAGATCTTGGCGTCTCGGCTGAAGATATCGTTTCGCAGTGCGATCTCTGCATCAACGGTACAACGGTCGGCCTTAACGCACTGATCCAGCACACGGGCGCCAAAACCGGGCTCATCTGCACGGCAGGTCACGAAGATTCCATTGAAATCAGGCTTGGTCATAAAGAAGACGGCTACCGCTATGACGCGCAATATCCACCTGCTGTCATGCTGGTGCCGCGCTACCTGCGCAAGGGCGTGAACGAGCGCGTCATTTCCGACGGGTCCGTGCGTACGCCGATGAACGAGCAGGACGTGCGCGACGCGTGCGAACACTTCCTCAGCGAAGGTGTCGAAACCGTCGCGGTGTCGTTTGTGTGGTCGGTTCTCAATCCGGCACATGAGGAACGCGCAGGGCAGATCGTGCGGGAGATGATGCCCGATACGGTTCTCACTGTGGGTTCGCAGCTTTACCCGCAGGTGCGCGAGTACACACGCACCTCGACGGCAATCACCAATGCCTATCTTGCACCGATCCTGAAGAAATACGTCGACTCTATCGACGACTATTTCCAGAGCCTCGGTGCGAAATATCCGGTGCGCTATTTCCAATCGAATGGCGGGCTTGCCGTTGGTCAAGCGATGACGGACCGGTCGGTTTATGCGATCAATTCTGGGCCGGCTTCGGCACCGACGGCAGGGCTTTACGTTGCCGCTCCATTCAAGAAAAACAACGTTATTACCGTCGATATGGGCGGCACGTCATTCGACATCACTTTGACCAAGGACGGCGTCACCAACCTCAACAAGAACATCGATTTCCTGCGCTACAGGATCGGTGTGCCGATGATCCAGGTCGAAACCCTGGGCGCGGGAGGCGGTTCCATCGGCCGGATCGACGAGATGGGCCTTCTGCAAATGGGGCCGCAAAGCGCGGGCGCCGAACCCGGGCCCGCATGTTACGATCAGGGTGGTACGGAACCGACCGTCTCGGATGCCAATCTGGTGCTCGGATATCTCAACCCGGACGGCCTTGTCGGTGGCCGGTTGCCGCTTGACAGCGACAAAGCGCATGCGGCGGTGAAATCGCGGATCGCGGACCCGCTCGACCTGTCGGTCGAACAGGCGGCCTATGGCATGTTCACCATCGTCAACTCCAACATGGTCAACGGCATTCGTCGCGTATCTGTGGAGCGTGGCTACGACCCCCGCGACTTCGTACTCGTCGGCGCCGGCGGCGCAACGGCTGCCCACATCACGGCAATTGCCGAGGAAATGGGCATCGACATGATCGTCCTGCCCAAGCTTGCCTCGGGCCTGTGCGCCTTCGGCCAGATTATTTCCGATGTGAAGTACAACTACATGGCAACGGCGCCGGTGCGGCTCGACAATACCGCCGCCTACCAGCGCATCGACAAGCTTTACAAGGAGATCGAGGCGCAGGGCGTCGAGCATCTCGTGGCGGACGGCTTCAAGAAGTCGAAGATCGCAATCAGCCGCAGCATCGAGATGCGCTATGTCGGTCAGGTGCACGAGTGCACGGTCGAAATCGACAAGTTCGCGATCAACTCAAAATCGATCGAGCGTGTGAAGGAAGCATTCCACCAGCGCCACGAACAGCTCTACACCTATTCGGAACGCCACAACGATGTCGAGGTGGTGAACATCGAAAGCACTCTCTACGGGCTGGTGGACAAACCGAAGCCGCCGCGCATCGGTAAGGGCGCGTCGCCGAAGAAAGCGCTTAAGGGCCACCGCAAGGCTATATTCAGTGCCAACGGCAAGGCGCAGAAGACGCCCGTCTACGATGGCGGGGCACTTGGTGCAGGTGCGTCCATCAAAGGGCCGGCGGTGATCGAGGAAGAAACGACGACGATTGTCGTACAGCCGGGATGGGGCGCCAAGCTCGATGCCAATGGCTCCTACATCATCAAGCGCGGCAAGAAGTAAAGGGACGTTTATGGCTGACACTTTGCGTGCGGATACGGTCTCGGTTTCGTTCGATGGGCTTCGGGCTCTGTCGAGTGTCAGCCTTGACGTGCCCGCAGGCAGGGTGACCGGTCTTATCGGCCCGAACGGCGCGGGCAAGACCACGCTCGTCAATGTTCTCACCGGGTTCCAGAAGCCAAGTGAAGGCCGGGTGCTGATGGACGCGCAGGACTTGTCCGGCCTTGCGGCTCACAAGATCCGCCACATCGGCATTGCGCGAACTTTTCAGTCGGGACGGTTGTTTGGCGATCTCTCCGTTCTCGACAATCTTGAGGTGACAGGTGTCGGCCTTGGCCTGCGCCGCCGCGAAGCGGCGCAGAAGGCGATGGAAATGCTTGAGTGGATCGGCATTTCACTGCTCGCCGAAACGATCGCCGGTTCTTTGCCCTATACCGATGAGCGCCGCGTCGCGATCGGCCGTGCGCTCATGGAGAGCCCGAAATTCGTGCTGCTCGATGAGCCGGCAGCCGGCATGTCGGAAGAGGAGGCATCTGACCTGATTGCACTGATCCGCCGCATTATCGCCGAGCTTGGCTGCGGTGTGCTTCTAATCGAGCACAATATCGGGCTGGTGCTTGAGGTGTGTGACCACATCAATGTGCTTGATTCCGGTGTGATCATCGACGAGGGCGCATCCGACCACATCAAGGCCAGTGAACTGGTGCGCCACGCCTATATGGGTACGCAGATCGATGCGGAGGGGGCGATCTTATGAGCCTGCTCTCCGTTCGCGATATCTCCGTCCACTATGGCCAGCTTGCAGCGTTGCGCGGCGTGTCAATTTCCATGGATGAGGGTGAAACGCTGTTTGTTACCGGGCCGAACGGCGCCGGCAAATCGACGCTTCTCAAGGCGATTGCCGGTGCGGTCAGGCCGAGCTCCGGATCGATCAGCCTCGCCGATAAGGTGATCTCCGGACAGCCACCTGAACAAACCGCGCGGCTTGGATTTTCGATGGTGCCGGAAGGCCGGCACGTGTTCGGGTCGTTGACGATCGAGGAAAACCTTCGTCTCGGTACGGGCATACGCGCTGACAAGGACCGGATCGAGGGCGATCTTGAGACGGTGTATGAGGTTTTTCCGATGCTGGCGGAACGTAAGGACGGGCAGGCCGGAGTGTTGTCGGGCGGTCAGCAGCAAATGCTGGTGATCGGGCGCGCCCTGATGGCCGGGCCGAAACTCATCGCAATCGATGAGCCTTCACTCGGACTGGCGCCGAAGGTTATCGACCAGGTTTACGACACGCTTTTGAAGCTGCGCGACAGCCGCGGACTGACGCTGCTGATCGTTGAGCAAAGTTCGACCCGCGCCATGCTGACCGGCGGGCGGATGGTGTTGTTGCGGGGCGGCAAGATCGTCCTTGAGGGCGATGCGCGCGAACTCGCAAACGATGAATCGCTGCGCCGCGCGTATTTTGGTTTCGGCGAGCATTGAAGGGCTGGATATGACCGCTGTTCTGCAAATCCTGTTCGATGCCCTGGCCGTGGGAAGCATTTACGCGCTCGGTGCGCTTGGTATTGCGCTGATTTTCGGGGTGATGCGGCTGGTGAACTTCGCTCATGGCGACTACATCGCATTTTGCGTTTTCGCCATGCTGGTACCCTCAACGGATGTCGTGGCGATTGTGCTGATCGGCAAGCTCCCGGCAATCCTGCTGATTCCGATCATATTGCTCATTGGCGCGGTGATATCGGTATTGTCCGAAATGCTGGTATTCCGGCATTTGCGCAATGCCAATCCCGCAACAATGATGATCTGTTCCTTCGCACTTGGGTTCGTCATTCAGCACGTGTTGCTGATGTTCTATTCAAGCCGTCCGAAGGCCATCAACCTGTGGTCAAACCTGAGCCTGCCGGTGGAGATTTTCGGCGCGAGAATCCCGCTGCTGCAACTGCTTACGATCATTATCACGTTTGTCATTCTGGTGGCCCTGATGTGGTTTCTGAAGCGCACGCGCTATGGTCTTGAGATGCGCGCCGCAGCGGAAGACTTCACCATGGCCCGCATGCTCGGCGTGCGCGCCAACCGGGTCATCATGACGGCGTTTGCGGTGAGCGGCCTGCTGGCGGCGAGCATCGGCCTCATTCTGGCGACGCAGACCGGTGTTGCGGACATCAGGATGGGAATGCCGATTATGCTTGTGGCATTTGTCGCCACCGTCATCGGCGGTCTCGGCAGTTTGCCCGGCGCGGTGATTTGCGGTTTGCTGATCGGCGCGGCGAGTGTGCTGCTGCAGGTATTCCTGCCGCTCGATGCACGTCCGTTCCGCGATGCTTTCCTCTATTCGGCGGTGATCCTGTGCCTGCTTTGGCGGCCGGACGGCATCTTCGCTCCGCGTTCAGCGAAGCAGCGAGTGTGATCAGATGAAACAGCCGCAATCGGTCCTCGCCAAGACAATATCCACGCCGGTCATCCTGATCGCCCTTCTGGTCGTGATCGCGATTTTGACCGCACTGTTCGGTTCCGGCTCGTTTGCGCGCACGGTTACGGAGATTTTCATCCGTGTCGCCTTTGTCGTCGGCCTCTACATTTTCATTGGAAACTCGGGTGTCATCAGTTTCGGACACGCCGGGTTCATGTGTATCGGCGCTTACGCTGCCGCGTGGTTCACGGTGCCGCCGATGATGAAAAAGGTACTGCTGCCCGGGCTGCCTGAAATTGTCTCCAATGCACAACTGCCGTTCCTGGGGTCTCTGGTGCTTTCATCATTCCTCGCCGCGCTGGTCGCGCTGCTTGTTGGATTGATCATGATGCGACTTGCCGGAATTGCCGCGTCCATCGCGACATTCGCATTCCTTGCCGTAATCAACACGGTCTACGCCAACTGGGAATCGGTGACGGCGGCAACAAGTTCGGTGGTGGGAATTCCCATGGTCACCGGCGTCTGGACGTCGCTGTTCGGCGCGTCGGCGGCCATTCTGATCGCTTACTTTTACAGTATTTCGCGGTGGGGGCTGGCCCTTCGGGCGGCGCGCGATGAGGACATCGCAGCCAGCGCGTCAGGCGTCGACATCTACCGCCAGCGGCTGATTTCGTTCGTCATCAGCGCGTTCGTCTGCGGCATGTCCGGAGTTCTCTACGCACACTATCTGGGGGTCGTGAATCCCGATGCGTTCTATCTCGGGATCACTTTCATCTCGCTGTCCATGTTCGTGGTCGGCGGCATGAGTTCGCTGTCCGGCGCGGTGCTTGGTGTGGTTATTATTTCGGCCATCATCCAGATCCTGCGCTGGTTCGAAAAAGGCATCGACATCGGTGGCCTCACGCTTGAACTGCCGAACGGCATTCAGGAAATCGCCATCGGTGTCGTGATGATCGTCATTCTTGTTTTCCGGCCTGCCGGTCTGCTCGGCAAGCGGGAAGTATTATTGAAGGGATGGCCCTTCAAACGTCGAACCGCAGACTGAACGCCTTCGGTCCGCGGAAACTCTACCTATCCGGTAGCTCTTGTAAGGGAGGAAACAATGAAAACGACCAAGAAACTGGCCATATTGGCCGCGGCGGGCGGCTTGTTGCTGTCCGCGAATGCCGCCATGGCAGATGACATTGTCATCGGAATGGCAACTGCGCAGTCGGGCTGGATGCAGGCCTATGATGCTCCGGCACGTGAATCCGCGCTGATCCGCATCGATGAAATCAATGCGGCTGGTGGCCTGCTCGGCCGTCAGATCAGTGTTGTCGAAGCCGACACCAAGACAGACCGCGCCGAGGGCGCGCGCGCCGGGCTTGAAGTGCTCGACGGCGGCGCCGACATGGTCGTCGTGTCCTGTGACTACGATTTCGGTGCTCCGGCCGCGCTTGCGGCACAGGCGGCCGGCAAGATCTCCTTCTTCCTGTGTGCTGAATCCATCAAGGCCGGCATCCAGGGCGTTGGCCCGTTTTCCTTCTCCGCTTCGGTTCTCGCGGCGGTGCAGGGTGCGACAATGGCCGAATGGGCCTATGAGAAAAAGAATGTTCGCTCGTTCTACGTGCTGCTCGATACCTGGATTGAATACAACAAGGGCATCTGCGACGGCTTCGACTGGATGGCACCCAGCCTTGCCGATGCGGAAGTTGTCGGCCGCGACACGTTCGTGAACGACGATGCCTCGGTGGCCGCGCAGATCACGCGCATCCGCAATCTGGATCCACAGCCTGATGCCATCATGCTGTGCTCGGTCATGCCGGGTGCCGCGAGCGTCATCAAGCAGCTCCGCGCCGCGGGTATCACGTCGATGATCCTTAACGGCAGTGCGGTGGATGGCAGCTACTGGCTCGACTCCGTTCCGGGGCTGGACAACTTCTACGTCCCCGTTCAGGGCTCGATCTATGGCGACGATCCCAACCCGGCCGTGACGGCATTCAATGAAGCCTATGCCGAACGCACGGGCGCTGGTCCTTCGACGCAGTACACCTATCCAGGTTACGTGCTGATCGACGTGTGGGCCAAGGCGGTTGAGCGTGCCGGTACGCTGGACTCCGCAGCCGTTGTTGCCGAGCTTGAAAAGATGGTCGATGAGCCGACACTGTTCGGCCCGCGTACCTTCAACAGCGAGATCCACCACCAAAATCGTGGCCGTTACCTCATTTCCGAGGTCAGCGGTGGCGCTCCGCATATCGTCGATGAGTGGACGATCTCCGAACCCATTCCGCTCGAGGCGCTGCTCAAGTAGCAGCCCGTTCAGCGGATACGAAAACCGGCCGCCCCACGAGTTGTGGGGCGGCTTTTTTGTGAAGGCGGGGCGACCTAAAGAAGCCCGTCTTCGCGCACCAGCGACAGGGTTTCGGTGAATATGTCGATCATGCGGTCAACATGTTCCGCCGTATGCGCGGCGGAAAGGTAATACTTGTCGCCTCCCGATATCAGTACCCCGAGATTAAGAGCGTGCAGGCAGAAGGCCTGCTTTGCCGCGGCGAGGGGTTGTTCGTCGATGTCGAAGCTGCTGTAGACCGGGTTGCCCTGGAAGTAGATGTGGAACATGGAACCGACATTACTCATGTGCAGGGGCATGTTGTGCTGGGTGCAATGGCTGTTGAAAGCGGCGGTAAGCCGGTTTCCCTGTTCTTCCATGTGGCCGTAGATTTCGCGGTGATCGCGCATATAGGCGACGGACGCGGCGCCCGCTGCCATGGACATCGGGTTCCCGGTAAATGTGCCGCCGGCAAAGACGGGCGGCGTTGTGCCGTCATCGCCGACGAATGTGCGCATGATGTCTTCGCGGCCCGCAACGACGCCGATCGGCAGACCGCCGCCGCAGGCCTTTCCAAGCGTTGCAAGATCAGGTGTCAGACCGAAGCGTTCCTGACCGCCGCCATAGGCAATGCGGAAGCCTGTTACCATCTCGTCGAGCAGAAACAGCACGCCGCATTCGCGGCACACGTCCTGTACCTCACGCAGGAAGTCGACGACGTCAGGCTGCGGGTTCGAATGCTGGACCGGCTCGATCAGGACGACGGCGAGTTCGTCTTTTTTCTCGCGGATAATGTCGAGCGACACGCGATTGCGGTAGGCGAGGGGGACGGTTAGATCGTGTATTGCTTTCGGCACGCCTGCGCTGATGTCCTGGCCCTTTGGCCTCGTGTTGGTTCCATCACGTGCGGGCGTCACCATGCAGTAGTCGTGCATTCCGTGCCAGTAGCCGTCGAAAATGCCGACCTTCTCCTTACCGGCAAACGTGCGCGCGGCGCGCATGGCGTAGGCGGTGGCTTCCGATCCGGTGTTGCAGAACAGGATGCGCTCGGCACACGGAATTGCCTCATGCAGCATTTCCGCAAGCGGCATCTGCTCATGCGAGTGGATGCCGAAATGCCATCCCGCGCCGGACACCCGCTGAATGGCGCGCGCGACGTCGGGGTGGCGGTGACCGAGTACACAGGCCCCGAACCCCATGACAGTGTCGATATATTCGTTGCCGTCGATATCGGTTATATGGGCACCGTCGCCGGAGGCGATGTAAATCGGATGCGGCATCAAGAGGTTCGCCCGCATGCCCGAGAACAGAAGCGCTTCACGATCCTCCGTCATCGCCTGGCATCTGGCGGTTTTGGCCATCATGTCCGCTTTTGCGGCGTCAAGCCGTGGTGTGGAGGGTGTCGATGGGTCGCTGTTCTGCATGGTTTCGTGCCGCATTTTTCCAAAGGGTGTTCCGTGACCGATCTTAAGGTATGTCGGGAAGATTCAACATAGGCGCAACGTGTCCGCATCGCGTTGCGGGCGACCGCGAACCGGGGTGCGGTTGGGCCGGTCAGGGGATGGCGCTCGCCATGCGGAAAGAGTGATGGTAGTCAACAGACGCGTTGGGCACAGTCCTGCGGACAGCGGCACAATCAAGGCAGGTTTTTCAGAATGGGCGATACATACCAACAGGCGGCGGAGCGTCTGCTTTCCGACCACGATGAAGGGCGGCGGTTCGAGAACTTTTCGTCTTCCTTGGGCATTGCAAACGTGGACGATGCGTACGCCGTTCAGGCACGATATGTCGAATTGCTGCGAACCCGTCACGGCGACAAAGCCGGCTACAAGGTTGGCGCCACATCGAAGCGGATCCAGGAATGGGTTGGAATCGGCGAACCGATCGGCGGCGTTATGTTGCGCGACCGTGTCATGCAGTCCGGTGCCGAAGTGCCGGTTGGCAACTACGGCCGCGCCGGTGTCGAGTTTGAGATCGGCGTTCGCATGGGTCGCGATGTGACGGCTGGCAATCTGCCGGCAACCGTTGATGAACTGGCGGATGCCGTCGAGGCGGTGTGTCCGGCGTTCGAGATTATTGACGACCGCGACGCGGAGTACGGTGATGTCGATATCCTCTCCATCCTGGCCGACAATTCGTGGAACGCCGGGGCGGTGCTCGGTGCGTTTTCTACCAAATGGCCCGATCTTGCCGCGATCCGCGGGGTTGCGGAACTGAACGGCGCCGTCGTCGACGAAGGTCATGGCCGCGACGTTCTCGGACATCCGTTCGAGCCGCTTTTGTGGCTCGCGCGGCACCTGACAGCAAGCGGTAGCGGGCTGCGTGCGGGCGATATCGTGCTGACCGGCAGCATGGTGCCGACCCGGTTTGCGCAAGCAGGCGACAGGTTCGACTTTTCGCTCGACGGTCTCGGCTCCGTGTCACTCGCATTCAGCGCCTGAAGCGACCACCTGCAACCGGCAATCCCTTGATCGCGTAACCAGAAGCAGCCGAATGTGTTGCATGCCCGGAGGGGGTGGGGCCGAGCCTGAGGCTCGGCAATGGTGACGCTTGAAGATCTGATGCGTGCCGGCAGGCGGCTCGAAGTTGGCTGCTTTGCCTGCCACTATCACGGTTATGTCGATCCGGCGGCAATTGCGCTTGCGCCGGATACCCCTACGCCTTTTGCCGGAGACCGGATGGGCTGCCCACGGTGCGGCGCTCGCAACCGTGAAAAGGGCTATCCGCTATGGTCGCGGCCCGACGCCCGCCAGCCGGGATGGGGTGGGTGACAGGCGTTTGATCAGCCGGCCCGCCGCAGAGTAATCAGCACCATTTCGCCTGGGCAGTTGAAGCGCGCGACGATGCCGGAGACGCCGAGGCCGTTGCTGGTGTAGCCCTGCATGGCGCCGCAGTGCCACGGGCCTTTTGCAAATGCCTTGCAGCGTGTGAGGTTGGAGACGATGTGGCGCCCGCCCGGCAGACAGATCTGGCCGCCATGGGTGTGGCCGGAAAGATGCAGATCGTAGCCCGCCTCCGACGCGGCATCGGCGAGTTCGGCGGAGTGGATGAGGGCAATCGAAAAGCGATCCGGATCCGCGCCAAGCGCGGCGCGGGCGGCATCTGTATAGAAGCTGTGCACATCGTCAAGGCCGGTGACACGGAGCCTCGCGCCTTCGTGCTCGATCTCCACGGTTTCATTGAGCAGTACACGGAAGCCGAGCCCCTCGAGGTCTTCGACGATGGCGCCCGGGTCGTGGTTGCCGAGAATGGCGAGGCGGTCTTTGCAGGGGCCCAGTGCCTGCATCACTTCGTCAAGCAATGCGACCGCGGGAGCGTGCGGCCCCTTGATCGCGCCGCGCACGTCGCCTGTCATGGCAATGAGGTTCGGCGTCAGGCCATCGATGAGGGCGCGCGCCGGGGCGACAAGGTCCGGCAGGTTGTCGAGATGCGGATCGGATATCTGCAAGATGGTGTAGCCATCGAATGCCTGTGGCAGATTGGCGAAACTGAAATCCAGTTTATGCAGTCTGAGTTTGAGCGCATTGTGCCGCGACCAGCCTTTCAGAACCGGAAGTCTGAAGACGTATTCCGCGTAGTGGACCCAGGTGCCAAGCGACGTGCGGCGGCCGCTGGGCGAGGTGCGCGCACCCGATGTCTCCATGGCAAAACGCGCCGAACGCCACGCCTCGCGGTGCGCCAAATCAATGGGGGTTCGTTCGCTGAGCGGCATGGCCTGAGCAGTGACATACCGGCAGGGCGAGAACAAGCCTGTTTAACCCGGTCGCGTGGCGTCCTACAATCATGGGCAATCCAGACAACAAGCGCTTGCCGGTCAGGCGGCGCTGCTGAGGACAGCGTTTCTCAGGGCAGCATCCAGGAGAAAGCATGAACATCTTTGCAAAGTGGGGCATCGTTACCGTTGCGGCGGCCATTGTCGCCTATCTGGTCGGCGAAGTGGCCGGCAGCGGCGTCGCCACGATATCGGTTTTCTTTTCCTTGCTGATGGTCGGCTGGGCAATGATCTACAAGCCCTGGCAGTAGCGGATGAAGTTGCAGCCGCTCCAGGTGCTCGCGACCGCTGTCATCTGGTGCCTGAGTGTGGGAGCGGTTGAGGCTCAAGCTCAGGTTCAGGGCATCAGCGGCAGGGCTGCGGTCATAGAGGCCGATCTGATCGAAGTTTCCGGCCAGCGGATCAGGCTTTGGGGCATCGATGCGCTGGAGCCCGATCAGCTGTGCTATCGCAGTACCGGCGTGTGGGCCTGCGGGCGCGCGGCGATTTCGCACCTGCGCGACTTTATCGGGTCGCGCGACGTGCGGTGCGTGGCGCAGCGCACCGATGCGGACCGCACCGTTCACGCGCGGTGTCAGACGATGGGGCTGGATCTCTCCGCGGAACTGGCCGCGCACGGGTTCGCGCTGGTGCGCCGCGACGGTCCGCAGGACTACATTCTCAATCATCACGATGGCCGCACGCATGTCGCGGGACTTTGGGGCACGATCTATGTGCCGCCCTGGGAGTGGCGTGCGGGCAAGCGCGTGGTTGAGTGGATTACCGATGCGCGTGGTTGTGCGGTGAAGGGCGATATTTCCGAAGGCGGCGGGCGCGTGTACTACCTGCCGAACCAGCCCGCGTTTGCGCGCGTGCGTATTGAAACGGACAAGGGCGAGCGCTGGTTCTGTTCCGCGGACGAGGCGGAAGCTGCGGGGTGGGTTCCCCATCACGGCGGGATTTCGGAATAGGATTCCATGTCGCCGAGAGCGTCGGCGGATTCGCCCGATATGCCGGATACGATGATGCGGGCAAACTGGGTGTTGCGGCCGTTCTCCCCGTGACCCAAAGAACTCGCCGTTTCGGCCTCCTTGTCGAGGCGTTTGCCCAGCCGTTCGAGATAGGCGATCAACTCCCTGAGCCGCTTCATGTGATAGGCGGGGCCTGCGTAGATGTCTACATTCGTGAATTGGCCGCTGTTCAGCATGTTTGCCGCGATGTCCGGGCGGTAACGGGCAATCTGCAGGATGTAGGACGCGTAGGAAGAGTGCACGCCCTCGAAGGTGACACGGTAGCCGAGCAGGTCGATATCGTCCGCAGCTTCCTTGGCATCCTGCGCCGTGTAGGTCCGTTTGTCGTAATGCACGACATTGCCTTCACCGGCGGCACTCCCGCCACCGCTTTCTCCCGCAGCCGCCGGGTGATGCGATGCAAGGCAGATGACGATTGCAATAAGGCCCGCGGGCAGGGTGCGGAGCGCCCGCGGTCTGCGAAGCGTGGGTGTGTGCATCGGTTTGTCCCTCCGTTGATGGCGGAGCTGTGGTGCGTCCACTCCCGTGTAGTTGGGTGCCATCGCCGGGGGACGCAATTGGGGGGAATCCCCCCATAGCTGCTTGAAGAGGTCCTAGTGTAGGATGGGTGTGCGGAGCCACAGGGTTCGAACCATGTATCGCGAGACGCTGCAGCTAGCCGATACGATCCGCCAGGCCGGCACACTGGATGAGGCGTGGGCGGCGATGCTTGGAGAATTGCACCGGTGCGGTTTCGAGGCGGGCAAATACGGCCTCGCGGTTGCGCCGACACCCGACAGCCGGCCAGCCGGCGAGTTCCTGTTTGTCGGACGCTTCGACGACGCCTGGGAAGATGCCTATGCCGAGGGCGGGTGCGCCAATCACGACTACATCATCGAGCACTGTGTGACCCGCGTATCGCCTTTGACGTTCGCCCGTGTCTATGAGCTGGCGCGGCGCGGAAGGTTGCCGGCAAGGCAGGCGCAAACCCATCTCATGGGACTGGAATCGGGGATGTCACACGGCATTGCCCTGCCGCTGCGCGGCCGTCATCCGCTGTGCCGGGGCGGGATTTCGCTTGTCGGGTCGCCGGAGTTCTCGCGCGAAGGTTTCAGACGGCATCTGCGTCACATGTACGACCGCGTGCGAGAACTGGCGCAGGTGTTCGACGCTAACGTACAGGGCTCGGCGCTTGTCGGCAGAAAACGCCAGCTGTCGGTGCGCGAACGCGAATGCCTGCTTTGGATTATGCGTGGACTACGCACCAAACAGATCGCCGCTCGTATAGGGACACATCCCAAGACCGTTGAAAAGCAACTGGGCAATGTCCGAGCGAAACTGAATGCGCGTACCAATGCTCAAGCCGCGATCAAAGCCATGCTGCTGGATCTCGTGACGCCCTGAGATGTCAATGCGCCGGACCATGTACTCATCAATTCACCCTGCTTTGCGAGCGCGGACTGCAATCGAGTTCGGACGTACCCGGCACAGACTGCCAACCTCTGAAAGGTGCCAGCAGGAGACATCGGTTGGATTTAGAAAGAAGGATATGCTTGACCCGGTTCCGTTGCACGCCGATCTTTCGGCTCGATCAGGACGCCGTGAATGGTGTCATCATGATCGCAATGGGCATTGATTGGAAGAACCTTGAGTTTGAACACCGCGTACGAATTGTTGCCCTTGCCTTACGGCGACTGGGTATTCTGGTTGCCGTTTCCCTTTATGAGTATTCTGTTCCTCAGCCTATCCCTGCTTGTCCTGGCTGCCGTTGCGGTTCGACTTCATCGACAGCGAGCACACTCCTGGCTTCGAAATGCCGTCGCCGTTTGCATTCCGCTCTGGGCGACCGTGTTGTTTGTTCTGCCGGTCAGGATATGGCTGTTTTGGACCCTCGGCTGGTTCTGCATCATCGTCCTTGCATGCGCCATCGTCGGCTTAACGACCCGCCGTGCCCTGCCTTACATGCTTGCGCTTCTACTGGCAGGACTTTTGTATCATCAAGGCAGTG
This sequence comes from Hyphomicrobiales bacterium, assembly GCA_021775755.1. Taxonomy (GTDB): domain Bacteria; phylum Pseudomonadota; class Alphaproteobacteria; order Rhizobiales; family JAJFHB01; genus JAJFHE01. The sequence continues at coordinate 85,879 of JAJFHE010000054.1, read as the reverse complement.
TGATTATGGTCAGCACTCTGGCAAGGACCTGATTTAGGGTCACGTCCCACGATCCGGCTTGGGGACACAAGTGCCCTTGCCCCACCTGCCAACCAGATGGCGAACCGGCAACCGAAAGCAGACATTGCGTGCGGATTGCGACGAGAATGTCTGGATTTTCACTGTTCGCGGACCCGGGTGTTCGGCAGCGCGATCGGGACATCCCATTAGGCGACGGTCTCATCCTCACGCCATGTTGATGTGAATTTCAGGCAACAACAGGCCACGATCATTCGTGGTTGAAAAACGTGTGCGAAGTAGTCACTCCAGATGACTCCACAACAGAGACGATCCCTGTTATTGGCGCTGCCGGTTGCGGTCCTGGTTGGCATCGGGCTCATATCGGGCGGACTTTATTTTGCCGTTCTTCAGATTAACCTGCTGGTCCACGGCAAAAATGCAACCGGAACAGTGACCGCTCTGGAACCTGGTTCCACCACGAGTGCCAGTGGCCAGGCGTCGCTGTTTCCAATCGTCACGTTCGAGATGCCCGATGGACGAACCATTACCTTTCGACATCGAACCGGCGCCAACCCGGCAAGCTATGCGGAAGGCGAACGCGTTGTCGTAACCTACCTTCAAGGTAAGCCCGACGAAGCGCTGATCGCCGAGGGATTTCGCAACTGGTTGTTGCCGCTGGTCCTCCTCGCTTGCGGTGCAATCCTCGTTCTGACGGCGGGCACCGGCCTGCGGCGGTTGATGAGAGGGGCTGATCGCTAGGTCCCGAGAAGTTATCGGGTTGCCGGTAAAGCGGCAAAACTCCCCTTCTCGGGTTGGTCAGTTCGACGGTGAAAAGGTGGTCGAAAGTGGAAGAGTGGGCCTCCTAGACCGTTTCACGTTCATATGGAAACGTTTGATGGGTCAAATCGGTTCATCCGGCAAGGCGCGGCGCGACGCGCGATGCGGTGTATCGGGCAAGCGACGCTACGAAGTCGGTGAGCCGATTTGGCCCACCGAAGGCCGGGGTTTTGCGCCTCCTGGACAGCGTTACAGCCCCCTTGTGGACGGGAAGTCCACTGCACGACCTGTGCCTTGCCAGCAGACGCGAAACACCGGTCAAACGATTCTATATGAACGTGAAGCGGTCTAGGTCTGGAATCTATTCGATAGTTGCCGTCATCGGAGACCGTCGCAGACGGTAATTCAATGCCATTAATCGCCGTTGAGCCAATCTCGCCGAATGGAAGAAGTGCCCCTCTCGGTCGTGCGAATTGCCACTTGCTCGCCACCTCTAGCCCCCGATGCCTGCCATCAGCCCGACGACCAAATTTGACCCATTTGACAGTTCCCGGAACCATCGCTGCAGGTTCATGAATGATTTGTGATTTGGATCAGCGCATGTAACGGTAAACGAGCAAGACAATGGAGGCGACGCTCATGTATGCACGAGTTACGACATACCAAGGCGATCCAGCTCGACTGGACGAAACGGAAGCAAGAATTGAAGATATCAAAGGACAGATCAAGTCCATAGCCGGGGTCGTAGACGCCTACAGCGCCTGGCGCTCTGACGGACACGGCGTCACAATGGCGATCTATGAGAGTCAAGAAGCGGCTGAAGCGGCGAGCGAACAAGTCCAGGCGATCTGGGGAAGCATGGCGGAATTTCTCACGGCGGCACCCAGCGCCGAGGCTTACGATAACGTAGTCCATTTGACGGGCTAGCTGACACCGCGCTTAGCTGGCTGTTTCATGCTGTGGCTGTGGTTGCAGCCTGTTTCCGAAGGCCCGGCCTTGGTACTCTTGAGGAGCTTGGTGACCTGCTGACCGGTCCGCTCTTCCCCACGTTCGGATATTGAAGCGCCCAATCGGGCATGACGGTTGTAGCGCAACGCCGTACTTCGGTCATCCCAGATGCCGCATAAGGGTCATTGTCTACCGTACTGAGGCTGGCGGCGGGACTTCATGTCCAACACTCCAACTTCGTTCAAAAATTAAAGTGTTGCGTCCACCTGTTGAGCCCACCGCCAAATTCCGACATTCGGCAACCTGTGCGACAGGCTGTCGCCATGGTTCCACAGACGGCAGAGATATACACTCGACACCATTCTGGTTGGCAAAGCTGCGCGCGCCGTGAATTGGCCGATGTTTGCGCTCCGCCAGCCGTATCGTCGATGGTCTGAGAGGAAGCCGGAATGAAGCGACAAACCTATCCTCTTCGCTGGCAAGATGAAGACTTGCCCTGTCCCACTCAACAGTTAGAGACCCTAAGTGCTGACCTGGAGCGTTTCGGCTACTGCATCGTCGAACGTGCGCTTGAGGCCAACAGTTTGCGGGCAGTTCAGGATCGTCTCGTCGAGCAAGCGTCTGTCGAGCGCAAGATGCACAGCATGAAGAATCCGGCCAATACCGATCCGGTCAATCAGTGGGTCGGTATGCTGCTGAACAAAGGCGACATCTTCTTTGAGCTGATCGAGCAGGAAATTTACTGCGCACTCGTTGAACATCTCATCGGGCCGGACTACCAGATTTCATGCGTCGATGCCCAAATCCAGCACCCTGGCGCCGGTACGATGCCGCTTCATACCGATCAATGGTGGATGCCGCAGCCGGTTTTGCCGGGTGAGGGCAATCCTAAACTGTCAGCAATGACGCGCGGGACGGGCACGTGCCTCAACCCTGCACCTGCAGGCCGGCCGATTGCCCCGGCTGCGGCCGTGAATGCGATGTGGATGATTACAGATTTTACTGAAGAGACAGGGGCAACCCGAATTGTGCCCATGAGTCATCTCAGTGGCCAGGAGCCCGATGCCTCCGTCCCGCACAGAGTGCCGACAGTCCCGGCGGCCGGACCCGCTGGCACGGCAATTGTGTTTGACGCAAGGCTTTGGCATGGGGCTGCGCCAAACACGAGCAATCAGTCCCGCTTTGGCGTCACAACGGTTGCCTGCGGCCCGCAATTCCGGGCATTGGAGAACTACTCCCGGGGATTGCGTCCAGATGTGTTCGCCCGCAACTCATCGGAGCGAGTCGAAAGATTGGGCTTTGCGACATGGTCAAGCTACGGGCATACGGGCGATCCGGAGGCGCAAATTAGCGCCGGGAGTTCGGATGTTACAGGAGAGCTCTATACCACTTAGGCCGGCGGCTAACGCATTCTATTGGCGGTCGAAATGCTGCCGGCTACGGATGGGTTGGTAAATAGGCCCCGGGTTTCCGCTTCGGGTCATTGTCTACCGTTCTGAGTCCGGCGGCGGGACTTCTGCTCCGCCTCCAAGTTCGGACATTCCGGACCAATCGTGCTCCCGACGCCCGCCTCGGCACCCAAAACGGAAGTGCACGAGCGTCGATCGGAACGGAGATTTTGTGCCGATTGTGTTGATAAAGTCGGAAATTTGGAGGGCCGATTTTCTTGGCAGAACCCGATTTCATCAAGGATCGAATCCATAATCCCCCTGAGCACACTTCAGTGCGTCACACGGAAAGATATTGAGTTGATGGCTGTCCCCTCAGCTTATTTTTTGAAAAGCTCGCCTGTGGGCCGGAGTTTTTTGAACCAGCTCCAAAAAAGGACTTTATCAACAAAATCGACCAAAAACTGCCTTTAGCGTTAGTTCAGCTTTCGGCCCTTTGCTGCCGGTCATCGCTGGCGCAGCGAAAGCCCGCATTGAGCCCATACTGACCGTTTTCTGCACTGCCCCGAACGACAGCTAACGCGGCTGCGGCAGAGCGAATCTTCAAATATTCTGGAGAAGTGCACCCAGTAGCGTTTCAGGTGCATCCTCGTGACCGATATGTGAAGCATTCGCAATCGGTGTGAAGCTCTTGGCTTTGACCAATCCCCGTAGCTCCTCCCCTTGGGCAATAGGGATAAAGGTATCTCTCGCTCCCCATATCAGATGCGTGTCGAAGTTGGTCTCGGCATACAGCTTTTGAGCCTCCTCAATATTAGACAAATCAGCTTGGGCAATTTGCCGGTAGAACGCTGCCTTTCCGACTTCATTGGACCACGGCTCAAAATACAACTGGATCGCTTCTTCTCGCAAAGGATAGTGTGCCGCAGCCTGAATATAAGCTCGAAACAACGCCTCGTGCGCGTAATCCGGTAATCCGGCAAACGCGGGTTCGTAATTAGCGACGTGAGCATAGAATGGCGATCCGGACGGCAGCACGGCAACGGCGTTGATTAGGTGCAACTTGCCGTAGTCGATGCCATTCACAAAATGGCCCCGCAATGCGGCCAACCCACCGAAATCATGACCAACGACTTGCGGGCGCTCGATGCCCCAATGATTGATCAGAGCTTCCAGCAGATTGCTCTGCACAGTCTCGGTCACATTCTGCCCCTCCTTCTTTTCAGACTGGCCACAGCCAAGCATGTCGAAGAAATAAACCTTGTGCGTTCGCGCCAACCAAGGCGCAATTGATCGCCATGCCTGTGAAGACCAGGGAAATCCATGGATGAGAATTATTGGATCGCCTTCACCCAGCGATCCCCACGCAATGGATTGGCCTTCAAATGAAAACCGTTCATCAACTTTGAGCATAGTAGATCCTCTTAGCTTTCCCATAGACATTTAGCGAAATAGCTATATGACTATGGGCATGTCAAATCGAGAAGATCAAGTCAAGGTGCTTGCCAGCGAAACACGGATCGAGATTCTGCGTGTTTTGGACGACCCAAGCCGCAATTTCAGCCATCAGGAATCAGCAGACCCGGTAGAGACCGGGGTGTGCGTTCAGCTTATCGCGGAGCATTTTGGAGTTAGTCAGCCCACTATGAGCCGTCATATTGATCTGCTCAGGCGCGCTGGATTTATTTCCGCAAAGCGACAGCAGAAATGGACCTACTGTTCGCGTGATGAGAAGGCTCTTGCTGAGTATTCTGACTGGCTGAAGCGTTCGCTGAACATCAAAGCAAACTGACACCGGGTTTCTGCCGGCGCGTCAACTTGAGGACGGCTAACGAAGGTTCACTCTGCATTTTTTTCCTAGACCGGACATTGAACCGAGGTCCGCTTTGTCCGCACAGTCGACGTTGATGCAATATGCAGCGAAGGACCGCTTCCCGCCCATCTTTGCCTTTCATGACAGTTTCCTAACGTCGGCTTCTGGGATTTTTCGGACGTGCGTTCAAATTGCAGCGAACGACCGCTCTCCGCCCATTTTGTCATCCGCTGCGGCACAGCGAATGACCGGCCAGGACCACGAACGCCCTTGTCCGGTCAGTTAATCTGACGGTGAATTGTTAGTCTAAACCAGACATCGCGCGCGGATGGGGACCGGAGCGCCCGGCGATTTCCTGCTCGCCGACTTGCGTACTCGGCGGCACCAGTCGTTTGCCGGACGTTCCACATGCTCAACCGCCGGATACCACCCGCCGGCTCAGTCGTAGTAACCCGCCCTGACGCAGGCACCGATGAAGTTGCACAAGAGACGCTCTGCGTGAACGAGGGTGATGTTGCCATGGTCGCGGGACGGGGCGACTTCGACGAAGTCCATGCCGAGAACCCGGCCCTTGCGCACAAGGCCGTGCACCAGAGCGCGCAACTGCACCCAGGTGAGGCCGCCGGGCGTTGGAGCGGTGACGGCGGGCATGATGGAAGGGTCCATGCCGTCCGCGTCGACGGTCAGGTAGTAGGGGCCGTTGCCGGGAATTCGGTCGAGCACGGCTTCGATGCCAATCTCGTGCATTTCGTAGGCCGATATCAGCTCGGCGCCGTAGGCTTGTGCGGCTTCGATTTCACCCGTGCGCGCGGAACCAACACCGCGCAGGCCGATCTGCACGATCGGCCCGATCCATTCCATCTCCGAAGCGCGGCGGATCGGGCTCGAGTACCCGTTGGGCTCGCCGTTGACATCGTCGCGCCAATCCATATGAGCGTCGATCTGAACAAGCGTGACGGTTTCGTCGCGGGGCAGGGCGCGCAGAACCGGGATCGGCACGCCGTGGTCGCCACCGAGCGTGACTAGAGTGGTGCCGGCGTTGAAAATCCTGCGCGCCGCTTCTTCGGCGCGACGGTAATGCGCCTGCGGATCGCGCATGTCGGCGGTGACGTTGCCGCAGTCGACCACCTTCACGTTACGGCCGTCGAGCAGCGGGCCGCCGAGGTCCCAGTCATAGTGCATGCGGGTGCGCGGTTCTTCCCAGGCGGCATCCTGGGCATTGCGGCGGATCGCATCGGGTGCGTGCGACTGATCGTTTGCAAGCTCTTCCGGGTAATAGGGCAGGCCGTAGGGGACGCCGAGAATGGCAATATCGGCTTCGAGATTGTCGAGATCGGGCGCGAAAGGAAACCCCAGGAACGTCCGGGGTGTTGCGCCGGGTGCTTCGGTCAGCGGGTCACTCATCGGTTTGCTTTCTTTTATGAGGGTTCGTAGACGGCGATGGGGTCGCCAAGGCTCTCGAAGTCGGGTTCGACGCCGAGCCCCGGCGTGTCGGGGGCGAAGAGCAGGCCATCGCGTGTCGCCGGCCCGGGCGTGCCGGTGTGGCGTGTGTTGTAGTTGTGCAGGTCGGTGGTGTTGTAGAGAAGTTCAGGCCGGGTCGACGCGGCAAGATGGGCGACGGCGGCGGTGGTGATTTCACCGCCCCAGGTGTCTTCGGCAACGACCGACAGTCCATGCTCCATGAGGTAGTCGCGCACACGGCGGGCTTTGCTGAGACCGCCGAGATTTGAAATCTTGAGGCAGACGACTTCCGCCGCCCGGTCGGCGACGATGCGTTCCGCCATTGCGAGACTGGTGACGCATTCGTCGAGCTTCATCGGCAGGTCGCAACGGGAGCGCACGTGCAGGCACTCTTCGTAGGTGACGCAGGGCTGCTCGATCATGATGCCGGTGTCGCGCACCGCGCGGACCACCTTGACGGCATCGTTGACGGTCCAGCCCTGGTTGGCATCGGCATAGGCGTTCTCACCGGGTTCAAGCAGGGAGACAGCGGAGAGAATGTTTTCGATGTCGGTGCGCCAGTCGCTGCCGACCTTGATCTGAAACTGCCGGTAACCGGCGGCGCGGTGGGCGGCCATCTCTTTTGCCGCTTGCGCTTTGGGCTTTTGCGGAACCACCCGGTACATCGGGGCACCGTCCGTCAACTTTCCGCCAAGCAGAACATGGACCGGCAATCCGGCCGCCTTGCCGAGAATGTCCCAGCAGGCGGCATCGAGCATTGCCTTGGCGTAGCCGTGCCCCTGGACCGTGGTGTCCATGATCCGCTCAATCTTTCCAATCTCGCGGGGGTCCTCGCCAAGAAGCCGGGGCGCAATGAGGCCGGCAACGGCCGAGGTGCCGGCTGAGTTGGCGACCATGTAGTTTTCCCCGCACGGGCAGAATTCGCCGCAGCCGGAGATCCCGGCGCCCGTTTCGATGACCGCAACAGTCGTCAAACCGGTTCGAATAACGTTGCCGGCACCCCAGCCATACTCGCCACCGACATAGGGCAGTTCCGTGCGATAAATGGAAATGCGCGTGATCTTCATGGCCCATCCGAGTGCCGGTCGAGCATCATATCCAGTTCGATCACACGGTCCTTGAAGCCGGACTTGCGATAGAGGCGCGCCGCGCCCTCGTTGCCGGCCAGAACGTTGATCCGCAGGCAGTTGCTGCCGTGGTCCTCGCAATATGCCTTGCAGGCTTGAAGGAGCCTGCTGCCGATCCCCTGGCCACGCAATTCCGGGTTCACCGCAAGATCGGAGAGATACGAATATTCGTAGGCGATTTCGTCCGGATCATCGCAGATCACCCGCGCCAGAACGCAGGCGTAGCCAATGACCGTTGCGCTATCTGCGGCGACGAGGATCACGCCGTCTTTGGCGGCGCACTGTGCGAGCAGTTCCTCGACGAACCAGGAGCCGATGTCCGCCGGATCCTTCATACGAGGTTCAAATGTGCTTTCGAAAACCTGCAAGGCGCGTACGCAGGCAATTACGTCCTCCAGATCAGCTGCCTCGTAGGGTCTGATCACGATGCTGTTTTGGTCGCTCATGCGTCTTGTGCTCCAGTCCGGTGCGCGAGACTATAGGAAAACGAAAACCACGAACATCAAAGAGGATTCATGCCGGAGAAAACCGAGAACCCTAGATCCGAAGACGTCCGGGAGGACTGGTCGCGGCGGGGCAGGCACTGGGACAGCCGGGCCGATGAGGTGGCCGCCATGGCGGCACGGTTCAACGCGCCGTTGATCGAGGCAGCAAAGATCGAGCCGGGTCTGCGGGTTCTTGATCTGGCGACCGGTGCCGGCGAGCCGATGACGACGGTGGCGGAGATGGTCGGCGCGTCGGGTGCGGTGGTCGCCAGCGATCTGGTGCCTGAAATGCTCGAAGGTGCACGCCGGCGTGTTGCGGAGAAGGGGCTGAAGAATGTCAGTTTCAAAATCGCCGACATGTGCGGCCTTGCTGAAGAGGACGCAAGCTTCGACCGGGTGATGTGCCGCTTCGGCATCATGTTCGTTCCCGATCCTGTGAAGGCCGCAAGTGAGGCCGCGCGGGTTCTCAAACCCGGTGGGCGCGCCGCCTACATGGTCTGGGGCCCGCGCGACGACACGACGATGTTCACGGTGTTCGCCGAGGTTGCGGAAGAGTTCTGGGGGCTCGATGATCCGCTGATCGATCTTAGCACCATGTGCCGCATGGGAGAGGCGGGCACGTTGTCTGGCATTCTGGAAGCAGGCGGTCTCGGTCAGGTCGAGGAGCAGGAACTGAGATTTACACCGAAAGTGCCGGGTGACCGCGAATTCTGGCATCCGCAAATCGACATGTCGCTGGGTCCGAAACTCGATCAGCTTGGCGCGGAGGAACGTGCGGCGGTTGCCGGGGCCGTGCGCGACAAGTTCAACCGCTATCTCAAGGACGGCGAGTACCATATGACCGCGCATGTGCGTATCGGCAGCGGCGTCAAATCATGAGCGTCCTTGCCGGGTCGTGTCACTGCGGGGCGATTGCTGTTCAGTTCGATACCGCCATTGCGCCGCGGGATCTGGAGTTGCGCGCCTGCCAGTGCAGCTTTTGCCGCAAGCACAATGCGCGTACGAGTGTCGATCCGCGAGGGCACGTTACATTTCGCGACACGGCGGGTGCGTTGCAGCGCTACCGGTTCGGGCTTTCGACTGGGGATTTTCTCGTGTGCGGAAGGTGCGGGGTTTATCTGGGTGCGGTATGCGACACGGCGCGCGGCCCGGTTGCAACGCTCAATGTCAATTGTCTTGAAGCTCCCGAGCTTGAGGGCCGGGCGGCCGAACCGGTGAGCTATGAAGGCGAGAGTTCCCCTGCGCGCCTTGAGCGTCGCGCAGGGGCATGGACGCCATCGGTTGTATTGGCTGCGCCGTCTCCTTAGGATTGTGCACATGGCACAGGCCTCATCACCCACACCGGCGCCACGCCGCCCGTTGAATTATGTACGGCTTCTTCTTGCAGCATTCATCGCGATGAGCGTTGTCTTTGTTTCGCCCACGGTTGTCACCGCCGATGACCGGGCAGAAGCGAACCGGCTGGTTGTCGAGGCGGTCAAGGCCTATCAAAGAGCGCACGCAAGTGATGATCCGGCTGTTAAATCCGAAGCCCTGAACTCCGCCCTTGCGGCTCTGCAGAAGATTATCGATGACTATCCCGGCGCCGACCACGCGGTAACCTTGATATCCGGCGGCGAAATCGCCGGTATTTCCATTCCCCTGCTGCGCGGTGCATTGCGGGAAGCTGAATTGGCGCCGGCGGGACCGGATACGATGCCCCAAACTGAAAGCTATGATGACAGGGTTCCCGAAATCGGACTTGCCATACTTTACCAGCAAAGCGACGTGGGACCGGTTATCTCGGTGGTTACCTCGACGGACGGCAAGAAGGTGGAATACTTCAACGCAAGCCAGGGCCAGTATCAGCGTGATGTATGGCGTGCCATTTGCAACTCGTCCTATGCAACGGGCTCCGACTGGTGGCAGCGAACGACTTACCGCCAAGGCTGCGACACGGTGTTTCCGGTAACCCCCGGCAATGAATACCGTATGACCGGAAACATTGTGGACAGCGATGGAACCTCGGAAGTGGCAGCCTGGCATTTCGTGGCGGCGGCCGGCGAACTTCATCCTGTTTTTGGTGAAACCCTTTCGTTTTCAGGGCTCACGTATGTTGCGGGACCGACATCGGCCACCTTGAAGCATCAGGAAGTGGTAATTTCCATTGACCACGGAATCATTACGCAAATGTCGTCTACGTCCAATCTGACGAACCTTGAGGGCGGCTGGTCGACGAGGGCGGTAGACTATATTCAACTCTCCAGCACCTGGATGCAGGAGCACCTGTATAACTGTACGACCGCGGCGATGACGCGGTCGGGGATCGCTCGCTGTTTCTGCGCCATGAAAAGCTTTGAAGGCTCGCTGTCGCCTAACGATGCGACGCTTGCAGAGGCTCTGTTTGCCGACCCCGATATCTCTGGGGCCGGTTACAACGAATTGAGGCGGCGCGGGCGCCGCTGGCTTCGCGATCATGCGGGTCACTGTACGCCGAGCTGAGCCCGGTAGCGGTCGTTATGAACCCGGGCGCGGCGTCCGGGTGAGCTTCCTCCAGTGCAAGTCCGGCAGATTAGACAAGGCCGGCGCCGGCAAATTCGGTTCGCAGATCCATGAGGGTCGCATTGAGCCGCGCTAGAAGGTCGGCAATCTCATCTCGCGTGATGGTGAGGGGCGGTGAGACGATAAACCAGTGTCCGTATCTGCCTCCCGATGTTGTGCGCGCGTAAATGATCAACCCGTTTTCCAATCCATGGATGCGAAGCCTGTCGGCGGGCTGAGCATCGTTGGGAAACAACGCTTTGGTCTGACGGTCTGCTACAATTTCGACGGCGTGGAGCATGCCCATGCCGCGAATGTCGCCGATGAGTGGCGATTTCTCCATCAGACGTTCAAGGCCTTCGCGCAGGTGGGCGCCCAGTTCCTCTGCGCGCGCAACGAGGCCCAGACGGTCGTATTCTTTCAGAACCGCCAGTCCAGCGGCGCAGGAGACGGGATTAGCGTTGTAGGAATACTGGAATTCAAAGCCGGTCAGGCCGGCCAGTTCATCGACAAGCTGTGCGGGCGCTAGAACCGCGCCGAGCGGGCTGTAGCCCGATGCCAGGCCCTTGGCCATCGTAACCACATCGGGAAGGGCGCCCGGCCAGTGATGTGCCGCGAGAAACTTGCCCGTGCGGCCCATGCCGCAAAGGATTTCGTCGAAGACAAGGTGCACGCCGTGCTGCGTGCAGATTTCGCGAATGCGGTGAATGTATTCCGTCGGCGGCACAACGCAGCCGGTCGAAAGTCCGCCGACCGGTTCGATGACGAATGCCAGAACGTTTTCCGCGCCGAGTTCCGCAATTTTGGCCTCAAGACAGTCGGCACAATGCCTTGCGTAGCCTGCAGCGTCATGATTTGGCGGCGTGCGGTAGGCAAGGGGGGCAGGCACTTTGGCGGAGGGTTCCGCAAACCCGTCAAGAAACGGCGCCATCATCACTTCGCCGTTCATTGCCAGAGTGGCGATCGTGGCACCGTGATAGGAGGGCTGACAGGTGATGAGTTTGGTCTTTTGGGGTTTGCCCGTGGCGATTGCATGCTGGCGCAACAGCTTGATTGCGTTCTCCATCGCTTCGCTGCCGCCGGAGGTCAGGCTGACACGTTCAAATCCGGCGCCGGCAAGCTCCGCCAACCGTTCCGACAGTTCAATGTTTGCCCGGTTTCTTGCAAGGCGTGCAAACGCGTAATCCAGATTGCGCGCCTGATTGGCCATCGCGTCTATCACGTGCGCGTTGCCATGGCCGATATTGCTGACGACAGGCCCCGATGACACATCAATATAGCGGCGGCCATCGCTGTCCCACATATGAACGCCCGAGGCTTTTTCCAACAGCGGCAGCGGCACAATGTTCGACGTCGCGTAAAAGGCCGTCTGTCCGCCTCCGGCGGTATGGGAGGTTTTGTGCGCAATCTCCGATCCGGTCATGGAACCCTCATGTTGTCACTAGGATAATGCATCGATTGTATTGATATATGTATCGATACTGTTGACTAGTAAATCGAGTCAATCTAAACATTGTCATCATGACAATGTGGTGCCCGACCCTTAACGGCAAAAGCGGACCCAAGTATTTGTCGATTGCGGAGGCCATCGGCGAAAGCCTGGCCGACGGTTCGTTGAGCGAGGGGTGCCGGTTGCCGGCGCAACGCGATCTTGCGTATGAGCTCGGAATTTCCCTTAACACTGTGAGCCGTGCCTACGCTGAAGCGGTCAGGCGCGGGTTTGTGCATGGCGAGGTTGGTCGCGGCACCTATGTCAGAGCGGCGGGACCATTGCCGGCACACACACAGCGTGCCGGAATGCAACGGCCGGCCGACGGCCCGGTCGACTTTACGCTGAACCTCCCTGCGGCCGGCGACGGTGCCGCCGCCCTGGCGCATACACTGGGAACTCTAAGGTCCGCGTCAGCGCTTGAATCATTTCTCGATTATCAGACCGGCGGCGGCATTGCGCGCCACGCCGCCGCTGGCGCACGCTGGATCGGTCAGCTCGGTCTTGATGCGGATGAGGGCAACATCGTTCTGACGAATGGTGCGCAACATGGTCTGCTTGCATCGATTATGGCGGCCACCCGGCCGGGGGATGTTGTTCTGACGGAGAGCATGACCTACGCGCCGGTAAAGGCGATTGCCGCTCATCTGGGACGAAAGCTTTTTCCCGTGGCCATGGATGAAGAAGGGCTGTCGCCGGAAGCGCTGGAACTCGCATGCACCGGAAGCTCCGCCCGGACACTCTACTGCCTGCCGACACTGCACACACCGACAACCGCAACCATGAGCGAGGGACGCCGGCGCGACATTGCCGCAATCGCGCGAAGGCACGATCTGACGATCATCGAGGACGATGTTTTTGGCTTCCTTCCGCCTGAGCGTCCTCCCCCGATTGCGCATTTTGCGCCGGAGCGTACACTGTTCGTGACAAGCGTCTCCAAATGCCTCGCGCCGGGGCTTCGCGTCGGCTATGTGCTGGCGCCCGAAAGGCTGAGCGGCTCTCTACGGGCGATGGTCAATCTGTCCTGCTGGATGCCGCCGCCCCTGATGGCCGAAATCGCCAGCCGTTGGATCGAGGACGGTACGGCGCGCCGTCTGAATGAATTCCAAAGGTCGGAAGCACAGCATCGTCAAAGTATGGCGCGGCGTATCCTGGGCGCGCGTTGCCGCAACAACGAACCTTGCGGCTTTCATGAATGGCTTTTGTTGCCGCCGTACTGGCGCGCCGACGCATTCCGGCGCGCTGCGGAAGAGCGGGGTGTAAAACTCCTGACCGCAGAAACATTCGCGGTAGAGGGCTCAACTCCACCCAACGCCATCCGGCTTTGTCTCAGTCATGAAACGACACGTGAACGCGTCGTTCATGGCCTGGAGATCATCGCCCGGCTTTTCGATGAAGAAACCGACATGGCCGACCTCGTCGTTTGAGCGCGACTGCCTTACCGGTTCTTGCGGATGGCTTGTCGCCCTTCGGGAATCGGGTCGCCCGAATCGCGATGTTTTACGGCCGCGTGGAAACCTTCTTCTTCGGCCTTTTCCTTGAACCACATGCCCTCCGGCGAGTGCCGGGTGATGCCATCAAAGAGGGTGGCGACCATCTGCGTGTTGGCGAGACCCATGGCATCGACCGCCTGATTGATCATCAGTTTCTGCATCATGAGCTGGTTTTTCGGCACGCCGGCCATGCGGGCGGCCAGCGCCTCGACACAGGCATCGAGCGCTTCCGGTTCAGGTGCTTCAAGCGCCAGTCCCAGCTCTTTGGCGTAGGTTCCGGTGACGAGGTCGCCGGTGAGCAACAGCCGTTTGGCGGCCTGGGGGCCGATGCGGTGCACCCACATGCCCGTGGACGGGCATCCCCAGACGCGGGTAGGCGGATATCCGATCTTTGCCGTTGCTTCCATGATGACGAAATCGCAGGACAGGGCGATGTCGGTGCCGCCGGCTACGCAGTATTTGTGAATGCGGGCAATCGTCGGTTTGTAGGAGCGCCACAGGCTGGCGAATTGATCGGTGTTCTTTTTCATGCGCTTGTAGTCGATCATCGGATCCCACGGCATGTCCTGAACAAACGGGTTCTCGCCGTCTGCCTGCGCGTACTCCTTGAGATCGTAACCGGCGCAAAAGGCCTCGCCGGCGCCTGAAACGACAATCACGTGAATGTCGTCATCGTCGTTGGCTTGCCCGACGGCCGCTTCGATCTCGCCCGGCATCTCATCGTTAATGGCATTGAGCCGGCCCGGGCGGTTGAGGATAATTCTCGCGATGCGACCGTCTTTCTCGTAGAGCAGGGTAGAATAGCCCGGCATGGCGGCTCCTTGGCATTGGTTGTTATGTTGACGGTACATTCCCATGAATGAGGGGGCCGTCAAGGGTGACGCGACGATAACTTGAGATCAAAGGGGAAGGGCAGGCAATGTCCATCAAACCGCGTAAGCCGCATGACGTGATGATCATGGTTGCGCCCAACGGCGCGCGCCGCACCAAAGCCGACCATCCCGCACTGCCGATGACGGCGGGAGAGATTGCCGATGAAGCGCGTGCCTGCAAGGACGCGGGAGCGTCCGCCATCCACATGCATGTGCGCGGTGATGACGGTGCGCATCTGCTCGATGCCGCCCGGTATCACGTGGCAAGCGAGGCGGTGCGCGCCGTGGCGGGGACCGGTCTTGTGGTTCAGATCACAACGGAAGCCGTCGGCATCTATCAGGCCGATGAGCAGATGCAGGTCGTGCGCGATGTCGTTCCGGAGGCAGTGTCGATGGCGGTGCGTGAAATCGTGCCGGATGCCGCATCGGAAGCGATGGCAAAGGCGTTTCTGCTGTGGTGTCAGAGCGCGGGGGCCGCGCCGCAGTTCATTCTCTATGACGCGGCGGATGTACACCGCCTTTTGGACCTCCGGTCCCGCGGCGTGGTGCCGTTCATGGCGCCGTTCCTGCTCTTTGTGCTCGGCCGCTACGCAACAGATCAGCAGTCGTCACCGGAAGATCTCGAGCCGTTTCTCGAAGCGCTTGGCGAGTGCCCGTTTCCCTGGGCGATGTGTGCCTTCGGCGCGCGCGAACTCGATTGCGCTCGGACAGCGGTTGCAGCTGGCGGCCATATTCGCATCGGGTTTGAGAACAATATGTATCTCGCCGACGGCTCCCTTGCGCCGACCAATGCGGACCTCATCGCTCAGGCCGCCGAAGCGGTCCGGCAACTGGGCTGCGGTGTTATGAATGGAGAACAGGCACGCGCCCTGATGGCGCTGTCGCTTCAATGAGCAGAACGGTTCAGGCGGCCTCACCAGGCCCGTAGGCGGCTTCGGCCGGGCGGGCTTCGGCGCCGCCGAGATCGCCTGCATGTTTGAAAAGGGTCGAGCAATAGGGGCAGATGATTTCGTGGTCATCGCCCATTTCCAGAAAGATATGGGGGTGGTCGTAAGGCGCGCGCGCGCCGGTGCACTTGAAACTGTGAGCGCCGACCTCGATTGCCGGAAGGCCCATGTCGTTGTGGAAGTAGGGAACGGTCTTGTCTGCCATCTCTGCCCGCGTGTATCACTGTGGTGGATGTGTGTTTCGGACATAGCACAGCTTCACGCCCGCGCAAACGCCCTTCAGACCGTTTCTCCCGGAGTAGACCGAATGATGAAGTTCCGTTCAGACGGCGTCGAGATCGCCTATGACATAACCGGAGAGGGCGATCCGGTCCTCCTGATCCACGGGTTTGCGTCGAGTGCCCGGGTCAACTGGCACGACACCGGATGGGTGCGGAAGCTTGCGGGCGATGGCCGCATGGTGATCACGATCGACAACCGCGGCCATGGCGCGAGCGAAAAGCTCTACGATTCAGCCGTTTACGGATCGCCGATCATGGCGCAGGACGCAAACCGCCTGCTTGAACATCTCGCCATCCCCAAGGCCGATGTGATGGGTTATTCGATGGGCGCGCGGATCACGGCATTTATGGCCATTAGCCACCCCGAGCGTGTACGCTCCGCTGTGCTTGCGGGGCTTGCGGAGAACATGATCCTGGGCGTCGGCGGGCAGAACGAGATTGCCGAGGCGCTGCTTGCACCGGGCCTGGCCGATGTCACCGATCCGATGCCGCGCGCGTTTCGGCTGTTCGCGGAATCATCGGGCAGCGATCTGCGGGCGCTCGCGGCATGTGTTCTTTCATCGCGCCAGAAAATCACCACCGATGAACTCGCGGAAATCGATCTGCCGGTGCTTGTGGCCGCCGGCGGCACCGACGATGTGGCGGGGCCCGTCGAACCGCTCGTGGCGGCAATTCCCGGCGCACGCGGCCTCGTGATCCCCGGCCGCGATCACATGCGTGCCGTGGGCGACAAGGTTTATATGGCGGGCGTGCTGGAGTTTCTGGCCGGCCGGCCGTAAACGTGGCGGATTTTCCGCAAGATGGCGGCCGCAAGCCTGACGTTAGGGCACCGTTGACCGTGTCCGCGCGGTCTCCTATGTCAGGGAGACCATGGCAACCATGACCGCAGCGACGCAACGCGAGAAAACCGAGTTTACCGGCTGTTCCGGCAATCTCCTGGTCGGTGATATCCATCTTGGCGCGAGCAGCCGCACGGTGCTGTTCGCACATGGCGGAGGGCAGACGCGCCATTCGTGGCGCCGTTCGGCTGAGCGCATCTGCGAGATTGGATGGACGGCGGTCAGCATCGATCTGAGAGGCCATGGCGACAGTGCGTGGATCGAAGACGGGGAGTACAGCTTCAAGTCCATTGCCGGCGATGTCGCTGCCGTCGCCGATCAGATGCATGATCGCTTTGGAACACGCCCCGTTGCCATCGGCGCTTCGATGGGTGGTGTCGCCTCGCTTCTGGCGGAGGGCGAGAGTGAGCGGCCGGTATTTGCAGGCGTCGTGCTGGTCGACATTACGCCGCGTGTGAACCGGTCCGGCGTTGAAAAGGTCATCGCATTCATGGCGGAACGCGCCGAAGAGGGCTTTGCAACGCTTGAAGATGCTGCCGACAGCATATCGGCGTATCTGCCGCACCGCGAGCGGCCGAAGGATCTCTCGGGCCTCGCCAAGAACCTGCGTTTGCGCGACGATGGGCGTTACCGCTGGCACTGGGACCCGAAGGTCATCGAATGGCGTCGCAAGGGAGTCGATCAGAGTGTGCACGAGCGCCGGATGGTCGAGGCAGCGAAACGGCTGGACGTGCCGACCCTGCTGGTTCGCGGTCGCCAAAGCGAACTCGTCGGCGAGGAAGAGGCGAAAGAGTTTCTGGAGCTGGTGCCGCACGCGCAATATGCCGATGTCGGCGATGCGCGGCACATGGTGGCGGGGGACAAGAACGACGCGTTCGCCGACGCGGTGATCGGTTTTCTGAGCGGGCTTGAGTGAAACCGGAAATTGACGGGTCCGTTGAATCGTTTGACCCGATTGTCTAAATCAGCGTGTGAGCTCTTTATCGTCCCTTGAACTCCGGTTTTCTCTTCTCCAGAAACGCGGCGCGGCCTTCGGCGTAGTCCGCGCTCCCGAAACACGCGGCGCTCAGCGTTTCGACGCCAGCGCGGTCATAGGATTCGGGTTTGGCGGCGATGGTATCGATGGCGTGCTTTGCGGCACGCAGTGTCAGCGGCGCGTTGGCGCATATTTGTGTGCATATTTGCGCCGTGTAGGCTTCAAGCTCGTTTGCCGGCAGGGCTGCATTGATCAGCTGCATGGCGCGCGCTTCCGCGACATCGAAGCGCCGCGCTGTGAAGAAGATTTCCTTCGCGAATGCCGGTGTAACAACGCGCAGCACCTGTTCCATGCCGTCAATCGGGTAGGCAAGGCCCAGCTTCGCCGCGGGAATCGCGAAACTTGAACCCTCCGCCGCAATGCGAAGATCGCAACTGAGCGCGATGGCCAGGCCGCCGCCGATGCAATAGCCGTTGATCATGGCGATGGTCGGTTTGCTGCAATCGCGGATGGCGGCGAAGGCCTCTCCGTTGATGCGCTCATATTCCGCCGCGGCTCGCGCGTCTTCGCGCGTATCGGAAAACTGCGAGATATCGGCGCCCGCAACGAATGCCTTTCCGCCAGCGCCCGTCAGCACGACGACGCGGATGCCGCCGTCCGCTTCGAAGGCTGCCATAATTTCAGGAATTGCGGCCCACATCTCAACGCTTACCGCGTTCATGCGCTCGGGGCGCGAAAATGTCAGCCAGCCCACCTGATCGCGTTTTTCCGCGATCAGGTGGGGCGTTGGACTTTCAAACCGTTCGATTGGGGCCATGGAGTATGTTTGTCCTCGGTCTGTTTTGCCGGTTAACAAACACGATCAACTCTCGTGTGCAAGGTGGTGATGTCTTGAATGCGAGATGTTATGCTCTATGTGAGTAGGACCAAATTCGCGCCGTTTCCAAGGACTGCGCGAGCCGGCCGATAGCAGGACGGTTAAACCCAAAAGAGTGGAATGATGGCACAGGCGACGATCAGCAAAAGCACCGGAAAGCTGGCCAATGTGGATCCGGTCTGGACACGGGTTCGCGAAGAGGCGGCGGCGATTGCTGCCAAAGATGCAGCACTTGGCGGGTTCATTTTCTCCTCGATCCTCAACCACGACAAGTTCGAGGACGCGGTGTGTCACCGTCTCGCCAAACAGCTCGATCATTCCGACATGGGTTATGAGCTGATCATTCAGGCGTTTGAGGATGCGGTTGAGGCGGAACCTGAAATCGGCGCGTCGATGCGGGCCGATGTGGTCGCGGTGTTCGACCGCGACCCGGCGTGTTTCCGTTACATTGAGCCGGTGCTTTACTTTAAGGGTTTTCAGGCGGTGCAGGCCTACCGCATGGCGCACAGCCTGTGGAACATGGGCCGCAAGGATCTGGCGTTCTATCTGCAGAGCAGGACGTCGCAGGTGTTTTCCGTCGACATTCACCCCGCTGCCCATGTCGGCAAGGGCATTATGATCGACCATGCCCACTCAATCGTCATTGGCGAGACGGCCTCGGTAGGCGACGATTGCTCGCTCTTGCACAGCGTAACGCTTGGCGGCACGGGCAAGGCGCAGGGCGACAGGCATCCAAAGGTCGGTTGCGGTGTTCTAATCGGCGCCGGCGCGAAGATACTCGGCAATATCGAGGTCGGCGCGTGTGCGAGGATTGCGTCCGGCTCGGTTGTTTTGCGCGACGTTCCCGCAAACCGCACCGTTGCAGGCGTTCCGGCCAAGGTTGTCGGCTTCGCCGGCTGCGATGAGCCGGCGCGGAAGATGGATCACACACTTTCCGTCGATGACGATCAGGTAGTGTAGAAAGCCGCATTCTCCGCGCGCTGAAACCGCATTTCGCGGCATTGCAATCGCGCGCGCGCGCACATAATGTGGCGGCTCTGGAATCGCCTAGAACAAGGAGCAGCCGCGTGCAGCCACAAGAAGTCATAAAGCTTGAGCGGTATTTGCAGACGAAATTCCAGCTGCCCTCCATTGAGGTGCGACAGCGGCCGCAGAAGGACGATTCAGCGGAAGTTTATATCGGCGATGAATTTATCGGCGTCCTGTTTCGCGACGATGACGAGGATGACCTGTCGTACGCATTCAATATGGCAATTCTGTCGTTCGACCTGGAAGAAACCGAGTAGTTTTTCACGTCTCGCGCAGCAGCATATCAATCAGCGTATTGACCAGCGCTTCGATTTTTCGCCAGCCCGGCAAATGGGTTTTGTGAAAGCGATAGACGACGGCCGGGCCCTGCGGTGGCGTCAGTTGACGGTCGCACATGGGTTCAACGTCTGATCCCGATTCAGCATCGCAACGGATTGCCACCGGCTTATCACCGAATTTTCCTGAATACAGTTCCTGTCCGGCATATGCGGACTGGGAATGGAATGCGCGGAGCGTCAGGCCGTAGCGCGTTGTGCCGCTTCCGGTCTCCAGCAGAACCGGATAGAGACGCTCAAGCCTGTCTTCGGTTGTAACGTCGCCGTCGCGGCGGCGCATCGACACGAACACGGTGTTCTTCAACGTAATTTCGTCGCGCACCTGCGGCGCGGATAGATCGGTGATGCGGCTGGGCCAGGGCAGTGCCAGGTCGACCTGTTTTACGGCGCCCAGCGGTTGCCGGTGAATTCGCCTGAGATGGCGGCCGTCGACAATCAGGATCGTGCCGTCGAGTTCAACCGTAAAGACGTGCTCGCTCAGCGTACTGTCGGTCCGCGAAAAGAACAGCGGATTGTCAATGAAGCCTGCCGCGGAGAGTCCAAACAAGCCCAAGGTCACAGCTATGGCCAGACCCGCAGCGGTGGCAATCCATTTCATCGTACGTTTCCATCGCTCATGGTCATAACCTGCGCGCGGCACCTCGTTACGCCGCAGTGCCACGATACCGTGCCAGTGTGGCACAGAGTGGGCGGCGAGGTCCCCGATTTTAACGCTATATCCCGGTTCCCCTTGCCCTCAATGGTTAAAGATTCCTTACTGCCGTTGGTCAACAGATGGTTACGGCACGCTTCTTGCGCTGTGGATGCCTCAGGTCACGGGTGTCCGAATTTGCGGCACGGTGCCGGATAACAACAAACCCCGAAAACCGGGGAACAGGAAGTGGTGTTGAGTAATGGGGACCTTCGGCGGATATGCCTACACAATTGCGGTCGGGTTCGTAGCGGCGGGATTGATCGCGAGTTTTTATCAACTTCTCACAAGCAGGCCGGTTGCCTTTGAAATTCTGTTCAACCGTGGTCCGGCCGCGGTGGTCAGCGTGTTTGCGCTGGTGCTGGCCGGTCCCGCGGTGATCATGCGCAATGCCATTCGCGGACGGCTCATCGAAAATCGTTCGGGCCACTGGCTGGCACTGAGTACGGTGATTTCCGCGGCCTGGAGCTTTTTGCAGGGCGTATTTATCCTGAGCTTCGTTATCGCCGTCCGGCACAACGGGCTCGTATGACTTGAACAGAGAACGGCGCGCAACAGGCCCGCCGGGTAAGGTTGAGGCAGTCAATTGTCCTTATATTCTCTCGACAACGTTTCTCCTGGAACTTCCGATGACGGCGCGTGGTGGGTGGCGCCGAGCGCCAACGTCATTGGCGAGGTCATTCTGGAGAGCAATGCGAGCGTGTGGTTCGGGGCCGTTCTGCGTGGCGATCTTGAACCTATCCGGGTCGGCGAAAACTCCAACATTCAGGACAATTGTGTCCTGCACACCGATCCCGGTTTTCCGATGACCATCGGGCGCGACTGCACGGTCGGCCATCTTGCCATGCTGCATGGTTGCACGATCGGAGACGGCAGCCTGATAGGCATCGGTGCGACGGTGCTTAACGGGGCGAAGATCGGCAAGAGCTGCCTCATCGGCGCGCATTCCCTTATCCCCGAGGGCAAGGATATTCCCGACCGTTCACTGGTTATGGGGATGCCGGGCAAGGTGGTGCGCCAATTGTCTGAAGAGGAGGCGGCCGGGCTTGTGGAGCCGGCGCAACGCTATGTCCTCAACTGGCAGCGCTACCGCTCCGAACTATCTGAAATATCGTAGGAATCCCCCGGCTTGGGATCCACACCCGGCGAGCTGCACCCTCTAAAAAGGGTGAGCCGGCCCTGGGTGGGACAGGGCCGGCTCTGGCGTGGGACCCGGTCTTTCGAGGGGATGGGGAGGGGGACGTCGACCGGGTCTCGGGTAATTCTTGTTTGCGTTCAACGATCGGTGGTCAGTCTCCCCGAGACCATCGAGTTGGACGATCCCCAGTTCGGGTCAAGAGACACCCAAACCGCGGGATGAAGCTGAGACTGGCGCTTGATGTAGCGGTACGGCGTATCGCGCCAGGGAAGTATGTCCATGTTCTGGTTGTCGAGCACGAAATCTCCAAGATCCGTGGTCACGGTCAATACGGCGTGTCCGGCGTTGTTCTCGTCCAGCACAACCGTGATGAGAAGTGATTCCTTCGGCCAACCAAGGCCTTCAAGATAGTGTTTCTTGAGCAGCACATAGTCTTCGCAATCGCCTTGTGACTGCGGATATGTCCAGTGCTCGGGCACGTTATAAAGTTCCTGATCGGTGACCGGCGCAATTTTCGCATTAACGTAGTCATTGATGCGCGACAGTTCCGCCCAGCGCGAATTGTCCATGGCGACAACCGTGTCGCGGTTTGCGCCGTCGCGGCACTGCTGCCCGTACTGGCGGCAGAAATTAACAAAGCCGATCGGCGGTGTGGTTTCGCCGTAGGACCGCAAGTGCACGCTGGCGTTCGGGCCACGGTCCGAGTTATTCGACCATTCGACCGACAGTGCGCTTGTGGACATTCCAGCGATGACGCAGCCTCCCAACATCAGGGCGCTTATTATGTTTTTCATTTCCTGTACCCCTGCCTCGATTGTGGGGGTACTTTGCCATGAAGATTTTTATATCACGTCAAACTTACAAGTAATGTTTAAGTGTAATTCCAATAAAACACAGAATAGAATTGAATAAAATTTTATCTATCGTGTTTTTACTCTGTTAAATCCGCTGGCGCGCCGTGAACTCTCGCCGTTTCGCTGGAAATATGAGGATTTCAGCCATTTCATGAGCCTTGCGTTACTAATTGCACAGGCGTTTATGTAACTCCGGGGCGCCGCCTGGGGAACGAGCAGACGTGGTGGACACGCGGCGCTCAGGAGTGGCGGAGCTGCGTTTAATGTGGTGGCGGAGGAACCGGCGAAGAAAAAATACGAGGCCCGTGCACTTTTTGTGCATCTCTTCGCGCGGCAAGACGGGCGCGAAAGCCGCGTGCGGGTACCAGACGCCGTCGGTCACCGGCAAAAAACCCGGAACAGCGTTACGTCATGTCATGGAAGGGTTGCGTCGCGGCCCGGCCGTCGGAACCCTCGGCATTCAATATCAGGAGAGGTGTTTGTGCAGGTCCGGTTCGTCGAGCAGGTGATTGAACTCGAGTGCAAAGCCGCATTCGTGAATTCGGGTCACCGTGCCGCGCATTTTGCCAAGCGTCACGTTGGTGCCGATGCTCGGGATGACTGAAACTCTGATGGCTGCTCCGCTCAGCGACATATCGAGCACTTCGCAGCCATACTGGCGGCCGTCGGGCATCGTGAGGACCGTGTTGCCGGCATCAGGCTCAAAGCGCGCATGGCGGCGCTGTTCGCTAGAGCCCTCTTCGGCATTTGTCTGCATCCAATTGAGTTTTGCAGCAATTTTGTTGCGTTTGGATTCAGGAACCGTGAACTCGACATGGAATTCAGTGGTTGTAACCGTTGCAACATCGCCCTCAACACGGCCAATCTCTTCGATATAGGCAATGATATGGTCGCCGATCTGAGGCGGTGCCGCGCACGAAAATGTTGCTTCGGTGGGAGAGATGTCCTTGATCTGGCTGGCGTGCTCGGTCCTGTCCGGAAGCATGTAGCGTCCGAACAGTATCGACGAAACCGGCTTCGACTCCTCGTCCTCAAGAACTTGAGACAATAAGGACACTGCGGCACCTTCACGTCATAGTTGCAGATGGCCTGAATGCCGTAACGCAAGCAGACTCCAACTCACTAAGAATAGGCACGCCGCTTTAACGGGCAGTTAAAGATGCAATAGATGAGTGTGCGGTGAAATATTCCCAGTGTGGGCGCCGGATATGATGTTCACCGTGCGGCGCCGCCGTCGATGACCCACAGGTGGCCATGGCGCTCCGCGCCTTCGGGGGCGGATGCGGTGGCAACCGTTTCGGCAGGTTCGCACAGGGCGTCCTGGCGGTGCTCAAGGAAACGCGGCGCTTCGTCGGGCCGCAGAAGGCGCAGCCCTGTGATCTCCTGATGCTGGATTGGTGTGCGGCCAAGCCATGCGCACGGCTCGAATATGCCGACGCAGCCGATAATCCGCACCTCCGAACTGCCGTCGAGACGGACAGGCACAAGCAGATACTCCATCTGACATTCGTTGTAGTCGCCGTCGTTTGCCTTGACACCGAGAACGGCGGCAGACTTTTCTTCAGTTATGCTTTGAAACAGCGACACCATGCTGGCGCGCTCGTTATCTTGCCAGTCGGCAAGAAAATTGCGGTCGCGCAGTTCGCCATCGAAGAAGCGGCAGAGGTCGGTGCCGGCAAGCCGGTAGCGGTAGCTGCGTTCGGTTTCGCGCTGCAGAATGAAGAGCCGCGGCAGCAGAGTCTTGATTTCCCGCGGGTTGATGTCGCTTCTCAGCGGAGCCGACCGTGACAGGCGCAAGCTGTTCCAGTAGTCGTACAGCTTTCTCGTTTCGGGATGCTTCATGCTCGAGCTGCCTGTCCTGTTTTGCGCTGCGGTTCGTTCTTTTGCGTCTCAGATGAGCTGCAGGGGCTGTCCTGGACGGCCGGCCGTTTGTTTTTGTTCAGATGCCGGTCCGGCCGTCCAGTTTTGATACACCTGCGCATCAATCTCCATGTTCTGGCCTAAACAGAGCAGTTTCCGTGCCATTAACCAGATCGCAGGCGGACAAGCATGCTGGCGGCGCGAAAATTACGCAGCGTGCGCCAATCCGGCGTTGACAGGGGGCGACACAGGCGCCCAAGAAGAGGGGAACCTGTGCTAAGCCGGTGCAGGGGGGTGCGCCTGGGGCCAGGCCCTAAACTTCGATGAGCGCCCAACACGAGCAAGCGCGGTTTTATGATGTCAGATCAAAGTGCAAATGCATCCACGCGTGCGGTCAACGCGCCGCTTGTCGTCATTCTGTCGGTTGCGGCATTCATCGCTGTTCATGTGTGGCGGGGATCGATAACCGAGGATGAGGAACTGTTGCTGTTGCTGACCTATGCATTCATTCCGGCGCGGTATCTTACAGGCGCCGAAGCGCTTTACGTGAAATTTCCCGGCGGCACCGCGGCCAACGTGTGGACGTTCGCAACATATTCAATGTTGCACGCGGACTGGCTCCATCTCGCCGTCAACAGCTTCTGGATGCTGGCGTTCGGCAGCGTGGTGGCCCGACGGTTCGGCGCCATCCGGTTCATTGTGTTCAGCCTGGTGTGCGCGGTCGCCGGCGCGGCGCTTCATCTTGGCGTTTACTGGGGCGAGATGGTGCCGGTGATCGGGGCATCGGCAGCCATATCCGGTCAAATGGCCGGAGCCGTCCGGTTTATTTTCTCGCGGCCCTCCAACCTCTTTCAGGCAAGCCGCATGCATCCTCACCATATGCGTGCCGAATCGCTATCGCAGGTTTTCTCCAACCCCCGTGCGCTGGCGTTCCTGGGCGTTTGGATTGGTATCAATCTGCTGTTCGGCGTGTCCAACTCGTTCATTCCCGGCGTGGAAGGCCAGGTCGCCTGGGAGGCGCACCTGGGCGGCTTCCTTGCCGGACTTTTGCTTTTTGGTCTGTTTGATCGAACGGTGCGTACCTGAGCAGGTTCCGGGCTTGCCGCAATTCATTGCAGAAAATGCCCTCTGGAGCTTGCCAAAGCGAAGCTCCGTACCGCATCATTACGTTCCAGAGTCTCGGTGGCCGGCCAGGTCGAGGAGCCTTTAATGAATGTTGCTGGAATACTAAAGCTCAAGGACGGTGATCTGATCACCGCGCGTCCTTCCGATTCCTTGCAGGATACGGCACAAACGCTGACTTCACACAATATCGGAGCGATTGTCGTTACCGATGAGAAAGGCGATTTGCGCGGCATCATATCGGAACGCGATATCGTACGTGCCATTGCGGAAAACGGTCCGCACTCGCTGCAAAGCGACGTCAAGACTTTCATGACCGCCAATGTCGTGACCTGCGGGCCGGACGACACGGTGGCAGAGCTCATGTCGCGCATGACCGAGGGGCGTTTCCGGCACCTGCCGGTAGTGGAAAACGACGCGTTGGTTGGCATCATCTCGATTGGAGATGTGGTGAAGCAGCGTATCGCAGAGTCCGAACTCGAGGTTGAAGCGATGCGGGGTTATATCGCTTCTGGGTGACGAGCGCTCTTTCAGTGTGCGGGCCTGAGCGCTTTCATTGCATGTTCGATGTCGGGCAGGACGCGTTCGGCCGCTTCGCGGCCTGCTTCGATGCACTCGTCGGCCTTATCGAAATCAAACAGTCCCACGTCGGGTGCGCGTGGGGTGATGACAATATCGGGCGGATCGCCGGCGAGGCGTGACCTGGCGAGACGGTCCTGCGATATATTGAAGGCGGCAACCAGAACGGCGGTTATACCCGGGCCTTCGCCCGGCCGGCCAAACAGCTGATGCAGAAACGCCGTGCGCGCCTGTTCGGCCGTTGCGGCATCGTCCACTGCGTTGCCATTGCCGTCGCCGTTCTTCAGCGGCGCCTGGATAACCGTGCCGGAGCCGAATGATTCCGTATTCAGATTGACGGCGATGACAACGCGCGCGCCCATGGCGCGGCAGGTCGAAACGGGGATCGGATTTACGACGGCGCCGTCGAGCAGCCACATGTCGTCGATGTTGACCGGCTTGAAGACGCCGGGCAGTGCATAGGACGCGCGAATTGCCGGAACCAGCGGGCCGTTCTTCAGCCAGATTTCATGGCCGGTCAGGAGTTCGGTCGCAATGCAGATGAAAGGCCGTTTGAGGTCCTGGATCAGCATGTCGCCGATTTCCTCGTCGAGCATCTGGGCAAGTTTGTTGCCGGAGATCAGGCCGCTGCCACGCCAGGAAAAATCCATTAAAGAGAAAATGCGCCGCCGGGTCAGGCCCCGGGCGAAATTCTCCAATTCATTGAGCTTGCCAGCAACATGGCAGCCGCCGCACAGCGCGCCGATTGATGTGCCCGCGGTGACATCGGCAACGATGCCGGCTTCCTCAAGCCTCTGGATGACGCCGATATGAGCCCAGCCTTTGGCAACTCCTGCACCCAACGCTATGCCAAGTTTCGCGGCAGGGACGGGCTCGTCGCCCGCGTCCGGGATCGTACTGACGGGAACCGGCTTTAAATGCCCTTTGATCATCTCCATCACCGCTTTGCATTCGCTCACCAGACTACACAACAGTGTCTAATTTTTGATAAATGCAATCGGTCCGGCGATTACAAGCCACAGCGTCACAATGCAGCCGGCAGCACGCCGGCCGGCGCGCGTGCGATCACCAAAACTTACGCAATTTTGTGAGGTTTTAAAGCTTCGTCGGATTGGGCGCGTCGCCGTAAACGTCCTTGGGGTCGAACGTCTTTTCGCCTTCACGGTAAATGAGCCGCAGTTCCGGCGTCGGCGCGGCGCCTGTCGGCACGGAGCGGTAGAAACACGAACGGTAGCCAACGTGACAGCTGGCGCCCGAGCCCGCAACGTCGACAGCCATCCACACCGCGTCCTGATCGTCATCGATGCGCAGGTCGATCACCTTCTGCACAAGGCCGCTGGTCGCTCCCTTGTGCCACAGCACACCGCGCGAACGGCTCCAGTAATGCGCCTCGCCGGTTTCGATGGTTTTCGTGAACGCCTCGGCGTTCATGTAACCGAGCATCAGGACTTCACCGGTTGCGGCGTCCGTCGTCACCACGGGCATAAGACCCTCGGCGTCAAACTTAGGCGCCAGATCTTCGCCTTCCTCAACCTGTTCGACGCTGGTTCGAGGTGCAAAAGTGGAGTCGTTCATGGGAGTTACAGCCGAATTTTAACGTCAGATCTCAAGGTCAGCTCGCAAGATCAGCTCTGGGACTGACGGATCAACATCATGAAACGTGCCTGAAGCGCCGGGTCGGATTTGAATTCGCCGACAAACTGGGTCGTGATCGTCGCGACATCGCGTTTTTGCACACCGCGCAGGGACATGCACTGGTGCACCGCCTCGATCATCACGGCGACGCCGCGGGGTTTCAGAACCTGATTGATGGTTTCGGCGATCTGCGCGGTCATGGTCTCCTGTGTCTGGAGACGGCGTGCGAAAATCTCCACGACGCGGGCAAGTTTGGAGATGCCTACCACCCGGTCGGTCGGATAGTAGGCCACATGGGCGCGTCCGATGAACGGGATCATGTGGTGCTCGCAATGGGAATTGAGGTCGATATCGCGCAGCATCACGATATCGTCATAGCCGCCGACTTCCTCGAACGTGCGCGACAAAGCCTCGATGGGGCAATCGCCGTAGCCGTTGAAAAACTCGGAATACGCATCCACCACACGGCGCGGCGTGTCGAGAAGGCCTTCACGCTGGGGGTCGTCTCCGGCCCAGGCGATCAGCGTGCGCACCGCTGCTTCCGCCTCTGCCTTTGAGGGGCGAGTGATATCGGGTCCACGGCCAATAACAGGGCCGCGCTCCGGCATCTTTTTGATGATGGCGTCCATTCCGTCTATTCCTGAATTCCGTTGTGCAGCCCCGCCGCATGCTTTGGCTGTTCGCCGTTTCCTGGCGAGAATCGACGCTGCGGTAAACACATTGTTTCGTGCGAAACGCTAGCATGATCTCAAACGGCCAGCAATCGCAGCAGCTTCCGTGTCATGTATGGTTCTTCGTCCCGGCCAGCATATATAACGGGCAGCCATCTGCTTCAAGAGCGAAACCGCAGCAACAGCGGATTTGCCGCGACGCAAAAATCGGGCTGTAGTGCGGTTGATTTGCTGTCCGATCTGCGGGAAACAGCCAGACGGATGCACGTCATGCGACGGAAAAGCATATGCGGGAATGGCGTATTTGCGCTAGAAGCACAGGGTCATGCTGAACGAAATTTACAATAAGCGAATCCTGAAATTCGCAGCCGACATACCGCTCACCGAGCGGCTGGTGGACGCTGATGCAACGGCGTCGAAGGTGTCGCGCCTGTGCGGCAGCAAGGTAACCGTCGATCTCAAGATGAAGGACGGTGTGGTAACCGCGTTCGGGCATGACGTGAAAGCGTGTGCGCTTGGACAGGCATCATCGTCGATCATGGCGCGTAATATCGTCGGCTCAAAACCTGATGAGCTACGCCGTGTGCGCGACGAAATGGCGGCGATGCTGAAGGAGGGGGGCCCGTCACCAGAGGGGCGGTGGTCCGATCTGGAGATCCTCGAGCCGGTGCGCGACTACAAGGCGCGCCATGCCTCGACGCTGTTGACCTTCGATGCGGTGTGCGATGCGATCGCGCAGATCGAAGCGCGTGAAAATGAGGCCGAACAACACGCCGCTGTATAGTTGCGGCCATAGAGAACAAGTGTGGCGGCAAGCTCAGGGAGGGCATGTGCATGACACAGGCAATGTACCGTTTGTTCCGTTCGGGCTTCATTGTGGCTGCGGGCCTATGGGTCGCCGCAGTGGTTTGCGTGCCGCAATCGCACGCGGCTCCGCAAATAACGTCCAAAACGGTCTACTACACGGTACGTGGATCGACCCCGGCTGAGCTCTTGAGCTATATGATCAGCCGCGGGCCGGGCGGCCACAGCGGACGCGCGTTGGGTACGACGCGGGCGCGGCTTACGCAGAATTCGCAGTTCAACGGCGAGGCACGCTGCCGCCTGCGCAATCACCGCGTAACACTCAATATGACCATCACGCTGCCACGGCTTGCCAATGGTCAGAACCTGACATCGGGCACGCGCAGCCGCTGGAACAATTTCGCAAATCACGTGCGCAATCACGAGAACCGCCACAAGGCGATTTACACGCAGTGCGCAAAACGCATCGAACGGCGTGTGCGGGCGCTCAACGGCACCATGTCGTGCCGCGCGCTGTCGGCGCGCATGCGCCAGGTTTTCAATGAAGAGAACCGCCGCTGCGACCAGCGCCACGCCGCCTATGACCGGGCGGAGGAGGCGCGCATAAGGCGCTTACCACTTATTGTGCACGCCTCACGGCCCTCACGCCGCCCCTCTGCCTCGCAGCGCGCCCAGTCGCGGACCACCCGTCAGAGCACTCCAACAACACGCCGGACACTGCAGGCAGCGGATATTCGCTAGACGCTTTTCGGCACGTGCAGATGCGTCTGCGCGCTGCGGAGCGAGACACATGAGTACATCGCGCCCTGAGACCCAAATTCACCGCAAGCGCGCCGGTCCGGTGGCGCTGTTCATGGTTGGTCTTATCCACCTCTACCGTTACACGCTGTCGGCCTTCATCGGCCGCACCTGCCGCTACCTTCCGACCTGTTCGGAATATTCGCTTGAGGCGATCGCGCGTTACGGCGCCTGGCGCGGCGGCTGGCTGGCGGCGTTCCGCATCGCAAGCTGCCGGCCCGGCGGCGGTTCCGGCCATGACCCGGTGCCCGACGATCTTCCAGACCACGGGCTGAGGTTTTGGCGCTACAGAACCCGGGTATGACTGTCGTTGCAGCTGTTACGCCAAGAGGCGTCGGGCCGGTTCCTGATGCATTTCTTCGGAGGTTTCAGGTCAGCGGCGTCTGATTGACACCATGGCGGCCACGGTCGGTCTTGTCATAGAAACTTTGCAAGCGGTCCGATACGCCCGACCGGGTCGCGACGCTGTAACCGTTCATCGCTTCGATGCGCAATTGGTCGTCGAGGTTCCGGCCAATCATGTCCAAAATGGTTTCCTTGGCGGAACGAACCGCAACCTGATCGTTGCGCAGGATCTGCCGGGCGACGAGTTCGGCATGCTCCATCAGTTGATCATGCGGTACGACGGCGGCGACCAGGCCCCATTTATGCGCCAGATCAGCCGTGATCGGTTCGGCGGTGAGCAACATGTACATGGCGGCCGAAACGCCGGCTGAGTTGACGAGACGGGGAATGCCGCCGTCTGCGTGGTGGAAGCCCCGACGTGCTTCGAAGGAACCGAACATTGCGCGCTCCGAGGCGATGCGGATGTCACAAGCAAGGGCCGTTTCGCAACCGCCGGCAAGCGCCCAGCCGTTCACCGCAGCGATGATCGGTTTCGGGATGCGGTGCAGGCCGCGGGTAAGGCCTCCGAGGCCATCGTCAACATTTTTCCGGACCGCTTCGGGGCTCGCGCCGGGCCAGCGGTTCATATAGGACTTGAGATCCGCGCCGGCGCAGAACGCATCGCCGGTTCCAGTGATGATCGCGACGTCAACCGCATCGTCATCGCGAAAGTCTTCCCAAACTTCCCATAGTCTCGTGTGGGTTTCCGGGTTGATCGCATTCTTGGCTTCGGGCCGGTTCAGCGTGACATACGCAATCCGGTCTCGCTTTTCGTATGTGACGGGGCTCATGCTTTGTTCTCCTTTGTTGATCGGCTCGGCCCGTGTTTGTGATCTCGCCGGATGTTGAAATTCTCGGTGTGCTTTGTTGTGCCCAGCTCTTTGTTCCTTCTCGTCACCCATAAATACCTACCGTTCGGTAAGTTGTCAATAAAATGTCTACGAAGATGCGTTGACTTTATCTAATGAAAAGAGTGTTATGTGTCTAAACATTGGTAAAATCGAGTTGACACTCTCATTGAGATATAAGTTTACCTTTAGGTAAGTTTGGGTGATGAATTGGCTGCAAAAACACGTGAGCACCTCCTCAAAGTCGCTCAGCGACAGTTCGCGCAGAAAGGCTTTTACGGCGCCAGCATCGCCGGAATCGCGAGTGAACTGGGACTGAGCAAACAAGCCCTGCTGCATCATTTTGGCACGAAAGAGAGGCTCTACGGGGAGGTGTTGAAAGAGATTTCAGCCCGATATGTCGCCCGGATCTTCCAGGCCCAGGTCGAGATTTCCGACCCGCGCCGCCAGCTTGAAGAGCTCATGATCAATCAACTGGAAAGTCAATCCAAGGATACGGAGGACGCGCGTGTTGTGATGCGCGAGCTCATGGACAATCAGGACCGGGCAGAGCACGCGACACAGTGGTACTTGAAGCCGTTTTTGGATGCTCTTGTCTCGATCGTCAGACGTATTCCCGGCGAGGAGGACCGTACCCATGCCGAAGCGCTGGCGGTGGTTTACCAACTCCTGGGCGCCATCAACTACATCGTGATGTCGGGACCGACGCTGACGCAGATGTTCGGAAAGGAATCATTCAGCGAATTGTCCAGCGCGTATCCAACGCAACTGAAACAGTTGATCAGGTCACGCTTCAAGGGATGTGCTCCCGGGCGGCCGGAAGTGCCGGAATTCTGAACCAAAGAGACGACAGGAGCGCGATATGAAAACATCCAGCCGGCCTGGTGACTTTGCCACCGCATGTCCAATGCCGCAGTCGGGCTACGGCCATCAAGCCGTAGAAGTCGAGAATATGCCGCCGGAATTGCCCGACCAGAACCTCTTTCTTGGCGATGAAGCCCTCGTGGCAGCCTGCAGCCGGGAAGGCGTGCAATGGATCAACGACCGCGCAGAGGCCGCTGGCAAAACAGCAGGAAGTCGACATTTCAGGGAACTGGCGCGCCTCGCCAACGAGAACAAACCGGTTCTGAGAACGCATGACAGAATCGGCCGCCGTATCGACTTTGTTGAGTTTCATCCTGCCTATCACGAGCTGATGGCGGAGACGTTTCGCTCCGAGGTTCATTCGCTTGCCTGGACGACGAACGAAAAGCGTCCGCAAACCGCCAGAACCATCCTGTTTTATCTTTGGAACCAGGTAGAGAACGGGACCGTCGGTTGCGCCAATCTCATGTCCTACGCCATCGTCCCCTTATTGCGAAGCGATCCGCAGATCGGCGACAGGTGGCTGTCGAAGGTCCTGTCGACCGAGTACGATCCAAGACCTCTGCATGCGGACGAAAAACCCGGTCTTACGGTTGCGATGGCCATGACCGAGAGGCAGGGCGGTTCGGATTTGCGGTCCAACGACACGCAGGCGGTCCCTACCGGGAATGAGCGGGAGTATCATCTGTCGGGGCAAAAGTTCTTCGTTTCCGCGCCGATGGGTGACCTCCTTTTGCTGACGGCGAAAACAGACAGCGGCGTCACCTTGTTCATTGCACCGCGTACACTGGCCAATGGCGAGCGCAACAGCATCCATATTCAGCGGCTGAAGGACAAGCTCGGCAACACATCCAACGCGAGTTCGGAGGTTGAGCTCAACAACACCGTGGCCTACCGCATCGGCGAAGACGGGCGCGGCATTCGTCAGTTTATCAAATACATGACGCAAAATATCCGGATGGGGCTTTCGACCGGTTCCGCAGGTATCATGCGGTGCGCTCTGACGCTGGCCTTGCATCACACGAGCAATCGCAGCGCCTTTGGCTCGACGATCCACGATTTGCCGCAAATGAGCAACACGCTGGCCGATCTGGCGATCGAAAGCGAGGCAGCCTTCCTCCTGGGCCTGCGAGCGGCAAAGGCGGTGGACGATTCGCCCACGAGTGACACGGACAAGCTGCTCAGCAGAATTCTTGTTCCCGTCGCGAAATACTGGAACTGCCGGCGCGCCAGTGCGGTGACGCTTGAAGCCATGGAGTGCCATGGCGGAATGGGTTATGTGGAAGAGCAAACCATCGCCCGTCTTTACCGCGAGGCTCCGCTGAACAGCATTTGGGAAGGCACATCCGCGATGATGGGTCTGGACATGATACGCGCGTTCGATGCTTTTCCCGATTCCCGCGACGCCCTCGTTCATGAAATCAAACTGGCAACAGGGTCCGACCGGCATTTCGACGCCTATGTCAAAAACCTGGAAGGTGAACTTGGCCGTTCCACGGACATGATGGAACCGCACGCCCGTCGGTTGATGTCCATGATTGCCCAGGCACTGCAAGGCAGCTTGCTCATCCGCCAATCTACCCAGGAGGTCGCCGATACCTTCTGTGCGTCGCGGCTTGGTGGCGAATGGGCATATGAATTTGGCACCTTGCAAGAAACCGGTGCACCACTGCGGAAGATCATCGATAGAGCCGCGATCAGTCAAACTGGCTGAGGGAAACGCCCGGGCACCCGGTTGCGTACAGATCATCCAGGATAGGCCAGAAGACGAGACTCACCCGAACTTGGTTGAAACACGGTGCGCATCCTATGGCGTCCAGGTTCACCCCCCCCACGTGGAAATGGAGCCGGGGTTTGTGATTATTGCTTGTTGGTACTACCCCTGCAAATTGCGGACTTCCGATGCGAGGATCGACATGATGACGAGGGAACCGAGGGTTCCGCTGGTCTTGAGCGAGGCTTCGCGCAATACACCTTCTTCGCGGAAGCCGGCGCGCATGTAGGCCCGGCGCGCCCGTTCGTTGTCGTCGAACACGTCGAGCCACAACCGGTTGGCACTGAGCGATGTGAACGCGTAGGAAACGATCAGCGGCAGGAGGTGGCGGGCGAGGCCCCGTCCGGGCTCGGCAATCGCGATGCGTACGAGCTCTATGGAGCGGGCGCGGTTTTTGAGGCCGGCCAGGATGACGAAGCCCGCGCGTTGGCCGCGCTCGTCCGACATCATGAGATAACGCATGTCGCGCCGCGACAGGTTGGCGGTGTGCTCCTCATGCGGCCAGCGGTGGATGAAGGCTTCGAATTCGGGGCGGGCTTCAAGTTCGACGATCCAGCTGATATCGCCGGCGCTTGCCTGACCAAGGGAGAGTTTGGGAACGAGTGTCACCGCCGCCTCAGGCAGGGCGCTTCAAGAGCTTGAGACAGAGCATCTTGGACACATTGAGAAGCAGGGCTGCCGCGCTTTCCGGATCCGACTTCATGATCTCCTTTATGATGCTCTCAGAGAGGCTGAGGATCCTGACATCGTCGGTTGCAGCCACTACGTCCATGGTGCGGGCGGTGTTCAAAAGGAACGCCATTTCGCCAACGACATCGCCGGCGGAGATGACGCCCACCACGTTGTCGCGGTCGCGCACTTCAAGTGTGCCCGACAGGGCGACGTACATATTCTGGGCCGTGTTGCCCTTCTTGATGATGCGGTCGCCTCTTCGGCATTCAATCACGTTGCTTTTCGACAGGCAGTGCTCGATCTGCTGCTCGCTCATGCCGTCGAAAAGGAGAGGGCGGCTTTCCGTCAGACGGCTCAGCGCCTGGTGCACTTCGGACCAGTATTCCTGTTTCGACACCAGGCGTTCCGACTGCACCGCGCTGCCTTTTGCGAGGATATCCGCGACACAGGCAGGGGTTCGGCAGTCTTCGCCGAAATTCTTGACGATGTTTGCAAGCGGCGAGGACACCTGACGGAAATAGTCGATGTCTTCGGGGATCATGACCAGCGGGATGAGATAGCCCGTCTCGGCACTGTTGACGTTCTTGCGGGTGTAGGTGCGGAAGCCGAGACCCAGATAGAGATTGAGGAGATGCGGTTCGCAGTCGCCGAAGATCAGCTGAATGCGGTGTTCATTGACGAGTTCCAAATATGTCTTGAACAGTCGGAATATGAGATCCGTGCCGCGGTAGGCCGTCGTTACCATGAAGCGCTCGCCGACGATGATCTGCTCGCTCGGGATACGCGCCAGAAAAGGTTCGAGATCGTACTGCGCGATCATTCGTTCGGGAATCGGCGCGTCTCCACCCCAGGTGAGGCGCATGGTGCCCACCACGTTGTAAGTGTTGTCGACGGCGCAATAGAGCCGGGAGATGTCGTCTTCGGGTTCGCGCAGGAACTCGCGTTCGTGGTCGGCGGCGTTGCGATATCGATTCATCTCGCGCACGTAAACATCGTAGCGCAATCGATAAATCGCGTTTTTCTCGGCGTCGACCTTGGCCGGTTTGATAACCGGGGCCGGCGTGCTCATTGCTTCCTCCAGAAGCTGTTTCGGCTCAGAATCGTTGGAGCGCAGCTTATCCGGTTCAATGCCGAGCGCCAGGCTTTCCAGCACTGTGCTTTTCGTTTCCGGTCAAATCTTGCTGAAATCGCCGTGGCGTCCGGCACCACCGGCAAAGCGGCCAACCCCGGCGACGCCGCCGGCGGCGATTTCAGGTTTGCCGTTGTACCACTCCTGAACCAACGCATCGCGCATTGGCAGGCCGCGCTGGCGGATCGCCGAGCGCCTGTCGGTGCGGACGCAGCTTTGCGGGAAGCGGGCGATCTCTTGGGCGAGTTCCTCCGCCCTGCCGCGTGAGTGACCGTCTTCGACAACGTATTCGCAAAGGCCGATCCGTGCGCATTCTTCAGCCGGCACCTTGCGGCCGGTCAAAAGGATTTCCATGGCGCGGCCCTGACCGACGAGGCGGGGCAGGCGTACCGTTCCGCCATCTATCAGGGGGATGCCCCAGCGCCGGCAGTAAACGCCGAGGTAAGCGCTTTCCTCCATCACCCTGAAGTCGCACCAAAGAGCAAGCTCCATGCCGCCGGCAACGGCCGGTCCGGCAATGGCGCCGATCACCGGCTTGTCGAGCTCAAGCCGGCTCGGGCCCATGGGTCCGCGTTCAACATCGCCGCCATTGCCGCGCGATCCGCCGTCCTGCGGCAGGTCGAGCCCGCCGAGCGGGTCTTCGCCTTCCAGTGTAGAGGCGAATTTGAGGTCCCAGCCCGCGCAAAAGGCGCCGCCTTCGCCCCAGAACACCGCGACTGACGCGCTGTCGTCGCTATCGAATTCAAGGAAGGCGTCATAAAGCGCCCCTGCGCTGTCAGGGTCCATGGCATTGCGGACTTCGGGGCGTGCGTGAATGACTGTCCACACGT
Organism: Hyphomicrobiales bacterium; assembly: GCA_021775755.1. Classification (GTDB taxonomy): domain Bacteria; phylum Pseudomonadota; class Alphaproteobacteria; order Rhizobiales; family JAJFHB01; genus JAJFHE01. The sequence goes on along the minus strand of JAJFHE010000054.1, from coordinate 49,569 downwards.
TGCCTGATTTTTCAATTCTGACGGTCATTTTGATCTCTCCTGGGCAGGTGCCTTACAGCGCCTGCAGCTCCGTCCTGTTCTTGCCGTGACGGCCACGATCGGTCTTGTCGTAGGAAGCCTGACCCGATTTGTTGCTGCATGAGTGTTATTCGGGAGCCGCCGATGTTCAAACCAATTCATCAATTGGGCTCTGGCAGGCCGGAACTGCGGGAACGGCGATTAAGTCCGTACACGTGGAGGTGCAACGCAATTGAATTGAACCGCATTTCAGTTCCCGCGAGACATGCGGAGGCTCCACATAAATTACCAGGCGGATTACCTGCGATGTGCTTCATAATGTCCCTGTAACTTGTTCGGCTTAACGCACGCGTGGTAGCGTGTTCTTTGGGGGTGACAACGCGGGGTCGCCAGGATGTTTAGAATTCAACAAAATGTGCGTCAATTCATTCTGATTTCGGTTGGAATACTTCTGGTATTCTCCAGTGCGGACCCTGTCTCGGCAAGCGGCAATTGCGATGAAACCTATGCTCAAGCGCTTGCTCAAGGGCGGATTGAGCAAGGTGCCGGGGGACCTGTCGTCGCCCGGGTAATCGGTATGTTTGGAAGCGCGACGATCCGGGGCTGTCTTGGGCACCGTCGGCTCTCTTCGGAGTCGGTAGTTGAAATCGACAGCTGCATTGAAACCGAATCCAGCGGCAGGGTTCGTTTGATGTTCGTGGAGAGCACCAATTCGCGGTTCAGCTTTGTCGATATTGCATCGAGCACCAAGGTTTGCATCAGCCACTTTCGGCCCTTCCAGCCATTGCGGGCGGTGATGGATCTGGTGCGTGGCGGACTGCGCTCGATATCGCAAGGGTGGGGAGCGGGTTCGGTGTTCAATGTCAAAGCGGGAACGACGATTACCGGGTTTCGCGGGACAGACGGAGTGGTGTTTTTTCAGCGCAATGCCGGGGCGGTCGTGGCGGCCCTTCATGAGGGCCGGATGACTGTTGCCACGGGTGGCAAGCGGGAGACTCTCGGGCCCAATCAGTTTGTTGCCGTCAGAAACGGGTCGATGGAGCAGGTCCAGCAACTGAGCGGAACGCAGTGGCGCAAGCTCATCGAGAAAACCAACGTTTCGAACAATCCCAGTTGACTTCACGGCCCGGCTTCTGAAGTTCTCGAGACGCGTAGGGCAAACGGAACAGTGATAATTGACGGCAATCGCGGGATCTGACCGTACGAGGAGAGCGACCTTCAAGCCGCTCAGCCGAAGAATTTCTGCCGCCATGTAATGCAGCGTTGTTCATCGCGTTCTTGGTAAATGCGTATGGCAGACTGAGGGTCCAGAGTGAACTCATTCTCCGCGTCTTCTCCCAATGCCGTCAGTCGCATAGTGTACCAGATGGTTATTCCGCCATCGGGCAGCGGCTCGAACATCGGAAACTCGGGATCACCACCGTCTTCGGTCATCCAGACCTTTGCAAGTCGCGGATCGAGAGCCATTGCACGACCCAGGCACACCATATCAACCGCACCGCCGGCTACTGCATCCACTGCCTGCTCACGTTTCTTGAAGCCGCCCGTCGCCATCACAGGGATCTTGGTCAGCCCCTTGGCGCGCCGTGCAAAATCCAGGAAGTAGGGACCTCTTTGCGATGGACCATCGGAGCTTGCCGGTGCTCCGGGAAAATAGGTCCCGCCACTTACGTCAATCAGATCGACAGAAGTTTGATCGAGAATGCGCACCACCTCCAAAGCATCATCTTCTGTCAGACCACCTTCCAATTTGTCCGTTGAGTTTATCTTGATACCGATTGGAAATGACGGACCGACGGCGCGCCGTACTTCGTCTATCACCTCATGCACCACACGGAACCGCGCCTCAATCGATCCGCCATAACCGTCACTTCGGTGGTTGAACAATGGGGAAAGGAACTGACTGAACAAGAAACCGTGTCCGGCGTGAATTTGAATGCCGCTGAATCCAGCGGTTTTCGCGCGGGTAGCGGCTCTCGCATAGAGCTCCGGTAGTACCTGTATTTCTTCAATTGACATGCCTTCGCATTGAAGACCCTCGACGTCCAAGGGCGATGGTCCCTTGGGCTGACTAATCGGCAAGTGCGAAAGGGCACCGGCATGTCCGAGCTGCGGCCACAAATGCGCACCATCGATCAAACCTCGCCTGGCCAACGACTGCAGCGCCCGTTGATCGGATTTTGAGCTGAGTACAAGGTTTCCGGGTTTCTCCGGGTAGTGAGGGCCGACTTGCACCTCACCGATGAGCGATAGTGCTGTTCCGCCCTCCGCCCATCTTTCGTAGAGTCGCATTTGCGCCTCGGTGGGATCACCGCCACCGTCCCCAAGCGAATCCGACATAGCTGCCTTTGCGAGGCGATTCTTAAGGATGGCACCGCAGGGAAGTTCCAACGGGCGCCGAAGCGCATTGTTTTCGTCCGAGACATTTTTTGCCAAAGGGCGTTGTGTCATCTAGCTATTCCATCGGGATGTTTCGAAATTTCAGTACAGTCGAAGATACCTTGCGCTGTTGATTTGACTCCACGACGGACCGCGTCCTACTGCTTCGGAAGCTCGTTTGAGCCCACTTCCTGATGATTGCGTCGTTCTCAATGCCTTGAATTATGTGTATTCGCAAGGATAGATGCGTCGGTGTTGTGTCAGCTTAAGTCAATATGCCGCGCAGGCTGGTTTGACGCTAAAATCAGCGGGTGACATAGTATTGAGCGGGGGCCGAGAAAGAGGCCAGCGTTCAATGTATAAGCTTTCGCTCTTTGCTTTTATCATCCCCCTTTTTCTTGGTGTGACAGGCGCGCATGCGCAGTATGACCCTTCCTGCAAATGGGAACACAACGGCTGCTTTTGCAATGGGATATGGCTGCCGGGCCACTGTCCTCCGCCCGAGGAATCGGGTTCAACACCTCCGTCAGGTCCGTCGGGCACAATCTCTGTTCCCGGCGAGGATCCTGTGGATCTTTCCGATCCTCTCTCCATCGCCGAAGGTGCGGTAAATTCTTACATCGTGGATGTTCCGGCAGGCGATACCCTGAGCGTAAGGGCGCGGCCGCACCATCAGGCACGGCGGCTCTTCCGGGTGCGCGATGGGGCGAACGTTCGGGGCGGCCAGCCACAAAGGCAGTCCAACGGAAGCCGCTGGACCGGCATTTGCGTGCAGGATCAATGCGGCTGGGCGAACAGCCGGTATCTTACACCGGGAAGCGGCAACGATAGTGGCAACGCGGGAACGCTGCATGTTGTGAATGTGGCTTCAAACGATGTCCTGAACATCCGCTCTCGGCCTTCAGCCAGCAGCAGCCGCGTCGGCAGCATTCCTGCGCGTGGACGCGGTATTCAGTATCTGGACGATGCCCGCACCAACGGATCGACAACCTGGATTCTCATTCGTTACCGGAATGTAACCGGCTGGGTGAATGCCAGATACGTTTCGCGGTAGAGACTGCGGACTGTCGTGGCTCTTGTGAGCGGAGGAGTTCCTTGAAAGAGGAGGTTATGATCGCAATGACACGGATCAAGCAGGAAATCACGAACACCGAACTACACCCAGGACTGGCTCACTGGTTTGTACCCCTGCTGGTTTTGATTTGTGCTTTTGCGTATCCGTTCGTGCAGCCCCGGCCGGCATCAGCCGAGACGCTTGCCGGTTGCCATGCCGTTTATGCGCAAGCCGTTGCGCAGGGGCGCATCGGTCCGGGGCCTGACGCGCCGCTGGTCGCCTGGGTCATTGCCATGAGCGGCGATGCAACCGTACAGGATTGTCATGGCCGCCGGAGGCTCTCGCCGGGCGACCATGTCGAAATCGACAACTGCATCCAAACCGGCGAAGGCCGGGTTCGCCTTCGGTTCAACGATCGCGACAAGGTTAGAGGCGAGGGACCGAGCCTGATGAGCCTCGGCCCGAACAGCAAATTGTGCCTGACACATTTCCGGCCTGACCTGCAGCGGCAAAAATCGACGTTGCAGCTCATTCGCGGCGGGCTGCGCTGGCTGTTGAACGGGCTGGGTGTCGGTAGTCACAGACCGGAATTCAGCGTTCGCGTTATCGGGTCGCTGTGCAGTCTTCGGGGCGCTGACGGTGTTATCTTCTATGACGACGACAAGCGGACGCTCCTTGCCGCGATCAACAGTGGCGGCATGACCGTGAGTGCGGGGAGCAGCCGCGAAGATCTGAGGCCAAGGGACTATGTCTCGGTGCAAGGCGGCGCCTTGCAGGAACCGAAACAGTTGACGGGCGCTCAATGGCGCGCGTTGGTGGCCAAAGTGGACCTGGCTACACCTGGGTGATGCGTCGTTGCCCTGAATAAGTTGTAATTCAATGATTCTGGCAGGATGATTCTCAGTAAATGTGTATTATCTAATGTTTTAAATATTCCGACGAAAATTTTTTTGTCTTTCCTTTCATCCTCAAGAAAACATAATAAAACAAAATATATATACTCTTCGTCATAAAATCGACGGAATTGTGTACTATTAAATAGTCATGAGCAAGGTATTTATATTCTTCTTTTTCGTTTGTATTGCCGCGAGTGCCGTTACCTGGCTGTTCATGGCACTTCACAACTTCAAGATGCTGAGCTATGCGCGCAAAGGCATGCTTTGGATGAGCATGATAGATCCGTTCATGTGGCGCCCGAAGCGGGCCGAAAGGTACTTCACCCACGAAGGCATGGCGCACTACCACAAGACGTTCAACGCGGCTTTCGTCTTTATGTGTCTCCTCATGGCCGCTCTGGCGTTTATGGTACTCGCCGCGCTTGCGGGCCGGTACGGATATTAGGCCGTGAACTCATAAACGCGAACCGTTGACGCCGCTCGGAAACATGTCCGGTTAGCACGCAACTCAAGACGTTTTCGTACGGCCAGCGGCACGGGGAAGACCAATGTGCCATCTGCCGACATTCGTCGCTTGTGCAGCGAACTACTGCTTGGAGCTCTTCCGCGGACGTTGTTCACCGTGCGGCGAATGCCGGCTCTCGCCTACCACTCAACACACATTTGGGAAGTGAAACTCTGCTCCGGGCGCTAACCGCTTGCCGCCCTTGGTATAAGACAGCGCGTTCAGCACGACGACACCGGCAACAATCAAGCCAATTCCGACGTGGGCAAAGGCAGCCGCCGTCATTCCCTGATATGGCTGATCACTTTCGGATCGATGCTGGCTGCCCCGAGAAGGCCACCCATGAGTGCCCCTGGAACGCCGGGGCTCGCCACGTCCTGGCCCGCGAGGAAGAGACCCGGGATTGGCGTCTTGGCCCGTAGGGCGTCGCACATGACACGCTCCGGGGTCACGTCGAGACCATAGAACGCCCCTTTGCGATGCCCGGTATAGGTGACCGTGGACAGCGGCGTGGCCAGTTCGCGATACACAACCATCTTGGCGAGATCGGGGAAGTAGCGCTCGAATTGTCCCGTCAGCGTCTCTTCGACCCGGCGCTTGAAGTCGGCATAGTCGTCGCCGCGCGCGCCGATGGGTTGGTCCGCCCATTGGGCGACCGAGGCCCAGTCGGCCCAGACCAGAAACTGGCCGGTGTGTTTCTGCCGCGAGCCGGGGTCATACGTTGGATCCTTGAGCGAGCCAAAGGTCATGGTCGCGACCTTTGGATCCTTGAGCGAGCCAAAGGTCGCGACCAAGCAGGGCGGCGCGCCGTCAGGTGCCGTCGTCCAGAGGACGTCGACCTCCCCGGTCGGGAAAAGCCAATGGTTGGCTTTTGTGGCGCCGGCCGCCTCAATGTCGCCTTCGAAGCCGAGGAACAGGGTGAAATGCGCGATACTGGAAGACAGCGCGCGGATTTCCGCGATCCAGTCCTGGTGCCCGCACGCCTCGGGCAAGAGCGTGTCGATGGTCTCGCGTGCACCGATATCGGAGATCACGGCATTCGCCCGGATCTCTGTGCCATCGTCGGTCCGGACGCCCACAACAGTGTCGTCCTCGAACAGCAGCCCGCCGACGCGGACCCCGGTGCGGGCCTCACCCCCGTTTTGGGTTATCGTCGGGATTATGTGCTCGGCAAACGCGACGCTGCCCCCCACGGGGTACCAGGATCCGCTATTCAGGTACGATGCTGAAATCAGCGCATGCATGGCAAAACTCGCCTTGCGCGGGCGCCCGCCGTGATCGCCCCATTGCGCGGCCATCACGGCAGCAAGCTCTGGATGGTCGGTGATCTCGTCGATGACCTCCTTTGTCGTCCGGGCGCACCATTTTGCAATGTCGTGCCTGTTCCACCAGTCGAGCATGTCGCCCGCGAACTCCGGCATCGCGCGGGTCGGGAAGATCTTGTACATCGTGTCCCGCCCTTCGCGCAGCGCATGGGTCCACGCCTCGATTGCCTCCGTCTGATCGGGGAAGCGGTCCTTGAGGTCCCTTTCGTGCGCTTCGTAGGGTCGAGAGAGTGACAGAGGCTTTGCTGATCCGATGTGCAAAGTGTCGTAGATCGAGCCCAACGACACGAATTCGATGGGCGTCTCAGACAGCCAGTCGAGCAGTTCGCGCCCGGTGTCTCCCGGTGCCAGGCCGCTTAGATAATGAATACCCACGTCCCAGGTGAAGCCGTCGCGGGAAAAGCTGTGCGTCAACCCTCCGAGCGTCTGATGCTGCTCGAGCAGAAGCACCTTGTTCCCGACACGGCTCAAAGCCGCACCCGCAGCCATGCCGCCCATGCCGGATCCAATTACGATGACGTCGAATTCGTCAGATGGAGGTGACTTTGCCATTACATGTTCATGAAGACGATAAACGCTGCAGTCATTGACTCTCATCAAATGATGTCGACCGCGTTGAAGCGAAGGGCAGCAAAGTCCGCATTGTTGTCGTGAGGTGTCGATTGCATCGCGGGTCGGCTTCGGGTCATTATCTACCGTTCTGAGTCCGGCGGTGGGACTTCCGCTCCGCCTCCAAGTTCGGACATTCCGGACCAATCGCGCGCCCAACGTCCGCCTTGGCACAGAAAACTGAAGTGCGCCAACTTCGGTCGGAACGGAGATTTTGTGTGCCAGAAACAGACGTTACTTTGCCGACCGACAGGATACGTCTGCCGCAGCGCGCGGAGATACAAACTGCGCCGCCCCGAAGGCCCCGACTTACCTCATGGCGCCGAAGCCAGCATTGCGGCGAAACGCAAACGTACGTAATCCGCCCACCAGACGCCGTCGGAATCGCGCAAATCTTTTTCCAAGGTCTTCTCGACGTCAATCAGGAAGGCCGGCCGTTCTTCTTCGGGTACCGGTGCTATGAAATCCTGGGCCAGTGTCTTGATCCACTCGGCTACGCCTCCCGGAAGTGCAGTCGGACGGGGAATGAGTTCGACGCTATCCACGCGAAAGTCCGCTGCCTGTAGCAGTGCTCCGTATTCCTCGGCATTTGGAAAATACCAGGGCTCGACGAACTCGCCGTCTAGCCCACGAGATCGTAAGGCGGCCATCGCCGCTTGGCGGATTTTCCCCACATTACCGGCGCCGCCAAATTCGCCAACAAATCGGCCTCCCGGCTTCAGGGCGCGGGCGACATTGGCGACGACCAGGTCCGGCGGTTTGATCCAGTGCAGGGCGGCGTTGGAAAAGACAGCGTCGAATTCATCCTCGAAATCCAGCTCCAGGGCGCTCAGTTGCCGGGCCTCCAGGCCTCGATCCCGGGCCGCCTCGACTTGGCTCTGACTGTGATCAATAGCCACGACATTGGCGCCGGTGGCGGCAATGCGGGCGGTCAGCGCACCGTCGCCGCAACCGATATCGAGCACCTTCTGACCCGGCCCCGGGGCCAGCAAGTCGAGCACCGGCGACCCAAGGTCGGAAACGAAACGCGCATTGCCGGCGTACTGCTCCGCGTCCCAGATTTGATTGGATTCGTCTGCGTTCATGTTGATCCTCTAACTCCACAATAAGGGTTATCTCATATTTCGCAGTCGAGCATCAGCTTGCATGGGCGCAGTCGTTGAGATTATCTGCCGAAGCAGTGTTGAGAACGGTGCGAAGCGGCAGGTCAGCGACCAGTGCTTGAACGCCTGCGACAAAGCCATCCGAAAGATGGAAGGTGTTCTTCCGAGAAGGGTCAATGGCCCCTTTTCCAGCCTGTCAAACGGACGGTGAAAGTGCACCCGCAACCCCGTTGGGCGATTCTTCAATCGAATCAAATATCGCAGGCGGATAGCCACTTGCCACGACAAGCTGGGGGCCAACTTCCTCGCCTTCATCAAGCTCGCGGCAATCAGATTGTGGCTACGTGTTTATGAGTCCACGTCCTATTTCACACACTCATAAACGCGGTCTTCGTTATGCGGTAAGCTGCTCCAGTTCCACGACGTTTCCCTCAGGATCGCGTACATAGACACATAGGCAAGGGGCTTCCGCAGTCCCCAGATCGGTTATCTTACCGAGCGGCGATCCTCCCGCCTCGACGACCGCGTCGAACGTGGCCCGGATGTCTTCTACTTCGAAACATATGTGTCCGTAGCCGGGTTCAGTGACCGATGGCGTCGGGCGCTCCTGGATGTTTTTGTACTGAAAGATCTCCAGGAACGGGCCGTCTGTGCCGGGCAGGCTCAACCATGCCGCATAAATCTCGGAGTTGGGGACGCCATTGCCCTGAGACAGCAGGTCGCCGGACATGCTCCATCGTTCAACAGTGTCCTGACAGCCGAAGACCGCTTTGTAAAAATCGGCAAGGCGATCGGTATCGCGTGCAACCATGCTGACGTGGCCGAATTTCATGCGTTGTTGCCTCCGGGGCCGGGTCAACGGTGTTGGCGGAGAATTGTGGCGCATGGGCCGTGCATGAACAAGATTGCTCGCAGGAATTTCGCGCTACGTGCCTTTCGAATTCATCACATGGGCCCTAGAGCCCATGTGATGAATTCGGAGTCACTTTGATGGACCAAATCAGTTCGACCGGTAAGGCGCGGCGCGCAGCGCGATGCGGAGCATCGGGCAAGCGGCGCAACGCTGCCGGCGGACTGATTTGGTCCACCAAAGGCCGGGTTGTCTTGCCGCGTGGCGGCGTTGCGCTTCTTATGAGATGTCCCCCATCGCATTGCGAAGCGCGCCTGACCACGCAACAAGACAACCCGGTCAAAGTGGCTTCGAATTCATCACATGGGCTCTAGCTGCCCTTGGTGTCGCGCAAAAGACCCACGGCTGTTCTACGTCCCCAGTCTGAAAGTCCAGCCGTTTTGCCCCATTGCGCCCTCTGGAACGAATCGCTAAAACCGCGCCACTATCGACATCCAACCAACGTCTCAAGACTTACCTGCGTGGTATGCAGAGAGTGAGCAGGAGATCCACGATGATCACCATCACATTTCCAGATGGCGCCTCGCGCCAGTATGACGCCGGGATTACCGGCGCCGAACTTGCCGCTTCCATTTCAAAGTCGCTCGCCAAGAAATCCGTCGCCATGAAGGTCGACGGGGCGTTGAGCGACCTGAGCGACCCTTTGGCTGCGGATTGCGCGCTCGAAATCGTCACCCGCGACGACGCTGCGGCACTTGAGCTGATCCGTCACGACGCGGCGCACGTCATGGCCGAGGCCGTGCAATCGCTGTTTCCGGGTACGCAGGTGACCATCGGGCCGGTGATCGAGAACGGCTTCTACTACGACTTTGCGCGCGAGGAGCCCTTCACGCCTGAAGACCTCCCGAATATCGAAAAGAAAATGCGCGAAATAATTCAGCGCAATTCACCCTTCACCAAAGAAATCTGGAGCCGCGACAAGGCCAAGCAGGTGTTTGCCGTTATGGGCGAGGACTTCAAGGTTGAGCTTGTCGACGCCATCGCCGAGGGCGAGGATCTGCGCGTCTACGCGCAAGGCGACTGGTTCGACCTTTGCCGCGGGCCGCATATGCCGTCGACCGGCAAGGTCGGCACCGCCTTCAAGCTATTGAAGCTTGCCGGCGCCTATTGGCGCGGCGATTCCAATAACCCCATGCTGCAGCGCATTTACGGCACCGCATGGGCGGGCGAGGGCGACCTCAAGGCCTATCTGACACAGCTTGAAGAAGCGGAGAAGCGCGATCACCGCCGTCTCGGCCGTGAGATGAACCTCTTTCATTTCCAGGAAGAGGCGCCGGGCTCGGTGTTCTGGCACCCGAAAGGCTGGACGCTGTTCCAAACGCTGATTTCCTATATGCGCCGGCGCCAGGACGATGCCGGCTACCGGGAGGTGAACTCGCCCGACATGATGGACCGTTCCTTGTGGGAGCGTTCCGGCCACTGGGAGAAGTTCGGCGAGAACATGTTCACGTCCGACACACCCGATGAGCGGACCTTTGCACTGAAGCCGATGAATTGCCCGGGGCATGTGCAGATCTTCAAGCACGGTCTCAAGAGTTATCGCGACCTGCCGGTGAAATACGCCGAGTTCGGCAAGGTGCACCGCTATGAGCCCTCGGGTGCGCTGCACGGAATGTTACGGGTACGTTCGTTCACGCAGGACGATGCGCATATTTTCTGCACCACCGAGCAGATCAACGAAGAGTGCGTCAAGGTTCATGAGCTCATGATGAGCATCTACTCGGACTTCGGCTTTGAGGATGTGATCGTCAAGTTCGCCGACCGGCCTGAAATACGCGTCGGCGCAGATGACGTCTGGGACAAGGCGGAAGCAGCGCTTCAGCATGCGGTGGAATCCGCAGGTCAGGACTGTGTGTTCAATCCGGGCGAAGGCGCCTTTTACGGGCCGAAGCTTGAATACACCCTGCGTGATGCGATCGGCCGTGAATGGCAGTGCGGTACGCTGCAGGTAGACCTCAATCTGCCGGAGCGGCTCGGCGCATTCTATATCGCAGCCGATGGCGATAAACATGTGCCGGTGATGCTGCACCGGGCGATGTTCGGTTCGCTGGAGCGGTTCGCCGGCATTCTTGTGGAGCACCACGCGGGGCATTTCCCGCTATGGCTTGCACCCCTGCAGATCGTTGTCGCAACGATTGTCTCCGATGCCGATGATTACGCGCTTGAAGTGATGGAGGCCTGCAATGCGGCGGGGTTGCGCGCGGAAGCCGATCTGCGCAACGAGAAGATCAACTACAAGGTGCGTGAGCACTCGCTGACGAAAGTGCCGGTCATCCTCGTTGCCGGCAAACGCGAGGTCGATGAGCGCAGTGTCAATGTGCGGCGGCTGGGCTCCAAGGATCAAAGGTCCATGAGCCTCGATGAGGCGATTGCATCGCTGGTTGCGGAAGCTGTGGCGCCAGATGCGGCGCGGGCGATGGGCGTGGACTTGCAGGCGGCGGAATAGGCAGTTTTCCAGAGCGTTACTGCACCGTCAGGTCGATGGCCTTGGCTTCGCCGGTGCGCACCTGGAACTGCGTTGCGCCGCGCCGCCCGGCGGCGTCAACCTTCGCGGTATAATCGCCGGGTGCCAGAATGGCGTGGCCGTTCAGGCCGCGGATGCGCGCGACAACGGCGCCGGTTTCATCGAGAATCTGAGTGACCACCGGATCGGCGGCATCGTTCTGGATGCCGCTAACCGCGAATGAGACGACGCCTGCCTTGTGGTTCACCTCAACGGCGGTGAGAACACCGGGGTCGACCTCCACATCCGTCTCCACAACGGAATTGGCGTTTCCAAGCCGGCTGACGAGATGATAGGTGCCGGCGTTCAGGCGGATGATTTCACCTTGAATCTGCGACTTGGTGATGAGCTGGCGCATGCCGTTTTCATCACGTGCGCCGGTGTAGACGAAATGCGTTGCGGCAGGCTGGCCGGGCGCATCGACGAACACGAGATGGGAGAGAATGCGCAGTCCCCCGGCATTCAGGATGAACGTTGCATCGGTGACGCTGTTTTCGCGCACCGTGAGCTGCTTGACGGCGGTGACGTGTCCGTATCCGACGCGGACCTGATAGGCGCCCGGCGGCAACACGAATGTCGGGCTCGCATCGCGCACCGCCGCGACCTGCGGCCACAACGCCTCGTCGGCGCCCTGCACCGCAAAGACCCTCCACTGTACGGGCCGCGTGATCGGCCGGAGATTGGCGGTGAGCTGGGCGCGCAGGGTCAACCCCTGCTGTTCTTCCGCTTCACCGGATTCGATATCCAGTTCCGGCGCTGCGCCGCTACGTGGTGGCGTGTTGTCAGGTTCGGCCTGGCGGCTTGCGGTGTCTTGACTGGCAGGGGGCTGGCCAGCTGGCGGTTGGGCCGGCGCGGCCGCCGGATCGGGTATAGCCGAGGCAATCGGTGTATCCGCTTCGGGGATCGAGCCAGTCGTGATGGGATCACCCGTCAGTTCGGGAGATGCTTGTATTTGCGGCTCACGAACGCTCGCCACGAGAGCTGTCGCCTCCGCGCCGGGCTCACCGGGTGTGCCTGCCTCGGGGCCGGCTGACGGTGCTTCCGTTTCGCGGACGGAGGGTTCGGTTGTTGCAGCCTGGACGGGGTCCTGTATCTCGGCGGTTTGCGGGTCTTCCTCCACCGTTGCGGTACGCACCAGTTCGCCGGCGGTTTCAAGGGCCGGCTTTTCGGGCGGCAGCATGGACGCCATGCGTCTGATTAATGCCTGGGGGTGGTCCTGCGGCAGGGGCACGACGATGTCGGGCCGCGCGTAAATCGGTAACGGGCGGGAGGTGCTGGTCCTCGCCGGGTCGTGGCCGCGCGGCGGCAGGTGAAGCGCCACCGTTTCACGACGAGTCGCGGGCTCGGTCAGTTGCGCGGAAGAGACCGCGGGTACACGGGCCTCGGCGCGTTCGGCAAGCGCGTTGAGGATCTCCGCCAGCGCGCCGTCGAGTTCAGCGCGTGTTGTGACGTTGTGGAAGGTGCCGGTAGAGTTTTCGGCAATGCAGGCAAGGCGCGCGCTGTCTTGTTGCGGCACGTCGAGGGCAATGACATCGATGATGGCGGGGCGATCGTTTGCATGCAGTGCGGCAGCGATGCTGCAGGGATCGCCGCGGCAATTGTCGATGCCATCCGTAATCAGGAGGATGTTGCGTTCAGGCGAGCCGTCGGGAACCTGGTTGGCTGCCGTCTGCAGCACGCGGGAAATCGGCGTCATTCCCCACGGTCTGATGCCCTTGATGGCGTCCAGAAACGCACCGGGGTCGCCCGCGTCGGGGCGCACCAGAACGTTGATGTCCGAGCAGCTTGAGGGCGAGCGGTTGCCGAAGGCGACGAGGCCAAAGGTATGATCGGGTGCGCGCTCGGGCGATGCCAGAGCATTGGCGAATGCGCCGTGCACCATCATGTACTTCGGCGTGCCGCCGACGACGCCCCACATGCTGCGCGAACCGTCAAGCGCAACGACCACGCCCTCACTGCGTGCCGAACTGATACTTATTAACAGCGCTATGGTCACGGCGCACAAACAGGCGCACGAATACACCGACACCGACCACCGCTGAGAATGTCCGCACCGAACGAGTGTCATCCCGGACGCTTCCCGACAGCCTCTTGGCTTTGTTTCACCAGCGATTTTACGCAGTTCGTCCCCTTTCAGGACTTTCGCGATTCTATGATTCGGCGCAAGCAAAAATGGCGCACTTTCCGGTGTTTCCGGGTAATCCCCTGGATAAGGCGGATGCCGTATCGCAGGAGCGTGTGTTGACTGAGTTTTCCATTTCGCGCAAAAGCGAATGCCCGAAAGCCGAACCGGCTCCTTGCGGCGTTGACAAACCGCTCCGTATCGCCGAGCACACCGGTGGGTCGGCGCTCAAATGACGCGGCCGCACAGCAGGTGGCATTGTGGAGAACCTCACAGTGGAAGACTTTCTCTCGTTGCTGGAACGCCGGCGTTCCCTCGTGGCAAACGAGATGGTGCCGCCCGGGCCGGACGCGGCACAGCTTGAGCGCCTGTTGCGTATCGCGGCGCGTGTGCCCGATCACGGCAAACTCGCACCGTGGCGGTTCATAGTTTTCACAGGCGAGGCGCGCTCAAAGTTCGGGGCGGTTCTGGAAGCGCGGTTTCACGAATTGCACCCGGACGCGGATGAGCGGCAACTGGCGGTCGAACGGCAGCGCTTTGAGCGGGCTCCGGTCGTTGTCGGAGTTGTTTCGCGCGCGACGCCGCATGCGAAAATTCCCGAGTGGGAACAGCAGCTCTCCGCGGGGGCGGTGTGCCAGAACCTGCTCACCGCGTCGGCGGCGATGGGGTTTGCCTCGCAATGGCTGAGCGAATGGTACAGTTTCGATGAGGCAATCGACCGTGCGCTCGGCCTGGAAGACCCTGAATGCGTCGCCGGGTTCATATACATCGCGTCCGCCAAACAGGCGCCGGGAGAGCGGGCCCGACCGGCGATGGAAGATATTGTTTCGCACTGGAGCGGGACATGACGGCGATACGCGGCATCCTTTTTGACAAGGATGGCACACTCATCGACCACGAGGCGACGTGGCAGCCGGTCTATTTCGAGGTGGCGCACCACATGAGCGGAGGCGATGAAGCTACCGCGAGGTCGATGCTTGAGATGGCGGGCTATGACTTCCAGGCCCAACGCTGCCGTGCAGGCGCCCCTCTGTCCGCCGGTACAACGGATGAAATCGTCGACCTGTGGGTGCCGGAGCTCGATGCAGCGGCGCGTACATCAATGATCGCCTCAGTCGATGCGATGTTTGCCGAAGGTGCGAGGATACATGTAAAGGCCCTCGACGGGATGGTGGAACTGGTCCGGGGCTTCAAGCGGCGCGGCCTGAAGCTTGGCATTGCGACCAATGACGGCACTCAGTCCGCGCAAGGCTGCGCCGAAGCTCTCGACCTCGATGACGTGTTCGATTTCATAATCGGTTACGACGGGGTGGAGCGGCCCAAACCGGCGCCTGACATGGTCTACGCGTTTTGCCAGGCGTGTTCGCTTAAGCCCGGCGAGATCGCGGTGGTTGGCGACAGTACGCATGACGTGCAAATGGGGCAGGCGGCCCAGGTTGCTGTCTCTGTCGGCGTGCTCAGCGGATCGAGTTCGCATGACGACCTTGCCGCCGACGCGGATGTGGTTGTGGCAGGCATTGGCGATCTGCCACGCACGCTCGGCCTGGAACTCTAACAATCAATAAAGACGGGATATCATGTTCTACGACGCAACGAATAACGTGCACGGCCTGAAACACGACCCCTTCAAGCAGCTCGTGGCACCGCGCCCGATCGGCTGGATCTCGTCGCTGAGCGCAGATGGGGTCGTCAATCTTGCGCCCTACAGTTTCTTCAACGGGGTCTCGACGACACCGCATGTGGTTATGTTTGCCAGCGGAGGACGCAAGGACTCGGTGGAGAACATCGAGGCGACCGGCGAGTTCGTGTGCAACATGGCGACATGGGCCTTGCGTGAGGAAATGAACCTCAGTTCCGCGATCCTGCCGCCGGAAGTCGATGAAATGGACTACGCGGGTCTGGAGAAAGCGCCGTCGCGCTTGGTCAAGCCGCCCCGCGTCGCGGCTTCGCCCGTGGCTCTGGAGTGCACCTACCTGCAGACCGTTGAACTGGCGCCGTCGAACGGCGAGCCTAACTTTGTCGTCTTCGGCACCGTGGTCGGCATATTCATCGATGACAGCGTCATCGATGACGGAATGGTCGATATTACCCGCATCAAGCCGATCGCGCGGCTCGGTTATCACGATTACACGGTGGTCGATGAACCGTTCACGATGAAGCGGCCGGAGTAGTTTGCAGCTCGCTTGAACCGGCCGAGACTAGTGGTGTTCCGGGATCTCTGCCAACTCGATCAGAACATTGCCGGTGTCACAAGGGTCGATAAACGCAATGCGGCTGCCGCCATGGCCGGACTGGGGCTCATTGTTCAGGAGTTTAACCCCTTTGCCCTTCAGCTCCGCCAGTGCTTCATCGATGTCTTCGACTTCGAAGCACAAATGCCAAATGCTTTCGCCGTTGCGGTCCATCCATTCGTTGACCGGCGAATCCGGGCCTTCCGAACTCAACAGCTCGATGTAGGTCTGGCCGACCGGCAGCATCGCCAGTCTGGTTTGGCCGACCATTTCGTCGTACTCCTGTCCGATCCCCAGAACATTCATCCAGGTGTCGCGGGCCTGGTCCATGTTCTTGACCGTAATGGCGACATGCTCAAGGCGTTTGATTTTCATGAGTGTGGACTTCTCCGCTTGCGATGGCACAATCATGCTTTCTGCGCCGGAAAATGTCGCGCAGAAAGAAAGTGAATGAGCTTGAGAGCCCGGTCCGGCATTCGAAAGCGCAATTGTTGCAACGGTTACCCGTATCTGAAACTGTCGGCGCGTCCATCGTTTGCGAAAGACGCATTGCTCCCAGGATTCAGCCGATGAGTGCCAAGACAGACCCGTTCTCCCATCACCCGGAGTTGCGCGACGAGATTGCGGACCCATTGCAATCATTCATGCGGACATTCACGACGGCGGATCTGGCCGCCAAGGCCAAAGAGCTGGGGTTGCCGATGGACTGGTGGTACTCAGATGAGGAGCGTGAAACGCTGCGAACTCAGGCGCTTGCGGGGTGGCGCGGCGACGATCTTTGGGTCTTCGCGTACGGATCCTTGATGTGGGATCCGGCATTTCGCTTTGCCGAAGTACGGCGCGCCCACGTGGGCGATCATGCACGCCGCTTCATTCTCAAGGATATCTACGGTGCGCGAGGCACATTTGACGCGCCCGGTCTGATGGCGGCTCTCGATACGGGGGCAGGTTGTGACGGGCTCCTGTTCCGGATTGCCCGGGAAAATGTAGAAGAAGAAACCGAAGTGCTCTGGCGCCGCGAACAGGTCGGACCTGCCTACGTCGCAACCTTCGTTGACGCACTTGTTGAAAACCAAACCGTAACAGCACTCACATTCGTCGCTGATCACGACGCGGAAATCATCGATGCGAACCTGACCCGCGCGGAGCAGATCCATTATCTTGCCACCGGTGCCGGATTTTGGGGGTCCAGCCTCGATTATCTGAGAAACATCGAGAAGCAGTTCACAGCACTTGGGATTCATGACGAGGACGTCGCAACGCTGTTACGCGAAACGCATGCGTACGCCCTATCACACTGAGGAACAGACGCAATGCAGCGCGGATAGTTTAGCTTTTTCCAAACGGAGCGAGCTGAAAATCAGGCCGCCCAACACGTGAGGTTCAGATGACACCTGTTCTTGTGATTGGCGCGACCGGCCATGTCGGCCGCGAGGTTGTACGTATTCTCAAGACCGGCGGACATGATGTGCGCGTCATGACGCGCGACCGGAACGGAGCCGATGATCTGGGCGTGGCGCCCGGCGAGGTGGTCGAGGGAGACTTGCGTGATCGCGCATCGCTGCCGGCAGCGGTCGAGGGTATTGAGACGGCGTACTATGCGACGCCCGACCCTGAGGACAATATTGTCATGCTTGAGAATTTCCTGGCCTCGGCAAAACCTGCCGGTGTTCGCCATGTTGTGCGCCTGTCGGCGCGATCGGCGGATATCAACTCCACGGACGACCTGGCGCGTCGTCACGGAGTGGCCGAACAGGTGCTGGAGCGATCAGGGCTCGAATGGACCCATATTCAGCCGAGCTGGTTCATGCAGATGATGTTCGGCTATGCCCCTGGCGGGCGCATGGAGTTGCCCGGCGGTGAAGGGCGTATCGGCTGGATCGACACTCGCGATATCGCCGAGTTGGCGGTGAAGGTGCTCACCGAACCCGGTCACGACGGCAAGTGCTACAGCATCAGCGGACCCGAGGCGCTCTCCTATGGAGACCTTGCCCGCATTATGTCGGAGGCGACGGGCCGCGAGTTCGTCTATGTCGACATGGCACCCGAGGCCTATCGCGAGCGCCAGATTGCGCTTGGTAACGAGGCCTGGAGTGTCGACCTGAGATTGCAGCTCTACGTCAACATCAGAGCCGGCCGCTATGGCGGACTGTCCGACGGGTTCGAAAAGGCGATGGGGCGACCGGCAACCGCCTTCGCTGAGTTCGCCAAGGATTGTGCCGAAGATCTGGTGCGGCAACTCGATGGCTGAGTAGCCGGGACTGGGCTGGTTCATTCATGGGCAGGGCCTCTCGGTCCGACGCACGAGCTATGCCGGGTTTCCCGGATGGCGCTTTGCCCGTGCGAGCAACTTTTCCGCGCGCGCAATGTGCGGCCGGTCGAGCATCTCGCCGTCAAGGCCGATGACGCCTGCATCGCCGGCCGCCGCGAAGGCATCGATGATGTGCCGGGCGCGCTCAACCGCTTCGGCTGAAGGTGTAAACACCTCGTTGATGATGGCGACCTGATCAGGATGGATGGCCATCTTGCCGGTGAAACCGTCCCGCATGGCGGCTTCAGCTTCCACGCGCAGGGCCTGCGGGTCGCGGAAGTTCACGTTGACGGTGTCGACCGGATCGACGCCCGCGGCAACCGCGCCGAGAAGGCACAGCGTGCGCGCCAGCTGATAGGGGCCGGTGTAGACGCCATTGGCATCCTTGTTGGTGGTGGCCCCGATATCGGCGCTCAGGTCCTCCGCGCCCCAGGTCATGGCGGTAAGCCGGGCCCCGGCCTGATCGTAGGTGCCGAGATTGAACATGGCGGCCGCCGTTTCCGTCGCCACGGCAATCACCGAAATTGCACCGGCTTCAAGGCCCGCTGTTTGTTCCAGGCCGTTTATCCTGGTCGACAGGACGGCAACGTCGGCGCCGCTGCGCGTCTTCGGCTGCATGATACTGTCAGGGCGGGCGCCAACGATGCGCGCAAGATCCGCATCGGTCAGGCCGGTATCGAGGGCATTGACGCGGACGCAGAGTGCAGGGCCATCCGCGCGCTCCCGATCTCCGAGACCCAGGAGCTGCTCGCGGACGGTTTCACGGGCGGTGTCCTTGGCATCCGGGGCGACGGAATCTTCAAGATCGAAAATTACCAGATCGGCGCTGCTGGCCAGTGCTTTGGCGATCTTGCGCTCGCTGTCGCCGGGGACGAAGAGAAGTGACCTCATGCCCGTTCAGGCCTCTGCCGGCCGCTTGCGCATAAAGGCCTGGCGAAGACACTCGGCGACGAGCTTGTCGTCCTGATTGTAGGCACGGTGCATCAGGTTGACGATACCCGCATCCGGCCGCGAGTTGCTCTCGCGTTTGGACACCACCTCGGTGGCGGCATGTACGGTGTCGCCGTGGAACAGCGGGTGTGGGAACTTCACATCGGTCATGCCGAGATTGGCAATCGTCGTTCCGACCGTCAGATCGTTGACGGAAATGCCGATCATGAGCCCGAGCGTGAAGAGGCTGTTCATGAGCGGCTGGCCCCATTCGGTCTGGGTTTCGCAGAAGTGCCGGTCGATGTGAAGCGGCTGCGGGTTGAGCGTCATGTTGGAGAACAACATGTTGTCCATTTCGGTGACCGTGCGACGCAGCGTGTGTTCGAAAATTTTGCCGTCTTCAAAGTCCTCAAAATACAGTCCTGGCATGTCGGTCTCCGTTGTGGGGTGCCCGGGCGCGGCATAATTCGCGTCTTGGTCTTTCATGACCTACGGCAGCGAAATACACAAGGTGAAGCGGGGGGCGAACCGTTAACACACTTTTAACGTTTCAGGTACGTATGCACAATTATAGATAGAAAAAGAATCAGTGTGAGTCGTTATGCGAGTCACGATTCCGCAACAGCGGATTTTCACTGCTTTTGAATGTGATTCCAGTATCGGCCTTAAGTTGCTGAAATTTGGCCATATTTCGTCCACAGTTTGCTGTGGATAACCTGTTAACGAGGCATTAACTAGACGATTTATACGACTCGTATAAGGTGCACTGTCTAGGGACGGCACAGTACGGCAACAGTAAGAGTGGGGCTGATATGAAAAAGTGCCTAATTGTCGATGATAGCCGTGATGACCGTCAAATCGCTTTCGTGTTTCTGAAAGGCCTCGGTTTTGAGGTTCTGGAAGCCACGAACAGCGATGCAGCTTTGTCCATGTGCCGGTTGGCGATGCCGGATTGCATCCTGATCGACCACAAACCGCCACAATTGGACGGGCTCGACTTCCTGACCAGACTGCAGCGGATACGCGGCGGGGATCACCCGACCGTGTTCTTCTGCTCAGGCTCGGCGGACGCCGAGACCATGGGTGCCGCCATATGGCGCGGTGCTGCGGAATGTCTGATCAAGCCGTTCGATGCGGACTTGCTGAGGTTCAAGCTCAAACAGGCCGGTCTAATTGCCGGTCATGTGCCGGTTGCCGCCTGAGTAGCAACAGGGAGGGGCCGGCTGCGCGCCGGTCCCGCTTCTGGCACGGCGCTTGCTCCTTACAATGATCTAAGAATGCGGATGGAGCATATGGCAAGCGTCACAGGTATATCTGCAACACCCCAGATCGAGAGAGCCCTGCGTCACGCAAGTGTCGCGACGGGCACGGATTTCGACTATCTGCTGCGCACGGCGCAACGCGAGAGCGGGCTGAGACCGCAAGCAAAATCAAACACTTCGTCGGCAACCGGGCTATTTCAGTTCATCGAACAAACGTGGTTTGAAACCGTTAAACAGGCAGGGCATCAGTTTGGCCTGGGCGATTATGCAAACGCCATAACGCGCCGCTCCGACGGCCGGTACAATGTTGCCGACCAGGAGCTCAGGCAGGAAATTCTTGCCCTGCGGCGCGACCCGGAAACCGCCTCGCTGATGGCGGGCGTGTATACGAGGGACAGCGGCAACACGCTTCAGTCGGCGCTCGGCCGTGCGCCAAAGGTGGGCGAACTCTATGTTGCGCATTTTCTCGGCAGCGACGGAGCGGTGCGTCTCATTAGCGCCGCAGAGGCGACCCCTGACGTGGAAGCGCGCGAGTTGTTTCCGCGCGCTGCGCGCGCCAATCGGCCAATTTTCTATGATCGGGACGGCAGTGCGCGCACTGTGGCGGAAGTTTACGAAAATCTCATGGCGAAGCACGGAACCGAAGTCGCCAGGTTCGATGGTGTGCAACCCGCACCCGATACGGTTCCCGCTCCAGCCGGCGACCCTGCCGGACCGCGGCTTGTCCTTGCCAGCCACTTTGTGCAGGCACCCGGCGCTTCTTCTCCCGCTTCCCCGCCAACCGCGGCGTCCTTCTTCGACACCGTGCGTATCGAGCCCGCGGCAAGCCCCGCGCGGCCCACCGGCGGGCCTCTCAATATTATACCCGAAGCCGTGCGGACCGGCAGCTATGACGACAATGCTCACGGCAAGCTTGGCGCGATTTCGCGGCATTACACGGGGCCGGGGGTCAGCCGGATCACGGGCGCGCGTCCGCTTGGCCTGCTGCAGCGCTTTGCACCGCTTTACGAGCTCTTCCGCACCACCTGAAGCGCGCTTGCGGCCGGGAAGCAGGGCGCCGGGCTCAGTGCGGCATTTCCGAGGTGCGCAGCCACTGTTTACGAAGAGAATATTTCGTTCGCAATGCAGCAGCGTTTGCGTCAATGTGCGCGCCGATTCGCCGGTTGCGGGCCCCGAAACCGACGGCGCGGGATAAATGGATAAGCCTCGATGTTGACGGTTCTAAAAGGTGCCTGGCCGCTATTGTTCGGCATTGCGCTGCTGTCGCTTGGCAATGGCCTGCAGGGCACGTTGCTGGGCATTCGCGCATCGTCGGAAAGTTTCGGGCCGGTCATGACAGGTATCATCATGTCGGCCTATTCGGTGGGGCTGCTGGTGGGGTCGTTCGAGACGCCGAAACTGATCTCAAGGGTGGGTCATATCAGGGTGTTTGCCGCCTTTGCGTCGGTGGTTTCCACCGCTGTTCTGCTCTATGCGGTGTTTGTAAACCCGGTTTCGTGGATCGCTCTGCGGTTTGCCAACGGCGTCTGCATGGCCGGCCTCTATATCGTTTCGGAAAGCTGGATCAATCAGGCTTCCGCCAACCAGGATCGCGGCAAGCTCCTGTCGATCTATATGACGATCACATTTCTCGCCATCGGGCTCGGGCAGTTCCTCTTGAACACGGCGGATCCGGAAGGCTTCGTCCTGTTTATCATGGTGTCCGCGCTGGTCTCTCTCGCGCTTGTGCCGATCTCGCTCGCCAACGTGAAGGCGCCGCCGATGGAGAGCCCGAAGGGCATCGGGTTGAGCGATATGTACCGTGCATCTCCTTTGGCGGTCGTGGCCTGTTTCGGCAATGGACTTGCCCAGAGCGCGTTCTTCTCCATGGGGGCGGTGTACGCGGCCTCGCTCGGTCTCGGCGTTGCTCAGGTGTCGCTCCTCATGAGCGTGCCGTTTCTGGGCGTGGTGTTTTCGCAGTACCCGATCGGCATGCTGTCGGACCGGTTCGACCGGCGTACCGTTCTGACGGTGCTGACATTCCTGTCGATGGTGCTGGCGGTGTCCTGCATCGCGGCCGCCGACGTCTCGTTTCTGGTTCTGGCCGCCGTGTTTACGGTGTTCGGCGCCATATCGCTGCCGCTCTACTCGCTGGCGATTGCGCATGCCAACGATTATCTTGAACCCGATCAGTTACTCGGAGCCTCGGCAAAACTGGTGCTGATCTTCGGTATCGGCGCGAGTATCGGGCCATTCGCGGCGGGCGCCAGCATGGACAGGGGCGGCCCGGACGGGTTCGTGCTCTACCTTGCCGCGACATTCGCTCTCGTCGGCAGCTTCGCGGTTTACCGCATGACACGGCGCGCTGCGGTGCCGCTTGAGGAGCAGGGCGACTTTATGCTTATCGCACCGCGTACGACGCCGGTTGCCGCGGGAGCGGTCGCGGAAGAAATCGACGTCCTGGCAGGGGTCGATGAAGCCCTGGAGAAGGCCGGGAAATCCGGTTGATGGGCGTCATAAGGGACTGACCGCGGCTCCACGGGAACATGGTGAACCATTCATTAAAACTTGGCTGGCACAGTGGGCATGCCGAATCGTTCGATCGGTGTTGTCAGTACAGTGAGTGGCGTTTCCATCATGTCTTCCAGTCTCGATACCGAGTACCTGCTGGCGGTTGCCGCCGATCCCGAAATCTATACCCGCGTAAAGCTCGTCATGCAGCTTTGCGACTTTCTCGAAGACGAGGAGAGCCGGGAAGCCGAGCGCGATGCAATCGCTCCGGTTTTGCTGAAAATCTGCGATGACGATTCCGCCGTTGTCCGGCGCACGTTGCTCGGCCGCATCAAGGCAAGCACGCGCGTACCGATGGATGTGGCCGTCGCCTTCGTCGCGGACGAAGAGGACATGGCGTGCGATATCCTGAAATTGAGCCCGGTGCTCGACGACAACGTACTCGTCGGTATTGCCAAAATATGCGATACGCCGCGCCAGCTTGCGATGTGCGAACGTACGTCGCTCCCGCCGCGCCTTGGCCGTACATTGATAGAGCACGGCGATGAACTGGTGGTGCGCGCGGTGCTTGCCAATCCGGCCGGCCGGCTGGACGAGGCCGCCTATGGCGCGATTGAAACCCGTCACGGCTCGCTCAAGCGCTTTGAGTCGCTGTTGATGAAGCGCCGCGATGTGCCGTCGATGCTGGCGCTCGATATGGTCGATGCGGTGTCCGAGCGGCTTCTCAAACATGCAAGCCAGAAGAACTGGCTCGACGCCGACAAGGCGGCGCGGGTGATCTCCGATGCAAAGGAGCAGGGGCTGGTCCGGATTATTGCCAGATCGGACCCGGCCCGCGAGCAAAGCTTCGTCAGCGAGTTGATGCTCCGCGACCGTATTACCCCGACATTGCTTTTGCGTGCGGCATGCATCGGCAAGATGGATTTCGTCGAAGTGGCGATCGGCCGCTACACCGCCATGCCGTCATCGCTTGTGCATTCGATGATGTACGCGCGCGGCAGCGTCGGCTTCAAGGCGCTTTATTTCAAGGCGAAGCTTCCCGGCAAGATGTATCCGGCAATGCGTGTGGCGGTCGATGTGTTCCGCGAGCTTCACGCTACAATGGGGGAGTGGACGGAGGCACAGTTCGGCCGGCGGATGATCGAGCGCATTTTGACGCAATACGAAGAGTTTTCCGACGCCGACAAGAAGTATCTCCTGTCGACGCTGCGTAAATATGCCGGAGAAGAGGCCCAGCCGCTGCTCAATCAGGTCATCGACGATCTTGCGATGGCAGCCTGAACACAGGGAGGCGGCCTTAAGCGCGGGCGGTTACGAGGCGGCGGCGTCGCCGTTGTCTTCGGCAGGCGCCGCGGTTTCAATGTAGCTCAACACCAGATCACCCAATTGCTCCGCGACCGCGCGGCCGGTGGGGTGGTCGAGCGTCTTGATGCCGTCAAGTTTGACGCGGCGTACCGCGTTGACGTGATGATCTATCAGCTCCATGGGAATTTGCGTCTGGTCTTCGACGGAGCCCAGAAGCTTGCACAGCGAACCGCAAATGGTTGCCGCAAGGGGGTAGCCAAATGTGTCGCCCTGACCCTTGATGTCATGCGCGGAGCGGTAGAGTTCATCGGAGTGGGGAGGGACCAGTCCGTGTTCACGCACGGCATCGTGTGTCCGTCCCAGCCGCTCTATTTCTTCGTCAAGCCATCCATCGAACTGGGAAGAGAGCTCCTTGAGGGCTGCTTCGGCCCGCTCAACCGCATCCATGTTTATCTTTCCCGTTCCGGTTATCTTGACCTTTTCCTTGAGGTTGTTTGCAACCTCAACCAATTGAACTTTCTCCGCGCTCTCGCCGGCCATCATCGGATCCCCTTAGACGGTTTTAGATTTCAATTTCCATCATATTGTCTTCCGGATTAAAAACCTCGCTGCGATGCTCGGCCGGTTCACGCGCGGGCCGGGATGCCGGGACAACGGGAGATGTTCTCTGTTCCTCCGGTGCTTTCGTCGGCGCTCTCAATTCCGGGCCGTAATAACCTTCAACGTTCAGAAAGGCGCGCGGCCTCTCGATGATGCTGCGTACTCGTTGATAGACCGAGTCTGCTGAAAACGGCTTGCACAGGAACTCTGAGACACCCAATTCCCGAGCCATCAAAACGTGCCGCTTTTCCGCGTGACCCGTCAACATGATAATCGGCACGGTGGAATGACTGCAACCCCGCGGGTTACGGATAGTTCGCACAAGTTCAAATCCGTCGTAGTTCGGCATAACGAGATCCGTGATCAAGATGTCCGGGTGGTGGCGGTCGACCGCCTCCAGCCCCAACAAGCCGTCTTCTGCTTCGTAGATTTCCCGGGCGCCGAATGAGTAAAGAACGGTTCGCAGCAGCCGTCGAACATGAGAGTTGTCGTCGACGATCGCGAAGCTCAATCGGTGAAACTGAACGCGTGCCATGCCCGCTCAATGATTATTGCCAACGCACGGTATTACCGTACATCCGATGCCACCGGTCCACGAATTCACGGTCAGGTTAGGGAGCAGCAATTAATATTCCCTGAACCGGAGCGTGCCGATACATCCCGAAAATTCGCAGAAATCAATAGAGAAACTGCTCGCGTACAACACGTTCCTCCAGGCTGTGGCCCTCATCGAACAGCATGTTGACGGATATGGTGGAATCTTCGTGCACCTGAACATCGGTGACGTTGCGGAATTCATTATGATCCGCCACCGCGCTTACGGGCCGCTTTGCGGTTTCGAGGATGGTGAGCCGGATTTCCGCCTCGCGCGGCAGAATTGCGCCGCGCCAGCGGCGAGGACGGAACGCGCTGATCGGTGTGAGGGCCAAAAGCGGGGAGCTGATCGGCAGAATGGGGCCTTGTGCGGAAAGATTGTAAGCCGTGCTGCCGGCGGGTGTGGCAATCAAAATACCATCGCAAATCAGTTCCTCAAGGCGCACTTTGCGGTCGACGGAAATGCGGATCTTGGCCGCTTGATGGGTTTGGCGCAGAAGCGAAACTTCGTTGAATGCCAGGGCGTTATGCTGCTTTCCTTCGATGTCGGTTGCCGACATCCGCAGCGGGTGGATCTTCGTTACGGCGGCGCTTTGCAGCCGGCCCCTGAGATCCTCTTCGCCATATTCGTTCATGAGAAAACCGACCGAACCGCGGTTCATGCCGTAAATCGCCTTGCCGTCGTCAAGAACACTGTGCAGCGTTTGCAGCATCAGTCCATCGCCGCCCAGCGCAACAATAATATCGGCTTCCTGGGCATCGACGCTGCCGTAACGTTTGGCCAGCGCGCGTGCGGCGTCTTGTGCTTCGGGCGCATCGCTGGCGATGAAGGCGAGTTTCAGATCTCCCATAAGTGATTGCCTCACATGTTTCTCACACTCTATCAATAGCTTTGTTGCCCGGTGGCTAACGCCTGCACGGGGTTCAACGCACGTGTCTAGACGGGGTGCTTTATGGATTCGCGTTTCATTGCCGCCATAGATCAGGGCACGACCAGCACGCGCGTGGTTCTCGTCGATGGCGCGGGCGCGCCCGTATTCAGCGTGGCAAAGCCCGTCGAGCAGTATTTTCCGCAACCGGGCTGGGTGGAACATGACGCGGCCGCGATCGCGCGTGACGTTGAAATACTGCTGGCGGAAGCTGTGAAGCATGCGGGCGGAGCGCACTCGATAGCGGCCATCGGCATTACGAACCAGCGCGAAACGACGGTTTTGTGGGACCGGATGACAGGCGAGCCTTTGCACCGCGCACTGGTCTGGCAGGACCGCCGTACGGCGGACGTTTGCCGGCGGCTTGAACGCGAGGGCCACGAATCACGCGTTCGCGCACTCACCGGCCTTGTTCTCGATCCCTATTTCTCGGCGACAAAGATCGCCTGGCTGCTGGACAACATCGAAGGTGCGCGGGCACGTGCGGAACGCGGCGAACTGTGCTGCGGGACGATCGACAGCTGGCTTGTCTGGAAACTGACCGGAGGCGTGCGGCATGTAACCGATGCAAGTAATGCGGCACGCACGCTGCTTCTCGATTTGACCGATACGCAATGGAATGACGAGTTGCTGGGCCTGTTCGACGTTCCAGCGGCCATCCTGCCCGAGATCGTCGATTGCCAGGCGGAGTTTGGCGCCACCTGGAACGGACTATTCGATACGTCGATACCGATCCTCGGCATGGCCGGCGACCAGCAGGCGGCGAGTTTCGGTCAAGCCTGTTTCGAAACCGGCATGGTCAAAGCGACCTTCGGGACCGGTTGTTTTTTGCTCGCCAATGCCGGCGAACAGGCGGTGCCGTCCGCAAACCGGTTGCTGACGACAGTTGCGTGGCGCCTTGGCGGGCGTCCGGTTTACGCTCTGGAAGGCAGCATCTTCATGGCGGGTGCGACCGTGCAGTGGCTGCGCGACGGGCTTGGCATCCTCGACGACGCGGCGCAGTCCGAGTCCATCGCACGCAGCCTTTCAGATACGTCCGGTGTCTATCTCGTGCCCGCTTTTGCCGGGCTGGGCGCGCCTTACTGGGATGCCGGGGCGCAGGGCGCCATTGTCGGCCTGACGCGCGGATGCGGAAGCGCGGAGATCGTGCGGGCAGGGCTCGAGGCGGTCGCCTATCAGACGCGTGATCTGCTCAACGCCGTGGCTGGCGATATGGCGCACGCGGGGCTTGAAGCGCCGCAACGGCTGCGCGTCGATGGCGGCATGGTAGCCAACTCCTGGCTCATGCAGTTCCTTGCCGATCAGCTCGGCATCGTGGTGGAACGTGCCCGCTATAGCGAAGCCACGGCCATGGGGGCCGCCTATCTGGCGGGACTGGAAGCGGGAGTGTTCGACAACCTGGATAGTCTGGCGGCGATGTGGCAAAGCGATGCCGTGTTCGAACCGGCGCTGGACCTTGACCGTGCCGATATGGCCTATGCCGGCTGGCAGGCCGCGGTCGCGCGGGTGCGGTCGGCGGACTGAACGGGCGGCACATTTTTGCCGCAAGCGTGTGGTGTCTGCGCGCATTAGTTCGCCAGCTTGCGTTTCGGGGTTGCAAAATCGGACGGGAGAGGGCATTTGTGTGCAGTGCAACATACCGCTGCCGCCGAATTACGGTGCCAGCGAAGCTGTATTTCTTCAACAGGGGCACGCCGGCAAAGCAGCGCGGCACTGTGAGTGGCACCTTCCCACGGGAAGCTGGAACCAGAGCATGAGCACATTCGCATTTGGCCTGGAATCGCTGGGCCTCGTCAGCGTGCGGCGACCGTTGATCGCTGTGCTGGTGCTCGCCGCCATTTCGGCGATAAGCGCTTACGGCGTGACGCGTCTGGGATTTGAAGACGATCTGCGATCCCTGATGCGTTCCAAGAGCGAGACCTTCCAGGTCTATGACCGCTTTTTCACGCAGTTCACCGACATTGAAAATCAGATCTTTCTGCTGGCCGAGGGCGATGACCTGATTGTGCGCGATCGGCTTGAAGCGTTGCGCAACCTTCATCTGGACCTGCAGTTCGTGGACGGCGTGAGTTCGGTTGTTTCCATATTCACCGCCCGTCAACCGCCTAACGAAAATGGCGATCCCGAGCCGGTTTTTCCTGAAGATCTGCCTGAGGGGCAGGCGCTTCGCGCGCTTGTCGACGAGGCACGCGCCCATCCGTTGCTCGGCGGCAAGATGCTGGCCCCGGATGGTACGGCTACTCTCGTGATCGTTGGGTTGCGCGAAGGTTTGAGCGAATTCGACGAGCTGTCTGAGACGATGGCCGGCATCATGGACGTCGCGGACTTTGCAACGGAAGACTCCGGAGTATCGGTGGTCGCGACCGGCGCCCCGGCATTCCGGCTTGAAGTGCTCAACACGATCCGCAGCGACCTGCACATGCTCAACCTCTTCGGCGCACTGATCGCCATTACGGTGTGCGCGTTCTTGTTCCGCCGGCCGCTCTGGGTGCTGCTGGCGAGCCTGGCACCGCTGGTCGGGGTGTTGTGGACGCTGGGCGGGTTCGGGCTGACCGGTATCAAGGTCACCGCCATGTCCAACATTCTGCCGACGCTGATCCTGGTGATCGGCTTTTCCGATTCGCTGCACATGGTGAGTTCGATCCGCCGCTACATGCTCGCGGGTTCGGTGCCCGCGGACGCGGTGCGCCGCTCCGTCAGCGAAGTCGGGCCGGCCTGCGCGATGACCACGATCACCACCATGATCGCGCTCGGCTCCTTGATGATGAGCCAGTCGCTGACGGTTGCGGAGTTCGGGATGGTCGGGGCGCTGGCGGTGTTCGGCGCGTTCGTCGCCGTGGTCGGACTGGTGCCGGCAATGGCTATGCTGGTGTTGCCGCAACAGATGCAGCAGAGCACCGGATCGTCCGTGCGTATTATGGACTATGCCCGCAGTGCCAGCGAGGCGGCGTGGCGCGGCATCAACCGGGCGCCTTACGCCGTGGCGGGGACGGGGCTTGCCGTCCTTGTCGTCACGGGCATCGGCTATCTTCAGCTTGAGCCGAAATACGATTATCGCGAATACCTGTCGCGCGAAAGCGAGGCCAACCTGGCAATCGACCGCATCAACGACAAGCTCGGCGGCACCGACAGCGTGTTCGTGCTGGTGGAACGCACCGGCGGGGAGAGCGCCGATGCTCCCGATCCGGTCGCCGTGGTGCGCGCCGCCCATCACGCAATGGAGGAGGTGCCGGACCTTCTGAACGTCATATCGCTGATGAGCGCGATCGAGTGGCTGGTGCCGGAGGAAGGGACATTGCCGGACGCGGGGGAAGGGACATCGCCGGAAGCGGGGCAGGAGCTGCTCGAGCGGTTGCCGGATCACTACGCCCACCGTTTCGCGGCGCGCTCCGGCGATGCCTGGCTGTTGTCCGGCTATATACCGGCCACCCCGTCGCCGGTCACGCTGGCACGGCTCGACACGATCGAGAAGGCGCTTGACGGCGTGCGTGCGGCATCGCCCGGCTATGACCTCTCCGTCACCGGCCTCGTCACCGTCGCGGCGCGCGAAAGCGGCAACATGATCATGGGGCTCAAGACCAATCTGACGCTCGCCGTGTTCGTGATCCTCGCCATCATTGCGCTGACATCGGGTTCCATGGTTCTCGCGGGGCTTGCCGCCGTGCCCAACATCATGTCGCTGACGATCGTCGCGGCAGCGCTTGCCGTGCTCGACAG
This sequence comes from Hyphomicrobiales bacterium, assembly GCA_021775755.1. Classification (GTDB taxonomy): domain Bacteria; phylum Pseudomonadota; class Alphaproteobacteria; order Rhizobiales; family JAJFHB01; genus JAJFHE01. The sequence goes on along the minus strand of JAJFHE010000054.1, from coordinate 19,776 downwards.
CGGTTTTCAGTTCACCAGCGCCATCGCGCTCACCGTCGCTTTCGGCATTGCCGTCGACAACACGGTGCATTTCATTCACCGCTATCGGCTTGAGCGCCGCGGACAGGACGTTTCGCAAGCGCTGGCGGCAACCATGACGACCGTTGGACCGGTGCTCATCGCGGCGACCGCCGTATTGGCGCTCGGCCTTCTTGTAACCCAGTTCTCCGTCCTGCCGATGGTTGAGCTTTTTGGCAGACTCTGCATTGTCATATTATGTACGGCACTGTTCGCCACGCTGTTGGTGTTGCCGGCGATGATCCTGCTTGTATCCAGACGACATCAAGGGATTTAACTCACATGAGCTTATTCAGTCTTTCGCGATCCGTTGCCCGTGGGGCTGCGATCGCCGCCGTATTCATGGCCGTTGTTGCGGCCGGATTCTGGGTTGCGCCGCAGCCCGCCGAGGCCGCCCGGGCCGACGACGCGTTTCTGGCGCGTATGGACGGCCAGTGGCGCGGTAATGGCCGCGTCAGGCCATCGCCCACGGCGGGGCGCGAGCGCGTCAGCTGTCGCATGGACGCCAGCTGGAACGCCAGTGGTAAGCGCTTGAAAATGAACATGAAATGCAAGGGCGTCGACGTTGAGTTCTCGTCGTCGGGCTTTCTCGTGGCGCTGTCGCGGCCGAACGTCTATGAAGGCCAGTGGCGCGCCGGCGGCGGCATCGGCCAGGCGAGCGTCGCGGGCCGCCGCCGCGGCAACTCGCTGACGCTGACGCTCACGAGCCGCGACCCCAAAAGCGGTGAAAGTGTCAGAAGCACCGTCGTGATCCGTCTCGGCAACGGCCGCATCACCAATATCGTACGCTCCGTCGACCCCGACACAAACCGGCGATTCGAAGTGCTGTCTCTGACATTACGGAAGAGGTAAAACCGGGGCGGGAGAGATAATTCGAGGGCAGAAGAAATAAAACCGGGGACGCGGGGCTGGGAACCGGCGCCCGCGCGCCCCCGGTGCCGGGTGCCTCGGTTTGAGGGCCGCCGGTGACATGCATCCGGCGTCCGTGGCACCACGGTGGCCCGTTCCCACGGCGGGTGGTGAATCTGCCTAGCCAATCAGCATTCCGGAGGGACATCCGGCAGCGCGTCGGGAGCCGGTTTTCGGCTCGGGCAAATACCATCCCGGCGAACGGGGCGCTTTGGAGACCGGTTGCGGTTGGCGGGAGTGCACCCCGGTCTCTTCAGCTTGTTACTGATCTTGATATAGAGGCGCGCAGTGCCGGCGCGTGTGATGGACGTCACAGCACGTGGTATTTCTTCGGATTTTACGGTTTGGCGCTAACGCCGGCGCGCGGCGAGCAGGAACGAGGCGCCGGCGAGGAACGCACAGGCCGCCAGCAGATAGGTGATGTTGCGCGTGCCCATGGTGGGCACGAGGTAGAACGTTGTGAACAGCGTCCCGAAGATCGATCCGAAGGTCGAAATTCCGTAGATCCTGCCCGAAACGCGGCCCGATTGGGTGGTGTCGAAGAGGACAAGGCGGATGGCGAAAGGCGAATAGAAGCCGAGCACCATGAGCGGGGCAAACAGGATCACCAGAGCCGCCACGATGGAGCCGAGGCGGGGGTCTTCTATAGCCTTGAATATGGATGCAAAGCTCGCTTCCGCGATCAGCGGGACGCACAGCAGATAGGCGGACGCCACGATAATGCAGACGCCAAGGATAGCCGGACTTGGCCGCCTGTCGCCGAGCCAGCCGCCGACGAAATAGCCAAGCGACAAAGCCGCGAGAACGCTCGATATCAAAGCCGCCCAAGTATAGATGCCGCTGCCGAAATAAGGGTTCAGATAGCGGCTGCCGAGCATTTCGAAGGCCATGATGACGGCGCCGGTCGAAAACGCGTTGAAATAGACGAGCCGCAACAGGCCAGGCGTTTGCGGGGTCGCTGTTTGCGGTTGCGTATGATGGTCTGCGTTCACGCAGGCGCCTCCCGGTGAGCCCGTCAACAATGGTTCCCCTCATGTGGCCGACACATCCGATAAAAGCAAGCCCGATAAGCGCGCATGGTCCGCTATGAGATCGCCACCAAACGGTTTCGCCGGATCATGATCCGCTTTAGTATCGTTTTCAGGCTGCACTCTGTGGCGAAACGGGGATGAAAGAGGCGATGGCTTATCTGTCGAATGAGGACAAGTGCGACGTACTGAAACAACAGTATCTGTTGCGGCATCTCGATGATCACGACCTTGACCGGCTCGCCCAGTTCTCCCGCGTTGTCGATTTCGGCAAGGGCAAGCCGATATTCCGCAAGCACGACCCCGGAGACGCGATGATCGTGGTGATCGAGGGGCGGGTGAAAATCACGTCGCAGTCGGTCGACGGGCGCGAGATTGTCTTCAACATCATGAATCCCGGCGAAATGTTCGGGGAGATCGCGTTTCTCGACGGGCTGGAGCGCACCGCCGATGCCTGGAGCCTGGAGAAATGCAAGTTCCTGTGGCTTGAACGGCGGGACTTTCTGCCACTGCTTGAGCGTGACGCAAAAGTGGCGATCGGGTTACTCAACGTGCTGTGTGAACGCATCCGCCATTCAACGGTCTATATCGAGGATGTGGCGTTCCTTGAGCTGCAGGCGCGGCTTGCAAAGAAGCTGGTCGCGTTTGCCGAACATTATGGAACCGATGACGGGCAGGGCGCGCGCATTGAGTTGAGCCTCAGCCAGAGCGAACTCGGCGCCATGGTCGATGCGACGCGCGAGGCGGTGAACCGGCAGCTGCGCGAATGGCGCGACGGCGGCATCATCGATGTCGACAAGGGCGTCATCACGGTGCTCGACCGTGACCGGCTTGAGGATATCGCCGACGATTTCGACTGAGCCAAAGACCTCAAAATAAACGGCCCCGGAGTTGATCCGGGGCCGCTTTTTGTTCGGGCTCGCAACGCTGTCAGTTGTCGCGGATGGTCTGCACGATCCAGGGCACGAAGGATTCGACGCGGGTGTAGATGCCGTAGCCTTCTTCAAGCGCACACCAAAAACCGGTTGGATTGTCGTAGCCGCCGCGTGAGACGATGCCGGCGAGGACGTAGCCCTTCGGCCCGCCTTCGACGACGAGCGGTCCACCGCTGTCGCCCTGGCATGAGTCAATGCCGCCTTGCAGGAAACCGGCACACACATCGCTGTCGAGCGGTGCCGGGCGGCCATGATTGGCGTAGGCGCGGGCGCACTCTTCGTTGGATATTATAGGCATGGCCACGGCCTGCATGTCGTTCGGCAGCGGCTCGCCGGGCCGTGTCGTGCCCCATCCCGTGACGACCGAGCAGGCTTCGGGAAAGACAAAATTGCGGGCGATGCTGGCCTGCGGCAGAAGTGCGTAGGCAGCTGAATTCGCCGACACCGGCTGGGAAAGCTTGATCAATGCGATATCGTTTCCGCGGTCGATGTTCTCGTTGGCGTAATTGGGGTGCGGGATGACACGTTCCACATCATACGTCGCGCCCTGTTCTGAGCGCAGATTGGAAATGCCGTGCACCACATGCAACTGGTCGGGTTCGGCGAGCGGGCCGAAGGCGTAGACGCAGTGTCCCGCGGTAACGACCCAGCGCGCACCGATCAGGACGCCGCCGCAAAAATGAGCATCGTACGTGCCGCGGCCCTTGGCGCCGATCGAAACCTGCCAGGGAAACTGATTGTAGGACGTGGTCTGGCCGCCGACGATACGGGCGGTGGCCTGACGCGAGGGCGTGAGACAGTTGAATGTGCTTTGCTGGGCGAGGGCGGCACTGCCCGCAAACGCTGTGAACGCCAGCACCATTGCAGCTGTCTTTGCGACGTATCGTTGAAGCTTCTTGCCTATCATTGCATTTCCTCCAGCACGTTCAGTCCAGAATTCGGGCCGACCCTAAGTTCAGCACCACATACTTGTTCAGTTGTCGCGGATGGTCTGCACAATCCAGGGCACGAATGATTCTACACGGGTGTAGATGCCGTAACCCTCTTCGAGTGCACACCAAAAACCTGTCGGGTTGTCGTAACCGCCGCGCGAGACGATGCCGGCGAGCACAAATCCCTTTGGCCCGCCTTCGACGACCAGCGGACCGCCGCTGTCGCCCTGGCACGAATCGACGCCGCCTTGCAGGAAGCCGGCACAGACATCGCTGTCGGGGATGGCGTCAGGTGAAAAGCCGTGGACACCATAGGCGCGTCGGCATTCCTCATTCGAAATGATCGGCATTGCCACCGCCTGCATGGTGTTGGGGGCCTGATCTTCCGGCCGCGTCGTTCCCCACCCGGTGACAACCGCGCAGGCTTCGGGGAAGACGAAATTGCGGGCAATGCTCGCCTGCGGCAGGAGCGCATAGGCGCCGCGGCCGGCGGATGCGGCGCGGTCGAGCTTGATCAGCGCGATATCGTTGCCCTGGCCGACGTCGTCATTATTGTAGTCGGGATGGGGAACGATGCGCTCAACGTTGTACATGTTGCCTTGCTCGGAGCGCAGGTTGGTCACGCCGTGCACGATGTGCAGGTTGGCGGGATCCGACGCCTGGCCCTGAACACAGTGGCCGGCGGTCAGCACCCAGCGTGCTCCGATCAGAACGCCGCCGCAGAAATGTCCGTCATAGGCATCGCGGCCGCGAATGCCGATCGAGACCTGCCAGGGAAACTGGTTGTAGGTCGCCGACTGGCCGCCAACAATGCGGGCGGTGGCCTGTCTTGACGGTGTGAGGCAGTTAAAGGTGCTTTGCTGAGCAAACGCGGTGCCACTCGCCACCGTGACAAGCGCGAGCAGCATCACGGTGGTTTTGGACGCATGCCGAATGAGTGTTCTGCCGAACATGTTCGATCCTCCGCTTGTCGGTCGTTTCCGCATCGCGTGGCCGCCGCTCATAAGCGGCCCGCCACGCGGTGCAGTGTTCGTACTTTACTGGTTCACTTGGTACGAAAACCAGGCTGATGAGTAGTTTGCAGCGTCTCGGCTTGTCACCGCGCGGCCAAGGGCATCGACGTCCACAAAGCTGTCGTCGGGAAGCTGATCGGCTTCGGTGCGCGTCCAGTGCAGGTAAAGATCGGCCTTGCCAGCCGGTGCGGACACCTCAAACCACCAGCGTGCCGTGTCGCTGCCATCACCACCTTCGGCTGCCAGACCGTTCTCGGCGACGCAGTAGCGTTGCCCGGGCGGCAGTTCAATAGCTGTCTGGCTCGTGCCGCCCTGCGTGTATTGGTTCGGCAGGATGCGTGCAACGCCGCCTTCGGCGTCATGAGACCATAAGGTGATAAACCCGGCTTCACCGGACTCGAAGCAAACCTTTACTTTATCACCGATGGCTACCGCACTTTCGCCATCACGCATGGTGCTGCGGTCGCCGGTGTCATCGAGCTTTGTCATCGACAGAGTAAGCCCACTGCGGGCGCCGCCAGATGGCACGAGGTTTCTAGGGTCCACAACATCTTCAGCAGCCAAAACCGGGCCAGCCGCCAAGCACAGTAGTACGCCTGTGCAGAGTGTGAGACGTGAGGCCATACTGAGCATGGTTCTATCCTCTCGCGTTGAGTGCTGGTGGTCGAAGCCTAGGCTCCAACCACCAGGGTTCATATGCAAACCGCCTGAATGTCAGGCATCAGGGGAGACGAACCACTTCCACGCGCCGGTTCAAACCGTCAAGCGGATTGGCACCGGGCAGGATGTGGGTTTCCCCGTAACCGATCGCCGCGAGGGCCGAAATGTCGACACCACGGCTCACGAGGTAGTTGAAGACCGCAGCGGCACGCCGCTCCGACAGGCCCTGATTGTAGCCCGTTGTCCCTTTGGCATCCGTGTGACCCTCGATGACAAAACGGAAACCCTGCAATTGCGGTGAATTGAGAGCGGCCGCGATGCGGTCGAGAAGATCACGGGCATTGCCGGTGAGCTGGGACGAGTCGAAACGGAAGTTGACCTGCGCGGCAACGCTAACCTCGGTGCCTTCAGGCACCGCGACCGGCGTCAGCGAGCGGATCACCTCATCGGTGGTGACGTTTTCCTGCACCATGGTCCGCAACCGCGGCGCCTGTTCGGCAGCGGTTGCGAGACTTGATGCAAACACCAGCGCGAGGGCTGCCGCTGCAATCGATCTGACTAAGACGTTCATTGTTCAAGTCTCCTCATAGGTTGGCAGATTTGCCGAGGTTTCCTCGCTTAGCGAACGATCTCGTAGGTAACGACTGCACGGCCGACATTGGCCTGCGGAAGCTGGTTCACCTGAGCAGCAAGATCGGCAATCGAGTTGGAATCGAGGACCGCAACGGATGTGCGTGCCTTGCCAAGCAGCTGCGACAGGATATCGCCTTCTTCACGCGTGCAGATCGCGACGACTGCGTGCGTTCCGCGTGCACCATTGACCTGGTAGACGACATTGGAGCCGGTACCGGGCAGGAAGTGCACCGTGCCGGCGCTCAGCGCGTCTTGGGTCTGCATGGAGTTCGGAAACAGCATGGTGGCGTTGCCCAGGCTGTCGACATCGATGAGGCGGAGTCTGCACTCTTTCTCCGATGCGATGGTCAGGCTGAGGTGATCGCCTTCGCGGTAACGCGAGCCCTGCAGCTGCATGACGACGCCAAAGCCGCTCGCCGGATCACCGAGCAGTGAAGCGCCCGACGGTGTAGCAATCGGAGCCGCGCCGGTGCCGCCCTGCTGGGTAATGATGACCGACGGCGAGCCCATGATTGACGCGCTCTGGTCGACGATCGCAACCGTCAGTTCTTCCTGAGCCCAGTCGCCTTCCTTACCGTCGTCGATGACAGCGGTGATCTGGCGGGCCAAAGAGCCGGTGTCGCCCGAGAACGAACGAAATCCACCGCTCAGTGCGAATTCGATCGAATCGGCAAATGACGGGTTTTCCGTACTGGCAACAACCTTCAGGAGGTTGGCGCCGGCCGGCCCACCGACGTTAAGGCGGAAGCTGGCATCTGCCGGCGGGATCTGAACCACCGAATTTGCACGGATCAGGTTGTCCCGGGTGAACTCATTGGGGAACACCATGTGGACGACGCCCGTGGCATCAACATTGAAGATCGTGATGTAGGCGTCTGCGTTAGTGCGCACGAAGACTTCAAGTGACTCGCCAATGGCGTACTCGGAGTCTGCGTGGTTGACCCAGGCATCGACGCGCAGGTCGGATTCCGGAACCGCAATAGCGGAAATCTGCCGCTGTGGTTCGGAGAGGCCAGGGGCTGCCGTTGCGGGTTCAGCCGCAAGGCCGGCAAACAGAAAAGCCGCCGCCGGAACGGCGAGGCACAGTTTGCGAAGGCGGCTGGCAATACTCTGCCGGCGTGCCGAATAGGGGAATTTATGCGACATAGGAAGTTCCTCCTTCACTGAAAATCTGGATGAAACGGGGAGAAGGTGCCGAAACAGGATGACCCGCAGCACCGGCACCGGATGCAAAGGGCTGTTGCCTGCAAACACTGAGGATGGCTTGCCATTGAGCTGAGCTACTCCTTGTTCTCTGCCCTATAGGATATGGCAGCGATCTCTTATGTATATTGCGCTGTGTCATATGACCTGTGATCCACATCACCGCGAAATCCGGTATTTCAACGTTGCCAGTGACCAGTTGAGTTCGCGGTTGTTGTCTCCGCCCTGCCAGATGTCGAGAAGCGACTGGGCAAGCTGCGTGAGATAGGTGCCGGCATCGTTGGTCGGGCGCAGATTGCGGCTGGCTTCGACAAGCTGACCGAGATCTACATTGTCTTCCGTGACGATGGCCATCAGCGTGCCTTCGCCGACCGGTTCCGACGCCGTAAACTGAAGCGGCGAGGGGATTTCCGGGATCGTGACATGCTGGCCGGGCTCAATTCGGTGATTGATGCCTTCCTCGGTCATGATGTCGTTGGGAATAAGCTGGGTGACCTCACCGTCGGCATTGATATCGAGCAGCACCAGCCAGCCGGGCCGCTGACTTGAGACGCGGAACCAGATGTTCTCGCCAAGGTTTACGCTGCTTGAGGGCAGCACATCGATGGTAACGCCCGCGTCATTGCTCTGAACGATGACATCGGTGGGATCTTCGCTGGTCTGGCCGACCGGCACAATGGCATTGGCCATAGCGTCCGACGGTGCCTCAAGCACGGGGGTGAAACCGAGATTGAGGTTGGCGCAAACCGGTGTCTGGCTGCACCAGGCTTCCGCCTTGCCGCGGGCATAGTCGATGAGCTCGGCGTTCGAAACCATGCCGTTGTTGTTAGCGTCGGCAAGACGCTCGCCGGCGCCTTCGATGAAATATGTCGTGAAGAGGCCAAGTCCGCCGCTTTCCCACGAATACTGGAACGCCGCCGCCGCCGACCAGACATGGCGGTTGGGCGTTGAACGGATGTAGGATTCTTCGGCCCGGTGCGCTTCGACCGCGCCGCGCGTTACGGTTCCAGCGAACCTGATCGGCGTGCGCGGTACCGCCTGCGCCATCGTACGGGGCGCCGACATCCCGCGCGTGATTGTGCCTGAATGGCAGGCGTCGATGATGACCGTCACTATGCGGTCTTCGATCTGGCCGAGTAGGGCGCCGAATTCGTCGTCGGTGAATTGATTGTGACCTTCATCGCGGTCGGCATAGGCATCGACGGAGACCAGCGTCTCGTCGAGCTGATCGTCTTCATCACCATCGTGATCGGGCACCTGGCCGCCATGACCGGAATAGTAGACGAGTACCCGGTCGCCGGGGCTGGTGCCATCGACGAGGACCTGCTGCATGGTTTGCTGCAGGCCGCGATAGGTCGCCTGGCCGTCGGTTATGGTGGTGATCTCGTTTTCCCTGAAACCCAAATGCGCGATGAGGAAATCCTTCATGCGCCGCACGTCGTTCACCGGGCCGCTGAGCTGCGAGATGTTTTCGTAGGCTCCGATACCGATTAACAGAGCCGTCTGCGCGGCGGCGGCCGGTGTGGAAAGGGCCGGTGACGCGAGCCCGGTGGCCAGAGCCAGGGTAAATGTTGCGGCGAGTGTACGAGCGCTCATCATTTCATGCGGTCCTATTGTGCCGGTGCCGAAAACAAGGTGACGGAGCCGGCTTGGAATGTCTGGCCTTCAAGGTGGCGGTGCAGCGCATCGCGCAGATCGCGGGCGCGCGGCATCTGATCGAGCTCGCGGATCGATGCCTGCAGGCCCTCCAATGGTTTTTCGCTTGCCAGAACCACCAGATGCTCGGCGCCGAAGGGGCCTGGTCCGTAGACCTGAAGCGGAAATTCGTAGGTCGTTCCAGGCGTCGCGATGCCGTGATAGGCGACTTCATGGTGGTTCGGCTCGGGGATGAGGTACTGAACCTTGCCGTCAAGCGCGAGGTTAAACACCGTAATGTGGCGGTACTCGTGGCCGGACAGCGAGAACGTAAAGCGCGAGCCTTCGGGATGAAGTTGGCCGGTTACATCGTCGTCTTCGCCCGGCGCGCTGTCATAATCGCGGAAGCGCAGTTCGAGCGGCTGCGCGGCGGCAAGCTCGCGCACGGCTTTCAGCGCCAGCCACTTGTCGACAATCGCCTGAATGTCGCTCTTGGACGCCGCGTGATCGAAGCGCGCCACGACATCGCCGGTCGACGATATGATCTCGTTCTCGCCCGCGTCCCAGACGAGGTCGGAACCGCCGTCGGTGACGAGTTCGACATTGCGCAATCCCGATGCGAGTTGTTGCTGCGCATCGGAGCCAAGCACTTTGAGGCGAACGCTTTCCACGTCGGGTACCGCGTCCACGACCGGCTCCGGTGCCGTGCCGCCCGGCAACACAAGGGCGACTTCGCCGTCACGTGACCGGCGTGCGGTTTGCGGCAACTGCCGGCCTTCGGATTTCACCCGCACGGTCTCGCGGACATAGACCTCAAGCTCACGCGCCTGCAGAACACGGTCGCCGTCCACGTCCGCTTGACCTCGAAGAGCATTGGCGAAGGTCCAGGACAGTGCGCCGCGCGACTGGCCGCCGATCGACAGTTCCACGACGAGTTGGCTGTCCTTGACGGCGCCGAAGAACAGCACATGTTGGAGGTCGCTTTCCTCGATTTCGGCGTCTTGCGGGTCGGCGGGAGGAAGTTCGTCATCGTCGATGATGTCGAAACCGCCGCCGCGTGTCGCGCCGCCACCGGCGCGCGGGTCGAAGCCACGCGTCATAGTACCGGAATGGCAGGAATCGGCGACAAAGATGATGCGCAGATGGCCGGCATCGCGGAACAGGGCGTTGAGCTCGTCGTCCATGATGCGGTCGCCGTTACCGGCGCCCCGGGAGTAGCCGTGCAACTGGAACATTTCATCGCGGCCGTCGTCTTCGCTGCCCGCAATGCGTTCGCGTGTCTGGGCGCCGTGTCCGGCATAGCTGAACACCACGGTATCGTTGGGTTGTGCCCTTGCGATGATGTCGCCCCACGCTTCCAAGATCGAGCGGCGCGTGGCCTGCGCATCGAGCAGACGGGTAATGTGCTTCACGTTGATCGACTGCAGCGCCTTGTAGATGTCGTTGGCATCGTTGACCGCTCCGCCAAGGTCGGGCATTTCGTCGTTGCGGTAGTCATCAATTCCGACAACAAGACCAAAGACCTCAGCCTGTGCGGTGCAGGCGATGCCTGCGAGCATGGAGGCCGAGAGCAGGGCGCCGGCAAATGTTTTCGGCAAACGCCTCATTTCTCAATCTCCACGCGCCGGTAAAGCCGGTGCAGTTCATCTTGCGAGAATTCCGTCGGATCGGGAACGGCATAACCTTCGTCCTCGCCACGGCCGGATGTCCTGATATTGCCCTCATATCCGTTGGCGCTCAGGAAACTGGCGACCGAATTGGCACGCCGCTCCGACAGCGCCTGATTGGCAGTGCGCGAGCCTACCGGGTCGGTATGGCCGATGAGCGTGATGTCGGGCGAGCCCTGGGAGCGCAGATGAGCAAGCAGGTCGTCGGCGGCACGCGCACCTTCGGGATCGAAATCGGATTTGGCGAACACGAACGTCACCGGCACGGCAACCCGCGAGAAGGTAAAACCGCGCACGTCACCGGCGCCTAGCCCGGTCGGCTCGCCTGCACGGTTGACAGGGGCGGCGACATAGCGCTGGGCAACAAGCCGCGTCATTTCGGCCAGTCTGTAGATCTGACCGATCACTTCGCCGTCCGGCACATGCCGGTCGGCGGTGGTTTCAGGGTCGTCGATCGACTCGAGGCTTTGCTGATAGCGAAGCGTCGCGCTCTCATAGTCGCGGCGCTCATAGGCGATATCGCCAAGGGATTTGAGCACCTGCCAGAGGCGATGATACTCGAGGCTCGCCTCAAGCCGCCGCTTGCGGTCGGATGTGGTAAGGCTCTGCGTTTCGGCTTCGCGTGACATGGCGACGGCGATGCGGCGCAACAGATACTCGACCAGCGCCTGATCGCAATTGGGCAGAGCCATGGCTTGCTCGTGGAAACCGCGCAATGCGGTCGAACCCGGCCTTGAACCGGCCGACTGAATATCGCTGCGCAGTTCCGCGCAGGTCGATGCGGCGTTTGACGGCGCCGCATTCGATATCATGCAGACGAGGGCCGCAGCCAGAAACGGAACTATTCTTGTCATCGAGTCCTCCCGGGCGCGTAGGCCCGCTCTGATGCCATCCGGTGCCGCACAGCGACTGCGCGGGGCGGTTTGTGATGCTCGTACTCCGTAACCTTTAGATAAGTTAGGGGCTCAAAATCGTAACGGGTGTGATCCAGATCACAAGGCAATGTAAAATATGACCTATAAGCAGCCCGCCGAAGGTTCTCCGAAATTGTGGAGGCATTGCAATCTGGAGCGAGCTGCGGGAAACGTTTGGCGTTACTCCGCATAGCTATCTCCTCACATCGACACGCCTGCTCATTTGCTGAAGCTCAGCATCGGAATACAGAGATGCGTCGGATGGTTCATATGGTTGTTCTTCGCCGCGGCCTTCAACGGTGATCCTGCCGGGGTAGTTTTTTGAACCGAGATAATCGGCTACCGCCTGCGCACGGCGCTGCGACAGCAGCCGGTTGCGTACCGCGCCGCCGCGGTCGTCGGTGTAGCCGATGAGAATGATGGGCGGAAAATCCTCGTACGACATCTGCACATAGAGATCTTCCGCAGCAGCCTGGCCTTTCTCGGTAAGCTCGGCGGATCCCGTTTCGAACGTTATCGGCCAGGCGGCATCTCCCGGTTCATATCCGCGGATGTCGGGATCGCTCAGGCCGCGCGGTTTGCCGCCGCGAATGAGCGGCAGGCTTTCATAGGTGGCCGCAACCAGCCGCGTTTCTTCCGCGATCTGATAGAATTTCGCAATCTGATCGGCATCGGGAGCGGTGCGCGTCAGTTCCTCATCGTCAATAGCTTCAAGGGTTTCCTGAAAGCGCATCGTGGCGGCGCCGAAGTCGCGCGCTTCGAAAGCAATTTCGCCAAGAGAGGCAAGAGTTTGCCAGAGCCGGTAGTAGGTGAGGCTTTTCGTCAGCCGCTCGCCGTGTTCCACCGTGGCGCCACCGTCTTCGGTCGCGGCCTGAAATTCGCGATAGACAGCAATGGCCGCCTTGCGGCCAACGGCGCTGCGGAAATCATCGCTGCAGTCCTGGAGTTCAAGCGCCTGTTTGAAGGCGGCCGCGAGGGACTGTGGCGTAGCGGTCGCTTCACCCGCTTCAATCTCCGCGCGCAGATCCGTGCAATTTTCGGCTGAGTTGGCGGCGGTGCTCGACGCCAGGGCCATTGCAAGGGCTGCGGCGAGGTGAATTGCGATCGGCTTCATCCTCGTACTCCCGTGTACCTGTCAACGGTTCCCGGAAGTACCTTAGCGCATAAAATCGTGCCGCGTGAAGGGCTCGAAGAATTAAATTTTGTGTTCAAACGAAACCGGTTAACGCCCCGGAACGGCGTAATTCGAGCCAATAGGCAAATTTGTGCGGGCGCCCATGCGCCGTGCATCGGTGTTCAGGGTGGTGCTGTTATTGAGCGAAGGTAACCGTGGAGACCGCTCGGTTTACCTTGTCCTGCGGCCACTCGGTGACAGGACCGGGAGGCGCGTCCGCGCCGGACAGATTGACCCCGGTGCCCGGTTCCACCAGGACCGCCTCGCCCTGCGGCGTTGTGACACTTACCGAACCGTCAATGAGAAACACGCCGTATTGCCGGTCGATCGGGCCGCCCCAGAAGTCGGTGCCTCTGATGCCTATGGTGGCAAGTGGCGTGGCGATGCGGATGTCATTGTCAACCGCGGCGCCGACCTGACCGGTGACAAACCGGAACGCGCCCTCAACTGTTGCGGTCAGCTGGTTTTGTTGACCGGCGGCGAACACGAAGGTGTCTACTACAAGCGTTGCATTCTCACCGAGCGTCAGCGCGGTGCCGTCGATGAGAGTGATCTCAAGGCGGGCTCCGGCGCCGGTGCGCACCTCGTCGTCGAGATGAACCGGCGATCCGGTGTCGAGTTCGCGGATGGCACCTTCCGTGGTCGCGTCGGCCTGCTTCTGGATGCGGGTCACTTCGCCGACCCTCTCTGCGGCAGCCACGGGCATGGCACCATAAATGGCGAGAAGAACCGGAACGATAAGGGCGGCAAGGCACATCTGCGGTGTCAGGGGGGGCACGCGGAAAGCGCTTACGCGGGTCATGTCAGGCATGTGGGACCGGATTGCACCGATTACAAGTTTCGCTGAACGAAGCCTGCACATCCAGCGCGAGGGAAGAGACAGGCGAACGGCGTAGCGTTATGATTTGAGCCTTCGGCAGGTTTGTTTTCAAACGAAGGGGCGGGGGCAATGAGGAAATCACATCCACGAGCTGTAGCACGGGCTGTGGCACTGGTGGTTCTCGGGGCGATTGTGGTGCTCGCCGCCCGCTCGGTAGCCGTTGCGCAATCGCCGGCGGAGTTTGCCGGGTTCTGGAAAACGAATTACGGGCCGCTGCAGATTATTGCGATAGACGGGTCTTCCTTCGTTGCCGACTACGCCTATCAGGGACGCCCGGCCCGCCTTTACGCGCGCCGCGTTCAAAAAGGCATCTACGAGGGCAACTGGGTTCAGCAAACGTCGGAGGCAACCTGCAGCGGCAATATCATGGGGTCGCCTTTCTGGGGGCGGTTCCGGTTCCGCATGGACGGGCGGAGTTTTGAGGGGCTGTGGAACTATTGCGAACGCCGCCTCGTCAATGAGCCGGATTTCGTCTGGACCGGCCGCTATGACCACGGCGGATGAGGCGGTGCCCCGCTTTGACGCGTTTTCGGCTTCCCGATTTAACTAAAATCGGAGTATTTCGCTTAAAAGCCGCGCAACATGGCATTGCTAGTCTTTTGGGCAAGGAGAACGCAGATGAAGAAGTTCACAACCTTCTATCCCCTGTTAGTCGTTGCCATCCTGCTCGTCGGCACCGCGCCGAAATGGCCGAGCGTCGTTGAACTGCCGTCAGTGCATCAGGCCTCGGTGGTTCTGGAAGACGGCGTGCATGGCGCGGTCACCGAAATTGTCGGGTCACTCGATTTCAGATTGCCGCGATAAGAGGCAACATCAAGGACGGCCGCTCAAGAGGGCTCCACGTCGAGCCTAACGGCGATGCCTTCAAGACCTTTGGCTGCGGCCGGATATCTTTCCAGAACCTGAGGATCGTGCCCCGGCACGATATGTGCCGGCGAGGATGCCAGATCGCGCATCGTGTCGTAACCGCGCACCATATCTCCCACATTGTAGACGATCGGGAAGGGGGCCGTGGCCTCCATGTTCTCGTAGAAATGAGTGGCGTCGGAGGCCAGCACCACCCAGCCGCGGCGGGTGCGCACGCGCACGATCTGCAGACCCTTCGAATGACCGCCGACAAGGTGGACCGTCAGGCCCGGCGCGATTTCGCGGCTGCCGTCGACGAACCGTACGCGCCCCTCGAAGACCCGGTGTACCATGCCCGCCACATGATCGGCGGTGAAGGGATGGTTGAGCGCGTGGGTGCACATGTGCGGGCCCGTGGCATAGGACATCTCGGTTTCCTGCACGATGTAACTGGCGTTCGGAAACAGGTCATAGCCGCCGATGTGATCGTAGTGCAAGTGGGTGACGATGATGTCCTCAACGGCGCCCGCGTCAATGCCGATGGCGGCAAGCCCGTCGGCCGGTGAACGCAGGAGCGTGCGGCCACGCTGTTCGGCTTCCTTCGCATCGAACCCGGTATCGACCACATAGGTGCGGTCCGCCCCGACCACGGCCCAGACGAAGTAGTCAATCGGCATCGCGGCATCGTGGATGTCGCCGGGCGGGGTCACGAAGTTGTCGCGCCGGTAACGGTTCTGCTGCGTGGCGTATTTGACCGCGTAGACTTCCCAAATTCCTTCGTCGCTCACGGGGGTTTCCTCTTTTGCCTGATCTCATGCAATGCGATGGTGGGCGATCTTAGGGATTGTGCAGGCAAGAGGAAACCATGCCGGATTTCGAGACTATCGGCTTTGTCGGCGTCGGCGTCATGGGCGGCGCCATGTCGGCGAATCTGAAGCGCAAGAGCGACGCGCGGGTGCTGGCCTTCGATATCAGCAAGGCCGCGCTGGAACGGGCGGAGCAAAACGGCGTTGAGGCGATCGGCTCTCTGGGCGAGCTTTTGGAGGAGGCGGAGCTTGTTCTTCTGTCGCTGCCGGGGTCGGCCGAAGTGGAGGAGGTGTGCCTCAGCCCGGGCGGCATTCTCGCCGGCTTGGGCTCCCATCAGGTGATCGCCGATCTCTCGACCACCTCAGTCGCGACGGCGCGCAAGGTGGGCGCGGCGATGGCGGAAGCCGGTATCCGCTTCGCCGATGCGCCGGTAACGCGCACCGCGCAGGCGGCACTGGAGGGCACATTGAGCTTCTTCGTCGGCGGCGAGGCGGAGGTGTTCGAGGCGCTGCTGCCGGTCTTCGCCCACATGGGCACCGACTACAGCCATTGCGGGCCGGTGGGCTCGGGGCAGGTGGTGAAGCTCGTCAACAACATGGTCTGCGCCCAAACGGTGGTGGCGCTGGCCGAGGCGCTGGCCATGGCGGAGCGGGCAGGCGTTGACGGGGAGACGCTGTTCGGCGCGCTCAAGACCGGTTCGGCGGAGAGCTTCGCGCTCAACTCGCACGGCCTCAAATCGCTGGCGCCGCGCACCTATCCGACCGGCAAATACTCCACCCTCTATGCCCTCAAGGACATGGGCTACGCGCTGGAGCTTGCCGCCGACACGGGCGTGCGCGCGCGGGGTGCGGAGGGCGCCTACAAGGTGCTCGAGGAAACCCGCGATGCGGGTTACGCTGAGCACTATTATCCGGCGTTGCTTGAGGTTGTGGACGGAGGCGAGTAGGCGACCCCGTTTAATATTGAACCTGGAACCGGAAAGAAATGAACGAGGAACGGCTCGACCGATACATCGTGGCGGCAATGACCGCAGCCCTGGACGAAGCGAAAGGTGCGCTTTCAGATGGTGAAGCCCCCTATGGCGCTGTCATTATCGACACGGAGGGCCAGATCGTCGCGAGAGCACGCGATACTGTCGAAGGCAATGGCGATCCGACCCGGCATGCCGAAGTGGATGCGGTGCGGCTTGCCATCGTAAAGGACGGGCCTGATTTGTCCGGATACATCCTCGTTTGTACCGGCGAGCCCTGTTCGATGTGCAGCTCCGCAGCGTGGTGGTCTGGAATACGCGGCATTGTGTTCGGCGTTTCGATGGTCGAGTTGAAGACGCGTGTCCCGAAATCCATGAGCGAGGCGATCGGGCCGGTTGAAGAGCTGAACAAGGGGCTCGCCGACAAGTTCAGCGTTACGGCGGGTGTGATGCGCGAGGAGGCATTGGCGCTCTGGGGCATCTAGGGTGCGCAGCGCAGCGGTGAGTTCTGGACGGTTGTATTGCGGGGACAGCTTACCTAGTTCGAGACAGCCCGCTTCGGCTTTGGTCCTGGTTTGCGGCGTTTAAGCGGGCGGCCGGTTTTTGTCTCCAGCGTTTCGATGAACGCGTCGCCGCCGCGTGGCCGGCCGGTTCGTCCGTGTGCTTCGATCCCGGCGACTTCCTCAGGCGTCAGACCGCCCGCCTCAAGGCCCGACGCCAGCATGGCGCGCCAGTTGGCGTGCACACCGGCGAGGCTTTCAAGATCGGTGAAGCCGTCCGCCGCCGTGCCGATATGAGCGCGGGCGCTCGACCAGCGCCAGTCTTCGGCGCGCGGCACGAGCCCGGCGCGGACCGGGTTCTGTTCCACATAGCGCAGCGCGGCCATCAGATGCGCATCGTCCATCGGGTAGCTTGCAAAGCGCCCCTGCCACAGGTAGCCGGTCCAGCCGTTCTCAACATTGATGCGCCGCGAATAGCGCCGGTGCGCTTCGCCGAGTGCCGCGCGAAGGCCGTCTTCGTCGCGGGGCACGAGAATCAGGTGCACGTGGTTGGGCATGAGACACCAGGCGAGGCACGCCACATTTGCCCGCACGCAGGCCGCCGACACGAGCGCCACATAGGCGGCGTAGTCGGCATCTTCGAAGAATACGTCCTGACGGCGGTTGCCGCGCTGCGTCACGTGATGCGCGATGCCGGGGACGACGATGCGGGCGAGGCGGGCCATGGTGCAGTTTAGGGCGGGGCGGGGGCGGTGGCAATTAGGTATTGTGTCCCCGTAATTCTCGCCGAGTGCCGCGCGAAGGCCGTCTTCGTCGCTGGGCACAAGGATCAGGTGCACGTGGTTGGGCATGAGACACCAGGCAAGGCATGCCACATTTGCCCGCACGCAGGCCGCCGACACGAGCGCCACATAGGCGGCGTAGTCGGCATCTTCGAAGAACACGTCCTGACGGCGGTTGCCGCGCTGCGTCACGTGATGCCGGGGACGACGATGCGGGCGAGGCGGGCCATGGTGCAGTTTAGGGCGGGGCGGGAGCGGTGGCAATTAGGTATTGTGTCCCCGTTATTCCCCCGTTATTCCCGTTATTCGGGGACGACGATGCGGGCGAGGCGGGCCATGGTGCAGTTTGGGGCGGGGCGGGAGCGGTGGCAATTAGGAATTGTGTCCCCCGTTATTCGAATTAAGTATTGTGTCCCCTTAATTCCCCCTTAATTCCAGGATCACTCCCTCGCACATCCGGCATTTGCGATGCCCCAGCCTAAGGCCGCACCGGGAACGCGCTTTCGCCTAAGAGCTGCGGCAGGCGGGGCTGGATCCAGTCGACCCAGTCGCACAGCAGGGGCCGGGTGCGGCGCGGGTCGATGACGTCGTGCACGGCGAAGTCTTCGGCGCGCGGGAAGGGCGAGAGCTGGGCGGCGAGGCGCTCCTCGATCTCGCGGCGCTTGGCGTCCGGATCGTCGGCGGCCTCGATCTCGCGGCGGTAGGCGACGGCGACACCGCCCTCGACGGGCAGCGCGCCGGTCTCGGCCGAGGGCCAGGACAGCGTGTAGGCGTCGGGACCGTAGTGGGCGGACTGGGCGACGCCGAAGGACTTGCGCAACACGACACAGGCCCACGGTACCGAACTCAGCGCCACGGTGAGCACCGCCGAGGTGCCGTAGCGGATGGTGCCGGCCTGTTCCGAGGCCGAGCCGATCATGAAGCCCGGCTCGTCGACGAAGCTGGCGATCGGCAGGTGGAAGGTCTCGCAGAGCTCAACGAAGCGGCGCACCTTGTGGGCGCCGTTGGCGGTCATGGCGCCGGCGAGATGGTAGCAATCGTTTGAGAGAATGCCGACGCTCTGGCCGTGCAGACGGGCAAGTCCCGTCACCTGGCCGCGGCCATAGCCCTTGCCGAACTCGAAGAAGGTGCCTTCATCGACAATATGATCGAGCAGGCGGCGGATGTTGTAGCCCTTGCGGCGGTCGCGCGGAATGATGTCGATGAGGGCCTCTTCGCAGCGGTCCGGTGCGTCACCGGTCTCGATGCGCGGGGCGAGTTCCCAGACGTTCTGAGGCAGGTAGCCCAGGAACTGGCGGATCTGGCCGAGTGCATCGGGCTCGTCTTCGGCGGCATTATCGACGACACCGTTTTTGGTGTGCACGTTGTAGTCGCCCAGTTCTTCCTTGGTTTTCTTTTCACCGAGCGCGCGTTCGACGACGGCGGGCCCGGCAATCAGCACCTGCGCGGTTTCCTTCGACATGACGGAGAAGTGGGCGGCAACGAGCCGCGAGGCGGGCAAACCCGCGACGGGCCCGAGCGCCGCGGTGGCGACGGGTACGGTTGCCATGGCGCGGGCGACGGAGCGGAAGCGGGGCACTTCGTAAACCGGCGAGCCCATGGAACGGCCCTTGCCGCCGACACTGCCGCCGCCGCCTTCATGCAGGCGGATCAGCGGCACCTTGTACTGCAGGGCGAGGTCTTCGGCGTAGATCGACTTGCGCAGTCCGGAAGCGCTTGGCGAGCCGCCTTTCAGCGTGAAGTCCTCGCCGCCGACGATGACGCGGCGGCCATCGATGGTGCCGAAGCCGAGCAGGAAGTTCGCCGGTGTGAATGCCTCGTCCGCGGCCTCGTCGGCAAAGCCCGCGCCGCGGCCGATTTCCTGGAAGGAGCCGAGATCGAGCAGCGCGTTGAAGCGCTCGCGCAGAGTGAGTCTGCCCTGATTGTGCTGGCGCGAGACGCCTTCCTCGCCGCCTTGTTCGAGCGTACGCGCCAGCCGCGCATTGATTTCGTCGACTTCCTTCTGCCAGCTCATGGCCAAGCGTCCCGCAGTTGCCTCAAAGAACGCCAGTTGTAACGGCTTGCGGGCGCAGGGCCAAGCGGTGTCGGAGCTAGTCACATGAATCTAAAGTTCGCCACATAATGTTTGATTTGTTTTGTGGCAGAAACGTTTTACGGATGCGAGGATGTCGTCTGCCGATTTGGTCCATTTGTAGGGTTTTGGGTTTTCGTTGTTTTCATCGATAAAGGCA
>JAJFHE010000053.1 GCA_021775755.1 Hyphomicrobiales bacterium | reverse complement strand
AATGGCCCACCGCAGGCCGGGTGCTTTTGCCCTCCCGCAGCGTTGCGTACTGCTTACGGTACCTGTACCGCGGCGCAGTACGCGCCTTGCCGGAGGGTAAAATCATCCCGGTGAAACGGGTCAATAATTGCCACCCTTGGTATAATGTTAGGTCAGCTCAGCGAGTTCGGCCCTGATTTCCTCGACCCGTTTGTCGAGCGTCCCAAGGTCGCGCTCGGCGAGTTTGCGGCCCGAAGCGATGTCTCGGCGGGCGCCGTCGATCTCGTGCGTCGGCCTGGAGCGCCGCTCCAGCGCGTCGGAAAGGCGCCGGTCCTGATGTGCAAGGTCGCCGACCGTGGCGGTCATGATGCGGCGGCGCGCCTCAAGCTCTGAAAGCTCCTCTTCAAGTCGCCGGCGGTTTGGATTGTCAGGCATTTTTGTGCGTTTCCGGCATTAGCGCATGACGCAGATCGCGCGAGCCGCCTTGCAAGGTTGACACAGGATAGCGCATGCCGTTGATTTTGCGAGGCATGGAACGCGGGATTTTAGGGGAGGCTGCATGAAGGCGCTCATTATCGGCGGCGGCATTGGTGGGCTGGCAACGGCGCTTGTGCTCCATGAGAAGGGCATCGAGGTTGAGGTCTTCGAGCGCTCGAGCGAAATTCGCGAACTTGGCGTCGGCATCAACACGCTGCCGCACGCGATCAAGGAGCTCGCCGATCTCGGGCTTCTCGATGCGCTCGACAAGGTGGCCATTCGCACCCACGAGCTGATCTATCAGAACCGCTTCGGTCAGGAGATCTGGCGCGAGCCGCGCGGCCTTGATGCCGGCTACGACGTGCCGCAGTTTTCCATTCACAGGGGTCACCTGCAGGGCGTGCTCTATGACGCGGTGCGCGAGCGTATCGGCGATGAGCGGGTCCACAAAGGTTTTGAGTGCGTCGGGGCATCGCAGACAGGCGCTAATGCGAGCGCGCATTTCATCGACAGGAGTGCCGGCGATGCGAAGGAGGATCGCACCGGTGATCTGATTATCGCCTGTGACGGCATCCATTCCGCAATCCGCAAACAATTCTATCCAGATGAGGCTCAGCCCGCCTGGAACGGCATCATGCTGTGGCGCGGGGCAACAGAGTGGGCCCCGTTTCTCACCGGCCGTTCCATGGTCATCGCCGGCGGCATGTCGGCGAAACTCGTGCTCTATCCGATTTCCAACGACACCGAAGACCCGGGCAAGGTGCTCATGAACTGGGCCGTGGCGGCGAAACTGGGCGATGGCTCGAAACCGCCCCCACGGCGTGAAGACTGGAACAGGCCGGGCGATCTCAACGAGTTGTTGCCGTTCGTGGAGGATGTCTTCCACATCGACGTGCTCGATCCGCTGGAGCTCATTCGCGCCACCGAGGTGTTTCTGGAATACCCGATGTGCGACCGCGATCCCGTACCGCGATGGAGTTTCGACCGCATCACGCTGCTCGGCGATGCGGCGCATCCAATGTATCCCGTCGGCTCAAACGGCGCCTCGCAGGCAATTCTCGACGCGCGCTGCCTTGCCGACCTGCTCAGCCAAAGCGACGATGTGGTCGCAGCGCTTGCGGCATACGACGCCGAGCGCCGCCCGAAGACCGCCGAGATCGTACACAACAACCGCAAAGGCGGTCCCGAGCGTGTCATCGATGTGGTCGAGGAACGTGCACCGGACGGGTTCGACAAACTGCATGACATTGCGTCCGAAGAGGAGTTGAAGTCGATCGTCATGGGATACTCGCAGCTCGCCCAGTTCACTCAGGAAGACGTCAACCGCTGATCCGTTCGTGCCGCTAAGGAGGCCCACCCTATGCCTAGTCATGCGCCATTCCGTGCCGATGAAGTCGGCAGCCTGCTGCGGCCGGCCGAACTCAAGACCGCACGTGCCGAACATTCCGGCGGCGGAATTTCAGATGACGAACTGAAATCGGTGGAAGACGCCTGCATCCGCGAGGTGGTGCGCAAGCAGGAGGCGGTCGGCCTGCGGGCGGTGACCGACGGCGAGTTCCGCCGCTCGTGGTGGCACTTCGATTTTCTCACCGGCCTCAACGGCGTGGAGTGGTCGGTCGGCGAAAAAACGATCCAGTTCCACGGTGTCGAGACGAAAGCCGAAAGCATCGCGGTCACCGGCAAGGTCGGCTTCACCGATCATCCGATGCTCGATCATTTCCGCTTTTTGAAGGACGTCGCGACCGTAACGCCCAAAATGACCATTCCCTCGCCGTCGGTACTGCATTTCAGGGGAGGCCGCGAGGCGATCTCCAAGGAGGTCTATCCCGACCTCGATGCCTTTTATGCCGATACGGCGGAAGCCTACCGCAAGGCCGTTCTCGGGTTTTACGAAGCCGGCTGCCGTTATCTGCAGTTCGATGACACGGTGTGGGCTTATCTGTGCTCGGAAAAGGAACGCGCCGACCTGAAAGCGCGCGGTGACGATCCCGATGTTCTGATCCGCGAGTATGCCGCGATGATCGCGCATGCACTTGCCGCAAAGCCCGACGACATGGTGATCACCACGCATGTGTGCCGCGGCAATTTCCGCTCGAGCTGGATTTCCGAAGGCGGCTACGAACCGGTGGCGGAGACGCTGCTCGCCGAACTGCCGTACAACGGCTACTTCCTCGAATACGACTCAGACCGCGCTGGCGGATTTGAGCCTCTGCGCTTCCTGCCCAAGGGTGACAAGCGCGTCGTGCTCGGCCTTGTTACCTCGAAATTCGGCGAGCTTGAAAAACGCGCCGACGTCCTCGCCCGCATTGAAGAAGCGGGCGGCTTCGCCAATGTCGATCAGTTCTGCCTGAGCCCGCAATGCGGCTTCGCCTCGACGGAAGAAGGCAACATCCTCTCCGAAGACGAGCAGTGGCGCAAACTCGGCTTTGTCGTCGACGTGGCGCGCGAGGTCTGGGGCGAGGTCTAGTTGGATGATGATTTGCGAAGTGTTGGATCTCCTCCGCACTAGAGTTTGGCATAATATTCGCATCTCTAGTATTGCGAAAGTACCAAATGTCAAAGTATTCATAATATAGAAACGACTGGTTATTGTAATATTTACTTCTCTGCATTGGTAATTTGATCGAAAAAAGGGTTGGAAACCGAGTCTATACTTATAGATAAGGGCGGAGTTACACCGCATATGTGAGGTTGTTCAAGTCCCTTACAATTGAGTGTATTTTGGAGTAGAATCATTCTCTGATTGAATCTTGTTAGGAAACAAAATGACGGCGTTTGATGGTCCATTGCAGGAAATGTTTCTTCCGATCCATGGGTACGTTAGGCTTTATGCAGAGGAAGTGGCCGTCATAAATCACCCGACGTTTCAGCGGTTGCGGAAATGTAGACAACTGGGTTTCGCACATATGGTGTTTCCAGGAGCAATGCACACTCGATTTGAGCATTCTATCGGTGCTGTTCACGTAACTGATCGGATAGTAGAAAACATCAATCTCAATTGCCGGAATTTTGAACACAAAAGTAAACTGCCAAAAGCAAATAATAATGTCGATCTAGTGTGTAGAAAAATAGACGATAATGTTAGGAAAATCGTAAGGCTTTCCGCGCTGTTGCATGATATCGGTCACCTGCCATACGGGCATTCTCTTGAGGACGAACTCGAGCATTTGGATAAACACGATGCTAGTAATCGCTTGGATCTCGTTACAAATGCTCAATTCGGTAACTTTAAGTGGCCAGATAGTATACGAGAGAAAAGCGGTCAGAATAGAGAATGGATAAAAATAAAGAACTCGGCCAGTCTGCGCCAATTAGTCGATCTGCTTTATCGAAAGCCGCTTAAAGAATTGGGGTTGGATACTAAATTGTCTCCAATGCGCGTGGTTGAGCTAGTTGCGTCTAAAGGGCCAACGTCAGCTGTCGAGAACGGGCCTGAAATGACCGCTTGGCAAGCTGACATAGCTCTGATGGAAAAAGTAGCGCCGGTCCAAGCGTGTCGAGACATTGTTGGAAACACCATTTGTGCTGACCTTTTGGATTATGCCTATCGGGACTGGTACCACCTAGGTCGACCTTTGTATGAAGACCTACGATTATACCAGTATATGGAGATAAGAGCGCCGGTGACGGAGGCGGATGACCACTCGAAGTGGGACTTCGTAATAAATGTCGGCCCGGAAGGAAATCGCCGTCTTGACGCTCTAACCGACATACTTCAATTGTTGGAAACGCGCTACAAGCTGTGTGAGACCGTGCTCTTCCATCGCACAAAACTAGCGATGATTGCGCTCGTTGATCGTTGTTTGATCGAGATACGGCGCTTGTATTTGGAACTAGATCTGCGGGCTGACAACCTTGGGGAAGATTTGGAGAGTCCAGAGGAATATCTCCGCCACGAGGCTGTCGATTTGTTGTTGCGTGGTTCTGATGATTCCCTAGGGGAGATTTTGAAGAAACTAGCTAGAGGAGGCAGAAGCAAAAGCAATCAAGAAAAAGTACAGAATGCGCTTCGAGGTAAAGTTCAAGCCAAACGCCGGACCTCCAAACCTAAGAAAGGCAAATCAGCCGAAGTCGAAGTTGCTACACTGTTTGAAGATGACATAGCGGACGATAGCCTGACAGCATCATCTTCATTGCCATTCCCATCGGCGGGGGCCGTAGACCGAACAAAGTTGATTGACGATTTGATCGAGCGGATTCGTCACCGACAGGTTTATCATGAACTCACAAATCGACGTGCAGACGAGTTTCCATCGATGGATGTAGAGCACATTGTCGATTGGTATAAATGGCCCAGTGATAGAGAAGCTCTCCTTCACATGATCGAGCATCACTGTTCATTGCCTTCCGGATCGCTGTTGATGTATTGCCCTCCAGATACAAGAATGAACGCCAAGGTGGCGGAAGTTAAAGTTTTGATCGATGGTAGAATCGTTGAACTCTACACCTATGAGAAAGAGAACGGATCAAAAGAGGGCACATTGACCAGTGGCGCTGTCGGCGCGCAATTGAGGCGATTCCAGCATCTATGGAAAGTTCGCTACTTTATCCACCCAGACGTTTGGGAAAGCTTGAGTGAACAGCGAAGAATTACGCTAGTGCATATCTTCAAGCAGTTGGCCACACCAGAAAAGAACGGCGCTGCTAAAGGTATTCTCCGCAAATCTCTAGAACCGCTGTTCAATGAATTTGCTGGAGAAACAAAGCAGGCTGCACGTGGAGGCCATGAAATGCCCATTGATTCACCGATTCTCAGTGATAGGACTCAACTATCTAATGGAGTCCCCTTTATGTTCCCGGAATGACGGAAGCATCTCAGCTAGCATTTTCCCTAAGTAAAAGGGCAGAGGATCTATCGGGCGGAGTTGTCGGAGACGCCGTTCCTATGTTGCAAATTGCGTCTGAACTCGGCATCGAAGTCATGCTTCAAACCTACCGTGATCGCAGGGGTAAGTCGAATGAACAACATCCAGAAAGTCATCGCGTAGGAGATGCTGCATTAATTTATTCGCAAGTTCCAAAGATAAAACTCTTTCGAAGTTCGGTTCATAGTGAAGAGTATTTGTTGTCTAACTTTGACGAAGAGTATCTTACTTACCGTGAAAGGTTTTCAATAGCACACGAGATTGCGCACTGGTTGTGTTATGTAGATCATGGGATAGAGCCATCAAGAGTTGGGTCCAAAGACTATTGGAAAAACGAGAAACTAATGGACGACTTCGCCGGGCAGTTGATTGTCCCAAGTAAAGTTGTCCAAAAAAGACTGCGTAGCCTGGGTTCTGATGTAGTGCCAAACATCCACCACATTTTTGGTTGGGCAATTTCATCTCGTGTGTCTGTGAATGTTTTTGCAAAGCAATTTGTACGAGTGTTTGATGGTATAGGATTCTTATTGATATTTCTAGGAAATGGAAAGCATAGGGGGGTAACGTCGAAGATAATCGAGGTGGTTTATTCGACAAAGTCAGAAAATATAGATATTCCAAACAGCTACTCGAAAATAATGAATGATAGAATTTTTAATATTGTTAGTGATACCGATGTAGGCAAAAATATCAAATTGTGCGGAGTGAATTTTAGAGAAAAACTAGGTGGAGACTATTTTCTTTCGTGGAGAAAACAAGAGGATTACCGACAGTATAAAACTCGGTATTTGGATAACATCACTGGCGTTTTCTGGACCTCATGGGCCGCCGTCAAGCGAATCGGGAACTCTTCAAAAGAAAGCAATACACTTTTAGACCGCATGCAGACATTGGAGTAGCAGAATACCGGGCGCTCACTCTCTCTTCGATTCTGTGTGAGCCGAAGAAGTAAACATTTTCATGCATTGATCCAGGCGAAATCTACGGACGAAAATCGACGGTGCCGATTGGAAAAGTCTAGCCTTCTTCCGGCGGCGGCAGGAAGTCGACGCCGTATTGTGCGGCAATGCGCACGACCTCTCCGGGATCCTCGACATTGTGAATGTTGTCGAAGAGCGTCTTGAGATCGCCCGCCGGCGAGACCCAGAAGAGCGCTTTCACCGGGCTACCGGAATTGTTGAAGATGCCGTGCGGCAGGCCCATGGGCATGCGGATAAGATCGCCGGTCGAGGCCTGCAGTTCAGAGCCTGCCAGCATCAGATCGAATGCGCCGTCGAGCATATAGATGAACTCGTCCTGCTCAGGATGGATATGCGGTGGCACGAAAGTGCCCGGCGGGAACAGCGTCTCAAACGAGAAGCTCGTCGGCGTGTCGGACTTCAGATAGTAGGTCTGCCCGAGAATGTTCCACACGGTTTCGTCGACACCCTTACCGGCTCCGGTAATGCCCGCCGTCATTGTCATGTTTTTGTTCCTCCCAGGATTGGCCTGTTGTCGGTGGCGATCATTTCATTGTGCTTTCGCCATGGCAACCGGACGCGTTTCTGTTAGTCGTTGCGCCGATCGTAGAAGCGATTGGTCTTGATCATTTTTTCGTATTCGCGCCCAAGGGTGCCGCGTTCAGGCTGTTCGACCCGCGGCGTCACTTCGAAGGTCGATTTTACAATTTCGGCGATCTTGGATGTGGCAGCGGCTGTGTCGGCCTTGCCGGTAAACTCGATGGTCAGGCGCAACTCGTCGGCGCCGCCCTCGTTGACCGCCTCGCACATGAACTCCGCCACCTCGGCCTGCGCGAACATGAGATCTTCGAATTCCTCATGGTTCATGTTGACCCCGCGCACCTTGAAGAACCCGGATGTCCGATGCGCGTGCTTGACGATCGGGAACACCGAATAGCGGTCGCCGGTTTCTTCCGGCCAGTGCCAAGACACGATATCGCCGGAGCTCCAGCGCAGGAACGGTGTCGCGTTGTTGGTGTAGAGGGTCGTTGTGACGAGAGTGCCCTGTTCGCCTTCGGCCACGGGTGCAAGGGTTTCTTCGTCCAGCACTTCGACAAACGCGATATCCGTCCACATAACCTGGCCGTTGTGGGCCGAGCTCTCGCACCCCATCAAACTGCACTCCGTCATGCCGAAACTGTCATAGACCTCAGCTCCCCAGGTGCGCTCAAGCTTGGCGCGCTTGGCATCGGAGAGCGGCTCGGCGGACGTGAGGATTCTGGTCACCGGACTTGAGCTGAGATCGATGCCGTGCTCTTCGGCGAGATTTGCAAGATGCAGTCCGTATGACGGCATGCCCATCCACACGGTCGGTTTCATGAGCGCAATCAACTGAAGCTGGATCGCCGAGGGTGTGCCCGTGCCTGAGCCGGCCCAGTTTACGCCGGCACCTTCGAGCGCGGCGCTGCGCGCCCACATGTGGCCGGCCGGGTGGATGCCCAGTGGGAACGAGTTATGCACCACATCATCGGCGCCGACGCCCATCATCTCGTAAGACCGCCGGAACGCCTCGGTCGCTACGGCGATATCCTCGAATGTCCGCGGATAAAAAAGCGGCGCCCCCGTTGTGCCGCCGGAACGCCAGAATTCTGAATATTCCGA
Source organism: Hyphomicrobiales bacterium (assembly GCA_021775755.1). GTDB lineage: Bacteria > Pseudomonadota > Alphaproteobacteria > Rhizobiales > JAJFHB01 > JAJFHE01. Next base: position 16,964 of record JAJFHE010000053.1, on the reverse strand, counting down.
TCTGGGTGCGATGCAGAACCGGTCGAAGTACTCATCCGTGGGGATGGCGCGCAACTCGTCCTTTTCCAGAAGCGGGATCTTCTGCCATTCCTCTGGGTCATCGAGCTTTGAGGTGTCGATGTGATCGAGCCGGCTCTTGAAGAACGGTGCACGGCGTGCATGTTCCACCGCGCGAACCTTGCGCTCGCTCTGGATGCCGGCAAGTTCTTCTCGCGACGCGGGGACGGGGCGGGACATCGTTTACTCCTCAGAAGGCGGCAGAGTGCCGATCCAGCGTTGCGCCTGCGTATAGCTTTGTGGAAGATCGCCGGCGCGTTCCGCACTCTGCATTTCAACAAGGCGCGTGCGCTTATCATCAGTCGCCTCGGCGATTTCGTCCACCGCGTCGCGCAGGCCCGCATAATCGTCGCCCACGGGGCACACGTCCTGACAGCGCCGGCAGCCGGTGACGACCCCCGATCCGCGCAGGATGCTCTGCCACAGGTAGAACTGATCCTTGGAGCGGAGCATGTCTTTTTTGGCTTGCAGATCCGGCTCGTCAATTATGCGCTCGACATGCTCCACCATCGCCTGAAACCCGTGCGGCGAGCGGTAGCGCTCACAGGCCGCCCAGTCGCGGTCCCAGTGGCCGATGACATCGCCGGGGCACGACATCAGACAGCGCCCGCACGATGGGCCATGACAGAGCGCCTCTTCAATGCGGTTGTCGGGCTCGACGGGAACCGAACACAGCACGGCGGAAACAATCACACGCGGACCGAACTCGCGCGTCAGCAGTTGCTGGTTCAGGCCAAGCGTCCCAAGGCCGGCCTCGACCGCCGCATGGGTGAGCGACAGGATCGTGCCGAGCGGTGCATCCGGATCGCCAGTGTAGGTCCACGGGTCGACATGGGTCGGCGGCACGATAAGGGCGGGGTAACCGTTGTCTTCAAGCCACAGCACAAGTTCGAGCGAGGCTTCCTCAAGCATCGTCAGCGTCAGTTCGTCATTGTAGTACTTGTGGCGTTCGTCCCACCGCGTCAGCCGTGTCGTGCCGGCGTTGAGCCGTTTGACGAGAACGATCACCCGGTCAGCGTCATAGTCGGATATATCGCTCGGCCGTCTAGGGTCGGCCGGGTCCGGCGGGTGCGCGTCCATCACCTTGCCATCGGCGATGCCAACGAGGTCGCACCCAAGTTCCCGCGCCTTTGCCTTGACATCATCGGCCTGCAGGGGCGTCTGGAATACACCGACCATCACTCACGGCCTCCGTCACTCTCATCGGCCGGTTCTGCAAAGGCTGCCTCGCGTTCGCGCTGCACCTGTTTGAACTCCTGCAGCTGGCGCGCCACCATTCCCTTATAACCGTCCGGGCCGACCCAGCGGATGTTCCAGTCGTTGAGGCCGTCGATGTCGCCACCTTCCTTGCGGGTTTGCTTGAACCGCTTGCCCTTGGCAGTTTTTTCCAGCGTTTTTTCCGGGATGACTTTCTGATCTTGCGCGAGATAGGCGTGGTAGTCGTTGCCGACCGGGCAAACGGCGAGGCAGCGCGGGCAGTCGCCGAACGACCCGACGACGCGCAACAGGCCTTGCCAGAAACCGTAAATGTCGCGCGACCGGAAGAGTTCCTTGCGGGTTTCCTCATCGCCATCGATAAACTGCTCCCAGACCGGCAGGGAGGTCATGAAGCCGAATTCCTGGGCAGCACGGGCGCAATCGCGTTTGTCGATGCCAAAGTGTTTGACCGCGTCCGTCGGGCACGAATGCAGGCAGCGTGAACAGCTCTCGCCGATGCACACCTGCTCGGTCATGATCTCGTCGGGTTCAAGCTCCAGATCGGTCAGCACACCGGTCAGATATAGCCTCGGCCCGAATTCCGGCGTGAGGATGTTGACCTCCAGGCCGAACGTGCCGAGACCGGCTTCGATGCCGAGATGCCGTGTCGAAAGGCGCCCGTAACTGGCCCGCTTGTAGTCCCAGTCCGTTTCCTGCGCGGCGGTGACGAAGGAGGGATGCCCGTCGCGCTCAAGCGCCTCCGCGAGCCGGTAGGCGATCTTGTCCATGCGCCGCAACACAAGCATGTCGATATACTGAACGGCTACGCCCGACTTCGCGCGGAACGCCGCCACGGGAATGCGGGACACGATGACGATGACACTTTTACAGGTGGGGCTGATGCGATCGGGCGTTTGCGGCCACAACGGGTCCGGCGGAAATGCGTTCAGCGTTTTGGCGGACGCGATGCCGACGAGGTCCGCGCCGAGCGACTTGGCCAGCTCCTTGACACTTTGTGCGTCCATTCGTTTCCCTCGCCGCCCTGGGCGCGAACCCTGCCACCCGTTTGCCGCTTTGGCAATTCAGCGGTTCGCCATTCTTGTTGATAGCTAAAAAGTTGACAACTAAAATACTGCTCGACTGGTTTGCAAACAGCGAGGTGAGCCATGGGCACTGTAACGTCGCCGCGTGCGGCAATGGACTATGAGCGCGCAGGCGATCATGGCAAGACACCGGTGAAGCTCTGGTTGCGGCTGTTCTCCTGCGCCACGCTCATCGAGACGGAGATATCCCGGCGCCTGCGGGCGAACTTCGATATATCGATCGCCCGCTTCGATTTCATGGCGCAGCTCTATCGCAGCGGCGACGACGGCCTCACGATGAGCGAACTCTCCAGGTGTCTCATGGTCACCGGCGGCAATATCACCGGTCTGACCGACCGGTTGCAGAACGAGGGCATTGCAGAGCGCTCGCCCCACCCAACCGACCGCCGCTCGCAGGTCATCAGGCTGACGTCCGGCGGCCGCGCTGGGTTCGAGGCCATGGCCGATGCGCATGCAGACTGGATGCAGGAACTCATGGGCGGTCTTGAGAGCACGGAGCACACGCAGCTCATGAAAAGTCTTGCAAGCCTCAAGCATTCGGTTGTGGCTTGCCTGGGCGAGCAGGAAACCTGACCGGTGCCGGGAAAGGATGCGCAGACCGACACGTTCGCCAGGGACAGGTTGCCGCCGCGCGAGCTGTGGCCCGATTTTGACTTCTCCCATCCAGCCTACCGGTTTGCCGACCGGCTGAATTGCGTCACGCGCTTTCTCGATCACTGGCTGGACCGCGGGCGGGGGAACGCTACCGCCATCGTGACCGAAGAAGGAGCGCTGACCTATTCGGAGGTTGCGGAAAAAACCGCGCAACTTGCGCATGTTCTGGTCGATGATTTAGGCATCCGGCCGGGCAACCGGGTGCTGCTGCGTTCCGCGAATACACCGATGATGGTGATTGCCTATATGGCTGTCATCCGCGTCGGCGCAATCGCGGTCGGCACCATGCCTTTGCTGCGTGCGAAAGAACTTCAGGTCATTGCCGACAAGGCGGAGATTGCGCTCGCACTGTGCGATGCGCGTCTGCGCGATGACATGGAAGCTGCGGCGGAATCATCTGCACACCTGACGCGTATCGGCTGGTTCAATACGGGAGAAGGCACCGGCGTCGAAGACCTCATGGCGGCCAAGCCCGTTGTGTTCGAACCTTGCGATACGGCGAGCGATGATGTCTGCCTCATCGCCTTCACGTCCGGCACGACCGGCATGCCGAAGGGCACGGTGCATTTTCATCGCGACATGCTGGCGATCTGCCACGGATTCTGCGAGCAGATCCTGCAACCCGAACCTGACGATCTCTTCTGCGGCAGTCCGCCGCTCGCCTTCACGTTCGGGCTCGGCGGTCTGGCGCTCTTCCCCATGTTCGCGGGCGCGGCGTCCCTCTTGCTCGAGAACGCATCGCCCGGACATCTCCTCAAGGCCATCGAAAAGCACCGGGCCACCATCGTGTTCACTGCTCCCACGGCTTTCCGCGTCCTGGTTGCCGAAGCGCACCGGTACGATCTTTCATCGTTGCGCAAAGGCGTTTCGGCGGGCGAGCATCTGCCGCGCTCGACATTCGACGCGGTCCGCGAAACGCTCGGACTGAGCCTCATCGATTCACTGGGCTCGACGGAAATGCTGCATGCGTTCATATCGTCGTCGGGCACCGGCACACGCCCCGGGGCGACGGGAAAACCGTTGCCGGGTTACGCTGCATGCCTGTTCGACGAAGCCGGGGAAGAAGTCCCGGACGGCGCGCCCGGGCGATTGGCTGTGAAAGGCCCGACCGGTTGCCGCTATCTCGCCGACCCGCGACAGGCCGACTACGTTTACAAGGGCTGGAATCTCACCGGCGATGTCATGACGCGCGATGCGGACGGCTACTATTGGTATGTCGGGCGTTGCGACGACATGATCATTTCGGCCGGATACAACATCTCGGGGCCCGAGGTTGAGAACGCGCTTTTGACCCATGAAGCGGTTGCCGAGTGCGGCGTCGTGGGCAAGCCCGACCCGGACCGGGGTCAGATCGTCAAGGCGACAGTAGTGCTCAAACCTGGCTGCAGCGGCGATGCATCAATGGCGGAGGTTCTGAAGACGCACGTCAAACAGACCATCGCCCCTTACAAGTATCCCAGAGAGATCGAGTTCCGGAACAGCCTGCCTCGAACCCAGACCGGCAAGCTTCAGCGTTTCCGGTTGCGGGACGAAAGGTGAGGAGCGTGAAATCAGCCTTCGAAAAGCTTGCGGAACTCGTCTGGAATCGGTTGCGCGCGAAATCCTGTTTCGCTGTCCGCGCTTGTAACCGCCCAGGCCCGCAGCTCGTAACCCTCGCACACCAGCGCGCCGTCCTTGTAGATCTCGTGGGCAACGCGGAAGAGCTTGGAATGCCACTCATCGATAAAGCTTACAGCCTCAAGCACATCGCCGTGCGAGACGGGTTTGCGGAACTGCGCGCGCACATCGACGATTACCGGTCCGGCAAGGCCATAGTCCTCGCGCATCGAGGCGATCGTCTGTCCGGCCATTTCAAACAGGCGGTGGCTCGACACGTCGAAATAAAGAAAGTAGGTCGGGTAGAAGATGATGCCGAGCGGATCGCATTCGCCCCACGCTACGGTGAGGTTTCGGCGAAGTTCGAGTCTTGCGCCAGGGACTGCAGTGTCGGAAGCGGACATGAGAGTATTTCCTGCGTGAAACGGTCCGGGGCCAGACTTGTGAGGGTCGAACGGCTGGACGTCAAGGATGCAGGCGACACGGAAGCCGGGGAGGCGGGGGCATGAGAGTGGCAGTGATCGGCGGCGGTCCGGCCGGGCTCTATTTCGCGTATCTCATGGCGTCAAAGGGAGTGACGTCGAACATCACCGTATTTGAGCGCAACCGTTCCGATGCGACCTATGGATTCGGTGTTGTTTTCTCCGACGCCGCGTCGGGCCATCTCGCGGACGCCGACCGTCGCTCCTTTGACGCCTTGAATGCGGCAAGCGAAATCTGGGATCATTTGAGCATTGTTCATCGCGGTGAGCGCGTTCCTATCGACGGCAACGGTTTCTCCGCGATTGCACGGCTGGAGATGTTACGCGTTCTGCAGAAACTATGTGCCGATGCCGGTGCCGGGCTTGAGTTCGGGCGGGATATCAATCCGCAGCACGATCTTGCCGGCTATGACATGGTCGTTGCGGCTGACGGTGTGAATTCGCCCACCCGTTCAGCCCATGCCGCAGCGTTCGGCCCGAGTAACGCGGAACTCACCAACCGCTTCGTCTGGTACGGCACATCGCAGGTGTTCGATACGCTGACGCTGACATTCCGGGAAAATGCGGATGGCTGTTTCGTCGCCCATCATTATCGCTATGCGCCCGACGCAAGCACATTTATCGTCGAGTGCGACGCCGCGACCTGGGAGCGCGCCGGATTTGAGCGAATGAGCGATGCGGCGTCGCGTTCATACTGCGAAGCGGTGTTTGCACCCGATCTGAACGGTCATGCGCTTCGCTCCAACAATTCCGTCTGGCGCCGCTTTCCGGTTTTGCGCAACGCTCACTGGGTGCACGGCAACACTGTTTTGATCGGGGATGCGTTGCGTTCAATTCACTTCTCGATCGGTTCTGGAACCCGGTTGGCAATGGAAGATGCCATCGCCCTTTACCGGGCCTGTGCCGCGACCCCGCAAAACGTTGAAACAGCCCTGGGTGAGTTCGAGCGTTCGCGCCGGCCCGTTGTCGAAAAGCTGCTGGCGGCAGCCGAGGGCAGCTATGGATGGTATGAGAATTTCGGACGCCATATGAACCTGGCGCCGTACAGCTTCGCACACAGCTATATGACCAGAACGGGCCGCATCAGCAATGACCGGCTCGCCGCAATTGCACCTTCGTTCTTCAAGGCCTACCGGGAGTCTCTCGGCATATCCGAAGGAGAGGCGATGAAAGGGCACAGTGAATAATAGTGCTCTGCGCAATCTAGTGTGGGGCCGCGGTTCTCACTGGCGCCGATATGTGTTAAGCCCGGGACAACCAGAAGAATACAGGCGCGGGCTGGGTGGCGGCTTTCGGGTTGAGCCCGCGTTTTAGGGGTTGGGATGGACGCGGTACTCTTAGTTACGCAGTTCCTGAACGGAATGCAGTTGGGCGTGTTGCTGTTCTTGGTTGCATCCGGGCTGACGCTTGTGTTCGGCATCATGGACTTCGTCAACCTTGCTCATGGTGCGTTCTACATGGTCGGCGCTTTCGTTTGCGCCTCGCTCACTTTCTGGACTGGGTCGTTCCTGCTTGGCGTGCTGCTGGCATTGCCGGTGGTTGCGCTTGTGGGCATCGTCACGGAAGTCATCGCCGTGAGGACGCTTTATCCGCGCGATCACCTGGATCATGTGCTGGCGACATTCGGTCTCATCCTGATTTTCGATGAACTGGCGCACCTGATCTGGGGCCCGGCCGGCATTGCCATACCGTTACCGGTCTTCCTGCGCGGATGGATCGAAATTCTCCCCGGAATCGTGTTCCCGGTCTACCGGCTGCTGATCATCGGATCGGGCCTGGCGATTGCCGCGGGACTATACTATGTGGTCAGTCACACCCGGCTTGGCATGCTGATCCGGGCGGGGGCATCTAACCGCACGATGATCGGCGCCCTAGGTGTCGATGTTCAGACGCTCTTCACGCTGGTTTTCGCCCTGGGTGCGGTGCTTGCGGGCTTCGCCGGGATGTTGATTGCGCCGATCTCGGAAGCGAGTATCGGCATGGGCAACGACATTATCATCATGGCCTTCGTCGTCATCATCGTCGGCGGAATCGGGTCCATGAAGGGGGCGTTCATCGCCGCCTTGCTGATTGGCCTCATCGACACTCTCGGCCGCTCTTATCTTGATGACCTGTTCCGGCTCTTCATGGGAGGAGAGGCGGCCGAGACGTCAGCGCCGGCGATCTCGGCCATGCTGATTTACATTCTAATGGCTGGGGTTCTTGCGGTGCGGCCGCAAGGGCTGTTCCCGCCGAAAGTTCGTTGAGGCGCATTGTTCATGGAAAGTCGATCGGCAAACGGGTTGATGGGCAAGGTGTTGAACCTGTCCTTCAACGGCTGGCTCATGATCGTCGTGCTGGTTATCTTCGCATTCGCGCCTGTGCTGACCGAAGTCTTCAATCAGCCGTTTTATCTTGACGTTGCGACCCGTCTTGTAATTCTTGCGATCGCCGCGGTGAGCCTGAATCTGATCCTCGGCTTTGGCGGCATGATCTCTTTCGGCCACGCGGCCTTTCTAGGCCTGGGTGCCTATTCGGTCGGTATCCCGTTTTACTACGACATCTATAACGGCTGGCTGCACTTCGCGCTGGCCATAGTCGTGTCCGCGGTGTTCGCTGTCATCACCGGTGCCATTTGCCTGCGGACGCGCGGCGTCTATTTCATCATGATCACCATGGCGTTCGGTCAGATGGTCTATTTTGCCGGCGTCAGTGCGGAAGAGTATGGCGCCGACGACGGCTTAAGCATTTACGTGCGCAGCAATTTCAATGGCGTCCTGAACTTCGACGACGACACGAGCCTCTACTACATCTGCTTCGTTTCGCTGCTCGTCGCTCTTTACATTGTGCATCGTATCGTCAACTCCCGCTTCGGCATGGCCGTGCGCGGCGCCAAAGGCAACGAAGAGCGCATGCGTGCGGTCGGTTTCAACGTCTATATTTACCGGTTGACCTGCTACGCGATTGCCGGCGCCATGTGCGGCTTCGCCGGCGCGCTGCTCGCCAATTTCACCGACTTTATCAGTCCGGAGATGATCGACTGGACGCGTTCCGGCGAGCTCATGTTCATGGTTATCCTGGGCGGCTCTGGTACATTGTTTGGCCCGTTCCTGGGCGCGGCGGCTTTCGTCGGCCTCGATGTGTTCCTGTCGCAGTACTGGGTGCACTGGCGCCTGATTTTCGGCATCCTGCTTGTACTGACGGTGCTGTTCGCCAAGGGCGGTATTACCGGCGTTGTCGCAAATCTGGAGAGCATGCTGCGGCGCACGCGCGGTAGAGGTTCTTCCGCCGCCAAAGCGGACGGGGAGGGACCCGATGGCTGAACCGGTTCTGCAGGTATCGGGCCTGATCAAAAGCTTCGGTGGTGTGCTCGCGACCGACAACGTGCATCTCACGGTATTGCCGTTTGAAACACATGCGGTAATCGGTCCGAACGGTGCCGGCAAGACGACGCTCATTGCACAATTGTCGGGTGCCCTGCGCCCCGATGCCGGGGAAATTCACTTCAAGGGCCGCGATATTACCCATTTTCCGCCGTACCGTCGCTCGCTCGCCGGACTGGCGCGCTCGTTCCAGATTACGAGCGTCGTTCAGGAAATGACTGTGCTGCAGAATGTTGCGCTAGCCGTGCAGGCGCATCGCGGCCATTCGTTCCGCTTCTGGCATCCCGCGGCGGCAGATCGCGAACTCATCGAACCGGCGATGGAGCGGCTCGAGCAGGTGTCGCTCGCAGAGCGCGCCCACGATCTTACAAACGCATTGTCGCACGGAGAACGCCGCCAGCTTGAAATCGCCATGGCGCTTGCCACCGATGCCGAACTGCTCTTGCTCGACGAGCCGATGGCCGGCATGGGGATCGAGGAAAGCAGCCGCATGGTGTCAACGCTCCAGGCCCTGAAAGGCGAAAAAACCATGCTGCTGGTCGAGCATGACATGGACGTCGTCTTCACGCTTGCTGACCGGATCTCGGTGCTGGTCTACGGCAAGGTCATTGCCACCGGCTCGCCCGAAGAGGTCCGCAGCGACGACGCCGTGCGTCGCGCCTATCTTGGAGACGAGGTCGCCTGAGATGCTGAGTGTCCGAGGAATAGAAGCATTTTACGGTTCCAGTCAGGTCCTCTTCGGGATGGATTTCGACGTATCCGCCGGCGAAGTGGTGACCCTGCTTGGGCGCAATGGCATGGGCAAGACGACGACCATTCACTCGCTGATCGGTATCGTGCGCGCTCGCGGCGGGCGGGTCGAGTTTGAAGGTGCCGACATCACCCAGCTACCGTCCTATAAAATCGCCAAACTCGGGATCGGGTTGGTGCCGGAGGGGCGACAGGTTTTCCCCAATCTGAGCGTTCGCGAGAACCTTGTCGCAACCGCTGCGAACCGGCGCAATTCAGCCAACCCGTGGACACTTGAAAAGGTGTTCGAGATGTTTCCCGAGCTTGAGACGCGACGCACCAGTATGGCGAACTTGCTGTCTGGCGGCGAGCAGCAGATGCTGGCGATCGGCCGTGCCTTGATGACAAATCCCCAGCTCCTGATCCTGGATGAGGCAACCGAGGGACTGGCGCCGCTGATCCGCCAGGAGATTTGGGCTTGTCTGCGCCGGCTGAAAGACGAGAAGCTCTCGATCGTTGTGGTCGACAAGAATATTGCCGATCTCGTCAAACTGGCCGACCGCCACTATATCGTGGAGAAGGGGCGGGTGGTGTGGTCGGGATCGTCGGACGACCTTGTGGCCGACCCGACGATCCAGGAGCGTTTTCTGGGCGTTTGATTTCAGCGCTGGCCGAAGACCGGGGCCACCCACGCGGGGTCTGCGTCGGCGCGTTGCACGGCGCGCTGGACACGTTCACGCGGCACAACATGTTCGGACGGGTTGCCGGCCATCAGCAAAAACGTGAAGAGATAACTTGAGACGAACAGCAGTTCGAAGATGTCTTCGGTCCACTGCAGGGTTTCCAGCGGCAGGGGCAGGGTGAAATAGTCGCCATCGCCCACGTCCACGGCCAGGTAACCGGTGTGGATTGCAAATCCGAGCACGAAGAACATCGCAATTTCGCGCGGTGCTTTGGCGACTTTGACGATGAGTGCAAGTGCGACCGGCGTGCATGCCCACATAACAACCTTGATGTGATCGTCGTCGCCGACGACGCTCTCGGTCGCTTCATGGAGGCCGATGAATTCATCGATCGCCAGCATCGATAGTGCGGCACATCCGGCAAGCCAGAACAGGCTGTGAACGATGTTGCGCGTTGCGCGCGCTGCTTTGACCAGGCACAGGGCGCTGACCATCCACAACGCACCGCCGGTAAAGAAGTCAAGCGGGCTATGATCCATGGTCGGGTGAATGCCACTGTAAATCTGTGTGGTGATTGCGGCTGCGATGAAACACGCCATGAACGACGCGAGATAGAAAATACGAAGCCGGTGTTGGTTTTCTTGTGTGGGGTTCGTAAGCAGGTCGAACATTTGAAGATACGCTCCCTTTAGGCGGCACTGCGGTTTCATTCATGACGGCCCGAATATGCTGGCCAACAGGTCCACCGGAGCAAAAAGGAGGCCACTAAAGCTGCGGTACCCCCGAGGTGCAGTGCTGCGAATTACGCGGGTGTCGCCAAACTGGCGGTATTTAGAGGTTGTTAACCAGAACCGCATCGGCGACGCGTGCCGGGGGTGAAATTGGCGTTCGCCGCCCTATGACCGTTTGGCTGGACCTTGCCGGCCATCAGCTGTGCGCATTCGGGAAGAGCTGTCCCTGGTATTATCAGCGTTAGTCCTGAATTTCTTAAGGCAGCGGACGCGGGTATGACTTAGACTTGACGGCTTCACCGGCCAATTGATGAGCGGAGCAGCACACGATGGGTGACTGGTACTCAATCTTCACAATGCAGTCGCTTGGGGTAATCGCGGTCCTGTTCATCTGCGTTGTCGGTCTCGGCGCTCTGGCACTCATCGTGATCTACTTCCTTGATGCCTCGCAGACCCGCGATGCCGTCCGGCACAACTACCCGGTTATCGGCAGGTTTCGGGCCCTTTTTACCGAACTCGGTGAGTTTTTCCGCCAGTATTTCTTCGCTATGGATCGCGAGGAGATGCCGTTCAACCGGGCCGAGCGCGAATGGGTCTACAAATCATCGCAAGGTGTCGACAACACGATTGCCTTCGGATCGACGCGCTCTCTTTCACTGGTCGGCACGCCCATATTCGTAAACTGCCCGTTTCCCGTGCTTGACGAGGATACCCAAAGCGCGCCGCCGCTGGTCATCGGACCCTACGCGCGCGAGCCCTATGAGGCACAGTCGATCATCAATATTTCAGCCATGAGCTTTGGAGCGCTGTCGCGCCCGGCCGTGCGGGCTCTGTCGGAAGGCGCCAAACGGGCAAACTGCTGGCTCAATACCGGCGAAGGCGGCCTGTCGCCCTATCATCTCGAAGGCGGCTGCGATGTGGTGTTTCAAATTGGCACAGCGAAATACGGCGCCCGGGACGGCGAGGGCGGCCTGGACGATGATAAATTCGCAGCCCTCGTTGCGACACCCCAGGTCAAGATGGTCGAGCTTAAACTGTCGCAGGGCGCCAAGCCCGGCAAGGGCGGCATTTTGCCGGCAAACAAGGTCACCGCCGAGATCGCCGAGGTCCGCGGTATACCCGAGGGTCAGGCATCGATCTCGCCCAACAGGCATCCTGAAATCGATTCGATCGGCGACCTGCTCGACATGATTGCCCACATGCGCGATGTCGGCGGCAAACCCGTCGGTTTCAAGGCAGTGCTCGGCGCCTATGGCTGGATTGAGCAATTGTGCGAGGAAATTCTGAATCGCGGCATCGAAAGCGCACCTGATTTCATAACCGTCGATTCAGGCGATGGCGGTACTGGCGCCGCACCCATGCCGTTGATGGACAATGTCGGGCTGACCATCCGCGAGGCCCTGCCCATGGTGGTCGACATTCTGATGCGCCACGGTCTGAAGGAACGCGTCCGCGTCATCGCATCGGGCAAACTGATCACGCCTGCGGAAATCGCATGGGCCTACTGCGCTGGCGCTGACTTCGTAAATTCCGCGCGCGGCTTCATGTTCGCTCTCGGCTGCATCCAGGCAATGAAGTGCAACAAGAACACCTGTCCGACCGGCATCACCACCCACGACCCGCGCCTGCAGCGCGGCCTCGATCCGGCCGACAAGGCCGTGCGGGTGGAGAATTTCGTCAGCAAGGTTCGTTACGGTGTCGGGTTGATCGCGCATTCGTGTGGCGTTGCCCACCCCCGCGCCCTGCAGCGCTACCATGTGCGCATCATGCAGGTTGACGGCAGGTCAGTGCCCTTCGACAAGCTCTACCCACCGCCGGCGCCGAAGTGATGGCACCATTGTGATGGAGTTAGCGTAGGGTCGAAATATCGAGATCGGCGATCTCACCCATCCAGATCGCGTGATCGGTGTGATCCGTGACCGCGTCGCCGGTCTCGGGATGTACGAAAACTGAAAGGCCGTTGCGGTTTGTCGCAAGCCACGGCACCAGGGAGCCGAAGGTTTCCGGACGGAACGCCAACTGGCAACTCCAGTAGGGGTGCGGTCCGACAGGCCGCTCGTGCACGCGCCCCATTTCCACGCCAAACTCGTCGCGCGCGGCTTCGCACAGCGCCCGCGCCTGACCGATCGAGGCGTCGTCAAAATAGATATGCGCGTGAAATCCCGTAATCTCGCTCATGACAGGCACCGCTATTCAGCCGCTTGCGCGGGTTCGGAAAGGGCGAACGGCCGGTCATGCGTGAGAGCGGGTACGCGCTGGCGCGCACTGTCGACCTCCGCCATGTCGAGCGATGCGATTATGAAGCCTTCTTCGTCACCGCCATCGGCCAACACGCGGCCCCAGGGGTCGATTATCAGCGAATGGCCATAGCACTGCGCGCCGCCGTCGAGCGTTCCATGCTGGCACGGCGCAATAACGTAGGCGCCGTTTTCAATGGCGCGTGCCCGGTTGAGAACATGCCAGTGCGCCTCGCCGGTGACCTTCGTGAATGCCGCCGGCACCGCCAGAATTCGTGCGCCCGACTTCGCCAGAGAGCGGTAAAGGTGCGCAAAGCGCAGGTCATAGCAGATCGAAAGGCCGAGGCCGCCCCATGCCGTATCGGCAACGACCGCCTCGTTGCCCGGCGCGATGGTCGCGCTTTCGCGGTAGACCTTGTCCGCATCGAGATCGACATCGAACATATGGATCTTGTTGTAGCGCGCCGATATCTGGCCCGACGGGTCGATGAGGTAGCCGCGATTGTTGATGCGTCCGTCCGCCGCCTTGACGCCGAGGGACCCGAGCAGGATCCACGCGCCGAGCGATTTGGCCTCCGCCGCAAAAGCGGGAATAACCGGGTGGTCGGCTTCGGCGAAGGATGCCGGAAAGATCTTGCCATCCCGCGTTTCCAGGCCGGAAAAATACTCCGGCAGGGCGATCAGCTGTGCGCCGGCGGCGGCAGCTTCGCGGGTCAGCCGCACAGTCGTATCGATGTTGCGGTCGACATCGGGCACGGCGCAGTTTTGAATGCAGGCAGCTTTGAAGGCGGAAGTCATCTGCTTGGGTTCCGGGCTTTATCGGGTTTCGCATGTCACGGCGCAAATTGGCGCCACGGACAAATTTTGCGCAGTGTCTCAGAAATCCTTGCGCTTGGCAAAGCCTTGCCATCGCGCAAGCGTGCGACAGGATGGCGGCCCGACACCCCCCCGACACACATTGTGCCGCAGGGCTTTTCCCTTGCCCGGTGGGATTTGATCGATATGATCTGCGCGAAATTTCCGTAACGCTCATTGGATCGTTGATCGTTCGCGATCCGGGCGCGTAGAGTTGGACCGTGATGGCGAAACCGTTGTTTTTCATACCCATCGAGAACCAGGTGCGCGAACTTGACGCCAAGCTCTTGCTTGCGCGTTTCGCCGCCGACCGGGGCTATCGCTCAATTCTTGGATGGAAGGGGTCCATCGACGCTCATATCAACGAGTTTCCGCAAGGCGTCTATTTCGCAAAATCGCTTACTGCACGCGCCGTGCGCATGTTTCGCATTACCCGGCGCCTCGGCCACCGCATTGTCGCGTGGGACGAGGAGGCGGTGGTGCACTATCCGCCCAACATCTACTATCCCCGCCGTATCGATTCCAAAGCGCTGTCGCTGACCAATCAGCTGCTTGCCTGGGGTGATGACAACCGCAGCCTGTTTGAGGATTTCCCCGATTACTGCGGCACCCCGCTCGATGTCGTCGGCAACCCGCGCGTCGATCTTCTGCGCCCCGAATTCCGCGACTACTTCAAATCCCAGGTCGCCGCACTCAATGAGCGCTATGGCGACTTCATTCTGGTCAACACGAACTTCGGCTCGATCAACGGCTACTACCCCGAGCTTAATGTTGCCTATCCCAAGGAAGGCGTGCCGGGCGGTATCGAGCTTGGCCGCGGCGCCATCGGCCTGCCGCGGGATTTTGCGCTCGACCTTTATCATCACCGCATGAAAATATTCGAGGCGTTTCAGGACCTCCTGCCGAAGCTCGCCAGCGCTTATCCCGACCGCAAGATCGTGCTGCGTCCACACCCGGCGGAAAACCGGGAGTTCTGGAAGGACCGGCTCAAGGACTGCGCCAATGTCGAGGTGATCGCCGAAGGCAATGTCGTGCCGTGGCTGCTGGCCTGTGCGGCGCTCGTCCACAATGGCTGCACGACGGCGGTAGAAAGCTATATTCTGGAACGCCCGGTCGTTGCCTATGTACCCGCTGAAAACGACGCCTTCAGTGTCGACCTGCCGAACCAGCTGAGCGTGTGCTGCGACACCGCCGAGGGCGTTATCGAGCAGGTTGGCGATGCTCTGGCGCGCGGCTTTGAAAATACCTTGAGCGCCGAGCGGTCCGAAGTACTCGGCCGCTACATTTCCTCGCTCGATGGCCAGTTCGCCTCGAGCCGCATCCTTGACAGCATTGAGCGCGATCTCGAATTCGACAGCGTGTCTGCGATTGACCGCCTGTGCGCCCATGCCCATGCGCGTGGCCGCCGCTTCGTCAAGCAGATGAAAGCGACGAAAAGCAACGGCCGTTACAGCCGCAGCTTCATGCGCCAGAGATTTCCCGACGTGACATTGCATGACCTGCGCGAACGCGGCGACCGGCTGGCGGGATTTGCCGGCCTCACCGGCAGCGTGCAGATAGACGAAGTCCGGCCCGACGTGTTCTCGGTGTCGCCCGCCTGAGCTTGAAGGCTCGCCGGGCGCGATGGAGGCAACTGACATGACGCAAACCATGACAGCGCAAGAGACCCCTGCCATCAAGGTGCGCAAGATGCGCGCGGTGAAGACCTGCGATCTTTGCGGCAGCGACGCCCTGGAAGAGATCGCCGAGGCAACGTCTTCGCGCTGCCGCACGGTCATGTGCCAGGGGTGTGGCCTGTTCTTCGCCTCGCCATCGCTTGCTGTCGAAGAGCTGGAAGACTTCTACGACGACGAGTTCGAGGGCGATGCCGGCACCAACCGCCGTGTCGGCGGGGAGGGCATCGAGACACGCAAGATCGCCAAGGAAGAAAGCATCGCGCGCGACTGGGCGATGCCCATCATAACCGAGCATATGGATCTTGCCGACAAGACTGTCCTCGATATCCGCTGCCGCTCCGGCGGCCTCGCCGAAATGCTGTCAAAGGCGGGCGCGGTGGTCACCGCCATCGATCCCCTGGAGCCCAACGCCGATCACGCCCGCGCGCGCAACACGATTGCTCAAGTCGACTTTCTGCCAGTTACCCAGTTCACGCGGCTGGTGGAGAACGGCTATGAGAATTTTGACGCGGTCACCGCCCTCACCATCCACACGCTCGGCCACATGCCTTCTCCAAAGGCTTTTTTGAAATCCATCTTCGGTACGTTGAAGCCCGGCGGATATCTGTTCATCGACGAGAAAGACCTGTTCTATCCGGCACGCACGCATGGCTCTTCGGTTTTCGATACCGGCACGGCGCATTTCTTTCATTTCAGCATCGACACGATCCGCGGTTACCTCTCTTCCGTCGGTTTCGAGGTGCTGGAATGCGGCCTCGATCCGGCGCGCAAAAAGGCCTTCCGGCATGTGCGCACGGTGGCCCGCAAGCCGCTCGAAGGCGAGACCGCCGCTGCCGACATCCCGGTGTGCGACCCGCAGGCCCGCAAGGCCGCACTGCATCAGGCGCAGGCGAGCATGCAGCGCAAACGCCTCGTCAACAAACTCGCCCGCAAAACCCGCGCCGCCGTGCGCAAGGTCTGGTCGTAAGCGTACACCCCTGGCCGGCCTCGCCACCTCCCGGTTCGTCAATACTCATCCCCATCGTCACCGCCTACTCCATCGTCATTCCACGATCCCCCTTTCGTCATTACCCGACTTGATCGGGTAATCCAGTAACCACCACCGCGTGCCCTCTTCGGCACGGAGGCTACTGGATCACCCTGTCGAGCAGGGTGATGACGCGGTTTGGGGGACAGCATCGCAAGGCCTGTCGTATCGCTCTGGACCCCGGGTCAAGCCCGGGGTGTCGCGCGTGAAGGGGCCGGGGTGTGGCGTGTGAGGGGGTCTTCAGCGCCGGCTTCAACTTTGTTCGGCAATCTAATCCCCCATCCCCGAACCGCCCTTAGAGTCCCCCCTTGAGCTGCGGGCATCGGTGCCCGCCGCACAAAGAGTTTCAACCAGACGGGCCTTTCCCCGCCGGAACATACCGTTCCCGGCGAACGCCCCCGGCTTGCCCGAAACAGTGCAGGTCGAGCGCGCGGGGTCCGTCCTCCACGAGGGAGGATGACGAGAGAAGATGGGTTTCAAAGTACCACCACCAGACAATCCGGGCGGACCGAAGCGGCCGCCGGGGTTCCGCATCGGCGAGCCGTTCGGCGCGTCGCCGTTTCTCGGTCCCGAAC
>JAJFHE010000052.1 GCA_021775755.1 Hyphomicrobiales bacterium | reverse complement strand
CATGGCCTCTCGACCTTTGGGTGTCAGACGGGCATTATTGTGGATGTTCATTCGGTCCTCTCGGGAATCATTGACGTTCGGCAACATCAGTGTCTCTCGGTTGGGCTGAATGGACAACGTCCTGATAGTTCACAACTAGCGAACCCGATACGGCCATTTAGAGCGCGTCAGCGGCTTCGTTTGCAGACGGCGAAAACCCCCGAATTGACCCATGTCAAACCGTTCTCTATAACGCGCGGATACTGTTTTTGAGAATGATTTGCAACTTAGAATAAATCAAAAAACCGCTGAATACCAAAGGCTTGCGCACACAGGCATGAGCGACACGCCCCGCGCGGACAGGGAACATGGCCACCACCGATCAGTTGACCGATCGCAAGACATTGGCGCCGTTCGCGCTCGATGGCGAAACCGTGTGGGGTTTCGGCGCGGTCGGCCTGACGCTGCTGGTCGCGCTGCCGGTGCTGACCATCGGCATTCTGGCGCTCTTTCCGACGGAAAACATCTGGCCGCATCTCGTGGATACGGTGCTGCCCGGATATGTGTGGCGCACCGCCGTGCTGATGACCGGTGTCGGTTTGATCACTTTCATCGTCGGCACCTCGACCGCCTGGCTTGTCACGATGTATCAGTTTCCCGGCCGCAAGTGGCTGCAATGGGCGCTGCTCATTCCACTGGCAACGCCGACATATATCATCGCCTATACCTATGTGGACGTGTTCGAGTATGGCGGCTTCGTGCAGACGGGACTGCGCGATCTGTTCGGCTGGCGCAACGCGCGCGACTACTGGTTTCCGGAAATCCGCTCGCTGAGCGGTGCCGTTTTCGTCATGGCTTTCGTGCTCTACCCGTATGTGTTCCTCACCGCACGAGCGAGCTTCATCAAACAGTCCGTGTGCCATCTTGAAGTCAGCCGGACGCTCGGGCGAACAGCACTTGGCACATTTTTCTCAGTTGCCCTGCCACTTGCCCGGCCCGGCATCGTGGTGGGGGTGTCGCTCGCCATGATGGAATGCCTCAACGATATCGGCGCGGTGGAGTTTTTCGGCGTTAATACGCTGACCGCCGGTATCTATTCGACATGGCTCGGTCAGGGCAACCTTGGCGGCGCGGCACAGATCGCATGCGTCATGCTGGTTTTCGTCTTCGCGCTGATCTGGCTTGAGCGCGTCGGGCGGCGGCAGCAGCGGTTCCATCATATGTCGCAGCGCGAACGCCGCCCGAGCCGCCATAAGCTCACGGGCTGGCGCGCCTGGGTTTCAACGCTTGGCTGCGTCTGCCCGATCATCTTCGGTTTCGTCGTGCCGGGCGCGGTGTTGCTGGACTTTGCAGTATCGCATTTCGAGGACGCCGCAAGCGCGGACTATCTGCGGCACACGCGCAACAGTCTCCTGCTGTCGTTCACGGCCGCCTTCGCCGCTATCGCCATCGGCCTGTTTCTCGCCTACGCGCACCGCATTGCACGCTCCGATCTGGTGCAGATTGCGATCCGCTTCGCAAGCGTCGGTTACGCGGTTCCCGGCGCGGTGCTGGGCATCGGCATTCTGGTGCCGCTGGCCGCCTTCGACAATGCGCTCGACGGTATGGCGCGAGAGATTGCCGGCATATCCACCGGCCTGCTGCTGACCGGCACCATCTTCTCGATTGTCTATGCCTATGTGGTGCGATTTCTGGCGATCTCTTACGGTGCAATCGAATCCGGTCTTGGCCGGGTGACGCCCAATCTGGCGGCTGCGGCACGCACGCTCGGGCGCTCTTCGTCGGGCGCTTTGAGGGAGGTGCATCTGCCCCTCATCCGACCGGCGCTTGCGACCGCCGGTCTGCTCGTGTTCGTCGATTGCATGAAGGAACTACCGGCGACGCTCATTTTGAGGCCGTTCAACTTCGATACGCTGGCGACGCATGTCTACACATACGCCTCGCTGGACCTGCTGGAAGAAAGCGCACTGTCGGCACTCACCATCGTTGTCTCGGGACTGATCCCGGTAATCCTCCTGAACCGCACACTGAAGGAACCCAAGCGCAAGTCGGTGCGCATGGGCCAGGAAACGGGAACAGGAGGAATACCGCTGCCGGACTGAAACAACCCGGCAGCGGCTGATGGCTTATTCGACGAGACGCAGCATGCTCGTCTGGATGCGCAATCCGATCGCCTCGAAAGCGTCCAGAAAGTCCTGTGAATTCCGTGCATCGAAGTAATGATCTTCGTCAGTCGAGCAATATTCCAGAAGCTCACGACCCCGAATCGGCGCCTCAAATGCGACGGAAAAAATTTCTATGCCATCAGCCTTGATCTGATCGCATTTCCGTTTGGTACGCCGATCATCACGACTTTGATTGTTGTCGCCGTCGGTCATGAAGATCAAGAACCTCAGAGGTTCGATTTCCTCGTCGCCATGAACTTCCTGCTGATTGTGATGTGCGGACTCGCTGTTGCCGCGCAGCCAGCCGCCGGTCACGTTAACCGCCCGGGTCGAAGCCGTGCCGCCCGATGCGATCAGCGTCTGGACAACAGACCTGGTATGGTCAACGCCCCAGTCCATGCGCACAGTCGACACGACATCGGTGTTGTAGGTTGTAAGCCCGGTACGAACATAAACATCGTCAGGATCATTCGTGTGCAGTTGATCCAAAAGGCCGGTTGCGGCGGTGCGCAATGTTCCGATCTTGTTGTTCCAGGCCATCGAGCCCGAAACATCAAGAACCAACCCCAGCGAAACCGGATGGCTGCCGGAAACCTCGTAGCCCGCAACACTGTGGCCGGTGGCGTTTGTGTGGTTGATGCCCGCCAGTCCCATCAGCGTCGTATCGATGTTTGCAACCAGCGTCACCGAAACGCGTTCGTTTTCATCGTCGAACACGATCTGAATGTCGGTCAGGTTCACGCCACTGCCAAGATCAAGCCCCGAATTGGCGGCGAGAAACTTGTTTGCAAGCTCTTCACGCGCATCCGGGTCGTTGGAAACGTTTGCCGCCGCCAGCGCGACCGCATCGGCGATGCCCGCCAGTTTCTGGTCGACCCGCGACGTGTTTCCGTAATCGATCGCCACGCCCATGGCGATCATCAGCGGCAAGGCGGCAATACCGAAAATCATTGCCACATTACCGCGCCGGTCCGCGAAGAACCGGGTGAGTGCCCCTGCCGCCCTGCGCGGCCAGTAACCCTGAAAACTATCCATCTGCGCCATCACTCGGCTCCATTAAACTGGAGTGTTTCTGCCCTGTTTGTGACGCTTATTTAATGCGAGAACGCTCTAGTTCCCGTTAATACCCAGCATTTTGTTACAATTGTTCGCTTCAACGTAAACGATGTCTGAAAGGCTACGGCGCAATTTCAGTCAAATTTTAGCGGCCTTACAAAAATTCAAAGGAATCAGTCCCGTTCACGACCGAAGCTCGGGAAGGTTGCGGAAGAGCTCTAGCGCTTCAGGATTGGCGAGCGCTTCCTTATTCCTGATTTCGCGGCCATGGACGACGTCCCTCACCGCCAGTTCGGTAATCTTTCCCGATTTGGTACGGGGAATGTCGGCAACGGCGACAATTTTTGCCGGCACATGACGCGGCGATGCGCCCTTGCGGATGCGCGACTTGATGGCGGCGGTGAGTTCATCGTCCAGCGTCACGCCATCACTCAGCCGCACAAACAGCACGATGCGGGCATCGTTGTCCCACTGCTGGCCGATCGCCAGACCTTCGATGACTTCATCCATGGCTTCAACCTGCGCATAGATTTCCGCCGTCCCGATGCGCACGCCGCCCGGATTGAGAGTAGCATCGGAGCGACCGTGAATAATCATGCCGCCATGCGGCGTCCATTCGGCGAAGTCGCCATGGCACCAGACATTCTCGAAGCGGTCAAAATAGGCCTTGTGGTACTTTTCCCCGGCAGGATCGTTCCAGAAGGACACAGGCATGGTGGGGAACGGCCGCGCGCATACAAGCTCACCCTTGCCGGAGGCCATGGTTTTGCCGTCTTCATCCCAGACGTCGGTTGCCATGCCCAGACCATTGACCTGAATCTCGCCGCTTCTGACCGGCAGGACCGGCACACCGATGACGAAACACCCGCAAATGTCGGTACCGCCCGACATCGAAGCGAGGAGCACGTCCTTCTTGATGTTGTCATAGACGAAATCAAAGCTTTCCGGTGCGAGCGGTGAGCCGGTCGACAGAATGGTACGAACGGTTTTCAACGAGTGGGTTTCGCGGGGCTTCCAGCCGGTCTTGCGGACCGCATCGATATATTTCGCGGAAGTGCCGAACAGCGTCATGCCGGCTTCGTCGGCATAGTCGAACAACACACGTTCGGAAGGCGCAAACGGCGAGCCGTCGAACAGCAGGAGCGTCGCTTCGGAAGCCAGCGCACTCATCAGCCAGTTCCACATCATCCAACCGCAGGTGGAGAAATAGAACACTTTGTCGCCGGGCCTGATATCGGCCTGCATCTGGTGTTCGACCAGATGCTTCAACAGCACCCCGCCGGCACCGTGGACGATGCACTTCGGCACGCCCGTGGTGCCGCTGGAGAACAGAATGAACAGCGGGTGGTCGAACGGCAGCTGCTCGAATTCGATGTCGGTGGGCGCGTGGCGCGCCACAAACGCATCCCAGGTTACGCCGTTCGGCAGCTTTGCCGCGGTCTCTTCGGCCCGGCCAATATAGGAAACGACGATGACATGCTCGACCGTAGGCAGTTCCGCCACGACAGCGGCCAGCTTGCCGGAAATGTCGATTTCCTTGCCGTTGTAATAGTACCCGTCGCAGGCAATTAGCACTTTGGGTTCGGTCTGGCCGAAGCGGTCGAGAATACCGCGTTCGCCGAAGTCAGGCGAACACGACGACCAGATACCTCCCAGCGACGCGGCTCCAAGCATCGCCATGGCGGTTTCGGGCATGTTCGGCATCACTGCGGCGATGCGGTCGCCTTTGGAAAATCCCGACGCCTTGAGTTGCTGCTGCGCGCAGGAGACACGGTCGTATAGCTCGCGCCACGTTACTTCGCTTGCAACCTTGTCTTCACCGCGAAACAGCATGGCGGTGGCATCGTCGCGCCGCCGCAGCAGGTTTTCCGCATAGTTCAACCGAGCATCGGGGAAGTACTTCGCGCCCGGCATTTTGTCACCATCGGCAATCACGCGCTCGCCACGCGTGCTGGCGCGCACGCCGCAATAGTCCCAGACCGCCGGCCAGAAGAGCTCCTGGCGCTCTATGGAAAACGTGTGCAATGCATCATAGCTGTTGAGCCCGAGACCGTGCTTTTCATTCACATAGGACATGAATTGCGTGACGTTGGCGCTGGCGATGACCTCGTCGGAAGGCTGCCAAAGCAAATCTGTCATGATGCTGTCGTCTCCCACTTTCAGGAGCCGCCCGCAGGCAGCCCCTCCGTATCGTGAACCGGGTTGGCGCGATTGCAAGGTATAGGCACGAAAAACCGGCCCTTTGACAAGGGCAAATGACCGCCCCGGAGCTGCCCTGGAGCTGCCCTGGAGCTGCCCCGGAGCTGCATTGGCGGCAATTCCGGTTGCGTGCCCGCGGCATTACGGTTTTGCCTTGAATCGCCGTTTGCTTTATTGACTCTTGGCTATGCGCTTTATCAAGATTTTATTCTTTCTGATCGTGCTCATCGTCGCAGCGGCGGTCGCGGTTCCATTTTTCATTTCACCCGATTTTATCGGCGATCAGCTCGCCCGGGTGACCAAGCAACAAACCGGGCGCGATCTGACGCTTGGCGGCAAGATCTCGTTTTCCGTTTACCCGAGCATCGCCGTGGCTATGAGCGATGTGACAATCTCCAATCCACCGGAAATGCCGTCTGGCATGGTGCTGGCGGCCGAAGAAATACGCGTCAGTCTGGCGCTTTCGCCGCTGGTGCAGGGAAATGTCGAGGTCGAGGCGTTCGAACTCATACGCCCGCGCTTCAACCTGCTGACCGACTTCGAGGGCCGCAGCAACTGGTCGTTCGATGCGCAGGACGGCCGGGGCGCCCAAGACGGCCGGGGTGAACGGGAAGACCGGCAGGAGCCTTCATCGGGCACAGGCGGTTTTCAACTCGGCAATGTCAGCCTCAACGATGTGCGCATTGTCGATGGCGTGGTGCGCTATCTCGACGAAACGACCGGCACGGCAATGGAGGTGAGCGATGTCGACGTGGCGCTGTCGCTGCCCTCGCTCACCAGCAATCTGTCAATCGACGGGTCGATGATCTGGAATGGTGAGCGCGTCACGCTTGCCTCCGTACTCGGGCCGTTATCGCAGCTGACGGAAGAAAAGCGCGCCGACCTTGATTTCGAAATGTCATCGCCGCACCTGACGGCATCGTTCAAGGGAGACCTCTCGCTTACCAACGGACCGGCACTCAACGGCAACATCGATTACCGCTCGCCGTCATTGCGCGGGCTGGCGCGATGGGCGGGCAAACCCCTCCAGCCGGGCCAAGGTCTGGAGGACTTCAGCGCGGTTGCAAAACTCGCCTTCACGCAAGGGAGTATATCGCTCAGCGAAGCACAGATCGGCCTCGACGGCATGCGTGCCCAGGGCAATGTGGTGATCCGCACCGACCGTGCAAGGCCGCACATAGCCGCCAGCCTCGGGGTCGACCGCATCGACCTCAACCGTTATCTCGGCGATAGCGGTGGCGGGTCCGGCGGCGGCGGATCGTCGGGATGGAGCGATGCGCCGATCGACTTCTCCGGCCTGCGGGCCATGGACGCGCAACTGCGCCTCGCCGCCTCCCAGATCCAATACCGGAATGTGACGACCGGCACTACGGTGGCGAGCGTCACGATCGACAACGGCCGGCTGGATGCACGGCTTGAACAGCTCGCGCTTTATGACGGCGCCGCCACGGGTGCGGTTGTGCTCGAGCAGTCCGGAGCAGCACCGGTGCTTGCGGCAAGTTTCGACGCAAGCGGTGTCTCCGCCCATCCGTTACTGCGCGACTTCGCCGATTTCGACTGGCTTGAAGGAACGTCGACGCTCGTCGTCAGGCTCAATGCGGCGGGCAACTCGCAGCGCCAGCTCGTATCGACGCTTGGCGGCACTGTTGGCGTGCGTTTCGCCAACGGCGCCATTCGGGGCATAAATATCGCCGGCATGATGCGCGATCTGCCCTCGCAGATCCTCAGCGGCTGGTCGCGTTCACCCTCACAAAAGACCGATTTTGCATCGCTCACTGCGAACTACCAGATCACCAACGGCGTCGCGGTCAATCAGGACCTGCAGATGATCGGACCGTTGGTGCGCATGACCGGCGGCGGAACCGTGAGCATGCCGCCGCAATCGCTCGACTACCGCGTCGATCCAAAGCTCGTCGCATCCCTGCAGGGGCAGGGAGGCGAATCGAACCTGCAAGGCTTCAACGTGCCGATCATCATCAAGGGCCCGTGGAGCAATCCGCAGATCTACCCCGATATCGCCGGCATCCTGCAAAATCCGCAGGCCGCCCTGCAGCAGCTTGAAATGCTGGGCAGCAATATCGGTGTGGAGAATCTCGGCGAGACCGTCGGCGATGTTCTGCAGGACGGCGGGCAACTCGGCCAGGAAGCCGGTCAGGCGATCGAGGACGTTGCGGGCGAAGAAGGCAAGGAGGTGTTCGACAACCTCCTGCAGGGCCTGGGTATCGGCAACAATTAGGCCGCCGGCTCCGCGGGACAGGGCCACTCTAGGCACTCTGTTATTTACCGTAACAAACTTACCGGCATCACTGCTTTGACCTAAATGTAGGGGCGGAAGGTGATCTGGTGCGTCGCAACCTTGGCAGCAATGCGGGAGAGACCAGATAACTTGGGGACAGGAGCAGCTCGTTAGTTGAGGAGGGCTACACAGCTAACATGGGTGCTCAAATTTTATTGGTGGATGACGACCCTAACGATGTCTGGCTTCTAACACGCACCTTCGAAAAAGTGTGCGCGGACTGTCATCTTCACTTCGCGAACGATGGGGAGGTTGCGATCAGGATGCTGCGCGCACCGGCCGGTTGCGAAATCCATGTGCGGCCGGACCTTGTTCTGCTTGATCTGAACATGCCGAAAGTCGACGGCTTTGAAGTCATCAAGAACATCAAATCGGATCCGGATTTGTGTCAAATACCGATCATCGTGCTGACCACGAGCAATCGCGCGGAATGCAGAGTGAAGTCGTACCAGAGATACGCGAACTCGTTCCTCACCAAGCCGGTGGCGATTGGCGAACTGGAACAGATGGTAGAATCCATCGTGCGATACTGGCTTCACACACCAGGCATTCGGCCCGAAAGGTAGACACCGAAGCGCACGATCTTGATTGTTTAATGTCAGCCTGTGGGTTGAGGGATGGCTCGTTGCGCTCCAGAATTTGCCAATTGGCGCGTGAAAATCGTCCAACTCTCGGCCGGCTACCCAAACGATTTCACCAGTTCACGTTTCCATTTGCAAACCGGCCTTGCGCAACCCTTGGATCAGTTGCTCAATGAGCGGCTCAGGAATACCCCAGAGTTGCAGCAGACTGCGAGGGCCCGCTGGATCATCGGCAAAACTTGACCGAAGAACGTCCAACGCGGGTGCAGCCTGATCCAAAGATCCAGCTTGCGCGCGGCTCGCCACGAGAATAATTACGGAAAGCAACGAATCCGGCTGGTAGTAGGCCGTAGCGTGATCGAGCGCTTCATCGTATTCACCGAGTCTATAGTGGTTCAGTGCCAAGGGCGCACGATACCAAGGCAAGTGCGTCGGGTTGAGTTCCCTAGCCTTC
Organism: Hyphomicrobiales bacterium; assembly: GCA_021775755.1. GTDB lineage: Bacteria > Pseudomonadota > Alphaproteobacteria > Rhizobiales > JAJFHB01 > JAJFHE01. Next base: position 75,207 of record JAJFHE010000052.1, on the reverse strand, counting down.
TCAACGAGCGGAACACCCGCATCCCAGTTACCGGTCAAACAAAGCCCCCATCCCATACCAGCGAGCATACTTGCGTCATTTGGATTTAGTTCAAGAGCCCGCTTTGCGTGTTCGAGAAACAGCTTTTCATTGCGTCTGTCGAGGTATGCAATGGCCACGTAGCCATGGTTGAATGAATCGCTTGGATCGATGCGAATCGCTGTGCGCGCCGCTTCGATTGCACGCTGGGTCGCATCTCCGGGTAACGCATTGAATCCGTAACGCACCTCATCGCCGTATATCCACGAAAGTGCAGCCCAGGCTCTGGCGTAGTTGGGCTCCACCTCAAGGGCGTCCAAGAGACAATCGCGCGCTTCGAGATGCTTTTGTGGCGTTTTGAACGCTGTGTACTCATGGAACCTGAGGACGCACAGAAACGACGTCAACCGTTCGGGTCGCCGAGAAAGCTGCTGCGATTCCAACCGCTCAATAACGCCTCCATATGGTTGGCCCAGGGCATTTGCGATTCTTCCAGAAATCTCGTCGAGGACCTCGACCAAGTTAACGGACAAGGTCGTGCGATCGAAAGATTCCGACCAAAGAATTTGATCGCTCTCCAGTTCTACCAGTTGAGCGATGACGCGCAGCCCACCTTCATAATCTTGCAGACTGCCAGTCACGACATACTCGGCACCAAGTTGCCGCACCGCCGATAGCGGAGCATCGGACGTTCCGTCTATTGCAATAGTGGCGTTTGGTGCGAGAACGAATAGATTCTTGAAGCTCGTCAGATCAGATACCAGCTGAATTGTGATACCTATTGTCGAGAGAAGCGCCTGATCCGAAGTACCTATACTCTCGAACGGCAGGACCGCGATTTTCGGGCCGGTGGGCACAATGCTCGCATCTTCGAACGCCACAGCAACCGCATGGTTGTCGCCATCGCGAAAATCCAGGATGGCAGCAAGGAGCGCAGCGAGAACGGCAACGGACAACACGCCGAAGGCAAGGCTTGTAGGCCTCCTCCACCATTTCCCAGGCTGAGGTTGAATGATTCGCGGCTGTTCTCCCTTTATGTCCGCAGGCGGTGAGCGCTTACCGAAGACTGGAACATAACTGCCTTTCGGCACATCGATCACAACCGGATCGTCCTGTCCTTCGGTGAGATAGTAGGTTTGCATGGCGCTGCGCAACCGGCCTGCCTGGACCCGTACAATTGCATCAGTTTCAGGATCAAAATCGTCCGGTCTGTCAAAAACTTCCAAGCCGATGGCGTAGCCCTTGATTTGATCTCCACGGCCCGCAAGCGTTTCTTCGACGATGTAGCTTAGAAATTGCGACAGGCGCTGTGAACCGGCCAACTGCTTACTGGCCAGGAGGCGCCTTAGAGCACCGGCAACCTCGGCGGTTGTCACCACACTGTCCTGAACTAGACCCATCGCCGTTTACCTAACTGTCTACATCCGAAGATTCACCAAATTTTAGTTTGTATGCAAAAAATAAAACGAAAAATCAAACAAGCAGTCCCAAAACCGAGCATACCAGATTGCGGCGCACCGGTTGGATCCGTCGCGCCGCGTGGAACACCGTCCCTCTTGAGCGTCTCGATTTTACCCGGAAAACTACCATTAGCGACATGCGTGTGCGCCACGGGGGTGAAACTGCCCCGACAATGTCCATGCACCTCCCCGCTTCCGACGTTCGGGCGAGTTTAAGCCCGATCTCAGCCCTGTATGTGGCAGCGGGGCGGTCCCTCATGGTTGAATAGCTTTCAATGGTCGGGAATGACGGTTGTCAGACCAAAAGGGCGAACTATTCAACCGCGCCGGCTCTTTCCAAAGCGGCGTCAATGAGGGACTGGTCTGGGGCGACAAATTCAACAGCGGACAGGCCGGTCTGTCCTTCAAGCCTGTACCGTGCAGGCGTTTCATCGGTTCGCGACAGTGTTTCACATCCGACGATCTTGTCCGGCATGGAGTAAATGTTCATGCAGATCGTGCCGTCATCATTGATTGTCCATTCCCTGACCGAGATGAACCCGTCCTGCTCGTACGCCATTCTGCCGTCAGAGCGAAAATAGTACTTCCAGTATTTTCCATCCAACGCCCTGTCGACGACAAGTTGGTGGACCTCCGCAGGGTCACCGACCACTGTCCACGTTTCTGCGTGTAACTTCGCACCCGAGAATGAAAGCGCGACGCCACACAGGGTCAGCACCAAATTTGTTCGGAACTTCATTGCCAACACCCCTTCTCGCCATTCTTTGTGGGTCTCCCCCGGTCAGCAACCCTGGTTCGATGGCAACTCTCAAAGGATATGCCAAGACCCGTGCCCAGCCAAACGTCTCAAACCTCGTCGTTACAAATGCACCCATCCGAGGAAACGTCGGCGCCGGTTCATCTGCTGCCGTTTTGCGATTGAGACAAACCGTTCTGCTGAGAAAGCAAATTCAACCGTCGGTGAAGTCTGTTTGCGCATGGCTTCTGAGCAGTCTCTATGAATGCTGGGCACGATTCTACCCCGTGCTGGTGAGCAGAGTTTCGGCAGAGCTGTTGACGACGTTGGCGGCGTGCTAATCGTTGCTTCAAATGGGTGCGATATGCGGTGCGCCTGTCGCCGGTGTATGGGAGACACACTCGGATGGAAAACCTGCCGTTAGCGGTCGAGCTGGATGAAGAGATCGACCGGCGTCTTGTACCGGCATTGAAAGTTCATCCGAATGTCATTGGCATGGATGAAACGCCCCGGTTTGCCGCAGGCGTTGCGGACATGGACTTCAAGGCGCCACCGGCAGTCCTTGAGGCGATGTCGAACCGGCTCGATCATGGCGTGTTCGGATACGAGACGGTGCCGGACGGCCTCCTGCGGGCGTTAACGCAATGGCTCCGCAAACGCCACGGCTGGAGCGTGGACGAAAGTCATGTCCTCCGCGCGCCGAACATCCTCAACGCCCTGGCAATCGCTGCTTCGCTGTTCACGCCAGAGGGCGATGGAGTTATCGTTCAGCCACCGGTGTTCTTCGATTTCTTCGACATTCTTGGCGAGAACAACCGCGCCATGGTGTCGAACCCCTTGATCTTGAATCGGGGCCGCTACCAAATGGATTTCGAGGACCTGGAACTGAAAGCGTCCGATCCTCGCGTGAAGATGATCTATCTTTGCAACCATCAGAACCCCGTCGCTCGGGTCTGGGGCCGGGACGAACTTCAAAGGCTCGGCGATATCTGCAACCGGTACGGTGTGTTGGTTGTTTCAGATGAGATGCATGGCGACCTTGCGTTCTCCGGGCACACCTACGTGCCGTTTACATCCCTGGGCGCGGAGTTTGCCGCAAACTGCATCACGTGCCTGTCGCCGGCGAAAACCTTTAATATCGCCTCATGCTGCTGCGCATTCACAGTCATCTCCGATGACGTCAATCGCAGGGCGTTTCAAGTCGAGAACAGCCGGTTGACGGTCAACAAGAACAACGCCTTTGCCAATGTCGCCATGGAGGCGGCATACAGCGACGGCGGGCCATGGCTGAACGCTGTGTTGGCCTATCTCGAGACGAACGTCGATTTGGTGAGGCACCTTCTCAAAACCGTGCCGGGTGTGGACTTAATCGAACCTGAGGGAACTTTTCTGCTGTGGCTGGATTTTCGTCAGTTAGGGTTTCGGCCAGATGACCTGACGGTGTTTCTCCGCGACGAGGCCAAATGGGCGGTCGCCCGCGGGCATGCGTTCGGAAAAGAAGGCGCCGGCTTCGCCCGGCTCAATATTGGCTGCACCCACACCAGGCTCGAAGACGCGCTCCATCAGCTTGTCAAGGCGGTCGCACAATTCGATGGCCGTTCCGGCGGCATTCCCGGGAGGTGATCGCCCGTGCAGCGCACCATCGGTGAAGGCAAGGAGGTTTTTGACAACCTTCTGCAGGGCCCCGGTATCGGCAACAACTGACTACGGCTCTCCCGCAGCCAGTGTATCGAGGTGGCCTCTTCAGGAATCATGTATTCTACGCCGACCCTCAGTGTTAAGAGGATCGCCGCGCAATGCCGCAATCCTCTTTCTGTCGACCGGTGTATTCTCAGTGAGTAAATCCAACAGCAACTATTTTAAGTACGATGGTGGTAATTTTGGCGATGACCTGAACGACGTTCTGGTTCCGAGGCTGTTCGGGATCGAAGAATACACTCCCATCGGCAAGGAATTTCCCACCGGCACGCATGTTGTGGCAATCGGCAGCACGCTGAACACCCACATCAAGATGGACGACCAGTCCGATATCGTTGTCTATGGCGCGGGTGTCGGCTATCAGCCGGCGCCGCGCAGTCTGGCGCGCTTTCATTTCAGTTGCGTAAGGGGGCCACTCACCTGTGAATTCCTCGGGTTGGACAAGACCCTGGCAGCCGGCGACAGCGCCTATGCCCTGCAGGATTTTTTTCAGGCTCATGCCGCAACGAAACAAGAGCACAAGTACGCGATTGTTCCCCATCACCTGTCGCTGGCCGAGCAGCGCAGCAAATGGAACATCGACCCCGACCTCGGAATCGTAATCGATGCGTCAGCGCCGCTGGCCGATGTCATACGCCAGATCAGCAGTTGCGGTCTTGTCGTGTCGGAATGCCTTCATGGCGCGATCTGCGCCGACGCCCTCGGCATCCCCACGTGTATCGTCCAGACATCATACCGTTTCCAGTCGTTCAAATGGGGAGACTGGGCAGCATCCATGCAGCGGCAGTTGCAGCTTAACCAGCTTGTCTGGAAGGGAAACCACATCGACAACGCCTGCCTTGCAAACCTGAAATTTGAACACACGAAGCCGGCACACGTGTCCAACATCGTTTCAGATCTGCACGCGCGGGGGGAGCAGGCTGTGGAGATGTTTCAGCATTTACGCGACCGCTAGCGCGTGATGCCCCGTGCAACGCCATGGCAAATCGGCTAGAATGTTGTGTAGTTCCGGGAAGAACTTGCCTGATAGAACATGCTCTACCGAATTGTCGCCACCGTCGTGAAGATCGCGCTCGCCTCGCTGTGCGTCGGCGTGGTGCTGTCCAGCCTCAATGTTACGGCCGAGCAAGTTCTCGCGGACATGGGCCTGACGCCGGAGAAGATCATTCTGTGGCTGTCGGAAGGCGCCCAGTGGGCTATTCCGCACCTCCTGCTCGGGTCGATTGTCATCGTGCCGGTATGGATCATCATCTACCTGTTCCGTCCGCCGCGCGGCTGACGTCAAGATGTCTTGACTTGGCGGCATTCAGCCGGTTTTCTGTCGGCCGTTCGTTGCCCGCCCGAGAAAGATACGCAAGTGCCCTCCCGCCTCTTTTCGCATCTCAAGACCCCTCGTTCTTCGTGCTCATCTTTGCGGCATGCGGTGGTGGTGTGGCTCGTGCTGGTTTGCGCGGTGTGCACCCAGGCCGCGGCGAGCGATCTTGAAGTTGAGCTGCGCGGCGTGATTGGCGGTGCGGGCGTTCTTCCAGGTGATCAGCGGCGCGTTGAGGCAATCGTTACCAATGCCGGCGCGGAACAACTCGGGCGTATCACCATCACGGTTGAGGCGATGGGTGGCGACGTCGGTTCCCCGCAGGGCGACGGCATCAGATGGCGCTCGCGCGGTGACGCATGGGAAGGCCGGGTGAGACGGCTTGACGCCGGCGCGTCGCTGCAGGTGCCGCTCGACGTCAACTTCAATCCCGTCGGCCTCAGCGCAAGCGATGAAATGGTGTCGGGGCGATTGACGGTCAGCGCCGAAACGCGTGACGGCGCCGCCCGCGCCGAGGCAAGCGATAGCTGGACAATGCGCAATTGTGGCGGGCGATATCACGCGGCGCTGCAAACCATCTCCGAGGACGGTCTGTCGGTGCTGAAAGAGGCGGTGGCCGGTGCACAGACCGCGTGGCGGCGCCTCAACGGCAACTGGGTGTTCCGGCCCGGCCGGGTGCGCGGCGACGAGCTGTTTGCTCATGTCATCAAGCAGGCGACGCGCATCGTGCGCGCCCGCGGTGTTGACCGGCGCCTCAGGCAGGCCCTCAAGGAACGCACGATGGGCCGGCTGACAACGGACCTCAGACTTTACACGCGCCAGCGCGAAACGCCGGCAATCTGTACGGGCTCGCAGCAGTATATGGACTTTTTCGAAAGCCAGTTCGGGACGTTTGCGGACCGCATCAAGACCATGACGGCGCTTTATGAGCAGGCCGGCCAGATGGCGGACTGGAAACTTCTTGCCGCCGGTAACGCGCTTTCTGACATATCGCAGAGCGGCACGCTCGATGCGCGCGGTACGGAGCGCGCCGAAGCCCTCGGCGGCGTTCTGGCGCAAGCCCGGGATCTGTGGCGAAATGTTCTCGACGCCGACGGCACGCGCAAGCTGTTGCTCGACAATGTCCTGGCGCTCAGGGAATTTGCTTCGACATTGCGAGGCCTCAACATCAAACGCGGCGACGCGCTGAATGAGGCACGCGACACGCTAACCCTCGCGCTCTCAGCGGTTGAGGCGTTCGCGTATGTCCAGGGCGTTCACGCTAACCACCAGTCCATCGCGACCGGGTTTTACGGCACGGTTTCATCAATCCGCACCGCGCACGATGAAACCTGCTTGTGTACGCCTTGAGTCACTGCCGCATTTCCGGCCGCCCTGCCGGCACTGCGTTTTCCTCAGGGCGCTGTTATAGTGAAGCCCCGGCATGCGAGATGGAAAGCCGCGCAGAATGATCCGCATACAGGAACAACCGTTCGATCTGGCGGCAGAGCTTGAAGAGCTCGTGGGCGGCAATGCCGAGGTGGGCGGCACCGTTTGCTTCATCGGCACGGTTCGCGAAATGACGGGCGATGGTTCGATCTCCGCCATGACGCTTGAGCACTATCCGGGTATGACCGAAAAAGCGCTCGAAGAAATCGACCGTGAGGCCAATGAACGCTGGTCACTACAGGCCTCGCTCGTCGTGCACCGGTATGGACGCATGGAGCCCGGCGAAGGCATCGTGCTCGTCATCACCGCGTCGGCGCACCGCCAGGCGGCGTTTGACGCGTGTCAGTTTCTTATCGACTGGCTGAAGACCAAGGCGCCGTTCTGGAAGCTGGAAGACGGTGGCGAGGGAGGACAGTGGGTCGAGGCGCGCGGCAGCGATGACCGCGCGGCGGAAAAGTGGAACAGGTAAGATGCTGCGCCCATACCGACACACACGGCTCGTTGCTGCGCCGGTTCGGGTTCTGCGGCGATGAATGATTTTTCCTCGGGGCTCCTCGACGCTTTCAGGCTTATTGTCACGCTCGATCCCGATCTCGTCGAAATTATCTGGCTGACGATACGAGTCAGCCTGCTAGCCGTTACAATTGCGGCCTGCATCGGCCTGCCTCTCGGGGCGGTTCTGGCGATTACCCGGTTTCCGGGGCGCACTGCCGTTGTCGTCGCATTGAACTCGCTCATGGGACTGCCGCCGGTGGTGGTTGGACTGATCGTCTATATGGCGCTGTCGCGGGTCGGGCCGTTCGGAGTGCTCGGCCTGCTGTTCACGCCGACCGCCATGGTCATCGCGCAGACGCTTTTGGTTCTGCCGATCATCGCCGCGGTCAGCCGACAGGTGTTGTCTGACCTTTGGCTTGAGTACCGCGAGCAGCTGATATCGCTCGGCGCGCGGCATTCGCAAAGCATTGCGACGCTGATCTGGGATGCGCGCTATCAGTTGATGACGGCGGTTCTTGCCGGGTTCGGCCGCGCCATTGCCGAGGTCGGCGCGGTGATGATCGTCGGCGGCAATATCGATCACGCAACGCGCGTTATGACGACCGCCATCGCGCTTGAGACGAGCAAGGGCAACCTGTCGCTCGCCATTGGCCTCGGTGCGATCCTCGTCTGCCTCGCGCTGATCGTGAACGGCGCCCTGTTTCTTCTGCATCCACGCCGCACGGTGACGCCATGAGCGGCCGGATACTGCCCTTGGCACTCGAAGGCGTAACCCTGAAAATCGACGGGCGCAGGCTGATCGACAAGATCACCCTGACGCTCGATGCGGGCCCGCTGACCGTCGTGATGGGCCCGAACGGTGCCGGCAAAAGCCTTCTCATGCGGCTGTGCCACGGCCTCATCAAGCCTACAAAGGGCAGCATCACGTGGCAGGGCTCACCCGGCGTCTGGCCCGGCGAACGCCAGACCAGGGTGTTTCAAAAACCCGTTGTGCTGCGCCGCTCCGTGCTGGCCAATGTCGAATATCCCCTGAAGCTGCGCGGTGTTGACGCGAACGAACGTAAGGTGCGGGCACGTGAAGCGCTGGAGCGCACAGGGCTTGGCGACATCGCAATGTCGCCGGCACGGGTTCTGTCCGGAGGCGAACAGCAGAAACTTGCCATCGCGCGCGCCTGGGCAATGGAGCCGGAGGTATTGTTCCTCGACGAGCCGACCGCCAATCTCGACCCGGCGGGAACCCGCGATGTGGAAGATCTGGTGCGCGCGGTGCATGGAGCGGGCACCAAAATCATCATGACCTCGCACCGCACCGATCAGGTGCGCCGCCTGGCAAGCGAGGTGGTCTTTATCCACAAAGGGCGGCTTATCGAAAAGGGGCCAGCTGACGCGTTCCTGGATACCCCACAAAGTGCCGAAGCGCGCGCCTATCTTTCAGGCGAGCTGCTTGTGTAAGGCACTTAAGCCCGGCCGCGCTCCAGCGCCCGGCGCACGAAGTCCAGCCGGTCCTGGCCAAAATGCATTTCTCCGGCGACGAACATGGTCGGCGCTCCGAAAGCACCGCGTTCGGCCGCCTCTTCAGTGTTGTCGATGAGCCCCTGCTTGACCTCTGGCAGTTGCACGGCGGCGGCAAAGGCTGAAGCATCGAAACCCGCGGCTGTGAGGACACCGGCGATTGTCTGCGGGTCAGCCATATCCTGGCCGTTGACCCAGACCGCCTCGTAGACCGCCTTGTTGTAATCCTCGATGACACCCTCGCCGAGCGCCCATACCGCGCCGCGCATGACGCCGAGCGTGTTGATGATGAAATGCGGGTTCATCTCAAACGGCACGCCGTAATGCGCGGCCCAGCGCTTGAGGTCGTCGAACATCCAGGCGCCCTTGGCCTCGACCGAGACGGGCGTCGCGTTGCCGGTTGCCTTGAAAAGGCCGCCGAGGAGGACCGGACGGTAGTTGATCGCCACGCCCCGGTCGGCGCAGATTTTCGGCAGCTGCGTCCACGCGAGATAGGCCGCGGGGCTGCCAAAGTCATAGAAAAAATCGACATCGTCGCTCATTTTTGTCCTCCCTGTAAGCGTGAAATTCCTACCACGGTTCCGTGTAAGGCCGCACATCCGTTTCAAATGTCCACGCGGCCCGCGGCTGGCAGTGCAGGTGCCAGTAGATCTCGGCGATCTGTTCAGGCTGCATGACACCGTCGGGCGGGCGCGCGGCAAACAGGTCGGGGAAGTTTTCGCGCGTCCATTTCGTGTCGATAATGCCATCGATCACCACATGGCCCACATGAATGCCCTGAGGCCCGAGTTCGCGCGACATGCTCTGAGCGAGCGCGCGCAGGGCATGCTTGCCGCCGGCAAAGGCGGAAAACCCCGACGACCCGCGCACACTTGCTGTGGCGCCGGTAAAGAGGATGGTGCCCGAGCCGCGGCCGGCCATGCGCCGCGCCGCCTCTCGGCCATTGAGGAAACCGGCAAAGGCGCACATTTCCCAGACCTTGCGGTAGACCCGCGCGGTGGTTTCGAGAATGGAAAACCGGACATTGCCGCCAACATTGAAGACAAGCACCTCAACGGGGCCGATCTCCTTTTCAATGCGGGCAAACAGAGCCTCGACCTCGTCTTCGTCGCGGGCGTCCGTGTGAATGGCGGTTGCGGCGCCGCCATCAGCTGTGATCGATGCAACAACGCCGTCGAGGTCGCCACGGCGGCGGGTGACGACCGCGTGATACCCCTCGCGCGCAAAGCGCGTGGCAATGGCGGCACCGAGAAAATCTCCGGCGCCCACCACAAGCGCCACTCCGCGTGAACCCTTATCGTTCATAGCTCTGAACCCTTGGCTGAATCGGCAAGACGCGACAAGGTATACCAAGGCGCGGGCGATCAAAAGTGCGCGAGCGTGAGGGAAGTTCTGATGTGGAGATGGCGGCGGCGTAGACGCCGTTCAAGACTGCAGCGGCTGGCGGATGCGGTGTTCGTGTGCCTTGCCGCCGGCGCCCTGATCTACGGCGTTTCGCGGCTGCCGCAGCAAAGCTACGAAGGCGCCACGTCCGTTATCGACGGCGACAGCCTGAGGGTCGACGGCGAAGAGATCAGGCTTTTTGGGATCGATGCACCGGAGTTTTCGCAAAGCTGCAATACGGCGGACGGGGCGCCGTGGACCTGTGGGCGTGCCGCCCGGGCTCATCTGCGTTCTCTCGTGCACTCAAAAACAGTCACCTGCACAAGTCATGCAGTGGACCGCTATGACCGCGCGCTGTCGCGGTGCCGGGCCGGTGAAACCGATCTCAACGCGGAAATGATCCGCGCCGGACTTGCCGTCGCGACCGTTGAAGGTACAGCGCTCTACGGCCGAGCGGAGGCTGAAGCGAAAGCTGCCAAACGCGGCATCTGGCAGGGAGATTTTACACGCCCTGGTGACTGGCGCGAGCGAAATCGCTGAAACAACTCCGGAATTCCAGATTGTATGACATGTAAATTTCCTGTATGAGATTTTTTTGTCTCATATGAGACTACTAGAATATGCACAGCAAATCGACCTCAAAGCTGCTCGATGCGGCGGCCGTCATCCTGGCGCAGGATCCGAGCGCGACGCTTGGAGAGATTTCCGAACGCGCCGGCGTGGGCCGTGCCACGCTGCATCGGCACTTTGCCACGCGCCGCGACCTGATCCGCGCACTCACTCTTGATGCTCTGCAGCGGATCGAGGTGGCAACGGCCGAGATCGGCACCGTGTCGGAGGACCCGCAGGGCGCCCTCAGGCGGCTGACGGAGGCAATCGTGCCGCTCGGCGACCGGTTCCGGTTTTTGTCATCAGGCCCGCTCGATCATGACGATGCGGAAGTGCGCGTCATCTATGACCGCCAGACGAGCGCCCTCACAGCGCTCGCCGAAGCGATGAAGGCTGAAGCCCTGATCGCGCCCGACATCCCGACCGCCTGGGCGACGGCCACCATCGACGCCCTCATCTATGCCGCGTGGCAGGCCGTGGAAGACGGCGAGATCGCCCGGCGCGACGCGCCGGCCCATGTCTTCCGCACACTGACGCGCGGGCTCGGTTGAGCCGGGTGGAGCTGAGATCTGGTGAGGTGATGCGCCTTAAACCGGCAAACCCGAACACAACGCGTTCTCGCAAGGGCGACTGCCCGCCGAGCTATGCTCGCCCCTCGGAGACCTGAGCGAAGCGAATGTCGTGAGAGAGGCAATGGTGCCCACGGAGTGATTCGAACACTCGACCTCTCCCTTACCAAGGGAGTGCTCTACCCCTGAGCTACGTGGGCAACTGAGGGGCTGTATGCCCTGAATTTCACCCCGTTTCAAGCGCCAAGCGCATCGCGCGGGCCGCGCTGTACGAACGTGGCGATATCGGCGGCCTCCGTCGGCGTGGCCGCCGCCAAACTGGCCTCTTGCAAATTACCGCGACTGGCCGTTTTCGAAGGACCGGTTGCGCGCGATTGTGAAGGTCCCTGCCGACCGCACGCGAGCCAGACCCCATGATCGATCTCAAGACGCCGCACGAAACAAACAATCTCGGACAACCGCTCGACGAGCCGGTGCCGGACTGGGCACCACCGCCATGGCCGCCGCGCGAGCCGGTTGAGGGGCGCTATTGCCGGCTGGTGCCGATCGATCCGGACGCTCATGCCGCAGATCTCCATGCGGCAAACCTCAAAGGCGATACGCCGGCCAACTGGACCTACCTGCCTTACGGGCCGTTTTCGGAACTCAGCCAGTACCGCGCCTGGATGGAGGAGACCTGCCTTGGCGACGATCCGCTGTTCCACACGATCATCGATCTTGAAACCGGCAAGGCCGCCGGCATTGCCAGCTATCTGCGCATTACTCCACAAATGGGTTCCATCGAGGTCGGCCACATCCACTATTCGCCGCTTCTGCAGCGCAAACGCGCCGCGACCGAGGCGATGTATCTTTTAATGAAGCGTGCCTTCGAGCTCGGCTACCGGCGCTATGAATGGAAGTGCAATGCGCTGAACGAAGGCTCGCGCCGCGCCGCCATGCGTCTCGGCTTGAGCTATGAGGGCGTGTTCCGCCAGATGATGGTGTCGAAGGGGCGTAACCGCGATTCCGCCTGGTATGCGGCGATCGACAAGGAATGGCCGGTCCTGAAGGCGGCGTTCGAGACGTGGCTCGATCCGTCGAACTTCGACGCCGAAGGCTGCCAGCACCAGTCCCTTTCGGCGCTCACGGCGCCGGTGCTAGTGAACACAGGATAGGCTAGTCCGCTTCGCGGTGCAGTTCGTGGCACGAGCAGTGCACACCGCCGCCGCCGAGCGCGAACATGTCGTAGTCGACGGCGAACACCTCGAAGCCACGGCATTCGAGCTCGGCATTGACGTTTACGTTATGCGCCATGGAAAGCACGCGCTTGTCGCCGAGGCTCACGAGATTGCCGCCAAGCTTGACGCAGTCACCGTAGGCAACCGGCACGGTTTCGATTTCGTGTTCGCCGAGAAAGTCGAGGGCGTAAGACGGCAGCGCGTCCTCGCAGACAAGCGCCAGGCCCTTCTCAAGCATCACCACGACCGCGTCCATATGCACGAATTGCGGCGGGATCGGCACCACGAACGCCTGCCAGTCTTTTTCGCGCAGCCAGCCCGCGACCTGTTCGGCGCCGGCTTTGGTCGAGCGGTCGCCGGCCCAGCCCAACAGCGCGACGCCGGGCTTCAGTATAACGAAATCGCCACCTTCGAAATGGTCCGCCGTGACCCATTTCCAGATCGGAATGCCGGCGGAGCGATAGAATTCCGAAATCACCGAATAGTCCTGGCGCCGCGGTGGCGTTTGGATCGACGTGATGACCGCGCCCCACGGCGTCATGAAGCTTGAATCGCGCGTGAAGACGCTCGAGGGCAGACCTGGGTCGGCCTCGGCGAAATGGCAGGTGACGCCGTTTGTCTCATAGATGTCGACCATCTCGCGATGCTGGCGCATGGCCTTTTGCCCGTCGAAGCGGTAGCCCATCTCTTCCTGGTTTGCCTGTGTGACGGCGGAAATCGAGTTGAGCGGCATCCAGGCGAAATGATCGGGCTTGCCGAGCAATACATCGGTGAGGACGCCGGTCTGGGCATTGACGCCCCAACGCACCTGAGACGCACCGTTTGCGTTCGTGACCTGGTTCATGGGTTCAATCCTCCCGTTCGACGATAATGGCCTCAAGACGGGCGCGTTCTTCATCGGCGAAGGCGATCTTCTGACGCGCGTTGAGGTCGAAATATACCGTGATTTTTTCCGATGTCGCGGCGAGGTCGCCGGTCTCGGGATTGAGCATGCGGTGAAAGCCCGTCACGGACGTGTTGCCGAAGCGCGTGATGCCGCTTTCGATGACGATAAGGCTGCCGACCGGCTGTTCGGCGCGGTATTCGATGGTGTCGCGCACATCGACGAAACCGGTGCCGCGCTCTTCCATATAAGCGCGGGCGAAACCCGCCGCCGACAGAAGATGCCAGAATGCGGCATCGAACATCCCGACATAGTGCATGGTTGTCATGTGCCCCTGATGATCGCAGTGCCAGGGATAGACAACGGCGCGGAAAGTTTCGATGTAGTTGCCCATGCGGGTCTCCTGAAATCTCGCTGTGCAAGGGGCGCTACATTCGCTGCCCCGGTCGCAGAACGCAAGATACTAAGATGGGATGGGCACGAAGGGTTAGTCAGGCCATCGCCTTGATTCAGGTCAAGGAAATTCGTGCTCAACCGCTGCACTGTCGCGCCATGAAAACCACAACAGCTAACGCCGGGCTTGTCGAAAAATACGCCGCTCCCGTGCCGCGTTACACCAGCTACCCAACGGCACCGCATTTTCATAACGGTGTCGACGGCGCCACTTATGGGCGCTGGCTCGATGCGCTCGACGAGCGCTCAAAACTCTCGCTCTACCTGCACATCCCCTATTGCGACACGCTGTGCTGGTTCTGCGGCTGCCACACCAAGATCACGCGCCGCCATACGCCGGTGACGGAGTACCTCGTCGCACTCATGGCCGAGGTCGAAATCGTCGCAGAGCGTGCGCGGCAGGCCGGTGAGGTCACCCATGTTCATTGGGGCGGCGGTTCGCCGACAATTCTGTCGGCGGATGAGATCGTCGCGCTTACCAAGGCCCTGCGCTCGAACTTCCGTTTTGGCGAGCACGCGGAGTTCGCGGTGGAGATCGACCCGCGCGGCCTTGATGGCGACCGTATCGCGGCACTGGGGCGTGCCGGCGTGACCCGGGCAAGCCTTGGCGTGCAGGATCTCGACCCGAAGGTGCAGGTCGCGATCAACAGGGTGCAGCCCTACGAGGAAACCCGGGATGTAGTGGTGCAGCTGCGCGAACAAGGCGTCCGCTCGCTCAATCTCGATCTCATTTACGGCCTGCCGCATCAAACGGTCGATGGCATTCGCGACACCATTACGCGCTGTGCCGCGCTTCGCCCGGATCGCATAGCGCTTTTCGGTTATGCGCATGTGCCCTGGATGAAAACACATCAGCGGCTGATCGACGAGACCGTGCTGCCGGGACTGCACGAACGGTTTGAACAGTCCCAGGCCGCCGCCGAACAACTTGAGCGCGAGGGCTATCTGCCGATCGGCCTCGACCACTACGCCCGCGCCGAGGATGGGCTGGCGCAGGCCGCGCAGGCGGGCACTCTGCGCCGCAACTTCCAGGGTTACACGACCGACGGCGCCGATGCGCTCATCGGGCTCGGTGCCTCGGCCATCGGCAAGATGCCACAGGGCTACGTGCAGAACTCGCCGGCCATCGCCGACTACCGCCGCAAATCACTCAACGGCGAGCTGGCGACGGTGCGCGGCGTTGAACTCACCGACGACGACAGGGTGCGCGCCGATATCATCGAACAACTGATGTGCGACTTCCGCTTCGACCTGGGCGATGTTCAGGAGCGCTTCGGAACCGCGGCCGGCCCGGTGATTGCGGATGCCGAACGCATTGCGGCGAGCGACGAGGACGGCCTCATCGAGCTGGAGGACGGCCGGTTTGAAATCCCGCCGCACGGACGACCGTTCGTGCGCTCCATCTGTGCAGCGTTCGATGCACATCTTGGACGCTCGGAGGCTCGCCATTCCGCCGCGGTGTAGACTGCCGCACCGAGCTGTGAGCATTGTGCCGCACTTAACACGCGGTTCCAAAATCACCTGCAATGGTCTATGCAGGTTCGCAAATGGCCAAACCCGCATCACCTGACGGTTCACGAAAATCGCGCCTGGGCGACGCCCTGCGTGCAAACCTTCAGCGGCGCAAATCCCAGGCCCGCGAACGGGCCGAGGAGCCGCGGGGCGATGCGGCGGGCAAGAACCAACCGGACCACACTGCTCCCGATGCGTCATAAATCTGTTCATGACCGCCGTTTACCGCAAATCGGACGTGCGATTGCCGCAAAGGGGCCTTATGTGGTTCATAAAGCTTGAGAGATGCGGAGCGACGGCGCAGCATCTGGCGCCCGCCCGCCGGCAGCTGCCGGTTTAGGAACGATTTGGGGTATTCATGGATCGCATAAGGATCAGAGGCGGACAGCGTCTTAACGGAGAGATTCCGATCAGCGGTGCGAAAAACGCCGCGCTGCCGTTGATGATAGCCAGCCTTCTCACCGACGACACGTTAACGCTGCGCAACATGCCGCGGCTGGCCGACGTCAATCTACTGGCCCGCATTCTCGGCAATCACGGCGCCGACATGACGGTCGACGGCAAGCGCCACGGCTGCAACAACGTGCAGGGCGATACGGTGCACCTCACGGCGCGTACCATCGTCGACACGACAGCGCCATACGAGTTCGTGTCGCGCATGCGCGCGAGCTTCTGGGTGCTGGGCCCCCTGCTCGGCCGCTGCCACGAAGCGCGCGTTTCGCTGCCCGGCGGCTGCGCCATCGGCACGCGCCCGGTGGACCTTCATATCTCCGGCCTCGCCGCGCTCGGCGCCGACATCGATCTGGAAGACGGCTATGTCATCGCCACGGCGCCGAAGGGCCTGATCGGCGCACGCGTGTCGTTTCCGAAAGTGTCGGTCGGGGCAACACACAATGTGCTGATGGCGGCAACGCTTGCACGCGGCGAAACGGTCATCGAAAACGCGGCACGCGAGCCGGAAGTGCGCGATCTTGCCGACTGTCTCGTCAAGATGGGCGCGAAGATAGAAGGTGCTGGAACCGATACGATTTCAATCCAGGGCGTTGAACGTCTGCACGGTGCGACACACCGGGTGCTGCCCGACCGCATCGAGACCGGCACCTATGCGATGGCCGTGGCGATGACGGGCGGCGATGTGGAACTGATCGGCGCGCAGGGCGATCTGCTTGACGCCGCGCTCGACACCCTGCGCCAGACCGGCGTTACCGTCGATAAAACCAACCGGGGCCTGCGCGTGGCGCGCAACGGCTCGGGGATAGAACCCGTCGATGTCTCGACCTCGCCTTTCCCGGGCTTCCCGACCGACCTTCAGGCGCAGTTCATGGCGCTCATGACAATGGCCAAGGGTCGCTCTGAAATCACCGAGAACATCTTCGAAAACCGCTTCATGCACGTGCAGGAGCTGGCGCGGCTTGGCGCCAACATCCAGCTCGACGGCGACAAGGCCATCGTCACCGGCGTCGACACGCTGAACGGCGCCCAGGTCATGGCCACCGATCTCAGGGCATCCGTGTCGCTGGTCATCGCCGGGCTTGCGGCGGAGGGCGAAACGGTGATCAACCGCGTCTACCACCTCGACCGCGGCTTTGAGCGCATCGAACGCAAACTCGGCGACTGCGGCGCGGATATTTCGCGGTTGTCGGAGTAGAAGCCGAGGGCAGTCCGTTCGCAGTGTGCAGCCGCCATCAGCGCCCGCCGTCGGGATCTGTGTCGTCTTCGGCCTCGTCGCCGGCCGGCGCCCAATCGGGCGAGCCTTCGATATCGAAACTCAGATCATCGGCAATCCGACCAACGGCACGCGGTTCGTAACGCGTGCACGACACCATACAGCGCGCGCCGGTCGTCAATACGGCTCAGCCTTCAAGATTCCGATGATCTGTTCTTCCAAAAATCTGCTGCGCCTCATCGTCCGTCTCCTTCTTCAAGGAACAGACTAACTCTAAATCTAGTAACTTTCCGAGAAGCAGGTCAGCAGAGAAATAAAACAGAGGAAACAAATTAGAGGCGTAATTGGTTTATATCCCAACCTGCATCTAAAAAGCGCTTATCGATCTTTCTCTTGATAATCTTAGAAGTAATCGTGCCAATAATGTAACCTGAAACGATTATTATTAAACTATATATAAGAACTCCCTTAATCATAGGGTCTGAAAATATTAAGTCCAAAATATTGTTGGGTAAAGCAAACGCTCCAAAGACGCCTAGTGCGGCAAATCCAAATAAAATATTTTTCCACAATCCGTCGGCGTTGCTTTGCTCACTGTTATAGGAGCGGATGTGAAGGGCGATGTAATCGTTCAATTCATTGTCAGTTTGGTTTTCGATATCGGGGTCTTTCATTTCTCGGCGAATAAAGTCTCGATAAGAATCGATGCGAGAATCCATGCGCCTTTCAAATTCGGCTCTATTTTGAACCTCTGCTATTCTGCGGCTTGAACTGCGCATGACAACAATTAGTACAACGGCAATAACAATTATCCCAATCATAAAGATCATAGCCGTAGTCTCCTTATTGTCTCAAAATAACTAGGTATTAGTCCAAGAGTTTCTCAAACCCACATTTCCCAGATAGCTTCGAAGCTCGGTCCCGATGGCAACCGAACAGACTCCATCTTCGAACCGTGAGCGAGTATTTTCCGGTCTGGCAAGTTTTCTGTCTCATGGTTATCCCCTGTGGCCCATACGGAACCGCATTCGTCGTCATTCGGACACTCCCCTCCCATCGTTTGAACTCCGCCGTCAGTTTCCTCGGCCTACGCCGGAACGAGTCTTCGTCGTAGATCATCGATCAGCCGCACGATTTCTCGGAACAGATCGACTTCTGCCATCTGGAACCTGACGTAACGGCCTTCGGCAACAATCTGATTTATATACTTGAACCGCGCCAACACGTCGTCAAGTCACGGCACCATCTGGAGAACGCGAGGTAAAATGTACGGTCAGCTTGAAATCCTGCAATTGAAATCACGTATTACGGATGAAATGATGGGCACTCCGGCCGCTTAAGACCATCAAAAAGAACCCAAAGATTCTACACTAAGGCAGAGGGAAATTGGGGCTCAGATTAATCATAATGCCTTGCGAGAATGTCTCTCTAAACGCTATTGAACAAAGAGATAAGCACCGACATGGCCCCACGTGTTGTCTTCTTGCTCCCGTATCCAGCGCTGCCCTTCTTCAAATTCTTCTCGAACACTTTCATCATTGTCGTAAACGCCGGACAGGTTGTTTGCGATGTCCAAAGCAATTGCACCAAAAATAACAGCAACGAAAGCCTCTCCGGCCGACATTCCTGAGTTCGATCTCAAATGTCTCCGCCTGCTGTCTCCGTCACGGATACGAGCGACTCGATGAGCTTCATATCTATCATAAGCGATATAACGCCTGTCTCTGGTATCAAGACCTGAAGTCAACTGATTGATGTGCCGAACGATCGCTCTATTCCACGTTTTATCAGGGTCCCTGAGTGCGAATGCATAATAATATTCCGCCGACTCCTTGGGTAGCAGCATTCCATTTTGGTGCCTGACACCAAAGAAATAGGCTTCTTCATAAAGTTTTGGATCTTCGAGTATTGATAATGCCTCCTGGTTACCGAGTCGGGCTGACCGAAGTAGCCAAGGATATGATTCCAAGTGATTATTCTGTAGGTTTAAACCCTGATACATCCTGAGTTGAATTACAGGATGATCCGGATGTTCCTCCAAGATCTTTTGGCAAATATCAAGTTTTATGTTTGCATGGGAAGCGCTGGCCGGCGGGTTTGCGATGCACCTATCAATATTTTCAAGCGCATTAGCAATTGATGTTGCAGAAACCATCGCGACAAAAATCATGCACACCAAGTGCAATTGAGTACCCACAAAATATCTAAATATCTTCATTTTTCAAATAACTTTCATGTAACTACGCGTCTGAAAACCAAAAATCGACATTTGTCAAAATGAATTTATGATTGCGATCTCCTCTGAATAGTCAATCTCGAGCAAATAATTGTCATATTTGTGAAACTCCCGATCGTCCGACAAAAAATTCCCCAAATCCAGATAGTGCCGTATATCTTTTCCCGGCTGGAAATTGTCAGCTATTCCTTCTGGAAAATAGCCGCTGAATACAGGTATTTGGCCGGTTTTCAAATTCCAACGAATTATCGGTGCTGATAATGTGTGCATATACAACCCCTCAGAGGACAGATAGGGTGAAAAATATACATCTCCCAAGCCCTTCGGTCTGAGAAGATAAGATTTTGCAGCGTTTTTTGTATTTTCATCCAAAACGCCACTAATTGTCGATTGGTCTTCACCGGACAGAAAAAGTATTACCTGTGCCCGAAATATTTTGTCCGGGATACCGGAAGAGAGATATTCAACAATCCGATTCTTAAAATGCGCAGACGATATTAAATATGAAACCACTTCTACTGAAAAGTCTGTAGCAACAACAATAGAACCTTTTCTTTCTGTCATATATTCATCAATCCAACCGCGATGTTGAACATAAATACGTTTAAATGCATCGAGATAAATGGCCGAAACAGCGCTGGGCGTTCGCGCCCCTTCTGGACTCCAGCCAAGTTCTTCTACCGCTGTCGTAACAATCGCACTGCGTAATGCGTCATCTTGAATATTGGGAATCTGTTGAGCGGAAGCGACTGAAAATGTTTGTAGAAACCCAGCGATCAACAACAATATAAACGTCTGGAAGGTGCGTGATCTCATGGTTAGGGCCCTAGTTCCGCAGAGTATGTGGTTCATATTTACAGTCATCCAATATTACTTAGGGTTCAACTCGACAATTATTATTTCAAAGAGGTAAATCCAGTTTCATTCGGCCGATCCTTTTTAACCCATTGAGATGTTGGATAAATTCACCGTCGGTCATACGTCTTCATACAACATATATGTCTCTGAAGCGGTTTCGCTGATTCGGACAACTGTTTAAGCCGATATCTCCCGGATGACATTGATTGACGCTGTGATGTTGGCACTGTGCTTCCGTTGTCCAAATCTGTGGTTTGTCGGTGTAACCTGCGAGAGGTCATCGACGGTCTTGTGTCGTTCGTGTGCGATTTGGTCGATGATCCAAGGGAGCGAACTCCTTTCGGCCTTCGGCACTCATCGTTGCGCGTGACACGGTACATCGAGCATTGCCCAATCCAAATTGATCACCATTGACCCACTGTGCTGTCGCCCAGGCGAAGGGGATAATTCTGTTTTACGCCTTTGTGCGTCCATCGAGTGGCCTGGATGATCGGCAAAGCCCCATGCAGGAAAAGGTGGCTGGCAGAGTGGCACGCAACGGTGCGGGCTCCACCCTGTTGATGTCTTCACATCGCACTTCCCGGGCAATCCAACCGATGTACATGCGCATTTCATGGCGATGGATCTGCGCGCGTCGGTGTCTCTGGTGATTTCCAGCGCCCACAAATTGGGCATGTGTGCGCCTTCACGCGTCAGTGTTCCAAAGTGCACGATCGCGGTGGTCTCGTACCGTGTTATTCTCCCGGCTTGAGTTCGACGTCCGGCTCGGCAGTGTCCTTTTCGGACCGAGCCGCTCACGCTAAGGAGACTGAGCCATGGCTACATGGATTTCAGTAGCGGAAAGACAGGTCATTGCGGTCGCGCGCCTGATCGTTCAGGACGGCATGTCCCCCATCATGGCCATGGAGGCGGTCGGCGTTCAATGGAGCGGATCGCAATTTTCCGGGCTTGTCACCAAACTCGCCAACAATCCAGCGGTCGGGCAGGCGACGCGAGCCGTTCTCGTGCAGGCGGCTGAGGTTACGGCAGGCGCAGGCGAGGTCGCGGCAGGGGCCGGTGCGGTTGCCGGTACCGCCGAAGTGGCCGCAGGTTCCGCGGCGACGGAGACCGCCGGAGGCATCGTTCTCAGCACAGCCCTCACATGGCTGGTTTATGCAACGGTTGTGTTGGGAAGCAGCTACCTCCTGGCCAGCAAAATCGGCAGCGTTCAGTGTCATGTTGTGGTTACAAACGGTGTGCGCTCATCGTGCTCGTGCATAAACGATTCGTGGATCCCGGAGTTCTATGTTGAAAGCCTGAAAGAGCAGGCGTGCGGCTCCCTGAGATAGCCGCAAAGGCTATAGACCCTTTCACCGTCTTCTTGTGTCACCGGCCCGCCCCGAAAAAAGAGCGGCGGTGCGGGGCTTTCGCTTTGCCCGACACCGCCGAAGTTTCCCTATCGGGAGGATAGAACTTTTGTTCGTGCGTTTACCTGCCGTCGTCTTCGCGCACGAAGCGGCCCTGCACGATGCGGTCGATGATCATGGCGCAGAACAGGATCGCGAGACCCGCGAGCAGCCCTGTGCCCTTGGACGCATACTGCAGCGCAACCAGCACGTCGGAGCCGAGCCCCTCGGCGCCGATCAGCGACGCGATCACCACCATGGACAGACACATCAAGATGGTCTGGTTGACACCGGTCATGATGGACGGAAGCGCCAGCGGGATTTCGACATCGAAGAGCAGCTTGCGCTTGGTGCAGCCGAACGCGATGGCCGCTTCCTTGATCGATTCCGGAACGCCCTTGATGCCGAGCGCCGTCAGGCGCACGACCGGCGGCATGCCGAAAATTATGGTGGCGAGAATGCCAGGCGGCTTGCCGGTGCCGAAGAAGGCGATGACCGGTATCAGATAAACGAAGGCCGGCATGGTCTGCATGAAATCGAGGATCGGGCGCACCACCGTGTAGGCGTTCTTGTTCTTGGCGCACCAGATGCCGATCGGGATACCGATGACGACGCAGAGAACCGCTGCCGCACCAAGCAGCGCGACGGTGGCCATACTCTTTTCCCAATAACCGAGGAACGCCAGATAGGCGAGCGCGGCGATGGTAAATATGGCAACGCGCGGACCGGCGAGACGCCATGCGAGCACGACGATCACCAGGAAGGTCACCGGCCAAGGCGTGCCGACGAGCACCGTTTCGAGGCCGTCAAGCAAGGCCCGGATCGTCGCGGTGACACCGTCGAAAACATCCGCGCCCTGGACGGCGATGTAATCGAACCAGCCTTCCAAATTCTCCGCAACGGCGTTGAAAAGATCCTTGTTTGCCGGGAATGTCACCAGATTTTCCATCGGCCGGGAGACCGTAAAGCGGTAGAGCGTCAGCGGATACATGATGACGATCATGACGATGCCGAAGATGATGTCTTTCATGTTGACGCCGGAGCCTTCGGACTTGTCGATACGCCAGCGGCCGTATTTCTGCTCATAGGCCATGTTGGATGTATAACCCTGCACGGCCATGATGATGAGGACCAGGATGATGCCGAAAATCAGCACCGTCGTCGCGCCGGCGGCGGCCTGCTCGGCAGCCTCCAGGGCGCGCTGCGCGGCCTTGGCGAGATTGTCGGAGTTGCGCTGCAGCGCTTCTGCGTTGGAGGTACCGGCTGCAAGCGCGTCGATGGCGCGTTGCGCCATCTCATCCGATTTCGCTGTCAGCCGGGTCGCCTTGGCGAGTTTGTCCGCACCGAGATCGCCCCACAGACCGCGGCCCACCTGCACGAGTGCAAACAGGTTTATAATAGCGAAGACCCAGAAATAGCCCCACAGACCACGCGCCGCTGCCCATACGGGTCCGAGCAGCGCCGCTGTCGGGTTGAACGACCGGGGAAGCCCTTTGGCGCTCTGTATCTTGACGAACTCGCGGGCATAGTAAGGGCCGTTCTGGCCGGCGAAGGTTTCAATGGATTCGACGAGTTCCTGCGATGGGGTATTTGAAGTTTCGGTTGCCATCTACTTGCCCCCCTGGATGCCCTTGAGCAGCATCGATTTTGTTACAACGCCGATATCCTTGCCCGCCTGATCGGTGACGACGATAGGCAGATCGGTGGTGACGGAAACATCGATCAGATGATCGAGATCGCGGTCTTCGGTAACGCGCGGCGCATCATCGAGATTCACTCCGTTCTCCGACTTGTATCCCTTGATATTCGCCATGACGGAGTGTGCGAAAACGAGCTTCAGCTTGGAAATATCCTGCACGAAATCGGCGACATATTCGTCAGCCGGATTGATGACAATCTCTTCCGGTGTGCCGATCTGCACGATGCGGCCATCCTTCATGATGGCGATACGGTCGCCGATACGGATCGCTTCGTCGAGGTCGTGTGTGATGAAGACAGTGGTCTTCTGCAGCCGCTTGGTGAGATCGAGGAATTGTGCCTGCAACTGGCGGCGGATCAACGGGTCGAGTGCGCTGAAGGGCTCGTCCATCAAAAGCACGGCTGGATCACTGGCCAGCGCGCGGGCGAGACCGACGCGCTGCTGCATACCGCCGGAGAGCTCTTTCGGCAACCTGTCCTCATAGCCGTCAAGATTGACGAGCGAGAGCGCGTGCTGCGAAATCTCCCAGCGTTTGAATTTCGGTTCGCCGCGCACTTCGAGTGGAAACGCAACATTGTCGCGTACGGATCGGTGCGGCATCAGCGCCATATGCTGAAACACCATGCCGATGTCCTTGGCGCGCATGGCTCTAAGATCGGTTTCGGAGAGTTCCGATACGTTGGCATCGAGCACCTGAATGCGTCCGGCGGTGGGTTCGATCAGGCGGTTCAGGTGGCGCACCAGAGTGGATTTTCCACTGCCGGACAACCCCATGATACAAAACACTTCGCCTTTGGCGACTTCGAAGGAGACATCCGCGATGCCGACAACGCATTGATAGCGCTCCAGTACTTCCGCCTTGCCGAGCCCTTCTGATTCGATGGCCGCCATGGCTTCCTTCGACTGATCGCCGAAGATCTTCCAGACGCCTTCGAGACGAATGACCGCATCTTCCATTGAAACCGTCCTCCCCTTATATCCCCGTTTTTTTTGACCGGACCCTTGTGGCGGGACCGGTGATGCTGTCTGTCGTTTGCGCAAGGTCAGGTGCGCGCACGGCGGAAGCAGCGAGGTTGCGGCGGGGCATAACTGCCCCGCCGCGTGTTTGTCCGGTCTCTTACTGACCGAGCCAGGCCGAAACCTGATCCTGATTGTCCGCTACCCACTGGGCAGCGAATTCAGCGGGATCCTGCTTCTCAACCACGAGCGCGAAAGTCATGGCGCTGACCGTGTCGGTGTCGAGCTTGACACTTGACAGCAGAGCCGCGGCTTCGGGCTGCGAGGTCTCCAGTTCCTTGGCGAAATGGATGTGCAGATATGCGAGATCCCATGCGGTTTCCGCCTTCGACTTGGCGAGCCAGTCGGGATCGTCGGTCGGCTGAATCATATTCCAGGTCGCGGGATCGTGGGCCGGCTCTTCGAGAACGACCAACTCATGCAGCGCAAACATGTGGTGCGGTGTGTAGCAGAAGAAGACGATCGGCTTGCTGGCCGCCACAGCAGCATCAACGGCTGCAAGCGCCAGTGTTTCGTCCATTTCCATCAGTTCCATGGTCTCAACGTAACCATAGCTCTGGGCACGAACCTTCTCGACATTGGTCGAAGCCCAACCCGATGCACCGATCCAAACTTCACCGCGGCCATCGCCATTGGTGTCGAACAGAGCGGCCTTGTCGGGGTCGGTTAGATCGTAGATCGACGTGACGCCATGTTCGTCGGCTGCGAACTTGTTGACGCACAGGCCCTGAAACGCGGGAATGCCATAGGAATTCATGGCAACCGTGCCGCGCTCGGAGACGTAGGTGTTGTTGAGGTTGTTCTGGTTCGGCAACCAGACCTCGGGGTGCACCTGCATGGAACCACGGTCCATGGCTTCGAAAATCACCGGATTGGTGCCTTCCTGAAGGGACACGTCGAGACCGAGGTTTTCTTCCATAATGACTTTAAGCACATGCGCGGTGACGCGTACGGACGGCCAGTTCGGCACGCCAATGACAACGTCGGCGGCTTGTGCGCCGGTCATTGCCGCCATGAGCCCTATGGCACCGGCGACAAGGGTTTTGAAGGGTTTTTTCATGGATTTCCTCCCATTTTGCCTTCACTTCAACATATTGGAACGAGGGGTGAGAGTTCTTGTTTCCCAGGTTCCTCCCAGATTGCGGTCCTAATTCGTTGCCCTATTGCACTTTCGGGCCGAGACCGCTTCGGCCAGAACACACAAAATTTCAAACATCATTGTGGCGCCGACGAGCGCGGTGTTACCTGAGGGGTCGAATGGCGGCGACACCTCCACCACGTCCGCGCCGACGAGATTGAGGCCGCGAAAGCCGCGTAACAACCGCTGCGCGTCATGGGTCATCAGGCCGCCGACCTCCGGCGTTCCGGTGCCCGGTGCAAACACCGGGTCGAGGCCGTCGATGTCGAATGACACATAGGTCTCCCCATCGCCGGCCACCCGGCGCGCCTCGGCGATGACCGCATCGACGCCGAGATCGAAAAACTCTTCGATTTCGATGACGCGGATGCCCTGTTCCAGTCCCCATGCCTTGTCGCCGGCACCGTAAAGACCGCCGCGAATGCCGATCTGAACGGTCCGCTTCGGATCAAGGATCCCCTCCTCAATGGCACGGCGAAACGGTGTCCCATGGGTATATTCGCTATCGCCAAAATACTTGTCCCAGGTATCGGTATGGGCATCGATCTGGATCATGCCGACCGGCGCATCGCGGCCCAGCGACCGCAGGATCGGCAAAGAAATGAGATGATCGCCGCCTGCCGTCAGCGGCACGATGCCGGCGGCGGCGACGTCGCGATAATACCGGCCAACGCGTTCAAGCGCATCCATCAAGTCAACCGGATTAACCGGCGCGTCGCCAAGATCGGCACATTGGCACAGGTCAAACGGCATAATGCCGGTGGCATGATGGTACCGCCGTATCAGCGAGGACATTTCACGGACCTGGCGCGGACCATGGCGGGCACCGGGGCGGTTTGTCGTGCCGCCATCCCAGGGTACGCCGATAAGCCCGATGTCGACGCGGCCGCGCGTGTCGCCGAGCGGCACGTGGGGCAGGCGCATAAACGTGGCGATTTCCGCATAGCGCGGCACGACCTCGCTCTCAAGCGGTTTCAGGCGCTCACTGTCTGGCGCATGTTCGTCGCGCATCCGGGCTTTCTGAGTACTGTTTGTAACTGGAGCCAACTTCGCATGCCTTTCACATGCAATAAATGACATATTGTGTACGCTTGCTTGCGCATTTTCGCATATAATGAAATCCCGGCAACGACCGCGCGAGACCGCACCGTGCTGAACCAGATATCGAATGTCGACCTGAGGCTGCTGCAGGTTTTTTCCTGCGTTGTTCGCCACGGCGGTTTCGCCGCCGCCGACGCGGAACTGAAGATCGGCGGACCGGCAATCAGCCGCCACATGGCGGAACTTGAAAGCCGGCTCGGATTTCGCCTGTGCCAGCGCGGCCGGCGCGGCTTTTCGCTGACCGAGCGCGGCAAGCGGGCGTTTGACGCCACAATGTCGATTTTTGCGCAACTTGAGGACTTCAGGTCCGAGCTTTCGGCAATTCAGCATCACGTGACCGGCCAGCTCAATATCGGCATCGTCGACGGCATGATCCTTGACGAGCAGTTTCAGCTTGCCCGCGCGCTCCGCGAACTGCGTGCCCTGTCTTCGGATGTGCATGTTCGCATTCAGGTGATGTCGCCACCTGAAATCGAGCAGCAAATCGACGACGGCCGAATTCATCTGGGCATCCTGGCGCACCACCAGACGATCTCGATGTTCGACTATTTTCCGCTGCAGGCCGAAACGCTCATGCTTTATTGCGGGCGCAGCCATGAGCTTTTCGATGCGCCGGACGCGGATGTCTCGCCGGCACGTCTTGAAAACTGCGCCTATGTCGACCGGGGCTTCACGTTTCACCCGCGGCCGCGCGGTGTCACGTTTTCCGAAAAGAGCGCGGCCACCGCCACACAGATGGAAGGTATCGCGTTTCTTATTCTGTCGGGCGAGTATATCGGCCATCTTCCCGACTACTATGCCCGGGTCTGGGTCGACAGCGGCGCGATGCGGGCGCTGGGCGCCGGCCAGTTTGCCTACGAAGTACAGATCACAGCCATAACCCGCCAGCGCCGGCATCGCTCGCTGGCACTGCAAAGCTTTCTGGGAAGTCTTACGGCTGGCGGAGCGGACCATCATGATGCGCCTGCCGCCGCGGCGCGATGAGAGTGGGTGTCAGGCATTGGCCGCTTCCACCATCGCTTCACCGAGCACCGCCGCGATTGTCTTGCAATCGTGCGACGTGAGCCAGATCGGCAGGCGCATATCGCACAGTCCATGCAACACGGCGTCGGCTTTCGGCACACCGGTTGCCTTACCGAGGTAACGCCAGTGATCGTGGCGGCTCGTGAAGCCGGCCGGTTCCGGCGCCCCGAACCATTTGACATGCACGCCGCGTTCGATGGCAATCGACAGGAACGTTTCAATTTCCTCATCGCTCAATCCTTCAAGCGAGAACTGCAGTGAACTTGGGACGAACTGCTCTTTTTCGGGCCGTGGCGGCACTGTGATGTGCGGGATGCGGTCAAGCAAACCGGCAAGCTCGGCATGGATCTGGCGCCACTTCGCCGACCGCTCGTCGATCAGACGCACCTGAGGGCGCAGAACCGCGGCAACGAGGCTCGACATGCGCATGGAACAGTTGGGCATGTCGTAGCGGTGACGCTCAAACACATCGAGGTCCGGCCGGGCACGGTGCTGGGCATAAAGCATGTAGCTGCCCGACAGCAGGATCGCCCGGGCCGCCACGTCTTCGTCATCGGTGACGACAAGACCGCCTTCGCCGGAATTGACGTGCTTGAACGTCTGGGCGGAGAAACACGCGGCTTTCCCGAAAGTACCGGTCATCCGGCCGTCCCACGATGCCCCCATGGTATGGGCGCAGTCCTCGATGACGGTAAGATCGTGGCGCCGGCACACTTCCATCACGGCATCCATGTCGGGAATGTGGCCACGCATGTAGGACACCATGAGATAGCGCGCGCCGCTATCGCGCGCCTTGCGGTCGAGATCGTCGATGTCGATGACAAAGCGTTCGGTGATGTCGACAAGCACCGCCTCACCGCCGGCATGGGCGATGGCGCCGGGCACCGGGGCAAGAGTAAATGCATTGACGAGCACCTTGTCGCCGGGCGACACGCCGCAGGCTTTCAACGCTATGAACAATGCGCAGCCGCCGGAGTTCACGCCGGCACAGAACCGTGTGCCCATATAGGCGGCAAATTCCTCTTCAAGGAGCGCTGCTTCAGGCAGCGAAGTGCGGTCCTCGCCATAGCGGAACAGCCTGCCATCGCGCATCAACCGCACGGCGGCGTCGATACCCTCTTGCGGAATGGGGTCGGGGGCGGAAAGGTCTCCCTCAAACACCGCGTGATTGCCGGCCGGACTGGAGTTCGGAGCGTCCATTTTCACTCGCTCCCGCCCGGCTGCAGTTCGAACCGTTCGCCGGGAAAATACTTAGCGAGCCGCACATCGCCGGTCACCGCATGGCCCTCCATGCCCTCAAGGCGGGAAATGCGCGCGGCGACCTGGGCGACGGCGCGCGTCGCATCGCGGGTCATGCGCTGCCAGGTCAGCACTTTCACGAATTTGCCAACGTTGAGACCGCCGGAATAGCGCCCCGCACCGCGGGTCGGCAGAATGTGGTTCGGGCCGGAGCACTTGTCGCCGAAGGCAACCGTGGTTTCCTCGCCGAGAAAGAGAGAGCCGTAGTTGCGCAGATTGGCGAGCCACCAATCGAGGTCGCCGGCCTGGATCTGCAAATGCTCCGGCGCATAGCGATCGCAGACCGCGCACATCTCTTCACGACTTTCGGTGAGAACGATCTCGCCGAAGTCGCGCCATGCCGCTTCGGCCGACGCCCGCGCCAAGGGCGGCAACGCGGCAATCACATCGGGCATGAGCGCGAGCACCGCTTCGCCGAGTGCGCGCGATGTCGTCACCAGCCACACCGGCGAATCCGGTCCGTGCTCGGCCTGCCCGGCAAGGTCGGCGGCGACGATCGCCGGGTCGGCCGTGGCGTCGGCGGCCACCATAGATTCCGTCGGCCCGGCAATGACGTCGATGCCGACGCGCCCGAACAGCATGCGCTTGGCTTCCGCCACAAAGGCGTTGCCCGGCCCGACGATGACGTCAGCGGCGTGGCCGGTGAAATGCCCATATGCAAGTGCCGCAACACCCTGCACGCCGCCAAGCGCGAGAATCCTGTCGACGCCTGAAATCTGCATGGCGTAAAGGATCGCGGGGTGCGTCCGCGCTTCGCCTTTGGCCGGCGATGTGGCAATCACGTTCTCAACGCCCGCGACCTTTGCGGTGCAAACGCTCATGATGGCGGATGCGGCGTGGGCGTAGCGCCCGCCGGGCACATAGCACCCGGCCGTGGTCACCGGCACAAGCCGCTGGCCGACACGCAGGCCCGGTGTCAACTCGGCCTCGAATTCTTGCTGTGAATCGCGCTGATGCATGGCGAAGTCGCGCACACGGGCATGAGCGAAACGCAGGTCGTCTTTGACGGTTTCCGGCAACGCCTTTTCCGCATCACGCAGCCAGTCATCGGGCACGACGATGTCACCCTGCCAGCCGTCGAGCCGGCGCGCGGCATCGCGGCATGCATCTTCGCCGCCGCGCTCAAGCTCATCGAGCATAGAGGTTACGGTGGTGCGTACGGTTTCGTCCGCATCCTCCGGCGCCTTGACAGCCCGCTTCAGATAGACCTCACCCATTGGCCTCCCTCTGCACCAATCGGTCACGATTTTGAAACCGCTTTCATTACAGAAAAGCATGGGCGCTCCATCGGAGTCAACGCCGCTTAGTACATCGCGCCTATCTGTGCGTCATAATTCGCTGGAAAACCCATAAAACATGGGTATAGTCGACACTCAATGGAAACTGTCCCGCCCGTGAAAGTTTGCGCATGCCATCCATCGAAAATGAAAGCGCTCTCAAAACTGCAACCGCCGGCACCGCGACACTGGATGATGTCGCGCGCGAGGCCGCGGTTTCACCGGCTACGGTCTCGCGCTGCTTGAACAATCCGGACAGTGTCCGCGCGGAAAAGCGCGGGCGCATTCTGGCGGCCGTGGAGCGGCTCAGCTACGTGCCTCATGCGGCGGCGCGCGCGCTCGCGTCGCGGCGCTCGCGCATGCTGGGAGCGGTGTTTCCCTCGCTCGACAGCGCGCTTTTCGGCGGAGCGCTGGAGGCATTTCAGAAAGAAGTTGCAGGCTCGGGATACACCGTTGTTGTCGCCTCATCGGCCTATGACCCCGAGGGCGAACACACCCACATCCGCAATCTCATTGCGAGCGGCATCGACGGGCTCATGCTCATCGGCGCGCGGCGCAGCGATGCGGTCTACAAGCTGATCGCCGACAGCGGCATTCCCTATGTCCTTACGTGGATTTCAAAGGCCGCGGGCGGGCATCCCTGCATCGGCTTCGACAATGCCGAGGCTGCCGGCCACCTCACCCGCTATCTCTACGATCTCGGGCACCGGCGGTTCGGCGTATTGTCGGGACTGACGGACCACAACGACCGTGCCGCCGCCCGGCTTGACGGCGTACGCGGTTTTCTCAACGGGCGCGACATCGATCTTGACCCCTCTTTCGTCTTCGAACGGCGTTTTGTTGTCGATGACGGGCGCGAAGCCTTTCGGCTCATGATGAGCCGCGCCGACCCGCCGACAGCCCTGGTGTGCGGGTCGGCGCCGCTCGCCTACGGAGCGATCTTCGAAGCGCAGGAGATGGGAATCGCCGTGCCGGAGCAAATCTCCATTGCCGGCTTCGATGACATGTGGCTTGCCGCACAGCTCACGCCGCCACTGACCACGGTGCAGACTCCCCGTATTGAAATGGGCCGCGACTCGGCACGCTATCTCCTGGCCCGCCTCGCCGGCACGGAGATCGCCGACCCAAGACCTTTTGAAACCAAACTCATCGTGCGCCACTCAACGGGGCCGGCGCCGATTTCTTGATGAGGAAGATACCGCATGAGTGCTAACCCCGCCGAACTGCCGACTTTTGTCACGCACCTTGAGTGTTCGATGACCGGCGAGACGTACGCAGCCGACAACGTGCACGGGCTTTCAGCCGCCGGTAAACCGGTCCTCGTACGCTACGATCTAAATGCTCTGGCAAAGTCCCTCGACAAGGATACGCTGGCACAACGTCCGGGCGGCTTCTGGCGCTACCGCGAGTTTCTTCCTGTGCGCAAATCCGAAAACGTGCTCGATCTCGGCGAAGTAACAACGCCGCTCATTGCTCTCGATGGAATGTCCGCAAAGCCCGGCCGCATCATCGTCAAGGACGAGGGCCGGCTGCCGACGGGCTCGTTCAAGGCGCGCGGTCTGGCGCTTGCGGTATCGATGGCGAAAGAACTCGGCCTCAACCACCTCGCCATGCCGACCAACGGTAATGCGGGCGCTGCGATGGCCGCCTATGCGGCCCGAGGCGGTTTGCGCGCCACCGTGTTCTGCCCCGAAGACACGCCCGATGTGAATGTGCGCGAAATCGAGTTGCAGGGCGCCACCGTGTGGCGGGTCAACGGACTGATCAACGACTGCGGCAAGATCGTCGGCGAGGGCAAGGAGAAAACCGGCTGGTTCGACCTCTCGACCCTCAAGGAGCCCTATCGCATCGAGGGCAAGAAAACCATGGGGCTGGAGCTTGCCGAACAGCTCGGCTGGGAGGTGCCAGACGTCATCTTCTATCCGACCGGCGGCGGTACCGGGCTGATCGGCATGTGGAAGGCGTTCGACGAACTGGAGCGTATCGGCTGGATAGGCTCCAAGCGGCCGCGCATGGTGGCAGTGCAGGCAACCGGATGCGCGCCGATTGTGCGCGCCTGGGAGAACGGCGAGGAACATGCGCCGTTGTGGGAGAACGCCCACACCGCGGCCGCCGGGATCCGCGTGCCGATTGCGGTCGGCGATTTTCTGATCCTTCGCGCCGTGCGCGACAGCGGCGGCTTCGCCATAGCGGTTGACGACGACACGATCATGGAAGCCCGCGACCGGGTATCGCGCGAGGAAGGCCTTCTGCTCTGTCCGGAGGGTGCGGCGACGTTTGCCGCCTATGAAGCGGCATTGCGCGATGGCCGCGTGAGCTCCGACGACAGGGTTGTTCTCTACAACTGCGCCACCGGCCTCAAATACCCGATGCCGCCCGTGGCACGCGACCTCGACCGGCATCGACCGATCGACTACTCGCAGTTCTGAGCGGAGGCGGCCATGAAGAGCCACGCCCGTGTTGTGGTGATCGGCGGCGGCATCGCCGGCGCGAGTGCGCTTTATCATCTGACGCGCGAAGGCTGGAACGACGTGGTGCTGGTCGAACGTGATGAACTGACGTCCGGCACCACCTGGCATTCCGCCGCCCAGGTGACGAATTTCGGCGCGGTTCAGACCATGGTCGGCCTCAAGAGCCATTCGATCCGGCTTTACAATGAACTCGCCGCGGATCCCGATCATCCGATCACCTATCACCATGGCGATGGTGGCATCCGGCTCGCCTCGACCCGCGATCACCTGGACGGCTATCACCACTTCGTCTCCATGGCGAAGGGCATGGATGTCGATTTCGAGGTTATCGACGCGGAAGAATGCAAGCGCCGCCATCCGCTCATCGAAACCCATGAGCTGCTCGGCGGCCTGTGGGATCCGCTCGATGGCGACATCGATCCGGCGGGGCTCACACAGGCGCTGGCACGCCGCGCGCGTCGTGCCGGTGCTGAAGTCTACCGCCAGACACCCGTCACCGGTCTCACGGAGAAACCCGACGGGACGTGGATCGTGCACACGCCCAACGGCGACATCGCTTGCGAGATCGTCGTCAATGCCTGCGGGTACCGGGTCAATGAAGTGGGCGCCATGATGGGGGTCGAACACCCTGTCGCCTCCATGGAGCACCAGTATTTTCTCACCGAGCCGATCCCGGAACTGGAAGCACTCGACACCCGAGTTCCGCTCCTGCGCGATCCGCTCGACGATTTTTACTCGCGCCAGGAAAAGAAGGGGCTGCTGGTCGGCATCTACGAGCAGGACTGCAAGACCTGGGGGATGGACGGCATCGATCCGGACTTCACCAGCGCGCTCTGCCCGGACGATCTCGACCGTTGCCTTGACAATATTGAGCGGGTGTTTGAGCGGATGCCATGCCTGACGCGCACCGGCATTCATACGGTGATCAACGGGCCGATCACCTATTCTGCGGACGGCCTGCCACTGGTTGGCAAGATCCCGGGCAAACGCAACGCCTATTGCATTACCGGTCTGAGGGCGGGCATCGGCGAAGGCGGCGGTCACGGCAAGATCCTCGCCGAAACCATCGTCCATGGCGAACCGGAATGGGATGCCTGGTGCCTCGACCCGCGTCGGTTCACACGTCACTGCACCAGCGACTACACCGCCCTCAAGGCGGTCGAGGATTATCAGAACGAATTTCGTTTCCACATGCCGCACGAACACAGACCGGCGGGCCGCGAAGCCAAGACGACACCGCTTTATCCGCTGCTCCAGGAACGCAACGCGGCGTTCGGAGTGGTGAACGGCTGGGAGCGGGCGGTGATGTTCAAACCGTCCGCCGATTTCGTCGATGAGCATTCGTTCCGCTTCACCGCCACAAAAGATGTCGTGGCAGCGGAAGTTGACGCCGTGCAGAACGCAGTTGGCCTCATGGAAGTGTCTGGGTTCACGCGGTTTGAGGTTTCGGGCCCTCAGGCCGCACAGTGGCTCGATGGGCTTTATGTGAGCAAGCTGCCGAAGCCCGGCCGCGTCGGCCTCACCTATTCGGTTACCGCCAAGGGCAATGTTCTGAGCGAGGCCACCATCGCGCGCCTCGATGATGACCGCTTCTGGATCGGCATCGCGGCGGCGGCCGAGTTTCACGACCGCGACTGGCTGTGCGAACGGCTGCCGGCGAGCGGTGTCCGGCTCGATAACCTGACAGACACGCACACGACGCTGGTGGTGGCGGGACCGAGGTCACGAGATCTTCTACGCGCGGTGTCGCCGCGCGAAGACTGGTCGAGGGAAGGCTTTCCCTGGCTGAGTGTTGGCACGCGCGGCGTTGCTTCCCGCGACGCCGCTGTCATGGGGCTCAGCTTCTCCGGCGAACTTGCCTATGAAATGCACGTCGCGAACGAGCATCTGGTCCACGTGTGGCGCGCACTGGAAGAGGCGGGCGAAGGATTTGGCCTGCGCCCCTTTGGCCTTTATGCGACAGAGTCAATGCGCCTCGAAAAAGGCTACCGCCACTGGAAGGCAGATCTCATGAGCGAGTTCACACCGTTCGAGGCGGGGCTTGGCCGCTTTGTGCATTTCTCCAAAGGAGACTTCGAAGGCCGCGAGGTGCTGCAGCAACTTGCGCGGGCGCCGCACAGACGCACATTCGTCACGCTCGAAGTCGACTGCGGCCACGCCTCAGCGCACGCAGGCGATTCCATTCTTGCCGGCGGCAAGGTGGCCGGCTCGGTTACTTCGGCGGGCTGGGGGCATCGCGTGAGCAAAATCCTCACCATGGGCTATGTAGACCCGGAGCAGGCGGAAGAAGGCACTGCGCTGGAAGTGGAGGTTATCGGAGAAGCCCATGCCGCACGGGTCGTTGCGGAATGCACCTATGATCCAGAAAACGCGAAACTCAGAGCGTAGACGGTTTCACCTTCGGATGTCCGGTGCCGGCAGGGGAGCGGACATGTCGCGACCGACTTCAAAGAAATGCCTATTTGGCGTGTGGTGGTCAGTTTGCAGAGTGTTCGAACCAGCGCACCTCACGTTTCTTGTGCAGGCGTTGGGACAGGGCACCCGTCTTCGCCACAGTTCTCAGGGTCCCCTTCTTTTGAAAGTTCGCGCTGTTCTTGATGTGTGCCGTGCGAAAGCAAAGACGCTATTTCCGCACCGGCCTGAAGATCTGGTACCTGGCCAAAATGGTTGGCACGCAATAGTCCATCTTGATCAATGATCAGCAATGACGGAGTACCTTGTAACCCGTATGCGGCCATTGTCTTCGGAACACTGCCGGGTCCGGCTTCGTCGACGCCAATTGGAAAACTCAATTGGTACTCATGAATGAACGCTTCCAGAGAAACCGGCGTCATCGCTGCGTGATGCTCAAACACCGTATGCAGTCCAAGGACAGTGACCCGATCGGCGGGAAACAGGGCAGCTATTCTGACCGCCTGTGGCAGGCCATGGGAAACACATCCGGGGCAAAGCATCTGGAATGCCTCTATCACAACCACCTTGCCTCGAAGTTCCCTCAAGGTAAGCGGCTGATTGCTGTTGAACCATTGCGAGACCGTAAGTTCTGGAGCGGCTTGCATTTGTTGCATCCCTGTTCTTTGAAATCCGGCTCGGTGAGGCGCCGGTTCGCCTCGCCGAACTCTTTGCGGGAGGGTTACTCGACTTTGCCGGAGAGGCTGAGGTCGCCTGACGCAACGTCGAAAACGTCCGTCACGCACAGTAGTGGCGCATGAACGTTTGCATTCACCATAAGTGCAGCCGTCACGCCATCGTAGGATGCTCCGGCAATCGCTTCGGCGTCTTTGAAGGAGACGTTGATCTTGATCTCGGTGCCATCGAACAGTGGAGTGAACCCGGGGCTGTCGATGAAAATCGGAATACCCGGCCATGTCGCGGGCATTGCCGGGGTTTCGCCCTCGGGGATGTCGCGGACACCCAACGCTCCTTCACCGCATTCCTGGGTTGGCGTGAGGACAACCCAATGGCTGTGCCATTGGACGCCATCGTTCGCGGGATCGCCGTCTCGGTTTTCGTCGTACAGAGGCGTATCGTCGAAATCGGGATGACTAGTTGCCGCAAGCGCCAGAATACCAGTCTTTCCTTCGAACCCCACGACCGATGGGTCGAGCGATGTTGGCCAGACATATGACAGAACCGGCGCACCGCCAAGGGCGCCTACCTTTGTCGGCAGCTCCGAGCCGGCTGTTCCGTTTGTGGTCATGTGGAACGTAACCGTTCGTCCATCGCGATGAACATGAGCGGCCAGAATATCAAAAGCGGCCAGCTTCGAAACATCAGCGGCCGACAACACGGCGCCGTTCTGGTCGATTGCATGGGACTGGTGACCGTCATCGGCAAATGCGATGCCGGCAGTCAGGAACAAGGCAGTCGTTGCGAGAAGGATGTGTTTCATTGCGATCTCCAGTTTATATAATAGCGAGTCGCTATTACTTAACACACCCCCCTGCTATTGCAATAGTGATTTCGACTCGCTATCTTTTTTACCATGAGCACCGTCGAGAACAAACGCATCAGGGATCTCATCGATAGACTTGGCCGCATCATGTCTGCGGAGGAATGGGGGGAGGATATGAACCCCACCCAGTGGACCGCATTGTCCTACCTCGCGCGGGCCAACAGGTTCTCGCGCTCGCCATCACAGGTGTCGGACTTTATGACCGCAACGAGAGGGACGGTTTCACAAACTTTGAAAGCACTGGCCAGAAAGGGCCTTATCTCGGAAACCCGCTCCGAGCAGGACAAAAGATCAATCTCCTATTCTGTGACTAAGCAGGGCGAGGCACTCCTTCGGAGAACCGGATCGATGGAAAACGCGCTGTCATCGTTGGATGAGGCTGACACTTCGGCTTTGCTTGGGGGACTCCAAACACTGGTTCGCAGTGCTCTCAGGCAAAGCGGGCTGCGGGCATTTGGTGTCTGTAACACCTGCGTCCATCACCGAAAAAACGGCCGAGGCGGCTTCTGTGAGCTGCTGGACGAGCCAATTTCTTCCGCCGAGACCACGCAGATATGTCATGAGCATGCCGAGGTTGCTTAACGCGACAATGCCGCTGTTCGGAAGAAATACCGGGGCAGCCCAGCGCCGCCGGATTGACAATCTTCCGTCCTGGATATGTATGTAAATCCGTCCCGCAACCCGAAAGCAATTCACCGCATGAACGAGCCCACGCTGGTCCAGGATCCCGCCGCCCCGAGCCCCGGAGAGCTGGCCGGTATTTCCGAAGAGATGATCTGCAATCTCGTGCACACGTTCTACGGACACATCCGTGCCGATGCGACGCTTGGGCCTATCTTCCAGGATGTTATTGGCGAGAACTGGGATCCGCACCTTGCCAAAATGTGCGATTTCTGGTCGTCGGTGACGCTGAAGTCGGCGCGCTACAAGGGCACGCCCATGGCGGCGCATATCAGGATCGACCGGCTTGAGGATCGCCATTTCGATCACTGGCTGGCGCTGTTTCGCGAAACCGTGGCCGAGATCTGCCCGGCCGATGCCGCCGCGCTGTTCGACGACCGCGCCCGGCGCATCGCGCAAAGCCTGCGGCTGGGTGTCGCCATGCACCGCGGAAAGCTAACCGTAACGCCGCCCGGACAGCCCTAAACACAGGCGCATAGCTCCAGCCTTCGGCGGGCCGAATCCGTTCACCGGCTGCATTGCGGCGCTTGCCCGATGTACCGCATCGCGCTTCGCGGCGCGCCTTGCCGGATGAACCGGTCGGACACCATCAAAAGTTTCCAAATGAACCTGAAATGGTCTATGAGAGGGCTCTTTTTTTCACGGCGCAGACCGGACGCATTCCACGGCCATGGACCAACTCAAGCTGACAGCACTCGACACTGCGGATCTCGACGTGATTTCCGCGCATATGCAGGACGCGGTGATCCGTGTCGGCGACATCAAGTTCCTGCCCGCCGAGCAGCGCTTTGCGATCGTCGCGAACCGTTTTGACTGGGAGCATGCCGAAAGCACGGGCAATGGCCAGTACCGGCGACGGCGCACCGGCCTGCACTTCAACAAGGTGCGCGGCGCCCAGGCTCAGAACATCCGCCAGGATGACGGCGAGCGGGTGATTTCGCTGCTGTCGGTTGCCTTTGAAGGAGCGGACGATCCCTCCGGCGCGGTGACGCTGACATTTTCCGGCGGTGGGTCGATCAAGCTCGATGTCGAGTGCATCGAAGCGCAGATGAGCGACCTTGGCCCCGTGTGGCAAACCGAGAACCGCCCGGACCACGCCGAAGCGGGCGACGCGTGAGAAGTCACGCGAAGCGGGGTTGGTACAATGGTTCAGCGTTTCACTTCCAAGAGTTCAGATTTCGAAACCCGGTTTGCCGCGTTTCTTGGCGAGAAACGCGAAACGACTGCGGATGTGAACGATGCGGTGGCGGAGATCGTCGGCGATGTCCGCAAGCGCGGCGACACGGCGCTGATCGAGCTCACCGCGCGCTTCGACCGGTTTGAAACGAACGCGCGCGGTCTGCGCATCGAGGCGGGCGAAATCGATGCGGGCCTAGCGGCTTGCGACCCCGAAACGCTGGCCGCGCTGAACGTCGCGCACGAGCGCATCACCGCCTATCACCGCCGCCAGCTGCCATCAGATGACCGCTTCACGGACGCCGCCGGTGTCGAACTCGGCCACCGCTGGACGGCGGTCTGGGCCGTCGGGCTTTATGTGCCGGGCGGCACCGCGGCCTACCCAAGCTCGGTCCTGATGAACGCGATCCCGGCCCGCGTTGCCGGCGTCGAGCGCCTGGTCATGGTCGTGCCGACGCCCGATGGCACGCTCAACCCGCTAGTGCTGGCGGCGGCCCGGTTATGCGGTGTTGACGAGATATACCGCATCGGCGGCGCCCAGGCAGTCGCGGCACTCGCCTTTGGGACGCAAACAATCGAGCCTGTCGACAAGATCGTCGGCCCCGGCAACGCCTATGTAGCCGCCGCCAAACGGCAGGTATTCGGCACCGTCGGCATCGACATGATCGCCGGGCCGTCCGAAGTTCTTGTGATTGCCGATGCCGACAACGACCCGGCATGGATCGCCGCGGACCTGCTTGCGCAGGCCGAACACGATGCATCGGCGCAGTCAATCCTCATCACCGACGATGCGGGGCTTGCACGATCGGTGGAAGCACACGTCGAACGGCAGTTGCAGGCTCTGCCGCGCAGCGACATCGCGGGCACGAGCTGGCGCGACTTCGGCGCGGTGATCGAGGTCGCAGACCTTGGCGAGGCGCCCGCGCTCGTCGACCGTGTCGCGCCGGAACATCTTGAGATCGCCACGCATGATCCCGAGACGATGATGGCCGCGATCCGCAATGCCGGCGCGATCTTCGTCGGCCGCCACACGCCCGAGGCCGTCGGCGATTACGTGGGGGGCTCAAACCATGTGCTGCCGACGGCGCGCAGCGCGCGGTTTTCGTCCGGCCTCAATGTGCTCGACTTCATGAAGCGGACGTCTATTCTGAAGTGCGATGCTGAGAGCCTGGCGCGCATCGGGCCCGCGGCCGCAACGCTCGGGCGCGCGGAAGGTCTTGAAGCGCATGCACGCTCCGTCGATATCCGGCTGGAGCGCGACGGCTAGCGGTTAGGTCGTGAACTAAACTGGCAGGACAGGCCCATGTCGGACGGCGAAGGCAATACTACGAACGAAAAGACGCCCAACCGCCTTGTCGGGGTGACGCTCGACGAGACGAGCCTTGCCTATGTGTCGCCCGATGTCGACCACGAACGTAAGGTGGCGATCTTCGATCTGCTCGAAGACAATGCCTTCGATGTCGGCGAGCGTGGCGATGGCCCGTTCCAGCTGCATCTGTCGATTGTCGATGGCCGTCTCGTGTTCGATATCGCCGACTGCCGCGAAACCCAGTGCGCCGTATTCGGCCTGTCTCTTTCGCCGCTCCGCAAGATCGTCAAGGACTACTATCTCGTCTGCGAAAGCTACTTCAAGGCGATCAAGACCGCCACGCCAAGCCAGATCGAGGCAATCGATATGGGGCGGCGCGGCCTGCACAATGACGGCAGCCGCGTGTTGCAGGAACGTCTCAAGGGAAAGGTGGAGGTGGATTTCGATACCGCGCGGCGCCTGTTCACGCTGATCTGCGTGCTGCACTGGCGGGGCTGACCTTTGATGCCGGACAGCTTGCCCGGTGCGGTGCTTTATGCCTGCCTGCAAAATGCCGTGCGCTCGCCGATGGCCGAGGGCCTGATGCGCCACTATTACGGCAAGCGGGTGTTCGTGAAGTCGGCCGGTGTGCGCGCCGGCGAGCTCGATGACTTCGCGGTCGCGGCGATGGATGAAATCGGTATCGACATTTCGCGCCACGAGCCGCTCGAGTTCGACGACCTTTACGACACCTCCTTCGATCTCATCATCTCGCTGACGCCCGAAGCCCACCACAAGGCGCTGGAGCTGACGCGCACCATGGCGGTCGAGTGCGAATACTGGCCGACCTTCGACCCCTCGCTTGCCATGGGCAGCCGCGACCAGATCATGGACACCTACCGGCAGATCCGCGACCAGCTTTCCAAACGCATCCGCGACCGCTTCGGCGGCCTCGGCGCACCCGTGGTTTGAGTGCGGCTTGCAACACCGAATGACCATCGTGACACACATCCCGGGCCTGACCCGGGATCCAGAGCGGAACTGCACTGCGGCAGAACGTTGCTCTGGACCCCGGCTCAAGTCCGGGGCTTTTCGCAGTTCACCTCCGCAAAGGCGCGCCATCGAAGGAGTGAACAAGCGACCGCCACAGCTTTGGCTTGATTTTGTGCCAGAAACTCATCATCTTCGCGCCCATTGCAGGCGGCACATTCGAAAATTCAGCAATGACCTCACACAAATCGACGGTGGCACTTAAATGAACGACGAGCGCGTCAAGCTCGTGCTGGCAAGCGGCTCGCCACGCCGGCTGGCGCTTCTGGAGCAGGTCGGGCTTGAGCCGGACATGCTGAACCCGACGCTGATCGACGAGCTGGCGCGCAAGAACGAGGCGCCGCGGACGCTGGCAAAGCGGCTGGCGCGCACCAAGGCGGAAGCCACCGTGCAGGCGAAACAGGTGCAGGATCTCGGCACCGGCCGCTTTATTGTCGCCGCCGACACGGTGGTGGCGTCGGGCCGGCGCATCATTCCCAAGCCCGACAGCATTGACGAGGCAGCGGCCGCGCTGCACCTTCTGTCGGGCCGCGCCCACCGGGTCTATACGGGCATCTGCATCGTCACGCCGCGCGACAGCTACCGCCAGCGCGTGGTTGAAACGAAGGTGCGTTTCAAACGCCTGAGCCGCGAGGACATCGAGAGTTATCTGATGAGTGGCGAGTGGCGCGACAAGGCCGGCGGCTATGCCATTCAGGGCCGTGCCGATGCGTTTGTACGCTCGATCAACGGGTCATATTCGAATGTTGTCGGCCTGCCCCTCTACGAGACCGTAACATTGCTCGAGGGCGCCGGATTTCCGGTCTACTATAACTGGTTCAACGCGGGCTGAGGGAAGCGGGAGAGGGAGGCCGAATGGGTGAGCCGCAAGACACACGCAAACCCCGTGCACCGAGGCCCTGCCCGATCTGCTCGAAAATGTCGATCGGCACCTATCACCCGTTCTGTTCCAAGCGCTGCGCCGATATCGATCTCGGGCGCTGGCTTGGTGAGCGCTATTCGGTGCCCGCCGAAGACCCGCCCGACTTCATCGACCCGACCGCGGCACCGCCCGGCGATGACAGCGAGTAAACACGGAAAACGCGCCGCGGCACACACCGGCGGGGCTTTGCGATATCACACGAAATCTTGCGTTCGCCGCGCTGGACAGGTGCGCACCTATTCCATATAAGAAGCGCGGTTCGGGCCGCCACGGCCCCTTGTGTGCCCAGGTAGCTCAGTTGGTAGAGCAGCGGACTGAAAATCCGCGTGTCGGTGGTTCGAATCCGCCCCTGGGCACCACTTTTCTCATATATTTCAATGAATTATCGACCGATTTGATTTTCGCGCCCGGTCGAAATATACTTACACATCTCTTACACATTCTTGACCAAAGCGAGAGCGAAGGAGTGGTGTCGTGGAAAAGCACACCATCATGGGGGGAAGAGTCCACGTCTACCGTCGTGAGAACAGTCGGTTTTGGCAATGCTCCACATATTTGGCGGGCCAAAATCGACGGACGACGACGAAGGAAGATTCATTATCTCACGCAAAGGAGTTTGCCGAAGATTGGTATTTGGAGTTGCGCGGCAAGCAGCGCGCAGGTGAAATTACCAATGAAAAAACATTCAAAAAAGCTGCCGCTCAATTTGAGCGGGAGTACGAGGTTATTACCGAAGGACAGCGGAACGCAAAGTACGTGCAAGACCACAAGAGCCGGCTCAAGAACCATCTCGTTCCACATTTTGGCGAAATGGGTCTGTCTCAAATCACGGCTGGCGCTGTGCAAGAATATCGGATTTCGAGGCTTAATACGTCAAAGGGCAATGCGGTGCCGTCACGCAGTACTATGCACCATGAAATTGTAACGCTACGCCAAGTCCTCAAGACTGCAATTCGACATGGATGGCTTAAGTACCTGCCCGACATGTCCACGCCTTATGGTACGTCGGGCAAAATCACTCATCGCGCTTGGTTCTCACCCGAGGAGTACAAGCAGCTATACACCGCTACACGCGAAAACGCTCGCGAAGCCGAAAAGGAAAAAAGGGCATGGAAGCAAGCGGCGGCTCAGTTGCACGACAAGGTGCTATTTATGGCAAACACCGGCATTCGTCCTGACGAAGCTAAGTGGCTTGAATATCGAGACATCGAAATCGTGAAAGACAAAGCCACTGGAGAAACCATTCTTGAGATAGAGGTTCGCGGCAAGCGCGGTGTCGGATACTGCAAGAGTATGCCCGGAGCCGTTCGTCCGTTTGAGCGAATGGTGAAGCGGAGTGAGCCGGAGCCAACCGATCTTCTCTTTCCGATTGACCATAAGCGGCAGTTCAATCGTATTCTTGAAAAGTTGGGGTTGAAATTCGACCGTGAGGGTAATCGCCGAACGCTGTACAGCCTACGCCACAGCTACATCAGCTTTCGACTTCTCGAAGGCGCTGACATTTATCAGGTCGCCAAAAACTGCCGTACCAGTGTTGAGATGATTGAGAAGCACTACGCAGTGCATCTTAAGAACAGCATTGATGCGGCTGCGGTGAATGTACGTCGCAGTAACGCGCAATAGGAACGCGTAGGAGCGTCGTATTTTCCTTTTAAGGGGGATTTGCGGTTGGTCGCCATACACGCCTGTGCGAGCTGTTTTGTGCGTCGTGGCGGACGTTTTGAATTGAGCCGAGAATTCAGAAAATCCGACACATCCCCCTTTCCAATGTGTAGGTCTCGAATTATAAAGTAATTACTGTGAATTTATACGTGAACCGTTCAAAAAATAATAATAATCATTAGTATACTGTGTTTAGTATACTGTGTTTAGTATATAGAAAGACCGGACATATTTGTCCGATCAAAAACGGTAATTATTGTCCTATCTAGATAGGACATATTTGTCCGGTCTGGATAGGATATACACAAATTATCCCCAACCCTAAGCTATTTTCTAAAATCTAACTCGTAGATATTTGTTTTCCCAAGACCGCGCTGTTTGATTGTGAGGATGCCATTTTCTTGCGCATCTTTAACATGCCGACGAATGGTGCGCGTGGACGTACCCATGTCCGTAGCCAGTCGTTCTTGCCCCGGAAAACAATATGGGTCTTGCCAAGCATATTTTATAAGCAACGCTACAACACGTACCGCACCATCGCTCAATTTCTTGTGCTGCAAAATAAAATTAGGAACAGCAGCATAGCCGCCCTCTGTTGCTAAATCGGCACCTTTGATGATGATTTCTTTGACTCGTTCTTTGGCAATGTCACCCATTTGTTCCATTGGCTAAATCATACCACATCATCAGTCGCGCCATTGTCTTTTCCCCCTCGTACAAACTTTTCAATTTCTCCACTTCCTAGACGATTGACAGTCGCCATTGTTGTCATGGTTTCAAGCATTTTTTCAGCAATGCCTTTTACCTCTCCTCGATGTTTCCTTGCCTCAATGACTTCCTCGCGGAGAAAGTTTCTATCCTCCTTTAACTCATTTATCAGTCTGTCCTTTTCTTCGTCTTTAGCAACCAGTCCGGCGTTCACTATAAGGACACTTGCTACGGTTCTTTCCTCTGTGATTGATTCCGTACTGACGAAGGTGTCCGCACTTGTCGAAGGCCCTCTATCGCTAGACCCCGGTGGGTTCCCAAGAATTGTGGCGTCGCCGGCGTCGCCACTGGCGGATGTGTCCGCAGTTTCCTTACTTGATGCTTCGGTCGTATC
Source organism: Hyphomicrobiales bacterium (assembly GCA_021775755.1). Lineage (GTDB taxonomy): Bacteria > Pseudomonadota > Alphaproteobacteria > Rhizobiales > JAJFHB01 > JAJFHE01. The sequence goes on along the minus strand of JAJFHE010000052.1, from coordinate 30,916 downwards.
AATAAGAATGGGTTGATGGTCAATGTACTCAGACAGGGACTCCTCATTGACTAACCATTCTTGTCCCTCAGTTGTCTTTATTTTTTGGCACTTCAGATAACTGTCACCAGACCGGCAATAGCGTGCGAGGGAACGCAACGACGGTGACTTTCGATTTGCTTCCTGCAAAATCTCCGGCACTTGTTTGAGAGTGAGGGAGTACGTTAATTCTGTCTCGTCATGTTTTGGCGACGCTGGCGACGCCACATCTGATTTTGGCGGCTGAGTAACAGCCTCGACACTTTCGTCACCTATGTCACGAGTGACAGGCGTAACCGCAGTTGTCGAAGGTTCCGCCGACTCGTCAGATGCAACACTCTTGCTCTGGTCAAACATACCCAGACTTTGAGGTGTCTTGTCAGCTTCGCCACTGGCGTCGCCGGCGTCGCCAGTTTTTCTTGGTGGCGGAACTGTCGGCCCATCATTCATATATCGTCAGTGTAACAGGCAGACAGAAGGCGAACGGCCTTTATCCCCATGCATCGCCGACACAACGGGTGGGGGAGTACACGACCACACCGTGTGATAAAATTGCGGGTGTAAGCATCGATGCCATATGATTACCCACAATCAAGAGAAAGACATCCGCGAGCTCCACGAGTGGTGTGAGAGAAAGAAATACGGCGGCGCCGACTACGGCGAGCGGACCTGCTTTCAACTGGCGTGGTCTGATGATGACCAAACTGACACTCTATGATGGTGCTCGCATGTGTGGTGTTGGGTATTGGCCAAGGTTGCACATCAATCCGTATACGATACAATTTATACAATATGGATTCCGAAACAAAAACGTACATAGATGAAAAATTTGAGTGGCTCGCTCAGCTATTATCAAAACACTTCACAACAATCGATGAGCGGTTTGACGGTGTAGATGAGCAACTTTCATCCCTACGATTGGACATTTTGCACATTCGTTCCGACCTCGATACACTCACAGAGAAAGTGAGTGGTATGCAAGGATATTCAAGAGAAATAGATGACCTTGCTGAGCGTATAAGGGATATTGAAAGACATTTAGGTATCAAAAGTGGTGCTCACGCATAGTCTACTTGCAGATTTCTTATGACTGCGGCACTTCGGAAGTTAGTATATCATTCGCTCGGGCTCCACGAGTGGTGCGAAAGAATGAGGTCCACCTCTGTTTTGCTCGGAACGTGAGGCGTTGAATGTTGGGTGGAGAGCGCCATTTTGAGGTCGCCGTTGAGTGACGTATTTCCGCTCAAGGTCTGAACCCGGAAATCCGCGACCGCCGATCGCAAAAATGGGCACCACCCTATTTTGAACAAATGCCGGCATGAGGCCGACACCATTAAATTGAAAAGGGCAGGCTCGGAAGCCTGCCCTCAGCTATCTTGTGTGAATCTGATTGCCACTACCGCCGCTCGCATGACTCACCTTTGCCGCAACCAGTTCTTGTTGGCTTAAATATTAGCCTCAGAAAGGTCGAGAGCGCCCCTGCACTCGCTTGAGTGGCTGATACGGCAAGAATAGTCGTGCCGATCGCAGAAGGCGCTATTATCCTAAACATCTCCCGTCTGGTCATGATGTTCTCCTTCGATTGAACGGGTTTACATCAGTACGACGGAGTATATGGAATGTGCTGATGAACCGCGCATGAACGAAGGTCGATGAATTGCTGGCCTGATTATATAAGTATTTGGATCTGTGGAGATTTTCAGCCGAATAAAGTTAGTCACAAAAAGTTTATACTGTGAAATATTGGTTCCAAGGTTCACCAAAGAGCAGGCCCAGCCCTTCTTTATCGAGCGCCACCCCCGGGCCCGGGGGAAGGGGTGGCTCCGAAAAGCAGGCCTAAACGGGCAAGTTTATCTATCAATATTATTAAGTGGAAACAGCAGTTTATAAAGTTGATATTGAATGTATATTCGCCAATATGTTATTTAATCTTCATTGTTAAAGCAGAAGAACAGTTAAAATTTGATAGTGAAATCGATTTAGTAGAAATGCTAATAACCACAATTCCTAGAAAGCGTCGTGGCCACGCGATCTATAGAAGCTGGCGGGATTCGTTGTTAGGGGGGATAAACTCGTTCTCATATTGTAGCTGGTGAATAGCGAGCCCGGGAGCGAAGCCAAAATACACAGGTCCTTGTCGTTCTGTTTCCCCTGGCAATCTCCAGTAAAATGCACAATTGAAGAATGATCCACTAAGATCATGTTGCTCTGCGCTTTGCTCATCCAGCAATATTATGGATCCATTTGAAATTAGTTGAATTTCCGTCAACTCGTCTTTCCCCATGTACAGATCTGTTGTTGAGGTAAGTCTGAATTGAGGCAACAATACAATTCTATAATCGTTCAAATTTTCATCATATACCTCGAGTCTCCCATAGCAATGTATGTTATCTTCAGCCATGACAGACGCATTACCAATATTTCTGACGCTGAATAGCAAATTTGGCAAGTACACATTATTTTCAATTTCGCCACTGGCCCTCCCCGACACAATTAGATCGGCAAATTTTCGGTCGAGAGTGCTGGTAATGAATGCGAATGTAACCGATGACACGGATATAAGTGCAACTAGCAAAGACAGAGTAGCGGTCGATAAGTTCAAATATCTTCGCCAATTTTGCCAACTTTGGCAATTTGTACAAATCTTTTGCGCAAGCTCAATTGGGGCACGGCAGGCCCAGCATGCACTTGCATTTGTATTTTCCGTAGACATTCCAAACCTTCTGCGTTGCAGGAGAACGTTTGCTGCAGTTTCTGAACACTAATGCGTCACGTCGGCATTGTCAGCCCCTATCCCCCAGATGGGTTGACACAATCTGGGGGATAGGGGCTGAACCAAAGGAGTGACGGTTATGGCATTGGGGCGGTTATGGGCCGGTAAGGTCTATGGGACCAACACCGGCAATCTTTTTGTAGAGTTGAACGGTGAGGATGCCGCTTTGCAAGGTACGCTAAGGTTTAATGAGGCGGGAATTGGCGTAGCCGCATTCAACATCACCGGTTCATTTGAAGATGGTCGATTGACGATTGCGGGCGAGCCTCTGGCAGAGATTGCGGGCGTGAGTTTTGGTGCCCTCACCGCGAACGCCACTCTTGGTTCAATGGGAGAGTTGGAGGGCCAATGGAAGACAGAAGTTGGTACGGCCGGAACCTTTTTCCTCTTTCCGCATGATAGGGGGCAGGTCTCGGATTTGGGCGAAAACACGCCTGACCAACTCCATACCGCACGTCACGAGTTTGGGGCTATCGAAATAGAGCACAATCAAATTATTTCGATTGCCGAGGATATACAGCGAGAGTTCCCGCGGGCGCGTGTGGTCGTGAGTGTGGATGCAGGTACGGAACAGTCACGCTTCCTCGAGAATTTCAAGACGCTTACTTTTCATGATAATAAGGCGGAGAGCATGAAGGTATTCGCCCAAGAGCTGGAGAGCGGTGAAATCAGCAAGCTCGTATCGTTGGAGTTCGGTCCCAATCTTAATCAGGTAATCGTGCAAGGCGCACGCGAAGCTTGGGTGCTTGGGCAGCGCGAGAAATTGAAGCGTGAAGTTCGACGCTTCGAAAGGGCTTACACTACCAAATTCAAACGCCTTGGTTTTGGCATAAATCACTTACTGGTTGTGGCGAGCGTAATATTTCTGCCTAGCCTTGCCAGCATTGAAAGCAGAGTGATTTTCGTGATCGGCATAGTCCTCTTGATTTGGGCCGTTTCATCGCTGCACAATCGATACCTTCCATTTGCGGCCATCTATCTGAGCGAAAAACCCAAAGGGCTGCTTGCCAGAGTTGCGCCCGCTATCGCTTCGTGGGTGATAGCGGTTACAGCAAGTAGTGCGGCGACCGTGCTTGGTGCCTATCTTAAGGGTTGGCTGGAGTTGCCTCCCCCGCCTAGTTGAGTAAGGAACCCGATACACTATGGCAGCGCCGAAGCTCGTCAAACTCAGACCGGAGCCACCGCCAATCACGCAACCAGCATGACAAAACACGCAAAACCAGACTGAAATCGACCAGCCCGCCAGCCAACCATGGTTGAGCGGGCCGGCAAACGACCGCTTCCATTACAAGCGGACGCAAATCCAACTTAACGCAGCGACTAAATCAACAAAATCTGAAAGAAGCGGACGCTATCGAAACCGAGCCCGATGCATGGGAACGGTTCGAGAAATCCATCGACATGATGGCGCCGGTGAAGCGGCTTAAGCCAGATAAATCAGACAACACGAAATAAACCGGCACTTACCCACTCAGGTGTGTGTATTGGTGCACGTAAACCAGTTGGGAATCCAATTCAGATGAATGTCTTTATTGGACGCCTTTTTTCGCTTTTTCGCGCTGCTTCGCAGACTCCACAATTCTCTCCTCGAGCCTGTCAGCAAGAACGCGAAGCATTGTTGGCACGGCTTGCGCCGCTTGATCTTCGATTAAACGATATTGAGCGAAAGAATCTTCCTCTTTCACCGCGCAGTGCCAATGAAAGACGTTGTTGAATTGAATGCCGAGTTCTTCAAAGTTTGAATTTATGAGAAAAGACACATCGTAATAGGCAGGAACTTCGTCCACTGCGGCGTTTTTGACGGTCACATTTCCATTGGTTTCCGAGCTAGCCGGAATGGCGTCAATCTTTCCATAGTATTGTATTGAGCCATTTTCCAGATTTGCATTTACAAGATTTGCCACGGCAAAGGGCTCCTCACAGGGGCCGAGCCATGCGCCCATTTCATTGTTTTGAGATCGTCCGCGTGTGGCTCAATCACGCAACGCGGACGTCGAGTGGGCGATGATCACCAGTCACCGCCCACTCGTTCATGCGACTAAAGATAGAATGATTCGGTCTATTGAGTCTGGCGGTTGTGGAGAGCTTTGCCGTGGCCAACCCATTCCTTGCCGATCTTTTTTTGTAAACGCCAGCTTCATCGGTCATCAGGTATGACTTGCGACTGATCTGGGTGCGCAGTATTGGCCCTAATGTGTCGCGGCTCACTGAGGGCGTATGGAAAGAACGCACCGCGCCGGCAACCACTCGATTGACGAAATTCTTGTAAGTAGTACCATTTCTATCAGGGTGATTATACAATACCTGATAGGAGGTTGTAATGCTGAAAACGAAAAGAAGATTTATTGACTTTAAGGAAGTCAAAGAGCAAATTTCCATTGAACAGGTACTTGAAAGTTACGGTGTTCTCGCGAACCTCTCCGGCTCGGGCAATCAGCGTTCAGGCCCATGTCCCATTCACGGAGGAGGCGCAAAATCGAGATCATTCTCTGCCAACTTCACCAAAAATTGTTGGAACTGTTTCGGGGACTGTGACCGAGGCGGAAATGTCCTCGATTTTGTGGCGGTTATGGAGGAGTGCTCCCTTCGAGACGCTGCCATTAAGATTGTGGACCAATTTGGGCTTGAGACCAAAACCGCCGCCAAAAAAGACACCCCACGTCAATCTAAACGACAAGAGGCGCAACAATCACCCAAGAAGGCAAAAAAGGAGGTTGCTTCTGAAACCGGTGAGAAAGTTGGGTCTGACGAAACCGGGGAAGAGTCGGCAGCAGCCGAGAATAGGCCGCTCACGTTTCAGGTACTCAAGAACCTCGAGCACGACCACGAGGAACTCGTTGGCCGAGGTTTGATGTCAGACACGGCCGAACACTTCGGCATTGGATATTGCACACGTGGTCTTTTGAAAGGTCGCGTTGCAATACCCATCCACGATAGGGAAGGGCACACCCTTGCCTATGCCGGAACCGCACTCGATGGCGAGGATGAACCGTACTTCTATCCCGAAAACTTTGTGCGTGGGATAGAGGTGTACAACGTGCACCGTGCCGTGGAGTCCGAGCGTGTTGAACGTGTCGGCTATACGGTGGTCACGGACTATCTTCAGGTCGTCGATCTTTTTGAGGCCCGCACCGATAACGTCGTGGCACTTGTTGATGCCGTTGTTAGCAACCGCCAACTTGAAATACTGGCGTCACTACCAAATCCGACTGGTGCGTTTGTGTTGACGGTGGGACCGGCTGACACGAACGCTGAGCGCATCGCCGGAAGGCTCGCGCGCATCGGATTTGTGCAGATCATGACCGTTTCTAGTTTGAGCTCACCAGAAAAAAGATGCTCTGAGATTGAGCAACAAATAGCAATGGATGCCCCCTTGTAGATTGCTTCCATCGAGACTTTTGGCCCCGCCACATCGGCGGGGCTTTCCTTTATCCAAAGAGCAAATGTCCGACGTTGTCTGATATGCTTATCGTTTAAAGGGCGTCGGATTGTGCTCTCATCGCGGAGGAGTCATTTTCAGCCTTCCCGACAGCCATCGGAGAGAATTAGGACAATGAATCGTCATGCCAAACAAACAGTTCATCGAAAACTATCCTTTATACAAAAAGTTTGAGGTCGAAATCCTAAGTACTATGGACAAGATCGACAAACCTAGCGTGAACTTTCATTGCTCGGAATGTGGTTCTCGGCAGACGTACGTAATGACAAATGAATATCATTACGCCTCGGGAATCGTGAACACAAACAGTCTGGCGTATAATCTACGCTGCACTTATCTTTGCATTGGGTGCCAACGTTCGCAGCGAGAATTTTTCATATATGTCTCACCTGACAGAGATTGGATAATGAAAATCGGTCAATATCCAGCATGGGAAATTCAAGGTGATAAAGGCATTGAGAGGATGCTCGGTGCTCATCGCGGATACTTGTCTCGGGGATTGATTTGTGAATCGCAAGGATATGGCATAGGCGCGTTTTCGTACTATCGGCGGATCACAGAAGAGATCATCGATCAACTCTTAGAAGATGTAAGAGACCTAATTCCAGAGGATGAGCGCGAAGCATTTAATGAAGTTCTCGCAAAAGTGAAATCTACACGTCAAACTTCGGAAAAGATCAATCTCATCAAAGATATGTTGCCTAGTTCCCTACTCATTGACGGAATGAATCCGCTTGGTATCCTTCATGCTGCCTTGAGTAAGGGATTGCACGCCGAAAGCGATGAGGAATGCCTCGTACACGCAGAGACCGTCAGGGAGTCTGTTGTCTTCTTGACGTCCCAGATATCCGAAAACAAAAAGTCAAAGGCTGCTTTTTCAGACAAGATGCGGAAGCTTTTAGAGAAGAAAAAATGAAGACGTGGGAACTCCAATCCGCGTTCCAAGATTGTTAACATAAAATAGGTTATGTTACCTATTCTATGCTACAATTTCTGTATGGAAATTACTCCAAAAAAGACAAATCTGCCGGCCGTCAAAAGCAGCTATGACGTGCTTGCAAACGTGCCGGCCGAAGAGGTGTGGCTTGCAAACTTTACATCGGACAATACGCGCGTGGCATATCGGCGTGCGCTGCGTGAGTTTATCGTCGCACTTGGTCTCCGCAACGCCGAGGAGCTGTACGGCGTTCAGAAAGTGCATGTGATTGCATGGCGCGATCACATGAAAAAAACCGGATGCTCAAAAGGAACAATCGCAACGCGACTCGCTGCCCTCTCCTCCTTGTATAAAGTGCTCGCGGACAAGAACCTCTGCTCAATTAATCCAGTCTCCGGTGTGAAGCGACCCAAAACCGGCACAGCCGGAATGGGAAGCGGTAAGACGCCGGCCCTCACGCCGGCTCAGGTCCGCACGATGCTTGACGCTCCCTCCCCCACTACCGTGCAAGGCGTGCGCGATCGAGCGTTACTCCATGTCTACTTTTATACAGGATGCCGCCTGTCAGAACCCGGCAGCTTGCGTGTCAGTGATCTGCGGAAAGATCGAGACTATTGGGTTTTGGAAATGACCACTAAAGGCGATCAGACAAACACCATTGCCATACACACAGAGTGCCAAGTTGCCGTTCAAAAATATCTTGATGTGTCGGGTCACGGCGACGACCGCAATGGATTGCTGTTTCGCCATGTGAAGAACCCGCGCGACAAGAAGCCAATCAGTCGGACGCAATTCTATCGGCTGTTTGAAAAATACGCTCGTATCGCTGCTTTGCCGACGGGCGTCACCCCCCACTCGGCAAGAGCCACATTTATTACTCAAGCGTACGAAGCTGGATGGCAAGGTGAGGATATTCAGCGCACGGTAAATCACGCATCAATCACAACGACGGAAGGGTACAATCATACCGTCAAACGACATCGTAAGTCGGCGAGCTTTGCGATGAATTACTAGTCCCTGCCACCCTTTCTGTTTGATGCCGTTGGGCCTCAGCCGGATGGCATAATCGAAGTTATTGGCTTCTCGGCCCCTCAAACCGATGGTATCTGTACCCAAAGCTCGAAATTGTCTGCAACATCTAGGGCAGGTCGCAAACTTATGTCTGTAACTGACGCCGATACTGAAGAACCGGATGATGGCGACCACGGTGGAAGAGGTGACAGCACCCCACAACCAAAGGGTCGCCGTCTTTCCTTCGACAAGGTTAGACGCGACTTGACCGACGAGGAACTCGGCTCATCTGGCGTGCAGAAGGTGCTACTTGATGAGTTGGATCGCATGGATGGCGTGGTAGTCGAACTGAAGTCTGTATCCACAAAATATCATCAGGCTAAAACGAATCTCGCTGTTTCCAACGAAAAATTAAAGACTCACAATTCTTTCGACATTCTATCCACCGGAAGTATTGCAGCAGGTTCGATTCTCTTCGGAATAGCATTTAACGTGAAAGACAATGATAAGCTATTTTTGGTTCTAGTTGGAATTAGTATCATTACAGTATTAATCGGAATTACCGCAAAGGTTAATCGAGCATGAAACTGGAACTGAGGTCCATAATTGCTCCCGGTGACCTAAATAAGGAAAGGCTGACGCTTCGGGCGCTAGCTGACCTAGATGTTGGCGACTATTTGGTCGCGCAGTCGGGTTACATTGATGATAGCCCAACGACTACTTTCTATCACACCCTCTGGTTCCCCTATAAGCCTATCCCGAAGGGTGACCTTGTCGTCGTCTACACAAAGATGGGAACGAGCAGTGAGCGCGCTTTGGATAGAGGGAAGAGGGCTCACTTCTTTTACTTGGATTTACAGAATCCCATTTGGGATGGTCCTGACAAAGGCGCATTGGTTCTTTACGCGCCAACTTGGCAGAGCAAGCCTGTTGACGACCTCAAAAGTTCCTAAGCTCGCTCTTTTTCACAAATCGTACAAGAGCCGCCAACAATGCCGGCCGGTCAAGGGCAAAAGCAGAGCGCCCCTTTAACGGTCAATGTGGCGGCTATAACGGTGACGACACAGTCGCATGATTAATCAACGAGTCGCGTACGTTCGTCTCGCGCATTTGTCCATTCTGCGGTGAGGATGTCGTCGCCGGCAATATTTGCATGGGATTCATACAGAAACATCGGCGACCCTTGTCCATCGCCTATATGTGGCCGGGTCATTGTGCGCATGTTTTCAGCACGTTTGGCCCCAAGCGCCACCCACAAAACACGATAAGCGCCAATACCAAACAGCTTCTTCGTCACCTCTCGGCTGCGGTGGTAGGCCACGTGTTTTCTCGTAACTGTTCGTCTGAGCGGCTGCGTCGTGCTTTTCTGAACAACCTTACCGCGGTCGGCCTCCACAAAAAAATAGAAGAACCCCGGCTCTTGTGTATCGGAAATAGCAAATGTGCGGTCAGGAACAACACCGACCGGAGCGGCCACATGTGGCAGTCGCGTTTGCCATTTAAACGGTGTGCTGATTGGCAATTCACGGCGGAGTCCTAGCCGACGGTTGAGTGCCCACTCATCGAAGAACTCATAGCGCGGGTACTTACGGCAGGACATTTCAAAATCGACCATCACTTTTGTCTGAAGCAATGTGTGGTCCATTTTAAAATCGGTGTACTCGCGAGCGAGCTTTGTCCAATCAACATTGGTACGTGGAACACCTACTTTACTGAGGTAGTCAGCACCCACGTTTCCAAGACCGTACACCATTGGCTTGGTACCGTTTGTTGTGCGGCGCAGGCGAGTACTACGCGGCTCAATCAATGCACCGACATCGCGTAACAGTTTTAGTCTGCGTAACAACGGGCGGTACGACGCTCCGGTCAAACGCTGGATATCTTGAGAGTCAATGAAACGGTTCTTTGCAACGCGTACGATAATTTCAGCATCGCGTGGCTGCACAACCACATCCTGTTTGCCTCGGCGCGTGAATGTATGTTCGTAATAATAGTCACTATTCATAGAAACATTATATCTCGGTACGGGCCTTCATGCTCCTCTGAGAATCACTCCTCGGGTACGGGTTCCTTGAAGTCAACCGCCGCGAAAAAATCCTCGGCAGTGCCGGCACTTTTTATAAGGGCGCGACCGCGCTCCTCTATCAGTTCATCAATCGCCTGAGGGCCTGCCGTGAAGCTCGCTCTATCGTGCTGCTTGGCCTCATACGAGGCCACAAACTCATCAGTCGTCAATGGCTCTTGGACAAAGCGTGAGAGAAACAACCGGCTTGGCTTTCCGGGTATGCTCAAGATTGCCTGACGCTTGGCCAGAAGAAAGAGCTCACGAGCTTTTAGGTACACTTGCTCGTCGAGTGAATATGGCAGTGTCGGCCGGTCCTCCAAAACAGGACGGTACGTCTCACTCCATCCGCTCGTGTTTGTATGAGTAAAAGAGATACTCGCACTCTGGGCGGCCGTATCACCGGCACTCTCTCCCCATACTTGCCGCTCGTCGTTGCCCGTAATTGTGCCATCGAATGTTTCGCTCATGGTGGCACTTGATGAACTGCTCTCACTCTCTGAATGTCCGTAGCCATCTGCATGTGAACCACCGGCAAGACGTACCAAATCGTAACCGACCACAGTCGGCTTGTTAAACGCGGTCTTGACCTCATCACGATCGAACTCTCCAAAGTATAGGCGCTCGGCCAAGAGCCGCGCATCCTCCGGTTCGAGCGTACCAAACGCGATTTTATTCTGTGCACTGGACATCACACCGTTGTAGATGTTCCCCCGCTCATCGGCATCGCGCAACTGCCCGAGCCGTTGATGCGCAAGCGTCAGGTGAAGCCCAAACTTCGCCGTCTCGTCTAGGCTGTTGACAATGTCGTCGGTGAGAAACCGATGACACTCATCGATGATGAGATGAAATGGCCGGCCACCCTCTCCCCTACCCAACGCCTCGGTGTAGAGGGTGTTGATGATGAGCCTGCCTATAAGTTTGGCATCGTTGTATTGGAACTGATTGGTGGTTGCCAAATTGACGAGTACCACGTCGCCATTGTCCATCGCAGTGCGAAAATCAAAACCATCGGCTTGACCGAGAATCCGCCGAACCGCATTCGAGTAAACGAGGTCAACAAGCCGCCGACAAGTACTCGCCACGTTCTCCAGATACTGCGACGGATTCATATCGTCATAACGCTGCCATTGGAACCGCTGTACCGGATGTTCGATGTTCGCAGTGAGGTACTCCCGCACTTGCAACGTGTCCAAAGCACTGAGCAAATACTTCGCTTCAACAAGCGTCAAATTGTTCACCGCAAGGGTATGGAGAATTGAGTGCAGTACTTCCTTGAGTTGTGGGGTGTTCGATAAATCCGTGTTTGTAATCTGACCAATAGCCGAAGCCATTGTGCGTACTCTCGTCGTTACGTCTTCACCCGGCCGAACACGCAACGCGTTGAACCCCGGAACACTTCCGACGTTACCGGCGTCAAGGAGATGGATGGTGCGGCCGTGCATGACATGGTCAACTGACGCACACCACCTCACAATGTCCTTGTAGAGTGTGCCGTGCGGGTCGAGGACACACACCCCACGACCCTCGTTGATGTCTTGACGGACTATGTTCTCGAGGAGCTTGCTCTTACCCCGACGCGACACACCGATAATGTGGGTGTGAGTCTCTCGCTCGGCTTGTGAGAACAACACATCACGACCACGCTCGTCTTTGCCAAGTAAGAGTGGCCGGAGGGTCATTCGAAGAGTTTCCGTATCAGGGCGTCACACTCATCCATGAGCCGCTTGCGTTCTTTACCGGTTGCCGCAGCAATCAGTGGGGCATACTCCTCCTTAATAGCGACTGTCTCTTCTCGCCTCTGTCTTCGATGTGCCCGTCTGCGCTCTATTTCCGTTTGCGGCTTGGGCTTTTGCGTCGACGCGTTGCCGACCGTCTCAAGCCTGAGCCTCGCCTTTTCAAGCTCAACCCTCGCATTGGTGAGTTCGGTATCTGCTTTGACCTGACTAATCTCCCGAGCGGTCTCCTCTCGCTTCCGGTTACCATCCTGAACGTCTTCGAGCGTCGCGCCATAATTGATGGTGTCCCCTAGGGCATATGCGGCGCGCTTCGCTCTCTCTGCCGCTTCGAGATACTCCTCGAGCGCTTCCAAACGGCCGGTTTCTGCCTTTAAGGTTTTAGTTTCACGCTTTATCTCTTGTCGGCGTATGAACCCAGTGCCTCTAATGGTGAGTTCATCCCCCATTGAGAAACTCTGACCGGGGGACACAACCTCACCGTCAACAGGCACCGGAACGTGAGGTTCGTCGTCCGTGACGGGCGCGTCTGACGAATCCGTCGCAGAGTCTTCTTTCTCTTTCATTGGGCCTCTCTCCACACGCCAATTATTATCGACTGCTGCCCCAAAGACAGCATTCGCGTGGGCATTCTCGGCCGCCATTACGGCCGCCTCTCGTCGAAGGTGAGCGGCTGCGTGCCGCATCACAAATGCCGGCGTAAAAAACTTTTCCCACAACCCCATCGATTCATCCGGTTTTGTAATCGAGCGCGCAAACTCGTCGGTATTAATAATCTGTCGGCGGCGCGCTTTGCGAGATTCTTTGACGCTCGACGGCACTATAAAAAGATAGTGGAACGTCACTATGCAGCCAAGAATGAAAGCAGGTGCATTGGCGATGGCAAGAACAAGGATGGCAGGCATTAAAATGAGGTTTGCTATAGCAGCAAAAAGGGCGACGATATAGAATGCAAGTCCCACAATCAGCAGTAAAATTCCTAGCAGTGCTGCAACTAAAAACGGCAAGTCAACGGCAATACCTTGCAGTGGCTTGGCAGTTTGAAGGCCCACTGCAAAGGACAGAAAAAAAAACGGTGCCGGCAGGAGCATCGACCACAGGCCCACCGACGTAGCCGACCGGCGCACTTCGTCGCTCGAGAAATCTCGAGCATACCCTACAGCAACCAAGTACCCATATATGTAGAATATGCTCAAGGTAAGAATAAGTAGCGGTACAAAGTAGTTATACACTGCCAGGAACATATACGTATTCCCTCAGGTTATCATCTACACTACTTGACAAAAACTGTGAATAGCGTACACTAACAAGTAGACATCTCCGAATACTTGGGTGCAGCACCGAGCAACTTACGCTGTAGGCGGCTCGGTCACTGCACTCTCAAGACGGAGAATACAATGGGTACGGTCATACCATTTCAGACTTGCAATGAACAGACATTACAACCGGAGCGAAAGCGGGCCTATGAGGACGCGGACTCTCTGAGTGAGCTCGTGGACCTTCTTGCGGCGCGGAGCGCCCGTGAAGATGTCTCGGCCGAGCACCTCGAGGAGTGTTTCAGAATCACGCTCGCGCTTGAGCTTGAATGCGCGACAAAAATACAAGCAGTCTACAAACCAGAATGGGAATACTGCGACTACTCCGACAGTCACCTACGAGAGGTCAAAGAGTCCGAACCAGAGTTCATGCTTCCTTTCGACCCGAAAGACATCATCATTGAATGTTTGAGCCGCGCCGTCGTCCACGCCGCCACAAGCGGCCGGCTTTGGGCCTGACTGACATTTGGAGCACTCGTGCTCCTACAAAACCTCGCCACCTCGGCGGGGTTTTTTCGTATCGAAAAGTTCGGACATCCGAACTTTTTCAACACCTCTCGGGTGGGTGGGTTCCCCCTCGTGAACCGTCGTCGTGAATTGAATAACACCGCATCAATAATCGATGGATTGTGGATTGCGTGCCGTATGGCGAATCCTCAAAATTTCGATGGTGTCCGTTTGGAGACGATAGATGACGATGAACGGCAAGGCAGCAACGACTACTTGCCGTGTGTCATCATCTCGAGTGGTGAGCCGTCCGCTCTGCGGAAAGGATTGCAGTTGCGCGAATGTCTGCACAAACCGCCCGTGTACGTGTCGCGCACCCTGCGGGCTTTTCGCAGCTACATATTCGAGTATCTCGGTGAAATCCTGCAACGCCGGTCGGGTAAGACGAAGGTCCATAAAATTTACGACTGGAACCTCGCAAACAACATCGCCACCTCCTCATCACTGGCAAAATCGCCTGCGTCGGCAGCGGCGATGCCCTCATCAATAGCGTGATGGTCGTCTGCAGTAAGTTGATAGTCCTGCGTTTGAGCAGCCTCAAAATCAATGGTCTCCACTATCCGCTTCTGCGCGGCGGACGAGAGCGTTTTGACGACTGCGATTGCTTCTTCGAGTTTTGTGGTCATAGGCGAATTATACCAGATTAATTATGGTCTGCGAGTCTACCGCATCCCCGACACATGCGTGTGTGTGTCGGGACCGTCAATCAATCTATTTGTTTGAAGCTCCATGAGCATCTCTATACGTCTGCGGAAAAACGACACTCGCCCGCTTCTTTAACCTTGTCGCGGATTTGTACACCAAGACCATGTCGCGCGTACCATTCGAGCAAGGTGTCCACTCTATTCCGCGATACACCAATTGCGTCCATAATTTCTTCTGTACTGTACGACAGATGTTCAGCAAAAAACCCTTCAAGCTCATCTTTGCGCGTGCCGAGTTTCTTGACACATTTCGAGATGCCTTCCTCAATTTTTGGCAAGTCATCTTTCGTGAAATAATAATCAACCGTCGCTGGCACAAACTCTTGCCCGCCGAAAAACAGCGCGTCGTGAGAGTCTTGTACTCCAAACCGAAACTTTCCTTCGATGTCCCCTGAATAATATCGTCCCATGTGATTTCATTTATGCTTGTAACCTTGCCGGAGATGTCTCTCTCGGCGTAGCCAGAAAAAGCCGACGAGCAAACGAGCGGGTCAATGTCCGTAGCGAAGCGGAGCGACTTGACGCGTGAGTGCTCGGTGGAACCTGAGCGAAGCTGAGAGAGACAACGACACGGTGAACCGAGGGGGAATAAAAAAAGAGTGAGCGGAGCGAACTCCTTCAATAGGGAGAGGTGTTGAAAAAAGCGCCGTAGGCACTCCAAGGCTGCGCATAAATCGATGTGCCGATTTATACAGAAGCAGAACTAGACGATGTGAAAAGTCGATTAAGGAGACGGTCCATTTTCGCGCGCGGTCGTGCGTAACACTGTCGACTTCTCGCAAGCACTTTTTCACGCTGAGCTACATGCGCCGGCACTGCCGGAGCATAAGTACGCATTGGGAACGGTTGCGCGTAGCCTCCCGTGCCCGGCGACCGGACGTACGCCCTGTAGGGAGCCAGACCTTCAAGCTCCTCTGGTGGGTACGGCCGAAAACTCTTTGCAAGCGTTTCTGCATCGTCGGCACCAACACTAAACGCAATGAGTGTGCCCGCGTTAGCGAGTACGGCATTGCGGATGTCGGGCGGCACCTGCTCCAAATATTGATGGCTCATCGTAATTGACAGATTCAGCTTACGCGCCTCTGACAAGACGAAGGCAAATGCATCAGTCGCGTAGTTTTGAAATTCATCCGTATAGAGATAAAAATGCACCCGTTCCGCCTCCGGCGTGTCGAGGCGCGACATAGCAGCCTGATAGATTTTCGTCACCAACATCGAACCCAACAAATCCGCATTGTCCTCTCCAATAATTCCTTTCGGAAGATTGGCGATGAAGATGCGCCGATTATCCATCAGAAACCGCATATCGAATTTGTTGGTCGGTTGGCCGATGATATTGCGAATCATCGGTGTGTCGCGAAAGCGACTGACGCGCGTAAGGATGGGAAGCACATACTCGTGCTGTTTCGACTCACTTAGTGAGTACCACTCTTCATCCCAAAATCGTCGCAGCCCCTTATCCTTTACGCGGCCAACAATGCGCTTGCGATATTGGTGGTCCGTATACAGCAGTGCGAGACTCAACAGCGACGTCCCCGGCACTTCAAGCAACGTCGCGATGCCGTTACGCAGATAGTAGATGATGCGCGGCGTTCGCTCCTCGGACAAGTTCCATAGGTGCTTGAATGTTGTCACGACCTCGTCGGTGACAAGCGCCCGCTTGGCGGGCGGGACATTCGCGAGAATGTTCAAGCCAATTGGATGTTCGGTATCCTGTGGCGAAAAGTACACGACATCATTCGTCCGCTCTGGCGGTATATGGTCGAGCAATCGCTCGGCCATGTCACCGTGCGGGTCGACAACGGCAACACCATCACCGTTTGCAATATCCTGTTGGATGCAGCGTTCAACGAGCGTGGTCTTACCAGTTCCGGTCCCGCCGATAATGTACAAATGGCGCGCACGATTTTCGCGCGTGAGCACAACCGGAGCGTCACTCCGTGCGCCTAAAACGATGTGATTATTTTGGTCATTCATACGCCAAAGCAAGCCCCTGCTGTGCCTCAGCAACAAGTGCCGAGTACGGGAGTGAGCGCCTAGCGCTCGCCTGACGGTTTCAGATATTTGTGTGTCGATTACCACCGTGCCGCTATCGGTGTAATGCTTTTGGCATACCGATACAGAAAGGGGCTTGCTCCGAGATATGACAGAATGCAAGTACTTCATCTCGGCCACAGATTATTATATCGCACTTACAAAAAAGCGCACCACTCAACACAACATGAGTGGTGCGGGTAATTGCACTGACTCGTTCGATGTCAGGCAATTACGCGGGGTAGCTACCCCGCAAGTCGAGTCCGCTTTTGGCGGACACATAGTTAGCGCCACCGGCGCTAGTAGTTAGACACATGCCGCAGGCATGAAGTCGTTCGGTGCTCCGCACCAATTCGTTTCCGCAATACTAGGGGTCGGCTTCCGATTTTGCCCAAGAGCAAGGAGGCTTTGCCGACGCAGTGATTGGATGCAAAAACGAGAATGCCCGACTTCATGGCTCTAGCCGAGCCAAGCCTGCTTGCGCAGGAGTTCCGACGAGCAAGCTGGTGCAGTGCGAGTGCCGATAGTCGAACGACCGTTAGAGAGTGAGATAGAGACATGAAGTCGGGCATTGACCCGACCCCTAGTATTGCGGAACAAGTTGAATAATATCAGCGGATTAGCTGATTAGCAGGGTGTTCATGTTAAATATGTACACCCACGTGAACACCCTTTGGGTGAAATCACAGCCATTAGGCTGACCGTCACTCATACCCGAAATCTGTAGATTGTGGGATCATATTTGACGGTAAAACTTACACATTTTTTTACACATATACAAATTGACTTCACTTTTTGTCGTATCTATCAACATGTTATGTTGTGTCCTCGCGGACTGAAAATCCGCGTGTCGGTGGTTCGAATCCGCCCCTGGGCACCACCACTTAATCCGTGCTGTTGTTTTTCAATGACTTAGCAGCTGTTTTTGTCCCACCGCTATCCTTGTCGGGAAAAAGTGGGACACTTTTGCTCTCGTTTTGTTCCAGGCTAAGCAGTTTAATGCCGGATGCCGCCAGCACCTTTTGGCGAGCGGCACGGGTATACCGCGCCGCTTCTTTCATTGTGGTCCACCCAAAGACAGCCATAAGCTGACGCTCCGTTGCGCCGTTCTCGGCGGCAATTGAGGCGCCGGCTTTGCGTAAGCCGTGAGCACTGCAATGTGGCAATCCGGCTTCGTCACAGCGCTTCCGAAACCAGTTGCCAAATCCATTCGATGTAAAGGGCTTACCGAACTGGGTAGTGAGGAAGGCAAGGTTTCCGACCGCCGTGGCGTCCATTACAGATTGCAGCTCTGGCAAGATCGGAATCGATAGTGTGATCGGTTTGCGTTCGCGGTTTTTGGCTTGGGTGAAGGTTAGCCAGCCATTTTTTGTATGCTGCGGGCCCAGCCGTACGATGTCTGAGCGACGTTGACCTGTGTAGAGTAAGATAGACTGTGCAAGACGCGCTTTCGTGCCTATGGGATGGCGTCCTTCAAACTGGCGAACTTCATCAATTGTCCACGAATGATGGCCTTGGGAACCGGATTTAATGTAGGGAACGTCGCTGGCCGGATTTCGTTCAGCTAACTCGTACTCGACTGCGAAACTGAAGACCTGGCGGAGAGCTTTAACGATAGCGTTGGCGGCTTCGGGGGTGTCAGCACGGTCGTCCCGGCGCTTGCGGATATGGCGTGCCTCCAATTTTGCGTAGGGATTGTCGCCGTCGGCTGCACAAATGCGTTCAAGAACCCGACGTCGAACATATTGCGTTCGTTTGGCAAGAGCTTTGAATTGGGCGGAGCCGAAATACTGCGTACAAAGCCAGCGGAAAGAGCCGTTCTTGATCGGATGTATTTTTTTGGCCGTACTTTGAGGTAGATTAGGGTTATCGCTGGTTGCAACCCAGTACTCTTCCATAAATTCACGGGTTCCGGGTGTTTGGCGAAGCCGGATTTTGGGCTTGCCCGCGCGGCGCACGTAGAGGCGAACGTTGCCGTGCCGATCAACATCTTCGACAAGGTGTTTAAGCGTAAGTCGGCCGCTGCCATCTTTAAGAGTAACTTTGGCCATGATGTGAATTCCTGTACTGTTTGATTAGTCCCAAGGATTGTCGGATAAGCCGCCTTTTTCGGGCAACGCATCAAATGCGCGATCAATCTTTTTGCGATCCCAGACCCTGCGTGTGTTGATCATTTTGGGTCCCGGCATGCGTCCGTCGCCGACCATCTCATCAAACAACGACGGAGAGACTCCCAAATAGCTGGCAGCCTGAACACGTGAGAGGCCGCGTGGCGGAAGTGATTCTGCCAGAAATTGGCGGCGGAAGGAATCCCTGTTGTGCTGTTCCATTCCAGAACATATTGATCTGGTTAGACGCCCGAAAAAGTGACATGAAATGGACTGGGATCGATATTTTCGTGCGAAATTGGATGGGAGAGATCGTAAAAGAGCGGCTGGATACAAATCAATTTTCAATCGAGGATAGATGCTTCCTTCGCAACTATGCAATAGCTCAAATCTGCGCTTGCCGACAACCAGCAGCGAAGAGCGTGGGTAAAAAACTGATGACAAGGGCGACGCGGAGCAAGCGCCAGTCTCCCGCGTAGCCACTACAGACCCACCGCCTGAACCCATCCCGAACGTACTTCACGGGGACAATGAATCTGGCACCGATAAAGAGCAAGAAAACAGATAGGGTACGACAAGCAGTGCGCGGGGATGGTTGCTGTCCTTGCGGATTACATGCGCGGTGACATTTGCCGCTTTGTTCCAGAACTGACCAGACTGCACCGCGGCGGCTTTTGAAAATAGTTCGAGCACCTCGAGTTCGCGAAAGTGCGTACATGGCTGATCCAGGACTTAAGGATGAGGTAGGGCTTGTCACGCATTGCTGTGCGAAACCATACGGCTCACCCAAGCATAGGTGTCACGCAGCCCCGCGTCGAGAGTTTGGTTCGGAGCCCAGCCCAGTTCCTGCATGATCAGATCATTGTTCGAGTTGCGCCCGCGTACGCCAGTCGGTCCATCAATGTTCGAGATGCGAAGGTCTTTGCCCGAAATCGAGATGACTCGTTTTGCAAGATTATTGATCGTCACCATTTCTTCGCTGCCAATGTTGAGCGGGACAGTGCAATCGGAGCGCATCAGGCGAAGCGTGCCCTCGATGCACTCATCGACATAGAGGAACGATCTGGTTTGTGTGCCATCGCCCCAGATCTCGATCGATCCACCATTCTCGGCTTCGGCTACTTTGCGACAGATGGCGGCCGGCGCCTTTTCGCGGCCACCGTCGTAGGTGCCAAGCGGGCCAAAAATATTGTGATAACGCGCGATACGAGCCTCTATGCCGCGGTTCTTGGCATAGGTTTGGTATAGGCGCTCGCTGAACAGTTTTTCCCAACCGTACTCGCTGTCTGGGTCTGCGGGGTAGGCAGTGTGCTCGCGGCAGTCCGGATTGTCGGGATCTTCCTGATTCCGTTCTGGATAAATGCACGCTGAGGAGGAGTAGAAGATCCGCGGGACATCGGCCTCAGAGGCGCAATCGAGTATATTGAGGTTTACCGTCGCCGAATTGTGCATGATGTCAGCATCGTGCTCCCCGGTAAAAATAAACCCGGCGCCACCCATGTCAGCCGCGAGTTGATAAATCTCATCGGGCGCGTGATCGAATAGCGAACGGCAGAATACCTGGTCGCGCAAATCGCCCAGAACGAAGTCGTCCGCAGCGCTTGTGGAAAACTCGGGAACCTTGATGTCCACGCCGCGGACCCAGGCATCTTCCTCTTTAAGACGAAGCACGAGGTGAGTTCCGATAAATCCTCCCGCACCCAATACCAGTATCCGTTTCACGTCCTGCTAAATCCTTACTTTTATTGCGACACAATGCATAATTGAGTGACAAGTCCACGCAGCCCACACGTTATGGATGTCAGCTGATCAGCCGCAAGCGGTGCAACTTTCCAAACGCGTAGTCTGGAATGGAACCGACGCAAGCCTGACCCGTGGCGCACAACCGACACGTTGCCTTTGGATGCCTCAGCCAGTTTGATCCCAGAGGACTGTGACGACTATCAGAGGTGAAGAGCACGTGTCTAACTGTTGCCAGTTGGTTGATCAATTCGTGGCACGGCTGTGACAAAACTCGCAGAGTACCGGGTCCGTCTAAACACTGTCGGAAGCGCAAAGCCCTTCACAGGAACGAAGCCGGAACAGCCAAGCTCAATCTCGGAAATCGGATCAAGGATACATTTCTGGTAGCGGGTCCATTGTACTCCACTGTTCCAAAGGGCTTCTATGCGCAGAACACAATCCACCTGATGAGTCGTATGTCGATTAACAAGGACATGCATGCGCGCAGATGGGTGACAGGCTTCATGCCTAAGTGAGACTATGCTGACACATTCCATAGCGTCTCCCCCCTTGTCTGGGAGGTCGGCACTTGCGATCGGCTGACAAGCTCCTGTGCGCAGTGGCAGTGTTACGGAAGGATGGTCTGAAGTCGCAAATTTTGCAAAAGTTTTCATCATGTTCAGCCCCGGCTTTGAGTGTGCAGAAAGAGATCAGCCTTGGTCAGCGCACGCGCTGCTGCGGTAACAAAGTTCCATGGTCGGTTGCAGCCGGAGACTGGAAAAGGACCAAATTGTGCCGCGTTCTGCACTGTTCCTCGTCCGTTCATCGTGTCGCGAGATGGAGATCTTGTTTGGCATGTGATCCCTAAAGCCATGATCCGTGCGCGGGGTTACCAATCGCAGGCCGCCCGCACGGGTACGATCGCGTCTGAAAGATCCGAGGTATCGAAAGCGGCGACTGCAGAGCCGTTACGCGACGCGATCTGGGCGACGAGCGTTTGGCTCTGCAGCATCGACAACAACACCGATATGCTGGGTTCGTGGCTCCAAAACCCTGTGGTTCGGCCATTCTCCCCGAGCCCAACGTGGTCAGCGAGTATGCGTCCACCGGACACACTCAGCCGGCCGGATGCAATCTCGCCTGCACCAAGTGAACGGGACAGCTTCCAGTCAATATGGATGCTCGTTGCGCCGCCAAGGCACTGAACAAAGAGAAGGGGCTCGGCTACGGGATTTGTATTGCCGTGGCTCGTATAAGCTGCAGTCTGAATGGACACAGCAATGTGCGGAGATCCGTCAAAAAGATCGGGACGCATTGATACGTTCCAACTGCCCAAGCCGGAGACCTCAAAGCCTCCGGGGGTCATTGATACCGATAACGCACCAGAGAAGCGCGGCCTCGCTGTTCCAAACAAGCGAACAATTCCGTTATAGGCCCGCGCCAAAGCAATGATCGGTTCTGCATCCGAAGTGGCGTTGCTGCCGCGGCCCTCTCGTTCAGACAACATGCGATCAGCACAAGAGATTCTGTCTTTGGCGACGTCGAACAAACCACAGAGCTTGCTGGTAGAAAAAATCAGCGAGTCTTGCGAGACCGCTTGTGACTGAGCGCAAACTAAAACCAAGGACGCGAGCAGAAACGTGCGAAATCTCGTTGGTGAGCTGATTAACAACCTAAACATCATTTGATCAGAATTTCGGCCAAAACTACTCCCCCGATGACCGCGACAAGAACCGGCCGAAAGACCACTCCTCTGGACCTAAAGACGTCCTTCTAAGGTCCCGCATGATTCACCGCTCGACCAAAACAATGGTCTAGCAAACGGGCGTGATTGTGTGTTCCGTAGACGAAATTTCTCTCTATTCAATACTAGTAGGTCTAATAATCAATCTCTACGATCGGGTTGTAAATACAAATTAATACATGAGTAATATTAAGCTTTAGTAGAAATAGGTGGCGCAGTGAAGCAGAGTCCAATTACATTGCTTTAGATAATTACAAATTTGGATTAAACGATGCCTCTTCAAGATAAAAGGTGTGCTTCCCGTGGCAGGTTTGAGCACCCGCTTCCTGCCCGCCACCGAGGAAATGCCCAAAGAAGTGTTGCCCGTTGTCGACCGTCCGGCCATTCGGATCGTGGGCAATGAGGCGCGCGAAGCCGGCATCGAGCACTTCATTTTCATCGTCGGCCGCAACAAGGGTCTCATCGAGAACCACTTCGATAAGCGGTATGAATTGGAGGAAACCCTGCGCCAGCGCGATAAACTCGAAGAACTGGAGCTGTTGGAAGGCGACTTGCGGGAGTGCAGGGCAAACGAGCTTTACGCGCCAGCAAGAGTCGTTGGGGCTGGGTAACTTAGCGTCGTGCGCCCGCGAACTCGTTGACCATGAGCCCTTTGCCCTATTTCTGCCGGACGTTCTCATCCACGCCAATCGCGGCTGCCTTGCGCAGAAGATGGATATCTACAACGAACATTGCGGTAACATCATCGCAGCCGAGGAGTGCCGCGTGAACGCTTCCGCAAAATTGCGGTGTCGTTGGTGTCGGCGAGGACCTCGGCAATGCCTTCCGGATTACCGGCATGACTGAAAAGCCCAGGATGAAGGAAGCTCCTTCGAACCTGATAATTTTGGGCGGCTACATTCCACAGCCTGAGATTTTCGGTATTCTGACATCGTTGGACCTGAGGTCCGGCGGCGAAGTCCAGATCGCCGACGCGTTGCTCGGTCTCATGCAGACCAAGGATTCGTACGACTGCCATTTCAGGGGCCGCTCCTCTGACTGCGCAGACAAGGCCGGTTTTCTGTCAGCCAACGTCGCTTTTGCGCTCAGCCGCGAAGGTCCAAGGTGGAATTTTGCAAAGGCGATGATCGATGTTCTGCATAACGTTGAATTGAGTTACGGTGTCTGGAGAATCACGGCCGTCTGGCGCCGGTAGTTGTCATAAGGCGTACACCGGCAGGAAAATTGTGATCTGCTGGTTTTTCGCTGGCTGTCGCACAACCAGGAACGGACAGCGGCCCAAAGGCCAGCTTGTGCAACAACTCAGTCTTTGATTGTTAGATGTGTGCTCTGGACCTCGAACGGTGTGCGACCGTAGTTGCGATAACCGTGCATTGGCCGGAGATGGTTATATTCGCGCAACCAGGTGTCAAATTCAATCGAAAGCGCTTCGAGTGTCTCAAAAGATTGCCCTTGCAGTCGGCCTTTGACTAACTCCTCTTTCACAATTTGTCGAAACCGTTCTGCGAAACCGTTGCTGGCAAATTCGTCGAGATTTCTTCGGACGTGCTGGATTCCAGCGAGCGTCAGGTAGAGTTCATATGGGTGCAAAGTCGTACCGCAAAACTCGCGACCACCATCTGTAACAATCGTGGCGATGCCGATGCCCAGAGTCCTGTAGTGCGGCAGCACCTGATTATGCAGACACGCAACGGACGCTTCCGGCTGTTTCGATGGATGCAAAAAGCCAAAAGCATAAGAGCAGAAGGTATCGATCATCGCGTGCAAGTAAATCTTACCGAGACCCGTCACTTTGCCCAGAAATATAGTATCAGCCGCCATTTTTTTGCCAGGAGCTTTACTCTCTGACGCCCGTTCGCGAAAGCAGGGATTCATCTTTTCCAGAAAGGACACCTGTTCAGCGCTCGGCGCAAAGCCCTCCGCTCTAAGAGCCTCTTCTAAAGCCGCCGCCCGCTCTCTCCGTGTCCCAATGCCGTTTTCATTCAGGATCTTTTGAATGGTGACAGACGAAAGCGACACGCCTTCTTTTTCCAACAACAATTCGATGCGATTGCATCCGAGAGCAGGGTGCGCGAATGCGATGTTTTTCACCCCTGTAGCCAGTTCAATCGAAGTCCCGCGCGAGGTCGCCGTGCCGCGGTCTTCAACATCACGCAGACCGGCAAAGCCCTCCGATTGATACCGTGATCGCCACTCGCCGAAGTCCGTACTCTCTACGCCCTGCCGACGCCCAGATGCCGCTAGTCCGCGTAGATGCTCGGCTATCTCGCCAACCGACAGATCCACTTCATTGTGAGACTCAGACGCTTTACCCTTTTCCTGTTGTGACTTTTCCGTTTCACGATTCATACCTCCCCCCATTTACCCCACACTTAAGAAGACGGCGCAAGAGCCCGGAACCTTAAGAGTTTAACACGTTTCACGATAATATTAAGATCATAGCTATATTACCATAAAATATTTAGGTTTAAGCACTGATATAAAACTGACTAGTATGACAATAAGGAAGTTTCAAAATTATTCTACAATCATCAACAATCTAACTACTGCTACAAATTACCTCACCAAAATCACAAATTCGTTACGCGTTCGTTGTTGACATAAATTAGCATTTAGAAATCAATAGAAATATGCATTATAACGAGCGCCACGTGTATGATTTGGGACGGAATTACGGGATGAACGCAACTGCAGGCTCACAACCTGGAACGTAGGTGGAGTTACTTGGAGGGTAGGTAGAATTACTGTCACCGGAACTCAAAGCATCGACGCCAAAGCATATCATCAATGCAGGCATTTGGTGATTTTGATTAAAACCAAATTTGGCGATTTGCAGGTTATTGAAAGAACCTAAGGCAAGTCGATCAATGCATCGCTTGGATGAGAGGTCCCAATCCTGCTATTAGAACGTGTAGATGTGGCCTGTTGCTAAATGTAGGGAGAATAAGAGGCGTGAAATATGGTTTTCGAGCGGTTAGACTGTTCAATTTGACCCATGAATATGTATAGACTAAATTACAATTAGTCCCTTCACGTCCATTTTCCCATATTACATACAACATTATGCCAAGTTCAATCACTATAATGTTATGTCAGGTAACGACAACTTATATTTCTTGCAAGGCAGTCGAAATGTGTAAGGCATCTATTATAGTTCGGGCTTACAATGAGGAGGAACATTTAGGAAAGCTTTTATATGGGATTGAGTCGCAAGAATATCAGGACCACGAAGTTATCGTCGTTGATTCTGGTTCAACTGACCGAACCCGCAAGATTGCGCATTCTCATAACGCACGGGTTGTCAGAATTGAAAAGGAGCAATTCACATTTGGGAAGGCGCTGAATGTCGGTTGCGAAATTGCCAAGGGAGAGTACCTGGTCTTTGTGAGCGCGCATGTTTATCCCGTCTCGAAGGGGTGGCTGGGAAACTTACTGGGGCCGTTTCGATCGGAAGCAATACGGGTATCGTACGGGAAACAACGAGGCGGGCCGACTAACAATTTTTCGGAAAAGTGCCTTTTTCAAACGTGGTTTCCAGACACCTCAGAAGTGCCGCAACGAGGCTATTTCTGCAATAACGCCAACTGCGCCATTCGCAAGAGTGATTGGGATCGTCGAAGATATGACGAAGATTTAACAGGATTGGAAGACTTGCATTGGGCGAAACAAGCCGTACGCGACGGAGGAAAAGTGGCCTACGTGTCCGATGCAGAAATTGTTCACGTGCATGAGGAGAATTGGTCTCAGGTCAGGAACAGGTATCGGCGAGAGGCAATAGCGCTAAGGGGTATCGAGGACGATAAGCTCCATTTCAGTCTGTTAGATGCAGCACGCCTTACGCTTGTAAACATCGCAGTGGATGCGATGACTTCATGCAAGAACAAAGTACTATTGAGAACAATTCTAGAAATAGCTCTCTTTCGCATCAATCAGTTTATTGGTACGTATCAGGGATTTAACTTGAGAGAAATGAGCAGAAGAGAATTGGTGAAGAGATTTTACTATCCATCTGAAAATTTACGAAATGAAAAAAGTTATAAAACTGACGTAAATATAATAGATTACAACAATAGGTAACAATTTTGATATACCTACTTACTTATAGCGCCATAAGTGCAATAATGGCTCGAAAACAACCATGTTTAGGGCGTGGCTAGAATGACTTATTCGCTTATAGCACTAATGCCAATGCGACACGAATCGGTGCGGATTCCTGGCAAGAACTACCGGGCGTTTGGAGACGGGCGACCCTTGTACCAGCATACGCTGGATAAACTTTTAGCGTGTAAGAGAATTGAAAGGGTCGTAATCAACACAGATTCAGAATTGATAAAAGAACAGTGCCTGGATATTTACCCCGATGTCATTGTGATAGATCGACCATCTGAACTACTAGGTGACTGGGTACCAATGAATGATATTTTATTACACGATGTAGAGAAAATAGAATCTACATTTTACTTACAAACTCACTCTACAAACCCTCTAATTGGACTGAAAACATTTGACGATGCAATAAATATATTTATGGAGAAATATCCAATATACGATTCTGTTTTTAGTGTAACAAAAAGACAGTGTAGATATTGGGACGAGTTGTCTAGGCCGGTTAATCATAACGATAATATACTTTTGAAAACACAAGACTTACCTCCATATTTCGAAGAAAATTCATGTTTTTACATATTTAGCGGCGAAGAATTTGTAAAAACCCGCAAACGGATCGGCAACCGACCCTATATGTACATTACTGACGCCCTTGAGGCCGTGGATCTTGATGAGGAGCATGATTTCATAATTGCAGAAAAGCTTTTTGAGGCGGGCTATGGCCGCTGATAATCGGACTTTGCTAATAACTTGCCATCATCTCCTACGGGAGATCGATAAGTATCGTGCTGAAATTGCGGAGAAAGGTG
Source organism: Hyphomicrobiales bacterium (assembly GCA_021775755.1). Taxonomy (GTDB): domain Bacteria; phylum Pseudomonadota; class Alphaproteobacteria; order Rhizobiales; family JAJFHB01; genus JAJFHE01. Next base: position 3,889 of record JAJFHE010000052.1, on the reverse strand, counting down.
TTGAACTCGTACTAGCTCAACCCAAGGGGCAACAATTCAGCGAAGCTGAAATGTCTGCGCTCTTCAAAGAATGCAATGTAGCGATTTGCGGTGATGACCCGATGCCGCGCTCGGTGCTGGAACATGGCGCACAGAACGAACTCAAAACAATCATTCGCTGGGGCATTGGCACGGACAGTGTTGATGCGGATGCGGCTGCAGAACTAGGCATAAGGGTACTCAACACACCCGGTCAGTTTGGCCACGAAGTAGCAGACGCGGCATTCTCGCTCATCCTGATGCTGGCACGCGGCTACCATCGAATGGACAGATCAATCAGAGAAGGTGGGTGGTCGAAAGTTGTCGGGCGGTCGCTGAACGGGCTCACTCTCGGTGTTGTAGGGCTAGGATCAATAGGTCGTCAGATCGTTACCCGCGGCCATGCATTTGGAATGCAGACGATCGGCTGCGATGCGATACTTGTTCCAGAAAAGGAGTTGCAGAAAACAGGCACCAAGCAGCTGGAGTTTCGTCAGGTGGTCGATCAAGCAGATGTCTTGGTGTTGGCTTGCAACCTAACGAGCGAAAACCGGCACATGATGAACGCCGAGACATTATTCGCGATGAAGGAAGGCAGTTACCTGATTAATGTGGCAAGGGGTCCGTTGGTCGATAGCACGGCACTGTATCGTGCATTAACGAAGGGGCCCGTCTCCGGTGCCGGGCTCGATGTGTTTGAGGTGGAGCCTTTGCCATTAGATGATCCCTTGCGTGAACTGGACCAATGTGTATTCGGTACACACAATGGCTCTAACACCGCCGAAGCGGTCGATCGGGTAAATCGGAAAACGGTTAGTATGGCATTATCCGAGATGGCAATGTAACACTGGCCGAAGATGCACATCGCAACGCGCAATGACTGGAAACTGGACAACGTAGCTTAGCCTAAGAGTTTTATGATCTGTATCGCCAAATAGTCTCGCCATTGGTGAGATCTTAGTGCGCACGTTTTTGATAGGGAGCTAACAGAACCTGAATCATAAGACAGTTTCATCTTCGCCCGAAGAAACTGTGTCGACGCATCAATGGAACTTTGAAACACAACATGGTCGCGGGTTACGCTGCGTGCTTTTTCTTTGAACGCACGTGACACAACATTGTGTGCAAAACGGCGAAAAATACTTTCATTGCCATACCGAGCTAGGAACAGCTTTTTCAGAATCCAAAGATCTGAACAGCAAGCGCTGTATGCGTCTATTGCAGTCAAATAGGCGGAAAACTGACAAAACCTCTTGTTTGTTGATCGCGAGTTCGCTGCAACGAGAGCGGCGAGATAATCCGAAATTGCTTCTGATGGGTCGAGTTGTAGCGCACCGCAATGGTGATCCAAAAAGCGGTCGGCCGACGCGATGTCGAACTGATAAGTGTGTTCTGAAGCCAGCGCAGCAACGAGGTCATCAAATGTTTTTGCGCTGATGAACGCACCACCTGTATCCTTGAACTTGTCCACCCGTTCGTTGTGAGGGTTGTAATATAGGACCGGGCGCTTCATCGCGAGCGCCTCCAGTATGCCTGATGAAAAGCGCTGAATCACGATGTCAGAGGCAGCGAGTGCCTCGTAGAAATCCGCTGTTGCCACCAAATCGGGGAACAATGTGCCGGCATCAGCGCGGTGGCGGGAGATGACTGGTTCAATGCCGCATTTCCTGCACGCTTCGACCGCGTCTGTAAGCCAAGTATCCCTAACGTCCTCTAGGACGCCGTAAGAGAAGTTGGAGTTTATAAGCGCTACCGTTGGGCTGTTTGAACTCCGCGGAAATTCTTGCTTTCGTAAATATGCGATTCGAGGTACGCCCACGACTTCTGTGCTTTGTGTAGAGCCACCGAAGTATCGCCGGTCAAACTCGCCGGGCAACAGTATGTGCGCCGCGGTTTTGTACGCGTGGCGACGTCGGCCGGTATCGCAATCATCATAATCCTGAATTCCTTCGACGATACATGCAGTCTCTATACCGCACTCGTCACCGGCTATCAAAACCGACCGCGCGATCGCTTCCCAGTCGTTAAACGACACCAACACTTTCGGTCGATATTTGCCAAACACCATCTTACTGAATGGGATTAAGGAAATTCCGAGTTCCTTGGCCTTGCCACGTACGCCCTCGTTCCCAAAGTGAATGCTCAAGTCCACGACACCGCATCTTAGGTCGCGCCTCTTGAGCGCGTCCAAACAGAGAGAAATGGTCCACATGTGGTAAGAGTTATGGGGCAAGAAAAGGATGTCGATGTTTGGCTGACAAATGCGATTACCATTATGGAAGCTGGTTTTGCTCGGAAAGCCATCAAGAAGCGTTTTGATTGAGTCTTCAATGCGCGTGATGGTCTTTACGTCGTCTGCCTCCGCTGCATCCGTGTCGCGAAGGCAGTTCTGGAACTCTTCCCGTGGATCGTAGCGATAAAGCAGAGCTCCACAGAGGTCAGGTATTTGGTGTGCGACTTTGGTTGCTACAACGTTTGATGGTTGCAGGTCGACGAAGTCGTCGATGATGGAGCGAAGGACGGTGTGATATATCGTGAGCTGCTTTTTATAGGTTTCCAAAGGCTCGTTTAGGCATAGCAGCGCACGATCGCGTGTGCATTCGATGCACAAGGCAATTGATTCGACACTACGCGGCCGGGGGACATCGTCACGTTCGGACTGTGGAGTAACTTGCCGAATGAGTTGATGGCCAGTACGCTGTGTCTCAATGTAAGAAGTCGATGACAGAAAAACATACCCGTGTCGTAGAAAACGCAGCCAAGTGGCCGCGTCATCGCGGATTGCGGCGTCCGCCTCAAACCCGCCGATGGACTTCAGCGCTTGCGTTCGCAATAGCAGCTGGTTGGTTCTTAAGGTGCTACACGCTTGGGCTGAAAAAATGTCTATTACATCGTGGACATGTAAATGGCGCTGAGCACTTGTTGATAGGATTTGGGCATTCGCACTGGAGGGCCCGTCAAATACGCCAGCAACAAGTGGCGCGTGCGTTTTGATTAGAGCCGCGAAGCGAGCTTCAACAGTGTCAGGGTGAAGCGTTTTGCCGGATTCGATAAAGCAGACGTACTCGGTGGCTACTGCCCTTAGGCCAGTATCGCGAGCCGCATTGGTATCTGAAGGAACACGGTGAGAGAGGAAACGGAAGCGCGTGTCCTTTCTAACTCTGTCAGGCAAATCGTATGTCTCGCTTGCGCGGGCCTGATCCTCAACTACGATGCAACAAAAGTCGCCAATAGTTTGCGCACGAATAGAATCAAGCGTTGCGCCCAGTTCTTGCTCCCAATCACTTACTGTAACAACGATGGACACTAGAGGTTCTTGCAGTTTCATTGCGATGTTCGCAGGTCATTTATTAACGTTGTTTGGAATGCATAGATGTGTGATGAAACGGCCATGGGATGATTGAAGTGATGACGCATGCTACTCCCGTCGAACGAAGCGCCAAAACGTTTGGTGAGAATTTGCAACCCGACGCTGTGGCTGCGAATGTATCTGGCACCGTGCTGTGACATCTGCCCCCCTTCGTGAGAAATAGTACTAACGTGAACCCGTGCCCAGTTTATCGATCCTCAGCTGCTAGCCAAATGCGTCAAAGAAACCATGTGTGCGTATATCGATGGAACCCACTCACGACGCTTCCATTTGGCCACTTTGTCGGGTGCAACGTTTTCCAATCGCAGTTCATCGACTACAAGAGGTGGACCCCATTCATGAGACAGTTTGGCGATCTTGCTAGGTCACGTACCCATAAACGATTGATTGGGATTCCCAAATTGCTGCGAGTCAGATTCTATTGTGCCATGGAGGATTTGCCATGGCGCGATTTGATCTGAGCGACTTTGAGTGGAGTGTGATTGAACCTTTGTTGCCGAA
>JAJFHE010000051.1 GCA_021775755.1 Hyphomicrobiales bacterium | reverse complement strand
TCTCGTCGAGCGTTTCTTCAATAAACTCAAACACTTCAGGGCGGTGGCCACGCGATACGACAAACGTGATGACAACTATCTCGCCTCAATCAAACTCGCCGCAATCCGTATTTGGCTGAGACATAATGAGTCGGTGGCCTAGTGAGAACCATCCGTCATCTTCTGGCGCGCGCTAAATTGCGCGGTCAAGAGCCTAGTCAACGGAATCTCCTTTGAGGTTTGAGTTACTTCGAACGCTCAAAGGAAGAGCTGACAGCCCAAGCCGGGTCACAAGATCCTGTTCGTTTGCGGAGGGTCTGCGCGTGGCGCGGAAACCGTCAACGAAAGGATCTTTGAGTATTGAGGCGGCGCAGCGGGTGTCAGGTAGAATGGGAAGAAACAGAAGCAAAAACGGAATCTAGGAAAACCGGGAAAACATGTTGATCGTGTATCGAAGGCAGGTTGGCACTTGATGGTATGTCTTTAACCTTGGAGGCGGCCATATAGCTGAAATCCTGTAGCAGAAATGCTATGATTTTCGCGTGAAACCTTACATTGAATGCACGAAAACAAGATGTCTTCGTCGCAAAGTCACACCAAAATGACTTGAAAAAAACGGTGTGTGCTACCTACTCAAAGTCAGCGCATCATTACAAGCTAAACCACGGAGATTGCATGTGCGAAATTCTTGAGCTCATTCTCCTAGGGCTTCAGATTGTCATCATAATCATAGCTCTATGAGAACGGCCCTGCGTGGCCGCCCCATAAGATGCGCTTGGGGCGGCCACAATGCGGTGCCATGCGCACCCAAACAATCGGAAAGCTGAGAGGGATCAGCGACTGCATTTGCGCGAACACATCCGGGGACGGCCAGCACCCTCCCTATGCTCTTCCAAATGCCTGAAAAGTCAGCGCCGCTCGCCAGCGCCGGCTGTAAGTGCTTTGCGCCGGCGATCGTCACCCGTATGAGCAGAGACGTTTCGTAGCGTGGCTGCGACAAGAGCGCTGTGGATCTTGCCCCGGAGCGATCCGGGGCTAGCGACATAGAGCGCGGCCTTAAGCGCATAAGCGTGCTTAAGAGGCGTAAAACCGGCGAACATCAATAGTAGTGTGATCAGTTTTCACGAATTTCACTTGCAGTTATCAATATTTGTAAGTTAGAATCATTTTTTGAGAATTGACTCTTCCGTAAACGGTTTTTTGGAACTGAAGTACGAATTTTATGAACGAAGCCACTCAGACTCAGTTTTCAGGACCGGTTACCGTTTTTCATGAACGGCGGCTTCCTGTGACAGCTATTCCGGCAGGGTATGCAGCGCTGATTGATGCATACAATCTATCGGTGCCGCTTCCGCGCACGCTCAGCGCGACCGGTGAGCGTCACAAGGTGTTCCGGGAGGCGGGCTGGGATATCTATGGGCCGAGCTATGCACCGGATCAGACACTGGAAGCACATCTGACATTCGCCCTTAAGTATGAGGGGCTGGACCTGGCCGTCTTAAAGCGGCTCATTGAAGCCGTAGGCGCTCAGCCGATCGAAGAGATCGTGCGAGGCAGTCCGACCGGCGGATACGCGCGGCGCATCTGGTTCCTCTATGAATGGCTGAGCGGTGAGCTTTTGGGCCTGCCCGACGCCACAAGTGGGCGTTATGTGGAAATCGTCGATCCGAAGCTGCAATACGCGGCCGCGCCGCAAACCTCGCCGCGCCACCGGGTCAAGAACAATCTTCCCGGCAGCCCTGCGTTTTGCCCGATGGTGTACCGCACGCAGCCGCTCGAAGAATTTATCACCCTGAACCTGCCGGCGCGGGCACAGGAGGTTGTTACCGATGTGCCGGCTGACCTGCTCGCTCGCACGGCGGCTTTCCTGCTGCTGAAGGATTCAAAGTCAAGTTACGCGATTGAAGGCGAGCGCGCGCCGCAGGACCGGATTCAGCGCTGGGGGCGGGCCATCGGCGAGGCTGGACGACCGCCGCTTGATCTGGAAGAGCTGCTGCGCCTTCAAGAGATCGTTATAGGCGATGCGCGCTTTGTCCGGCTTGGCCTGCGCACAGAAGGCGGCTTTGTCGGCGAGCATGATCGTGACAGCCGCATGCCCCTGCCCGATCACATCAGCGCCCGGCCCGACGATCTTCCATCGCTGATTGACGGCATGATCGCCTTCGATCAGGGCGCAGGCGGTGCGCTTGATGCGGTGATCGCGGCAACCATTCTTGCCTTCGGTTTCGTCTACATCCATCCCTTTGAAGACGGAAACGGGCGCATTCACCGCTATCTGATCCATCATGTTCTAACGCAGAGGGGGTTCAACCCCACAGGCGTTGTCTTCCCCGTCTCCGCAGCCATCCTTGAACGGATCGAAGATTACGGCCGGGTGCTGGAGGACTATTCACGGCGGCTTCTGCCGCTAATCGATTGGGAGCCGACAGAAGATGGCAATGTGCGGGTGCTAAACAGGACGGCAGATTTCTACCGCTTCTTCGATGCAACGCCGCACGCCGAGTTTCTTTATGAGTGCGTGCGCAAGACGATTGACGAAGACCTGCCGCAGGAAGCTGAATTCCTGCGCCGCTATGACATGTTTCGTTCCGGCGTGGAGACGGTTGTTGATATGCCAGACCGTACGCTCGATCACCTGTTCCACTTCCTGCATCAAAACGATGGCCGCTTCTCAAAGCGTGCCCGAGAGGGTGAATTCAGGGATCTGACGGCAGAAGAATGCGGGCGAATTGAAACGCTCTACGCGGAGAGTTTCCGATAGCGAAGCCGTGGCCTATCGTCCGCATTGCATCGCCCCAGATCGCATAGTTCCGCAGTCTGTGCCGCTGCAAATCCAACTCGATGGCACTTCTTCTTCACCGCTCTTCAAATAAGTGTATTGGTTTCGTTATGGCAGCCAATAACAAACGAATCTCCAAGTTCATGAGCTTGCTTCTCCGGCACCGACCGGAAGTGGGAGGACTGACACTTGATGCAGAAGGCTATGTTTCTGCCGTAGATCTGCTGCGCGTTCTAAATGCAGATGGCCACGACATAGACCGTGCCGGACTCAACGAACTTGTCGCTACCAATGAGAAGAAGCGCTTCGCCTTCGATGAGACAGGCACGTTGATCCGCGCAGTGCAGGGACACAGCAAAGAGGTAAATCTCAAGCTTGAGCCCGTGACACCGCCCGATGTTCTTTTTCATGGTACCGTCGCGAAGTTTCTGGAACCGATACTTGATGAGGGTCTGGTTCCAAAGGGACGTCAGCATGTGCATTTGAGTGGTGATTGGGATACCGCAACGGCGGTGGGAAGCAGACGCGGAAAGCCTATCGTTCTGAAAGTCGACACTGCAGGAATGCATGCTGAAGGGCACGCGTTCTATCAGGCGGAGAACGGGGTATGGCTGACGGATCGTGTGCCGCCCCAGTACATCAGTAGGTGAAGTGCTTGGCCGTAGTTTCCCGCTGGCTTTTCGCCGCTGAGGCGATCTCCTGAAACTCTGCTCCGATCTCCGGGTAATGCCGCGACAGGAACCTTGCGACGTTCTCGTTGTTTATAAGGGAAGATATATACGCCCGCGCGAGAACCAGGTTTAGCTGATCTGAGGCATATCCTTCTTCGACGGCTTTGGCGTCACGTTGAAGCGTCGTTACCTCGTCCTCCATCTTCGCAAGCTGTGATCGTGTCGCTTTGCGTTTTGCAGGCTTCTTCACATCTGTGCGCAAGTGCGATGGTGTAGCCTCCAGTAAAGCCCGCGAATACGAGACTGCAAAATTGTCGGCAGCGATCATCAGGTCAACCGCTTCAATCTGTCTGACGGGTAGCATTTTCTTCAGCGCCTCGAACGTGTTGATCGGGCACATCCGATCCTTCAACAGAGCTTCTGCTTCCGGGCAAATACGATCCAGAAGCCGGTACTTCTGTTGAATCGTCTTGACGTTGACATTGAGGGTCTTGGCCAACTTCTCAGGTGTGACGCCACGTTCCACTGCCCGCAGGATCATCTTGTGTTCCTGTACCGGTGCGAGCCGATTGATGCGCTTATTGTAGGTGAACGCCTCGTCATCCAGTGCGACCTGACACTCAACGGATTTCTGTTTGAGAAGGCGGCATATCTCGACACGGACATGACCATCAAGCAACAGCCATCTCCCAGCGCGGCCTTTCATCCTCGTAACTACAGGTGGCTCCACAAGGCCGATCTCCTCAATGGAGGATCTGATCTGCATGTACTTCGTGTGGCTCTTTAGAGATTTCGGAAGCGCCTTGGTGGACAGGATATCCCTGATCTTGATTTCCACAGTCTCAGGCTCAAAGGCCATTGCGATTGTCTGGTTCATTCGGCGGCCTCCTGAGTGATCATTTCACCGACAGCCCCCGGCACGGTCACGAGGTTTTCCGCGCGCAGTAACGTTAGAAAATGTTCGTCTCGCAGAAGCACGCGCAGCGAACCGACGATGAAGGCCAGAGACGCGTTTGCATGTTCCGCGCGCTTCAGGGCGACGCGTTGCCGCTCCGCTGCTTCTTCGTAGGTACGTACAAGCTCGTTGGTGGTGAGCGGCTTATCCGGTTTCTTTCCAGGTGGTCTCAGGTCTCGTGAGGACTCATACCGCCGTTCAATCAATCGCTTCGCTGCGAGAAGCTTACGGCCTTTCAAAAGCCCCTGCTCATACGCATCGCTCAGAACATTCTGGATGCTTTTGTGATTGCTGTCGGCAATGTCGATAGCCACCGACAAGGGCATGTCGCCGGCATCCACCGCTTCAATCAACCGCTCTTCGCCGTTCTTGATAAGCTTGATCACACCCCTCACGTAATCGGCGGACAGGCCGGTGCGTTCGGCGATATCAATGGCGCTAGTGCCTCTCGCGTCCAGTCGCTTGATATCGTGCAGAAGTTCCATTGTGTTGAGATGCCGCCGGGCAATGTTCTCAACCAGGCTCATGACAAGACAGTCTGTTTCTTCTGCCTCCTTCACGATGGCTGGAATTTCCGTCTGGCCAAGTATCTGGAACGCCTCTATGCGCCCTTGTCCGCACACGAGATTGTACTTCAGACCGTCCGCTGCTTTTCGCTTCGAAACCGTGACGGGGCGTTTCAATCCGACCTTGGAAATGCTCTGCACGAGTTTTGCGAACGCAGCTTGACCACGGCTGCGTGGGTTGAGGACATAGATCTGATCGATCGGTATCAGTTCCACTTGGCGCAATGCCGTTTCACTCATGGCGCGACCTCCGTCACAAGGGTTTGGCGCACCATGTTGAGAAGTGGGTCTATCGAAGCCGACACGAAGGGGCTGAGTGGGCCATTGACAGTTTCGGGCAGGCTCATGTGCTTGTGCGGGAACTCGCTGCTCGGAACCAGAATGTAATCTCGAAACCCCCTAACTTCTCCATTCACACGGGCGATGAGAAACATGTCGGCGTTGAATGACTTGCGTATATTCACGCGCCAGCGCAGGTGTCCGTGCCGGGTCCGCTCACACCGAACCGCCCGGATGATCAGAGAGAAGAGGCCGTTAATGAGTATGGGGCCGTTGTAGTTGTTCGGATGGGCTTCGATGGTTCCACCGAGTTGGCGAATGCGGTTCCTGACCGCCCGGCAAAGTTCTGTGTGCAGCTTGCGGACCTTGTTGTTCTGCATGACGAAGGAGTGGTCGATCTTCGGGTGGTAGCCTGCAAGGTGATACGCGTTCACCAGTCGACCAAAGCGACGGACGATGGTTTCTGAATCCGGAAGCGATGTCTCCTTGTCGATCATCCTTGCGGTCAGGTATCCGTGCCGCTCCTTGAGTGTCCGGAGCCCTTCGATCATTTCCTCTGCGGTCTGCGTGGACCGGCGATCCTGCAGGACACGTTGAGCGGCGTAGAACAGTTCCTTGGGCACAATGGGTTCAAACGCATCCTCAGCAACCACCCAGTCGTCAGATGACACTCTTTGCGGCTTTTCCTTCAACCGTTCGTGGGTGTAGCCGTAGACGTTGTGTCCGATATACCGCTCGCGTGTGAGAACCTTTGTCAGAAGGTCTTTCGTCCATGGACGGCCTTCAAGTGCCGTTATGCCCCGAGCGTTCAGAGACCGCGCAATGGCGAGTATGGACATGTCACCGTCCACGACCATTCGGTAGATCCGATTGACGACCTTCACCTCTTCCTGGGGACCGGGAACGAGGATAATGCGATCTGTATTGAGCGCTTTGCGTTGGCCGGTTTTCAGTATGCCTTTCCGGTTTCTTCGCTCATCAACCAGCATTCGTCTCAGACCGTATCCTGCAGAGGTTCCCTGAAAGAACCCCATGGCTGCCGCAAGCCTCTTGCCCGCCTGGACCTTAACACCAAGCTCCCGGCTGTATTCGCCAGCCATGGCTCGCTTCATGCCTTTGACGATTGTCGAGACCGGACTTCCGTCATTATCGAACTGCTCTGCGCAATAGAGGACATCTACCCCGGCACGGCGGCATAGAAACTCATAGTGCGCGCTTTCGTCCGCATCCTGAAACCGGCCCCAGCGGCTCACGTCATAGACGATCACAGCCTCAAAACCGGGAGCACCGCTCACTATGTCCGAAACGAGAGCTTGAAGCGCTTTGCGGCCATCGAATGTCAGGCCGCTCTTGCCCTCATCGGAATAGGTGCGAACGATCTCAAAGCCGTGCCGAAATGCATAGGCGGCTATGGCATCAGCTTGGTTCTTAGGGGAGTAGCTCTGCTGTTCCGTCGACATGCGAATGTACTGAGCAGCACGACGTAGGGGCTGGGTATCGACGCGAACTGAAACAGGCGACGGCATGCAGTGGCTCTTCTGCTGGCTGTCGTCCCCATTAACGTTGGTCAATGCTATTTCGTGAAGATGGCGGGACGTGGGCACGGTGCTGGTGCAGCGCGTTTGTCGGCGGCTTCCGAACTGGTTTTGCAGCGCGCTTGGCGATACTCAAAATCGTTCATTTGGAGAAAGTGTAATTTTGGGGCGCAGGATGTTTGTGAGAGTTTATCTGTTTGTTTGGGTGTTGTTCCTGGTGTCAAAGGTAGTGACGCGCTCTCCAAGTTGTCCCCGTATCAACAGCCTGGACCCGTCTTCTCTTCAGCGAGTTAGCAGCGGTCGAATGCGTGTGGTTCCGACATGAGAAGCTCCAAATACTTACGGTGCATGAAGAGCTTGTCGCGACCGGTTTTTATTTCTTCAAGAACACCGATATCGCACAGTGCTTTGAGATAGGCCGACGCGGTGCGTCGTTTGATGAGCCCGGATTTTGTCACGTGCCCAATGTTGCCTCACATTTCTCGTTTCCCGACAAGCCGAACAATGAGTGCAACCGTGAAGAGAACCAGAAATAACACAACCTGAGCGCCTGCAGATCCTATGCTTATCGCGATACTTAGCTGATCAAGGGCGTATAATGGCCCAGCCGAAAAATAGTACTGAAGATATGCCAGGGCGCTTGAAAACAGCATCGCGAACAAACACAATAATGCATGCGCAAGATATTTCTTGCCGCTGAACAGCCGAATGAGCGCAGGGGCGAGAAACAATACCGGGAAAACGATCTGTGTGATGAATATCGACACCTCCCCGTACCAGAGGTCAGGAAGCGGGGCGATCCTGATCAGACAAACGGCAGCAAGGTATATCAACAAGATGGTATATTTGGATATGATGTTAATGCGTATCTCTTTCTGAATGTATCTGTTGCTTCACCGGCGGTCATTGTAATACTGGCGGTGTCAATATATTCTAAATTCACCCCTCTAATCATTGCAGGAAAGAGTCGCATAGCAGCAGGATTCAGTTGCTATTTGCTAATCTGGTGGTTGCTTGATCCATAGAGGGTTGTCCCGTGCGGCAGTCGTCAGGTTGGAGAAGATTGATGCGAGAATTCATCATCGATGGCGCAAAATTCTCCACGCTTGAAGGGTTTTACACGGAGATAAGAAGTGAGCTGGTCCCGGGTGTCAGTTGGGAAGGCAATCTCGATGCCTTTGATGACCTTCTTCGCGGCGGGTTTGGTACACCGGAAAGTGGCTTTGTTCTGATTTGGAAGAACTCAGAAATGTCGCGCGCGCGACTTGGTTTCCAAGAGGCTGCGCGCCAGCTTGCCGATCGCTTGGGTCGGTGTCATCCGGGCGGGCGAGAACAGATTGAACAACAGCTGCGAGATGCAAGAAACGAGATCGGGCAAACTGTGTTCGACTGGCTTGTCAAAATCATTCAGGACCATGGTGCCGGAGGCTGTCAGTCTGAGGACAATGTTGTGCTGAGACTGGAGTAGCGTGTACCGCCAACGATGTTGCGGCGGTGCGGTCGGCGCCAACTGGCGTGCTGTGAACGACAGCGAACTATGGAGGCCGGCTGGAGTTATTCAGATCTTTGCGATAGGCATGTCAGCCAAATGAGCATCTATCGAGACGGTCACGGCTTTGGCTTGCGGAAGGTTGTGTTTCTCAACCGCCCAAACCTCGTGGAAGAGCGCCACCGTCTCGCGGGCAATATCGAGCACGGGTTTTTGCGGAAGGCCTGCCTTGGCGGCGAGATGGGAAAGCTCATCGAGCGTGAAACCAGCAAGCCGTTTGGTCCTTGAAAACTTGAGCGCTGCGTACTCATCATCAAGATAGGGGATGGTGGAGACGAGATCATAGGCCGGAGATAATGTCGGCGTGCGCCGGTCGTAGTAGATGAGCGACCAGTTTTTCAGATGCATATCGGCATTGCCGGTGAGGACGCTGAACACGAGACGCCTGACAAACTCGGCGATAACAAGCTCGTCGGTTTCGATGCCAAGCACCTGGGCGATATTGCGGTAACTGGCCTTCTTGTATTTGTCTTCAGGGAATACACCGAAGACCTGCGCAAAGTCCTCTATGTGCAAAGGACCGTCGGCTGTGCGGTCGAAACGCGATACGGCAAAGGCCTTTCCCTTGAATGCGCTCATCCGTTCCGGCAGGCCGGAAATTCCGGCCGGATCGATCAATTGCACGTCTGGAACCTCGATACCGATGAGACGCGCGATCGTCATCATCGCGTACTCATTTTCCGGCACACCTTCAAAACGGCCCGAGGGCAGCTTGACGATCCAGTCGCCGCCGACCCCGTGGGCGGGAATGGTAAGACCCTTGTTGTCTTGGCTGTCGGTAACGGCGGAGAACTTGAGCTGCACGCCCGCCAAAGAGAAACGAAGGAGGTCTTGGGCCGCTGCCCTGTGACGCGAGAGCCGCACGTTCTCTGATAGCGGCGGCAGGCTGTCGCCGTCAGCGGCACGTACGGTGATGGCGCCGGGAAGATCCTGGCCGAGCACCCAGAGCAGAAAGAACTCGCGCTCCGTGTTCACCCCTGCCCGCTCGGACAGGTGCTCTCGCAAGTGGCCCTCGGGCAGCAGATTTGAGAAGAAGGGATGGAGTTTCGTCTGCACCGGGCGGTGGTCGGTAATGAGCGCACCGAAGCGATCCTTGAAGGAGAGGCTGAGAGTGGGTCTTGTTTGGTTCTCGATGTAGTCATCGGTGAATGACAGCAAAGTGCGATCGCCCGGCACACGTGTCAGGTGGCCGATGGTTTGGCCGTAAAGTTCTATGTCGAGGACAGAGACATCAGGCATGTTCGTCCTCCTCGTCTTCGTCCTCGAGGGTGTAAGCGGGTCTGGATGTGTCTGTGCCCCGGCTGTGCACAAGTGAGTTGCGGAACGTCTCGACGGCACGGGCGGCGCGCTGCAGCGCCTCAATGGTTTCGGGGGGCAGCTTGACTGCGCCCGCGGCAGAGTTTGCTGTGGCAAGGTTGGCTTGAATCTGCTTGAGGGGCCGTTGCAACTGGCGCATGGCCTCAAGGGTTCTAGGGTTGATCTGTAAAGTTTGGATATCAGCAAGGGCCCTTTGCAGCCTGGTAAGGCCGAGCCCGGTCGGGTGTCTCTTCTTGATTGCGGTCACGGCATCGAGAGAGCGCTGAATTTGCTTTGCGATTACCGTGTCCTGGCGAGAGTCGGATGGCGCTGTGCTCTGCACCACGGCGTCGACGGCGGACAGCGCCTTGCGCGGCACGAGTTTGAGCTCCAGATCAAGCGCGCGGGCGAGTTCGAAGAGGCTTGAGAGCCTGATGTCTTTGGCCCTGGATTCTATCTTGGAGATGTGGCTTTGCGGCACGCCGGTGCGTGCTTGCAAAGCCCGCTGGCTTAGGCCTTTTGCCTCGCGGGCTTCCTTCAGAGCGGTGTAAATGTGTTCGGTCATACCTATCTTGATCCATTATTACATATTAGAAAACTACATGGATATGTAATAGCGTATCACGGATCGACCAAGATTGAAATAATTGATATATTTAAACAGATCAATAGTAGAATATGATGTGCTATCATATATCGAAAATAGGCTAAGGGCTACTAGGCGGATATGACGGCAGGCTAGCGTTTAGGTGGCGCGGGAAGCGGGTGCAGAAGATGCAAGGCTTGCCGGAGAAGTTTAATCAAAATGTGTTTAACGGCAGGATCATCAATGCGCTCCCAGATGGCAACCAGCTTGCGGAAGTCGCGGTCGGTGGAAAGCGCTTTCAGAGAGTCCCACTTGTTGTGCGAGGACGCGGTGTCATCGGGCAGCAAAGCGGTGATCGGCACTTTGAAGAGATAAGCGAGCTCCTGTGCGCTTTTGAGCGGTAGGCGGTTGACGCCCCTTTCATACTTCTGGATTTGCTGGAATGTGACGCCGAGATGGGCGGCGATCTGTTCCTGGGTGAGGAACGCAACCTCGCGCAGGGCGTGGATATTTATGCCCACTTGTTTGTCAAAATCTGTGACTCGCGATTTATTCTTCATGTTTAAATTGTGTATAATTGTACAAAATCAAGAAATAATTACCGTTAATCAGATTATAGTAACTTAACGAAGTAATATAAAGTACAATTGAATGCACACAAGAGAAAAAGAATAGTTATGTATTGCGTTTATTTCATTGTGGATCCACGAGACTGGCGAGTTTTTTATGTCGGGTTCTCCGGCAATTTCAAATGGCGGATGAAGGGGCATTTAGACCACCCGCAACATGAAAGCGGGGAGCGGATCAAGGAGATTCTGGCGGCGAAGCAGAGACCCCTGTTCGTGCGGGTGGAGGATTTCGACACAGCCGCTAATGGCTTGAATGGCGAAACGTTCTGGATAAAGCAGCTGCGTGCTTGCGGCACGGAGTTGCTGAACCACGCGGGACAGCGGAAGAAGAAGGAGAGGCTGGCGGAGGCGGAAAAGCTCGATACGGCCGGTCTGGAAAATCACGGCAAGCGGTGGAAGAAGACCGACCGTGCAGTGGTTCTGGCGGCCTATGAAGGGGGCAAGGACATCGGCAAGCTTGCCGATCGGCTCGGACGCACGGAGGAGGCTGTGTGGGACGAGCTGGCAACGGCGATCGGACTGCCGCAAGGGCACGCCGGCTCCAAAAGAAACAAAGGCAAGCGGTGGAACGAGAGAGACAGCGAGAAGGCTGTCAAATGGTACGTGAAGGGGATCGCGATTGAGGCCATCGCCCTTAACCTTGGACGAAACACGAAGGGCGTGTGGCGGCACCTGGCGCGCCGGGGCTATAGATGGATGCCCGATGTTTGATGCGAGGGGCGGAGTACGCCGCGGGTGTGGTGGTGGATGGTTCGGTCTTTTGCAATCATGATCATCATCGCCATGGCCGCTATAATGGTGGTGAACATGATGACGGCAGTGGTGGCATCATGGGTGCCTGCGCCATGATGGCCAACATAGGCTGGAAATTGCAGGGCAGTTTAGAAAAGGGGGAGAGCGCGATGCCGGACGGAAAGTCCAAAGGACCAATTAAGGCTGAGTTGATTGAGCTCAAAGATGATCAATGGCCGCGCATAATCGTCGGCGATGTGATGGTGGAAGTCGGCGATGATGGGGTCATAGCAATTTCCGGTGAGCATCCGTGGACGCTCGATTTCCCAAACGCGAGATATGAGATCAGATCGGTGAAAAATGAGAGGGACGCATGATTGGGGGTGGCTCACGAGCCGGGCGGGGCGAAGCAGGCGAAGTAGAACCCGTAGCTATTTCTTTATCGAGAATACAGCGTCCCGCCCTCTTGCAGGTAGTTAGGATAGTTACGAAACGTTGCGGATCAGTGGGAAGGAAAAGCTCACAAATGAATGGAGCGGGGTGCGTGTATGAAGACGCGCACGGGCGCGGTAGAGAAAGGAAGGGACTTAATGGTGAGGCTCCATGGTGTTGCCAAAAAAATGCCGAGACGTAAATCTTAGAGCCCTACTCGCTTGGACCGCACTGACGCTTGATGAGGACATAAAGCAACGCTGCGGCGGGCTTGTCTGAGTATTTCTCCATCACTGCATATGTGGTTTCGAGTCCCTCGTTCTCGTGCCACCAATCAAGGGCACACAGCGCTCGATCCGAGTGCAAAAAGGCGTACATATCCAAAGCACCGAAAAAATAGGATACTTGATTTTCATTGGTAAGATTAGTGGTCAGCTCATCTGCAGTTAGTGCTTTCGCTGGATGTGGCCCCACATTCAAACAATATATAAGTAAAAATATGATCGATATCGACTTTGGATAACCGTATTTCTTAAATATATACATTTAGTATGTTCCATTAACAGAATAAGGGTTCCCTTTTTCTTGTTTTTCATTGTATAATTAAGATATATTGTATTACACCAAAATATGGGCCTATCGCCGCTACTGGCCTGGCGGAGGGCGCGGAGAGAAAAAGGGAACCCTTTTTCGCCCCCGCCTGCACTAGTTAGGTCGGCATTACGTGTGTTTGAGTAAGGTGGATGGGTGCTATTGACGGATGAAAATCGGCTATCTCAGAGTATCAACGGAAGAGCAGAATACTGCGCGGCAAAGTGACGGACTGAAAACGGTTTGCGACGAAATTTATGTCGAGAAGATCTCCGCCGTCGCCAAAGAGCGCCCCATTTTTGATCTGGTGATGGAAAAGCTCGAACCTGGGGACACTTTTGTGGTTTGGGATTTAGACAGGGCCTTCCGTTCGACAATCGATGCGATACTGGAAGCCGACAAGCTTCGTGCGCGGAGCATCAATTTTCAGATTTGCACCCTGAGTATCGATACGACGGAGCCTGCTGGTGAGTTTTTTTACACGATTATGGCGGCATACGGTCAGTTTGAGCGCCGCATTCTTTCAAGGCGCACCAGAGAAGGCATGGCAGCTGCCAAGCGCCGAAACAAGCACGTAGGGCGTCCTCGGTTGTTGACTGACGCTCAGCTTAAAACAGCTGCTTGCTGGATCGAAAGCGGACAAAAGCAGACGGGTGAAACAGCCACAATATTTGGTGTGAGGTCAGACACCCTAAGAAAGGCGCTGAAGCGATACCGCGAGAGAAGCTTTACGGAGTAATAAATGGCACTTCGTGGGGCGTAGAATGCGGGTCGTCGGCCGGAGCATCAATCGAAACCGCCGCTATTGACGCCTCGTTGAATGGTTGCATTGGGCGAGGCGAGCTGACCAATCCGTTGTTGATTAGATCGACCTCATGAGCTGTCAGCTCGGTTATGTCAGCGACATCTCGATCAACGTTCGTTACCTGAGCCAATTTTCTGGCAGCCGCCGCGTAAGGTGACGTGGCAGCCTGCAATGATGCCAATAAGTCACCGTCAATGGAATTCAGGTCTGCAGTATTAAGATGTGGGCTCTCAAAGCGGAGTCTCGAGTTAGAAAGCTCTTCTCTAGCGGCGCTGATTGCAGCTACCATTTGAAGATTTTCTTGCCAAGCGTACATGGTGTTATGTCTTCTGCGAACCTCTCGGGGCACGGTTTCGAAACGCTTCGGTTCGACTGGATTACCGTGCTCATCAATGGCTGTTGCACCGTCGGCGGAAAAGAAGATGTGTGTGCCGTCGGGCAACAAATACGCCTTTGCGAGAAGTTCGGCCCTGTCAGTGAGAGCCTCAGCCTCCGCGATGCCGAGTGCTTCCTCATAAGCATCCAGGCGCTCCACATATCGAGCTCGCATATCATCGGATAGAACGGCAAATTGCTGGAGAACACCCAACTCATCTTGCCTGCCGGCATGGCCGGAAACGTCTGAGGATGCCTGATAACCGTTAAGGGCTGTGTTGAACCGATTATGTCCGGACAGGCCCATGTTGTAATGCGCCCTCTTCGCCTCTTCCGAAGGACGGCCAGAAATATTGAAGATACTTGAATAACTGTCTGCCATAATCTCACCCGCTATCTACGTATATTTACTATAATTCTAATATAATCCTTACATTCCGTCAAATATACTCCTGATAATCCAATATATTTCTTCGTATATAACTGAGTTTCAAAATGATATTACTTCTGTTTATTAAATACTATTTACCCTTATTGCAAATAATTACGATTTAAAGCATGTTAAGGGCATGGGAAAAGACTGCCGAGAGCCCTGCGTGATGCTCCTTCAAGATGTCAATGATCCGCTCTTCTGAAAACCTGCTGCGCTTCATCGTCCGTCTCCTTCATCAAGGAACAGACTAACCTCAAATCAAGGAGCTTTCCGGGGAGCATGTATGAACCGCCCCTCTCCGCAAGTACTTTCTGAGATGCCCTTCGACCCTGCTTCTATGTATTCGGTCTTTTCGTGAGCCGCGGTCATTTTCGCGTCTCTGACCAGGATGGGGAGGTCGTGCGTTCCATGTCTCATTAGGTCATCGGCACTCGTAGGCTATGCTCCCACGCCAGACTGACAGAACGCCGTTTGATCATTGGTCCATCTCTCCGTCACTCGCAGATTCCTTAACTCCCCGCTGCCTTCCGAGACTCAGACGCCGACGAGAACAGAGGGATTGAAGTGCTCTTTCTTGGTCAGAACAGTCCAGGCGATCCGTGCCAACTTGTTGGCCATGGCCACCGTCGCTACGTTGGCATGGCGTCGGGCCTTCAGCTGATCGACCCAGATTGCGAGCGGCGCCGAGCGGTCTTTGACAAGATGCAATACGGCCCGTGCGCCATGGATGAAGAGTTTGCGAAGGTACCGATTGCCTCGCTTCGATATCCCGATCAGCTTCGCTTTCCCTCCGGTGCTCACCTGGCGGGGTACCAACCCAAGCCACGCAGAGAGGTCTTCCCTTTGGCAAAGATCCGATCGTCGCCGACGGCCGCGACCAAGGTGCTGGCGAGCATCGAGCCAACTCCCGAGATCTCGGTGAGCCTTCTCATATCCGGGTCATGTTGCGCCAGCTGTTTGATCTGCGCCAGCTGTTTGATCTCGGCATCCAGGTCGTTAATACGCTGGTCTAAGTCGGCAAGTTCGGCCGCCACGTCATGGATCAAAATCACGATGCGTGGCCCGAGATCCTCGTCGGGCTCCTCAACGATATCCTTGAGCGAACGTTGGAAGACATGCCGCCCTTGGCCAATACGGATACCCCGCTCCGTCAGGAAGCCGCGGGTCTGATTGATTAGCCGCGTCCGATTGTGGATCAGTCGCTCCCGCGACCGATGTAGAGCCTGGAGATCGAGTTGCTCAGCCGTCTTCACTGCGACGAAGCTCATCGTCGGCCGGGTTGCAGCTTCTGCAATACCTACGGCGTCGCGATCGTCGGTCTTGTGCACCTGGACATACGGACGGACGTCAAGCGGTGACATGAGGCGTGGCTCATGACCAACCACCCGGCAGTGACGGGCGACATTGTGGACGCCACCGCAGGCCTCCATGGCCACTACGCATGGTTCCAGATCTGCCAGAAACGACAATAGGCGAAACCGACGAATACGCTGGTTCATGACCACAAGGCCCGACGCATCCAGACCGGCAACACTGCAAACATTCTTTCCAAGATCGATACCCAACGTGACAATCGTCATCGCAAACTCCTCCGCTTTGAAATTGATCCGATAGCAACATAGCCATCGACATCACGGAGGGGCGGTTCATCCCATTAGGTCAGTCACGGGCCAACGCTCACAGTTCTCTCCAGTGAAGAGATCACAGAATATCCTTACGAAGAAGATGATGAGGATGAAAACCTCAAAGAGAGCTGGACACCTAAATTCGCGTACGGGCGTTAATGCAGCACCGATACACATTGGTTCAAGTCGCGGTGCATCAACCAGGTTAAGACAAACCGTACCATGTTCCCTTGCCCGTACCATGTTTAGCTATGTGGTTGGCAGTGACGAGTGCGGCGAGATGTTTTTTGACCGTGTTGCGGTTGGCGCCAGTGAGCATGACGATTTCGCCGATGGCGATACGGCCACGATCTTTTACGGCCTCAATGATTTGAAGCGAGAGTTCCGGCAGCGTGCCCATGACAATGCGCTCGCGTTCGATTTTCCTCTCTAGTCTCCGTTTTTGTTGTTGTAACGCACGCAGGAAATAGATCGTCCACGGTTGCCAATTCGGCTCTGTGCTTCGGACCGTCTGTTGGGTCTGGCGGAGGGCAAGGTAATATCCTTCCTTGCTATTCTCGACGATGCTTTCCAGCGAAGAATAGGCGACATATGCGTATCCGGAGCGCAGCAAGAGCAGTGAGATCAGGACACGCGACAGCCGTCCGTTACCGTCTTGGAACGGGTGAATCTCAAGGATGACGACGGTAAACACGCCGATGATGAGCAGCGGGTGAAGTGCATTTTCGTTCAGCGCCTCGCGAGTCCATTGAACGATTTCGTCCATCAGGCGCGGGGTATCGAAGGGCGTGGCAGTTTCAAAAACGACGCCGATTTCCCTGCCGTCCTCATCAAACGCGCTGACATGGTTCGGATTTGTCTTGTAGTTGCCGCGATGGTGTTCGTCTTTGGTGCTGTGTGCCAACAAATCGCGATGAAGCTGTTTGATATGGTTTTCAGTGAGATCGATCGCCTCGAAATGGGCGAATATGGTCTCCATGACCTCCGCGTATCCAGCAACTTCCTGTTCGTCGCGCGTTTCAAATTTTCTGATCTCAATATTGGTCAGGAGTCGTTCAACATCCTTGTCGGACAGCTTTGCGCCTTCGATCCGGGTGGATGAGCCGATGCTTTCTATTGTGGCGACGCGGCGCATCGCCGACAGACGCTCTGGAGCTAGTGTGCCGAGCGCGCGCCATGCCCCCTTGAACTCGTCAATTTCGGCGACGAGGGCGAGGATTTCGGGCGTAATCAGTAGGGTATCGGTTTTCAGGCTCATACCCAAAAGAATACCCATAAATACCCATAAAAGCAAGATTCAATGCAAAATACCCAAAAGAGCACCCATAAATACCCGGATCTGGCTAGGTCGTCGTTAGCCATCACACCGTGAGGGAACGCGGAAGAAGGAACGGCGCCTGCTTCGGTCAGATTTTTGCTATGGGCATATTCGCCAAGTGAGCATCTACCGCAACGGTCACGGCTTTGGCCTTCACGGGGCGTGTACGTGCCGTGGAAGCACACCGACTATGCGCAACTCAAGCTTCTTGCGGGATGCTCGTCAGCAATGGCGACGTTTGTCGTCGGAGTGGCGGGCGAACTAGAGAGCCGGCACGACGAAGAGGCCCAGAAATGCTGCCCACGTCTGAGGCCGCCTTCGTGAGTATCGCCAAAATTCAGGTGCTCGGATTGGATCTGGATGACACGTTGCATGATTATCGTGGAGCGTCGTCGCCGGCCATGCGCGCTGTGTTCGAGTACGTGTTTGATCATTACGGTGTGGATCCAGATGAGCCAGATACTCTCTTAGCTCAACCTGCAAATGTGCCCAAAGCATTTGATGTCAGACAACGCGTCCCTCACTTTGCATCCTTGGCGAAGTACGCGAAGGCGTCTACGAATCTAGGGGCTATTCAGAATGGAACGCTACAGAAGCAAATCCGGATTAGGGGAACGGGCAAACGTTCCTTCGCGCGGTTCTAGCCGTGAAGCCTCCGTATGCCCTGAGCAGCATATGAGTGTGATGTAAATGATCTTGGCGTTATCGTAAGGCCACTCAGTTGCGTGGTTGTTCGCAGGCTTTGAGTAGGGCTATGGACTCCGGGCAATCCACGCGTCGAATTGAGAAGGTCTGATGGGGTAGCGGGCAAAGTTGCCCTCGTGAAGGCCCGCAAGCTCGGTTTCGACAACCGATACGAAACGCGCCCGTTCGGTTTCATCGATGCGTTCCTCAGCCCATGCAAATAGGAAGTCTGCGACATCTTTGGGTGCAATGGCCTTTGTCACCACCGCGGCGACCGCCGCCTTGATTTCTTCTCGATGGCGGAGACGGAACTGATCGGGAGCGCCGAGTGATTTTCGGATTGCGGCATATTGCGAAGCGGATCGCTCATAGGCCCAAAGAAACACGTCCTTGAGCAGCGCCGGACGGTTCAACTCGTAAACCCCCAGCAAACCGGCAATGTAATCGTTCTTTGGGACGTCGATGAAGGAAAGCGGGCGCAAGTTGTGCCGGATGAGTGGAACATTGGCGGCGAGCCTCGATACCCGTTTGTTAACGTCCTCAAAGGGCTGGAGATAGGGAATATGCACGAGCATGAAGAAGGCCTGCTCGAACGGATCCTCGATTAGGGAGGCGGTTCTCGCGATCTGCGCAAAACACTCTTCGATCAGCTGAGGGACAGCAATCGGCGTATAGACCGTAGAGCTGATCTCCACAGGGCCGGAACGCAATCGGCCGCTGGCGGCAGGATCACCCAGCAGGTTATCCGACAGTATCGCGTGCAGATTGAGAAGGGTCCGACGATCAATGCCAATCTCCTCAGCAGCCTCGATGACGTACTCGATGGCGGCCTTGTGATTGATGATCATCTGCGTCTCCTGCGCGTCCCGGTCTTCGGCTGCTTGACCGAGTTCGATCAGGCGCTGAGTCTCAAGCAGCGAATAGGTGTTGCCCTCAAGCCTGCTTGAATTGAACGAGAGATCGATCAGCAGGCGATCGTATATCTGCCGCGCGTAAGTGCCTGCGGGCTCTGTGCCCTGGCTGGAGTGACCGATATCGTGAAGGCGTCTGCGTTCATCATGAGATAGATAAAAGGTTGTGCCCGGTTGATAGCTATCCAGAAAGGCGCGCTCGTAGCTCACGCGCGCCCGATTTTGCACCGGGGCTGTGACGGCTGAAAATATCTCATAGCCTTTAGGCGAGACCTCAAGTGTCAGGGCGATGTTTCCTTCCCCAGGAGCTGCCTGCTCCCTAGGTGTGGCGCCGCCCCTCGGCACGTCCAAATAATACCGGGTGCCGCGGCGTTGCCCTTCCTTTCGGGCGCGGCCCAGCCGCACGAGCATTTCAAGCCGCCGTTGCAGTGTCCGGCGGTTCATCCGGAATGGGAGCCTGACTTCGATTTCAGGCGCCTGTGCACCCTCAGGAAGGGCAGCAAGAGCACGTACGATGGCATCAAGTTCGGTGCTGTCGATCTTTTTTGGCATCCACCTTCCTTTTGCGACACTGTTAATGTCGCAAACATTCTGTTTGCGCCAAAAACAGACGTTACTACTGACGCAAAATAGTTAACGACATAAAGATATGTCGCAATTTAAGGGACGTCAAATTATTTGTCGCAAAGAGAGCCGCTGATCACGTCCATAAAGGACCACATAAAGGCGCTTACGGATGCGGGGCACGGCACCTGGTACTCGCTGTCATAGGTTTGGTTGTTTGCTGATAGACGTTTTTGCCTGCTTCGCGCGGTGCCATCTATCACCGTCACCGTGGACGGGGTGACGGTGGGCCTTAGCCGCGAGCGGCCAGGTCGTCGCCCAAGAGGTCCAACATGGCCTCGTAGGAAGGAAGCGCGCACATCGCGGCAAGACGTGCTTCGAGTTCCTGCCTGAAACCAAATCTCTCCGAGGCGTTGTGCTGCTGCTTTATGGCCGTGATCAGCTGATCGAAGGCGTGGTCGATTTCACCCGTATAAATGAGGTGCCTCTTCTGCTCGCAGAGTTCGTACATGAGCGCCGGGTCGGTATCATAGGCTTGCGAGCAGATCGTGTCTGAAAGCTCTTGAGTCATTGCTTGGTCGGAGCGCCAATCGGCGCCATGCGAGACGATCTTTTCTGCAAGCGGAGGGAACGGCCCTTCAGGGCCTGTGGCAAGAGGGTTGCCGAAGACGGCGATTTCCCTAAGGCCAAGCGCCTTGCGCAGGCGGCGGGATAATTCGTGCAGCAAATCGAAAGCGGCAAGCCTGGAGCGCGGGAGGCTTGGGCCGGGGGATGGCGTTTCTCGCAATTTGTACGTGATCGCGTATAGCGCCTTCCTGTGAGCGGAGGTGCGGCATTCGGGGAAAGGCCATAGCTCTTCATTGGCGAGATTGGTGACCAGATCTGGCGTGCCTTTCCACAGGTGATGAAAAATATGATCGGTTGTGGGCTGATCGCAATAGGTGGAGCGGATGATTTCCAGCTCGATCAGGGGCGGTGGAAGGGTCAGATGTTTGTGGGTCATTGTCTGGTTTCTCCCTTGGCCTTGAGAATACCAAAGATGGAGCCGTGCAGACGCAGCTCCCCTGCTCGTGCCTTTTTGATCATAGCGCGGAAATAACCGCCGGGGCGCTCAACGCGGTTGGTGTGCCTTTGAGCGTTATGGTCGGTGATGAGAAGGCAGATCGCCGCCCCCCCTCTTCCGAGAACGCCACACGCTTCGATCCATGCAGAGTTATGGATACCGAGATGGGGCCTCAGAGCATCGGCAGCGGAAATTATCGCGTCCCAGGTATCGGCGGGCCTCTCTCGCGACAGGTAAAGTGCAAATCTGTCAGACGCAGCGGAGATAAGGTGAGTGATACGGATATGATCAACACCGGCCGCGGCGATAAGATCGCGGTTTTCGAAATCAGCCACGGGCTCGGTACCGGTCGGGTCTACCGGGGGTGGCGGTACGCTTGCCTGAAGGCAGCAATCCGGTAACGGATTACTAAGTACTGATTTATCAGTTTGTGACTCGGTTGTAATCTTATAGGGGACGCAAAAAGTGTCGTCCGGGGACGAAATTTTTGCAGACAATTCATTGAAGTGGCTGATGACCTCACTGCCATGAAGAGCGTCATAGAGCGCGTCATAGAGCGCGTTGTGCTCAGCCAGGGTGCTGCGCAGGCGAGGCACGCTAAAAGAGGCGCGAATACGGGTGGAGGCGAGTTGATCGTAATCAAGTGACCAGCCGGAAAAGCGCGCTCGCAGGACGGGGCGGTTTTGGGCTTCGGCAAGCATGGCGCGGGTTTGCCGGCGATAATAGGATATCTGGCGTTTGAGTATGTGCCAGGCTTCCCTCTCAGCCTCCAGTTCCTCAATGCGGTGCTCCATGGCGGGTTTGAGGGATGCCAGAGGCGATAGATCGACACCGAAGGCATAGAGCAGTTCGCCTGTGCGTTCGTCGCGGGCGCCATAGCGGCGGTGATTGCCGGAATCATTCCAGGTCAGCGCGCCCAGATCGAACAAGGCCTTTTCAAGATACTGGATCTGGCGCTCGTGCAGACCGAGTTGCATGGCGGTCTTGGTGATGGACTGGAAGACGATCGGATGTTCGCCGGCCTGCCAGTCGCACTCACGGGTGAAGGACATATAGTGGTCGAGCAGGCGGATCATGCTGGCGGAAAAGCCAAAGCCCTTCCCTACTCTCTTGACCAGTGTCAGAAGCTCATAGCCGTTGGAATTGGCCGTCAGGCCTTCAGGTTCATGGGCATCTTGAAGGCTGGCCCGGAATTTGGGCGTACTTGCCCTACCCCCTTGAGCAAAGTCGTCATGGTGAATATGTGTCATGAATAAATTAGGCGTGATCAAAAAACAATCATGATTCAGGCATAGAACAAGTATAGAGAAAAACACATTATTACTTGCCTGTCCCAGAATACGAAGATAAAATCTAATTATTAGTTTGAAAAAGAATTAGAGTTCATCTGTTTATTATCAGGACCGCTGTTGGCGCAGCGGTTTTTTGCTATGTGCATTTTCTGATCTTAGGCCCCTCCTCTCGGTTGATGTGTTGAACGTGGATTGAAGTATGGGCAGATTTGCCCGGAAAGTTGCTTTCCGGAAAGTGACCGGAAAATATTTTGGTGAATTCGGAAACAGTAAGAATCGTATCCGAGTGACAAGGATATCAAGTAACAATAATACTGGCAATAATATTAGGTAATGCGCGCATTAATAGTTGAGTCAACTGAACTCGAGGTTGAACTACATTTTCATAAGGAAGGTTTGCTGGACATAATTGAGGATTTTGTCTGGCAGAAAAGAGGGCGGAACGGGCGAAGAAGAGAGAATCGTTGCCGGAAAGAAAAACGGAAACAATCGGAAAGACCTTCCAACTGTTGCCGGAAAGGGCAGGAAAAGGCCAGAAAACCCGAGAGAATTTGCCGGTCATATTCGGAAAAGAAGAGGGGGCCTTTGCCGGGGGTTCCCGGAAAGATGTGAACACTGTTGCCGGTGGTTGTCGGACGAGAAGATGGCCGGGATAAAGACGTTCGGAGTGGTTGAATGACAATTCCGGATGTCTGAGCGGCAAGATTTTCCGGGGTTGTAACTGGTAAATGTTTCCGGATAAACCAGAAAATTATGCATATAGTAAATATACATAAGATTCATACTTAGCATTATCGTGTATTTTCACTAGAAAATATATGTTATTCTTTTCCAGTAAGTGAGTGACATAAGAGTTGGGGGCATCATGACAAAATTAACAGTGGAAAGCGTAGCCAGATACTTCTCGGTGACAAAGCCGACAATCCGGAAACACATCGAAAAGGGCATCATAACGGCCAATATAGATGAAAAAGGCAAGCGCACGATCGATATGTCTGAGGCTCTCAGGGTCTACAAATTGAACGAAGCGGGGGCGAAACAGTTTCCGGAAATCGCCGGAAAAAGTGACCGGGACTTGCCGGAAAATGCGAGCCGGGAGGATCTGGTGGAGGTGGTGAAGCTGCGTGAGAGGGTGGCGGGTTTTGAACGCGAAAGAGAACAGCTGGTGGACCAAGTCGAGTTCCTGAAGGCGGCAGTCGACGACGAAAAGGAAGAACGCCGTAAGCTGACGATGATGGTAACCGATCAAAGAGAAGAATCGGAAAAGGAAGCGGATAGGGCGGCGATGCAGCTGACGCGTATCGATGAGATCGAAAAGAGATTCGAGCAGAAAGTCGAGCTGCTTCAAAAGGTTCACAGCGAAGACATGGCAAGTGTGAAAACGCAAAATGCACAGATCAGAAAGCAGAACGCCTTTCTGGTCAGGGAAGTGAACAAGAGCTTGTGGGACATATTGTTCGGCCCGAAGAAGCAGATGTCGCAAGGGCGGCAAGAGGGACAGCGGCCGCAGCGGGCACAGTGACCGAAATTGCAGTACGTGAGGTCATAAAGGCGATTGGTAAAAGGCGCAAAATGGATGTTTGATGGGAGTGTGCTTTGTAGGCTTGATGCGCTTTGAATGGTTGATGGGACCTAAGGCTGATAACGAGCGCGTATGAGACTTTGCATCAAATGAAAGCTCAAAGTTGTGACGGATAAAAATCACAAAATCAGAGTTCGTCTTAGGGGCGAGGACGGGGAACAAACTGAATGCACCGTATCTGTTGTGGAAGCAGCATGTCTGCTTGTTAGTGGAAAAGCGGAGCCTTCAGTAAGTTTGGAAACGGATGTCCCAGAGGTTCTTGACATCGGGTTGAGCCTTACTGATGCCCACGAAGAATTTGTTGAAAATCCTTTTCCTTGGGCACCGCGGCATGGCGTGTATGCAAGGCCGGCGGTGAGACGACACGTTACGCAATTGCGGGCAGGAGACTACCGGGAAGCCATGGCGTGGAAGACCATTTTGAGGCGCGGTGACCTGCGACGATGGGTGGGGATGGTTCAAGAGGGTCGTGAGCGCGAGGAAGTGGAGATTGGGGACAAAGGGCAGGGAGGTACAGTTACAACGGTCAGGGAAATGGTTGGGATAGCTCTGAGGGTGTGTTTGAAGGAGCATCAAATCAACTTGAGAATGCAGAGCTTGTTGGGCTGGTTGAGTCGCGGAGAGTTGAAGGCGAGCGGCGTGTTTGAAGAAGATCTGGCAAACTTAGATCGCAGGGAGATTCCAGCTGGTTGGTGGGTTCGTGATGTTTGGCTTGTTGTCGGGAGAAATGAAGTCTGGGAGGGAGAAGCGATAGGATCGGCAAAGCGACGCTGGTCGGATGTAGCGGTAGGTTCGGGAAGTACAAACGTTGTGGGGACAGGCGCGCCGGGTCGGCCAAGCTCAATGCATCTTGTCAAAGAGGAGTTCAGGAGGCGGGTGGAAGCCGGGACTATTGAGCGTAAGTTGGCGTTGGAAGCGCGTGCATTGGAGGCGTGGCTGAAACAGAGTCATGCAAGGCATCCGCCGCTCACCGCAAAGACAATCGCCAATAGGTTACGGGAAACGTATTGGTCTGCGAAACGTGCACTGGAATCGAAGGATTCCGAGTAAGAGCGGTGGGACACTCAGATAGAAAACATAAGAAAAATACGGGAAGAAACTAGTGTCCCACCTTTGCATAAACTATTGATTTTGTTTGCATTAATTATCTCGCCCCTGGGCACCACTGTTACTCGGTCCGTTCTGGACACATAGGTTACGTTTCATACTGGAGACATAGGTAACACTTTTGGTCCGAATGGATTTTCAAGTGGTTCCAGTCTGCATGTTTGGTCGTCAAAGTATCCCAGATCATAGTCCATAAAGCTGACGAG
>JAJFHE010000006.1 GCA_021775755.1 Hyphomicrobiales bacterium | reverse complement strand
GCCGATCTGTTCGAGTACATTGAGGTGTTCTACAATCGAAAGCGTCGCCATGGATATCTTGGCAACATCAGCCCCGTTGACTTCGAAAGACAGTCAACCGGATCTTTTTGAACCGTCCACTAAAACCGGGGAAGACCACATATCCCCCGTGCCGTGTACATCTTGAGGCGGTCAGAAGTTGGGCACTAAACGGACACTCTCCGCGGTAGCTTCACCACATTGAGTTTATGAGTAGACGTCCTAATGCGATCCTGCTCGTGCGGCTGCAGACCTGATCGCCATGACCACCGCGAGGCAGGCGATGCCGAGGCCCGCGATCGATATGGCGAGAACCAGAGGCCCGGCGGTGAGATTGTGGCCCACCAAAATGCCGACAAGCGCCCCCGACGTCATCTGTATGAATCCAAGCAGCGACGAGGCAGCGCCCGCGCGCTCGGGGAACGGCGAAATCGCCGCTGCCATACTCTGCGGCAGGGCGAGACCGACGCCGGCCATGTAGAGTACCATGGGCGCAAGCACACTCACGAAATGCGGAGGCACGAGAAGCACGAGTGCCAGCATCGCCATGCCGCCGGCGGCAAGCAGGATCGCGCCGGCGAACTGCGTTGGCACGATGCCCCTGCGGGTCGTCATTCTGGCGCCGGCGAGGGTTCCCGCGATGTAGCCCAAAACCGCGAACGCAAACACCAGACCGAACCCGACCGGCCCCATGGCGTAATGCTCCTGAAATACGAAGGATGAGCCTGAAATGAAGGCGAAAAGACCGCCATAGCAAAGGCTTGCCGCAACAACATTGGCGCGGAAACCGGAATGGGCGATGAGCACACCGAAAGACACGAACAGGGACCGGAAGGACAACGGTTCATCGCGTTTTCGCGTATTGGTTTCCGGCATGCTCAGGGCGACTACCGCGCAAATCACGAGTGAAACACCGATCACCGCGGCAAAGTTGGCACGCCAGCCGTAGGAGAGCTGCAACATACCTCCGAAAATCGGCGCCACCGCCGGTACGGCTCCCATCAGCGCGCCCATCAGGCTCATGAGCCGGGCAGCCTGCGCGCCCTCGTAGAGGTCGCGCACCATTGCACGCGCCAATACCACCCCGGCGCAGGCGCCGATGGCCTGGCAAAAGCGCGCGGCGATGAGCGTTTCGATGGATGCGGCACGGTAACAAAACCACGTCGCCAGCGTATAGATCACAAGTCCCGCGAGCAGAACCGGCTTGCGGCCGAACCGGTCGGAGACCGGACCATAGAAAACCTGACCGAGCGCGAACCCGACCAGAAACACGCTCAGGGTGAGCTGGGTTTGCGAGGCGCCGGCGCCGAGAGCCGCGCCGATATGGGGCAGCGACGGCAGGTACATATCCGTCGACAGCGGCCCAAGCGATGTCAGCACCGCCAGAAGCACCGTCATTGCGGCGGTGTGCGGGTTCAGCCGAAGCGGCATGGCGGCACGCCGGCGCGTCTTGATATGCGGCTGTCGGTCATTTTGTGCGGCCGTAACGGTGCAGTTCCTGACCGTGCGCTTTCAGCCAGTCGCGGCCGCGCTGCATGCCCGGGAGTGCTGTGCGGACCAGATCCCAAAAAGCCTTTGAATGGTTCATTTCCCTTAAGTGGGCGACCTCATGTGCCGCGACGTAGTCGAGAACATGATCCGGCGCGAGAATGAGACGCCATGAAAACGACAATACGCCCGAACTTGAACAAGAGCCCCAGCGCGATGTCTGGTCGCGCACCGTGACACGCCGGTATTTCACATCAAGCGTTGTGGCGTGACGCTGGCAGCATTCGATCAGCCGCTCCCGGGCCGAGCGCCGCAGCCAGTCTTCAATCCGTCGCTCGAAGTGCTCTGTCGGCCCGTTCACCTGGAGCACCGGCATATGTTCTGGCCCGGACAGCTGTTTTACCGTGCCGCGTTTGGTTTCGGAGTGAACGATCCGGTGCCGGGTGCCGCGAAATGGCATTTCGGTATCGTGAGCAAAGGCAATTGCCATGGGCTCGCGGGCAAGCTGGCGGCGCACCCACTCGGTGTTGCGCTCGACGAAATCCAATGCGGTTTCCGGTGAAACGCGCGGCGGCACTGTTACACGGATCCCGCCGTTCGTTTTGTCCATGCGCAGAATGAGGCGCCGGGCCTGGGCGTGTGGCTTCAGGTTGACCGGCACCTCGCGTCCGTCGATACGCACCGACGCGGCGGTTGCAGGCGCTGGCAGGCCGTCGGGCTTTCGAAGCAGGCGCGAAAACATGCGGTTGAACTCTGCGAATCAAATAGGTGCGGCTACAGCTTGCCCGTGAATTCGCGTTTGCCCAAGCGATCAGTGCCCGCCCGGCCGTTCAGGCGTTGCAGGATTTGATGAACGTGGTGATCCGCGGGGCAATTTCGCGGCGGAACTTCGAGCCGTTGAACACGCCGTAGTGTCCGACCGACTTTTGCATATAGTGCTGGCGCCGTTTCTTCGGCACTGAGGGGCACAGGTCGTGCGCCGCTTCGGTCTGGCCGACGCCAGAAATATCGTCGAGCTCGCCTTCAACGGTCATCAGTCCGCAGGTAATGGCACTCAGGTTCACGTCCATACCGCGGTGGCGCATGGTGCCGCGCGGTAAATGATGTTCGACAAACACCGCATCAACGGTCTGCAGGAAGAATTCCGCCGTCAGGTCCATGACGGAGAGATATTCATCATAGAAATCCTTGTGTTTTTCCGCCGAATCGCCGTCACCCTCCACCAGATGCACGAAGAGCTCTTTATGGGCGTCCATGTGCCGGTCAAGGTTCATCGTCAT
Organism: Hyphomicrobiales bacterium; assembly: GCA_021775755.1. Taxonomy (GTDB): domain Bacteria; phylum Pseudomonadota; class Alphaproteobacteria; order Rhizobiales; family JAJFHB01; genus JAJFHE01. The sequence goes on along the minus strand of JAJFHE010000006.1, from coordinate 29,887 downwards.
GAATCCGGTCAGTTGCATGAAGCCTGGATAAACATTGCGCATGACGCCGGGATTGGGGAACGGCACCCGGTGGATCACATTGCGTCCAAACCAATCGATGCCGCGTTCCTCCGCCAACGTGTTGACGACAGTTGGATTGCGGCGCGTGTCGATGGGCCCGCCCATCAGCGTCAACGATGCCGGCGTACATGGATCCTTGCGTTCCGACATCAGCGCCGCCGCGGCGAGAACCGGAACCGACGGTTGGCAGACCGCCATGACATGCGTGTTGGGGCCAAGCACGTGAAGAATGTTGATGACGTAGTCGATGTAGTCGTCGAGATCGAACGAGCCCATACCGACCGGCACATTGCGGGCGTCTATCCAGTCGGTGATGTAAACGTCGTGATCGTGCAGCATGGTGCGCACCGTGCCGCGCAGAAGCGTGGCATGATGGCCCGACATGGGGGCGACGATCAGAAGCCGCGGCTGATCGGCGGTATCCGCGGGCTGCAGTTTCTTGAAGTGCAGCAGATTGCAGAACGGCCGTTGCCATACGGTGCACTGCGATATGCCGATGCCTTCGCCGTCGCGTTCGATCTGTGTGATGCCGAATTCCGGCTTGTCGTAGCGCCGCGTTACGCGTTCGACAACTTCGAACGCCGCTGCAAAATTCTTGCCCAGCGGTGTATGTGATAAAGGATTGAGCGGATTGCGAAAATACAGTTGGCCAAAATCCGCCGCGGCACGCATCGGCGCAAGCGCAGCGTGGTTCAGTTCAAAAAGACTGTAAAGCATGTGGTCGGTAATTCCCCAGCATCGTCTTGCCCCGCGCCGCAATGTTGCAGCGCCGCAAGGCTAGCACGTCAGATTGTGCGGGGCAACAAAGGGGGTAAGCTTTCTACAGGCGGGCTAAATGGTCATCCAAGGTGCTTTTGAAGCTCTTTGGTGAGTGCATCGGGGTCGGTTCCATAGGGGAAATGCGCCACGAAGTTACCCTCGGGGTCCATGAGATAAAGAATGCTTGTGTGATCCATCAGATACTCGGTGCTGGAGTCGTCTTCGGCACGGGCGTAATAGACCCGATAGGCATGCGCCGCCTCAGCAATCTCCTCTTCGCTGCCTGTGAGACCGATCAGGCGGTCGGAAAAATACGGCACATACTGCGCCATCTGCTCCACCGTGTCGCGCTGCGGGTCGACGGTAATGAAGATCGGCTGCACCTGCTCGGCTTTCTCGCCAAGCGCGTCAAGCGCCACGGAAACTATCTGCAGGGCACCGGGACAGACATCGGGACAGTACGTGTAGCCGAAGTAAATCAGCATATAGCGGCCGCGAAAACTCTCTGGCGTCACACGTTCGCCTGTATGGGCGGTAAGCGTGAACGGACCGCCCACAAGCGCGGTGCCTGTGGTCGTAACCGTGCCCGCCGGGCCGAAGGGGCCGCCGCGCATCCAGACCACGGATGCCGCAACAACCGTGCCGAACGCCATGATGGCAAAACAGATAAAGATGATCAGATTTCGTCTGGACATGTGCCCAAGATGCGTGTTCGTACTGTCTCCTGCAACGGGACGCCATGCCGCACATGTGATTGGATGGCGGCCCGCGAAAGCACCGTCCTTTGCGGAAAACAACGGATTTCGCGGTATCCGGTGTTTGCGATGAAGCAGATGTGAAAGGCGACGGCGGAGAAATGCCATCAAATTGAACGCGCTGACCACCGCCGGGACGAAGGACGCGCAGCCGCAACGCGCTTTTCAGCCTTCGCGCATCCGCCCGGGCGCAAACCGCCTGCGCCTGCAGACGCTTGTGCGTTTGCGCTGGCTTGCGGTGTTTGGCCAGACACTCGCCGTTGTAATTGTCTATTTTGGCCTCGGCTTTCCCCTGCCGCTTGGCCTGTGCCTGGCTGCCATTGCAACCTCGGCATGGCTCAATATCGTGCTGTCGATCCGCTTCCGCGCCAACCTGAGACTACGCAATCGGTATGCCTCGCTGCTGTTGGCATATGACACGCTGCAGCTTGCGGCGCTGTTGTTCATGACAGGCGGTCTGCAGAACCCGTTCTCGTTTCTGTTTCTCGTGCCGGCAACGGTGTCCGCCTCGACCCTGCCGCTTAAGCGCACAATCCCGCTCGGCGTTCTGACGCTCATTGTGGCGACACTGCTCGCCTTTTATCATATGCCGCTGCCCTGGGAGCCCGGCGAGCCCCTGGTCATGCCGGCTGTGTTCATCGGCGGCGTTTGGACCGCGCTTGTGTGCGGGCTCGGCTTCCTCGGCATATATGTCTGGCGAATTTCGGAGGAAACCAAGCGCATGTCCGATGCCTTGACCGCAACCGAAATGGTCATGGCCCGCGAACAGCAGCTTTCAGCCCTCGATGGTCTTGCCGCCGCGGCCGCACACGAACTCGGCACGCCGCTGGCCACGATTGCGCTCGTCGCCAAGGAGCTTAAGCGAGAAAACACCAGTTCCGATCGCGAAAGCGAGGACCTTGATCTGCTGATTTCCCAGGCAGCGCGCTGCCGTGAAATCCTCTCCACGCTGACCGCACGCGACGACCCCGACGACAAGGTGTTCGGGCACATGAAGCTCGGCGTCATGATCGAGGAAATTATCGAGCCATTGCGCGTTGACGGCACCGCGATCGACGTGTCGGTGGCACCGCAGGACGGAATTGCGCACGAACATGTGCGCGAACCGGTCGTTGCCCGTAACCCGGGGGTTCTCTACGGACTTGGAAATCTCCTCGACAACGCGCTTGATTTTGCGGTGTCGGGGATTGTGATTACGGCCCGCTGGGATGACGAAAACGTGTCGATTTCCATCGAAGACGATGGCCCGGGCTTCGCTCAGGATGTAATCGACAAGATCGGTGAACCTTATGTTACCACGCGCCCGGCACAGTGGCGGACGGACGTTACTTCGGCCGATATGGATGAAGGGATGGGGCTCGGCTTCTTCATCGCCAAAACCCTGCTTGAGCGCAGTGGCGCGTGGGTGGCGCTCGCAAACCGGCCGCAACCCTCTCAAGGCGCCATTGTGCGCATCATCTGGCCGAGGCAGGTTATCGATGTCGACGCCAAATGAGCTGCCTGCATGAGGGTGCGCACCCGCGCACCGGATTCACGTATTCAACCCATTGCCGGTTGCCAGTACGCCAAAAAGCGGCCTATATCAGGGCAAAGCCGTGCCGCCAATGTGTATTTCCAGGCGTCGACGGCGAGAAACTACGGGTATGACATGTCGGATACTTCAACGGAACAGGTGCAACCTGACGAACGCACTTTGCTGATCGTCGATGACGACCGGCCATTTCTGAACCGGCTTGGCCGCGCCATGGAAGCACGGGGCTTTGCCGTCGAGATGTCGGAATCGGTGGCAGAGGGGATCAACTTTGTGCGTAAGTCGCCGCCGGCCTATGCGGTGGTGGACATGCGCCTCGAAGACGGCAATGGCCTTGATGTCATCGCCGCCCTGCACGAGGCCCGGCCAATGGCGCGCGCCATCGTTTTAACTGGCTACGGCAATATCGCCACCGCGGTCACCGCAGTAAAGCTCGGCGCCGTCGACTATCTGGCAAAGCCTGCCGATGCCGACGATGTGTTCAACGCCCTGATCGCCGATCCCGAAGCAAAGGCGTCGCCTCCGGAAAACCCGATGTCGGCCGACCGCGTGCGCTGGGAACACATCCAGCGCGTCTATGAATTGTGCAACCGCAATGTGTCGGAGACGGCACGCCGCCTCAACATGCACCGCCGCACCCTTCAGCGCATTCTTGCCAAGCGCGCTCCGCGCTGATTTTCAATCGGCCGTTCCGCCGGGATCGATGAGATCGTGCAGCCGGTGCGCGCCGGCGCGCGCAATCCGCAGCAGCATCGCCTTGCGCCGCGCCGCGCTGAGTTTTTCCAGTTCCTGCTGGCGAAGGATTTCGGCGCCATAGGCATCGGCAACAATGAGGCCCGTGTGGTTCGGCAGGATTTCCTGCGGAACGTCGTGCGGTATGGCGAAAAACAGCCTGTCGCAAAATTCACCATACTCAGGCCACTTCTGGTCGGTGCGAAAATCCTCAACGCTTGACTTGATTTCGACGATCCAGATTTCGCCGTCGCGCCCTATGGCTGCAATGTCGGCGCGGCGTCCGCCCGAAAGCACCAGTTCCGTCATGGCCGCAAAGCCCATGCCGCGCAGCAGGCAGCACACGCCGCGCTGCACCATGGCGGCGCGTGGTGACTGCCGCCCGTCGACAAGCTGTACTTCGCCGGCCTCGTTCACCTGAGCCTTCATTGACACACTGTTCCGCGCAGCCGTGGCCGTGTCAACGCGTGCGGTGCATGTGGCCGGCTCACCGTCCGCCCGCACCGCGCAACCGGTCTTCAACAGCTGTCATGAGAGGTAGCCAAAGCGCCTGCTGTTCGCGCATGGTCTTGGTCGCATGGTCGAACACACTGAGGCCCTTCTCCGCCACGGCCGGGTAGATGGTGCGGTCCGGTATGCGTGCCGACAGCGGGTACCCGGTCTTGCGCACGTATTTTTCCAGATTCTGGGCAGCGATGCTGCCGGGGCGATACCGGTTGGCAACGAGCAGAACCGGCTTTTTACCCTTTCTGATCGGCTTCAGTTCCTCAAGCCGTTTGATGAACTGTTTTGTCGACTGTTCGTCGAATATCGAAGGAAGTATGGGGACGACGACAATATCGCTTTCCAGTACGAGTTTTCGGGTTGCCCGGCCGCGCATCGAGGCGGGACAATCGACAACCAGTCGCTGCGCCTTGCCGGGCGCGGCGCCGAAATCCGAACGCCAGTTAAGGCCGCGAATTTTCGGCTTGCGGTTTCCGCGCAGCTTGAGCCAAAGCAGCGAGTTGTGTTGCCGGTCCAGATCGGCGAGCGCCGTGTTAAGCCCCGACAGGGCGAAAGCGGCGGCCAGATGCGTTGCCACCGTGGTCTTGCCACAGCCGCCCTTGAGATTGATGACGCACACCGTGCCGGTCACCGGACTGTTCCGTCATTTGCGCGTTTAACGAAATTTTCGAAATCGTGCAGTAGGGCATCCGAACTGGCAACGATCACCTGCGTTGTTCCCATGCTCCAGCCTCTGCAGAATTCGGCCGCAGCATCGAAATCCGCCAGACGGCCGCGCGAAACGCCGCTTCTGACCTGCGCGAGGAAGCTCTTTATGGTGTTGAGGTCGTTGAGCATTCCAAGATTGTCTTGCAGATCCGACAGGCGATTTTCGTAATCCGTCGTGTGCCCGTCATCAAAATATGTTGCAAGCATGGGGGTTGTGGCATAGCGCAGTTTCTTCGCGGCGATGCGTGCGCCGTGCCAGTCGTCAAGCGAGCCTGATCTCGCCTTTTGCGCCTTCCTGAAAAGCCGGCTCTCGAGCGATCGGATCCGCTGCTCGGCAAATTCGCGCAGTGGGCGATGCTGCAGGAGCTGATCCAGCGGCCGGTCGCTCGCGAGCCACGAACCGCTTTCGATCCAGTCGTTGAGCCGCACCACGAAGCGGGCAAAGCCCGGGCTGGTCAACATCGTGCGCAGCGCACCGTAGTTTTGCGAACGGTACCGCGCCGCTTCCTTCTTCAGGAGCGTCGACTGATCGTCGCGAAGCCCGCAACGGTTCAGTTCCGCCAGCGTTTCGCCAAGAAACACATCGGCCTCGCGCACTCCCCCTAATTGCACGAACAACTCTCGGAGCTCATCCAGAAGCGGTTTAGCGCCTTCGAGGTCAAGCACTGGCGAAAACGACTGAAGCACCGAGCGCAAGCGCCGGATGCCGACCCGCATCTGGTGGAATGCCGGCGGCGTGCCGCCGCGCACGACGGCTGGCTGATTGTCGAGGAACTGCGCGAAGTGGCGGCGCAACAGAGCAAGAATGGCATCCGGCAGCACCATGTCGCCTGCCAGCGGTTCCTTGTTGCCGGCGACCGCTTCGGGCACCCCGTTACACGCGAGACGAAATCCGCGGGCCGCTTTACCCTCCAGAAGAATGCCGGTGGGAACCCGGTCGAGAAATTCCAGGCATGCCGAGGAATATGCCTGCATGGGTCCTTGGATGAGTTCGATTTCAAACTCACGGATCTCCGAGCGCTGGCCGTTTGCGATGATCTCACCGGTGTCGAAACTCTGCTCGCACAGGAACCCATTTTCGCCGACATTCATTGACAGTCGGCGGAACTTTGTCACGAATTGCGGCTTCAACGACCAAGAGTCGAAATCCGTCCGCAGCGCCTTCGGCAGTTGTGCTCTCAGATGGCGAAGATTGAGGGTGCCGTCTGTGACATCCATTTCAGCTTCGATGCGTCCGAAAGGGCCGGCTTCCAGCGTTTTCGATTTGAACGTCTGCATCAGCCGGTCTTCGCTGCGCCGCAGGCGGATCTGCATGCCGCGGCTTTTCAGATCAAGCGCATCGGTATCGAAATAAGTGGTTTCAAAAGTCGTCGCGCAGGCTTCGCCGTGCGTCAGGGCTTTTGCAACGCCTGCAGACTGTGCCGCCTGGACTTCGAATTTGAACTCGGTCTCTATCGCCACACCACCGCTGCCTCTCGCGTTGCCGTTGGGCCGGCAAACGGCTCCGCCAGCCGATCATACCGGGTCGTGTCCGACGTGACAGTTTGCACGGGCACGGACGCCCGATCAAAGGCGACGTATGCGCACACCGCTCTAGCGTGTACGGGCGCGTACTTCCATCACCTCAAAGCTCCAGACCAGATTTTCTACCTGCGGCATGTTGGAAAACGATGACAGTCTGTCGATGCCGCGAACCTGGCCGGGAGGAATGACGAGGCGCAGGTTTTCCAGCCGTTCGCCGACAATCTCGCACGCGTCGGACAGCGTGGCGGTCGGGCAGTCATGCGCCAAGATTTTGAGTTTTATTGTTTCGGTGTCGTGGCTTGCCGATAGATTCTTGACGGACGCGACGACGTAGAAGAGGCCGCCCCGCCGTTCAACCTGCGGGGTGCGCAGTTCAATTTCGTCCGCACCGATCAGAGTGTGGGCGCGCTGCTCGCTCCGTTCTTCAGAGAAGATGATCCAGGCGGCGGCAATCGCGAATATAACGGCAACTGTAATAAGAGCGTTGCGCGCCGTGCGTGAACTCACCAGTACGGCGCCGAGAACCAGCCCTGCAACGATGGCGATTATCCATGGCATGAATCAGTTCCCAAGGTGATGGCGTGGACAGGTTGTAACGCTCTATATGCCTCGCCGCCCGGCGCGAAGCAAGCTCGCACGGCGGTGATCAGCACGGTGCGCCCATGGTTCGGTTACTGCGTCCCGCGCAGGTTGAGCACGATGTCCGTGGCGGGGCCGGCGTAGGAGGGATGGTCGGTCACAGGCTTGGCGGCGCGTACGCCTTCTTCAAGCCAGATAACGGCGTTTTCGATGGCACCCGCGGTTCCCGTCCAGGTACCGTCCGCAAAGTGCTGGAGATAATCCGAACCGCCCACCGCCACCATGTGCGCGAGCGGCGCCGGCAGGTCGGTGCGCCAGAATGTAAGCCCCTCCGCGCCGGCGGTAACGAGGCTGCGGCCATCTGGGGAGAGCGCAAGCGACGACAGATTGCCGGCAGAGCTTGCATGAACAAGGACGCGTTCGCCGGTACCGGTGTTCCAGGTCTCGACCGTTGTGCCATTGCCGCCCGTCAAGGTCGTGCCATCCGGTGCAAAGTGCAGGCCGATCAGGTTGCCGGTGGCACTTTCGATAGTCCTCACCGGGTCGCCCGACGCGATGTCCCAGATAACGACTTTCTGGTCGTCGCCGCCCGACGCCATGAGGCGCCCGTCCGGCGAAATGGCGATACTCCGCACCCAGTCCTCATGCTGTTCGAACCTTTTGACGGGCTCTTGCGCGCCTGTTTCAATATTCCATTGCAGGACTATGCGATCGTCGGAGGCGGATAGGGCATATCGGCCGTCGCGTGTCAGAACCACGTCGCGAACCCAGTCGGTGTGGCCGGCGAAGGCGTAACGCTGTTCGCCGCTTGCCAGATCCCAGAGCTGAACCAGGCCGTCCGCGGCGCCGGAAACGAACGTTGCGCCGTCCGCCGCGACGGCCAGCGACAAAAATTTGTTTTCGCTCTCGCCGAACGAACGGACAAGGGCACCGCTTTCCAGATCCCACAGCGCGATGCGGTTATCGCCCGCAGCAAGAAGTAGGCGTCCCTGCGGCAGGTAAGCAAGGCTTGCAATCTGTGTTCCCGCATCCACGATGGCGGTTGAACGCAGTCTACCCGTCGCGACATCCCAGACCTTGATGGTGCCGTCATTCATGGCCGAGGCAACCGTGTGCCCGTCAGGCGCATAGGCGACGGCGCTGACCGAGGCGGTGTTCGCTGCAAACGCGGCGACTTCATCGCCCGCCGGCGCTCGCCATACCCGAACGGTCCGGTCGACGGACCCGGTGGCGGCAAGCGCGCCTGATTGCGATATCGCGACACTGAGCACCCATCCTTCATGCTGTGTGTCTCCAAATCCGTCGACGGTCGTGCTTTCAAGATCGATGCGGCGCAGCCGGTTCGTATCGTCCCCGGTGAGAATAAAGCGCCCGTCCGGCGAGAATGCGAGGCTGCGCACCCAGTCCTCATAAACGTCGAACAGGTGGAGCTGAGCACCCGTCTCGGCGTTCCACACGCGCACTGTGTTGTCGGCGCCGCCGGACGCGATTTGTGTACCATCGGGTGAAAAGGCCACGGCAAGGACCCAGTTTTCGTGGCCCCGGAATTGTCTCACCTCGCGTTCGGTCTCTAGCTCCCAAAGGCGGATGAGATTGTCGTCGCCGGCAGTGGCGGCGAAACGGCCATCGGGCGAAAAGGCGACCGACCGGATCCAGTCCGTGTGGCCTTTGAGGGTCATCGTGCGCTCGCTCGTCTCGACGTTCCAGACATAGGCTTCTCCGTCTGCCGAGCCGGCGAGAAGCAGGGCACCGTCCCCGGACAGCGCAATTGCCTGAATGCTGTCTTCGGGACCGGTGAATTGGCGGATGAAGGTGCCGCCATTGCTGTTCCACATGCGCACCGTGCCGGAAGTGCCGGCCGTGAACACAAACCGCCCATCCGGTGAGAACGCCACCGTGTTGACCCGGGTGAGGCCGGTGTCACGGTCGCTCAGCAAGGAGCGACTGGCGATGTCCCAGATTTTTAGTGCGCCGGCCGCATCGACCGAAGCCAGATGGTGTTCGTCGGGGGAAATAGCGACGCTGGAAACCTGCGCGGAGTGGCCGCGTTGGAACACCAGGTCGCGGTGCGCCGTCACGGTTTCGGCGGCCTTTTCGCCGCCGACACTTTGCCGCGTCGCGATGGTTTGCATGGCGACCTGCGTTTCCGGCTCCCCGAGTTGAGGGATCAACGTGTTGAATATGCGCACAAAACTGCTGTTTCGGTCGGGGCTGCGCAACGCTCGGATAAGCGGCGTCACGTGGGTTTTGCTCGTCACCGCGATGAGACGTCCGCCGCCCGCCGATGCCGGCCAGTCAAGCGGCACAGAGATACGCCGGTTGGGGGTTACCGTGCCGTTCATCGATACATCGTCGGCCTGCGTGCCGGGAACGAGAACATCGATGGCGCCACCGCGCGACATGTGGAACATCACCAGATTTGCGTTGTCGTTGCCGTCGATGACGATTTCAATGTTTTGCCCCGGTGCATACTGGTCCTGTTGCGGTTCGACGCGGACCGAAAGCCCCCGGTCGCGCTGCAGGTCGCGAATACGCCGCGTCAGGATCCGGCCGTTCAGGTAGCCCTGAACTGTGGCGGTCGTTGCATCCGCTCCAAGCGTTGCCACGGAGCGTTCACCTTCGATCATCTCGCCGGCCCTGGCGTCCCAGATCAACTCGGCTTCGTCGATCGATGTTATTTCCACATTCTGCAGCGTTGATGTGGGGTCGTGCGTTGCCGGGGACGTCAGAACGTGAAGGCGCATCGGGTCTTCGACCGCGACCATGTCCAGCCGCCGCTCCAGACGCAGAATGTGATCGCGATCGCGCCCGTTGGGGCGCACCACCGGGATTTGTCGGCCGCCGGTCAGGCGCAGGACGGCGGTGCGCACGGCCTGCTGCAGCTCATAGGTATCGATGAAGCGGTCGCCATTGGGATCCCCGGTTGACGCCAGCGCTTCGGTGAGGGCAAGCGACAGGGCACCGTGTGTGGTGTTCTCCAAGACGACGGGCGCGGCGGTCTGTGCATCGCCGACGGCGCCGAAATAGAACACATGCTCCAGTGCGCCATCGCCGCCGCGATCGATCAGCGTGCCTGCATGCGATGTGTCGGCGATAAATATCGTCCTGAGTTGCGGTGCGCTGACCAGCAGGTGATGCAATTCGTCGTCAAGAAGCCTGTGCTGAAGAGCCGGCGCGCCGGCGCTGTAGCCGCCGAGCAACAGCGCTTCATCGCGGGCATCGGTCTCGCTGCCCTTGATGCGCTCGGGGAAGCGCCCTGCATGCCCGGCATAAGAGATCACGATCACATCGCCAGGCCGCGCGCGCGCGACCATATTGCGCCAAGCTGCAACGATTGCCTCGCGCGTCGCGCTTTCGTTCAACAATAAAGTCATGTTCGCGTCCGGAACGCCGATGGCGCCAAGTCCGTCGCGGATTTCGCGGGCATCCGTTGCCGCTCCGGCGATATCCTCCAGATGTTCGTAAGCTGAGATGCCGACGATCAGGGCGAACGTCCGCACGGCGCGCGGTTCGCGCGACAGGTGCGCTGGAACCTGCGCGTTCGCCGGTACAATGACGTGCCCCAGTTCTTCCTGGGCGATTTCAAGCACCGGACTGAGCGCGGTATCGCAGTTCGGTTCCTTCGCGCACCAGCCGGCAGAGGCCGACCTGACATAGGCGAAGAGTTCCGCATTCGTGACGATGCCGTCCGCATTGCGGTCGGCGAGCCGTCCTGCCGCACCCTCGATAAAGAAGTTCGTAAAAATACTGGACGCCTGGGTAGCGCCTTCCGTTATCCCGACAAAAGCGGTTTGCAGCGGTGCCACGGACGACCACACACGCCGGTCGGCGGCGGCCGGAATGAAGCTCGGCTCGCCGCGTCGCGTCAGGGTGTTGTAGCCATCGACGCGTTCAGACAGTGTATGGCTGGTGTCGATGATAACCGTGACATCGCGGCCGACCAGACGGTCGAGAGCTGCCGCAAGCTCATCGTCCCTGATGTGGTTGGCTCCGGTTCCATCCATTATCGAATCGTAGACAACGATGGTTTCGTCGAGCCCGTCCGCCTCATCGCCATCTTCATCGGCCAACTGGCTGCCGTGCGTTGAGAAATAGACCAGCACACGGTCGGACCTGCCTGTCGATGCGACGAGGCCGTCGAGGGTCGACATGATGGTGGCGTAACTCGCCTGCCTGTCGGCCAGCACCGTGATGTTCTCCGGTGCAAAGCCCATATGATCGCGCGCAAAGTCCACCATGTTGGCGGCATCGGCATTCGCTTCGAGCATTTCCCGGTGATCGAGGTATCTGGCGGCACCGACAATGACTGCCTGCGAGCCCGAAATCTGCGGCAGATGCTCGCCATCCGCCCAGACATGCCAGCGGTAAGGCTCCTCGGCGTCCTGGGGATGCTGGAAATCGGGGAAATTCGGCGCTGTTTGATGATCGAAACGCAAGCGCGGGCCAAGTGCAGAGCTTACGGCTTGGACATCGAGGCTGCCCGCACTTTCCACAGCCTCCGCCCAGGCAACGACGGCACTGTAAAGACGGTGGGGATCGAGGCGCCAGTCGGTGCCGACCTCGACCGGCCGGGGCATCGACATCAGCGCGCCGTTACCTGCTTCCGCGGACACCGCCCGGAAGGCCCCCGCCGAAAGCGCCTGGCTCGCCACCAGCTGCGGGCTGTAGTCTTCTGCATGCGCTATGCCCATAAGAAGCGCGGCCTTGGCCGCCGGACCGGCATAGTAGATTACGTCGACGCCTGCCGCCCTCAGTTCCACGACCGCATCGGAATATGCCGTATCGCCGTCGCCCATCTCCAGGACCAGCGCTTCGCGCACATCCGCCCTGTTGAGCGCGTGGCGGGCCTGTTCGGCAAGGCCGGTGCCGCGCGCACTGCCGTCGTGTAGGATGGCAATTGCAAGATCGGAGAACCGGTGCGCCAGCATGGCGCCGGCAATCTCGCCCTCCCGGTCGGCGAATTTCTCGGTGATGAAAAACGTTGTGTCTCCCGCATCGCCCACCTCGGGCGCCAGCGACATATGCACAATGCCGTGCTCCGCATAACGCTGCGACACGTCACGCGAATGCTGGGTGCAAAGGTGCCCGATAACGAACGCAGCCCCCTTGGACGCAAGACCGTCCGCCACTTCCGTGACGGTGCAGGTGTCGTCGGCCGCGACCACGTCGACGCGGCGGCCAAGTACGCCGGTAAACGCGTTCAGGCGCTGAACCGCGTTGCGTATCGATGCGGTGAGCGCGGCGCCAAGCTCCCTGTTGTCGCCATTGAGCGGTGCGGCAACGGCGATGACGATCGGGTCGTAGTCGAAAGGCGAAACGTCCGGAACCGTGCGTGCCGGCAGCACGCCGGTCAGATCCCATAAATGAAATGTGCCCTCATGCGAAACGGTGAGGAGCATCTGATTGTCCGGTGCGACCGCCGACAGCGCCAGCGGTCCCGCGCTGGCGCGCATGACCGCGACCTCGTCCCGTTCGGCCATGTTCCAGATGCGCGCGGTGCCGTCCGCGGCGGTCGATATCGCATGGTGTCCGTGGCGGTCGACAATGGCGGAGAGAACTTCGCCCTCGTGCCCGCGCAGGGCATGCATGGCCAGCGGTTGTTCAAACAGCTCGCCGCCGCTTTCGCCCGGACCCCAGGCGATGACGTCCTGCACGCCGCTGCCGTAGAGAATGGGGTACTGCCCCTCATCATGGCGCCACAGTCCCGAACTCATGAAATCCGCATCGGTGTGGTCCGCCTTATGGGGGACGATGGCAATTGCCCCGTTGTCGAGCGAAAGCACATGACCGTTCGTGTAGCGGATCAGCATGCGCCGTTCGCTGATGTGCCAGAACCGGGAAATGCGCGCGTTGTCGATGTGCTCAAGATGCGTGGCGGTGAAGCGGTAGGTGGTGCTCTGGCCCGATGCCAGCGTGAACACGGTTATGTAGTTGAGAGATGCTGCGGAAATGGTCTCGCCCTTGCCGTCCATGGCAACCGCGGTCACGCGCTCAGGATGCGTAAAGGCGGGCTGTTCGGCGAGCCTGTGGCCGAGCCGCGAATAGACCACCTCATCGGCTTGTGCCGATACGATATGCGTGCGCCCCGGGCTCACCGCATAGACATCGCGTGTGCCGACGGGGCGGCTCTGGCCGGTGGAACCGCGCTCTAGGTGTATGAGGGCGTGAAGCTGCAGCTCGCCGGCCGGAGTTTCGACGAGGATCTCCCGTCCACCCTCAATGAACACCGCGCGTTTTGCCGCCAGCCCCGCAACCGACGACAACCGTATGGTGTCGTTTTTGATGTGTCCGAGCACGAGCTCGTTTTCGGTCGTCACGGCGACAAAGCGGTTTTCACTCGGGCTGAAGTCGAGGGTCTGGATGAGCGCCGTCGGCTCACCGCTTGTCAGGACACCGTCAAGAGACGCCTCATGCATCGGCCGCACCAGGTGCACGCCGCGCAGCGGCCCTTCGAACACCGTGAACCCGCCAAGCACAAGGGCGGCGGCAATAACGCCCGCGACACCGCGTGCGGCGACGCTCGCGGTGAACGCGGTCCAGTTCTTCCAGGGCAGTATTTTCTGCAGGATCTTGGGCAGCTCAACGTCAAGCGGCCCGGGCCTGCCGCCCAGAACCTGGCGCACGAATATGTGGTCGTGCAGCGCTTCGCCGCCCTTGCCGCTCTCGAAATCGAAAAAGTTCGACAGCGCACTTTTGAGATCGCCGGGCTGCGATCGCGCAACTTCGATTTCGCCTGCGCCCGGCGGCGCGTCGATGGCGCTCGCGAGCAGATCCTGCAACGCGGTGCGCACGCGTTCGGCGCGCTCGGGCGGAAGCTCGCTCAGCAGCCTGAGGCGCAGATAGTCCGGCATCTGGCCGCGTCTGAACCAGGGAAGTTGCGCCAGCATAACGAGACGGCGTTCGCGCCCGCCCGGATTTTCAACGCCGTGTAACTCGCGATCGAGATATAGCGTTACATCCCAGTGCGGCTGCGGAAACGATGCGCAGGCGGCGAGCAGCGCAAAGCCGCGCTCGCCGAGATAGGCGCGCAGCTCGGAAATCATCTCCTCAAGTTCCGCGCTGTCGACCGGCTCGGGATCGATCCATGTCTCGTCTTCATCGGTCAGCAGCGAGGGATAGGCGCTGTTGGGCGAAACCTGCGGCCTCAGATAGGGCGGAACGAATTCGCCGGACGCCGTGCCGGCTTCCTCGAACGCTTCGGCCAGGCTCAACAGCCCCGTCTCGTCGAGCGGGATAACTCCGAACCCCGCGCCGTGCAGGGCGCGCTGGCGTTCCCCCCACTGGTCGCCCGACTGCGGAACGATGAGAGCTCGCTCATTCCAGGCCTTGAAACTGTCGGTCCAGGCGCGCGGTACGCCGCGGATTGGATCGAAAAGCGCCGTGCCGTCAGTGGCGACGAGCAGCCGCTGCGCGGCATGGCGCGAGGCAAGCTCATCAAGTGTAATGCAGTCGAGGCGGCCTTTTTCAGAGTAGCAGACGCGCGGGTCGCCATCGAAATAATAGAGATCGACGAACATCTGTTCGCTCTTCGACTGCTGCACCAGTTCGCGCACGATGTGCGCTTGGTGGTCGCTCAGCGTGCTGCGGTCGGCGAGCACGAGATATTCCGGGCTCGTTTGCCGGGTTTCGTAAACCGGTGAAAACAGCCCGACACGCCGCACCGTATCGAGCATGGTGCGTTCCACGTCGAGATTGCGCGTCGGCCGCCGGTGATGGCGACGCAGCAGCTGAATGGCACGTGTGTAGTCGCGGCTGCCGAAGAGTGCGTCTTTCGGGCGCTTGATGCGCAGCGACCACAGTTGCGGTACGCGCGCTTCGGAACGCCGCTCCATCCAGCTTTGTTTGGAGCGCCAGCGCCACAGGAACCACAGAACGAAAGCGATCAGCGGGGCCGTGGTCGCGGCATTGCGGAACGACTTGAAATATACCGAATAGACGTCCCACCAGCTCATGTCGTCCGGAGGCGCGATGTCGACCATTTGCGGTTCTGCAAGATCGACGGCCTCGACGGCTTGTTCAAGCTCGGGCAGTGAGATCGCGGCGAGAATATCATCACCTATGCCGGAGTTGTCCTTGTCGGAGACAGGCCCGGCCGGCTCTCCGCAACCGGGTTTGCCGGGATCCTTTTCGCAATCCGATGTGGATGGGCGCACGGCAACTTCGCTCTGCGTTGCCGGTTCGGGTGTCGCCGGCCCGGGTGTGACCGCTGCCGGCGTATCCGTGTGGCTTTGCTCCGCTTGCGCGGTCGGCTGCTGCGCCGGCGCTTCCGGCGCCGACGAGGAGGCGCCGGTCTGCGTCAAGGGATTGTCGATGACCCGTTCTTCGATAACGTTGCCAAGCGATCCCTCATTGCGGCCAAGGCCTTCTGGCTGGTTCTGGGTGTAGATCCAGTAGGATCCGGCGAATATTGCCGCTACGAAAAACACCGCCACCACAAAGTAGGGCACGGGATTTGGCGCGATAGACGGTTTGGCATCGGGCGTCTTTGAACGCGCCGCCTCTCGCGGCGTGCCAGCGCCGTCGAGCCGCTGTGCCCAGGGCTCATAAAGCGCATAGAACGTCTGCTGTTCGCCGGGGGTCTTGCAGAACACCGCGCCAAGAGCCGTCTTCAGCGCCAACGAACTGACGCCTTCTTCATCCAGCTCGGAAAACCGCACGATCACGTCCGACGCCGCGATGATCTGATCGGGTCCGGCATAGATGCCCTGACGGCGCACTTCCGCAATCAGGTCGCGGAGATCGTCGTAACCGGGTGTCTGAACCTGATCGGCCATGGCGTGGGAACCTGTGCGCTGCCCTTAACTCAAGGACGGCCGCGTTTCCATTGATCGATCAGGATGCGGGCGAGATCCTGGTCCTCGCGTGTCTTGAACAGCGTAACGCGGCTCGCATCGAGTGCTGCATCGTCGCTGCCAACCGGCGCATTGGCGTCCGAACCCGTGTCGACCATTGATTGCAGCCAGTTCAGGAACTCAGCGGTCGCCGGCGGTTTTCGCAAACCCTGGCCGGGCTCGCGGGCGTTCCAGAAGAACGACAGGGCATCCTCAAGCAAGGCGCTGTCTTCGCGCAGCGTTTCACGGAATCGGCTCACAACAATACGCCGCAGCGCGCCATCGCTCGGGAACGGCACATGATAGTAGATACAGCGGCGCAGGAACGCGTCGGGCAAGGCCTTTTCGGAGTTGCTGGTCATGATGACGACCGGCTGCAGCGTGTTGTCCGCCCTGATTTCGGCATTGCCGAGTTCCGGCACCCGGAAGTACATCGCTTCGATCTCGTTCAGCACGTCATTGGGAACATCGCGCGGCGCCTTGTCGATTTCGTCGATGAGAACGACTGACCGTTTCGGCTTGCCGTCATGGGCGAACGCTTCGGGCAGGTATTTCGACACGGCTTTCTTGTCTTTGGCGCGCAGGATCGCTTCGCCGAGCACGTTGTACTGGATGAAATTTACCGGGTCGGTGCTCTTGTTGCTGGCATGAAACCGCCCGAGATGGTCGTAGACGTAAAACAGGTCACGCGCTTCCGTGGAGGATTTGGTTTCGAATTTGAGCGGTTCGCCAAGCCCCAGCTCGTTCGCCAGGGAATAGGCAAACTGGGTCTTGCCGGTGCCGGGTTCGCCGGTGAGCAGAAGCGGCTGTGACAGGAGCAGCGCCACATTGGCGGCCTGTACGAGGCCCGGATCGGGAATATAGCCGTCCGGGTCGGTCAGCTGATCGCGCATACTGGCAGGAAGCGCGGCACCGCTTTGGCGTGCCTTGTTGGCCGGATCGCCGGTGTAGAACGGATAGCTCCCATTGCCGGCCGGCGTTATCGCGTCTTGTGCAGTCATGACTGAACCTTTTCCTTCCTATTACGCCGCAGCGCCTTTCAGGGCCGCCTTAAGCTGGCGGATGATGGCGCCGTAGCGCATTTCCGGCTTGGCGTTTTCAAACAACGTACCGACCTTGTCGATCACCGCGTCGCGGTCGACGAAGGCACAGATGTTCTCCAGAGCATCCGCCCAGTCGCGCACATCGGATTCGCTGACCGGTGTGAGTTCCGGCAGAACGATCGCACCGCCGGACTGGGAACCGTCTTCCAGTTCGGCGACAAAGCGCTGCATGGGGCTTTGCTTTTTCCTGGAAAACTTCGCCAGAAAACCTTCTTTCGCGTCGGCATACTCGGCGAAAACGAACACAGTGAAAATGACACCATGCGCGACTTTCACGTTGCCCAACACCTCCAGCAAGGCCGCGAATATCTCCTCGGACTCCGCGTCCCAACGGTCCTCGCGAACATTGATGCACACGGTGGCGGGTGTCTTGTAACTTGCAAAAAATCCGCTGAACTGTTCGGCAAAGTGGCTCTTGATGTCCGGTATCGAACCGAGATACAGCAACGCGTAAGGTTCCAGAATATCGCGCAGCAGACGCTCCAGGCGGCTGTCCGCCGAGCCCGAGCCCTTCGGCCAGCTGACCGTCTTGAGGTCGTCCTTAAAACTTTCGCCTGGTCTGCTCAGGTGATTCGGCAGAGTGAAATTGACATAGCGCTCCACCAGGCTCTTGTGCAGATCGTCCTTATGGCCGCCGACGACGTAGCAGACGAACCGCGGCGCTGTTTCGGTCCACGGATCGGGCAGTGTCGCGCGGATTTGTTCGCGCTGTGCGTCGCGGTTCACAAGGTAAGCAAGAAGCGAGGGCGGTGTGCCCGAGCGCGCCTCGCCGCCACCGCCCACAAGTGCGGAGCCGTCACGCGGCCCGAGCCGCATGGAGAGCTTGACGATTTCGTTCATCACTTCCGCGGTGAGATTGCCTTCCGGCTCGCAGAAAGTGGCAAGTTCCTTCAACTCCGGAGGAATGTCGGCAAAGACCGTCGGCGCGGCGACCACCGGCAGGATGCGGCCGCTGCCCGGTCCAAAGGTCTCCATCGCGAATTTGAGTTCCGACAAAGAATAGCAGCCGCGTTTGATGGCTTCCGGACTGATGAGAAAGACGAAGAGATCCGATGTATCGATTTCTTCGCGGATCTTGGCGTGAAACGCATCGCCCCCGCCGAGCGCGTTGCGGTCGTGGAATACCGTGTAATTGCGGTGCTGTGTCATGCCGATGGCAAGACTGCGGGCTTCATTGCTGTTGGCGGCATGCGAATATGAAATGAAAATTTTCATATGGTGTACGTTTCGCGAGCCTTTCGCCCGGGCCGGGGCATGCAAAATAGGGTCGACAGGGGAACCATCCGCCGACCGGATTTTTCCTTAGAAAGCGGACATTCGTGGGACGCCCGCGCGTGAATACAGATCATATGACCGAGTTGGCTTATTGCAAGTTACATCAGGTCAGAGTTTATAGCGCAATTTCGCCTCCAGCCGGCACACTCACGCGTCCGCGAAACGTTGTGCTTGGACACACTTGCACGCCTGCCTGTATGGTCTTCAGTGCAGGATACTCGCGGAGGGAAGCGCATGATCCATCGAACGACGAAATTTGCGGTAATGGCCGCGCTGTTTGCGCTGGCATTTTCATCGGCTCCGGCGCGTGCGAACGATGCGGGCGCTGTGTTGACCACCGATGGTGGCGCGGCGGCAGGCACCGTGTCATTGGTGCAGACGCCGGCCGGTGTTCTCATCGAGGCAAGTCTTGAAAATCTCATGCCTGGAGAGCACGGGTTTCACATTCACGGCGTCGGCGCGTGCGACCCCGATTTCAAGGCCGCCGGCGGTCATTTCAATCCTTCCGGCGCGGAACACGGCTTCCACAATGCCAACGGCTACCACGCCGGGGACTTGCCGAACATTTTCGTCGGTGCCGATGGCCGTGCCGAGGTACACATTCTCAATCCGAACGTCACGCTCGGCCCTGGAACATCGACGCTCTTCGACGCGGATGGCTCGTCCTTCATCGTGCACGCCAAGGCCGACACCTATGAGAAAAACCCCGGAGCCGGCGCCCGCGCCGCCTGCGGAGTGATTGTGTCTTCGGAGTAGGCAAACGGCTGCCATGAGATGCGCGGGTCAAGCCCGCGCATGACGCTGGTTAGTGAGCGAGGCTGTCACCTGTGCGCCAGCCGCTCCGACCCTCTCCCGGAGGAGCGCAGCGACGACTAGCGACCAAGCGGGAGCGCAGCCTCAGTGGCGCTTGAACGACAACCAAAATCCAGCGCAGCCAAAGCACCGCCGCTCCAAGGAACTTGCCGCCCTCTCCCGGAGGAGCGCAGCGACGACTAGCGACCAAGCGGGAGCGCAGCCTCAGCGGCGCTTGAACGACAACCAAAATCCAGCGCAGCCAAAGCATCGCCGCTCCAAGGAACTTGCCGCCCTCTCCCGGAGGAGCACAGCGACGACTAGCGACCAAGCGGGAGCGCAGCCTCAGTGGCGCTTGAACGACAACCAAGAATCCAACGCAACCCCGGTGGCGCTTGACCACGCCAATTTACCCTCACCCGCCAACCACAACCCCGTCCTCGAACACCACCATCGAGCCGCGTTCCATGATCGTCCAGGGCTCGTCATGGGTGAGCGGGTGTGTGGCGATGACCGTGACGATGTCCTTCGGCGTCGTCTCCTTGGCGAAGTCGACGGTCATTTCACGGTCGATGAGACTTGCCTCGCCGAACGGCGCGCGGCGTGTCAGCCAAGTGAGATGGGTACTGCAGAAGCAGTAAAGGTGCTGCGCGTCGCACAGCAACATGTTGAACGTGCCAAGCTCGTTAAGCTCCAAGGCCAGTTCGTGCACCAGCGCAATGAGCGGGCGCGGCGAACGCGGCGGCTTGGGGAAGCGTGTGCGGACCTGATCGAGCAGCCAGCAAAACGCATGCTCTGAATCCGTCGTTCCGATGGGTTCATAGAAGGAGAGCGGCTTGCGCTTCACGCCCTTGAGCTTGCCGTTGTGGGCAAACGTCCAGCTGCGCCCCCAAAGCTCGCGCGTGAAGGGATGCGTGTTTTCCAGGCAGATCCGGCCGTTCGTCGCCTTGCGGATGTGGCATATGACGTTGAGGCTCTTGACCGAATGGCCGCGCACCAGTTCGGCGATTTCTGAATCGATGCTGGCGCGAGGGTCGTGAAACGTGCGGCTGCCGCGCCCCTCGTAAAACGAAATGCCCCAGCCGTCGCGGTGCTCGCCGGTGCGCCCGCCGCGCTCGACGAGGCCGGAAAACGAAAACCGGATGTCGGTCGGAACGTTGCAGTTCATGCCGAGAAGTTCACACATGGGCGCGATGGTAACGGCTTGGCTCAACGGGGCAAGGCGAGATTGACCTACCCCGTCCAGCCGAGCCCGGTGGCGATGCAGTTCATGGACAGAAGCAGCGGCACGGTGGTGCGCTTGGGCGGCGTGTCGCCGTTCGCCGATATCGAGCGGAACTCGCGCAAGAGGTCGATCTGCAGCCGGTTGGCATCGTCGACGAGCGGCTTCGAGCGCGCAAGGCGGCGCTGAAACGCCGGGAACCGGGCGGCAAGTTCGCCTTCGCCGGTAAGCCTCAGCACCTGGGCTCGCGTTCTCTCGTATTCACGCGCGATCGCGCCATAGACACCGTCCTGCGGGGCGGCATCGCCGACCAGGCCGGCATAGGCACGGGCGATTTCCATATCGGCCTGGCAGAGCGTCTTTTCGATTTCATCGACCACCAGCCGGAAGGCGCGTGAGGTCTCGTACATCTCGTGCAGAAGTTGCTCGCCGTCGCCTCCGCGCACTTTGGTGAAGTCCTCAAGTGCGCTGCCGAACCCGTACCAGCCGGTAATGAGATGGCGGTTCTGGCTCCACGCGAATACCCAGGGAATGGCGCGCAGATCCGCAAGGCTTGCCGCCCCGAACCGCCGCGCCGGGCGCGAACCGATATTGAGAAGCGCCAGCTCATCGACCGGGCTGGCCTTGGAGAAATAGTCCAGAAACCCCGGCATGTGCAAAAGGCCGTTATAGACCGCCTGAGACATGCCGGCGAGAGCTTCCATGGCTTCATCGTGATCGGCATTGTCGCGAAGTGCCGCCTCGTGCGGCGATTTGAGCGTGTGCGCGAGCACGCTCGCGGTGAGTAGTTCAAGCTGGTAGAGCGCGGTGCCGCGGTTGGCGTATTTAGACGATACCACTTCACCTTGTTCGGTGGAGCGCATGCGGCCTGCGATCGTGTTGGCGGGCTGTGCGGCGATGGCGCGCCCGGTCGGTGCGCCGCCGCGGCTGACCGAGCCGCCACGGCCGTGAAAGAACCGCACCTCGATTTCGAGCGCGCGCGCCTGCGCGACGATCTTGCGCTGCGCCTTGACGAGTTCCCAGGTTGAGGTGAGAAAGCCGCCGTCCTTGTTGGAATCCGAATAGCCGAGCATCACTTCAAGCACGTTGCCGGCTTCGCGCACCGCCCGGCGCACGAACGGCACGGCCATGAGCTGCTTGAGGATCGCCGGCGCGGCGCGCAGGTCCTCGATCGTTTCAAACAACGGCACAACGCTCAAGGGCCGGGTGTTGCCGGACGGCATGAAATCGACGCCGCCGCGTCGTGCCAGCGCATAAACCGCCAGCAGATCGTCGGCGCTTGTCGTCATCGACAAGATGAAGGCGCCGACGGCTCGCGGGTCGGGTCCTGACTGTTCGTCGCGAATAAGCTCGAACAGCGCCAGCGTTTCGGAGGTCTCGTCAGACACTTGCGCCGGCGCGGCAGGCGGCGCCCCGCTGCCTGCAAGCTCGGCGCGCAGACGCTCCGACCATTGCGGCGTGCCCGGTTCGGCGTTGGTTCCGTCCGCCCACAATTCAGCGAGCGTGCGGTTGATGACGGCGGAGTTCTGGCGGATGTCGAGCGACACGGCGCGGAACCCGAAGGTCTGCACCTGCCACCTGATGGGCCGCACATGCGCGCGTGCGAGCGCCCCGGCGCCGATGTCTTCCAGCGCATCTTCCAGCGCGCGAAGATCGGCGCACAGCCCATCGGGCGCCTCGTACGCTGTCGCGGAACCCCGGTCGCAGCCGGTGCGCCGGACGCGGGCGGCCAGGGCGGCGGCATATTGTCGGAACGGTTCGTTGCGGTTGCGCGTGCGCAAGTCCTCGCCCTCGCCGCTCAACACCAGCTGTTGCTCAAGCCTGCCGGCAAAGTCCGGTGTGTCGCCGATGATGTTGGTGGAGATCGACAGCGATATGGTCAGTGCATCGAGCTGGCCCGCGAGCCACTCGACCGCCGTTGCCCGGTGCGTTTGCAGGGTCGCGCGGGTGACATCGGCGGTGACGTTCGGGTTGCCGTCGCGGTCTCCGCCTATCCACGATGAAAAATTGACAAACGGGCTCACGCGCACCGGCGCGTCGCCATAGTGTCGCTGCAGGGCACCGGCGAACTGGCGGTAGAGCTGCGGCGCGGCATCGAACAGAATATCGCGGAAGAAATGCAGCCCCCAGGCAACCTCCTGTTCAAGGCTCGGACGCTCAAGCCTGAGCTCGCCGGTCATCCACAGAAGGTCGATTTCATTGCGCAGGTCCTGCGTCAGGCTGGCACGCTCGCGCGGCGTCCAGCGCTCGCCCTCGAGCTCGAACAGGATGCGGTAGATGCGGCGGTGGATTTCCAGCACCGTCACGCGCTTCACTTCCGTCGGGTGCGCGGTTATCGTCGGCCCGACATCGAAATGCGCCAGCGCGGCGTCGAGTTCGTTTCGCGTCACGCCAAGTGCCGCCGCATCCGCCAGCACGTTGGAAAACGAACCGCGCACCGCATCCGGCCCGCCGGCGGTTTCGATGCGCCGCCGCGCCCGCATGGCGGTGTTCTCATCGGCGATGTTGACGAGGTGGAACCAGATGCCCATGGCCTGCAGATGGGCAATGCGCAGGTCTCCCTCGGCGCGGCCTTCGCGCATATCGAACAGCGGCAGGATGTCCGGATTTCGTTCGGCGATGACGCTGCGCAGCAGCCCGAACAGCAGATCCTTGATTTCGTCCGCATAGTTGGCGGCGTCGGTAACTGCGCGCGTCCCCGGCGCATCGCCGCCGGCCGCGGCGCTTTGCATCGTCATCTCGTTCACAACAGGAAGTCCTTGTCTTGAGCCTGCCGTCCGGGCGGACATGCGGGCCACTGCACTATCACAAACGCCGGGCGGGTGGCGCAACACCCTAAACAATGGCGTCGCAGGATCGGTTTGGCAGGGTGCCGGCTACTCAACCGGGTGGGCCTGGCGGGTGGGCATGGCGGGTGGGCCCGGTTTTCCCCTGAGACAGTTTGACCCCTGAACAACGGCGCGCGATAACGCCCACAATCGGGGTCGAACAACAAGGAAATGCTTGCATGGCCGATGCACCGGTAATCGTGGCGGGGGGCGGAATTGGCGGGCTGGCGGCGGCGCTCGGGCTGGCGCGCCAGGGCGTGCGCGCGCTGGTGCTGGAGCAGGCCTCGCAGCTTGGTGAAATCGGCGCCGGCATCCAGATCGGTCCCAACGCGTTTCACTGTTTCGACTATCTCGGCATCGGCGATGAGGCGCGGGCGTGCGCCGTCTATGTCGACAAGCTGCGCCTCATGGACGCGCTGTCGGGCGAGGAGATCTGCCACATTCCACTTGACGAGCCATTTCGCGAGCGCTTCGGCAATCCTTATGCGGTGGTGCACCGCGCCGACCTGCACGGCGCGCTGCTGGACGCCTGCCGCGCTCATGACCTGATCGAACTGCGCACCCGCCATCAGGTCACCCGCTATGACCAGGACGAAACCTCGGTGACGGTCACGGTGAAGGGCGAGGACCCGGTCAGGGGCCGCGCTCTCATCGCCGCCGACGGCCTGCGCTCGTGTATCCGCGAACAGATGCTGGGCGACGGGGAACCGCGCGTTTCCGGCCACACCACCTATCGCTCCGTTATCCCGACGGAAAACATGCCCGAAGATCTGCGCTGGAACGCGGCGACCTTGTGGGCCGGCCCGAAATGCCACATCGTCCACTACCCCTTAAAAGGCTGGAAGGTCTTCAACCTCGTCGTCACCTACCACAATGATGTGAAAGAGGCGGTGGTCGGCAAGCCGGTGTCGAAGGAGGAAGTGGCGCGCGGTTTCGACCATATCCACCCGCGCGCCCGCCAGGTCATCGAACACGGGGCGGACTGGAAGCTCTGGGTGCTGTGCGACCGCGACCCCGTCACCAACTGGCTCGACGGCCGCGTCGCGCTGCTCGGCGATGCCGCCCATCCGATGCTGCAGTATCTTGCCCAGGGCGCCTGCATGGCCATGGAAGACGCCGTCTGCCTCTCCCACATGGTCGGCGCACACGGCAGCGTCGAGGCGGCGTTCGCGCCCTATCTCGCCAACCGCATGGTGCGCACATCGCGCGTCGTCATGTCGTCGCGCGCCATGGGCGAATATGTCTATCACCCCGGCGGCGCGGCCGCCGCCGTGCGCAACTCCGTCATGGGCAACTATTCGCCCGCTGAGTGGTACGACCGCATCGCCTGGCTCTATGGCGGCACCGGACTTGACGGGGCGGAAGGCGCAAGCGCATGAGCGAAAACCGCGACGAAGACTCCGACGATAGCCCGCCGGAGCACTCCGAATACCAAAGCTCAAGCCTTGCCGAAGACGGCCACAAGGTTCTGCGCCGCTGCGCCGCCTGCGGCTCGGCCGACATGGCGCCCGAGGCGGCCTTCGACGGCACCACCATCGGCAGCTCGCACGAACACGGTCTCGACTACCGCTGCCCCGCCTGCGGCGCGCAGGCGCAGATCCCCGATAGCGGCACCATCTTCATGGGCGGCGTCTATACGCTCTTCTGGGGCGCCATCGGCGTTTGGGCGCTGTGGTCGGGCCCCTTGTGGTATCTGCGCCATATCGGTTATTTCACCAGCGAGTTCGATCTGCCGCTCATGGTGTTCGATGCGTTTTTCATCGTCTTTACGCTGGCCGTCGCCGCGTTCGCCGCCTGGTTCATCTGGCTCGTCCTCGTCAAACCGGCGCGCACTTTGATGCGCCACCCGGTGACCGGCGAAACCGGCGAGAAATCGCCGGCCGACGAGGCGGCCTCAAGCGCCACCCGGCGCGGCGCCCTCCTCAGCCTCTTCGTCTACCCGGCGGTGCTCTGGGTGCCGCTCATCGCCACCATCTGGGTGCTCGACCAGGCCGGCGTCGACGTGCGCGCCAACGATTTCGCCGCCTACGCGGCCCTCGCCATCCTCCTCGCCGCCGCCGCGGCCCTCGCCAAATGGCTCAACGCCCGAACCGACCTGATGATCGTCGGCATGGTGCTGTGGCTGGCGGGGTTTGTCGGGCTGGTGTTTTGGTGGGGGTGAGGGGTGGGACTTCTTCCACAACTACTTCTTTTTCTTTGTATTTACATATTTAAAGTTGCAGTAGATCAAATAGACTACTTGATCGCGAAATGATTTTCAGAGATATTGCGATCCGTACTTCTTGGGGCGTCTTCACTTGAACACTCACAGCCAACAGATCGCTTTTATCTGGTCCATCGCAGAGCTGTTGCGCGGGGACTACAAGCAGTCGGAGTATGGTCGGGTCGTCCTGCCATTTACAGTCTTAAGGCGTCTCGACTGTGTGCTCGAGAACACCAAAGAAGCGGTCCTCGCAAAGGCTCAGGAGCTTGGAGACGATGTTGCGCCGGAGATGCGTGAAAGGCTTCTGAACCACGAGGCGAGCCTCACCTTCCACAATACCAGCCTGTATGACTTCGAGCGCCTGAAAGCAGACCCGGACAATATTGCGGGTAACCTCAAGAACTACGTCAATGGGTTTCCCGAAGGCATCCAGGACATCTTCGCGATGCACTTCAAGCTTTTCGAGCAGGTCGACCGCCTGGAGGCGGCAAACCTTCTCTATCAGGTGCTCGAGCGGTTTGCCGGGATCGACCTCCACCCGAATGCCGTGAACAACCACCAGATGGGCACCATCTTCGAGGAACTCATCCGCCGCTTCTCGGAGCAGTCGAATGAGACCGCCGGTGAACACTTCACGCCGCGCGAGGTCATCCGGCTGATGGTGAACCTGCTGTTTGTGGAAGACCGTGAGGCACTTACGGAGAAAGGCAAGGTCGTCACGCTCTATGATCCTGCCTGCGGCACGGGAGGTATGTTGTCGGTCGCGGAAGACTATCTCTTCGAGCTGAATTCCAACGCCCAACTCATTCCCTTCGGCCAGGAGCTAAACGGCGAGGCCTACGGCATCTGCAAGTCGGATATGCTGATCAAAGGCGCAGACCCCTCGAAGATTACTTTCGGCAACTCCTTCAACCTAAACGACGGTTTTGCCATCACGCCGTACTTGAAGAAAACTGAAGACATCAAAGGCATTAACAAGCGTCTAACGCGGCTTCAAAAAGAAGACCTCGCTCTGGATGTTCTCTCGGCGCTTTACCTAAGTGAAAAGTGTTGGATCGCGAAGCAACATGGCCTCATCCGCATGCACGACGGAGAGATCGAGCGGATGCTGAAGTTGAGGAATGATCTTGCTCACGGCCGCGAATACGCATCTACGAGAACCAATGTGGCACGTCTGAGCAAGACGGTGCGAGAACTGCGTTTCTTTCTCACGCACAAGCATCCGGAGTAGCTCGATGGCGGCGAAGATACATACGGAAGACACCTTCGAAACCGCCATTGCGGAACACCTGGTGGCTCACGGCGGCTACCGCGAGGGCGATCCAAAGACCTTCGACAACGTCCAGGCTCTGTTCCCCAAGACCCTTGTCTCTTTCGTGCAGGATAGCCAGCCGGATGCCTGGGCGAAGCTGAAGAGCGCGTACGGAGCCAAGGCGGACGAGAAACTCCTGGATCGCGTGGCCCGCACCCTGGATCAGGAGGGAACCCTCAGTGTTCTGCGTCACGGCGTGAAAGACATCAATGCAGGGACAATCCGTCTCGCCTTCTTCAAGCCAGCCTCGGGCCTCAACCCGGAAACCCAGGCGCTGTACGACGAGAACGTGCTGGAGGTGACCCGCCAGGTCCATCACAGCCCGAAGAAGCCGAATGATGCGGTGGATCTGGTGCTGAGCGTCAACGGCGTTCCCGTCGCCACGGCGGAACTCAAAAACCCCTTCACGGGCCAGACGGTGAAAGACGCGATCCACCAGTACAAGGTAGACCGGCACCCGTCCGACGGGGCGCTCCTGAAGTTCAAGACGCGTGCGCTGATCCACTTCGCGGTCGACCCGGACCTGGTTTACATGGCCACGAAACTTGCGGGGAGCGGCACCTACTTTCTACCTTTCAACAAGGGCCGCGACGGGGGCGCGGGAAACCCGCACAACCCGGATGGCTACGCAACTTCTTACCTCTGGGAGCACGTCTGGGCGAAGGGCTGCTGGCTCGACATCCTCAACCGTTTCGTCCTGCTCGAGGTCAAGGAGAAGAAAGACGACGCAGGAAAGACCAAACGCTCTGAGACGTTGATCTTCCCCCGCTATCATCAACTCGACGTCGTGAACAAGTTGGTGAATGCAGCACAAGCCTCGGGACCTGGGCGCAACTACCTCGTCCAGCATTCCGCGGGGTCGGGTAAGTCCAACTCCATCGGGTGGCTGGCGCACCGGCTCTCGTCCCTGCACGATGCGACGGATGCGAAGGTCTACAACTCCGTCGTTATCATCACCGACCGGCGTGTACTCGACCAGCAGCTGCGCGACAACATCTATCAGGTGGAACACAAGCAGGGCGTTGTGCAGGCCGTGCGCGAGGACAAAGGAGCCAAGTCAGGCCAACTCGCGGAAGCGCTTAACGCCGGCAAGCCGATCATCATCTGTACGTTGCAGAGCTTCTCGGCCATGTACGGCTCCGACACGCATGATGTGCTGGACCAATCGGACAAGCGCTTTGCCGTTATCGTTGACGAGGCGCATGGCAGCCAGCACGGCACATCCGCGGAAGATATGAGGAGAGCATTGGGGGCGGCGGGCAAGGATGCAGACACACACAATGCCGAGGATACCTCGTCTGGCGATGTCGATCCTCTGATCCTCCAGGCGATCCAGCAGAAGGGACCGCAGCCCAACCTGTCGTTCTTTGCGTTTACCGCAACACCCAAAAAGCGAACGCTGGAGACGTTCGGCGAGGTTCAAGGCAATGGCAGCGACCCGCAAGCTTTCCATGTGTATTCGATGCGCCAGGCCATCGAAGAAGATTTTATCAAGGACGTTCTCAAATACTACACAACCTATAAGACGTTCTACCGGCTCTCTAAAGCCATTGAGGACGATCCTCTTATCGATGCCACGAAGGCCAAGAAGGCCATCGCCCGATTTATGTCTCTGCATCCGCACCACCTGGGGCAAAAAACCGAAGTGATCATCGAACACTTCCGCCAGCACACACGCCAAAGGATCGGCGGCAAGGCCAAGGCGATGATCGTGACGTCGTCACGGCTGCATGCCGTGCGGTACTACCGCGAGATCACGCACTACATCGCGGACAAGGGCTATGACGACATTGGGGTTCTTGTGGCGTTCTCTGGAACGGTAACGGACAGTGATCTTCCACCGGGAACGAACGAATTCACCGAATCCGGATTGAACGGGTTCTCCGAGACGGAGCTTCCAGAGAAGTTCGACACGGACGACCATCACCTGCTCATAGTTGCGGAGAAGTATCAAACCGGGTTCGACCAGCCCCTGCTCCACACGATGTATGTGGACAAGCGACTCAAGGACCTGGCCGCCGTGCAGACGCTCTCGCGTCTCAATCGAACGCACCCTGCCAAGGAAGACACCTTCGTACTCGATTTCGTCAATGAAGCGGAGGACATCAAGGAGGCCTTCGCGCCGTTCTATGAAGTCACACAGATTGATGAGCCGACAGACCCGAACCTTATTTATACGCTGAAGAGCGCGCTGGAGGACTTTCAGTACTTCTGGAAGCAAGAGGTCGACGACTTCGCCGCTGTCTTCTTTAAAGCACCCGCACGCCAACGGGCGCAGGACCAGGGAAAGCTCTACGCCAGTGTCGCCCCGGCGGTACAGAGGTTCACGGATGAACCTGACGAAGATCGCCAGGAGGACTTCCGGGGCAAGCTCGTCCAGTATATCAGGCTCTATGCAATGATCAGCCAGATGGTGACGATCCCGGATGTTGACCTTGAGAAGCTCTATGTGTTTGCCCGTGCGTTGTCCGCCAAGCTGCCGAAGCGTGAAGGCACGGGTGTTCTCAAACTCGATGATGAGATCGAGCTGGAGTACTATCGGCTGCAGAAAAAGTGGGAGGGGTCGGCCTCGCTCGATCCCGGAGACGACGGCACGGTCAGTGGGCCCACCGAGGTAGGCACGTCGACCGGATTCTCGGAGCCTGAGCAGGAACCCCTCTCGAAGATACTCGATATCGTCAACAAACGCTTCGAGACTGACTTCAAACCTGAAGACAAGGTGTTCCTGGAGCAGATGGTGGAGGACGGCCTTGCCGACGACACGCTGCGCCAACAGGCCCGCGCCAACACTGAAGAACAGTTCCAGCACGCCTATGACGCCAAGTCGACCGCAATGCTGGTCAAGCGCATGGAACGCAACGAGGATATCGTTACGAAATTGATGAAGGATGCTGATCTGTGGAAGTTAATGTCGAAAGAGATCGGCAAGGAGATATTTCGACGGGTCAACGAAGATGGCAGCAATCAAGACGGCGCGTAACTGATAATGCCAGATTACCTTTGCCTATACGTCAGGTATGGACAATCTTGTGCTTCCCGAGAGATGGGTGACACTTCTTTCCGGACACATAGGTTACACTTTTGGCCCTTTGCAAGGAGACGCAAGGTGCCTTGGAAGGAGTGTAATCAGATGGATGAACGGCTCAAATTCCTTGCACGATTGCTGGAC
>JAJFHE010000050.1 GCA_021775755.1 Hyphomicrobiales bacterium | reverse complement strand
ACGGATCAACATACAAACACACCCCGCATCAAACCAACTAAACAGTCAAAATCCAACAGTTCGAACTCAAAACGATCGAGCCAACACCGAAAAACACACAGCCACCATCAAAACTCGTCAGTTTTTCAGCAGCCTGCTAGATCGCAAACGTTGCTCCATAGTTTGGTTTCGACAGCAAAATATCCGCCTGCACATGCAGATTGCTCGCTATCGCAATTGTTTCGAGGGTTGCGTTCACCACTGTCATCCATGTTGAGCTCCACCGAAGATTGGCGGCGTGCGCAAAAGGCGCTGATTCAGACAGTCGTACTCAATCTCGCCGACCAAGCGCAAAAAGTTTTGGCAACTCGCCGAAAAACCGAAAGCGAAACAATGTGAGACGGTTTGGCAGAAAAACCGAGCAAGCCTTTGAAAAACTGAAGAGTGCTTCTTGTTTTCAACCTGGAAAGAGGGGTTCGATTCCCCTAGGCCCTGCCAACCACCGCACCGACGAACGCCGAACTCTCTCACAATCTGAATATTGGGCGTCATCCCGGCCGCTTCAGCCCGAAGTCGCGCAATTTAAGCTTGCACATACGCCCGTCCGGGTGATGCCAGACGACGCCTTCGATGTCGCGATCCTCAAACCACTCCTGCACGCCCGCGAAGCTGCGCGGCGGTGCATCCTTGCCGGCGAACACATAAGTATCCGCGTGCGACACGAGCCTGTGGGTTTCCTCGTGTTCCAGATTGCCCTGCACCTTCGGGCCGATGAGTTCGTAGCTTCCCTCATCGCGCGGCCCGTCAAACGCGTTCCACGCCTCGATGAAATAGACGTCCTCGGGACCGTCGCCGACCGGAGCCCAGCCGACGCGTTTGCCGGTCGTGTCATCCGTGCCAATTAGCTTGAAGCCGCCCGGTTCGGCTTTGCCCTTTTTGATTTCACGCCGCTTCCACAGTACGCCGTCGATCACCGCACAGCATGCGCCATCTATTTTCTGCCGGGCAACACCTTCGCCTTGCAGCCACCACTCGCAGCCGTTTGATATCTTGTCCACCACGCGAGAGCGGTCACCGTCCCAGTCACGCTCGAAAACGGTCGGAATCTTCTGCATTGTACGCGCCTCTTTCCACGGAACATTTTGAATACATACACGCAATAATAGTGAAAAAACTACATATATCTTAAATGGAGAGGTATGCAAGGCTGGCGCGCAGGGGCAATTCCGTTGAGGTTTCGGGGCGGTTTCGGGGCGGTTTCGGGACGGTTGCGACCGTACAGCGAAGAAATGCTAATCTACCGGCGGGCCGGTGAGGTGGGGAGGAGGCAGCGCATGAGCGATATCATTGGTGTGGCGGCCACAATTCTCGGGGGCGTTGTGTGCCTGATTGGCCTGTTCATCTCCTTGCGGGGTTTCTGGCGCTCGCAGAGCGCCGAGAAACTCGACACGAAGTCCTATTTCAAGGGCCTCGCCCTGATCATTGCCGGTGTCGGACTCATGTGGCTTGGCGAGCTGGTGTAAGGCGCCAGCCGGCATGTGTTGCGCTTGCAGGTCAAGGCGCCGTCGGCATTTGCGGATCAAATATCCGCGCCCACGCCCATTTGATGACGCTCAGGTCTCTTTCGATTGCGAACTGTTGCGGCGGTGAGAGTTCCACCGTGTGCGGGTTGCCGCGCGTGCCGACCTTGAAATTGAATGCATATGCGGGCTCGACGCCCATTCGCAGGTCGGAGATGGTGATGGAATTGCCAAGGCTGCCGACCTTGTAGAGCTCTCCGGTGAACCACACGAGGCGTTGCACGGCCCAGGTCTCCTCGATGCCTTCAAGCAGTTCCAGATTGCGGTCGTAACTCACGAAGTCCGGCGTGTGCTCGCGCGGGTCGAACACCGAGAACCATGCATCGTGATAGGACGCGTCATCGACCGCGGTGATGCGCCAAAGGGTCGAGGTAAAGGGGCCGGGAATGGTTTTCACGGCATCCGGCGTCAATCCCGCCTCGGCGATTGCCGTTTCAGCGGCGGTCTCCGCCTGGCCTTTTGCATAAACCGTCCAGCCGAGATAGGTGCTGGATAGCAAGATCGCCGTGACATTGATTGCCATGCGTCGGGGGTTTGCCTTCGAGATAGCCAGAAGCCAGATGACGGCAACCAGTAGCGGCAGTGTGTAAGCCGGGTCGATGATGAAGATTGTCGACCACGAAACGGGTGTATCGCTCAGCGGCCACAGGATTTGCGTTCCATAGGTGGTGAAGCAGTCGAGCACCGGGTGGGTCAGGAGCACGAGCCAGGCGAACATGTACCAGCCGAGCCGCCCCTCGTGCCAGCGCCGGAAAACCAGGCGCAGCAGTTCCGCCACCACCGGAGCGGCAATCGCCAGAACGAATATCGAATGCGTAGCGCTTCGATGGTAGGTGAAATCGCTGACCGGATCGCCGAAGGAATAGAAAACGTCGAGGTCGGGCAGCGTCGCGCAGATGCCGCCCAGAACCGGCGCAAGCCGTCCGATGCGGCGGCCGAGCACGAGCTCGCCCATGGCGCCGCCGAGCACGAATTGTGTAACGGAATCCATGCAACCCCCCGTTTTGCTTTACTCTTCCGCAAGAGCATGCCGATTCGCACGCTCCGTGTCCCGCGTAAATAGGGGTTAGTTACGCATTTTTTAAGACGGTTTGCCTATTGTCTGGCCGAACGGACGATCGGTGGAATTTTAGGGCACACAGCGATGACGGACGCGACAGACACAAAACGCGGTGTGCTGATCGTTGATGACGACCCGATATTGAGCGCAATTGCCCAGGTGTTCTTCCAAAAGCGCGGCTGGGGCGAGGTGCATACGGCCAGCAACGGGCGCAAGGCGCTAGATTTTATGGACGGTCACACCGGGGCAATCGATTTCATTCTGTGCGATCTCAATATGCCGGAAATGGATGGCATTGAGTTCCTCCGCCACCTCAAGGAGCGGGCCTATCTCGGCGCCATAGCGATTTTGAGCGGTGAGCGCGACGTGGTCGTGAAGACAGCAGGGAGCCTCGCCGCTAGCCATAATCTCAACATAGTCGGTGCCCTGAAGAAGCCGCTCAAGATTGTCGATCTGGAAACCATTGTGGGTCAGCTCGGCACCGATACAACCCGCACAATGGATGACGCTCCCATTCTGCTGACCGTAAACGATTTGCGGATCGCACTTGCGAGCGGCCACATCATTCCACACTACCAGCCTAAGGTTTCTACCGTCGATGGCGCGCCGGTCGGTGTCGAAGCGCTCGCCAGATGGCAGCATCCCGGATTTGGCCTCGTCGGCCCGGTGTCCTTTATCCCCATGGCGGAACAGAACGGCCTGATTGAGGAACTTACGGAGGTTATGATATCTGCCGCTCTGCACGATATGCAGGCGATGCGCCGGCGCGGCATTGACATCAAAATGTCCGTCAATCTGAGCGCCGCCTCGCTGAGCCGGCTTGAGTTTCCAGATGAACTGGCATGGCTGCTTGATGCCGCCGACCTGCAGTGCGGCGATCTGGTGCTCGAAGTAACCGAAAGTAACCTTGTGCAGAAAACGGCGACTTCAACCGAAGTTCTGGCACGCCTGTGCATGATGGGCTTTGGCATTTCGATAGACGATTTCGGAACCGGCTATTCCAACATGGAACAGCTGCGCGAATTCCCGTTCACCGAACTCAAGGTAGACCAATCCTTTATCCGCGAAGCGAGCCACGATCAGTTTGCCCAGGCAAGCGTCGAAGCCAGCATTAAACTCGGCAAGCAGCTCGATCTGAGGATCGTCGCGGAAGGTGTCGAGAACAGCACGGATTGGGACTATGTCTGTCAGGCCGGTGTCGACGAGGTTCAAGGGTTCTATATTGCCAAGCCGATGCCGATGGATGAACTCGTGCCGTGGCTCGATAACCGCGCCGCCAGCCGGCTGCGGGTCGTGTAAACCGGCCTAAGCTTCAATCACCGGCATTTCCCGCGGCGCGCGCCAGGTGATCAGCTCGCAGCCATCCTCGCGGATCACCACATTCTCCTCATGCACCAGCATCTTGCCGGGCGCGAACTCCATTCCCGGTTCGATGGTCATCACCATGCCGGGAATAAGCGGTGTGTCATCGCCGGGCATATTGGAGGGCGGCTCCGTGAGCTGCATGCCAAGGCCATGGCCCATGCGGCCGACATTCAGGCCCTTGGAGCCTGCCGCCTCTAGCACATTTGCCATGGCACGCCACAGGTCCGTTGTGGTTGCGCCCGGGCGCGCCGCGTTGATTCCGGCCTCGGTCGCCTGCCAGATCGCTTCATGGGCGCGCTTTACGTCATCAGCCGGGGTGCCGAAAGCGAAGTTGCGGTCGAAGTCGCAGGAATAGCCGTCATAGGTGGCGCCGAGATCGATGAACAG
Source organism: Hyphomicrobiales bacterium (assembly GCA_021775755.1). Lineage (GTDB taxonomy): Bacteria > Pseudomonadota > Alphaproteobacteria > Rhizobiales > JAJFHB01 > JAJFHE01. The sequence continues at coordinate 475,059 of JAJFHE010000050.1, read as the reverse complement.
AATATCGCCCGCGCCGAGCCGCCGCTCCGAGGGGCCGACAATGATCTGGTCATAGCCGCCTTGTCCCGACAGGACGGCGGCGAAGGGCACCGTGTCGGCACCGTTCTCCATCAGCTCTAGCCTGATTTTTCGCGAGACGTCGTATTCGGTGTCGCCATGCGCCAGTTTGGAGGGCAGGGCGGCGTAAGAGGCGCTTGCAATGGCGCAGGCTTGTGAAATGCGGGCAATTTCGGCTTCGGACTTCACAATGCGAAGTTCCCAGATAAGCGGCGACCCGTTGACGAACTCATAGCCGCGCTCAAGGCCGCGCAACCTGTCGAAATCGCCAATCGGCATGCGGATCACCTGCTCACGCCCCATTTCCCAGCCGATCCGTCCGAACTGCCGCTTCAGGGAGGACAGTGTCGACGAGAGCAGCGATACGCCGTCGTCATCGGGCTGCGGCGCCGGCCATGTCCTGATGTCGGTTACCCATGTTAGCGCCATGCCTGGAGCGCCGATCTCGGGGATAACAGCAACGAGTTCCCCCTGCCGCGGCACGACAATGAACCACGGGCGCGTCGGACTTTCCCAGAACTGGGTGTTAAAGCCGGTGAAGTAGCGCACGTTATGGGGCGCTGTGACAACGAGAGCGTCGAGCTCATGCGCGGTCATTGCCTTTTGCGCGCGAGCGAGCCGGTCCTGAAACTCGCTCGTCGGCAGCCCGTGAGCGGGCGGTATCGGAAGGGTGTTCATGGCTTTTATCCGTAAATTGGTCGCTTAGGCTGCGGCGAGACGGTCTTTCCAGCGTGATCTGAACCGTTCCATGGCCCACAAGGAGAGGTCCCAGGGATCGGCATAGGGTTTGTTCGAAACGGGGTCGGCCGGGGCATAGGGTGGGGGGCCGTATTCCGGGCACACGGTCATGAACGGGCGATCTTCGCTCATGCGCTGCTCGATGATGCGGTCCCACCAGAATTCAAAGCGCTCGGTCCACTCCAGCCCGGTGCCGGTACGAGGATCGAGACATTGCGGGCGGTGAAGGTCGCCGACGCGTGCATGAATGTGATGCGTGCGCGCGATGGCGATTTCCATCATGGCATCTTTTTCGGGGTCGCGGACGAGTGCCATCATGCCGTTCTCGTCGGGCGTGCCGGCGGTGCTTGAGCGCATGTCTCCTTCCGAAACAACCACGAAATGGCTGAAGTCGGCGCAGATGAAAAGGTCCGGGATCGCCTCCAGATAGCGCCTTGTTCCCCACGGACTGTAAAGCGTGCAGCGCCGGTGGGTTTCGTGCACAACCTCGATGCCGGTCTCGCCGCGGGCAATCTCGATGCATTCGCGAAAGAAGCTGCAGCCTTCCTCGAACTCATAATAGTCGCGCCCGCCGTGGCAGTTTATCAGCGCCGGCTTGTAGGGCAGCACGCGTTTGAGTTCGGCGCGAAACGCCTCGACCGTCGGCGCCACCATTCCGGCATTGAGTTCCAGCCCGGTCTCCGCTGCCAGTTCAAGAAACCGCTCGGGTTTAATGTCTATGAAGAAACACTCCACACCGTCATAGCCGGCTTCGGCAAAGGCGCGTAGCCGGTCAGGCAGAACGCCGAGGTATTCCATACCCCAGTCGCATTTCGTGACGATCAGGCGCATCGCGGTCTCCTGTGCCGTGCCGGGCGTTTCACCAGTGACCGGTGTTCTCCATGGACGCCCAGGGTTCCTGGGGTGCCTGCGCATCCCCTTTTTGCAGAAGTTCAACGGAGATGTTGTCTGGCGAGCGCACAAACGCCATGCGGCCGTCGCGTGGCGGCCGGTTGATGATGACGCCTGCATCCATCAGGTTCTGGCAAAGGGCATAAATGTCATCGACCTCGTAGGCGAGATGTCCAAAATTACGGCCTTCGTCGTAGTCCTCGGGGTCCCAGTTGTAGGTGAGTTCGACTTGCGCGTCTTCCTGGCCTTCCGGCGCCACGAAGATGAGAGAAAAGCGTCCGGCTTCAAAATCCAGCCGGCGCACTTGCTTCAGTCCGAGCTTGTTGCAGTAAAAGTCCAAAGACGCATCAACGTCCTTCACGCGCACCATCGTGTGGAGATATTTCATGTCTCGGCCGCGGAGCTCCCTGTTTGCCATTTGCCTTGATGGTTGAATGCATTAGGTTCGTCAACAAACTATGTCATGAGCATTCAAATGACACGCAATTCTCAACACGAACTGATGGAACTGGTGCGCGGCTCCAGCCGTTGCGTCGCGTTTACCGGTGCCGGGATCAGCACCGAGTGCGGCATTCCCGATTTTCGCAGTCCGGGCGGTTTCTGGAGCAAGAACCAGCCGATCTACTACGACGACTTTATGAGCGATGCGGAAATGCGGCGCGAATCCTGGCGCCGCCGGTTTGCATTGCAGGACGAGGTCGGCGACGTCAAGCCCGGACGCGGCCACCGGGCGCTGGCACATCTGGTGAAGCTGGGGCGCATGACACATGTCATCACCCAGAACATCGACAACCTTCATCAGGACTCAGGCGTGCCGTCCGATCAGGTTATCGAACTGCATGGCAACACGACCTACGCCAAATGTATGGCGTGCGGCGAGCGCCACGAACTGCCGCCCATTCGCGAGCATTTCGAGGCAAGCGGTGAACCGCCCGGTTGCACCGGTTGCGGAGGCATCTTGAAGACGGCGACGATCTCCTTTGGCCAGGCGATGCCCCAGGAAGAGATGATGCAGGCGGAGGCGGCGACGCTCAATGCGGATCTCTTTATATCCATCGGCTCGTCGCTGGTGGTTTATCCCGCTGCCGGATTTCCCCTTATAGCCAAGCAGAACGGGGCTGCGCTGGTGATCGTCAACCGCGATCCGACCGAACTCGACCAGTACGCCGATCTTATTATCCGCGAGGATATCGGCACGGTCATGGACCCGTTGACCGGATTGAACAACTGAAGCGCCCGGCAAACGGCGTGCGCCGGCGAAATTTGAAGGAACAAGCCCAATGACGATGCGGAAGATCAAGCTGTTTATCGGCGGTGAATGGGTGGAGGGTGCTTCGGGCAAGTCCGAACAGGTCATCAATCCCGCCAATGAGGAAGTCAATGCGGAGTTGTGCCATGCGGGGCCCGTGGATCTCGACCGCGCCCTGGCGTCCGCCGCGCGCGGTCTTGAGGAATGGTCGGCAAAGTCGGCCTGGGAACGCGGCACCATCATGCGGCGGGGCGCCGATCTGATCCGGTCTCGCGCGCGCGACCTGGCGCATCAACTGACCGTCGAACAGGGCAAGCCGATTGCCGAAGCCATGGGCGAGATAGACCGCGCTGCGGATTTTCTCGAATGGGGTGCAGAGGAAGGACGCCGTATTGCCGCGCGGACCATTCCCAACCGCGACGGCAGTCAGTTCATGACCGTTGAACGCCTGCCGATCGGCGTCGTTGCGGCGCTGACCCCGTGGAACTTTCCCGTCGTGCTGGCGGCGAAGAAGCTCGGTGCGGCGCTCGGCGCGGGCTGCTCGGTCGTACTGAAGCCGTCGGAGGAAACGCCCGGCGCCGTGTGCCAGATGATAGAGGCGATGGTCGAAGCGGGTCTGCCGGGTGACGTCGTTAATGTCGTTTTCGGAGTGCCGGACGATATCTCGCGGCATCTGATTGCCCATCCCACCATCACCAAGGTGACGTTCACCGGCTCCGTCCCGGTTGGCAAGCTTCTCGCCGCGCGTGCCGGCGAGGTGATGAAACCCGTTACCATGGAGCTTGGCGGCCACTCGCCCGTCATCGTGTGCGGCGATGTGAATATTGACGACACCGTCGCTCATGCGGTCAATCACAAGTTCCACAACAGCGGTCAGGTCTGCATCGCGCCGACACGCTACATAGTTCAGCGCGACATCTATGAGCCCTTCCTTGAAAAGTTCGCCGCGCGCGCCAGCGAGATCACGGTGGGTGACGGCCTCGATCCACAGACGCAAATGGGCCCGCTTGCCAACGACCGGCGTGTCGCGGCGATCCAACGCATGGTTTCAGGTGCCGTCGACGCGGGCGCACGGCTGGTGACAGGCGGCAGCCGCATCGGCAACCAGGGCTATTTTTTCGCGCCGACCGTGCTTGGCGACGTCCCTCTGGATTCGGAAATCATGACGACCGAACCCTTCGGGCCCGTCGCGCTCATGGTGCCCTATGAAGCGCAGGCCGATGCGCTCGAAATCGCCAATGGCGTCGACTATGGATTGGCCGGATACGTCTACACCGATGACGTGACGGCGCGGCAGACGATCGCCAGCGGCATCAAAACCGGAGTTGTCGGCGTCGCTAATGGCGTCAGCCACTTCCCCGAAATTCCACTTGGCGGCTGGGGGGACAGTGGTTACGGCGTGGAGGGCGGTATCGAGGCGCTCGACCCCTATCTCAAGAACAAGCTTGTCGTGTCACCGAGGGCGAAGGCCTGACGCGGCCGTATACCGGCTTTCCAGGCGGTTTGGACCCGGTCCCGCCGAATCAATAGCGGTCCTCCGTGCAATGAATTCCGGCGATGTGGAGCCGTCAATGGGCGCGCCGGCACATTCACGGCACTGCAACGACACAATTTTCCGGAACGGGCTAGCGGTGGCCCTCAATGGGCGGTTTCGCAGAAAACCCGCAGAAAACTGTCTGTTTTTGGCGGACACTCGCAACACGTAGTGTGTCCTTGCCGCATCAAGTTCGAACTTTCGACAAATTTCCGCCTCTTTTTTCCACATGGCAGTGACATGCGCTCTGTACAAAGCTCGGCAAACTGGTTCAAATTGCGGAGTGACCTAGGGGAGCGGGCGGGTCGAGACGGCGGACATGGATTGGTACCGGGTAATGGCGGGTACTCAGAGAGGCGGCGAGGGGGCCACTCCGAGTGGATAGGGTAGAACAGATACCGGCAGTCATCGATGAGACGGCTGTCAACATCATCGAAATTTCGGGTTTCGTGAAGTGGTTTGACGTGGCCAGAGGCTTTGGCTTTGTCATCCCCGACAACGGACTTCCCGATGTTCTCATTCATTTAAGCTGCTTGAAACGCGACGGCTACGACGCCGTGCTGGAAGGCACGCGGATTGTCTGCGAGGCGGTGCAGCGGCCCAAGGGCCTGCAGGCGTTGAAGATCCTCGTGGTCGACGCGTCGACAGCCATTCAGCCGATCGAGCGCACGCCGCCGAAGACCCACGTGGCGATCACGCCGGAAAGCGAATGGGTCGAGGTCATCGTCAAGTGGTTCAACCGCCAGCGCGGCTACGGCTTCGTGACGGAAGGCGAGGGCAAACCGGATATCTTCGTCCATATGGAAACGCTGCGCCGTTACGCGATTGCGGAGCTCAGGCCGGACCAGAAGATATTCGTACGCTTCGGAAATGGACCCAAGGGTCTGATGGCGGCGGAAATCAAGCTCACCGAGGACAGCGGCCCGCCACCGCCGCACTGAGGCCATCTCAGTTTACAATTGAAACCCGTTTCACCGTGTTGCGAAACCACGGTGAAACATCGCGCTCCTATCTTCCTGGCTCAGACAAACTTGAGCACTCCGAAGGGACAGGAAGATGGATGCCGCGCAAAACCCCGTTATCGTGCGCCGTTTTAACGGTTCGATAGACACCAAGTTCTATGTTGAGCAATGTCGCGTTCGCCGTGGTGAGAAAGTGCACCGGATATTGCAGAAACTCGCCGCCGCAATGCCGCGGCAAAAGCGCCGGTGAGGCCGACCTTGATCACGCCTCTTACTTGCCCGTGCGCCGCGAACGGTGTAAGGCAACAAGCGATCACGGAACCCGGTCGGGTTCGTCCGGTTTCGGGGTGTAGCGCAGCCTGGTAGCGCATCTGCTTTGGGAGCAGAGGGTCGGCAGTTCGAATCTGTCCACCCCGACCAACCGGTTCAGTTTGGGGCCGGTCCACGTTAAGGCACGGCGCACGGGGGCCAAGCAAGCGAGGCGGACATGACGGCGCGAATTTACAAACCGGCAAAGACGGCAATGCAGTCGGGCAAGGCGCGGACCCGTAAATGGGTGCTTGAGCACGACGCCGAAGCGCCGCGCGAGGTCGAGCCGCTCATGGGTTGGACGAGTTCAGGCGACATGCTGCAACAGGTGAAACTGCGTTTCGCGACAAAAGAAGACGCCATTGCCTACGCGGACCGCAACAAGATCGCCTACCGTGTCGCCGAGCCCAAATCATCGACACGCCGGCCAAAATCCTATGCCGAAAACTTCCGCTATGGCCGCGTCGGCCAGTGGACCCATTGACACCTCGCGTTGCTCGTAATTGAGATTCCTGCAACAGTAGCGTTCGGTCAGCTGCACGGGCGGGATATACATGCCGAGCGTTAAAATGCCCGCCTCGCGCGGCGAAATTCTTGAAATTCAGAGCACCCGCAAGCGCCAGGCCTTCGAGCGCGCCAAAACCGCGAAATGGTATGGCGGCAAGCTCGATCACATTGATCCGGACCGCCTCGACGAGCCGGGGGAATGGCAGAAGATCCCCATCCTCGACAAGGACACGCTGCGGCAGTGGTCGCATGATGAGTTTCTCGATCAGATCTGTATCGTTCCGAGGGAGGGCATCTCCGAATACTGGCGTTCCGGCGGCAGTACCGGCCAGCCGGTGTTCTATCCGCGCACCTTCGACGACATAACCTTCGGCATGGAGTCCTGGTCGCGCTCGTTTGCCTGCATGGACATTCACCCGGGCGACCTCTGCCACATCTCGTTTCCCATCGGCATTCACCCCGCTGGCCAGATCTGGGCCCGCAGCGCCCACTCAGTCGGCATCGGCATGAACTGGGTAGGGGCGGGTAATGCCGTGCCTTCGCGTGCGCAACTCGGTCTGATCGAGACCCTCAAACCCACCGTCCTCATCGCCATGCCGGGCTTTGCCCTACATCTGGCAAGCCTTGCGGATGCGGAGGGCATAGACCTCACCGCCGGCAGCGTGCGCACCATCGTGTGTTCCGCCGAGCCGCTTTCGCAATCCAAGCGTGAAAAGCTGGCAAGGTCCTGGGGAGCGGAAGTCTACGACGTGTTCGGCATGTCGGAAGCGGGCCTCATGGGAGCGGAAAGCTCCGCCCATGACGGCATTCACATCTGGAGCGATCTTTACTTCGTCGAGGTCGTCGATCCAGAAACCGGCCGGCAGGTGCCCGAGAGCGAAACCGGCACATTGTGCGTCACGCCGCTCATGACCGGGCATGCCACGCCGTTCCTGCGCTGGAATTCCGGCGATATCGTTTCGTTTCATGGAAACGGCACCAGCGGAAACACCTATTCCGACCTCTTTCCGATGATCCGTCACGCCCGCCGCACCACCGGATTCTTCAAGATCAAGGGCGTCAACATCAACCACACCGACTTTGAGGATTTCATTTTTGCAAATCCCGCGATCAGTGACTTTCAAGGCGTGCTGTCGACCGATGCCTCAGGCGCGGAGGCGTTTCAGGTGCGCATCGAACTTGCGCGCGGCGTCGACACTGCCGCCACGGTTTCGGATCTGCAGGGCGAGATCAAACGGGTCTTCGAAGTGCGCACCGACATCGAGGTTCTCGAAACGGGCACGCTTGCCAAGGCGTTCGAAGGCGCCCTGAAAGCCGTGCGCTTTGTCGACGAAAGAACTTGAACGCCGGTCCCCCGGCGATCTGCTTGCCGGGCCTTAACCCATCCTCTATATGGTCAGCGAGGGTGCGCCACGCACCTCGCGCGGTCCCGTAGCTCAACTGGATAGAGCAGCGGACTTCTAATCCGCAGGTTGCAGGTTCGAGTCCTGCCGGGATCGCCAGCCATTCGCCAGCGGCGGGTCATCCCGCCGCTCGCATGGCCGAAAACGCCTGATCGAGATCACGCTTGAGATCGCCCACATCTTCCAGCCCGATGTGGAAGCGGACGCCCGATACCGGTTCATCCCAGGTGGTTACGCTACGCTGTTTGCTCGGATTGAACGGCAGCGCAAGGCTTTCGTAGCCGCCCCATGAGGCCCCCATGCCGAACAACGTTAAAGCATCGAGAAACGCCATAATCTGAGTTTCGCTGGCATCGGCGAACACCACCGAAAACAGGCCCGAAGCGCCGGAAAAGTCGCGCTTCCAAATGTCGTGGCCGGGGTGGTCCGGCAGGGCGGGATGGAGGACGGTTTTGATTTCCGGCCGCTGCCCGAGCCAGCGCGCAATCTCAAGCGCCGATTGGTAGTGGCGTTCCAGGCGGACGGACAGGGTCCGCAGGCCCCGCAGGGCGAGAAAGTGATCGTCGGGCCCGCTGCACATGCCGAGCCGCTCATAGGCATTGTTCAACCGGTCCCACACAGGCTCGTTGACGGTAACGGCGCCGAGCATGATGTCGGAGTGCCCGCCAAGGTATTTTGTGCCCGCCTGGATCGATATGTCGATGCCAAACGACAGCGGCTTGAAGTAGAGGGCCGTCGCCCACGTGTTGTCGAAGGCAACCAGAGCACCATGCGCGTGCGCGGCTTCAACAATCGCCGGCATATCCTGCATGTGCATGGTCATTGAGCCGGGGGATTCGGCATAAACGAGAACAGTATTCGGCTGCATCAGATCGGCGATGCCGGCACCTAGTTCGGGGTCGTAATAGCTCGTTTCCACACCGAATTGCTTGAGCAGCGTGTCGCACAGTTTGCGTCCGGGCAGGTAAACCGCATCGGTCATCAAAATGTGATCGCCGGCTTTCACGATGGCCATAATTGCCGTTGTGATCGCCGCAAGGCCGGAGGGCAGTATTCTGGTGGCGTACCCGCCTTCCAGCTCCGTTACCGCCGCTTCCAATGCCGACGAGGTCGGCGTGCCGCGGCGGGCGTAGGTGTACTTCTGATCGCGTGCCAGCAACGTTCGCGTATCGGGAAAAAGCACGGTTGAGCCGTGAAATACCGGCGGGTTCACAAAACCGAAATGATCGTGCGGGTCTCTCCCGGCGGTCACCAGGGTTGTGTCCGTCGCGACTTTTCTGGACGCGGCTTCGTCTTTCTTCATTTTCCCGTCCTGAAAGAAAGTTTAACTGTGAGAGAACTCTTCGAGGTCCGCCTTCCGCGTTAACCCAATTTGCCTATCAAACACGCATTGGCACTTGACCGGTTGTGCTATTTTGCCTCACATGTGCTTTGCAAGACGCGGGGGACACCGTGTCTGCGTTAGGGAGTAACTTATCATCATCTCTACTCGTGCACATGCACTTTGGGACGGACAGCACGCTGACCGGTGAGGATCGGATTGTGCCCGTCGTGCCATAGCGCATGCCTACACTGTGAGTTGGTAAACGAAAAGGCTTCAAGATGAAGATGAAAGTTGGAACTTTGGTTTTTGGTGCAGCGATCGGCCTGACCGCCGCTGCGGCTAATGCAACGACCCTTGAGGACGTTGTTGCGCGCGGCGAGCTGATTTGCGGCGTGTCTACCGGTGTTGCGGGCTTTGCCGCGCCGGACGATCAGGGCAACTGGAGCGGCGTCGATATCGACGTGTGCCGCGCTGTTGCTGCTGCCGTTCTCGGCGATGCGTCGAAGGTCAAATATGTGCCGACCACGTCGAAAGAGCGCTTTACCGCTCTGCAGTCCGGCGAAGTCGACATGCTGTCTCGCGTCACCACCTGGACGTTCTCGCGTGACGTCGGCCTGGGCTTTGAATTCGTTGGCGTCAACTACTATGACGGCCAGGGCTTCATGGTTCCCAAGGCGCTTGGCGTAACATCGGCTCTTCAGCTCGACGGCGCCACGGTTTGCGTGCAGACCGGTACGACGACCGAGCTCAACCTCGCTGACTACTTCCGTGCCAATAACATGGAATACAGCGCGGTTAACGTTGAGACGGCCGATGAGTCGCGTGAAAACTATCTGAGCGGTGCCTGTGACGTCTACACGACGGACAGCTCGGCTCTCGCCGCGGCACGTTCGACGTTCGATGATCCGAGCGCCCACCAGATCCTGCCCGAGATTATCTCCAAGGAGCCTCTCGGTCCGCTCGTGCGTCACGGCGATGCCCAGTGGGGTGACATCGTGCGCTGGTCGTTCAATGCCATGGTCGTTGCCGAAGAAAAAGGCGTGACCCAGGGCAACGTCGACGACATGAAGGGCAGCAACGATCCGGAAATCCAGCGTCTGCTCGGCACCGATGGCGACATGGGCAAGCAGCTCGGTCTGTCGGCCGACTGGGCTTACCAGGTCATCAGCCAGGTTGGTAACTACGGCGAGTCGTTTGAGCGTCACATCGGTGTCAATACGCCGATCGGTCTCGAGCGCGGCCTGAACCAGCTGTGGACCAAGGGCGGTATTCTGTACTCGCCCCCGATGCGCTAAACCGCATCTGACAGTTATCGGGATGGGCCGTCGTGATCGATGGCCCATTTCGAGCTTTCGCCGGGCAAGTAACAACAAGCCGGCGCAAGGCAACAGAAAGACAAGGGCTCGATTAATTTCGCTCGGGGGGAGGGGGAACACATGAGTGTTTCGTCAACGACCGGAGAGACAAGCGGCGGATCATGGCTTTATGATCCGAAAGTCAGATCGATTTTCGCACAGGTTGTGGTTGTCGGTTCCGTGGTCGCTCTGTTTTACTTCATCATTCACAACACGGCAGTCAACCTGGAAAAACGCGGTATCGCGTCCGGCTTCGACTTCCTGTGGGAACCGGCGCGCTATGACGTCACCGGCGGCTTCTTGAATGTCAGGTCCACCCAGACCCACTGGGACGCCTTTATGGCAGGGCTTTTGAATACATTCATTGTCGCCGTTTTCGGGTGTCTTGCAGCGACGTTCCTCGGCGTGGTCATGGGCGTCTTGAGGCTCTCCAAAAACTGGCTCGTGAGCAAGCTCGCAGCCGTTTATGTCGAGACCCTGCGCAATGTTCCCGTCCTGCTGCAGATCCTGTTCTGGTACGGCGTCTTCATTTTGATGCCGAAGCCAAAGCAGTCTCTGGCATTGTTCGACATGTTCTACTTCAACAACCGGCAGTTCCTCGGACCAAAGGTGTTCTTTGGCGACACGCCTGCGCTGAGCGCGGCGGAACAAGAGGCGATGATCCACCGGATGGGGGAGGTGAAATACAACAAGCTGGTCGAGGCCTCAGGTGGCGTGGAGAATGTACCCGCAGCACTGGCGGAATCGGTGAAGCCTGTCTTCGGTACGGGTTCGTGGATCCTGCCCGTCTCACTCATTATTGCCATCGTCGGCGTGGTTTTGTTCCGGCGCTGGGCGAAAAAACGCCAGGAAAATTCCGGCGAACAATTGCCTGTATTCTGGATTAGCGCGGGAACAATCGTGCTTTTCCCGATCCTTTGTGTCCTGCTTTCGGGTACTGCGGTCAATGTGCAGTATCCCGAACTGATCGGGTTCAACTTTGTCGGCGGGGCATCCATTCCCGTTGCCTTCATGGCGTTGTGGTTCGCGCTGAGCACCTACACGGCAACATTCGTTGCCGAAATCGTGCGAGCCGGCATTCTTGCGGTGAACTACGGGCAGACGGAGGCATCGTTCGCGCTTGGTCTGCGTTCCGGTCAGGCGATGCGGCTGAATATTCTGCCGCAGGCGCTTCGCGTTATCGTGCCTCCGCTCACAAGCCAGTATCTAAACCTGACCAAGAACTCCTCTCTGGCCCTCGTCGTTGGCTATCCCGACGTGGTTGGTACGATTGGCGGCATTACGCTCAATCAGACCGGGCAGGCGGTCGAGTGCATCGTCATTACGATGGCGGTCTATCTGTTCTTCAGTCTTGTGATCTCGATGTTCATGAACTGGTACAACAAGCGCATCGCGCTGGTGGAGCGGTAGTATGAGCGACACATTGCGTCCTGAAGATCAGTTAGGCGGCGGACTTCCTGAACGTGCGCCACCGCCAAGCACAGTCGGCATACAGGGCTGGATGCGTGAGAACCTGTTCTCCGGTCCGATCAACTCGATTGGGACAATTGTGGCCATAGGGATCATTGTCTGGCTGCTGCCGGGTATCCTTGAGTGGGCTATTTTTGATGCAACGTTTGTTGGTGTCGACGCTAATGGCGATGGCTCCATCACGCGCAAGGATTGTCTGGTTGAAAATGCAGCCGGTCTGATGACGCTCGAGGGAGCATGCTGGGTTCTCGTCTACGTGCGCTGGGAACAGCTCATCTATGGTTTCTACGGCAGTGATGGTAGCATCTGGCGCCCGACCATTGCCTTCGTCGGCCTTTTGCTTGCGATCGCGCCGCTGCTGTTCGACAAAGTTCCCTTCCGCAGGGCCCTGTTGTGGTTCGCCTTTGCGTTCCCGTTCATTGCGGTGTGGCTGCTGGGTGGCGGTGAGTGGAAACTGAGCTCGGTTCTTGTCTTCTACGGTTTGATCGTGGCGATTCTGCCGCTGCTGTTCGACAAAATGCCCGGGCGTGAAATTCTGCTTTGGGTCACCAAGATCTATCCGTTATTCATTGCGTTCCTGCTTTTCGACGCGATCCTCGATACTCTCTTGGGTTTTTCGATATGGAACACGCTCCTTGGTCCTCTTGCGGTCTGGGAGTTTTCACCGCTACCGGCGCTTGCGGAAGTATCGACCCATAAGTGGGGCGGGCTCATGCTCACCATTGTCATCGGCATGGTGGGGATTGTCTTGTCGCTGCCGATCGGCGTCGTGCTGGCGCTTGGCCGGCGTTCGACAATGCCGGCTGTGCGCCTGCTCTGCGTGATCTTCATTGAGTTCGTGCGCGGTGTGCCGCTGATCACGCTGCTCTTCATGGCGAGCAACATGCTGCCGCTGTTCTTCCCTGAAGGTATTGAGCTCGACAAACTGGTGCGTGCGCTCGTCGTCGTCGTCGCGTTCTCCGCCGCCTATATGGCGGAAGTGGTGCGCGGCGGACTTCAGGCGATCCCGAAGGGACAGTATGAAGCTGCCGATGCCATGGCGCTTACCTACTGGAAGTCGATGTATCTGATCATCCTGCCCCAGGCACTGAAGATCGTGATCCCGGGTATCGTGAACTCGTTCATCGGTCTCTTCAAAGATACGACCCTTGTCCTGATCATCGGCCTGTTCGACATTCTCGGCATGGCCAAGGCGGCGGTGACGCACGCCAACTGGATCGGGCTTGCCCGCGAAGCTTACGTCTTCGTCGGAGTGGTCTACTTCATTTTCTGCTTCTCCATGTCGCGTTACTCGATCTGGCTGGAGGAGAAACTCAATACAGGACACAAACGGTAAGGAAATTCGGAAATGGCGAAGTCAACAAGGAAAACGACGACCAGCCGGAGCTCTGCTACCACGCGCAGCCAGGCGGCGGCCAAGAAAGCGGCACCAAAAGCCAAGGCATCAAACGGCGGATCGGCCGCGACTGTACCGGCGGCGGGAATGGCGGTTACGGACGAAGTCGCCATCCAGGTATCGAGCATGAACAAATGGTACGGAGATTTCCACGTGCTCAGAGATATCAATCTGACGGTCAACCGGGGCGAACGTATCGTTGTTTGCGGCCCGTCCGGCTCCGGCAAATCGACGTTGATCCGTTGTATGAACCGATTGGAAGAGCATCAGGAAGGTCAGATCATTGTCGACGGTATCGAGCTCACGAACGATCTCAAGAAGATCGACGAAGTGCGCCGTGAAGTCGGCATGGTGTTCCAGCACTTCAACCTGTTCCCGCATCTGACCATCCTGGAGAATTGCACTTTGGCACCGATCTGGGTGCGCAAGATGCCGAAGCGCGAGGCGGAAGAGGTCGCGATGGAGTTCCTCACCAAGGTGAAGATTCCCGAGCAGGCGGGCAAGTTTCCCGGCCAGCTTTCAGGCGGTCAGCAACAGCGCGTCGCGATTGCACGCTCGCTGTGCATGAACCCGCGCATCATGCTTTTCGATGAGCCGACATCGGCACTTGACCCCGAGATGATCAAGGAAGTGCTGGACGTGATGGTTGACCTCGCCGAATCCGGCATGACCATGATCTGCGTGACGCACGAAATGGGCTTCGCGCGCAAGGTCGCCAACCGCGTGATCTTTATGGATGAAGGACAGATTATCGAGCAAAACGAACCGGGAGAGTTCTTCGATAATCCGCGCAGCGATCGCACCAAGCTCTTCTTGAGCCAGATCCTGCACTAACCTGAGCTTGGAAACGCCAGGAAGCGAAAAGGCCCGCGGGGCTCTGGCTCCGCGGGCGTTTTCTTTTATCGGTTTGTGCGGATGATCTATGCCGTCGGGCCCGTCTCAAGCGGCCGGGAAGTGTCGCCGCCCCAGTCGGTCCACGACCCATCGTAAAGCGAATTACGATGATGGCCGAGAAGCTCAAGCCCAAGGGTGAGTACGGCTGCGGTGACACCGGAACCGCAAGATGTAATCACCGGACGTGAAAGGTCGATGCCGGCGCTTTCGAAGGCTATACGGATTTCATCGGGTGTGCGGACTGTTCCGTCGCCATTCAGGAGTTCCGTAAAGGGCAGGTTGCGACTGCCCGGAATGTGACCTGACCGCAGGCCCGGGCGCGGCTCCGGCGCATCGCCTGCAAATCGCTCGGCAGCCCGGGCATCGACAATCTGCGGGGAGCCATCGGCGCTGGCTTTTGCCACGTCACCGCCGTCCCGCACTTTCATCGTTTGCAGGCGCGCGGTGAAATGACGTTCCTGGCGCGGCCGGCTTGGCCCGTCTTCGAGCGGCCGTTCTTCCGATTTCCACTTGGCAAGTCCGCCATCGAGAAGTGCGACGTCGTCATGTCCCATGACGCGAAACATCCACCAGGCTCGCGCCGCCGAGAACAGGCCGAGCGTATCGTAGGCAACCACTCTTTTGCCGTCGCCGACCCCCATCTTGCGCATGCGCGATGCGAATTTCTCAGGGCTTGGCAGCATATGCGGCAGATCGCTGGCGGTATCGCTCAGATCGTCTATGTCGAAGAACAGGGCGCCCGGAATGTGTTCGGCCAGGAACTCGTCATGGCCGTTGCGGCCGGTCGGCGGCAGATGCCAGGAGGCATCGACAACAACCACGTCCGGCGAATTGAAATGTTCCGCCAGCCACTGCGTGGAAACGAGGTTCTGGGTGGGGTCGGTGGTCATGAGATGGAATACCCTTGATTGTTATTCGCTGTCGCCGTCGATCAGGCCGTGCCGTCGGTGCCAGTCGGCGATTGATTCTTCCGGATAGCCATCGAACGCAAGGTCGCCGGCTTCGATATGCGGTTGCACCCACGAAGCCTTCGAGCCCAACATGATGTGAACCGTTTGCGGCGGCACGGGCAGGTCGGTATCGACTGAAGATGCATGCGGGTGAACAAGTTCCGGCCATCGCGGATCCCATGCCCACAAAGGGCTTCCGCAATGCGTGCAGAAGTGGCGCCGCGACTGGCTCGGCTCGCCGTTGTTGACAGAGCAGAAGTGGGACACGTTGTCTTCACCCTGAACATCGAGCGTGCCCATGTCGGCTCCAAGATTTATCGCATACCCGCCACCGCCATCCGTTTTGCGACAGATAGAGCAATAGCACCGCATGTACGGGTAGGGGGTTGCGCTGTTGACTGTGTACCTAACCGCGCCGCACTTGCACGAACCTTCAAGCCGCATCATGCCCTCCCGCGAAATTTCTATTCTGCAAAACCGATCCTCACGCGACGGTTCAGTCTACCTTTCTTTTCGATTTTCTGAACCTCAATGGCGCCGATTTCTCCGGTGCTTGAAACATGCGTGCCACCGCACGGTTGCAGGTCCACCAACCCGTCGCCGATCGCGACAAGACGCACTTTCCCGCTTCCCGTAGGCGGCTTGACCGACATGGTTCGCACAAGTTCCGGGTTGGCCGCGAGGTCCTCATCGCTGATCCAGCGTTGCGTAACCGCGTGGTCCTCGCCGACAAGCCGCGTGAGTTCCGCTGTCAGCCCTTCCTTGTCGATGGCGGATGCGTCTTCGATATCGAAGTCGAGGCGCGAGGTTTCCGCGCCAACCTGCCCGCCCGTCACCGGAAACGGAATGACAGAGCACAAAAGGTGCATGCAGGTGTGCATGCGCATGAGCCGGTGGCGCCTCTCCCAGTCCAGTCTGCAGGCGACACTTGCGCCCGCCTCGGGCAATGCGGCGCCTTCCCCCGGCACATGTACGATTGTTTCTCTGTCGTCGCCGTAGACCGTCGTCGCGATTTGCGTTTCGCCGGCACCGTCTATCTCCAAAACGCCTGCGTCGCCCGGCTGCCCACCGCCGGTCGGGTAGAATATTGTTCGATCCAGCACGATGCCGCCACGCTCGTTTATCTCAATCACCCGCGCTGAGCACTCGCGCGCATAAGGATCTTCTCTGTAGAGCTGTTCGGTCATTGCATTCCCGATCTCGATGTGCCGCTGCAGTTGCAGTCAGCTTTCTTCCACGTCCTCAAAAACCGCAGGAACGTCGATGGTTGCTTCCGTCAGCCACTGCGGCACCGGAAGCTCCTTGCCGCGCAGGAATTCAGGGTTGAAAAGTTTGCTTTGATAGCGTGTGCCGTAGTCGCAAAGCATGGTGACGATGGTGTGACCGGGGCCGAGTTCGCGCGCCAGACGCACGGCGCCTTCAACATTGATGCCGCTGGAACCGCCAAGGCAAAGCCCTTCTTCCATCAAGAGATTGAACACATGCGGGATCGCGTCTTCGTCCGCGACCCGATAAGGCTCATCAATTACCACGCCCTCTATGTTTGCTGTAATGCGGCCCTGGCCGATGCCTTCAGTAATGGAGGAACCCTCCGCCTTGAGTTCGCCGTGGGCATAGTGGTTGTAGAGCGCCGAGCCAAGGGGGTCCGCGAGCGCGATCTTGACGTCGGCCTTGAGTTCTTTCAACCGGTCGCTCACGCCGCCAAGCGTACCGCCGGAGCCGATGGCGCTGGAAAAACCATCCACCTTTCCGTCTGTCTGATCCCAGATTTCATTGGCGGTTGTCTCGTAGTGTGCCTGCCTGTTGGCGACATTGTCGAACTGGTTAGCCCAGATCGCGCCATTCTCCGATGCGGCATTGAGGTTTTCCGCAAGGCGCGCGGAGTACTTTACGTAATTATTCGGGTTTTTGTACGGAACAGCCGGCACTTCGACGAGCTCCGCTCCCATGAGGCGCAACGTGTCTTTCTTTTCCTGCGACTGGGTGTCGGGAATTACGATCACCGAACGAAAGCCCATGGCATTGCCGACCATCGTGAGGCCGATACCGGTGTTGCCGGCGGTGCCCTCGACAATGATGCCGCCCGGCTGCAGCTCGCCTTTGTCGATCGCGTCGCGAACAATATAGAGCGCCGCGCGGTCCTTGACCGACTGCCCCGGATTGAGGAATTCGGCTTTGCCGAGGATCGTGCAACCGGTCTCCTCGGAGACGCGCTTGAGCTTAATCAGCGGTGTGTTGCCAATCAGTTCGATGACATCGGATGCTGCCTGCATGGATTTGCCTCTTGGCACTCTGGGAGCGGGCGAAGCTGCGAAAGTAACCATCGCGCTTGAAGCTCGCAAGTGGGGTGTGATCACGGATATTTCAATTACAAAGCCGGACGCCGAACGCGGCTGGTGTAACGGGTGAGCGAACCCGGGCATCGTCGGTTGCCCTATGGATGTTTGCATTCTCAGTGCATTATGCGAATCGCGAACACGCATCACACTCCGATCTGGTGGACAGACTGCATGAGCAAATCACCGAAACGCACCGGGCCCCGCGGCCAGTCTCTTCTCGAACTGCCGCAACACAACAAGGGCACTGCGTTTACCTGGCAGGAACGTATCGATCATGGGTTGCTCGGGCTGTTGCCGCCGCATGAAGAAACGCTGGACCAGCAGGTGGCGCGCGCCTATCAGGCCTATGAGGCGAAAAACAACGATCTTGAGCGCCACATTTATCTGCGTCAGCTTCAGGACTTCAACGAGACGCTGTTCTACCGCGTGATTATGGACTACCCCGCCGAGATGATCCCGATCATCTACACGCCGACCGTCGGCGATGCCTGCAAGCGGTTTTCTGAGATATACCGCAAGCCGCGCGGGCTGTTCATCGCCTATCCGGAGCGCGACTTTGTCGACGATATTCTGGCCAATGCGTCGCGTGATGCGGTCGACGCGATCGTCGTCACCGATAGTGAGGCCATTCTCGGTATCGGCGATCAGGGCGTCGGCGGCATGGGGATCCCCATTGGAAAGCTGGCCCTCTACACCGCGCTTGGCGGCGTCGATCCCAACCGCTGCCTGCCGGTGCTGCTCGATGTCGGCACCAACAATCAGGCATTGCTGGATGACCCGCTCTATATCGGCTGGTCAAACGAACGCATCCGTGGCGATGAATATGACGGTTTTGTCGAACAGGTTATGACCGGCATCCAGAAGCGCTGGCCAAATGCACTGGTGCAGTTTGAGGATTTTGGTTCCGCCAACGCCGGGCGCCTGCTTGAGCGCTACCGCAACGAGGTGTGCTGTTTCAATGACGACATTCAGGGCACTGCCGCCGTCACCATGGGGACGGTGCTGGCCGCTTGCAGCAAATCCAACCGCTCCTTCCGCGACAGCACGGTAACGATTGCCGGCGCGGGATCGGCGGGCTGCGGTATCGCCGAGCAGCTACTGAGCGGCATGATTGCCGAAGGGCTCGACGAAGACGAGGCGCGCGGCCGCTTTTACCTGGTAGACCGCGACGGGCTTGTACGCGAGGGCCTCGAATCATTGACCACACGACAGGCTCCGTTTGCAAGGAAGGCGGACGAACTTGAGGACTGGAACGGAGAATTTGATCTTGCCGGCACCGTCCGGCATGCCAGGCCCAACATCCTCATCGGAGTTTCAGGCCAGCCCGGTCTGTTTACCGAAGCGATTATCCGCTCCATGGCGGCCGACCATCTGCGGCCGATTGTGTTTCCGCTTTCCAATCCGACCGAACGTACCGAGGCACGGCCACAAGATGTCATCCGCTGGTCGGAGGGTCGCGCCCTGGTCGCCTGCGGCAGTCCGTTCCAGCCGGTAGTGCACGGTGCGACCGCCCATATCATCGCCCAATGCAATAACGCCTATGCGTTTCCCGGTATCGGGCTTGGTATCATTGCCGTCGGCGCAACCCGCGTCACGGACGAAATGTTTATGCGTGTCGCGCGCGTTATCGGTGATGCCGCCCCGGGCTACGATGCTCCCGGTACGGCGCTGCTGCCGCACCTGGCTGAAATCCGTCCGCTCAGCCGCACCATCGCCATCGCGGTTGGTGAATGTGCGGTGGAGGAGGGCGTGTGCGTTGTCACCGACAAGTCCGAGGTCGAGCGGCTTGTCGATCAGGCTATCTGGACGCCTGAGTACCGCGAGATCTGAATTCGGGTTACTCGAACGCCGGATGAACAAACGTCGTGCAAACGTATTTCGGACCGCTCTTCGGTGGTGCGCCCCGGTGGCGGTAGGTCCAGCCCACGGGGAAGAAGGCGATGCGGCCTTCGACCGGTTTGACCTTGACCTTCTGATCTTCAAACTCGGTGTGGCCGCCCTTGGCGACATCGTTGAAATACCATTGCGCGGCCAGGCAGCGCGTGCGGTTGCGTTTTGAGTTGCTGTCGATGTGCCAGTGAAACTGGCCGCCAATGTCGTAGCGTTTCAGGCGAAGCGGCTCGGCGGTAAGCTGCTGGTGATCGCTCCCGGCGAGAAACTTGACGTCCTTCGTGTACATTTCGAGATATTTGAAAAGATTGTTCTGCAGCTCCTGCATGATGTCGGTCCACCCGTCGGACTGCAGGATCAGCTCTGTCGTCTGCTTGCCGGCGAGGTCAATTTCACTGCCTTCGTTTCCTGAGACCCGACCGACAATCGTGTTCTCGTCGGCATCGAAGCGGCTGATGATATCGCGGCAGATTTCCGGCGCCAACGCCTTGTCATAGTAGCGAATGAATTGCGCCATCGGCTGTCCTTAGCTGCGTTGCGGGATGTGAAATCGAATGTGCGAATGGTCTAACAACCTGCGATGCATCTGACAATGCGATGCCACACCGCAGGGATATTGCGTGCGATATGGCGAACCGCTAGCGTGCCCACCTCACGCTGCGGCAGCGCGGCGGTGATGTGAGGGAAAGATGACCCGCGATCCTAGATACGATGTTCTGTTCGAGCCAGTGAAAATTGGACCGGTAACCGCCCGCAACCGCTTTTATCAGGTGCCCCACTGCAATGGCATGGGAAACCGCTATCCCGATGCCATGGCCCGGATGCGCGGCGTCAAGGCAGAGGGCGGTTGGGCGGTAGTCTGTACGGAAGAAGTGGAAATCCATCCGACCTCCGACACCACGCCTTTCCTGGAAGGGCGCTTGTGGGATGAGCGCGATATTCCCACGCTTGCACGTATGACCGAAGCGGTCCACGAGCACGGATCGCTCGCCGGCGTTGAGCTGGTGCATAATGGCCATCATCAGGCCAACCTCTACAGCCGCGAGATTGCACTTGCACCAGGCCACCGCACGGTCGACACCGGCTATCCAACGCAGGCGCGCGCCATGGACAAGTCGGACATTGCCGCCTTTCGAAAATGGCATCGTAGCGCTGCCCTGCGCGGTAAACAGGCAGGATTCGACATCGTATATGTCTATGTGGGTCACAATCTGACGCTGCTCGGGGACTTTATCTCCAGGCGCTATAACACCCGCACGGATGAATATGGCGGTTCGCTCGAAAATCGGGTGCGTCTGATGCGCGAAGTCATTGAGGACACCAAGGACGCGGTGGGCGACACCTGCGCCGTCGCCGTTCGCTTCGCCGTGGATGAACTGCTGGGCGGCGATGGCATCACCAGCGAAGGCGAGGGGCGCGAAGTTATCGAAATGCTCGCCGACCTTCCCGACCTATGGGACATCTGCCTCGCGGACTGGTCGAACGATTCGCAAACGTCGCGGTTTTCCGAAGAAGGTTTCCAGGAAGGCTACATGTCGTTCGTTAAACAGCTGACCAGCAAACCCGTTGTCGGGGTGGGTCGGTTCACTTCGCCCGATGCCATGGTTTCGCAGATCAGGCGCGGTATCCTCGACATGATCGGCGCGGCGCGGCCCTCGATCGCCGATCCGTTTCTGCCGAAGAAGATTGAAGAGGGCCGCGTCGACGACATCCGCGAGTGTATTGGCTGCAATATATGCGTTACGAGCGATCATGTGATGGCGCCCATGCGTTGCACCCAGAACCCTACCAAGGGCGAGGAATGGCGCCGCGGCTGGCACCCTGAAAGGATTGACCCGAAAGCTTCCGGGGACAAGGTGCTGATTGTCGGCGGCGGACCGTCGGGGCTGGAGTGTGCACGTGCGCTTGGAGCGCGCGGATATGAAGTCGCTCTTGCCGAGCGCGGCACCGAGCTTGGCGGGCGCGTTGCCCTGGAAGCGCGGCTGCCGGGTCTTGCCGCCTGGGCCCGTGTGCGCGATTACCGTGCCGGGCAACTGGCGCGCATGACCAATGTCGAGACATATCTCGACAGCGATCTGAGTGCCGATCATATTCTTGAGTTCGGGTTTAACCGTGTGATTCTGGCGACCGGCTCTTCGTGGCGCCTGGACGGCGTTGGACGGTCGCTGCATCGCGGCTTCAAGATCGGCAATGGTGCCGTGACGGCGGGCGTTGATGAGATTCTCACCGGCGAGGTCGATCCGGCGTCTTTCGGCTCCGGCGATGTCGTTATCTATGATGATGACAGGTTCTACATGGGCGGTGTGCTGGCCGAACTGTTCGCTCTGGCCGGTCGGCAGGTCATCTATGTGACACCCGCTGCCGACGTTTCGACTTTTACGCATAACACGCTCGAACAGTCGCGTATTCAGGCTCGCCTCATCGAATTGGGCGTAACCATTGCGCCGCTGCGGTCCATTGCCAGCTATGGCGACGGTGTTCTGGAGACGGAGTGTGTTTATACCGGTGCCACGCAGCATGTGCCATGCGGCGTGCTTGTCCCCGTGACGGAACGTGAACCCGCAGAAGCCCTTTACCTGCAACTCGTTGCCCGCGAAAGCGAATGGAATGAGGCGGGAATAAAAAGCGTCTCGCGCATCGGCGATGTTCTGGCGCCCGGCACGATTGCCGCCGCGGTACACAGCGGCCATCGTTACGCGCGCGAACTGGATCAACCCGAAGCCTTCGACCCCTACTGGTTCAAGCGTGAAATACCGGCTCTTGAATCACCGCCGTGAAGTTCGTCAAAGGCCCGACACCTTGAACGGTGTCACCGCCGAATAGCCAAAGGCGTCGTTCAGGGAAGCGTCGTCCTTCATCATTTGCGCAAGTTCATTCGGGTGAATGAATTCATCGCGGAACCACGGGAACCTGCTCGGGTCGAATATGGACTTCACCCAATCGATGACCAGCGAGGCGCGGGTCGTCTTGCGGGCGTCCGGATGATAGGTCAACCAGATGTCCATATAGTGATTGAGGCCAAGGTCCACGGGCACGACAGGTGCGTTGAGAACGGACGCGTAGCTTGGCAAGGCGCCGATGCCCGCGCCTTTTTCGACGGCGTAGAGCAGGGCGGAGCTGGCATTTGTCCGCACACCGACAATACCCTCGATATTCTCCAGTCCAAGCTTGCGTGCCCACGCGCCGTCTTCGAGTTGCGGAGCGACCTGATCGACGATGCGGTGGCGGGGAAGATCGTCAAGCGATTTCGGCAGGCCGTAACGGTCCGCGTAGGACTGCGATACGAAAGAATAGATGTGCATCCGCCCGACTTTGACGACCTTCAGGTCGGGTGAGCGGGGGCGTTCGAACTGTACCGCCATGTCGGCTTCCATGCGCAACACATCGGCACTTTCCATTGCGCAGCGCAGGTCGATGGTGAGATAGGGGTGGCCCCTTTGGAACTCGATAAGACGCGGCAGGACCCAGTAGGATCCAAGGCCCTCCGTCACTGAAATCTTAACGACACCCCGAGTGCTTTCCGATGGCGCGACCGACTTGCGGCACATGTCGTAGATTGCCCGTTCCATCTGCTTGGCGCTGGCAACGATGGCGTGCCCCTCTTCGGTTGGCGAGACGCCCTCCGGAAGTCGGTGAAAGAGCAGCAGCCCGAGTGCGCGCTCAAGGCGCTGGACGCGCCGCACGATGGTTGAAGATGAAACCTTCAGATGGTCGGCCGCCCGGCGAAAACTGCCTGCTTCGACGCAGGACAGAAATATCCGCAAGTCGTCCCAGGAAATCTGATGCAAGGGCACGACATTTGTACCGTGCTCGATATTTGCATCACCCCTTTGCGCAAACTTCTGCATACAAGTCGTCTCCATTTGGTGTGAAATATAGCTCAAGCACAAGGGAAATGCACGTATTTCCTTAATGTGTTTGTTTTTCTAGTGTGAGTTGTGAGGCAAGCTCCATCCGGGGGCAGGTGGTTCAAAAATGCAACATCGCGAGTTTGATCTGCTGGTACCGAACAGGCACGTCCGCATGGGGGTACGCCCCGCAACTCACACGGAATTACCCATAATTTTTGATCTGGCGCGCGACGAAATCCCCGCTCTCGCAGCCGCTATGCCGACCGTCGAGCGCGTCATGGAGCACAATGAGGAGAACATCCTCGTGTTCGACCGCGAAGGCGAAGTGATCGGCGTTTATGCCATGTTGCTTCTCAATGGCGAAGGCCACAGCCAACTGCTTACCGGCGAGCTGGATACGGTCCATCCTCGCGTGGAGACGCTGGTGGAGTACGGGCGGGCGCCAACGGCAATTTACAATTGGGCCGTTGTGGCGAACAGCCTCGCGGCGGAAGGGTTTCGGCATGCAAGCGTGTATCTTCGTCGGCCACGATACCGCAATGCCAACATATATGCGCGCGGAACGACGCCGGCAGCGTGCCGGATCATGGAGCGCACCGGGTATGAACGAGTAGGATCCGGGTTTCAGGACCTGTTCCGCTATGTGCGCATAGCGAACCGGCCGGGTCTGGGGCGTGACGCAGCTTAAGCGGTGGGTTCGAAGTATCAGGGAGGAATAAGAAATGGGCGGCAAAGTTCCGTTATACGATACGTATTCTCGAGAAGGCAGCAACGACGGGACCAATTCCAAACGTTACACGTTTAAAGTCGCCCGAAGCATTGAAGATTTAATGAAAGTCACGGCGATTCGCGCCGCTGTCTTCATGAGCGAGCAGGAATGCCCTTACGAAGAAGAGTTTGACGGCAACGATTTCTGTGCCGCCCATATCATCGGCTACGTCAATGATGAGCCCGCTGCTTGTATACGGGCACGGTTCTTTGCAAAATTCGCGAAGCTTGAGCGGCTTGCCGTGCGGCATGACTATCGCAACACGCGGATGTCGTTCGCAATTGTGCGTGCGGGCATCGAACTCGTCCGTAAAAAGGGCTATGACATGATCTACGGTCACTCTCAGGAGCGGCTGGTAAATTTCTGGAGCCACTTCGGCGCCGTTCCCCACGATCTGCAGCGCGATCTCGTCTTTTCCGACTTCTCGTACAAGGAAATGGTGATCCCGCTTGAGCCGCATCCCGACCCCATTTCGCTTGATACCGATCCCTACGTCATTATTCGACCTGAAGGAGAGTGGCACCGTGCCGGTGTTCTGGAGGCGTCCTCGACGCGCCCCGTAACATCGCCTCTGCGTGAAGCCGTCAACGCCTGACGGGAGGGGGGATAGTGACTCTCATTGAATTCCCGCGCAAGCGCCGGAATAGCGGGGCCTTGCTTCTCGTCCTTCTTGATCTGCAGGAAGAATACGTTTGTGAAGACAGGCCGTACGTCATTCCCGGGGTCTCGGCCTGCCTCGACAACTGCCGGCGGCTTCTTGCCTCGGCCCGCGACGTTGGGCTGCCTGTCGCCCATTTCCGGCAACTGCGTAGAGGCCCGTTCTTCAACGAGGACATGCGGTATTCGCGCTGGATAGAAGGCTTTACGCCAAATACCAGCGAAATGGTCTATGAGCGTGCGATGCCATCGTGTTTTCACAGTGGCGTGTTCGCCAACTTCATGAGTTCAATCGAAGATCCGGTGTTGCTGATCGCCGGGCTCAGTGCCGACCGGGCCTGCCTGTCCAGCATTATTGATGCAGCGCACCGTCGCCACACGGCATTTTTCATTTCGGATGCCTCAGCGACGCCGCCCATCTCGCGCTGGCCGCAGGAGCTCAGTCACGCGTTCACAACCGATCTGATTTCGCAGTTTTGCCACGTCATGACGACATCCGAAGCACTGGAGCACCTGCATCACTCGGACCCTGCATGCTGGTCCGCCTATGGCGGTCATTGAAGAAAGGGGCGTGAGGCAAAGAATATGGGCCGTACACCAGGAACCGGGGGCAATATGTCCGGTGTACGACCCATCCCCGATAGTGCGACCGAAACCGCATACCAAGGTAGTGCATCTATACCACAGAATCCGAGTAATTCCAGTGCCCTGCGATCCTATTTGACAGTATGCTTACCAAACGAACGCGTTTGCTTTTCGGGCAGCCGCCGAACAGCATCAAGGCGCATTCGCGCGCATAGAGAGTGTTGGGAATTTTTTGTCGACCGGGAATTGAAAAAGTCCGGATATCACCATATTCTGATGCTGCGATGGTGAGCGTAAAACGAGCAACTTGTCTCAAAGTACTGGCAATCTTCTTCACGGTTGCCCTGATTGCCGGTGTTCTCACCGGCACTGCCCGTGCGCTCGACGCCCAATCATACGTTGAATCCACCGACGGGTTCTTTGCAGTCCTCCAACTCGATGCGCAACGGGGAAACATCGATGCCCAATATTTGCTGAGTGCGCTTCTTACCAATGGAATCGGAGCGCCCCAAGACATGGCCGGTGCCGAGCAGTGGTTTGCGGAAGCGTACAAGAACGATCACCCCCTCGCGATTAGGGATATGTGCGCCAACTCGATTGAGGGTTTTGCGAGGGAAAGTATCGCGGCATGCCGTGAAGGAGCGAACCTTGGTGATCCGATGACTCTGTTCTTCCTCGGATACGCCTACCGGCTGGGTGGAGGGGTTGATTTGAACGAGAAACGCGCGGCTGAATTATTTGAGCAGTCGGCGGAACAGAACGTCATTGCGGCACTCTTGGTCATGGCTGCCATGTATCAGGAAGGCATTGGGGTGGGGAAAAACCCGGTCAAGGCGGTTCGCTATCTCAGACGCGCTTCGGCATTGGGGTCCCCTGAGGCGGACCGTGAACTGGCATTCGCCCTCTGTAAGGGTGCTGGTGTACACAAAGATGTCACGGCGGGCATCAGACTTTTCGAACGGGCTGCACGGTACGGCGATGGAACCGCACTTTACTATGTTGCCGGTTTCTATGAATACGGTCTCAGGCGGCGGCGCGATCTCGTTAAGGCATACGCTTACCTGCTTCTGGCGGAAAACCGTCTGGAAAGTGGCGAAACGAGAACGTCCGCGCAGAACGAGCGCGTGGTCATAGGTCGTGGACTTAGTGAGCAGCAAATCGAGCGCGCCGAAGGGTTTGTACGCGATTGGGTGCCAGATGCGGTACCGTTGCGGGACTACGTGCCCCTGGGGTTGACGTTGATCGGAAATTTCCAGACTGCGCTCACACGACACGGGTTCGACCCAGGACCGGTCGATGGCTTGTATGGGCCGAAAACGACAGGGGCAATAGACGCGTTCGGCCGACAGCAAGGTATAGAGTTCAACCTGATAGACACCGTGTCCATAGCGCTGCTTAGCTATTTGCTGGGCGCGGTCGGCCACGCTGATCCTGCCTCCTACTCAGAACTCAGACAGACGGAAAACACGGACAAACGGCCGTTGCCACAATCTCAGGAGAGCCCATCCATGGGCGCTGTGACATCGTCCTCACCGCAGGAGCCGGAACCGGACAGTGCCGATGACGGCGGCAGCAGCGGCACTGGCTTCTACATAAACGACAGGGGTCATGTTCTGACCAACCAGCACGTTGTCTCCCGGTGCCGCACAATACTGGTTGGGGGCTCGCACGCCGAAGTTGTCGCATCGGACCCGGACCTCGATCTGGCTCTGTTGCGGGTGGAGGGTCCGGTGCCCGCGATTTCGGCATTTCGTCTGAACAGCTCCATTGCGCAGGGTGAAACCGTCTATGCCTACGGTTTCCCGTTGAACAGCCTTGTGTCCAATGAGCCGAGTATCTCCACAGGCCTCGTAACGGCTCTCACCGGCCTGCAGAACAGCCCCTTGCACGTGCAGATCTCCGCGCCCGTTCAGCCCGGAAGCAGTGGCAGCCCGGTATTCGATTCATCCGGACGCGTGATTGGGATTGTGACAATGAAGCTGAACGCTCTGGCGACGGCGATGGTCACCGGCGACATTCCGCAAAACATCAACTTTGCCATCAGAGCCTCAATCGCCAAGCTTTTTCTGGACGCCCATGGCATCGAGTTTTCAGAGCTGACGGAAACTCCGGATATCGATGCGACCGCCATTGCAGATCAGGCGCGGCCCGCCACGCCCCTAGTGGTCTGCTCGGACCGGATGCGCTGAGCCGGCGGGAATTGCACCGGGCGGCGCCATGCTCTAATGACTTGCATGGGTGGCAAGATACGGGCGAGGGGTGTCCACTTTGAAATCGCAGAAATTCAACAGCGCGGCGCGGTGGCTTATTGCCTTGTCGCTGGCCCTGGTGCTGCCGGCGTTCTTGCTGCCGCCCGCTTCGGCCCAGCAGGTCGCACCGTCCGACACTCTGACGATCACAACGATCGAGCGCCGCCCGTTTTCGATGGCGTCAAGCGAGGGCCCGGTCGGCTTCAGCATCGATCTCTGGCGCGCGGTGGCCGATGAACTCGGGCTGACATATGAGTTCGTCCGCGTCGAAGAGTTTTCCGAAATGCTCGGCATGGTGGAAGGCGGCGATGCCGATGCCGCCATTGCCAATATTTCCATAACTTCCGCGCGCGAGGAGGTTATGGATTTCTCGCAGCCGATTTTCGACTCCGGCCTGCAGGTGCTGATCCGTGACGATGGCGGTTCGGGTGGATTGTTGTCGGCCATTCTAACATGGGAAATGCTCGGCTGGCTCGCCGCGGCCCTGGGAATCCTGCTCGCCGCGGCCAATCTCATGTGGCTGTTTGAAAGGCGCGCCCAGGAATATTTCCGCCATCCCTATAAGGAGGGCCTGTTCCGTTCGTTCTGGTGGGCGCTGAACATGATCGTCAATGGCGGGTTTGAGGAACGCGTGCCGCAAACACCGCTCGGGCGCATCTTCGCGGTGATGCTCGTGGTGGCGAGCCTGTTCATCGTGTCGATCTTTGTCGCCAACATCACGGCGGCTCTGACGGTCGGCGAGCTGCGTTCGCAAATCGAGGGGTATTCCGACCTCTACAGCCGGCGTGTCGGCACGACCGGCGGGTCCACATCGGCAGCGTTCCTGCAGTCGCAATCCATCCGCATGCGTGAATACGATGATCTTGTCAGTCTGTTTCACGCTCTCGAAAACGAAGAAATCGATGCGGTCGTGCATGACGCACCGCTTATTGCCTTTTACGCGGCGACCGAAGGGCGCGGGCGCGTCCGCTCGGCCGGTCCGGTGTTCCGGCCGGAGAAATACGGCATTGCTTTTCCAGAGAACAGTGCGCTTGTGGAGCCGGTTAACCAGACGCTTCTTCGCCTGCGCGAAAACGGCGCCTACCGGGCACTCATCGAAAAGTGGTTCGGCGCGGGCTACGAATAGAATTATTCACGCCGATATCTGTTCCATGCCGAGCGCCTTTTTCACTGTACGCAGCAGCTTGTTGGGGGCGTGTCTGTCATAGCCGTCAAGGTAGGCCTGATAGAGGTTCTCGGCAGCTGGCGCGGTGAGTTCCGACACGCTTGCAGGAGTGTCCGGACAAGCCGCGATCGCCATTGAATGGCGGCCCGAAGCCCACTTGATCCCGGTGGTGTCATAGTCGAGGAAATCGAAACGGTAGCCGGCGCGCTTCAACATGTTCTGCAGGCTGTTCCGTGTCAGCAACTGTTTATGATAGCTGATGACGCCGCGCCGGTACATTTTGCGCATGTCCATGAGCCCCATATGGTCAAGCTCGTTGTAGAACACGATCGCACCGCCCGGTGCCACGAGAGAACGCAAATGAGCCAGCAACGCCATTGGATCGAGCGCATGGGTCATCAGATGATTGGCGAGCACCAGATCGAACGACTGGCGTTCAAACGGGACATGAACATGATAGGGGTCGAGATACCCGATATTTGATAGTCCCAGATCCTCGCGAGCATACTGCATGTTGGTTTCGAAGTGGTCGAGGCCGTAGAGATCCTGCACGCCGAATTTGTCGCGCAAATGGGCGAGGTGGACGCCGTACTCGCAGCGGATATTGAGGACGCTCATATCGGGCCGGATCAGGCCGGCTTTTTCAACGTTTCCGATCAGGCGTTCGGAAAACTTCTCCTGAACGTCGATGAACTGCTGCGGCAGAGGGTAAACCGTATAACTGCGCTTCTCGACTTCGGGAAAGGCGGCGTAGTAGTCGTCGATCTCTTCGGTATCCTGCCTGTTGCGGGCAAACATGAGCTCGCAACACGGACAATAGGCATAGTTCGCCTCCCAGATGACGTTTGAGCCGATAATGGCTTTGTGCGTGTCGGTGAGGTTGGTTGACAAATCAACGTCCACGAGATCGCCGTTCTCACATGACGGGCAAGATTCCAGTACCTGCATGTTCTTACTCTTCAGCCTGCATGGTTGTGACGTTCATTAGACCCGATTGAAAAGATTGTGCAAGGACGACGGCGATTGCAATCGTCAGGTGCCGGTCGTAGTTCCTTGGCCGTTTCACGTCCTCAATCCCAGTGCGAGGCGCTGGATATCGTCCAACGCATAGTCCGTTCCCCTGAGCGCCCCGTACCAGTCGGGAATATCGGTGTAGGGCGCGAGATAGTCGGAGTATCGGAGCATCAGCACAAGTCGCGATTTCGAATTGCCACGGGATCCATAGTGAAGGCATCTGGAAGTATCGACGCATGCACCGGTATTGCGTGGCCCTTCAAAGGTCACCAGATGGTCGAAGCCGCTGTGCGCGGCTATGTCTTCGTCGCTGACGCGCGAGGATTTCAAGTGGCGGTAGTCGAGGCTGTCCTTGATCTGGTCGGATACATCCGCCGGTAGCATGCAGAAGGGCCCATGCGCGGCGGTGACTTCTTCGACATTGAAAAACATTTTCAGCACCGATGTGTCCTCGCGGTCGCAATGGAACATCTGGCTTTGTACGGCGCTGTCATTGGGCGGTGACCACCAAAGAGAAACGCTGGAAAGAACCGGTACCCGCTCCAGATAAACCGCCGCGAGGTCGATCAGTTCGCGCGAAGACGCAAACGAAAAAACGTTTGGCCACACCGCAAAATCGGCATCTTTCCGCACAGTGACCAGGAAGTTCTTCTTCTGATTGCCGCGCGCTTCGAGTTCAGCCTGTGCCTCGGCGAAAACACGCCGGCAGTCCGCCATGGCCGCCTTCGTTCCAGGGAACCGGCTGGCCTCGAATGTCAGATACCCGCGCTCGCGCAGGTGTTTGCTCTCGGTGTCTTTGACCTGGGAGGCCCGGCGTACCGCACCCTGCCGGAGCCGTCCCTGTGAGGGGTTTGCGGCAAAGCGAATGCCGCGCACGATGGCGTCAACCAGGGCGACAGGCAGGTAAAGTTTGCGGAACAGGAAGCGGTAAAGGTCCCGGGTCCGGCGGATCTGGCGCATCGGCCTGAAAGAAGTTTGACTGGTCTCGCTAAGGGTCATAGGCACCTGCCGGCTTTCGACAAAATGTTCCGGTCCAAGCCTGTCTGCTGCAGGTTCTTTGTTACCTGCGATCAACGAGCACTGTCCATCAGATTCCAGTCAGAATCGTGGCTCCGTGCTGCTTGGTCGCATGTTCTGGAAACGGCCAATGCTATGAGCCTAGTCTCGCAGCGTGAATGTATATCTGCCTTCGGCCTTGTTTGCCTGAAACCGCCAGCGCCGTTTGAGATTACGCCGCAGGAACCTCGTATTCATGCGTCTGTTGTCGACAACGATTGTGGCGCCGATTTTCAGGCCGGCTTCATAGAGCAGGGGGTCGGCGGACATGGCGCGGCGCGGCTCGCCGCGCTCGACCGTATTTGTCAAACCGTTGATCCTGCCCTCGACGATGCTTGGGTCGGGACCGTCGAGATAGATCAGGTCCGGCACGACATTCGGCAACTCGTCAAACAGATGGCAGAGCTCGCCGTTGATCACGCTCAGGCGCGCCGTGCTTGAATGAAGCTCCACGAACTCTGCAAGCTGGCCCGGAAGTTTGTCGCGGGTGTTGTTCAGCCAGTGTTCGGAAGTGTCGAGTGTGTGGAGACGGGCTGATTTTCTTTCGCCATTCTCCAATGCATTCTTCTCCAGCGCGTGGGCAAGCGTGATCGTCGAAAGTCCAACGCCGAATTCGACGATTGTCATCGGTTTTCGCTGCCGCACAAGACGATGCAAATAGGCGAGATCCCGATAGACCGGTTCGATTTCGTCAGGGTCGCCCTGCGACAGCAACTGCGTGACGCCACAACCGTCGAGATAGGCCTTCGAGGTCCGGTCGATCGTACCCATCAACGGAGCACGAACGATGCCGTGGAGTTCGTAGAACACGCGTTCTAGGATATTTTTGCACAGCATTCCGCGGCCCTTTGCCAAAGAGGCCGATGTCATAACCGCAATGCGGCATGAAAGCAAAGGGTGGCGTCAACACCGGGCGTCGATCGCGCTGGGTCTCAACCGAGCGCGCCGCCAGCTCCAGGCTTATGTGGAATGCGGTGCGATGGAAATCCGGCTCGACCAGTACTGCGGCCTGTCCTCGTTGGCACGCATGTGGCACTGACCGCCCTCAATCTGCAAAAGTGCCGGCAGATAGTTGAATGCGCTTCGGCTTGAGAGGTCAAGCACGCGGCAGTGCGATAGAACCAGCATGTCGGCGACGGTGTCGTGCAGGACACCAACGGGATTGGGAACCTCGATGGTGTTGGCACCCCGGTTGCCATCCATGACGGTGGTTCCACCGGCATTCGCCTCGGGAAGCCACTGTTGTCGGTGAATGCTGTGCCTGCATTTCGTTGCGAACATGTCCCGAATGATGGGTGCATCTGTGCAGACCAGAATTCGAAAACTTCCTTCAAATGCCGCCTTGCCCCATTGGTTGAGTCTGTGGAGAAGTCCGTCGACATAAGCTTCGTCGTCGGAAATAACGCGGCCTTTGGCGACAAAATCACCCTGTTCACCGTTGCCGTGCCGCACATGAACGCCAATTACGTTCTGGCCAGTGATTTCGCGTTGGATAAACTCATCGGCGAGCCTGTGTATCGGATCCACAAATTCGACGTCCTGGAAAAACTCGCGCAAACGCATGCGGCTTTGTGCGTCCCACTTTCGTAACCTTGCATAACCGCAAAATTCGCGAGCGCCCCAAACGAAGTCATAATCTTCAAATGGGTCGGCCTTACGGCCTTTGGCCATGTCATTTAGAATGGGTATAATTTGTGCGCCGACCGAATCCCGAATGATCTGGTAAAGCTCCGCCTCGGTCTCGGGAGACCATTCGCACCACCGGATGTCCGGAAATGTGCGGCTGTTGGTATCTTGCACTTCTTGAAGCTCGTCGGTGACCGTGACGATGTCGACCCTCTGCCGTCCTTTCCCGGCACGCTTTATGACGTGCGGGTAGATATTTTCGCTCGGCTCAAAACCGAAATAGGCTGTATTTCGCCAGTCGATAACCAGCTTGCGGCCACTCAACTGTGCATAGAGTGCCGCGGCACCCAGCTCGCGAAACATGTGGCCAAGTCCGAAAGACGATTTGTGGATGAGATAACGCCCTTCAGCCATCGGATCGAACAACCTTGCTTTCAATCCAATCGTAAGTGGCCCGCAATCCGTCGTTCAAGGGCGCTGTCGGGCTCCAGCCCAGTTGTGCCCTGATGAGATCGTTGTTGGAATTCCTCCCACGAACCCCAAGTGGCCCGTCTTTGTTCGATACAGTCAGCGATTTGCTTGATATGGCGATGATCCGTGCCGCCAGGTCGGCGATCGACACCATTTCTTCGCTGCCGATATTCAACGGTTCGCTAATGTCGGAGCGCATCAGGCGAAGCGTGCCTTCGATACATTCGTCGACGTAAAGAAAGGAACGTGTCTGACGGCCATCGCCCCAGATTTCCAAACTGCCTCCGTCGTTTGCGAGCGCGGCCTTTCGGCAAAGTGCCGCCGGCGCCTTTTCGCGTCCCCCCTCAAAGGTTCCGAGAGGACCGAATATGTTGTGGTAACGCGCGATACGCACCTCGATGTTCTTGTTCCTGGCGTAGGTCTGGTAGAGCCGCTCGCTGAAGAGTTTTTCCCAGCCGTATTCGCTATCCGGGTCCGCCGGATAAGCGGTGTGCTCGCGGCAATCGGGATTGTCGGGGTCTTCCTGGTTCCGCTCGGGGTAGATGCAGGCGGAGGATGAATAGAATATGCGCCGGCACTTCGCCTTCGTCGCGCAATCGAGCACGTTCAGGCTGATCGTCGCGGAGTTGTGCATGATGTCGGCATCATTTTCGCCTGTGAAAATGAACCCGGCGCCGCCCATATCCGCGGCCAGTTGATACACTTCGTCAAACGGCCGGTCGAACAGCGATACGCAAAACCGCTGATCGCGCAGATCGCCGGTTACGAATTCGTCCGCTGTGCTTGTCGAAAATTCCGGGCGTTTAAGATCGGCGCCTCGAACCCAGGCGCCTTCCTGCTTCAAACGATCCGTCAGGTGGGTGCCGATGAAGCCGCCCGCACCCAATACCAGTATATGCTGCACAAATATGATCCTGCACTTTAAGTGTGTGCATTATTTTACTGAGCCCGCTCCCGGTTAGGCCGCTTTCATATAGTGATTTCTCAAGAGTTCGCAAGCATTTCCGACTGTCCGGCATCGGACTGATGCGATGAAGTGCTTGAAAAACGGAGGAACAGACTGCTTTTTCGGTCTGCTGCTCATGTTTTCGTTACAGATTGCTTTTACGATTCCCGCAACTGCGCTAATCTTTTGCACGGGAGAGGGCATGGGTGCATCCTGAGGTTGGGCACGCGTGATGGTTAGTTCAGGCTCGCGGGAAATGCGCCTTACGGTTGATGTGACAACAAAGGGAACGTCATGGATTTTACAGGTCTGATTATTCAGCTCATAAGTGGCGCGGTCGGCGGCAATATTGCCGGCAACGTCCTGAAACAGTTCAATCTCGGCATGCTTGGCAACTCCATTGCGGGGATCGTCGGCGGTGGCATTGGCGGCCAGATTCTGACCAATGTACTGGGTGTCGGTGGTGGTGGCGGCATGGACATCGGGTCCATCATCTCGCAGATCGCCGGCGGCGGCATCGGTGGAGCCATCCTGCTTGCAATTGTCGGGGTGATCAAACAGGCCATGAACAAGTAAGCGGGCGGGAAAACGCCAGCGAACGTCTGAACAAAACCGAAGGGCGGTGCCGCGTGGCGCCGCCCTCACTGTTTGCGGGCAGTGTGGTTGGCGCCAGAGTTGCCGAAGTGCGGCCGGCGGGGGCGACTAGAAAGTTATGGCTGTCAACAAAGCATTCTCGGTTTGGTCGCGCCGCCTCGATCCGAACTTCCCGCCAAACGGCCATGCGCCGACTGAAGCGGCCCTTGCGCGAGAACCGCGCACGGTGGAGAGGGTTGGAGTTGGCAGTATGGGGCGTTCGTCGTCAGACATGGCTGTATGTCCAACGTTGAGTGAACTAGACGGAGCGACTGTCCTTCAGGGCCGGTTATCCGCCGCCCTAGAAAATAGCGCGGCTCATGCGTCTTGTGGCCACGCCCTAAATGCCAAAACGCCCAGAAGGACCAGTGTTCCAAACGGTATTACGGCAACCAGTGCAACAGGGGCTGGCAGTCCTGCGCGGGGTAGAATTTTCCAAAAGCAAATCGGTGGAAAAACAAAGACCAAGAAAAGCAGAATTATCTGCCAAAAACTGGGCATCATATCCAAATCTCCATCAGAACGTTTGGCTACCGTACATTATAGCGTGTCGCCGGAAACGTTAAGGGCGGCACCCGACGGCACCGCCCAATCTTTCCCAGAGTTGGAAACTTTGCTGACTGCTGGAGCGTCGGCACGATACGAACAATTGCAGCCACCGCGCCAAGCGCTGCGACCAGCATTGCACCTATGCGAACCGTTAAACGCACTTCCGTAGGTTTCAGCTGCTCATGCACTATTTCGCGTGTGACAAGATCGGACATGACGAACTCTCTCAGCGCTTCAGAGTGTGCTTCCGCAGCTGATTTGGGTCACATCTGGAAGCCATTCTTTGCGACGTCAGCGATGCTTCCACCTAACGTCATAGTTCCTTCATGCGAGCAATAGATGATCCATTCATTAGGCTCCGAAATCCAATTCCCTTCCGCGCCGTTGTAGAAGAAATCATCCACTCCGACATCCAACAAGAAGCTCTCCGGACCGAAGTCACGAAGTTTAAAAATTCGTGTATCCCCGGATTCGGACATAAATTCGCGAAGCGGCATTTGCAGTTTTGCTTCGTCGATGGCGTCTAGTACAAGGGCGAGAAGTGACGCGCGTTCTCTATATGCAGTAATGAGGCTGTGGACGCTGCGCCAGTTTAGCAGGATTAGCAATTTTGGCAGGCGAGCGCCCTCCAACACTTGGTTGTGACGGAGGGTGGCCGTACCAGCAAACGGGAACATAAAAAGGTCCGCTGGAACCCCACAGGAACCCCAGCGCATTCTTCCAAATTGTCGAGAAAAGCTAAGTCTTTGAAAAAGTTGGCTCCCCGGGCCGGACTCGAACCAGCGACCCAGCGGTTAACAGCCGCTTGCTCTACCAACTGAGCTACCGGGGAACACCCGCTTGCGGACATCTCTGCCTGCGCGCGACCCTGCCTATAGCAGAGCGCGCGGCTCGTGCAAAGTCCAAATAACGGGGTTTTCGTTCAAGTTCTCCGGTGCAGGACAGACCGGCTTACGCTTGCAACATTCGCCGTTCGGCCCTACTTGATCCGCATGTCTCGAATCCGAATTGGTTCCCGCGAATTCAGCCTGCCGCGCAGTCGCCTCGCCCGCATGATTATCGGCGTTGCACTGGTGCTTGGCGGCATTGCGGGATTTCTGCCGGTTCTGGGTTTCTGGATGATTCCGCTGGGTCTTCTGATTCTGTCCGTTGATCTGCCGCTGGTGCGCCGCTGGCGCCGCAACATGGCGGTAAAACTCGGCCGCAAAATCAAGCACCGCTATCCGGGGCTTTGGCGCCACATCGAGTAGGCTGGCGGTGCCTGCTGGTCTAACCCATGGGCGTTCGGACATTTTTCAAATACATCGCCGGGTGCAGGTAAGTGAGCCCCTGCTCCGCGGCCGAAGTTTCGGGGCCCAGGCGCTGAACGACCGTCTCAATCCCGCCGCCGGTGAGAGCGGCATAGGAGCGGTATCCGCGCAATTTGTACAACAGGCTGAAAACGGACTGGTCGTGGCGGTGGTTCTGAAAATCGGGATAGTCGGCCTCGCCGCAAACCGAAGGCAGGTCGGAGACAAGCCTGATGTGGCCCATGAGGTCCGACCACTCCGCCACGAAGTCTCTGCTTGCCGGGCGGTTGGCCAGAATTATCAGACCGGTGCGGATTTGCAGCGTGTCGGTAAACTCCGGCCGGTCGCAGTTCATCAAAACGAACGTGTCGCGCTTCGTCCATGCGCGCTCGATGAACCCGTCGCCGACAGCGAATCCGAGGATGCCATCGCGCAGAGACAGGCACGTAGAAACCAGTTCACCGACCGCCCCGACGAATCTTGCGCCACTATCGGAGTAAACGATGACGTCGTCCGGAGCGGCCTGCTCGAGCATGTACTTGATGATGTGCGGTTTCCAGAGCCAGAGACCGGCGCCACGTGCGCGGGTCAGCAGGAACCGGTGTTTGTCAATGAAACCACGGTCGAGGTGCTGGCGCCGGTAGCTCGCATAACGGTCAACGCCGCCATGCATCAGTCCGCTCAGGGAATTCACGCGTTGCCGCACAAAAAAATCCGGACTCGCATAGTTGACGAGTGTTGTGCGCATCACTCGGCCGGACCGGCAGAGCAGCAGGGTTGCCGGAAACGGGCGCAAGGATGCAACGTCGGCGCGTGGCGGTTGGCACCGGGGCTGAGGTATGAAAAGGTCTGCCCGGCACACGCCGGTG
Source organism: Hyphomicrobiales bacterium (assembly GCA_021775755.1). Taxonomy (GTDB): domain Bacteria; phylum Pseudomonadota; class Alphaproteobacteria; order Rhizobiales; family JAJFHB01; genus JAJFHE01. The sequence goes on along the minus strand of JAJFHE010000050.1, from coordinate 438,062 downwards.
CGGGCGGGGCGGACGTGAGCACCAGTTTTCCCATTTGACCGTTTATGAAGCACACATGAGGTTGAGTTGAGCGGAAGTGTAGAACATTCAGACGAGCTTGCGAAATACCAGGCACTCATCGACGAGGTGGCGGCTGCGGGCGCGCCATATCCCGCAGAACGTTTTGCGGGCAGGGGCATCGTCATTCCCGCCGGCGGCGCGCGGATGTTCACCTGTGCCTGGGTCGCGGTGCGCACGTTGCGCGATCACCTGGGTACAGACCTTCCCATCGAGGTCTGGCATATCGGCGATGGCGAAATGTCGCTCTCCATGAAGGCGATACTGGAAGATCAGGGCGTCGCGGTCATCGATGCGCAAGCCCATCTGAAAGAGTTTCCCGCGAAAGCCCTGGGAGGCTGGGAGCTTAAACCCTATGCCATCATGAACTGCCGGTTTCGCGAGGTGCTGCTGCTGGATGCCGATAATGTGCCTGTGCGCGATCCGGCCTTTTTGTTCGAGGCGCCGAAATATCGCGAAGCCGGCTGCGTGTTCTGGCCGGACATCGTTTCCCTCACGCAACGAGCGTCGATTTGGGAGATCTGCGGTGTCGAGTACCGCTCCACGCCGTCATTCGAAACCGGCCAGATTGTCATCGACAAGGCAAAGTGCTGGCACGCCCTGCAGCTCACCAAGGCGATGAACGATCACTCGGACTTTTTCTACCGGCACGTCTATGGCGACAAGGACACGTTTCTGCTCGCCTGGTTGCGGCTGGCGCAGGCATACGCCATGCCGAAACATCCGGTGCGACAGCTTCCGGGAACCCTGTGCCAGCACGACTTTGACGGCAACGTGCTGTTTCAGCACCGCAACCGCAGAAAGTGGACCCTGGAGGGCATCAATCCAAGCGTTGAAGGGTTCGATGGCGAGGATAGATGCTTTCGCTATCTGGACGAGTTGCGTGGCGTTTGGAACGGCAAGATTTTCCAGCCGCCGGCCCCATCCAAAAAGGCCGAAGCCGTCGCCTCGGAGATCGAGGTGCAGCGCTGGTTCACTTACGAGAAGGTTGCCGACAGCTCCTGGCCCATGGAGTTTTTGACAGCGCACCGCATTGGCCGCGGCCATGGCCGTCTCGAAGCTTACTGGTGGGTTCAGGAGGCCGAAGACGATGCGCTCGAGCTTGCCATCGGAAACGGCGATGCGGCGTGTCTTAAGCTGCGGCGCGATGAGTTCGGTGTTTGGCGCGGCCGCTGGAATTCCCCTGATGCCGCAAGAGTGGATCTGATGGGCATGAGCGCTCCGCCTGAGACAGCCGGCACCTCGGCTGGCCACAACCATGCGACGGGGCCGGGGGGATGGAAGCAGACGGTCAGCGTCTACGAAGGCGTGACAGAGAACGAGGAGGGCGCCTGATAATGGCCGGTGCTGATGCAAACATTCTGATTCTCACACCGGTCAAGGATGCCGAACCGCATCTCGACACCTATTTTGAACAACTGGCGAAGCTGACATACCCGGCCAACCGGCTGTCGCTGGGATTTCTGGAAAGTGACAGCCGCGATGGCACCTTTGGCAGGCTTCAATCGATGCTGCCTGACCTCAACGCCCGCTATGCGAATGCCGGTGTTTGGAAGCGCGACTACGGTTTCACAATTCCAGAAACGGTGCCGCGCTGGGCGCCGGCGTTTCAGCTGCCGCGCCGCTCGACGCTGGCCAAGTCGCGCAACCGGCTGTTGTTCAGCGCCCTGCGCGATGAAGACTGGGTGTTGTGGCTCGATGTGGATGTTTGCGAATACCCCGCCGACATAATCGAACAGCTTCTCGCAATGGATCGCGACATCGTGCACCCGCATTGCGTTACGGAATATGGCGGCAAGACTTTCGACCGGAACGCCTGGTGCGACCATGGCAAGACCCACATGGACAAGCTGCGCGGGGGCGACGATCTGGTGCGGCTCGATACGGTCGGCGGCACCATGCTTTTGGTGCGTGCCGATCTACACAGGGATGGTCTGATTTTTCCCACATTTCCCTTCGGCGCCGCGCATCCGGCGATCCGCCAGAGCAATGAGTTCCTGCCGCCGGGCGTGAGTGGCGAGGTGGAGACAGAGGGTTTCGGCATCATGGCCCAGGCCATGGGGCACCAGTGCTGGGGAATGCCCAATCTGGAGATTCTGCATCGCGAGTAAGGCGTCCGTTCAAGGCTATGCCGCTCTAGCCGCCAATGCAGTGCGCACCGAATCATGCAGGCGATCGGGCATGGACGTTGAAAGACGGTCCAGATGCGTCTGGAACGAGGCCGGCAGGGGTCTGTGCCTCCATCGGTGATATCCCGCGTATACATCATCGTTTTCGTTCAGATGATTCAGGTGTCGTGCCAGCTCTCGAGGTGAGGCGAAGTCCCCTGCATCAATGTAACAATCGTCGCCCGGCGCGAGTTCGGCGACGGTTTCAGTGCCTAGATAGACCGGAACGGTGCCGGCAATCAGGACCTTGAAAAACTTGTCGGAAACGTAGTCGTGCGCGATCGAGTTCTCGAACGCCAAGGCAAACTTGTAACGCCCGACAACGTCATAAGGCATTCCTTTTACACGGTCATTATCGGAAAGAGTTTTATTATTCAAAACAGTGCCATAGGAATCGATCTTGACATACTTCATAAGCTCGGCCGCATAGCCCGTCCGCCCGCATCTGTCGTGGCTGTTCGATTGAAAATGCACAACGGGCGATGCTTCGGGCTTCTCCGGCGACGATGGGAAAGGGTGTATGGTTCCCGGCATCAGAATGTAGGGAACCCAGATGTCCGCATCGCGGCGGTAATTCATCTGGAGGTCGAACCGGCTCATGCGGATGGGGTCGACCATGATGGGATAGTTGACGGTGCTTTCCATCGACCACCCGACCCATAACTGTCCATCCGGCTTGTCGATATATTCCAGATGCTCAATCGTTGGCAGATGGAAGACAACCGCGTCAGCGTGACGGTAGTCGTTGGGGCCCATGATGAACCTGCAGCGGTCGCGGCATCTCGCGCCTGCGGCGTTCGGCCAGTCGCCGAAAATGCTGTTGTAGAACTGGATGGTGACAGGCGTCTGGTTGGACATGATGATCAGAGCGGATCGCGTTCGCAAATCGGGAGCTGGGCTGCTTGGTCGCACAACCAGGTGTGCCCCGTCAATTTCAGCGAAATGTTGACGAAGCCTATCGCTCCCGCGATAACACGACCAGAAACGCGCCGGGGTTGGTGAAGTAGAGGAAGCAACTATGACGGATCGACCGAAGCAGAGTGAAGGACTGGAGATAAACCCGGTTGCGGACGGGTATATCGTCTATCAGCCCGAAGTGGATCGTGTGCACTATCTCAACCATTCCGCCGCGGTCGTGCTTGAGCTCTGCAACGGTGCGAACGCCCTGTCGGAAATTCCGGCAATAATGCAGTCCGCATATGAGCTTGCCGAGCCGCCCGAACAGATGGTCACGGAATGCCTGGAGAAATTTACCGCTGAGGGCCTGATCACTTGAGGCACCACATCGCGTTTCAGGTCCTGGCCTGCGACGTTGAGATCACGACCGACACGCAGCTGATCGCCCACACGCTGCGGTACCTTGCACAGGATGCCCGCCAGGAGTTCGAAGTCACCCGTAGCTTGCGGTTTGAAATTATCCGCGAGGATAACTTGTTCGCCATCCGCCAGGATGGCGAGGTCATGTGCCGCGAGGCAAGCTCCCACTTTGTGCTGTCGCGTGTTTTCGGCCAGGTACGTGCGCTTGCGATCGACGCCATGGGCGAGTGGATTGATCTGCACGCAGCCACGGTGCAGCTCGGCAGTAAGCGCGCCGTGATAGTCGGCGCGTCCGGCGCCGGCAAATCGACCATTGCCATACGGTTGATGTTCTCCGGTGCGGATGTGCTGGGTGACGAACGGATCATGCTGCGAGGTTCGGAGTCGGTCGTCTTCCCAAGGCGGTTCCATATCAAACAGGCCGGCCTTAAACACCATCCGGAGTTTGCCGGTATCATCGACTCACTGCCTTACGTTGAAGACGATACGGGCTTTCAAAGGGTTTATGCAGTGGCGCCCACCGACGTTGGATATACCTGGGACATCGATGTCAGGTCCATAGACCACGTCTTCTTTATTGAAGCCAACAAAGGTGGTCAGACAGCCAGCCGAATATTGCCTGAAATCGAACTGGCGGAGATGCTCACCTCACAGCTAACACCGCCAACTCACTCCAGGCCAGGCTGGATTGCCGACATCGCAATGCTGTTACAACACGCGCAGTGCAGGCAGATATACAATGGAGACGCACAGTTGGCGGCCGATGAAGTTATCCGCGTCCTAATGAATACCGGACAGGAAAAGTAGGGTTACGCATATTTATTGCGCCATAGAAACTTGGAGCAAATGGGTTTTACAGGCGAAAATTGCCATTTGCGTATTGCACACGGCGCCGGCGGAATGATAAACATGCATCAACAAACTGCTTTGAGCAGTGAGATGGTCCGAATTGGGAGGGCGAGCGGATGACGAAAGACAACGAACAGAAAATCCTCGATCAGGTCGACGCGGGCCGTCGCGACGTCATAAAGAAGTTTATTACCGGCGCCGCGTTCGTTGCCCCGGCGGTTGCATCCTTCTCCATGGACGGCTTGACGGTCAACAGTGCCATGGCCGCGATCGTCTCCAACTCGACAACTTCTTAATAGTACTTCGCCCGCGACTTTACGCTCCTCCGAATAACGCCGGAGCCATTAGGCTTGGCTGGACGGTGGCGTGTTGAACACCCGTACAAAAACGACTGAACGGCCTCTGTTTTCCGCTGCACTTATCGTCCGCGACGAAGAGACTGTGCTTGGGGAGTGCCTGGCGTCCATTTCCGATGTGGTAGATGAGATAATCATCGCCGACACCGGTTCGCGGGATCGAACGAAATTGGTCGCGCTCGAACACGGTGCAAAGGTTTTCGACGTTGCTTGGGAAAATGACTTCTCCAAGGCACGCAATGCCGCTCTGGATGCCGCGGCGGGCGAGTGGATCCTTTACATTGATGCTGACGAGAGGGTGCGAGATATCGATCGCGAGGCTGTAGAGGCGTTTCTTTCCGATCCTTCGAAAGCCGCCCACCGGGTCCGGTTTCATCCAAGGCCCGGTTTCACCGCCTATTACGAGTATCGGATATTTCGCAATGATCCGCGTGTTCGCTTCACACGGGTCATGCACGAGAAGATCATTCCCGGCATCGAGCGAATGTGTGAGGAAGACGGACTTGAAGTCGGCAAGTGCGCGTTCACGATCGACCATATAGGGTACGAAGGTGAACAGTCGCATAAATACGCTCGCGACCTTCCGTTGCTTAAGAAGCAATTGGAAGATATGCCCAACGACATTTACAACCTGCGGCATGTCGGGACCATTCTGGAAGAACTGGGACGGTCGCAGGAAGCCGCGAAGTATCTGAGGCGCGCCGTTGAACTCGTGCGTGCTCAGAGTCTTCCCTCCGGTTCGGGTCTGCAGGCGTTCGGAGAATTGCTGCGCTGGCAGGAGCGTCACGAAACAGTTGACGACGATCTACTTGCGGAGGCGCGCCGATTGTTCCCCAAGTGCCCGGCAATCAAGTGGACAGATGCACGGGTCAAGATGCACAAGCGCGACTATGCGGGGGCCGCCGGCCTGCTCGGCGAACTTGCCGCCATCGACAGCTTGACCGTTTACGGCGAGCAAGCGTCCTACGACCGGCGCATTTTCGACATTCTGGCTTACGAGTCGCTCGGGGTTTGCCACTTCGAGTTGGGTGACTATGGGCGCTCCGCTGAGTGGTTTGGCAGGGCGCAGCGCGAAGAGCCCGGCCGCCTTGATCTTCAGGCACGCCTGGGCGTTGCCGAAGACAGGCGGGGCATGCCTGCGGATTGATGAATAGCCGGCGCGCCTGCGTCGATCCTCATGAACACATACTGTTCTAGTTCACAATCCCGGCCGACTTGAGAACGTTCGATCTCTTGCTGCTCATGTGCGGGGCGTCAAGCGCTCGCCAGACCGGCATGAACCTCGCCGTCCTTGCCATTTCCCGCACGCTCTTGCCGGATCGCTTGGCGGTGATCCGTAGCCGGTCCTCGTTCATCAGCATGGCCATGCTCTCCACGTACCCGCGGTAGTAGCTGCACATGGTGTTGTCGGCGAGGCGTTTTCGCACGTGCTGCCACCGCTCGACCGCGTCCGGCATAATCTCAAAGCCCGCCGGCGGAACCATTCCAAGAAGCTCTTGCGCGCCGGCCATCCAAAGGTCGAACGCCGCAAGCAGCCGGGCGTCCCACGTCACGCGATCGGCAAGAAACGCGCGCTCGTCTTCGGAGAGTGCACCCATGGCGGCTGCGAACTCAAACAGCCCTTTGAGATGGATAATGCCGTAGAGACCGCAGTGATGGTGGAAATGATGGTGGATGAGGCCATGCAGGATCTGCAGGGGCAGGGGATAGAAACCGGCACGAACGCCGTTCTGTTCGCTGAACGTTGTCGCGGCGCGCAGTTCCGCGGTCGGCAGATGTTCTTCGCCATGGATGCTGGACGCACCGAAGTGAAACTCGATCCAACCTGGAATGTCATGCCGGCGCAGACCCGCTAAGTGATAGGGGGTCGTAACCGGCTTCTCGACCAGCGAGAACCCGTTATCGACAAGCGCTTGAAACGCCGCCTTCGACTGTTCCGGAGTAACAAGGATGTCCAGGTCCCGCAACTGACGCCATCCGGGCTCGCCGGTCCACAACGATATGGCACCCTTGAGCAGGACGGGTTCAATGCCGATCCCGTTCAAAATGCCAGTGATCAGCCGAAGACCATTTGTCATTTCCAGGCGTTTCAACGTGTGATCGGCGGCAACCTTCGCAAAAAATGCCGGGATCGACACAAGATCCTCGCCGCTGTTCGGGCCGGCGGGAGGTATCAGGCCGTGCACGGCGAGTTGGTGCCGCAGAATGGAAAAAAGATTACGCTTGCGTGCTGCCTCGATGACTTCAGTCCACTTTGCGGGGCTGGATAGGAGCTCCAGACGCAACGCCGACAGCTCATCGATGTTCATGTTCAACGCAATGCATCGCGACAGCAGGCCGATTTCGTCTCGCGGTGCGGATTGTGGTTCAGACGGCGGCATGAAGTTGCTTTTCTTGTGGATCAATGTGTCGCTGGTGCATGCGGGCGGCGTCGGGTGCATTCTCTCCCAAACGCAGGTCGCGTCAATTCCGAAAGGGTCTGTCTACCGGGCGGCATCTTGCATAACCGTGAGACCTGCGGCAGTTTCCTACCGTGGCCCGGGCACGATAAAAGGCAAAGAGGCTATGGAAATTGTCTATTTCACATTGGTCGCCATCCTGCTCTATCTCGTGTCTGACTGGTGTCTGTTGCTGATTGAACGGTTTCTCGGACGTCATTTGCAGCAGCGCTCGGTCGTATTTTTCGCCATCCTGTTGATACTGGGCGTTACCAGCTTTGCCGCCATCAGGTACTTCACAGGCCCATAGTTTTCTGCTGTTACAGTTCGTTGTTCGACACTTGATCAATGTCAAGGAGCTTCCCGGCGTGTTGGATAGGGTGTCGTTTGAATCTCTCTATATGAGAGGGCGGCAGCATACGCTCGCCGGTTTGCCGGGCAACAGGTACCGAACCCGGGAGCGGCGTGTGACACGGAGGAATTGAAATGAGAACTTTCAGAGCAGTGGTGTTGGCGGGTATGGCAACGGCGTTTTTCGCTCTGGCCCCCCAGATGGCTATGGCGGACGGCGATCCGGTCAAGGGCGAAAAGGGGTATAAGCGTTGCAAGTCCTGTCACTCTCTGGAAGAGGGCGAAAACCGCGTCGGTCCAAGCCTGTTCGGCATCATCGGCCGTCAGGCGGGAACTGCTGAGGGTTACGACTATTCGGACTCATATGTCACCGCCGGCGAGCAGGGTCTGGTATGGGATCAGGAAAGCCTGATCGCCTATCTTGAGGACCCCAAAGCATTCATGGTCGAACTTTTGGGGACCGACGACATCACCACGAAAATGCGCAACAAATTCAGGAAGCAGTCCCTGCGCGAGAACATTGCAGCCTATCTTGCAGGTCTCGCCGCAGCATCTGAATAGCTGCAATTTCCTCCCAATCAGAGGCTCCGCGGGCTCGCGTCCGCGGAGCCTTTTTTTGTGCGGTTTCAGAGTCTGCAATGACGCTTCTTGACAAATGTCAAGGACCACTTGTCACGCGCGGATCTAGTGTTCAGTGGACGGTATTCGGGCCGAGTCGGGACTCGGTCCACCGGTCAATCAGGGGAGTACACTCCATGGCCAACAAAGCGTCCGAAACACCGGATGATCAAGACATTCCCTTCATGCAACGGTTGCTCGACAATCCGTTCATTCTCCTGTTCCTCGGCGTTGCCTCTCCGACGATCCTTTACATCGTGTGGGGGATCATCGAGGTCGCGCAGATACCCATTGCGAATTAATACGGGGAGGCACCGATGGCGCTGCAATCGCCCGAACAACGGATTTGGTGGAACGAACCACTCACCAAAGTCGAAGTCACATGGATAACGATTTCATTCGTCTGGGGCCTGATCATGTTCTTTGCCATGATCTACTGGCACCTGACCGGCGAACAGAATCTATCCAACGAAACCTATCAGATAACGCCTGACCGGTTCGCTGAACGTACCGAAGCGATGGCCGATCAGTACACCGTGCGCGAAGAGGGCGATACCGGCATTCCGGTAGTGCATCCGCCGCCCGGCTCCGACATCTACATGCTCGGGCGTTTGTGGGAATGGTGGCCCGTCCTGGAGCTTGAGCTCGATAAGGAATACCGCCTGCATCTCGCGTCGGTCGACTGGCAGCACGGGTTCTCGCTGCAGCCCACCAACATCAACCTGCAGGTTCACCCCGGCTACGAAATGGTGGTGACGATGCGTCCGAACGAGCTCGGGCAGTTCGATGTGGTCTGCAATGAATTCTGCGGAGTCGGCCACCACACCATGGTTGGCCGGATCTATGTGGTCGAACCAAGCGCTGAACCGGTATCGAGCGGCGAACCTGCCGCATCGGATGCCGCGGGCGAAAACTAGGAGGCAGCGATGGCAAGCGCAGCCAATTTCAGAACCTGCCCCGATACAGGGCTAAAAGTTGACCGGACGGCCGAAGCGCTGATCAAGGCGAACGCAGTGGTTGCGGTCGTTTTTCTGGCCGTAGGCGGTTTGTTCGGCGTGCTGGTTGCAATGACACGCTGGCCGGCGGTGCATTTGCTCGATGCAGATATGTTCTATCTCGTGCTCACGGCGCATGGTGCGGACGTGCTGTTGTTTTGGATCCTGTTTTTCGAGGTCGCGATCCTCTACTTCGCCAGTGCCATATTGTTGAATTCAAGACTGGCGACGCCGAAATTCGCCTGGCTTGCCTTCATAATGATGGTGGTCGGTGCCGTAATGGCGAACGTTGCCGTTCTGCAGGGCGACTCGACCGTGATGTTCACGTCCTATGTCCCGATGAAGGCGGAACCGCACTTCTATCTGGGGTTGATTATCTTCGCCGTTGGAGCACTGATTGCGTTGTTCGTGTTCTTCGCGACGCTGGTCGTGGCCAAGAACGAGAAGACCTATGAAGGTTCGGTGCCGCTGGTTACATTCGGTGCGATTACCGCCGCGATTATCGCGGTGTTCACAATCGCCTCGGGTGCGGTCATCCTGATCCCGACATGGCTGTGGTCCATGGGCTTCATCGCCAACATCGACACACTGCTCTACAAGATTATCTGGTGGGGCATGGGGCACTCTTCGCAGCAGATCAACGTGGCGGCGCATGTTGCCGTATGGTACTGCATTGCCGCCATGGTGCTCGGTGCCAAGCCGCTGTCGGAGAAGGTCAGCCGCACGGCTTTCCTGCTCTACATTCTCTTCCTGCAACTTGCCTCCGCTCACCATCTTTTGGTGGAGCCCGGCGTCAGCTCGGAATGGAAGATCTTTAACACCAGCTATGCCATGTATCTCGCCGTTCTCGGTTCCATGATCCATGGCCTTAGCGTTCCCGGCGCCATCGAGGCGGCGCAGCGGCGCAGGGGTTTTACGCACGGCATATTCGAGTGGCTGCGCAAGGCACCCTGGGGCAATCCGGCATTCTCCGGCATGTTCATGTCGCTCGTCATGTTCGGTTTCCTCGGTGGCATCTCCGGTGTCGTGATGGGGACGGAACAGATCAATCTGATCATCCACAACACGCTCTATGTGCCGGGTCACTTCCACGCCACGGTGGTCGCGGGAACGACGCTTACGTTCATGGCGGTCACCTATCTGGTCGTGCCGCTGATCTTCCGTCGTGAAATCATCCTGCCGGGTATGGCCAAGTGGCAGCCCTACATCTTCGGCATCGGGGTCGCGGGTATCTCGCTCTTTATGATGGGCGCGGGTACGCTCGGTGTCGCACGGCGTCATTGGGACATCACGTTCACCGATGCGATCATGTCGGTGGAGGTGCCTGGAACGGCGTTCCTGATGATGGGCTTGAACGGCATAAGCGCGCTTCTCGCCGGGGTTGGAGGAGCGATGTACGTAGTAATCGTTGTTGGTTCGGTGCTGTTCGGCAAGCGCCGCGACGAGGCGGTCGCGAAAGCGAACCCGATAATCTTTGACGGCGGCGCGGCCGTGGCGAACTATGGTTCGGAGGAGCAGGTCAAGGTTCCTGGCACCATCGTTCTCGTCGCGATCTTCTTCACCGCGTTCGTTCTCTACTACTTCGTGAACTGGAAGTTCCTGTCGGAGGTCTGGCCTCTGAGCTAAGCGAGCAGGGGGGCTCTCTCCCCTAACGGGGCCCCCTGAACGTTCACCGCTCAAGCAAGGAAAGTTCGCATGTTGAAGAACATCAATAACGTCTTCAAGCTCCGCATCGGCTTCGCGATCATGCTGTGTGCGCTCGCCGGGTATGCGATTACGCCAGGCGTGGCGCTCGGCTTCTGGCAGGTTTTGGTGTTGGCCTTGGCGGTGTTTGTATCTTCTGCAAGTGCGGGTGCCTTCAATCAGTATGTCGAGCGCGATCTCGACGCGCACATGAAGCGCACGCGTGACCGGCCGTTTGTCACCGGCGTCTTCAAGGCGGGATGGCAATGGCTAGCGAGCATCGGCCTGCTGCTGCTCGTGTCAGTGGGTGCGGCGGCTTACGTGCTCAACGCGTACGTGGCGCTTTATGTTTTCATGGGGGCGTTTGTGTACGGCGTTGTCTACACGGTATGGCTCAAACGGCGCAGCGTATGGAACATTGTGATCGGCGGGCTCGCCGGCAGCTTTGCAGTGCTTGCCGGCGCGGCCGCCATCGACCCGTCGCTGCCACTCGTGCCGGCCTTGCTTGCGGTGGTTCTGTTTTTGTGGACGCCGCCGCATTTCTGGAGCCTGGCCATGGCCCTGCATGACGAGTATGCCGAAGCGCGTGTTCCCATGCTTCCCGTGGTTGTCGGAGACGCGTTGGCCGCAAAGATCATCCTTGCGCACACCGTCGCTCTCGTGGCGCTGTCGCTCGTGCCCTTTGCGTTCGGCCTCGGCTGGGTGTACCTCGTTGCAGCCACGGTCGGCGGTGCGCTCTTCATCAAGCGCAGCATTGAGCTGGTGGGAGACCCGGGACCGAAGAAAGCAATCGCCAATTTCCATGCATCGCTCATCCAGCTGTGCCTGTTACTCATCGGGGCGATGATTGATGGTGCGATCAGTTTGTAACGTGATGCAGCTCAAGTCCGCTCTTGCCGCACTGGCATTCGCAATCGCGTGCGCCGCGGCGCCGGCACTGGCGTCACAGGAGGCCGACGAGGAGTTTGACGAGCATGCGGCGCTCGCCGTGAGCCAGGCCGCAATCGGCCGAGAAGTCGGCAACTATGACCTCATGTCTTCCGACAATACCGAGGTCGATCTGCGTCAGTTCCGCGGCAAGCCGCTCATCGTCTCGATGATCTACACAAGTTGCCACCATTTCTGTCCGATGATTACTGAGAGCCTCTACCGCGCCGTTGATGGCGCACGCGACGTACTCGGCGAGGACAGTTTCACTGTCGTGACCGTCGGCTTCGACACGCGCTACGACACGCCCAAACGCATGGCCGCCTATTCAAGGAGCCGCGGCATAGACCTGCCGGGCTGGATTTTTGTAAGTGCGAGCGAACAGGCCGTCGGCGAGCTGACCGAAGACACGGGCTTCATATTTCAGGACTCGCCCTATGGTTACGATCATCTCGCCCAGGTCACCCTGATCGATGCAACCGGAAAGATCTACACGCAGGTTTACGGAACGGCCTTCGAACCACCGGCTCTCATAGAGCCCCTCAAGGACCTGCTGTTCGACCGTAACGGTTCGCTGGCAAGCCTCGATGGTCTGCTCGACCGGATCAGGCTGTTCTGCACGGTCTATGATCCTCGTCAGGACAGGTATAAGTTCGATTACTCGATTTTCGTCGGCCTGTTTATCGGCGCTATGATCCTCTTGGCCATCGCCTTCGTGCTGGCGCGTAATATCATCCGCCTTTGGCGCCCCGGAACAACCGGGTGATCTGGACCACTTCATGAAGCTAGTGCAACGCCCGATTTGCTGGGGCCTCGACCTCGTTGAACGCGTTCTCGACTGGCCCTTCGGGCAGGTCTGGAATCCGTTGCGCCATCTTGGCGCACTCGGATTCTTTATGTACTGGATCGTCGCCGCGACGGGGATCTATCTGTACATATTCTTCGATACCGGCATTACGGCGGCTTACCAGTCCGTCGAGTACATGACACACGACCAGTGGTATTTGGCCGGTGTCATGCGGTCTCTGCACCGCTATGCGTCCGACGGCATGGTGCTTTTCATGGTGCTGCATCTCCTGCGTGAATTTGCGCGCGACCGTTATCGTGGTGTGCGCTGGTTCAGTTGGGTCACGGGCGCGCCGGTCATCGCGCTGCTGTTCGTGTGCGGCATTACCGGTTACTGGCTGGTGTGGGACCAACTCGCCCAGTTCATCGCGGTCCGGACAACCGAGTGGTTCGACTGGCTGCCGATTTTCGGCACCCCCATCGCGGCCAACTTCCTGACATCCGACATGCTGGATGATCGCTTCTTCTCGCTTATGATCTTTCTACACATCGCGGCACCGTTGCTGCTGCTCCTGGTGATGTGGATTCATCTGTGGCGCGTCAGCCGCCCGAAGATCCATCCGCCACGCGGCCTGGCGGTCGGCATGTTTCTGGCATTCATCGTGTTGTCGCTGGTCAAACCGGCGTTAAGTCATGCGCCCGCCGACCTTGGCAAGGTTGCCGGCATTGTCAATCTCGACTGGTTCTATCTGGGTTTTTATCCGCTGCTCGACTACTGGTCGTCAGGCACGGTGTGGGCCGCCGCGCTGATTGGCACGCTCACTCTGGTGCTGCTGCCATGGATGCCGCCGATGCGCCGCGCCCCCGCAGCGGTCGTGCATCTGGATCATTGCAATGGCTGTTCGCGCTGCGCCGACGACTGCCCTTATGGTGCCGTCACCATGCAGCCGCGAACCGATGGCGCGAAGTTCGATCTTGAAGCGGTCGTCAATCCAACGCTTTGCGTTTCATGCGGTATTTGCGTCGGCGCCTGTCCCAGCTCCACGCCCTTCCGCCGCCGCCGCGATATCGCGACCGGCATAGACCTGCCGCATCTATCTCTCGCCGACTTGCGCGAAGCGGTCGGGAAGGCTTCGGTCGGACTTGTCGGCGACGCTCGTGTGATTGTCATTGGTTGTGAAAACACGCTCAACGGCAACACCGCCGGAGATGTGTCGACCTCCTATGTCACGGTGCTCTGCGCTGGCATGCTGCCGCCGCCCTTCATCGACTATGTTCTCAATCGGGACCTTGCGGACGGCGTCGTGGTTGCCGGTTGCGCCCGCGAAGATTGCAACAACCGGTTCGGCAACACGTGGACCGAAGCGCGTATCGATCGGACCCGTGACCCGACGCTGCGCCGCCGCGTGCCGCGCGAACGTCTTGCACGACTGTGGCTCGCACGTGGTGATCGAGGTTCACTTGGCCGCCGGGTGAGCGCCTTTGCGGAAACCCTCAAGAGCCTTCCGAAACTGCCCCACAAGGGCGATGAGGCACCGGTTCCTCCCGTCCTCAGGAAAAGCGAGAACACGGAAAATGCGTGACATCGCAAAATACGCCGGGCAGGCGATAGTCCTGCTGGCGCTGGTGGCCGGTGTCGGTTTCTTAGCCAGCTCTCCCGCCTATCAGCATTTTCCAGAAGGTCAGGCACTTATCAAAATGACTTTCGTGCATGGCGGTCAGCATGTTGGCGGATGCCGCCGGCGCACCGCGGCGGAACTTGAGGAAATGGCGGCGAACATGCGGCGTTTGATGGATTGCCCGCGCGACCGTCTGCCGGTAGTGATCGAGCTCGATGTCGACGGCCAGAGGGTGCATCGCGAAGTCATTGCCGCATCGGGGCTGCACGGTGACGGCCCGGCGGTGTATTATGACAGCTTCCAGGTGGCAGCCGGTGCACATTCCATTGCTGTGCGCCTGCGCGACACGGACCGGGAAGAGGGATTCGATTACGAGGGCTCCGCGGAGTTTGTTTTGGAACCGTCCCAATTGCTTGTTGTTCAGTTCCGCCCGGAAGCGGGCGGGTTCGTATTCAGGTGAGGCCGGCACATGGCATTAATTGAATGGCGCGATGAATTCAATACGGGCGATGCAGGTGTTGATCACGAACACCGCGAGCTTGTTGATCTCATCAACGAACTGCATGGAAAACTCGGCAAGGCCGGAGCCACCCGGGACGAGGTCGAGGAGTTCCTCGGCGAGATCAACGTGCAGATCTCAACGCACTTCGCGCTCGAGGAACGGGTCATGCGAAATGCCTCTTATCCCGATTACCAGGCGCATAAGGACAACCATGAAGAGCTTCTGGACGACATCCGCGACATCATGATCAGTTATGACGCGGGGGCATACGAAACCTTCGAGGCAACACTGACGCAGCATTTGAACAGCTGGTTCACTACGCATTTCTCCACATTCGATGCCAAGCTCCACGCGGCCTTGCCGCACGCCCATCATGACGCCTGACACTGTGCAAAACGAAGGCCGCTTTGCCGCCGCGCTCGTGGCCATTGATATTGTGAACGATGCAGATCCCAACCGGATGGATACCGACGCGGGCAAGGTCGCCCGGGAACGGCTCTATTCGCAGCGCATGAGTCGGACGCTTTCGCTGTTTGAGCCGCAGGCCAGCGAGGAATTGCGACTTGCCGTGCACGCCCAGCACATTGAGCGCTGGATACTTCCGCGGGCGGACTATCCGCAGGGCCGCGCCGGTTACCTCGGGTGGCGCACGGCCCTCAAGCAACACCATGCCGAGCGCCTTGGCGGCATCATGGAAGAGTGCGGTTATCCAGCGGAGGCGGTCACTCGCGCCATGTCTCTTGTGCGCAAGGAGGCCCTGAAGCGCGATGCCGATGCGCAAACGCTAGAAGATGTGGCGTGCCTTGTGTTTCTAGAACATTACGCGGCGGAGTTTGCATCGGGCCACGATGATGACAAAGTGGTCGCCATCGTTGCGAAAACCTGGCGGAAAATGTCCCCGGCGGGTCACGAAGCAGCATTGCAGCTCGATATGCCTGAAAAACTGAAAGGCCTGGTCGCCCGTGCCCTCGACCAGAGCGGCGCCTAGCACAACAATTCGGCTATGCCTGCGCGTGCGGCGAAGGCGATGACTTTTCACGCCGATCGACCCAAAGCACATACAAAGCGGCGGCAAGCGCCATCGCGGAACAGAACAGCATCATGCCGAGCAGTGCATAGGGCCCGTTTTCCGGCGTCAGGATCGCTCCGGTGATTGTCGTCAGTGCGGCACCGCCGCCGATTGTCAGCGCGCCTGAAAGTCCGGCCGCGCTGCCCGCCAGTCCGGGGCGGACCGACATCGCGCCCACGTTGCAGCTTGGCATGGTCAATCCGTTGCCGAGACCGACGAAGACCGTCGCTCCGAACAGCGACAGCACATTCACATAGCCCGCCATGAACAAGGCAAGCCCCGCCACAAGTCCGGCACAGGCGATCACCCGTCCGGAAATGATCATCGTCAGAAGCGGAAACCGGTTGGCGTAGCGGCCCGACAGAAAGCTGCCGAGCATGAACCCGGCGGTGATGGTTCCGATATAAAAGCCCACCATGGCGGGTGATATCGCCAGAAGCGTTTCCGCCACCAGCGGCACACCTGCAAGAAACGAGTAAAACGCCCCGGTTGAAAACGCCGTGCACACCGCATAACCCCAGAACCGCCGCGATCCGAAGAGTTCCGGATAGGTCTGAACCTGCTTTGCGAACGTTTCCGTGGGTGTCTTGTTGGTTTCTCCAAGATCGAACCAGCACAGGGCGAGCACCGCAATGCCGGCGCCTGCGTAGGCGAAGAAATTTGAGCGCCAGCCGAACAGTTCATCGAGTGCCCCGCCCGCTATGGGTCCGAGCATGGGTGCGATCGCCATGGCCATCGCCACATAGCCGATGCGGCTGGCCGCTTCCTTTTCAGGCACCGTGTCGCGGATCACCGCAAGCGACAGTACCCAGCCCGAAATGATCGCGCCCTGCAGCATGCGGAACGCCAGGAACACCCAGATGTCGGTGGATAGCGCACAGGCCAGTGACGCCACAGTGAAGATTGTCAGCGCCGCCAGAAGTATTGGCCGCCGTCCATACCTGTCCGACAGCGGGCCCATGATCAGTTGCAATATGGCAGTTACGCCGAGATACCCCGCCAGAGACAGGCTGACGATGGCATAGTCGGCTTGAAAGAACACGGCCATGCTCGCAAGCGATGGCAGGAACATGTTCAAAGACAACACCGAAAGCCACGTAAGCAGGATCAGCGTCAGCATGCTCGGCGGTGAGGCAGGGGCGTTGGGCATCGTCGGATCCGCTTCGCCGGAGGATTTCCGACATAGACGTGCCAGCGCTACCACGGATAGACGCGGTTGCGTAACTTTCCGGCCAGGTTTGCTAGGGTGGCTAAGCCGCCAGCGGCAGCTCAAGCTCGCGCCACGCGTCGCACAGCGCGGCGACGAGATCTTCCATCATGGCGTCGGTGTGCAGCGGCGAGGGGGTGAGGCGCAGCCGCTCCGTGCCCCGCGGAACGGTGGGGTAGTTGATCGGCTGCACATAGATGCCGCGCGCGTCCATGAGATAGTCGGTCAGCGCCTTGGCGTGTACGGGATCGCCGACAAGTACCGGCACGATATGGGTTTGCGACGGCATCAGGGGCAGGTGCGCTGCGGCAATCATTGACTTGAGCCGGGCTGCGCGCTCCTGATGTTTCTGCCGGAGCTCATTGTGCTCACGCACATACTTTACGCTGGTAAGCGCGCCATTGAGGATGGCCGGCGGCAGGGATGTCGTGAAAATGAATCCGGGGGCATTGCACCGCATGGCATCGCACGCCGCTTCCGACGCGGCAATGTAGCCACCCATGAGGCCGAAGGCCTTTGCAAGCGTGCCTTCGATGCAGGTCAGGCGATGGGCAAGTCCTTCGCGTTCCGATATGCCGCCACCGGTGTCGCCATAGAGGCCGACCGCGTGGACTTCGTCGAGATAGGTCATGGCATTGTAGCGGTCGGCGAGGTCGCAGATTTCAGAGATCGGCGCTACATCGCCGTCCATTGAATAAACCGACTCAAACACGATCAGCTTGGCCCGTTCCTTCGGCTCTGCCGCCAGAAGCTCTTCCAGATGGGCAACGTCGTTGTGGCGGAAGATGCGCTTGGCCGCTCCCGAACGCCGCACGCCGTCGATCATCGAGGCATGATTGAGCTCGTCTGAAAATATGACGCAGTCGGGAAGCAATTGCGCCAGGGTGGAGATGCCGGCAGCGTTCGATACATAGCCCGACGTGAACAGAAGCGCTGCTTCCTTGTTGTGCAATTTTGCCAGCGATGCCTCGAGAGCATTGTGAAGGAAGGTCGTGCCGGAAATGTTGCGTGTGCCGCCGGCGCCTGCGCCCATGGATTGGACCGCGTCGCACATGGCGTCGCGGACAACGGCGTTCTGACCCATGCCAAGGTAATCGTTCGAACACCACACCACCACTTCACGGCCGCCGCGGTCATGATCCCGTGCCAGTGGAAACTGCCCGGATATGCGTTCCAGGTTGGCGAAAACGCGATACCGGCCTTGCGCTTTTACAGCCGCGACGGCCTGTTCGAACTCGGATTCATAATTCATTGCCGGTCCCCGTGCGGGTATGATTTCACTTCAGGAGAATACGCCCACGCGCGCAACAAGCCTTGATCTTTGTCAAGTCAATGAAGACCTCGCGTGACGATGAACGTACGCTCTCGGAAAGCGCCGCGCCACATAGTTTCCGTGGGTGCGCGGCAATACCGCAAGTGCGGTTGAGAGCGCATCGGCGAGAGCTGCACTTGGCGCCTGTACCGAAACCGTCGTGTCGTTCCGGGCGCTTCTTCCTGTTTGCGGATCCAGCAGGTGATGCCAGCGCCCCTCCGCGTCGAACCGGGTCGCCGCTCCCATGGATGTCGCAACCGCCGCGCCGCTCAAGTCGAGCTGTCCGCCATCGGGCGCCAGCCGCACGGGCCACGTCTGCCCCTCCAGCGCCCGCACCTCGCCCAGATTGATCAAAACGTCACGCCAGCCATGCTGGTGCAACAGTTCCGCAACCCGGTCTGTGATGTAACCCTGCGCAACGCCGTTGAATGTCAACCTCACGCCCTGCGGTAGCCTGATGCCCTGCGCACCGATGGCAATGCGCCGGTAGTCGACACGTTCGCGCAGCTTCTTCAGGCGTTTCTCGAAAGCTGCGGTGGCGACGGGCGACTGTGCGAAGTGAACCGCCATCGCCTCCCACAACGGCTGCACGCTGACATCGAATGCGCCCTCGCTCATGGCCCCCATCCACTTGGAAAAGTGCACCAGCACCCGCATGTCGTGGGTGGGGTGTTGCAGCTTTCCGGTCCGGTTGAGCGTGTTCAACTCCGAATCGGTTTGGTAAAGGCTGAACACCGACTCGAGCCGTTCCACCTCATCAAGACAGGTTCTGATCACCCGGGCGGCAAATTCCCGGTCGGGGTGACGCAGAACGATCTGTGCATGGGTTCCAAGCGCCGTCCCCTCCCAGACGTATGCCTCCTGCGAGGCCGTGCTGCCGCCGAGCGCCGCCGTGGCGGAAAGCCCGGCTGAAATCTTGAGAAAGCGTCGTCTCGTGAGCGCCGTCATGACTTGCTCTTTTCCTCCGCGGCCGCCTTTCGTGCCACGGCTTCGCGGTGCTGCCGGCGCTTTTCCTTGACGATCAGCGGCGGGCAATTGGTTTTGTCGTAATAGAAGCGCTGGCAGTTCAGGCAGTGGATGCATTCATTGGGGTTGATCTCACCGTTGGGATGGATCGCCTGCACGGTGCAATTGGTCGCGCAGATCTTGCACTCCAGTCCGCATTGCGCCCGCCGCCGCAGCCAGTCGAACATGCGCAGGCGCGCCGGGATTGCGAGCGCGGCGCCGAGCGGACAGAGATACCGGCAATAAAAGCGCTCGATAAACAGGCCGGCGCCGAGCAGCACGACCGCATAAAGGACGTAGGGCCACTCACGCATGAACTTCAGGGAGATTGCCGTCTTGAATGGTTCGACTTCGGCGCCTCTGAAGGCAAGTTCGATCGAGCCCAGCGATACCGCGAACAACCCGAGGAACAGTATGTACTTGATCGGCCACAACCGTTCATGCAGCACGAACGGAACGGTGAACTGGGGTATTCTGAACCACCGGGCAACCTGGTTCACAAGCTCCTGGAGGGCGCCGAACGGGCAAAGCCAGCCGCAATACACCCCGCGGCCCCAGAACAGCAGTGCAACCGCAACGAACCCCCACAGTAAAAAGACCAGAGGATCGAGCAGAAACAGCTCCCATTCAAACCCGCTGAGAAGCGCCTGACTGAATGTGATGATGTTGACCACCGAAAGCTGCGCGCCGGCAATCCAGCCCAGCCAGACAAGAGTGACGGTCAGGAATGCAATACGGCTCCACCGGTAAAACCGGTCGTTGCGCACCACGGCGTCCTGCAGAATTAGAACGCCGGCAAACACGGTGAGCCAGATGACGAGACCGGCAATTTCATAAGTGCGGTTTTCCCAGGTCTGGCGCCACAATGGCTTGGCTTCGGGGGCCACCGACACGGCCGATTCGCGCGTCTCCCCAAGCCGGTAGCGCAAAGGCAGAACATAGTGGATCGGGAACATGGAACCGAGAACACCGCCCTCCGCTGTTTCGCCGGTGACGAACAGTTCAAGCCGCCACGGCTCGAGGGGGTCGAAACCGGTGTCCGCAGGCAGGGTGAACACGCCGGTTTCGCGCATTTCAGGGGCACCGTCCGCCGCAATGCGCGCAAGGTTCGTATAGCCGTCCCGTACCAGCCGGATCGTGCGTGAGCCCTGTACGATCTGTATCCGGTCGAACACTCCCGATCGGACATATCCGGTTCCCTTGAATGAGTAGAGGCCGTTTGCCGCGAGCAGGATGGCATTGTCCCGGGCACCGGCGCGCGAAACGATACGCTCAAAGGCGCGGCGTCCAAGCAGGTTCTGTCCAGCTCGCGGCGGTGTAATCAGCGCGGCATAAAGATCGATAAACAGCCGGCTCGCCGTCTCTTCATCTGATTCGATGCCAAGCGCCTGGTCCACGGCGCCGCGCCGCAACGTCAGTTGGGCGAGCGTGCCGTCCGACAGGAGATCTTGCCAGGTGGCCGGTTCAAACGATGAACGGTCGAGCCGTGCGGTCTGCGGGTCCTCTCCCGCAAGTCCGTAGGCGTTCGCCACGGCGCGCGCGGACCGCACGATTGCGTCGGCGATAACACCGCTCGAAACGCTCGCGCCGGACACGACCGGCGGCAAGTCCCGCGCAGTTGCACTGACCGCATCGGAAATATTGAACCCTGCAAAACCGGCAACGAAAGTTTCCAGGTCTTCAGGCGCGACACCGATGATGAGGATCGGTTCTTCGTGCCGAAACAGATGAGCGCCGGTTATAAGGCCGTCCGTTGTCAGGCCGACCAGGATGTCGACCGGTTTTCCCGAGTATCCTAGCGATCCGGTTATGTCGAAGGTGGAAAACACGTAACCGCGCAGTTCGCCCTGAACGACGACGCGGGCGGCGGCAGGGCGGCCACTGGTTTGCAACGCGGCGGCGTGCCCGCCTTCGACGGGGAACACGATCTGAATCTGTTCCGCGGATATCTCGCGCGCGCCCGCGGACACAACAGATACCGCAAACACCCACAGAAGCAGGAGATGCACGCAGGCTGTGAACACTTGGCGCCAGGGCATGAGCGGTGTTGTCCGTCGTCGTGGCGGAGAGCCGGTGGCTTCATCTCAGTATGGAGGAGCCTATCGAAGGCGCACAAGCGGTCTCCTTGACGATTGTCAAGGCAGCTTGCGATGCCGTGATCCAAGATGCCAAAAGGCACTAAAACGAGGGATAGAGCCATGAAGGCTATTCTTAGACACCGCTACCTCGGGTTGGGCGTCTCTCTGCTTCTGGCAGGTGGGCTTGCAACCGGAGTTTCAACGCAAACGCAGGCGCAATCCGAACAGCCCGCTAATGTTCAGGACCATGAATCATCGCCCGGCGGACAGTATCAGCCGAGTTTGGATGTGATGACAGGCGAAGGGATCGAACAACCGGGCCGCAGGCCGGGCGATCCCGAACTTACGCCGGAAGAATTCGCGACAGCGAACACAATTTACTTCCAACGGTGCGCCGGCTGCCATGGCGTGTTGCGCAATGGCGCGACCGGTAAGGCGCTTACCACCGACATTACCAAGGAGCTCGGATACGAGTACCTGCGTGATTTCATCAACTACGGCTCCCCGGGCGGCATGCCCAACTGGGGCACTTCTGGCGATATGTCCGAAGAGAACATCGACATCATGGCGCGCTATCTGTTGAACGAGCCGCCGCAGCCGCCGGAGTTCGGCATGCCTGAAGTGCAGGCGAGCTGGACTGTCCATGTGGCTGTCGAGGATCGCCCGACGCAGCAGATGAACAGCCTCAACCTCGATAATCTGTTCTCGGTCACCTTGCGTGACGCGGGACAGGTGGCGCTGATTGACGGCGATTCGAAAGAAATCGTGACCATTATTGAGGCTGGCTACGCCGTGCACATCTCGCGCATGTCCGCCTCGGGCCGCTATCTCTTCACGATTGGCCGTGACGCCAAGATCAACCTGATCGATCTGTGGATGGAAACGCCAACGACGGTTGCGGAAATCAAGGTCGGCAGTGAGGCCCGCTCGGTCGAAACTTCCAAGATGGAAGGCTACGAGGACCGTTACGCCATCGCCGGCGCTTACTGGCCTCCGCAATATGTGATCATGGACGGCGCGACGCTTGAGCCGCTCAAGATCGTTTCGACCCGCGGTATGATTTACGACACCCAGGAATATCATCCTGAGCCGCGTGTCGCCGCCATTGTGGCATCGCACTACCGCCCCGAATTTGTCGTCAACGTAAAAGAGACCGGTCACATCCTGATGGTCGATTATTCGGATGTGCGTAATCTCCAGGTGACCTCAATCGAGGCGGAACGGTTCCTGCACGATGGTGGGTTCGACTCGACCGGCCGTTACTTCCTGGTCGCCGCGAATGCCCGTAACAGGGTCGCCGTGGTCGACACGAAGCTCAACAAGCTGATTGCGATCATCGAAACCGATGGCACCACACCGCATCCAGGCCGCGGTGCGAACATTGTGCACCCGACGCATGGGCCGGTGTGGGTAACGAGCCATCTGGGCGACGAAACTATTGCCCTGATCGGTACCGATCCCGAAGGCCATCCCGATCAGGCGTGGACAGTTGTCCAGCAGCTTTACGGGCAGGGCGGTGGATCGCTCTTCGTCAAGTCGCACCCCGTATCGAACCACCTTTATGTTGACACACCTCTCAATCCGGAAGCTGAACTGGCGTCCTCGATTGCAGTGTTCAACATCTCCGATCTCGATCAGGAGGAGCCGGAATACACGGTTCTACCGATCGGCGAATGGTCGGGCATTGACGAAGGCGTGCGCCGCGTCGTGCAGGGTGAATTCAACCAGGCTGGCGATGAAATCTGGTTCTCGGTCTGGAACGGCCGTGAGCAGGAATCAGCGATCGTCATCGTCGACGATAAGACCCTTGAACTGAAGCACGTCATTCGCGACGAGCGGCTGATTACACCGACCGGCAAGTTCAACGTCTACAACACACGCAACGACGTCTACTGATTGCATGATGTCACCAGGGAACAGCGCGGGTTATCGCGCTGTTCCCGCTTCACTTCCGGAAAGAAGGGTCGGCACATGAAAAAACGCGGTCGCGTATATCTTGTCGGTGCCGGACCAGGCGATCCCGACCTTCTGACAGTCAAGGCCCTGAGGCTTATCCAGGACGCCGATGTCATCGTCCATGACCGCCTCGTTTCATCCGATATCATGTCGCTGGCAAATCCTACCGCACGTCTCATAGACGTCGGCAAGCGCCCCGACGATCACCCGGTTCCGCAGGGTGAAATCCAGAAAATTCTGATCGATGCGGCCGACAGCGCCGACGTGATCGTGCGGCTGAAGGGCGGCGATCCGTTCCTTTTTGGCCGCGGCGGCGAAGAACTCATCGATCTCGTCAATCACGGAATTCCAGTTGAAGTGGTACCGGGCGTTACGGCAGCGCAGGGCTGCGCGGCAAGTGTCGGGATGCCCCTGACGCACCGCGGACTTGCCTCGGGCGTTCGCTATCTCACCGGCCATTGCCGTTCCAATCTCGACCTCGACCACGACTGGCAGGGACTTGCGGACCGCGACACCACTTTGGTGATTTACATGGGGCTGTCGAACATCGCCCTGATTGCCGATCGGCTGGTCGACAACGGTCTGACCGGTCAGACGCCGGTGATGGCCGTCAGCAACGCCACACGGCCGAACGAGCGCCGTCTCGTTGCCCGCCTCGACACTATCGCCGACGCGGTCGAGCGGCAGGCATTTACTGGACCCGTACTTTTCGTCGTCGGCGAAGTGGTTCGCTTGGCCACCCGTTCAGAGGAGATCGCAGTTGCGCATCTTGATGAGCTTCTTGTGCGTCATGCTTAGCGGCATTGCCGTGGCAACCCTGGCGGTGCTTGCGCAAGCGGGCAGCGCGCTCGACGTTGCGCGGCAGTCGGAACTTCAGCATCTCGTGCGGCATGACTGCGGGTCGTGCCACGGCATGACGCTGAAGGGCGGGCTCGGCGGCCCGCTGTTGCCCGAAGCGCTTGAAGGCAAGCCCGCGGATGCGCTCGCCGATGTCATCCTCGACGGTGTTCCCGGAACCCCCATGCCGCCGTGGAGGGGACTGTTGACGCGCGATGAGGCGATCTGGATCGCGCGTTATCTGAAACAGGGGGCGGAACAATGATCTCAAGGCTGCTTGCGGCGTTCGTTTTCTGTATGTCCGCAACCGTTGCGCTTGTCGATGAACTCCGCGGCACCGGCGATCTTGGTGTGATCGTCGAACGCGCAGCGGGCTCTCTGCAGATCATCGAGACGACAACGCAGACATCGCTTGGCCGGGTAGAGGGGCTTGGCGATCTGAGCCATGCATCGGTCGTCTTTTCCCGGGACGGGCGCCATGCGTTTGTGTTCGGGCGGGACGGTGGGCTGAGTCGCGTTGACCTTCTCACCGCAACAGTTGCGAACCGCGTCATCCAAGCAGGGAATGCCATAGGTGGCGCTATTTCCGATGATGGCCGTCTGGTCGCCGTGTCGAATTACGAGCCGGGGGGCGTCAGGGTATTCGATGCCGCAAACCTTGAGCCAGTCGCCGACATTCCAGCCACCTATGGGCAGGCTGATGCGCGCTCTAAGGTGGTCGGCCTTGTCGATGCGCCCGGCCGCAGGTTTATCTTTACGCTGTACGATGCGGGTGAGATCTGGACGGCGGATTTCGATGCGGACAATACCGCGAGCATCGAGCGGTTCACGGACATCGGCGAGCTACCTTATGACGCGCTGATCACCGGCGACGGCCGCCACTATATCGCCGGGCTGTTCGGAGAAGACGGTCTGGCGCATATCGACTTCTGGGCGGATACCCCACGCGTCGAGCGCATACTGGACGGTTACGGGCGTGGCGAGGAACCTCTTCCCGTCTACAAGATGCCGCATCTTGAAGGCTGGGCGCTGGCGCAGGGCCGGCTGATCCTCCCCGCGGTTGGCCGCCATGAACTGCTCGTTGTCGATGCATCGACATTTGAGGAAGTGGGGCGCATTCCCGTTCACGGCCAGCCGATATTCGCGGTGGCGCAGCCCGATGGCCGCCAGGTCTGGGTCAACTTCGCGCATCCCCTGAATGACACCATCCAGGTGATCGACACGCAAAGCCTTGCCATCGTGCACAGCTTCACGCCTGGCAAGGCGGCCCTTCACATGGAGTTTACCCCGCGCGGCGAGCACGTCTGGATATCCGTGCGCGATGAAGACCGCGTCGATGTCTATGACACCCAGACGTTCGATCTCATCACGTCGTTGCCGGTCGACAAGCCGAGTGGCATTTTCTTTACCGCCCGCGCCAACCGGATCGGGCTCTAGCCATGCGCGATATTTCCGACACCGAACGTCTGCTTCTGAACGGCTATCAGCGTGATTTCCCGTTGATTCCACACCCCTTCCGGGAGATTGGCGATACCCTTGGTATGAGCGAGGGGGAGGTGCTCTCTTCGATTGAGGGTCTGCAGCACGAAGAAGTGGTCACGCGGCTTGGAGCGGTTGTGAGGCCGAATTCGGCAGGCGCCAGCACCCTTGCCGCAATGGCGGTGCCGCAGCAGCGGCTGGAGGCGGTCGCCGATTTCGTCAGCGCGCGTCCGGAGGTCAACCACAACTATGAACGCGAGCACGACTTGAACCTTTGGTTCGTGGTCACCGCGCCTTGCGGCGATGGCGTGCTTGCCGTGCTCACCGAAATCGAGGTTGAGACCGGCATTGCGGTCGTCGATCTGCCGCTTGAAACGCAATATCACATCGATCTCGGGTTCGAACTATGAGCGCGCTCGACCGCACAGACACCCTGCTGCTGGCAGCGATCGAAGACGGTTTGCCGCTGCAAGCCGCGCCCTATGCGGCAATCGGGCGGCGTATCGGTATCGGCGAAGCGGATGTCATTGCCCGGCTCCAGCGTCTGATCGAGAGCGGCGTCATTAAGCGGTTGGGTCTCGTGGTCCGCCATCGCACGCTCGGCTTCACGGCGAATGCCATGGTCGTCTGGAACGTTCCCGACGATCGTGTCGATGACATCGCGGGCATCGCCGCGGAGTTCGACTTCGTCACCTTGTGCTACCGGCGTCCGCGGCGGCTTCCGGTGTGGCCCTACAATCTATTCTGCATGATCCATGGCCGCGACCGCGAGACGGTCATGGCGCAAATCGCGACCCTCAACGACGCCACGGAACTCGGCAGGTTCCCGACATCGGTATTGTTCAGCCGCCGTTGTTTCAAACAGCGCGGTGCCCGGTATTTCCGCGCGACGGAGACCGCAGCATGAGTGAAAGCCATGAGACGGACGCCATCGACCGACGCATTATCAACGGTTTGCAGGGCGGGTTTCCGATCTCCGAACATCCTTATTGCGATGCGGCGGAAACCCTTGGACTGAGCGAGGCCGAACTGCTTGAGCGGCTGCAGTCGTTGCGTGACAGCAGGAAAATCAGCCGTTTCGGGCCGATGTATAACGCCGAACGGATGGGCGGCGCGGTCACGCTTGCGGCCCTTGAGGCGCCGCGCGAGCGCTATGAAGAGATCGCCGGGAGCGTCAATGCGCACCGTGAAGTTGCCCATAACTACGCCCGCGATCACCAGCTCAACATGTGGTTCGTCGTGGCCTGCGAGGATCCCGGCAAAATTGCGGAAGTGCTTCGTGAGATCGAGCAAGAAACCGGCTGTACGGTCTATGATTTTCCAAAGTGCGAAGAGTTCTTCATCGAATTCAAGGTGGAGGCATGAAGGAAACTGTCTACAGGCCCGACGCCACCGATCAGCGGATCATTGCGGCAACGCAGGCCGGTTTGCCGCTCAGCCCGAACCCCTACCGCGAAGTCGCGGAAGCCCTCGAACTGACCCCGCAGGACGTCATGGCGCGCATGGCGAAGATGCTCGCGGCCGGTGTCATCCGGCGCATCGGCGTCGTGCCGAACCATTACGCGCTCGGCGTCACGGCGAATGGCATGTCCGTGTGGGACGTTCGCGACGAGGACGTCAGCATCGCGGGACGCGAAGTCGGAGCACTTGAGTACGTATCGCACTGCTACCACCGTCCACGCCATCTGCCGGTCTGGCGTTACAATCTCTTCGCCATGGTACACGGCCGCGACAGATCGGAAGTGTCCGACAAGGTCTCGGCAATATCCGACATCCTCGGTCCGCGGTGCAGTTCCCACGACGTGCTCTACAGTTCGCGCATCCTCAAGAAAACCGGTTTACGCATCGCATCCTGAAAGAAAGTGAGACAGCCATGTTTCGCGTAACACAGTTCATGAAGGAAATTGACAGCCCGACGCCGCTCGGGCCGCGCCGCGCGCCGCCGGGACCGGTGGTCATCTGGAACCTGATCCGCCGCTGTAATCTCAAATGCAAACACTGCTACTCGATCTCCAGCGATGTGGATTTCCCGGGCGAGCTCTCAACGTCCGAAGTCTTCGCCGTCATGGACGATCTCAAGGCCTTTGGCGTGCCGGTGCTCATTCTGTCCGGCGGCGAACCGTTGCTGCGGCCGGACATCTTTGAGATTTCACGCCGCGCCAAGGACATGGGATTTTATGTCGGCCTGTCGTCAAACGGCGCGCTCATCGACAAGCAGAACATCTCGAAGATCGCCGGCATCGGTTACGACTATGTCGGTGTCAGCCTCGACGGTATCGGCGCAACCCATGACGCTTTCCGCGGCAAGGAGGGGGCGTTCGACGCGGCACTGAACGGTGTCAGGCTGTGCCGCGACGAAGGCATCAAGGTGGGGCTTCGCTTCACCATGACGATGGACAATCATGTGCAGCTTGAAGAGCTGCTCGATCTGGCCGACGCCGAAGACGTCAACAAGTTCTACCTGTCGCATCTCGTCTATGCCGGGCGCGGTAACAAGAACCGCGGCGACGATGCGCGCCGCGATACCACGCGCGCCACCATGGACATGATCTTCGAGCGCTGTCTCGACTATGTGCGCCGCGGTGTCGAAAAGGAATTCGTGACCGGTAACAACGATGCCGACGGGGTCTATCTGCTGTACTGGCTGCAGCGACGGTTTCCAGAACGTGTCGAACACATAGACGCCAAACTGGCTCAGTGGGGCGGTAATTCGTCGGGCGTCAATGTCGCCAACATCGACAATCTCGGCAATGTGCACCCGGACACCATGTGGTGGCACTACTCGCTCGGCAGCGTGAAGGAGCGCGCGTTCTCCGACATCTGGACGGATATCTCCGATCCCATCATGGCCGGGTTGAAGCGCCGGCCCCGCAAGATTTCAGGCCGCTGCGGCGCGTGCCGCCATTTCGATATTTGCGGCGGCAACACCCGTGTCCGCGCCCTGCAACTCACCGGCGACCCGTGGGCGGAAGACCCGGCCTGCTATCTGAGCGATGAGGAAATCGGCGTTACCGGCGATGGCGGCCGGCTCGAAGTCACACCTTTCAGAGGACGTGTCCATGATCCGGCGCATATTGTGGCTTAGCCTCTATCTTGCCGTCGTGAGTGCCGGCGTGCCGCGAACGGCGTTTGCAGAACCCGATGCCGCGCGCGATTATGCGGAGAACTGCGCCTCGTGCCATGGCGAGGAACGGCTTGGCGGCATGGGACCGGCACTTTTGCCCGGGAACCTCGGCCGCCTGCGCCGCGAAAAGGCGCTTGATGTCGTCGCGTCGGGTCGCGTGGCAACGCAGATGCCGGCCTTCGGCGAAGACCTGACGACAGAACAAATCGCCGCACTTGTCGACTATGTCTATACGCCGCCGGAGAGCGTGCCCGACTGGCGTGAGGCGGAAATCGAAGCGTCGCGGGAGATTGCGCCGCCTGCGGCCACGCCGGTTGTACGGCCCGTGTTCGACGCTGACCCGCTCAACCTGTTCGTCGTCGTTGAAAGCGGAGATCATCATGTCACCATTCTCGACGGCGACAGTTTTGAGCCGATCCACCGTTTTGAAAGCCGTTATGCGTTGCATGGCGGCCCGAAATTCACAAACGATGGTCGTTATGTGTTCTTCGGCTCGCGCGACGGCTGGATCACCAAGTTCGATCTTTATGCACTGGAGATCGTTGCGGAGGTGAGGGCGGGAATCAACACCCGCAATATCGCGCTCTCAAGCGACGCCAAATGGGTCGCGGTGGCGAATTACCTGCCCAACACCCTGGTCATACTGGACGCATCCGATCTCTCCGTTGCGAAGATCTTCAATGTTGAAAACAAGGATGGCGAAAGCTCCAGGGTGAGCGCTGTCTATCAGGCGCCGACGCGGCAAAGTTTCATCGCCGCGCTCAAGGACATCCCGGAAATATGGGAAATCGCCACCGACCCCGATGCGCCTCCGGTTTTTGAAGGCCTCGTACACAACTACGAAAAAGGCATGGTCGAAGGGCTTGCCTCATCGAGCGGATTGTTCGCGCTGCGGCGGATCGCCGTCGAAGAGCCGATGGACGACTTTTTCTTCGACCAGTCCTACCGCTCTCTCGTCGGTTCATCGCGCGACACGGGCGGCGCCGTTGTCGTCAACCTCAATGTCGGACGTCCCATCGCACGCATTGATCTCCCCGGCCTGCCGCATCTGGGGTCGGGCATTACGTGGCGCTACCGGGGCCGCGAAGTCATGGCGACGCCGCACCTGCGCGAGGCGCGGCTCAGCGTTATCGACATGGAAGACTGGTCGGTAACGGCGACGATAGAAACAATGGGCCCCGGGTTCTTCATGCGCAGCCACGAGGCAACACCCTATGCCTGGACCGATGTGTTCTTCGGCCCGAACCGGGACGTCATCCACATTATCGACAAGCGCACGCTGGAAATTGTCAGGACGCTGCGTCCGGAGCCGGGCAAGACGGCGGCACATGTCGAGTTCACGCGCGACGGCGCCTATGCGCTGGTCAGCATCTGGGACATGGACGGCGCCATCGTCGTCTATGACGCGGCCACATTCGAGGAGGTGCGGCGCATCCCCATGGTCAGGCCTGCAGGAAAGTATAATGTTTACAACAAGATCACATTCTCAGCCGGCACCAGCCACTGATCGCGATGCCGCTGCCGACGCGGCCATCGTGCTCGTCGCCCATGGCGAACGCGGCGGTGCCGGCGATAATGGAGTGCTCAGGGATTGCGCCAGCCGGTTGCGCGCGCTGATGCCGGGCTCGGACGTCAGATACTGCGTCCTCAATGGCGAGCCTGGCGTCGAGGCGGCACTGTCGGGTCTCACACCGGATTGTCCTCTACGGGTGTTCCCGTTCTTCATGAGCGAAGGCTACTTCACGCAAACCGCCATTCCGAAAGCGTTTTCCGGAGCCGGACAGGTGACGATACACAGGCCTCTGGGCGCTGTCGGCGGCGTCGCCGATCTGGTTGCCGCCATTGCCCGGGAAGGCGCACTGAGGCTTGGGCACGCGCCGGCAGACGTCACGGTCGTTCTGGCTGCGCATGGCTCCGCGTCCAACACCCACGCGCATACCGCGATTGACAGACTTCGCAGTGCGCTGGCAGCACGCGAGGAGTTTGCGTCCGTGTCAACCGGCTATCTTGAAGAAGAGCCCTTTATTGAAGCGGTTCTTCAGGAAACTGCGTGCCCGACGGTGGCCGTCGGCATGTTCGCCGGTGAGGGGCTTCATTCTGCGGAAGATTTGCCGCGACTGCTCGGCAACGCGTCGGGTGCCGATTGCATCTACACGGGACCGGTTGCGGCGCGCTCGGAAGTTGCCGCGTTGATTGCAAACGAACTCTGCGCCGCATCGCCGGTACGGAACCGGCACGCCAGCCTTACGATTTGAAGCCGCGTTGCGATGTGCTTTCCGCGCTGAGAAAGTCCGACAATCGTTTGATATCGGACACGATGACGTGGTCGCGGTCCGTGCGCACGCCGACATCGCGCAGCCGCGACAGGGCGCGAGAAAACGTCTCCGGCGTCATTCCAAGACGTGCCGCGATAAGGGATTTCTCATAGGGCAGGCCGACCACTGCGCTGCCTTCATAGGTCGGACACAACCTCAGGATAAAGTCGCCGACGCGCCGGACCCCGGTCTGTCCTTTGATCTGCTCGATTTGCGTCACGAGCTTTTTCAAGTGGCGCGATGTGGACGCGAGCATGCCGAAAGCAAGATTAGGATCCTCGCGCAGGCACGTGGCGATGTTGTCGAACTCAATGGATAGCAGGCGCGATTCGCGAATGACCTCAGCGCTCACCGGATACTCGCCGCGCATGAACATCACCGCTTCGGCAAAACATTCCCCTCGGGTGAGGATCCGGACAACCACCTCGTGTCCGTCAATCGAACGTTTGCAGAGTTTTACCCAGCCATCGAGAATGACGAAGAAGCGCTCTGCCGGATCGCCCGCCTCAAACAGAACTTGCGCGCGGTCATACGTGCGCGGTGAGGAATTGCCGATCAGCCGCAACAGTACCGGCATATCGAGAGCGGAGAACAGCGGCATTCCCGAAAGCGTTTCCAGATCCTCAGATTCTAGAGCCACGCGACTCTCCCCTTTTGAAGGTCACCATGCTCTTTGCCTGTAAAATCCGCAAGATGTAAGGGCGCGATGCGGCGATTTGGGTGCGTAGGGAGCCGCGGCGGCCGGATTTTGAAACCCGCTCCGGCATTGCCCGATTAGCCGCCCCCGGCGCAAAGCTTGTCCTTGCCCATGCCCGGCAACTTGTTCTATGTTCCGCCGCGTCGATCTCGGGCCATTTCAAGCCTCCCGCTGCACCACGGCGGGCCGGAATTCGAAAAGGCGCCGGGCACCTGCCCGGAAGAGATCGGTCACCTTTGAGAAAAACAGCTTCATCCTGCGGTTTTTCAGCTCTGGGGCCACGTGGCGGAGTGGTGACGCAGCGGACTGCAAATCCGTGTACGCCGGTTCGATTCCGGCCGTGGCCTCCAGCATTTCATGGCATCTTCAAGCAGGCCCCGCGCGGTGCTGTCGCAATCGCCCGCACCACTTTCGGGTTGGCGTTCGGGCTTTGAGATTGTAATGCTTTTGTTTGCAGGTAAGAGTTCCCGGCAACCGCAAACATGAGCGTGCAATGATCGATTTCGCAATCGCCCGTCTGAACATGGTGGAGTCGCAGGTCCGTCCGAGCAGCGTTACGGACCGGCGCGTCATCGATGCCATGGCGACGATTCCCCGTGAAGCCTACCTGCCGCAGTCGCTGCGGCATCTGGCCTATATGGACCAGGATATTCCCCTTGAGGGCTCTGACGGTGAAACCCGCTATCTCATGCACCCGCGGGTGTTCGCAAAGCTTGCCCAGCTTGCGGAAGTTTCAAAAGGCGATGTTGTGCTCGATGTCGGCTGCGGCGGCGGTTACTCCACCGCGGTACTGGCCTCCATGAGTGAGGCGGTCGTGGCGCTGGAATGCGATGAGGCTCTGTCGGCCCAGGCCATCGAAACCACAATCGAACAGGGCGTCGACAACGCCGCCGTGGTCACCGGCCCCCTCAACGAGGGGTATGCGGGCGAGGGGCCTTACGATGTGATCGTGTTGAGCGGCGCGGTGCGGGAAGTCCCGCGGAGCCTGCTTGAACAGCTGAAGGAACGCGGCCGCCTCGTCGCCGTCGTCGGCGATGGTCCCGTGGGTCGCGCCTGTCTTTTCGTGCGGCACGGCGATGTGTTCGCCGAGAAGACGGCGTTTGACGCTAAGGTCGGGCCGCTGCCGGGCTTCGCCGCCAGCGAGCCGGAGTTTGTGTTTTAGCAACACGGCGCGCCAATCTGCCAGGCACAGCGCAATCCGTCTGGTGCACCATTTCAATTCGGCCTAAGGTGACTTGTCCGGTTCATGATCCAGGGCCCGGCCTGTTTGGGCGGTAAGCGTTCATTAACGTAACTGAAAGCTTACTCGGCTAGACGGGAACGGTGGTTAACTGCGTGTTTGAGTACGTCTTCAGTGGGACTGTGCAGGGTCAATTTGTAATGCGTTTTGGTATTTCAAGCGGTGTGCGTGAGTGGGCGCGCTGTGTCACGGCGGGGGCAACTGTGGCAGCGGCGATGATACTTGCCGGCAATGCCAGTGCGGAAACGCTCCAGGATGCGCTGGCCGCGGCCTATCTCAACAATCCGACCCTGCGTGCCGAACGGGCGCGCCAGCGCGTCACCGACGAGCAGGTGTCGCAGGCGCTTGCGGGATGGCGCCCGACCATCATCGCCAGCGGCGACGCGGGTCAAACCCACACCGAAACTCAGCCCGGCGCCAACTCCACAACCGATCCGCACGGTGTCGGCGTCACTTTGACACAGCCAATATTCAGGGGGTTTCAGACGGTCAACAGCACGCTGGAAGCTGAAGCCTCAGTCGCGGCCGGGCAGCAAAATTTGCTGGGCGTCGAGCAGACCGTGCTGCTGGACGGCGTTACCGGCTACATGAACGTATTGCGTGACACGCGGATCATGCAGCTGCGCGAAGAAAACGTCAGCATTTTGAACGAGCAGGTCAAGGGAACTCAAGCCAGGTTTGAAGTTGGCGAGTTGACCCAGACCGACGTGGCGCAATCGCGCGCGCGGCTCAGCCAGGCGCATTCCGACCTTGCAACCGCCCGCGCCAATCTCGGCGCCAGCAGGGCGCTTTATGCGCGTGTTGTCGGCCGCGCGCCCGCATCTCTGTCCTATCCCGAATCGATCATGAACCTCCTGCCGAAAACGCTGGAGGAAGCCATCGAGATCGCGCAGGGCGTAAATCCAACTGTTCTTGCCGCGCGCCATACGGAAGAAAGCTCGATGCATGCGGTGGAGGTTGCGATCGGCGATCTCCTGCCGACCATTGATTTCAGCGCCGAGTACAGCCACCGCGAGGAGCCGACGTCGAGGATCAACAACACCGATACGCTAACCGTCAGCGGAACCTTGACGGTGCCACTCTACCAGTCGGGCGCCGAGCATTCGCGGGTGCGCGAGGCCAAACAGCTGAACAGCCAGCGCCGTCTGCAGGTGCTCGAAGCCATGCGTCTGGTGCGCGAAGAGGTGGTGTCGGCGTGGAACCAGCTCGTTGCGGCGCGCCAGTCGATCCGCTCGGACCGCGACCAGGTCGAAGCAAACCAGCTGGCCTTTCGGGGCATACAGCAAGAAGCCCTCGTCGGTTCGCGAACCATTCTCGACGTCCTCGACACCAACCGCGACCTCATCGAATCGCGTATTCTGCTCGCGGGATCCAAGCGCAATGAGATCGTCGCGGGCTATCGCCTGCTCGCCGCCATCGGGCGGTTGACAGCCTCGGGGCTCGGCCTGCCGGTTGCCATATACGACCCGCAGGAACATCTTGAGCAGGTCAGAAATCAGTTGTTTGGCATTGGAATAGCCGAGGAGGAGTAGCGAAAGCGTGTTAACCATCGCGCAGCTTTAATGTTAATCGGGGCTGCAGCGTGCTTGACCGGGAGTGTCTATTGCCGGTTTGATGAGGCATCGTTAATCTTCGGTTAACGGCGCGCACGCAATCGTCACAGGTAAATGAGTAGCATGGAACAGGCACACGAACCGACAATGGAGGAGATCCTTGCCTCCATCAGGCGGATCATTTCCGATGACGACCAGCCGTCGGAACAGGATGAAGCCGTGCCTGAGGCCGTTGAAGAAGAGCTCGCCGCCGAGATTGTTGAAGAACAACCGGACGCTGACGAACCGGCCGCCGAGGATGACGGCATAGACGTTGAATTTGCCGATATTGCAGAAGACGAGGACGAAGGCGAGGACGTTTTCGAACTTACCGAAGTCGTTGAAGAAGAAGAAACTCCCGCCGAAGTCGATGAATTCGATACCCTCGACGCCGGTGATATCAGCTTTGAAGATATCGACACAAACGAGGAAAGTGTCGACCTGCCTGACGACAACGGCGCGGACGTCGCGTTCGTTGATATGGACGAGCCCGAAGCCGATGTCATGGAGGAGGTTGCCGCGGAGCCGGCGGAACCCGCTGAAGATCCCTTGTTGTCGCAGTCGACCGATGCCACGGTCGCCGCGGCGTTCGGACAGCTGGCGTCAACGCTGCTGACCCGAGACGGCACGACACGCACGCTTGAAGAACTCGTACAGGAAATGCTCCGGCCGATGCTCAAGGCGTGGCTCGATGAGAACCTGCCCGGTGTTGTGGAAGAGCTCGTACGCCAGGAAATTGAGCGTGTCGCCCGCCGCGGCGGACGTTGAGCCGCACCCGTTTCCCGCCATTAGTGACATTGATGAGTTGAAACTGCGCCCGGCGTGATGTTTAAAGCGCGCAGACGCGACAGATGCGTGCCGTGCGACAGCGGCACATCGAGACCATGGACACGCCCGCATGCTGGACAAGACGTACAACCCCAAAGACATTGAAGACCGCATCTACGAGGAGTGGGAAAGCTCCGGTGCGTTTGAGTGCGGGACGCGGCCGGATGCGCCCTCATACTGCATCGTCATTCCGCCGCCCAACGTCACCGGCTCACTGCATATGGGCCACGCGCTCAACAACACCATCCAGGACATCCTCATCCGCTTTGAACGCATGCGTGGCAAAGACGTGCTGTGGCAGCCCGGCATGGACCACGCAGGTATCGCTACCCAGATGGTCGTCGAACGCCAGCTCATGGAAAACCAGGAGCCGGACCGCAGGTCCATGGGGCGCGAACGTTTCATCGAGCGTGTGTGGGAATGGAAAGCTGAATCCGGCGGCACCATCAC
Source organism: Hyphomicrobiales bacterium (assembly GCA_021775755.1). Taxonomy (GTDB): domain Bacteria; phylum Pseudomonadota; class Alphaproteobacteria; order Rhizobiales; family JAJFHB01; genus JAJFHE01. The sequence goes on along the minus strand of JAJFHE010000050.1, from coordinate 402,207 downwards.
CAATCAGTTGCGCCGGCTGGGCGCTTCGTGCGACTGGCGCCGCGAGCGCTTTACGATGGACGATGGTCTGTCGCAGGCGGTGTTGAAGGTCTTTGTCGAGCTCTACAAACAGGGGCTCATTTACAAGGACAAACGCCTCGTCAACTGGGATCCGAAGTTGCTCACGGCGATCTCCGATCTGGAGGTCATGCAGGTCGAGACCAAGGGCCATCTCTGGCATCTCCGCTATCCCATCAAGGATGAGCCCGGACGCTACATTGTCGTCGCCACCACACGGCCGGAAACGATGCTCGGCGACAGCGGCGTGGCGGTCCACCCTGACGATGAACGCTATGCCGACCTTGTCGGCAAGACGGCCGTTCTGCCGCTTGTCGGGCGCGAGTTGCCGATCGTTGCCGATGAGTATGCCGATCCGGAGCAGGGGTCGGGTGCGGTCAAGATGACACCGGCGCATGATTTCAATGACTTCGAAGTCGGCCGGCGCCACGATCTGGAACTCATCAACATCTTCGACGGCCACGCGGTTCTCAACGAGAACGCGCCGGAAAAATACCGCGGTCTTGACCGTTTCGAGGCGCGCAAGCAGATCGTCGCCGATCTTGAGACGGAAGGCCTTGTGGAGAAGATCGACGATCATGACCACACGATCCCCTATGGCGACCGCTCGAATGTCGTCACCGAACCGTGGCTGACAGATCAGTGGTATGTCGATGCGCAAACCCTTGCCAAACCAGCCATCGAGGCGGTTGAGCGCGGCGACACCGAGTTCGTGCCGCGCAATTGGGAAAAAACCTACTTTGAGTGGATGCGCAACATTCAGCCGTGGTGCATCTCGCGCCAGCTGTGGTGGGGACACCAGATCCCGGCGTGGTACGGGCCGGGTGGCGAAGTGTTCGTGGAACACAGCGAAGCCGACGCGAAAGCCGCAGCGCTTGCACATTACGGCAACGACGTAGAGCTTGTGCGCGACGAAGATGTGCTCGACACCTGGTTCTCATCCGCCCTGTGGCCGTTCTCGACCCTCGGCTGGCCCGATCAGACGCCCGAGCTTGCGCGCTACTACAAGACGGACGTCCTGGTCACCGGTTTCGACATCATCTTTTTCTGGGTCGCCCGCATGATGATGATGGGCCTGCACTTTATGAAGGACGGCGAGGGCAGGCCGGAGGTTCCGTTCGATACCGTCTACATCCATGCCCTGGTGCGCGACGAGGCCGGGCAGAAGATGTCGAAATCCAAGGGCAATATTATCGACCCGCTCGAGTTGATCGAAGAGTACGGGGCCGACGCGCTGCGGTTTACGCTTGCGGCGATGGCAGCGCAGGGGCGCGATATCAAACTCGCAAAATCGCGTGTCGAGGGCTATCGCAACTTCACCACCAAGCTCTGGAACGCGGTGAGGTTCTGCGAAATGAACGAATGCGTGCCGGTGGAAGGCTTTGACCCTTCAACTGTCAAGCATACTGCAAACCGTTGGATCGTAGCCGAGGTTGCACGCGCCGCCGAGGCGGTCACAAAGGGTATCGAAGCCCATAAATACAACGAAGCAGCTGGCGGTATTTATCAGTTTGTCTGGCGGGTATTCTGCGACTGGTATCTGGAGATCGTGAAACCTCTAATGAACGGCGACGATGCCGAGGCAAAAGCCGAGACCCGCGCCACAGCGGCCTGGGTCGTCGATCAGATGCTGCATCTGCTCCACCCCTTCATGCCCTTCGTGACGGAAGAATTGTGGTCCAAGCTTGCAGGTCCCGGCGGGCGCAAAAGCAAATTGATCTTGTCGCAATGGCCGGCGGACCTGCCCTCCGGCGATGCAGCGGCGGGCGCGCAGATCGAATGGGTCATCCGGCTGGTCGGTGAAATCCGCTCGGTGCGCTCGGAAATGAACGTTCCTGCCGGTGCCAAGATCAATGCATTTGTCATTGGCGGCGGTGCGGATACATCGGAGCTGGTTGAGGCATGGCGCCCTGAAGTCCAGCGTCTGGCCCGGCTACAGACATTCGAAACGGCGGCCGACATACCGGCAGGCGCGGTGCAGGTCGTTCTTGACGAAATTGTTGTCGCGCTGCCGCTGGCGGACGTTATCGATGTATCGGCGGAAACCGAGCGCCTGAATCGCGAGCTTGATAAAATCGCGCAGGAGATCTCCAAACTGCAGGCAAAACTCGCCAACGAGAAATTCGTGTCGCGGGCGCCCGAGCATGTGGTGGCTGAGCAGCGTGAACGTTGTGCCGATGCCGAGGCGCGGCGTGACAAGATCAACGCGGCAGTTCAACGCCTCGTCGGAGCCGCGTGACGCACTACTGTGCCGCCTGACTGCAGATCGTTATGAGCGCCTGCCACTGTTGCGCGGTCAGTGTGGGGGTCGTCTCCCACGGCTCAAGTGCCTCCAGCACTTCGATGCGCTCATCAAGGCCTGGGTGTGTGCTGAGGATGCTTGCGAAAGTCTCTTCGGTGGCCGAGCTTTCTTCGCTGCCGCCTTTGTCTTCCTGAATTTGCCGGAAAAAGCTGATCAGGCCGGCGGGGTCAATGCCTGCGTCCCGCAAAAGTGCTATGGCGTGATCGTCGGCACGACGTTCTGCATCGCGGCTGTAGCGCAGCAATGTGAGATACCCCGCCGTCCCGCCGATTGTTTCGGAGAGATACGAGCCGCCGCCGAACAGCAAGGTCTCGACAATTGAGATGCCGAGGTAGCGAATGAGCTGTGTTTCCGAATCGCGTCGCGCCACATGCCCCATTTCGTGGGCCAGCACACCGGCAAGCGCATCCGGGCCGGTCGCTTCGCGAACTAGTTTGCCGCTGACCACGATGTGCCCTCCAGGAAGCGCGAACGCATTCTTGACCGGTAGATCGTAGACGAAAATTTGCGGGACCGACTGGATGCCGGCATCGGCATGGCTGAGGCGTTGCCTCAGCTGGTTGATGGCTGCTGCGCCTTTCTCCGCCGTGCAGTGCGGCGATGAGCCTGCCACAGCCGTCAGGACTTGATTTCCAAGGTTCGTGCGCCATTCATCCGGCATCATGAAAGCGGCTTGTCTTGGCGCGATTGTGAGGAAAGCGTATAGCGCGCCGACCACGATCAGGGCGGCGGCGAAACATGCGGCAACCACCTTGAACGTGCGCTTTCGATCAGCTCTGCGGGAGAGCTGCGGCGCGCGTTCCACAATGCCGATGGCAAATTCGGGCGCATCGACAACAAGGCGCGCATAGGGCGCGGTCGCGTGGGTGAGACGGGTTGGCTTGTTCGGCGCAACAGGTTCTGGCGCCAGAAGATCCTTGTAGGTCCACGACCCGATTTCGCCATCGGCATGGCTCATGACGATGACATTGGTGGACAGGCGAACAACTACCTTCTGCGCCATGGCTGACTTGCCGTCGAAGAACTGGCCCGGAAATGTAGCGTTCTGGCCGGGTCGTGTGTTCATGGTGTGCCGATCACCTGCTAAAACGCGTCAATGTCGAAGACCTCTGCGATGCCTTCGCCGATTTTGTCCGCCTCGCCCTGAGCCTGAAGAATGTCGGCGACGTTGAGGCTGCCGTCAACGGTCAGGCGGTCACACAGGTAGCGCACAAGCCGCTGCTGCACAAATGGTGCGGCGATGCCGAGGCTGAGCAGTAGGATCAATGTGTTTACGATCATAAGGCCCACCAGGCTCCATGCGCTTGCCTGCAATCTGAACCGTAGATTTTCATAGCTCGTGCAGGCGGCGAGGTAATTCAGCTCCGCCGCGGTGTAAAAGGCACGCAGAAACAAAAACAGAGGCACGGCCAATGCAATAGTGAGGATTGGCCCCGCGGCTCCGATGATTTCGACAAGTGTCCCGTTCGTTGCATCGGAGTTGTCTGTACCGAAATCGCCCAGCAGGGCCGATCCCGCCGCAAACACGAGGCCGTAGATAACCAGCGCCAGAAATGGCAGGGCGAACACGGTGGTGCCGAACCAGAAAATTGCAAAGGGTTTGTACAGCGGGCCAGAGCCTCCGGAAAATGAAAACGGCCGGCTGCCGAAGGTCATTTCCCGCGTCATGCGCGATGTGAGCGATACATTCATCCACGGCATGGTCCAGAACAGCGACAGCGGAAGCAGAATCAGCATGATGAAACTCTGAGCGCCGTAACGCCACGAAGACCCCGTAAGCGTGCCGCGAATGCCGCGCCACAGAGTACGGCTCAGTCGGTAGCGGCGTGCGCGGTAGGTTCCGACACCAACCAGGAACAGGATGATCAGGGCGGACACCGTGTTGGCCAGATAGGAAACCGCAAGGTCTTCGCTGGCCAGCGCCACATAAGTCTGCAAAGCGGACAGCGGCAGCATGATGACAAACACCACTATGATGAAGCCGAGGAAGAGTTCAAGCCCGCGTCCAGTATATTCCAGGGGCTCGTCCATCACTTGAACACATGACCATATATGCTTGCGCACTTCGGTTTTTGCCCAGAAGCTGTATATGAAGAGTGTCAGGATATTGAGGAAGAGATTCTTGATCACCAGGGCGCCAAGGCCCGGTTTCGGCAGATACTGGATCTTCACCGGGACTTCGCCGTCGACAGCACCGCCGCTTACCTGATCTGCGCTCATTGATCCGCCCTCCGTGCCCGTTCATGTATGCGTTTACCGGCACGATGTCCATCTTTCCGGTGCCGGGTCCGGGGCGCTCATTCGCGTAGCAAAAATACAACACTCTCCGTAATAATTACGCCACGCAAAGTTTCAGCCACAATTAAACACTTTCTTGCCTTAATAGATAAATAGCGTCTCGCTCATACCGTTGCCTCATCTGAATCAGAGATGATTCATTGTTTGTTATTAAAGGTTTATGGGCATTGAGTGAATCGCTTGAGGCGTGTTTGGCTGTGGGGCGCCAATCACACCGGTGGAACCGCCGGATAGCTCCCTTGGAGTGGCACCAAGAGGCAACACATACGGATTTGATGTGATCTATGAACGCCGGAACATTTGACAGCAACCGTCTGCCGCTGTGGCAGGGAATGCAGGCCCCGCAGGCCGCGCCGTACGGATTGTGCATGTTGGCGGCAAATGATGAGAACACCTGCCGCGAAATGCTGAGCATGCCGGACCAGGGAATGCACGGCGCAACGCTGTGGGAACTTGAACATACGACTGGAACGAAGGATGCACGCCCACGCATCCGTTCCGGTGAAGAAGCAGAGGTTGTCTGCTATGCGGACCGGTAGCATGTGTATAGGACGTTTGAAGAGAGCAGCTGTTGGCGCTGCCATGAGCTTGACAGCAGTGGCATTGAGCACGGCCGTGCAGGCACAATCGATCGACTTGTCGGTCGGATTTCAAGCCTTTGGCCGCTCTTCCACCTCTCAGTTGGCGCCCGAAGGCGCCCCGCAGGGCTCGGGCAGCCTCGTCCCCAGTGTTTCCTTCTTTTCAGACGATCAAAAACGCGCCATCGATGCCTATCAGCGCGGTGACTACGCGACAGCAAAAAGCATCTGGGAAGAATTGGCAGCGAATGGTGACATGGTCGCGCAATGGCATCTCGCCCGCATGTACCGGCTCGGACAGGGGGTCGGAACCGACAGCGCCATGTCGCTGCAATACTACGAACAGGTTTCCCGCCACTTCGATGCCGACCGCTCGGTGAGGGACCGTTTCGGTATTACCCGCGACGCCCTGTTCTGGGTCGCGCACTTTTATAACACCGGCGTCGAGCGTGCCGGCATTCAGCCGCGTCCAGCGTATGCGTTCCGTCTGTTGCGCATTACCGCAAACCACGGATTGGCTGCGGGTCAGTACATGGTCGGGACCATGCTGCTCGGCGGTATCGGCACATCGGCCAATCACAAGGTCGGAATGCGCTGGCTCAATCTGGCGGCGGAAAAACGCTATGCCTCCGCAATGGCTCAACTGGGCGATATTTATTGGCGCGGCGAGCTGCGCCCGCAAGACCGCGCACGTGGCCTGATGTGGTACATCCTCGCCACTGAAAACGCCCGCGAAGAGATTAATCCGGATATCTACGACCGCTACGAAGAACTCTATATCGATGCCGGCGATGAAGAGCGCCGGATGGCCGAAGGTCTGGCACTTCGGTGGAACTCCGAGAACCCGCTGCGTAACTAAACCTCGATCCAGACCGGAACGTGATCTGACGGTTTTTCCCACGCCCGCACATAATCATCTATCTCGCACCGGGTCAGGCGGTCGGCGGCTTCGCCCGACAAAAGCAGATGATCTATGCGGATGCCATGGTTCTTCTGCCACGCGCCACCCTGATAGTCCCAGAACGAATAACGCCCGGCCTGCGATGAGCACGCCCGGAACGCTTCCGTGAAACCGAGATTGAGTAAGCTGCGGAACGCATTGCGCGTTTGCGGCAGGAACAGTGCGTCATCGGCCCAGGCCTCAGGGTTGTGGACATCGCCCGCATCGGGAATAACGTTGTAATCGCCGGCCAGCACCAGCGGTTCCTCCAGGCTCAAAAGCGAACTTGCATGCGCACGAAGCCGCGCCATCCAGTCGAGTTTGTATGGATATTTTTCGGTTTCGACCGGATTGCCGTTTGGCAGGTAGATCGATGCAACACGCATGACGCCATCATCGGTTGGCACGACGCACTCAAGGTAGCGGGCCTGCTCGTCGTTATCGTCTCCGGGCAGGCGTGTGCGGACATCCTCGAACGGCCGCTTCGACAAAATGGCGACACCGTTGAAGGTCTTCTGGCCGTGCACCGCAACATTGTAGCCCGCATCCTCAAAGGCGCTTGCCGGGAAATTTTCGTCCGTTGCCTTTATCTCCTGCAGGCAGACGACATCGGGCTGGCGCTCCTTCAGCCAGGCAAGCGCGTTGTCGAGCCGCACGCGGATTGAGTTGACGTTCCATGTTGCGATGATCATGCGGTCCCCGTGAAAGCTGCGTGGTGAAGGCAGGGCGACTATCGCATGACCTAGGCGGCTGTCAAATGCCGCCGGCGCGGCCCAGCCGCTCTACCATTTCGCCGATTTCGCCCGCATCGGCATTTGCAAAAGCAAGGCGGATATAATCTTCCTGATTCCGGCCGAAGAAACTTCCAGGCCATGTCAGCAGGCTCTCCTCGTCGAACAGCCGGCGCGAGACGTCGATGCTCGAGGTGCCGGCAAACGGATGCCTCAGATAGGCGAAGAAGGCGCCGCGCGACACCAGCTGGAAGCGTGGCGCCGTGCGTTCAAACGCTTCTCCCAGAAGATCGAGGCGTTGCAGCAAATCATCGCGCTTTGCGGCACGCCAGTGCCCAAGTTCACGCAGTCCGAACAAGGCGGCCTCCTGACCGACACGCGGGGCGCAAATGGTCATGGTGTCTGCAATCTTGCCGACCGCTTCCATGAGCGCGCCGCCGCCGACGATGGCACCGACGCGGTACCCGGTCAGGCTGAACACCTTGGAAAAACTGTACAGGTGCACGAAAACATCGCCCCAGTCCGCCTGATCAAAGAGCGCGTGCGGGGAGGCGCCATTGGGCAGGAAGTCCCGGTAGGTTTCGTCGATGATGAGCGCCAACGCATTGTTGCGGGCAAGTTCGTAGAAGGCGAGAAGCTGTTGTGGAGAGAATATGGTGCCGGTCGGATTGTTCGGGCTTACGAGAACGATGGCGCGGGTGCGCGAATCGATGAGCGCCTGGGCCTCCGCAAGGTCCGGCACCATGCCGCCATCGTCTTCGTGGCAGATAAGCGCGCGCGTTTCGATGCCCTGCATGTCGAACCACATCTGGTGGTTGAAGTAGTAGGGTTCGGGAAGGATGATGTTGTCGCCGGGGCCGGCGAGTGCAAGCACCGCCATGCAAAAGGCGTGATTGCCACCGGACGAGATCGCTACCTGATCGGCGGAAATCGGCGCAGGGTATGTCTTCGACATATCCGCGGCGAGAGCGTCTCTGAGGTCAGGCACCCCGAATATCGGCGTGTAGAACGCGCTTTCAGGCTCGCGCACGAAGCGCGACAGGTGTGCCATGAGCGCATCGGCCGGAGGGTAATTTGGAACCGCCTGAGCGGCATCAATAACGGGCAGGGCTGATTTTGCGGGGCCCTGCGCAAGCCAGGCACGTGTTTCGCCGGTCGGCGGGTCCAGAACACGCGCAACGCTCGGATTGGTCTGGAATACCATTGCCGGATCCGGTTCGAGAGAGCCGCGGCGCTGGCCGCGCAATCAGATTGAAAAGCTCGTGCCGCAGCCGCACGATGCGGTGGCGTTTGGATTGTTCACCTGAAAGGCCGCGCCGATCAGATCGTCGACGAAATCGATCTCGGAGCCTTCAAGATACATGAGAGAAACCGAATCGATCAGCACCGTCGCACCGAGCTTCTCCAGCACAAGGTCGTCGTCGAGCTGTTTCGCGTCGAGTTCGAACCCGTACTGAAAGCCCGAGCACCCGCCGCCGGACACGGACACGCGCAGCATCTTGGGTGCCGTCTCGCCGGACAAAATCTCCGCTATGCGCTTGGCCGCGCGGTCGCTCAGTGTTACGGGTGTCTGCGTCATGCTCTGCTTCTCAAGGTCCGGTATCCCTGCCTGATACTTATGAGGGCGGCGGGGAATGTCAATCCGCTAGGTTATGATCTCGTAAATGACATCAGGCTTGTATCAGCTCGCACCCTACGCGTCCAACGCCGCAGAGAGCCGAGGCCGGTTCCTGGCGGAAGACGAAGCCGTCGGCCGCACGCCGTTTCAGCGCGACCGCGACCGCATTATTCATTCCGCCGCTTTCCGCCGCCTCAAACACAAGACACAGGTTTTCGTCTATCACGAAGGCGATCACTACCGCACGCGCCTCACGCACAGCATCGAGGTAGCGCAGGTCGCACGTACCATCGCGCGCACGCTGCAACTCGATGAAGACCTTACCGAGGCTCTCGCGCTTGCCCATGATCTTGGCCACACACCCTTCGGTCACGCCGGCGAAGATGCGCTCAACGACTGCATGCGACGCCACGGCGGTTTCGATCACAACGCGCAATCGCTGCGCATCGTAACGCATCTGGAAAAACGCTATGCACGGTTCGACGGGCTTAACTTGACATGGGAAGCGCTGGAAGGGCTTGTCAAACACAATGGCCCGCTGACCGGCACCGATGGCAAACCAGTGGGACGTTATCTCGAAACCGGATTGCCGGACGCGATTGCCGACTTTGCGACAAGCCATGATCTGGAGCTTTCAAGCCATTCCTCGCTCGAGGCGCAGGTCGCGGCGATTTCGGACGATATTGCGTATAACGCGCATGATATCGACGACGGGCTGCGCGCCGGTCTCTTTGAAGTTATCGATTTGGGAGATGTGCCGCTGGTGGGGACCGCACTTGGCGATGTGCTGGGTGTATACCCGGAGCTTGAGCGCACGAGGCTTGTACATGAAACCGTCCGGCGCCTGATCTCGCGCATGGTTTCAGACGTGCTTGACGAAACGCGCCGCCGCATTGCCGCCGCGGCGCCGGCGAGCGCCGAAGCGGTGCGTGCGCATGCCGGGCCCCTGGTCGGCTTTTCCCCGCAGATGGCGGAGGACAACCGCGCCCTGAAGCGTTTCCTTCACCACCGCATGTACCGTCACGCACGGGTCATGGACGTCATGGGCCGCGCCAAACGTGTGGTGCGGGATTTGTTTGAGGTCTTCACGTCCCATGCCGATAAGCTGCCGCCCGACTGGCAGGGGGTTGAGGAGCTAGACGGGCGCCGCGGACATGCGCGCCAGGTCTGCGACTTCATCGCCGGAATGACGGACCGCTACGCGCTCGATCAGCACAAGCGCCTGTTTGACGTTGATCCGCTTTTCCGGTAGTCCGCTCAAGGAATTGCCGCGAAATCCGCGGCACATCGCCGATGCGGCGCGGCTCGGCGCCATGCATGGCCTGGAGTCGAGTTTCCATTGGATATTTTCGCAGAATACAAAACGCATGTGAATGCCGTCGTCGAAGCGATGGTTGCCGCGGGAGAACTGCCGCAAGGACTTGATCTGTCACGCATCTCGGTTGAACCGCCACGCGACGTTTCGCATGGCGACGTCACCACGAATGCGGCCATGGTCCTGGCCAAGCCGGCCGGCGCTAAACCCCGCGAAATCGCCGAGGTCCTGGTGCGCCGCCTTGCAGATACCGAAGGTGTCGCCAGTGCCGAAATCGCCGGTCCGGGGTTCGTCAACCTGACACTCACGCCCGAGTGCTGGCCACGGGTTGTGGCCGCCGTTCTGAAGGCGGGCGAGACGTACGGCTCGTCGCCCATGGGCGAGGGGCGCCAGGTGAACGTTGAGTATGTTTCGGCCAATCCGACCGGCCCGTTGCATGTCGGCCATTGCCGCGGCGCGGTGTTCGGGGATGCGCTCGCAAATGTTCTGGAAAAGGTCGGATATGCGGTGGTGCGCGAGTATTACACCAACGATGCCGGCGCCCAGGTCGATGATCTCGCCCGCTCGGTTCACCTGCGTTACCGCGAAGTGCTCGGGGAAGAGATCGGCGAGATTCCCAGCGGCCTCTATCCTGCGGATTACATTATTCCCGTAGCGCGGGAGCTCGCCGAAACACACGGCGACGTCTACCGCGACAAGCCGGAAGACGAGTGGCTTGAGCTTTTCCGGAATGCCGCCATCGATGCAATGATGGATCTCATCCGTGAAGATCTCGCGACATTGAACATTCATCACGAGGTTTTCTTTTCAGAGCGCTCCCTGCATGAGGAGACGGGTGCCGTTGCCAGCGCTATTGCAGATCTGCGCGCCCGCGACCTGGTGTTCGAGGGCCGTCTTCCACCGCCCAAGGGCCGGGTGCCCGAAGACTGGGAAGATCGCGAGCAGACCCTGTTCCGGGCCACACAGTTCGGTGACGATGTGGACCGCCCGCTCATCAAGTCGGATGGCACATACACATACTTCGCGTCGGACGTTGCCTACTTCAGGTCAAAATACGATCGCGGATTCGAGCAGATGATCTACGTGCTCGGTGCCGACCATGGCGGTTACGTCAAGCGGTTGCAGGCCATTGCCAACGCGGTCAGCGGCGGATCGGCACAGGCCATCGTGCGTCTGTGTCAGCTCGTCAAGCTGTTCCGCGGCGGGCAACCGGTGCGCATGTCAAAGCGCGCCGGCGATTTCATCACGCTGCGCGACGTTGTGAACGAGGTCGGACCCGATGTCGTACGGTTCATGATGCTGTACCGCAAAAACGACGCTTCGCTCGATTTCGACTTCGACAAAGTTACCGAGCAATCGCGGGAAAACCCGGTATTCTATGTACAATACGCGCATGCCAGGATCTGTTCTGTGTTTCGCAATGCCGCCGATCTCGGTCTGGTGCTGCCACAAGAGTCCGATGCGTTAACGAATTTGAACTTAAATGTATTGCAGGATGAGGCGGAGATAGCCATCATAAGGCGAATTGCTGAGTATTCGAGGGTCGTGCAAGGTGCGGCGTTGGCGCACGAGCCTCACAGAATAGCGTTCTATTTGTATGAGCTGGCAGGCACCTTCCACGCTCTGTGGAATCGGGGCAAAGAGTTGCCGCATTTGCGCTTTATTGATGAATCAAAGACTGATGCAACCATTGCACGGCTCGCATTATTGCAAGCGGTGCGATATGTTTTGTCCAACGGACTGGGAATATTAGGGGTCGTACCAGTCCAAGAAATGAGATAGCGGGCTTCGCTATGGCTAATGACGCATCCGATCGCGGATCGAGAAACGACGGCGAGCGCAGATTGTTCCGGGACGAAAGTGACGAAAGTCCGTTTCGCCGGGATGGCGAGCGTTCCCAATCGCGCGAGCGAAACATTTTTGATGATCCGGTAAGCCGCAACGAACCTGCAGGTGACGTCGACACGTCGCCGTTCGCCAGGCCTCGCGTCACTGAAACGCAACCGGAACCAGCGGCAAGTGGACGCGATGACAATCGCCCGCCGCGCGATGATTTCGGCGCTACTCGCGATTCCGGGCTGCGCCGCGATCGCAATGAGGATGCCGGTGGGCGCGAGTCCGGATTATTCCGGACGGAGTCGCCCTTTGATCAGCCGCGCGGGGCATCGCGCGAGCCCCAGGAGCGGCCTGCTTCGGGAGGTCGTTCGTCGTCACTTTTCAACCGCGATGACGATTTCGGATCGCCATTCGGCCGCGAGCCGGCGCCCAGAAACGACCGTTGGCGCGGCGATGACCCGGCACCGGCGGCCGGCATGCGTGGCGGCTTCGACAGGGAACCGGCGATTGAACGGCGTCCGCCCGCCAACGATGGCTACAGTGCGCCGCCGCGCCTTGACCGCATATCGGAACGGGGTAGGGACGGACGCGACGCAGCAGCTAACTTTGAAGCCGACCGGCCGCGCTACAGCCCGCAGCAGGGCGTTGCGGGCAGTGGACCTTCGCCCTTCGATGACCGCGGTCGCAGCGACACTCCGCGTGAGCCGCCGGTACAGGAAACGCCGCCTGCTGAAGATTACTACGACCCGCGCAGCTACGAAGAGTTCGACCCGTCGCAGTATCAGGGCGTGCACGCCCGCGAACTGGCCGATGTCGATAACCAGTATGCGCGGGAGTATCAGTACACCGATGAATCGGTCGATTTTCGCCGTGCCGAACCTTCAGGCTTTGAGGAATACCCAAGGTATGAGGGCCAGTACGATGAAATGCGCGAACCGCCACGCCGCCGCCGCGGGCCGTTTCTTCTGCTCGGTAGCCTTATTGGCGTTGCCGCGATCGCCGGCGGGCTAATTCTCGTTTACAAACAGGGCATATATGAAGGCCAGCAGGATCAGGTTCCCGTTGTCGAAGCCAATCAGGAGCCGGTCAAGGTCGAACCGGATGAACCAAGCGGGCTCGAAGTCTCGCACCGTACCAAACTGATCTATGAACGGATTATCGGCGAAGTCGCCGTGCCGGACGAAACGTTGCAGACGCGCGAAGAGCCGTTGCTCGACCCCTCAAATCAGCCGGCCGGACAGATAAATCCAACCGGAGCGCCGGCTCAACCGGGGACGAACCAGGCGTTCGACGGGCAGCCGACCGGCAATGAGCCGCTGCCACTTCCCCTGCCACCTCCGCCCAGTGCAGTGCCATCGGGCCAGTCAGGCAGTCTGCAGTCGCAGACCACCCAGGTGGCAGCGGTCCAGCCGCCGCCATTGCCGGATTCATCCGTGCCGTCCACAGTGTTGCAGCCGATCGCACCAAGCGACAACGCTGCCCTGCAGCAGCCGCAACCGGATCAGCAGCAGCCGGCCACGGCAGCTGCCGATGACCCAATTTCACGGCTTCTTGCCAATCCGCCGGTGCCGATCGATAAGCCGATCCCGCCGTCGCGGCTTGCAACACCCGGCCCGGCCGTTCCTTCCGGTCCGGTTCAGATCAATCCGTTGCCGGGCTCCGTGCCCGCCGAAAACACGCAGCAGGCAGCCCTGCAAGCCCAGCAGAGTGGGACCTCGCCCATCAACTTACAGCCCGGTCAGCCCGTGTCGCTAGAACCGGCGCAGCCTGCCGTACAGCAACCGGCTCAGCCGTCTCTCCTGCAGCAGCAGACACAACAAAACACAACACGCGTCAGCGGCTCGAGGTTTTCCGGCGAAGGAAGCTCGCTTGACGTCGGTGGCCAGCCTCTTGCGGCAACGCAACAGCCGTCACTGACGCAACCTGCAGCGCCGGCGGTTCAAGCTCCCGTCACCCAGGCACCTGCAACTCTGGCCCCTGTAACCCAGGCGCCCGCCGAACAGGTAGCAGCCATCAATCCCGCGCCGGCCATTGCCCCGGCACCGGCGCCGCCGCCGGGCAGCTTCCTTGTGCAGTTGGCGTCGTTCCGGACCCAGCAGGAAGCGGAACAGGAATTCAGCCGCCTGCAGGGTCGTCACGGTTCGTTGCTGCAGACCTACAGGCCCTATATTCAGCAGGCCGACCTCGGCTCACGCGGCATATACTATCGCTTGCGCATCGGGCCGATACAAAACCGGCAATCGGCCTCGCAACTCTGTAACTCGCTGATTTCGGCTGGTGAGCGAGACTGCTTTGTCGGTCAGTAGGTTGTCGGCGGACCTGCTTTCAATTCTTACATTCAAACTGGGTGATTATGTCTGAGCGCGCTCTGATCGTGGGCTGTGAGGGATTGTCCCTGACGGCCGCGGAAATCGGCTTGTTCGAAGAAGTAAACCCCTGGGGTCTTATTCTGTTCGCTCGCAACTGCGGCACCCCCGATCAGATCCGCGCCCTTGTTTCGCAGTTCCGAACCGCCATCGGCCGCGATAGCGCGCCTGTGCTGGTGGATCAGGAAGGGGGCCGCGTTCAACGCCTGAAGCCGCCGCACTGGCGCCAGTATCCCCCGGCGAGGGTTCTGGGAGACCTGTTCCAATCCGACCGATCCGAGGCAATGCGGCTCACCTATGTGCTGACGCGCCTGATCGCGCGCGATGTTAAAGAGGTTGGTATTACGGTCGACTGTCTGCCCGTGCTCGATGTGCAGCAACCGGGCGCGCATGACGTCATAGGCGACCGCGCCTATGGCCGCGAACCAGAGGTGGTTGCAGTTCTGGGTGGTGTCGCGACAGGTGCGATGCTCGACAGCGGCGTGCTGCCTGTCGTCAAACATGTGCCGGGCCACGGCCGCGCGCAGGCGGACAGCCACAAGGATCTACCCATCGTCGAGACATCGGCGCAGGAGCTTCGTGCATGCGATTTTGTTCCGTTTGCGGCACTGAACACCGCGCCGCTGGCGATGACCGCTCATGTCGTGTATTCCGCGCTCGACAAAGAGCAACCGGCAACACTTTCAAAACCGGTAATCGATCTCATTCGCGGTGAAATCGGGTATGATGGCGCCTTGATGACGGACGATTTGAGCATGGGGGCTCTGACGGGGTCTCTTGCGGCACGGGCCGAGGCGGCTCTTGAGGCGGGTTGCGATCTCATTTTACACTGTAACGGCGACATGTCTGAGATGATGGAGATCGCGGAGAGTGTACCTGTGCTGACAGGCGATGCGCTGCGTCGGTGCGAGGCGGCACTGGCGCGTCTTGGGCCGCCAAAGGAGTTTGATGTGGAAGAAGCGCTCGGCGACCTCGACCGGGTGCTTGTCGAATCGGTATAAACTAAGTCAGGGCAACGATTCTCAGGGCCCCGCGCCCCGAAAGAACCTGAATGAACGCTGATACGCAGCAAGACGACCACGATGCCGAGGATCTCGGCTGGGAAGACGAGGACGGTCCGCTCGGTCCTCTCGATTCCCTGATTATCGATGTCGACGGGTTCGAGGGGCCGCTCGACCTGCTTCTCACCCTGGCGCGCGATCAAAAAGTCGACATCACCAAGATCTCGATACTTGCGTTGGCCGAGCAGTACCTCACGTTCATCAAGGAGGCGCGCAAGCTCAGGCTTGAACTCGCCGCCGACTATCTCGTCATGGCGGCGTGGCTGGCATACCTTAAATCGCGACTGCTGCTGCCCGAACCGGAAAAGGACGACGAGCCTTCAGGTGAGGAACTTGCCGCACTGCTGTCGTTCCGGTTGCAGCGGCTCGACGCCATGCGCCAGGCAGCGGCTCAGCTCATGGCCCGGAACCGGCTCGGCCGCGACGTTTTCCAGCGGGGCGATCCGGAAAGCATAGAGATCTCGACGACAAACGAATATGTCGACAACCTCTACGATCTCCTCAAGGTCTACGCGGAGCGGCGGCAGCGTCAGGTTTCGCGTCCGCTGGTGATGCGCCGTCAGCCGGTGTGGACGATCAAGGAGGCGCGTGTGATGCTTGAAAAGCTGCTTGGCACCATGGGCACATGGGGGCGGCTGGACGAATATCTGGTTGAATATCTGGTCGAGCCGGAAATGCAGGCAACGATCAAGGCGAGTACATTTTCCGCAACACTTGAAATGGTGCGCGAAGGCGTTGTCGACGTTCGGCAGGAAGAGGCCTTCGCACCGATCTATCTCAGACGCGTCCAGGGTTCAGTGGCCTGACAGAAAGGCAAGTAGCGCCAATGCAGACGAAACCGGAGCAGGTTGTTGATGTTGCAGCCGGGCAGGAAACGCCCGGAGCAATGGATGATGTAACCGCCAAACTGACAGCGGAAGTGTATTCTGTGTACCGATCCACCGAACATCAGCAGCAGTTGCGCATACTGGAGGCCGTTCTTTTCGCCGCGTCCGAACCGCTTTCGCAGGCGGTTCTTGAAGACCGCTTGCCGAATGAAAGCGACGTTGAAACGCTGCTCGCCGATCTTTGCGAAACCTACCGCGGCCGTGGTGTGAATCTGGTTCAGGTAAGTGGCAAATGGACGTTCCGCACATCGGAAGACCTGAGCTTTATTATGCGCAAGGACGCTGTTGAGGAAAAGCGCTTGTCGCGCGCCGCTCTGGAAACCCTTGCCATCATTGCTTATCACCAGCCCGTCGCACGCAGCGAAATCGAGGAGGTGAGGGGCGTTTCGATTTCGAAAGGTACCCTTGATGCACTTCTCGAAATCGGCTGGATCCGCATGCGAGGCCGCCGCCGCTCGCCAGGCCGTCCGGTAACTTACGGCACCAGCGATGCGTTCCTGAGCCATTTCGGTCTGGAAGCGGTCAGCGATCTTCCCGGTATGTCGGACTTGAAGGCGGCGGGACTGTTGCAGAGCAATCTGCCATCTGACTTTGTCATTCCAGCGCCCGGCGACGGTGAAGACCTTGATCCAGATGAGGACCCCCTCGACGAAGGCCCGGATATGGATGACTACGACGAACCTCTAGAAGCGGCCCTCGGCGAGGATGCGGAATAACAGTTTCCGACGGCAGGTTCTCACACTATATAGTCCGCAGTGATAGCCGTGGCGCATGGGGCGCCGCCGCCCGCTTCGGAGCCTTATGAACCCGTTGGACGACAGCATACCGGAAAATCAGGATTCAAGCTCGTGGGGCCCGCGCGGTTCTGCGGCTGCGACGTTTCCGGCACGCCTGACTTTTGATCACATCACTCATGTGTTCAAGGGCGTCGATGCGGTGAACGATGTGTCTCTGGATTTGGCGCTCGGCGAGATCATTTGCCTGCTCGGGCCCTCCGGCTGCGGCAAGACAACGTTGCTTCGTATTGCCGCCGGTGTGGAACGTCCGCAAAAGGGACGGATTCTCCTGAATGGCGAGGAAGTCGCCGGACCGAACATCTTTGTTCCGCCGGAAAAGCGCAATGTCGGCCTGATGTTTCAGGACTTCGCCCTGTTTCCGCATTTGTCCATCCTGGATAACGTCGCCTTCGGCCTGAATGCGCTCGATCAGGCAACGGCGGCCTCCGAAGCGCGCGCGGCGCTGCGTCGCGTCGGCATGAGTGCCTATGAGAAAGCCTATCCGCACGTGCTTTCCGGTGGCGAGCAGCAGCGCGTGGCGCTTGCGCGCGCAATTGTCCCGCGTCCCTCGGTGTTGCTGATGGACGAGCCGTTTTCCGGGCTTGATCAACGGTTGCGGGAGTCGGTGCGCGACGAAACGCTTTCCGTGCTGCGCGAGACCGGGGCAAGCTGTCTGCTTGTGACACACGATCCCGCCGAAGCGATGTGGATGGCGGACCGCATTGCTGTCATGCGTTCAGGCCAACTGGTGCAGGTCGGAACCCCCCAACAGGTCTATTGTCATCCCGTCGACATCGACACCGCAAGATTCTTTAGCGAATTCAACGAGATACCGTGCGTGTCGAGGGGAGGAAAGATCGCAACCGCCTTTGGCAATGTGCCGACGCCGGCCAGGTTGTCGGATGCCGCGGTGACGGTCATGATCCGGCCGCAGGGGTTGACGCGCTCAAAGTCCAAATCAGCGCTCGAGGGCTTTGTTCTCGATGCACGTTACCTTGGCGATGCAAGTGTTGTGAAAATTGCGTTCGAGGGTATAGAGCAACCATTAATGGCGCACCTCGCCGGCACTGGCATTCCCGCAAAGGGTGACAGCATCCGCATTTCGCTGGATCTGGATCACGTCTTTGTGTTTGCAGCCGGCGACACCTGACGCGGGGCCGGTGAACCACCCGGTTTCGGCGTTTACCCCGTTTATGGTGTGTGCTGCTGTTTTGTTGCAGCAAAGTGTTGATTCTGCGATAGTGCGGCCAAATCGCCGTACGGCATAAACTTAAAGAGTTGGGAGTACGAGACAATGATGCCAAGTTTCTGGCAAATCCTTCTGGTGGTGGCCCTGCTTGTGCTGCTTTTCGGACGCGGCAAGATTTCCGATCTCATGGGCGATGTCGCCAAGGGCATCAAGAGCTTCAAAAAGGGCATGCAGGAAGAACCCAAGGATGAAGCCGAGGGTGACGTCAAAACCCTTGAGCACAATGCGGCAGATACTGTCGAAACCACTGAAGAAGCCGGCAGTAAAGCCAACAGCTGAAGCCGCTCAATCCTGGCTGATTTTTCTGACCTGCCCGGCAAGCGGGTAACGTGGCGCGTGTAAAGCAATGTTCGATATAGGCTGGACCGAGATGCTCGTCATCGGGATGGTTATGCTCCTGGTGGTCGGACCAAAGGATCTGCCACGCATGCTGCGCACGATCGGCAAGTATGTGGGACAGCTGAAGTCCATGGCGCGCGACTTCCAGCGCCAGTTCGAAGATGCGGCCCGCGATACCGGGCTCGATGACGTTCGTCAGGGATTGTCGAAGGTGAAGGATCTTTCGCCAACCAATCAGGTCTCGAAAGCCTTTTCCTCAATGACCGATGAAGCCAAGGCGGTAAAGGACACCGTCGAGAAACCGCTCAAAGCGGAGCCGGCGGCTACGGAGACGGCGGCGGCTAACGGTGCGGCCCAAACCGCGGCATCTGAACCGGCGGCACCGAAGAAAAAGGCGCCGGCAAAACGCAAGCCGAAACCAAAGGCGAAAACCAAGACCGCCGCGAGCACCACGGCACCGAGCGAAAGCTGACGGACATGGCGGCATCCGAAGACGGCATTGATTCAACAGAAGCTCCGTTGATCGAACATTTGACCGAGCTGCGCTCGCGCCTCATGCGATCGGCTATCGCCTTCGCGATTTTCTTTGTCGTCTCGTTCATATTTTCCGACAGGATTTTCAATATTCTGCTCTATCCGTTTGAGCGCGCCGTTGGCGAGATCCAGGATGTCCAACTGATCTACACGGCGCCGCAGGAGTTTTTTTTCGCACAGCTTAAAATCGGTATGTTCGGCGGGTTTTGTCTGGCATTTCCGTTTATCGCAAGTCAGCTTTATTCGTTCGTCGCGCCGGGCCTCTACAAGAACGAGCGAAGCGCGTTCCTGCCTTTCCTGATCGCCACACCAGGGCTCTTTATCCTTGGCGGGTCGCTGGTTTATTTCGTTGTCATGCCGCTGGCGATGGAGTTCTTCCTGTCGCTTGAACAGTCCGGAGAGGGGCAGGCATCGATCCAGCTTGTCGCGCGCGTCAGCGAGTATCTCGGCCTGATCATGACTCTGATATTCGCGTTTGGCCTGTGTTTTCAGCTTCCCGTGCTTTTGACGCTTCTGGCCCGTGTCGGACTTGCCACATCGGAAGGCCTCAAGGCGAAACGCAAGTACGCCATCGTCGGAACTTTCGCCGTTGCGGCGTTTCTCACACCGCCTGACCCGATCTCCCAGATCGGCCTCGCGCTGCCGACGCTCATTCTTTATGAGATTTCGATCTTCTGCGTCCGCGGCGTGGAGAAAAAGCGCCGTGAAAGAGACGATGACGACGATGATGATGACGATGACAGCGAAAGCGACGGCGAAGAAGAAGCTGCCGCCGCGACCTGATTTCCCGCTTCGCATTATCTGCCCCCCCACGTGCCGCGCTTGCTGGACGCCTCACGGCGTGCGTCGTATACACACGTGCCAATTCTGACGAATCCGTGCAGCCGTGCTTCAATACGGAATGAGCGCAGGCGAAGTTTTCAAAAAGCGGTAGACCTATGTTTGATCTGAAGTGGATCCGGAAGTGTCCGGACGAATTCGATGCGGGCCTTGCCAAACGCGGACTTGGCCCCATGTCGGCGAAGATACTGGAAGTCGATCAGGCGCGGCGCGCGCACATCGCCTCGCTTCAGGATGCACAGTCTCGCCGCAATGATGCATCGAAGCAGATCGGCGCGGCCAAGGCGGGGGGCGACGAAGCGGGGGCAAAGCAGCTTATCGACGAGGTTGCCGCTCTTAAGTCCGAAATCCAGAGCGGCGAGGAAGAAGAACGCAGGCTGGATGCACAGCTGACGGAGATCTTGTCCGCCATACCAAATCTTCCCCTGGAAGACGTGCCCGAAGGCAAGGATGAGAGCGACAACATCGAGTACCGCGTCGTCGGCGAGCGACCGCAATTTGGGTTTGCGCCCCGCGAACACTACGAAATAGGTGAATCGCTCGGGTTGATGGATTTTGAGTCGGCGGCGAAGCTTTCCGGCGCCAGGTTTGTCGTCTTGAAAGGTGCGCTTGCCCGCATGGAACGTGCTCTTGCATCGTTCATGCTCGATCTGCACACCCTGGAAAACGGCTACCGCGAAATGCAGCCGCCGTTTCTTGTCCGCGACGCAGCGTGTTATGGCACCGGCCAACTGCCGAAATTTGCCGAGGACCTGTTTCACACCGACGACGGGTTCTGGCTGATCCCGACCGCGGAAGTGCCGCTCACCAATCTGGTCCGTGAAACGACGCTGGAAGAGGCCGAACTGCCACTGCGTTACACAGCCTATACGCCGTGTTTCCGCTCAGAAGCGGGATCTGCCGGCAAGGACACGCGCGGTATGATCCGCCAGCACCAGTTCACCAAGGTCGAGATGGTCAGCATTACCTCGCCCGAACGCTCCTCTGAAGAGCTGGAACGCATGCTTGGTTGTGCGGAGGAAGTGCTGAAACGGCTGGGGCTGCACTACCGTGTGGTGATCCTGTCCACCGGCGATATGGGCTTCGGTGCCCGCAAGACCTACGACATTGAGGTTTGGCTTCCAGGTCAGGACACCTTCCGGGAAATATCGAGCTGTTCGGTATGCGGTTCCTTCCAGGCGCGGCGCATGCAGGCCCGCTACCGGCCCGCCGATGGCGGACCGCTGCGCTATGTTCATACGTTGAACGGATCCGGACTGGCCGTCGGCCGCACCATGGTCGCGGTGCTGGAGAACGGCCAGCGTGAGGACGGCAGCGTTGTTGTTCCAGAGGCTCTGCGGCCCTATATGGGTGGCCTCGAGTTGCTTGAACCTGAAGCCTGACGCCGACTGGAGTGGAATTTCGAATGGGGTGCGATCGGTGAGAATTCTCGTCACAAATGACGACGGCATACATGCACCGGGGCTCGGTGTTCTGGAGGATATTGCCCGCCAGCTGTCGGATGACATCTGGGTCGTTGCACCTGAAAGCGAGCAAAGCGGTGCTTCGCATTCGCTGACCCTTGCAGACCCTCTGCGGCTGCGCGAGATCGAGGAGCGTCGCTTTGCAGTACGCGGCACCCCGACCGATTGCGTCCTGATGGGTATTCGAAAGGTTCTTCCCGAACTGCCGGATCTTGTGCTCTCAGGTGTCAATCGCGGCCAGAATCTGTGCGAAGACGTGACGTATTCGGGTACGGTCGCGGCAGCCATGGAAGGCACGGCATTCGGTGTGCGCTCGATCGCGCTCAGCCAGTCCTATGGTCTGAGCGGGGAAGGGCGCAAGCTCAGATGGCACACTGCCGCCCATCACGGCATCGATCTTATCCGGCAACTGCTTCGATTTGAGTGGGGCGACGGAGTTCTGATGAACATCAACTTTCCCGATTGCGAGCCCGGCGACGTAGAAGGTACTGAGGCGACGGTTCAGGGGCGTCGCGATCAAAAGCTCCTGAAGGTCGATGAGCGGACCGACGCGCGTGGTCAGCCCTACTATTGGCTGGGGTTTGAGAGTGTTCGCAGCAAACCCGCACAAGGCACTGATTTAAAAGCAGTTTATGAGAACCGAATTTCGGTGACGCCGCTGCATATGGATCTTACCCAGACGCGTGCTATGGCGCTTCTGAGGGATGCCTTGGAAGCCGGCGCGTGACCGCCCGCGCGCAGCCGATGGACGTGAATCGGGGCATGGAGGCCCCCTGATGAACGAGGATTACCGCAAGATCCAGCTCATCATGACGCTCAGGAATCAGGGTATCCGTGACACCCGCATCCTGTCCGCACTGGAGCGTATTCCGCGCGAACTGTTCGTGCCCGAGCCGTTCGCCGAGCAGGCCTATGCGGACCAGTCTTTGCCAATCGAATGCGGTCAGACGATCAGCCAGCCTTACGTTGTCGCGTTCATGACCCAGAAACTGGAGCTAGACGACCGCTGCAAGGTGCTCGAGGTCGGTACCGGCTCGGGATATCAGGCGGCAATCCTCTCCTTGCTGTGCCGCAGGGTCTATACAATCGAGCGCTACCGCACGCTTTTACGTCAGGCGGATGCGCGCTTCAGCAAGCTTGGCCTGACCAACATCACATCAATGGTCGGGGACGGCGCAAAGGGCTGGCCGCAACAGGCGCCCTTCGACCGTATTATGGTCACCGCGGCGGCGCCGACCGTTCCGCCTGTCCTGGCGGAGCAGTTGAAGGAAGACGGCGGCATCATGATCCTGCCGCTTGACACCGCCCCGCAGGAACAAGAGCTCGTACGCATTACGCGCAACGGCGATGATTTCGAGCACGAATCGCTTCTGCCGGTTCGCTTTGTGCCCCTGGTTGAGGGGACCGCGCGAGAACTCTGAATATTTTTAAGCGCTCTTTAACGAAACTTGCTCATTCTGCCCTCATAAGTGAGTTGTGGAGCGTGAGTAATGTGTAAAGAAGCGTATCCGGCGTCTCAATATCGCAGGGTAGTAAAATCCATCGCAGCGGCGGGACTTGTCGCGGTGCTAGCAGGCTGCAGCACCGCATCCGACAGGTTCGGTCCTTTCGGCGACAATCAGGCAAACCGGGATCCCGGCCACCCAACGAACAGTGGCGGGCAGATCTACACCGGTTCAACGGGCCAGCCCTCGTCTGACAACACCGTCTATTCAAACCAGGTTACGACGCAGCCTCTTGGCTCGCCGGCCCAGTCGACAGCCACCTATCAGCCGACAAACTACCGGCCGGCGAATGGCGAGGTGCAGGTCAACCCGGGCGACACCCTATACAGTATATCGCGTAAGCACGGTGTGTCCGTTGGCGACATGATCGCCATCAACAACCTGCAGCCGCCATACAATATTCAGGCAGGTCAGCGCCTTCGCCTTCCGGCGGGGAGCAATGCCGCAGCCTCGACATACACCGCGAGCACCACGCCTCAAAGGACGCCTACTGCTACGGCGAATCCCGCGACGCACCGGGTCAGCTCCGGCGAAACGATGTACAGCATTTCGCGGTCCTACGGCCACCGCCCGCAGACCGTTGCTGCCTACAACAACATCGGTGCGCCTTATACGGTGAAACTCGGTCAGAACCTGCGCATTCCGCCGCGTGGTTGGACCGCAGCGGGTGCCCCGGCAGTTCCCGCCCAGGTAACCGTGCAACCGGCCCGCGCGCCCGCCAATCAGGCGGCCGTTCAGCCGGTACCTGCGGTTCAGCAGGCACCGGTGTCCAACAGCACCGAACGTTCCGATCGCCAGGTGCCGGCGGCCATGCCGGCGCGTGAATCCAGCCGCTTCCGCTGGCCCGTCGTCGGCCGCGTAATTTCGCAGTTTGGCGAAAAAGACGATGGTTCGCGCAATGACGGTATCAACCTTGCGGTTCCCGCCGGAACGTCCGTCAAGGCGGCGGAAAACGGTGTGGTTGCCTATGCCGGCAACGAGCTTCGCGGTTACGGCAATCTCGTACTGATCCGCCACGCGGACAACTGGGTCACCGCCTACGCGCACAATTCAGAGCTTTTCGTGCGCCGTGGTGACGTTGTATCGCGCGGTCAGATCATCGCCAAAGCCGGCGACAGCGGCAACGTCACGTCGCCGCAGCTTCACTTCGAAGTGCGAAGAGGTGCCCAGGCGGTCGATCCGCTGCAGTATCTGGCATCCGATACGGTTGCTGGAAACTGATTGGCCGAAGAGAACAAACGAATTGGAGAAGCCCGCCGCATGGCGGGCTTTTTCTTTTAGGAGACTGTAGGTTTGCCGAGCCGCCCGGCGAGGTCCTGAATGAACTGCCAGGCAACGCGGCCGGATCGTGCACCGCGCGTTGCGCTCCATTCGATGGCTTCGGCGCGGATTGTTTCTTCATCGGCGTCGAGCCCGAAATGGCGCGCATACCCGAACACCATCTCCAGGTAATCCGCCTGTGAACAGTTATGGAAGCCGAGCCAAAGGCCGAAACGGTCGGACAGGGAAACTTTTTCCTGCACCGCTTCTGACGGATTGATCGCTGTGGATCGTTCGTTTTCCATCATGTCACGCGGCAGGAGATGGCGCCGGTTCGAGGTTGCGTAAAACAGCATATTGTCTGGCCGCCCCTCAATGCCGCCCTCAAGCGCCGCCTTGAGCGACTTGTAGGATGTATCCTGCGCGTCGAACGACAGATCGTCACAAAACACGATGATGCGAAAATCCCCATTGTCGCGGAACACATTCATGAGATCCGGCAGGCTTTCAATGTCTTCGCGGTGGATCTCGATAAGTTTGAGGCTGGATCCGGTTTGCTTCGAAACCGTGTGATGAACGGCTTTGACAAGCGAACTCTTGCCCATGCCGCGCGCGCCCCACAACAGCGCGTTGTTCGCCGGCAGGCCGCTGGAAAACCGCTGGGTGTTCTCCAGAAGCGTGTCGCGCAGGCGGTCGATACCGTGCAGCAAAGACATATCGACGCGATTGACCTTTTGCACAGGCCTCAGTTCGTCGCTCGACGTGTGCCAGATAAAGGCGTCGGCTTGCGAAAAATCCATGCCGGCGCGCGGTTTCGGCGCCATGCGCTCAAGTGCCGCGCAGATGCGATCGAGAGTGTTTTGCAGGTCGTCTTGTGCCATGGCCTGATGGGTTGTCGCGAACTCGGACCGGCAATGTCTCAGATTGCCGACGGCGACGCTATCACGAAGCGGCGATGCGGTTAACCGGTTCACGCCGACATCGCTTGCAAATGGTTGGCGCGTAGTTATATTCCCGGCGAACCCACTACGGGCAGGCAGGTCGTTGTGCCAATGGCATTTGACGACTGTATCTCTGGAGTTTTTCAATGTTCACGACACCGGCATATGCGCAGGCCGCAGGCGGCGGGACAGGCGATATTCTTTTCTCGCTCATGCCCTTCCTCATTATTTTTATCATTATCTATTTTCTGATCATCCGGCCCCAGCAGCGCCGCCAGAAAGAACATCAGGAAATGATCAATACCGTACGCCGGGGAGACCGCATCACCACGTCCGGCGGCCTGATCGGGAAAGTGACCAAAGTCGTCGACGACGATGTGCTGAAAGTGCAGATTGCGACCGGCGTTGAAGTTGAAATCGCGCGCTCTATGATTTCCGCAGTACGCGTAAAGGGTGCGCCTGCAACGGACGAAGCCAAGAAGTAATCGGCAAATTCGCGATCCGCGCGCGCCGCTCGGCGCCGGGCCTTGGTGGATCCCAATAGGACATCCTGAATGCTGCATTTCGCCAAATGGAAAATCGTTCTGGTTCTGGCGATTTCCGTGCTTGGAATACTCCTCGCCATCCCCAACGTCGTGCCGACGAGCGTCTTGAACGGCGTGCCGGACTGGTTGCCGCACCAGCGCATGAATCTCGGCCTCGATCTGAGAGGCGGCGCCCATGTTGTGTTGGAAGTCGACAAGAGCGATCTCTATGACGGATTGGTAAAGCCGCTGCAGAGTGACGTACGCGCGGCGCTGCGCGAGCAGCGCATCGGCTATACGGGCGGTATCCGGCGCGATGACAACGACGTCATCGTGCGGTTGCGTGACGAAGCGGACGTAGACAACGCCATCATCCGGATCCGCGAACTGATACAGCCGGTCGGCGGAACTCTCTTCAGCGGAGGTGGCGTTGCCAATTTCGAGATTTCGAATGACGGCCCGCTGATCCGCCTGACGTTTACCGACGCGGCAATCGAGCAGAAGATCACGCAGGCGATCGAACAGTCGATAGAAATTGTCCGCCGCCGTGTCGATGCCCTTGGCACGACGGAGCCGGCGATCCAGCGTCAGGGTGTCGACCGTATTCTGGTGCAGGTTCCAGGTCTCGATGACACACAGCGTCTCCTCGATATCATCGGGCAGACGGCGCGCTTGCAGTTTATGCTGTTGTGCGACACACCGCTTGGAGGTTCGTCGAGCTCCAGCCGGGCGGGGTGCGATACACTTCCCTCGCGCGACGATCCAAACCAGACCTATCAGGTGTCGACCAAGTCGGGCGATATCGTTGAAGGCGCAGATCTTGTCGATGCGCAGCCTGAGTTCGATTCCCGCGACAACCGCCCCATCGTTTCGTTCCGCTTCAACCAGAAGGGTGCGGTACGCTTCGGCCGCCTGACCCAGGCCAATGTCGGCCGGCCGTTCGGCATCGTGCTCGACGGCGAGGTGGTCAGCGCGCCGGTGATCCAGACCGCCATTCTCGGCGGATCGGGCGTGATCACGGGTAACTTCACGGTTCAGGAAACCAACGACCTGGCGCTTGTGCTGCGCACGGGCGCCCTGCCGGTGAATCTGGTGATTGTCGAAGAACGCACTGTCGGCCCAAGCCTTGGTGCGGACTCCATCGCCGCCGGGCAGATAGCCGCCATCATCGGCCTGGTTGCCGTTGTCGGCTTTATCATTCTGTCCTACGGCCTGTTTGGAATATTCGCCAATCTGGCACTGGCTGTGAACATAGCGCTTATCGTCGGTGTGCTGTCGCTGTTCCAAGCGACGCTCACGCTGCCGGGCATTGCCGGTATCGTGCTGACCATCGGCATGGCGGTCGATGCCAACGTGCTGATCTTTGAGCGCATCCGCGAGGAAGTACGCAACGGCAAGACGCCGATTGCCGCCATCGACACGGGCTATTCGCGCGCACTGGGCACCATTCTAGACGCCAATATCACAACCCTGATCGCCGCCGTCATTCTGTTCGGACTTGGGTCCGGACCGGTGCGGGGTTTTTCAATAACGCTTGGCATTGGCATCGTGACCTCGGTGTTCACCGCCTTTACGTTGACGCGCCTGATTGTCGCCTGGTGGGTGAAGAAGTATCGCCCGGCCGAAGTGCCGATCTGAGGAGAACGCCATGCTGAAACCATTGAAGTTTCTCCCGGAGAATACGAACGTCCCGTTTCTCGGGTTTGCAAAGGTCGCGATTTATGTGTCCTGCGCGGCGATGGTCGTGTCCATCGGCCTGTTTGTGCTCCTCGGCCTGAACCTCGGCATCGATTTCCGGGGCGGCACGCTCATGGAAATTCAGACGCAGGGTCCCGCGGATATCGCGAAGTTGCGCGATCAGATGAGCGGGCTGGGGCTTGGCGATGTGCAAATCCAGGAATTCGGCGCCCCGAACGAGGTGTTGATCCGCATCGAACAGCAGGAAGGCGGCGACGAAGCGCAGCAGGCGGCGCGCTCAAGTATCCGTCAGGCACTGGGCGATGAGGTGATCTACCGGCGCGTTGAGGTTGTCGGTCCTACCGTCAGCGGCGAACTGGCCGTTACCAGTACCATTGCCGTTCTGGCGGCGGTCTTCGCGGTTCTGGTCTATATCTGGTTCCGGTTCGAGTGGCAGTTCTCTATCGGCGCGGTGGCGGCTCTGGTGCACGATGTGGTCATTACCATAGGCCTGTTTTCCATTTTGCAGCTTGAATTCAACCTGTCGATCATCGCCGCGTTGTTGACGATTGTCGGTTACTCGTTGAACGATACCGTGGTCGTTTATGACCGTGTGCGCGAGAATTTGCGAAAATACAAACGGATGGAGCTCTCCGACTTGCTCAATCTGTCGATCAACAACACGCTGTCGCGAACGATCCTCACCTCGGTCACCACTTTGATTGCGCTGTTGTCGCTCTATATCTTCGGCGGCGAGGTGATTCGCGGTTTCACATTCGCGATGATCTGGGGCGTGGTGATCGGTACCTACTCGTCCATCTGCGTTGCGTCTCCGTTGCTGCGCCTGCTTGGTGTCAAGCGTGACTGGAGTGGCCACGGAGAAAAGAACAAGGACGCTTCAGCCGCCGCGGTGTAAACGCGATGGCTGGAACGCACCGGATCCCGTGAGCGGGCCGCAAGCGCATTACCCCGGCAGAGTCCCCATCAACGCCTATGGCGATGGCGGGTTCCGCTTTGCCGACATGTCTCACATCGGCTCGCTGCTGCTGCTTCCATCGGGTGTGTTCGGTTGGCCGGT
Organism: Hyphomicrobiales bacterium; assembly: GCA_021775755.1. Lineage (GTDB taxonomy): Bacteria > Pseudomonadota > Alphaproteobacteria > Rhizobiales > JAJFHB01 > JAJFHE01. The sequence continues at coordinate 374,032 of JAJFHE010000050.1, read as the reverse complement.
TACGCAATTCGGCGATCTGACGCCGCGCAGCTTCGCACCCGTCTTCGACGAGGCAGATGACATATCGTTCCTGTTGCTTGGGTGCGGAGAGACCATCGCCCGGCCGTCGGAGACGGTGGAAAGCGCCTTCCGCGACCATGGTGTCGGCCTTGAATTCATGGACACCGGTGCCGCCGCGCGCACCTACAATGTGCTCCTCGGCGAAGGCCGCGACGTCGCCGCTGCCCTGATCGCCGTCGAAAATCCGGTCTGATCATGCCGGACATCCAGACAGAAGACACCGCCAAATACTGCCATGACCTGGTGCATGAGGCCGATCGGGACCGTTATCTCTCAACGCTTTTCGCACCGGATGAGAAACGTCCGCATTTGTTGGCGCTGTACGCGTTCAATCTCGAAATCGCCCGCATCCGCGAACTGGTGCATGACCCGATGCCGGGCGAAGTACGCCTGCAATGGTGGCGCGACACCATTGAGGCGATCTATGAAGGCAGCGTTGCCGACCATCCGGTGGCGCAGCAGCTCGCCGGCGCCATTGATGCCGGGAACCTGACGAAGCTCGGCTTTGACAGCCTGCTCGAGGCGCGCGCTTTCGATCTCTACGACGATCCGATGCCCTCTCTCGACGCGCTTGAGGGCTATCTCGGTGAGACGTCGTCCAGCATCATTCAAATGGCGGCTCTGGTTCTCACGAACGGGCAGGCCAAAACCGCCGCCGACGCCGCGGGCCATGCCGGTATCGCCTATGGGCTCACCGGGCTTATGCGGATCATCCCCATCCACCGGGCACGCGGTCAATGCTTTCTGCCGGCGGAGCTCCTGGCGCGCCACGACATTTCGCCGGCGCATGTTCTCGCCGGGCGCCAAAGCGAGGCGATCCGCATATCGCTTCTGGAACTGCGCCAGGTGGCGAAGCATCATCTCGCCATCGCCCGCGAGCGCGCCCATGCGGTGCCGCCCGCCGCATTGCCGGCGTTTCTACCGGTCAAGCTTATCGACATGTATCTCAAGCGCATGGAGCGCATTCATAATCCCCTCCACAAAGTGCTGGAAGTCGGTCAGATGCGCCGACAGTGGAGCATGCTGATGGCGGCCATATTCCGCGAATTCTGAAGGGGTCCGGCTATTCCGCCGCGATCTGTGCATCGCCGAGCCAGACGGCGAGATCCTCAAGCGCACGGCGAGTGTAGGCGCGCTTGCGGGCACGGCCCCGTTCCTTGCCGCGGATACGCTTGCCGTCTTCCTTTTTCGGCGTTTCAACCTCGGGAAACAGGCCAAAATTGACGTTCATCGGCTGGAAAGAGCGGGTCTTCCCGGAGACCGGATTGCTCAGGTGACCACCGGTAATGTGGCCGATGAGAGCCCCCAAAGCGGTTGTTGCGGGCGGAGTGCCGATAGTGCCGCCGAGGCGCTCGGCTGCTGCGAACCGCCCGCACAGGAGGCCGATTGCAGCGCTCTCCACATAACCCTCGACGCCGGTAATCTGGCCGGCAAAACGCAGCCGGGGATCCGCCTTGAGGCGCAGCGATCCGTCGAGCAGTTCGGGGCTGTTCAGAAAAGTATTGCGGTGCAGGCCGCCGAGCCGCGCAAACTGTGCATTTTCAAGGCCCGGGATCATCTGCAGCACGCGCGTCTGCTCGCCGTATTTCATCTTGGTCTGAAACCCGACCATGTTGTAGAGAGTGCCGAGCGCGTTGTCCTGGCGAAGCTGCACGATGGCGTGTGCCTTGACCTCCGGATTGTGCGGATTGGTGAGGCCGACCGGCTTCATCGGCCCGTGCCGCAGGGTTTCGCGGCCGCGTTCCGCCATGATTTCAATCGGCAGGCAGCCATCGAAATAGAGCGTTGCCGCTTCCCAGTCCTTGAATTCGGTCTTCTCCGCCGCAATCAGCGCGTCCATCAGAGCTTCGTACTGATCGCGGTCGAGCGGGCAGTTGATATAGTCGGCCCCGGTGCCGCCGGGGCCGGCCTTGTCGTAGCGCGACTGAAACCAGCAGACGTCGAAATCAATGCTGTCCTTGTAGATGATGGGGGCGATGGCATCGAAGAAGGCCAGGCCGTCATCGCCGGTGAGTGAACGGATAGCTTCGCTAAGTCCTGGAGCGGTGAGGGGCCCGGTGGCGACTATCACACTGTCCCAGTCTTCAGGCGGCAGTCCGCCGACCAGTTCCCGTTCGACCGAGATCATGGCATTGGCCTCAATCGCCCCGGTGACTTCGTCCGAGAACCCGTCGCGGTCAACCGCGAGTGCGCCGCCCGCGGGGAGTTTGTGCCGGTCTGCACACTTGAGAATGAGAGAGTTCGCGCGCCGCATTTCCTCGTGCAACAGCCCCACCGCATTGCTTTCCGCATCGTCGGAGCGGAAGGAGTTCGAGCAGACAAGCTCAGCCAGTCCGTCCGTCTGATGCGCCTCGGTGCCCTGCACCGGCCGCATCTCGTGCAGAACAACAGGAACGCCGAGAGCCGCAGCCTGCCAGGCCGCTTCGGAGCCTGCCAGCCCGCCGCCGACGATGTGTATGGGTTTGCGGTCTGTCATTGTGCAAAGGACTTAGCGCAATTCGCCATGCCGGTCGAGGCGGGTTGTTCATTGGCCCGCCTGATCCATTCACGCCCGAGCACAACGCCGCGAGTGGGGTGGTGAAACCGCATAGGTGCACCCATATCACTTTTGGAAGACGGCCGGTTCAGCCAAGCCGGTGAGTGCGTTCTTCCCTCGACGTTGTGGCGGCTTTGAAGGGCGCCACGGCTGTCTCCTGAAACGCGGTCACTGCCATGCCTTCCCCTTTAGGCTGGTGGTGGCCGCGCCAAGGATACCGCCAAATCTCAGTTGTCGTCGTCTCTGTCCCGGCGCTGCTTTGCACGGCGCAACAGAAAGATCGCGGCAAGCGTTGCGAGAAACAGTACAATCCACCATTGCATGGCCTGGAATACCTTCTATTCGGCTGCTTGCGTGGAAGCCTTGCGGGGGCGCAGCAACCGTTTGATATAGGCGCCGGTATAGCTGCGTTCGCAGGCGGCGATATCCTCCGGAGGTCCCGCCGCCACGATTTCACCGCCGCCATCGCCGCCTTCGGGCCCAAGATCGATGATCCAGTCCGCCGTCTTGATGACTTCCAGATTATGCTCGATCACGACCACCGTATTGCCGCTGTCGACAAGCTCGTGCAGCACTTCGAGAAGCTTCGCCACGTCGTGGAAGTGAAGACCGGTCGTCGGCTCATCGAGAATGTAGAGTGTGCGGCCCGTGGCGCGTTTTGAGAGTTCCTTGGCAAGCTTGACGCGCTGCGCCTCGCCGCCGGAAAGTGTCGTCGCCTGCTGGCCGACTTTGATATATCCGAGCCCGACCCTGTCGAGCGTTTCGAGTTTGTCGCGCACCGCCGGCACCGCCTTGAAGAAGTCCCGCGCTTCCGACACCGTCATGTCGAGGACATCGGCTATCGACTGGTCCTTGAATTTGATCTCAAGGGTTTCGCGGTTGTAGCGCTGGCCCTTGCAGGTGTCGCAGGTGACATAGACGTCGGGCAGAAAGTGCATCTCGATCTTGATGACGCCATCGCCCTGGCACGCCTCGCAGCGCCCGCCCTTGACGTTGAACGAAAACCGCCCCGGCGAATAGCCGCGCGCGCGCGCCTCGGGAAGCCCGGTAAACCATTCGCGGATCGGCGTGAAGGCACCCGTATAGGTCGCCGGGTTGGAGCGCGGCGTGCGTCCGATCGGCGATTGGTCGATATCGATGATCTTGTCGAGATACTCCAGCCCATCGATGCGGTCGTGCTCGCCCGGCGCAACCCGCGAATTATTGAGCTTGCGGGCAGCGGCCTTGTACAGCGTGTCGATGAGAAGCGTTGACTTGCCGCCTCCCGAGACGCCGGTGACGCAGGTAAAGGTCGACAGTGGAATGTCCGCGGTGACGTTCTTGAGGTTGTTTTCGCGCGCGCCGACGATTGAAAGGCGACGCTCCAGTTCGGTCGGGCGCCGTTCCGGCGGCAGGGGCACCTGCATCATGCCGGTGAGATACTGTCCGGTCAGGCTTTCCGTTGACTGCATGACCTGCTGGGGCGTGCCTTCGGCGACGATCTTGCCGCCATGAATACCAGCGCCCTTACCGATATCGACCACGTGATCGGCTGTCAGAATGGCATCTTCGTCATGCTCGACGACAATCACCGTGTTGCCGAGATCGCGCAGGTGCTTCAGCGTTTCAAGCAACCGCGCATTGTCGCGCTGATGCAGGCCGATGGAGGGCTCGTCGAGTACGTAGAGAACGCCTGTCAGGCCGGAACCAATCTGGCTGGCGAGGCGGATGCGCTGGCTTTCACCGCCCGAAAGCGTGCCGGACTTGCGCGACAACGTCAGGTAGTCGAGGCCGACATCGACGAGAAAGCGCAGCCGCTCGCGGATTTCCTTAAGGATACGGTTGGCGATCTCCGCCTGCTTGTTCGTCAGTTTAGGCTCGAGAGCATCGAACCAGTCCCGTGCGGCGCGGATGGACTTCTCCGTGACCTGCCCGATATGCATGCCGTCGATCTTGACAGCCTTGGCCTGCGACTTGAGGCGATAGCCCTCGCAGGCCTCGCAGGGATGGTCGGACTGATAACGCGCCAGTTCCTCGCGCACCCAGCTCGAATCGGTTTCCTGCCAGCGGCGCTCGATATTGGTGATGACGCCTTCAAAGGATTTGCTGGTCTCGTAGCTGCGCAGCCCGTCATCGTAGACGAAGGTGATTTCTTCCTTGCCCGACCCATACAAGATGGCATCGCGCACATCCTTGGGCAGTTCGTTCCATGGCGCATGCATGGAAACGCCATAGTGTTTGGAGACCGCCTCGAGGGTCTGGGCATAGTAGGGCGATGTGTTGCCGGTGCGCGCCCACGGCGTCACGGCACCGTCGTTGAGCGACACACTGTCGTCCGGCACGACCAGTTCGCGCTCAAACCGCAGTTCCGTTCCAAGTCCGTCGCATTTCGGGCAGGCGCCGAACGGGTTGTTGAAGGAAAACAGCCGCGGTTCGATCTCATCGATGGTGAAGCCCGAAACCGGGCAGGCAAACCGGGCGGAGAAGATAATGCGCTCCGCATCGCCCTTATCGTCCTGGACGTCCGCATACTCCGCAATCGCCAGACCATCGGCCAGGTCGAGCGCCGTTTCGAAACTATCGGCAAGGCGGCTGGCAATATCATCGCGCACGACGATGCGGTCCACCACCACGTCGATATCGTGTTTGAATTTCTTGTCGAGTGTCGGGGCGTCCTCCAGCTCATAGAACGCGCCATCGACCTTGACCCGCTGAAACCCCTTCTTCATGAGGTCAGCGAATTCCTTGCGGTACTCGCCCTTGCGCCCGCGCACGATCGGCGCGAGCAGGTAAAGCCGCGCCCCATCTTCAAGCTCGAGCACCCGGTCGACCATCTGCGACACGGTCTGGCTTTCGATCGGCAGGCCGGTGGCCGGTGAATAGGGAACACCCACACGTGCAAAGAGCAGGCGCATGTAGTCGTAAATCTCTGTCACCGTACCGACGGTCGAGCGCGGGTTTCGCGAGGTCGTCTTCTGTTCGATGGAGATTGCCGGCGACAGCCCGTCGATCTGATCGACATCGGGCTTTTGCATCATTTCCAGAAACTGCCGGGCGTAAGCCGACAACGACTCCACGTAACGCCGCTGGCCCTCGGCATAAATCGTATCGAACGCGAGCGACGATTTGCCGGAACCCGACAGGCCGGTAATGACGATCAGATTGTCGCGCGGCAGCTCAAGCGAGACGTTTTTCAGATTGTGCTCACGCGCGCCCTGGATCGATATGACTTTGCCGGATTGAGAGCGTTCGTTCATGTGATCTGGCATAGCTTATTCACCGGATGAGGGCAATTCATGGCGGCAATCGTCCACAGAGCCGCGGCGGTTTCTGCTGACACGATATGTCAGGATACTTGGTTGGCTCTGAACCATCTGTCCGTTTCGCCGACTTCCGCGTGCAACCAGGCCCGAAATGCCTGCGCGGGCTCGCCGTCTGAGCGTCCTTTTGGAGAAACGATGTAGTAGGCGCCGTGCTGCTCTGCTCCTTCGAGCGGTTTGACGAGCCACCCTTCTTTTAGAGCTTCGGACGTCAGGATCTGATCGCCGAGCGCAAAGCCCTGATCTGCTTCTGCAGCTTCCAACGCCAGATGCCCCTGGAACATGGGACCGCGCGTTGTCGCGCCTTCGCCTACGCCTTCTGCATCCAGCCAGGCCTGCCACCATTGTTTTGAGTCCTCATGCAGTAGAGGAAACTGCGTTATGTCGGCCGGGGTCTGCAGTTGTTCCAGATTGGCGAGATTTGGGCTGCAGACTGGAAATATCAGCACATCGCAAAGCAATTCCACATCAACGTCCGGCCAGTCGGGTTTGCCGCCACCGTAGCGGATCCCAAGATCGAAATTTCCAGATCGGAAATCGATGAGATCATCGTTTGGATCAAGTGACAGCTCGATATCGGCGTGGTTGGCGGTGAAATGGCCGAGAACGGGCACCAGCCAGCGGCTTGCGAATGCCTCTTCCACACTGACGGACAGCCGCGCGCCTCCGAGTTCTTCAATTACCTTTTGAGTGCCGCGTGCCAGGCGGTCGAACGCCGCCGAAACGTCCCTCAGATAGCCTGCGCCCAACTCCGTGAGCTCAACGCCGCGTCCGGTTCGCACGAAAAGTTTAGTGCCGAACCATTCTTCAAGATCGCGAATATGGCGGCTTACCGCTGCATGCGTCACAAAGAGTTCATCGGCGGCCTTGGAGAAGCTTGTGAGCCGGCCGGCCGCTTCGAACGCGCGCAGTGCTTTCAGGGAGGGAAGTCTGTGTGGCATGTGAACCTGTAACATGAAGTTACAGGTAACGTAGGAATTTGCCGTTTGTCATGCAAGGTGCCAAGGCGCATATATTCACTAATTCAACACCTTAGGAGATAAGAACAATGAACATCATCTTTGACGCCTATCTCGGCATCATTAAATCGGTTACCGGTTGGCCGGGATCGCATTTGAACACCCGGAACGGGCATTATCGGGCAGAAACAAGAACTCCGCGCATGCACCCGTACCACAAGTAATGAGTATTAAGGGCGCTCGACCGTTTCCTGCACTGTTACAAAGCTAAACCCCGATGGCACCAACCACCATCGGGGTTTTCGATTCGTGCGCAGCGCACCGTGTTGATGTTTTCCGGTGATTGGCCGAGGATGCGGGCCTTGGGACATTCGGCTAGCAGGTATCGGCACAATGGCAATGGCAAGTCCGCAAACAAACGCCTCTCTGGAAAGCCTTGTTCTCGGGTTTTCAAACCTCCGCAAGGCTCGCTCGGAGCGTCCGATCGTCATTACACGGGGCCAAGGCGTGTTCATCTACGACGAAAACGGCAAGGACTATCTGGAGGCGACGTCGTCGTTTTACTGCGCCGCATTCGGTTACAGCGAGGCACGCCTGATCGAGGCGGCCGAGCGTCAGATGCGCGAGTTGCCATTTTACGTTTCGGGCATGCACCGCACCGTGCCGGCAGCGATGGAACTTGCCGACAGGCTCGCCGCGCTCGCGCCGTTCGAAGGAGCGCATGTGGCCTTCGGGTCGACCGGGTCGGAAGCGAACGATTTCATTATTAAGTTCATGCGCTACCGCAATGTTTTTCGCGGCCAGCCCGATCGCCGCAAGGTCATCAGCCGCTGGGGCAGCTACCACGGCGGCACCTCGCTGACCGCAAGCCTTGGCGGGTCGAAGTCGCTGCATGACAGCTTCGCTTTGGACATGAGCGACCATCTGTTTGTGTCGCAGCCGAATTACTTCACCGATCATCTTGACGGCGAAAGCGAAGCGGAGTTCGTCGCCCGCCTTGCCCGCGAACTGGAAGAGACGATCCTTGAGGCGGGCCCGGAAACCGTCGGAGCCTTCATTGCCGAGCCGGTCTGCTTCTCCTGCGGTTTTTTCCCCCCGCCTAAGGGCTACTTCGATGCCATCTGCGAGGTTCTGACGCGTTACGGCATCGCCTTTATCGATGACGAGGTGGTCACGGGGTTTGCGCGCACCGGAAACATGTTTGCGACCGAAACCTACGACCTGAAGCCCGACTGTATGGTAAGCGCCAAGGCGCTGAGCAGCGCCTATTTCCCCATATCCGCGATCATCATGTCGGATGATTTCTACGGCGATCTTGAGGCGCACTCCGATCTCAATGGTATGTTTGCCCATGCCGGGACCTATTCGGCGCATCCTGTGGGCGCCGCGGTGGCGCTTGAGGTTTTGAACCTCATGGAAGAGCGCGACATGGTGAACTATGTGCGCGACCGGGCCGTAACACTTCGCAAGCGTCTGGATGGCTATCGCGATCATCCGTTGATCGCCGATGTCCGCGCACTTGGACTAGGCGGCGCGCTTCAGCTTAAGGCCGAGGGCAACGGCGAAGGCGCGACGGGTACCGTCTCAGGTCTGAGCAAGGCGGTGATGGACGCCAGCATGGAACGCGGCGTCATTGTGCGGGTTACGGGCACCAGCGTTTTGTTCGCGCCGCCGCTGATCATCACTGATGCTGAAATCGACGAAATGTTCGACCGCTTCGATCTCGCGCTGAACGATGCCGAGCGCGAAGTCTCAAATGCCGCCTGACGGGAACTGGAGTGCTGCATGACCCGCAAGGTTTTCTGGGACGATCCCTATTGCACTGAGCTTGAAACGGCGGTCGCGTCCGTCGAGGGACCTGTCGTTACGCTTGAGGATACAATTTTCTATGCGTTTGCCGGCGGCCAGGAGAGCGACGCCGGATGGATTGCCGGTTTTGAGGTGCTCGAGGCGAGAAAGCAGGGGCGGGACATCTTCTATACGCTGGAGGAAGGCCATAAATTGGTGCCGGGCGCTCAGGTCCGCGTCGAGATCGATTGGCCGCGCCGCTACGCGCTGATGCGCCTGCATTTTGCTGCTGAACTAGTTCTGGAGCTTGTCTACAAGAAGTTCGGCGACCCACCCAAGATCGGCGCGCATATATCCGCTGACAAAGCCCGCATCGATTTCGCTCTCGACTCCAGCGTCAAACCGTCTTTGCCCGATCTTACTAACGAAGCGATGGAGATTGTTGGCGCGGATGTGCCAATTACCAGCGCGTTCAGCGACGAGCCGAACGAGCGCCGCTTCTGGCAGGTACCCGGCTTTGCGAAAGTCCCTTGCGGAGGCACGCATCTCAAACGCACCGGCGAAGTTGGCGATATTGCGCTCAAGCGAAACAATATCGGCCGGGGCAAAGAACGCATCGAAATTTCCGTCTCCAGCGGGTAACGTGGGTTTGACTCACTCACCGGCAGTTCCCGCTCCATGCCTTTCGATCTGAACTCCCTGCTTAACCCGAAATCCATCGCCATTCTCGGGGCCTCAGAGCGCCCGTCGATCGGGCGCGCGCTGATGGGCACGCTGAAGACTATGGGATATGAAGGCGGCATCTATCCCATCAATCCAAAATACGACACCATACTTGGCCAGCGTTGCTACGGAGCGTTGTCTGAGCTGCCCGAACCACCTGATGTCGTCAGTGTTTGCCTGTCTGGTGGGCGCGCCGCTGAAGGGTTCAAGCAGATCGCAGAATGCGGCGCGCGTGCCGCCGTCATTTATGATGCAGGCTTTGCGGAGAGCGGTGAGGAGGGACGTGCCCGTCAGCGTGAATTGAGCGAAATGTGCCGTGAGGCAAACATTGCGCTGCAAGGCCCCAATTGCATGGGCAGCATCAGTCCCTGGGCCCGCGCCGCGACGTATCTCAGCGAGCTCATCGACCCCTCAAGGCTTGCGGGCAATGTCGGTTTCGTCTCACAGAGCGGTTCGGTGTGTATCGGCATGCTGAGCGATCTGAGGCGATATGGTTACAACCACATGATCTCGTCGGGCAACGAGGCAGTGCTGTCCACGGCGGACTACATCGACTTTCTGCTCGAACAGGACACAACCCGCGTAATCGCTACATTTATCGAGACCGTGAACGAGCCGGAAAAGTTCGTCGCGGCACTCGACAAGGCATCGAGCACGGGCATTCCGGTTATTGCCCTTAAAGTCGGCCGCAGCGCGCGCGCGCAACGGGCCGTCACCAGTCACACCGGCGGTCTCGCGGGCAAAGCGGGTGTCTTTTCGGAGGTTCTGCGGGCGCATCGGGCCATCGAAGTGCGCGACCTTGATGAAATGAGCGAGCTTCTGGCGGTTTGTTCTGCTGATAAATGGCCGTCGGGGCGGGACATCTCGGTAATCACCGCTTCGGGCGGCCAGTCGGAACTCATCCTCGATCTGGCCGAAGAGGCAGGTCTCAGCCTGCCGCCGCTTCCCCGTGCAGCGCGCGACCGCATTGAAAGCGTCGTCGGTGAGCTCACCGGAGACGGCAATCCGGCCGATGCCTGGGGCAACGGCAATTTTAAGACCAACCTGGCGCACACCCTTGAGGTAATGAGAGACGAAGTGGCGCCGGACGCCATCACGCTGTGCATGGACAGCACCGACGGCGATCCCATGGGCCGGCGCGTCTACGAGTTCTGTACTGAACTGCTCACCGAAAGTGCGCTTAAGAGCGATCAGCCGCACTACTTCATGAACACCCGCGCAGGCGTCATGAACGAGACGTTTGGGGAAACCATGCGCCGCCACGGGGTGGTGTCCATCGGTGGCACCCGCCAGGGTCTCGCCGCCCTTGACCGACTTGGCCGCTATGCCACCTGGAAGCGGCAGCCCCGTAGCTTGGAGTTTTCTCCGCCATCAGACATTGCCGAGGCACTGCGCGATGCAGCGGGTCGGCCCTCGATCAATGAACGTGACGCAAAAACGCTTCTGTCCGCTTGCGGGTTTGCCACGCCGCGGGAAAGCGCCGTCACGTCGGCCACAGAGGCAAGCGCTGCGGCCCGGGAAATCGGTTTCCCGGTGGCCATGAAGGCATTCGGCGATGCTCTGCCACACAAAACGGAACTCGGGCTCGTGACACTTGGCATCGAAGACGAGGCGGCCGTACAGGAAACATGGGGTGTGTTGCAGGCCCGCGTGGAAAACCTGGATGGTGTCGAAGGATTTCTCGTCCAGGAGATGATCCCGGGCGGCGTGGAAATGTTTGCCGGCGTCAACCGGGATCCGGATTTCGGGCTCGTCCTGGCGGCAGGTCTCGGGGGTATTGCGATTGAACTCTTCCGAGACGTTGCCCTGCGTCCGCTGCCTCTGGCCGAAGGTGATGCAGAAGAAATGATAGCCGGGTTGAAGGCGAAAGCGTTGCTGGGTCCGGTGCGCGGTGGACCTGCCGCGGACGTGGAGAGCTTTGCCGCGCTGCTCTACCGGCTATCTGATTTCGCACATCATTATAGCCAACTGATCGATGAGATTGACTTAAATCCGGTTATGGTTCTTCCGCAAGGCGAGGGCTACTGCCTTGTCGACGCGCTGATTGTGCCGGCCAAAACCACCACAGACGCAAGGAACGCCTCATGACGGAAACGCTCGTCACCTATGAATGCGATGGCGAGGTCGGCATCGTATCGTTGAACCGGCCGGAAAAGCTCAATGCCATCAGCCCGGCGCTTCGCGAAGCCGCAGTCGACGCCTTTGTGCGGGCAGATGATGACGAGGCCACCTGTGTCGTCGTACTCCGGGGCGAGGGAAGGAGTTTCTGTGTCGGCTACGACATCGGCGGAACCGGCACCGATACGTCCGACTGGCGGCACGATGCACTCAAATGGCATTCCCACCTCGATGACTGCCTGCGCTTTGAGATGATGCCCTGGTACATGCGCAAGCCGGTGATCGCTTCCGTACAGGGGCACGCGCTTGGCGGTGGATGCGAACTGGCGATGTTCTGCGACCTCACCATCGCTGCCGATAACTGCCTGTTCGGAGAACCTGAAGCGCGGTTTTGCGAGACCGGCCCGGCAATGGTGATGCCGTGGATTGTTGGATACAAGCGCGCCCGTGAGCTTCTCTATTTCGGCGATATGATCGACGCCGCGCGCGCCCTTGATCTTGGTATGATCAACCGCTCTGTCCCGCTTGATGCCTTGCACCACGAAACGATGGCTTATGCCCGGCGGTTAAGCCTTATCGGGCGCGAAACATTATCCGCCACGAAGCTCGCGATCAGCCGCGGTGCCGATGCCGCGGGCTTTCGCTCTGCAATGCAGGGCGGGCTCGACGTGTTGGCGCCGCTTTACGCGGCGAAGACACCGATCAACACCGAATTTGAACAGATCGTGCGTGAAAAGGGGCTGGGCAAGGCGCTAGCATGGCGGCGCGCTCAATTCGAGGTGTAAACTGCCTAGGCCGCCTGTCTTTCTTGATCGGGATCAAGGATTCCAATCCTGTTGCGGTGCACTATATTTTTTATGAAACCGGTTAAGCGGTGTGGCAGAGGAGAAGGAGTGGCATGTCAACTCAAGTTAAGCCCGACAGCGATCAACCAAAATCCAAGACTGCCGAGGCTGCGGTCGAGACGTCAGGCGCGGCGCCTTCTGTCGAGCCGAAGGCGCTGGGCAAGGCGAACGGTGCAGCAGACAAGAACCGCCGTGCCAAGCCGGATGATGCCCGCACCCTCAAACCAAAAGTCTCCCGTGCACATGCCATCGCTGAAATGCGCCATGATCCCGAAGCGATCAGGCGGGCGTTCGAAGAGGGCATCTATCCCTATAAGCAGAAGATGCGCCGGGTTCTTTATGAGGAACACAAGGCGGAACTGCAGGCGGAACTCCTCAAGGTGCAGGACTGGGTCAAGGCCACGGGCCAGAAGATCGTCGTGTTGTTCGAGGGCCGCGACGCAGCGGGCAAGGGCGGCACGATCAAACGTTTCATGGAGCATCTCAATCCGCGCGGAGCGACGGTTGTCGCCCTCGAAAAACCGAGCGAGCGGGAGCAGGCGCAGTGGTATTTCCAGCGCTACATCAATCATCTGCCCACGGCAGGCGAAATCGTCATGTTCGACCGGTCCTGGTACAACCGCGCCGGCGTTGAGCGGGTCATGGGATTTTGCGAGCCAATTCAGTATCTGGAGTTCATGCGACAATGCCCCGAACTTGAACGCATGATCGCGCGCAGCGGAGTGCGCCTTTACAAATACTGGTTCTCTGTCACCAAGGAAGAGCAGTTGCGCCGCTTCAAATCGCGAGAAGCCGATCCCCTGAAGCGGTGGAAACTATCACCCATCGACAAGGCATCGCTGGACAAGTGGGGCGACTATACCGAAGCCAAAGAGGCGATGTTCTTCTACACAGACACTGCCGACGCGCCGTGGACGATCATCAAGTCCGACGACAAAAAACGTGCCCGGCTGAACTGCATGCAGCATTTCCTTTCGTCTTTGCCGTATCCCAACAAGGACCAGCACATCGTTCACGGCCCCGATCCGCTCATCGTCGGGTCGAGTGCCGATGTCATCGGCCGCAGCGAGCACATCCTCGGGCGGTCGTTGCATCCCGGTCACCGGCGCAAGGCCGACGATAAGGCGCAGAGGGATTAGGATCTAGACGTTGAGGACGGCCGTCACAAACCCGCGGCTTTCCTCCATGAACTCTTCCATCACGCTGCCAGGCGTCGGCCAGGCGGGGTCGAGTGTTGCCGCCATGGAACCCGGCTCAAGTTGCAATTTTGCCTCATGATGTCTGGCAAGATGCTGCATGCGGATATTTTCGTTCAGGCAGATCATGTAGAGCGTCCTGACAGCACGGTTCTGCGCATGTCCGATCGTGCGCCGCAACAGTTCGCCGCCGATGCCGCGTTCCTGCCAGGGTTGTTCGACGGCAAAGGCGACCTCGGCTTCCGAAGCCCAGTTTTCCGTCAGCAGACGCATCTCCGCCGAACCGCGCAGCGTCCCTCCAGCAAAACATCCCAGGATGACCGCATCGAGTTTCCAGGCGGTTTGGGCGTAATTCTCGACAAACTGTTGCGAAACGGCCCCGCCGAAACGCAGACGGCGGCTGTTCGCATCGAGGCGCATCAGGTGATCCCTGAACTGCGCGGCCTCGCGCGGCCATAGTTTTCGGTATTCGATTGTCTCGGGGGAGGACATCGTGCCGGTCCGTTCGGTTGCGGGAAAGGAGAGCAATGTGCACTGCAATATGTCATGGTGCGTCGCACGCAAGACAAGGGGTAAAATGCAACTGCGTCACTATTGTGACTGACGGCACGGCCGGCTTACTGCGCTGCACCCCCTTGAGGCGCACTTTCCTGGTGCGTTCTGTTCCCCGGCAGACGCTGGATGTCGCCTGAGCCTTGAAGACTCATCGTGATGACGACATCCATCATCTCTTCACCGCCGCCGTGCCGCAGGCCGTGAATGGGAGACGCACTTGCGTAGTCGAATCCGCAGGCGAGGCGGACATAGCGGTCGTCGGCAATGCAGCAGTTGGCGACATCGAGATTGAGCCATTCGTCATTGCCGATATATACCTCGGTCCAGGCGTGGCTTGCCGAGACCGTTTCCGCACCGTCACCGCCGGTCCACAGGTATCCGCTGACGTAACGCGCCGGGATATCAAGGGCGCGGCACAACCCAAGCATGACGTGTGTGTGATCCTGGCAGACCCCTTCGCCATCGCGCATGGCGTCTTCGCCGGTCGTGTGAACATGTGTGCTGTGGGTTTGGTAGGCGATTGCCGCGCGGATCTCATGCATGAGAAGAACGGCCACGTCCCGGGGAGTGCCGGGCAATTTGGTCCGCAAAGCCTCAAGGTAACTTGACATGCGTTCGCCTGGCCGCGTGTAACCCGAATTGCGGAGATAGACGGCCGGTGCGAGAATTTGCTGGGCGGTAGCGCGGATGACGCCGTCGCTTTGCAGGGTCTCAACGACGCCTTGCGCGGTCACGCTCAGATCGTCTTTCGCGCGTTCGACGGACACGAAATGACAGGCATTGCCGTGACTGTCTGTCCAGGCATCGAGTTTACCGGACGCGGTTACGGTCCAGGCATGCACATTTTGAACCGCGCTTGCCGACGGCGTCAGTCGCAGATACTGCCGTGCGACCTTGACGGGATCGCCGTAGGAGTACCGCGTGCGATGTTCAATGCACAGGTGCATCAGGGGCCACGTTGTTCAGGCGGTTACGGACAGGTCGATCACCGGCGCCATCAGGAAGTCGGTCTGCAACTGCCGCCCGACCCGTTCGTTTCGCTCGATGAAGTTTTCAAGGAACTCATGCAGTCCCTTGTCGATAATGTCGTCGATGTTCGCATATTGCAGGTCTGCCCGGATTCGGCCAGCCAGTCTTTTACTCTCAAGCTTGCGCGCTGGCGCCAGAAGATCGAGGGTTTCGGTGACCGCATTCAGGCAGGTGTGTAACGATCTGGGCACGTCCTCGCGCAAAATCAAGAGTTCCGCCACGTGCGAGGGCACAATTTCACCGCGGTAGATCTTGCGGTAACTCGTGAACGATGCGGCCGATCGCAATACGGCGCCCCACTGGTGATAGTCTCGTGCACCCCCGACATCGTCGGCGCTTGGCAGCAGCACGTGATATTTGACATCGAGCATGCGGGCCGTGCTGTCGGCGCGCTCCAGAAAGGTGCCGAGGCGTACAAACTGAAATCCTTCATCCCGCAGCATCGTGCCATAGGCAACGCCCCGGAACAGGTGCGAACGCTCCTTGATCCAGTCAAAGAACGATCTCCGGCCCATCTGCTCAATAGCGCCGGCATCGATGTCCCTCAGTTCGAGCCACACTGTATTGAGCGCTTCCCACATTTCCGTGGTGATGCTGGTTCGCTGTGCGCGGGCGTTTTCTCGCGCCGTTTTCAAGGCTGAATAAATACTCGACGGGTTGTCTTCATCGAGCGCCATATAGGTGAGGACGTTATCCGGCGTTGCTTCGCCGTAACGCTCATAAAAGCTTTCCGGCGCCGGGCCGATGGCAATGGCCGATCCCCAAAGCAGGGTCTGATCGTCGCCCTCGCTCGGCAGCAAAGCCATACGGTAGGAAACATCGAGCAGGCGCGCGGTGTTTTCCGCGCGCTCCACATAGCGTGCCATCCAGTAAAGGTCTTCGGCCGAGCGTGACAGCATGTGCTCGCTCACGACAGCACCCATGTGTCTTTGGTGCCGCCGCCTTGCGAGGAATTCACAACGAGAGAACCATCTCTCAGCGCAACGCGCGTAAACGCGCCCGGGACCATGGAAACGGTCTTGCCAGCCAGGACGAAGGGCCGCAGATCCACATGGCGGGGCGCAACGCCGGTTTCGACGAATGTCGGGCAGGTCGATAGCGCCAGCGTCGGCTGGGCGATGAAATCCGCGGGGTCCGCGAGTACGCGCTTGCGGTAGTCCTCGATCTCCTGCGTTGTCGATGTCGGCCCGACCAGCATGCCGTAACCGCCCGAACCGCGCACCTCCTTGACCACCATTTCGCCCAGATGGTCGAGCGCATAAGCCAGATCGTCCGGCTCTCGCAGCTTCCAGGTCGGCACATTGGCGATAATCGGTTCTTCGCCGAGATAAAAGCGGATCATGTCGGGGACATAAGGATAAACGCTCTTGTCATCGGCAATCCCGTTGCCGATCGCATTGGCGAGCGTCACATTGCCCTGACGCAGAACTGAAACGATGCCCGGCACGCCAAGCGCTGAATCGGCCCTGAACGCAAGCGGATCCATGAACTCGTCGTCGAGCCGGCGGTAGATGACGTCGACGCGCTCAGGTCCCGCAATCGTGCGCATGAAGACGTGACCATCCTCAACGAACAGGTCCTGACCTTCAACGAGGGTGATGCCCATCTGCTCGGCGAGAAACACATGCTCGAAATAGGCGGAGTTAAAGCGCCCCGGCGTCATCAGCACGATGGAACTTTCGCCGGTGGCGTTGTCCGGTGCCACGGCACGCAGATTGGAAAGTAGGATTTCGGCGTAGTTCTCAATCGGGCGCACGCGCATGTTCGTGAATAGTTCGGGAAACAGCCGCATCATCACATTGCGGCCTTCAAGCATGTATGAAACGCCGCTGGGTGTGCGCAGATTGTCCTCCAGGACATAGAATTCGTCGGCCCCCGTGCGCACGACATCGATGCCGGAAATGTGCGAATGCACACCGAATGGCACATCGATGCCGTGGACCTCGGGCATGTAGAGCGGGTTCTGGTAAACGAGCTCTTGGGGAACCTTGCCCGCCTTGACGATTTCGCCGCCGTGATAGACGTCGTCTAGAAACGCGTTCAACGCCTTGACACGCTGTACGCAGCCCGTGTCGATGGTGTTCCATTCCGCGGAGGTGAGAACGCGTGGCAGAACATCGAACGGGATCAGCCGTTCCGCACTGCCTTTTTCCCCGTACACCAGAAAAGTGATCCCGAGCCGGCGGAATATGGCGTCCGCTTCGTCACGCTTTCGCGCCAGTGTCTCCGGCGTCTCGTTTTCGAGCCATTCGCTGATCTTGCGATAGGCATCACGGCAGTCCCCGCCGCTGCCGTTCATCTCATCGAAACAGTTCATCCGTCCCCGCTGTCCCCTTGACCAGCTCATCAGCGTAGGCGGTGGGACAGGGCGCGTCCAGCCGCAACGGGCACTCAGGCTCTTGCGTGAGACGGCAAAGCCGCTAAAAGGTGCGCGTATGACCTATTGCGTTGGACTTCGCCTGAATCGCGGCATCGTATTTGCCTCCGACACCCGCACCAATGCCGGGTTCGACAATATTGCCGTCTTCAAAAAGATGCATGTGTGGGAGTGGCAGGGCGACCGCGTCATCGCCATTCTCACGGCCGGTAATCTCGCGGTAACACAGGCCGTCGTCTCGCTGCTGGACGAGCAGATCAAGAATGGCGCGGATGACGACGGTCACACGCTGCAAACCGTCTCGACGATGTTTCAGGCCGCGCGTCTCGTCGGCGCCGCGCTCAATGACGTGCAGAAAAGCGAGGGTGAGGCGCTAGGCCTGACAGCCGCGAATTTTTCGGCATCGTTTATCCTCGGCGGTCAGATCAAGGGCGAAGAGCCGCGGCTTTTCCAGATCTATAACGAAGGCAATTTCATCGAGGCAACCGATGACACGCCGTTCTTCCAGATCGGCGAGCACAAATACGGCAAACCCATACTGGACCGTGTCGCCGAATCGCATATGCGAATGGGCGAGGCGGCGAAGCTTGTTCTGCTGTCCTTCGATTCCACGTTGCGCTCAAATCTGTCCGTCGGCATGCCCATCGATCTGATGATCTACCGCAACGGCACGTTTGAAGTGAACGACAGCCGCCGCATCGAACAGAACGATGCCTACTTTCTCGGTCTCTCCGATGCCTGGTCCAACGCTCTGCGCAGCGCATTTGCAGGCCTTGAGTCTTATGCCGACAGCGATACGACCTGAGCGGCGATGATGCCTGCAGTTTCCGTCATAGTGCCTTGCCACAAAGCGCATGGCACGATTGCGGATACAATCGAAAGCGTCCTGGCGCAGACATTCACAGACTGGGAATGCATCCTTGTCAGCGACGATGGAACGTCGCCGCTCGATCACCTCAAGGCGCTGGGGATATCCGATCCGCGCCTCATCGAACAACCCGAACGCAGCGTGGCGAGCGGTACGGTCGCACCACGCAATCGCGGCCTTAGTATCGCACGAGGCGGCTTGATCGCCGACCTCGACGCCGATGACATCTGGCTGCCTGGACGGCTTCAAAAGCTCGTGCCTCTGGCGCACGAGCACGGTGTCGCCCAGGATGTGCTTGAGTGTTTTTCCGGCGACCGCATTCTCGGTTACTCCGGCGGTCGAGATGGCGCGGTGGCGTTTCTGCGTTCCGCCGATGTTGTTGCATTCGACTTTCCGTTTCATCTGGTCGTGCGACGCGAACTGATGGGCGATGAGTGGTTCTGGCACGACAGCTTCGTGCAGGATGCCTACCGTGCGGCGTGGCTGGCCGCCACGTCACCGGTTGCGTGGCTCCGCGAACCCCTCATGCGTTACCGCGCCGCAACCGGGTCGGCATCGCAGGGGCTGGCTGGCTCACGCCGCATTGAAGTGTCCTATGACCGGGTGCTGGATAGTTTGCGGTCCGGCGAGGGCGCGGTATTTTCTTCAGACGATCGTACGCGTGTCATCGCCGGATTTGAGCGCAAGAAGGCCCTCAATCAACGCCACATCCATGCCGTTGAAAATGAGGGCGCCGCACCGGCCTTCATCGAGTGGATTCTGCGCGAACGTATTTCCGGTGAGCCGGCCGGGTGATGTCAGCCTGTAGCCGGACCAGCCGCAACCACGGAAATCTCAACCAGCCAGTCCGGGTTCGCCAGCCCGGAAATCATCAACAGTGTCGAACAGGGCTTGGCGCCATTGAGCACCGCATCGCGCGCTACCCTTGAAATCGGCACGCCGCTGGCCTGTGTGACATAAACCGTCACGTCTACAATGTGTTCGGGCCCCAGATCTTGAGCTGCAAGGATCGCCAGGATGTTGCGCCAGCACTGGTCATGCTGCCCGCGTTCGTCGGCGGCGAGATTGCCGTCATTGTCGACGCCGACCTGGCCGGAGACGAACATCACTCGTGAGCCTGCGGGAACTTCCACGGCCTGACTGTAATTGCTGAAAGGAGCAGGGGCGGTATCTGTGTGAAGCGTTTTAGCCATCGTTTTGTCTCCAGTGGTCGGACATAACGATATTGGATAGTGTCTGCAGATGAAAGCTGCCTGGTGGAATTCATCGTGGTTGATGCAAAAATTCCACAGCCTTGTCGATTTGCTGCCGTGCCGTTCGTCTTCACTATGGAGGCCGCACTGGAGCCGCCTGAAATGGAGAACCGAAAATGCAGTATATGTTCCTTATCTACAGCGCCGATGGATCCGGACCGCAACCGGGCACGCCCGAGTTCGACCAATTGATGGCTGACTACGGGGCATTCACGAAGGATGTCCGCGACGCAGGCGTTATGCACGAAGGCGCCCCGCTTCAGGGTGTTGAAACCGCGACAACGGTTCGCGTGCGTGGCGGCAACGTCGATGCGGTCGACGGTCCCTTTGCGGAAACAAAGGAAGTGCTCGGCGGTTACTATATTTTGGAATGCGCCGATCTCGACGATGCCATTGCGCGCGCCGCAAAGATCCCGACTGCCGTCTACGGCTCCATTGAAGTGCGGCCGGTTTTGAGTATGTAGCGGAAACACAAGCGTCGCCGGTAATGACTGTTCTTGTCGCACAAAATGCACACACCGTTATCGAACGTATTGTTCGCGAGGAATGGGGGCGGGTGATATCCGCCCTCGTATCCTTCTGCCGGGATTTTGATGTCGCTGAAGATGCTCTGCACGATGCTGTCGAGACCGCGCTCAAGGTCTGGCCCGTGGAGGGTGTGCCCGGCTCACCGCAAGGCTGGTTGTTGAAGACGGCGCAGCGCCGGGCAATCGACAGATTTCGCCGCGACACGACGGGAGGCGCCAAGCACGCCGAATATGAGATGTTGCGCCAGCTTGAATCGCAAACCGACACGATGGAAGCCGATCAGCCGATACCCGATGAACGGTTGAAGCTGATTTTCACCTGTTGCCATCCGGCGCTAACCATGGAGGCGCGCGTTGCCTTGACCCTGCGGACTGTCGGCGGCATCACCACGCCTGAGATTGCGCGCGCTTTTCTGGTGAGCGAGCAAACCATGGCGCAGCGTCTGGTGCGTGCGAAGCGCAAGATTGCAGGTGCGCAGATACCTTATCGCGTGCCCGATGCCAATATGCTGCCCGAGCGGCTGCATGCCGTGTTGTCGGTCGTCTATCTGATCTTCAACGAGGGCTATGCGGCATCGTCCGGCAGCAATCTGGTTCGCGAGGACCTGTGCAGGGAAGCGATCAGATTGGCGGAAATTCTGCAGGCACTTCTCCCAGATGAGCCGGAAGGACAAGGACTGCTCGCGCTTATGCTTCTGCATGATGCCCGGCGCACGGCGCGCAGCAGTGCAACCGGCGGCCTCATGACCTTGGAAACGCAGGACCGCTCCTTGTGGGACCGCGGCCAGATCAGGCGGGGACGCAGCCTGCTGATTTCCGCGCTCGCCTGCGGTGCTGTCGGACCATACCAACTCCAGGCGGCCATAAGTGCAGTCCACTCGGATGCGCACAACTTTGAAGCAACGGACTGGGCGGAGATCTGCAGGCTGTACAAGAAGCTCCATGAAATCCAGCCATCGTCGGTCGTCGCGCTGAACGCGGCCGTCGCGCGGTCATTCGCCGACGGTCCGGGCGACGCGCTCGTGGAACTTGACCGGCTCGGCGCGGATGGCAGCCTGGACCGCTATCAGCCCTATCATGTTGCCCGGGCGGACATGCTGCGCCGCAAAGGTGACTTTGGTGGCGCAAGCAACGCCTATTCGACGGCGCTCGGATTGAGCGACAACGACATCGAGCGGCAGTTTCTAAAGCAGCGCATTGCGGCACTCATTCGATGATTGCCGCCACGTTCAATGCCATCCGGTCTCCAGCCGCTATCTTGCGGAGAACACCGGTGCGTGATAGAACATAAGGCGAACACACACTGTTCGTCGGACGTTAGCGGCGGGCAATGGACTGTGGATTAGTTTGCCCGTTTGTAGAGGCGGCGCGGGCGATCGGGTAGGGTGCGGATAATTTCAACGCCGCCAACAGGTGTTTGCACCAGCAAGAGTTCACACGAGGCAGGACATGGCAGGATCCGTCAACAAGGTCATTCTTATCGGCAATCTCGGTGCCGATCCGGAAATCAGGCACACTCAGGATGGCAGGCCCATCTGCAACTTGCGGATTGCCACTTCGGAGAGCTGGAAAGATCGCAGCACCGGAGAGCGGCGCGAGCGTACCGAGTGGCACCGTATCGTCATTTTCTCCGAGGGCCTTTGCCGTATCGCCGAACAGTATCTGCGCAAGGGCTCCAAGGTCTATCTGGAGGGCCAGATCCAGACCCGCAAATGGGAAGACCAGTCCGGTACGGAGCGCTATACCACCGAAATCGTTCTTCAGGGCTTCAACTCAACGCTTACCATGCTTGATGGGCGCGGTGGCTCGGAAGGTGCCGGCGATACTCGCGGCGGAAGCGATTTCGGTCAGTCAAGTCCGATGGAAAGCCGCGGCGGCAGTGGTGGTGGCGGTGGCGGTGGCGGCGGACAGCGTCCGGATTTTTCACAGGAACTCGACGACGAAATCCCGTTCTGACGTTGTCAGCCGGCGATGTCGTGAAGGCGGTCCGGGCAGCGCAGTTCCGTCCGCCCGGTCTGTGGTGCGTTGTGTCAGTCTGGCACGAAACACGCCCGGCGGCGTTCGTTTTCGACCGCGCGGTCTAATCTGAACGCGCTTGAATCGGGGGTGATTGCGCTCGCGGAGAGCAGGCATCGGGACACGGGTTTATCCAACAAATCAAAGGTTTGCTGGCAACTCTTTAAGGGGGTTGCGGCAACCGGCACGCCAATTGCAAACAAATCCTTAACGCGCGGGCACTCGCAGCAGGATTTGCCGTAGTGACGGTGCAGAACCATCAGGCGTACCGCGCACCGTCGCCTGGAACCGTTGAAGATTGGTGAGAAGATGCCGCAATCAAATCATAGCTCTCAAAAACACTCCCGCACTCCGCCACGTCGACGTGCCTTCCTGAAAGCCGCGGCCGGTGCCGTATTGGCCGCAGGCATCACCCTGGCGTCGCCGTTCCACGCCCATGCGGGTGAAAGCTTGGATACGAGCGCATTGAAGTTGCTGTTTCCTGGTTCGTTTGAAGGCGTTGTGCATGGTCTCGTCGACGTGCGCATCAATGCCTCCTCCAACGGCCGGCTCAGCGGCCGCATGATGGGTGAGATTGACTACGGCTACTGGGTCGTCAGCGAAGGACGCCTGTGCGTTGCCTGGGATGCCTGGACCAAGGGCAAGTTCGAATGCAGCTATGTGCAGCGCGATGGCGACTGGTTTACCGCCGACCATGGCGGCCCGATCCGCTTCCGCAAGTTCTGAAGGAGGCTTACCGCCGTGCGGCAGAGCGTTGCGCGGCTTCCTTGGCGGCCACTTCGTCGTGGCGTTCCTTTGACTGAACCTCGATAAACAACCGCGTGATTTCCGGGAACCGCGCCTTGATGGCCATTTCCAGGATGTAGATCGCTTCTTCGACTTTACCCGCTGTCAGGTCATCGTGGAAGTCGAGGCTGATTGCCAGCAGCACGTCTTCCGGTCCCATATGCATGGTGCGCAATTCGTTGATGTGGCGCACGGAATCCGCATTGGCGACGATTTCCTGAACGCCGACCCGCAACACCTCGCTTGCCGCCTCGCCGATGAGCAGCGCCTTTGTTTCATATGCCAGGAATATTGCCGTAAGCGCCAGCACAAGGCCAATGCCGATGGAGGCGGCGCCATCCATCCATGGAAGCTGCATGTGTTCTGCAAGCAACAGCCCGACAAGCGCGATGAAGAGGCCCGCCATTGCCGCGACATCCTCGAACAGCACCGTAAACACGGCCGGGTCTTTGCTGTGGCGAACGGCTGAGATCCACTGGCGCCGGCCCCTGAGTTTGTTGAACTCCTTGGCGGCGACATAGAGGGAGCCGGCCTCGAACACGATGGCAAGCGAGAGGACGATGTAGTTGATCAGCGGATCGGTGACCTCTTGCGGATCGATGATCTTGTGGATGCCCTCATAGAGCGAAACGCCGGCGCCAACGGCGAATATCAGGATTGAGACGACAAAGCTCCAGAATTAGAGCTCGCGGCCGTATCCGAACGGATGGTCCTCGTCGGCGACGCGCTGGGAACGGCGCAGGCCATGCAGCAGCAGAAGTTGATTGCCCGTATCGACGAGGGAATGGATTGCTTCAGACAGCATCGCCGACGATCCGGTGAGGCCCGAGGCAACAAATTTTGTCAGCGCGATCAGGCTGTTGCCTGCAAGAGCTGCGTAAATTACCTTCCGGGATGCTGAGGACGCCATGATAAGGTCAAGTCTGGCCGTATGATATGCGGATGCCGGTGCGGCAGGGTGCTGGGTTTGTTGTTACGGAAAACCTCACGCGGGAACAAGGACGTTTTTCAAGTAATGCTCGGCAAACCTCTTATTGCGCTTGCGATTGTCGCGTTCATTGCGATCCCGGCTGCCGCCTTAGGCGGTGAAGCCGACGTTATTGCCGTTGATGTCACCAAAGTTGCCGATGGTACCTATCGCTTTGACGTCACCGTGCGCCATGCCGATGAGGGATGGGATCATTGTGCCGACCGATGGGACGTCGTGCTGCCCGATGGAAGCGTTGCCGGCGCCCGCACGCTCTATCATCCTCATGTGTCTGAACAGCCGTTCAAACGCAGTTTGTCCGGCGTTCAAATCTCGGAAATTGTCTCCTCCGTTGTGGTGCGTGCGCATGACAGCGAACACGGCCTTGGCGGTGTTGAATTGCCCGTCGCCGTACCGCATTGAGATGTTTGCGTAGCCCTTGGGTTTTTCCCGGAATTCTCTCGTTTATTGTGGCCGTGAGCGTTGCCGCGCAAGGTTGGACCTGATAGACTCAAACGAGTTTCGAATCAGGCGTTTAGTTGTGGTTTTTCGATCTCTGAATTCAGCCTGATCTGCGTTTTCCCAGAACCCTGTGAATGAACTCTCGCCCGTGCACGGAGACCCTTGATTTTGTCCGACAGTGACAACATGACCGGAGGTCCGGAAACCCCGGACGAGGCCGGCGTCAGCAACATCTCTATCGAACAGGAGATGCGGCGCAGCTATCTCGATTATGCGATGAGCGTAATTGTCAGCCGCGCGCTGCCTGACGTCCGCGATGGCCTCAAACCGGTGCACCGTCGCATTCTGCACTCGATGAACGAAAACGGTTACGACTGGAACAAGCCGTATCGAAAGTCCGCCCGTGTGGTCGGTGATGTCATCGGTAAGTATCACCCGCATGGCGACCAGTCGATCTACGATGCATTGGTGCGTATGGCACAGCCGTTTTCCCTGCGGCTGCCGCTGTTGGACGGACAGGGTAATTTCGGCTCCGTCGATGGCGATCCTCCGGCCGCCATGCGGTACACCGAGGTGCGCATGGGCAAGCCCGCGCATGCGCTTTTGGAGGACATCGACAAGAACACGGTCGATTTCCAGGACAACTACGACAATTCAGAAACCGAACCGAAGGTCCTGCCGGCGAAGTTTCCCAATCTCCTGGTCAACGGCGCCGGCGGTATCGCCGTCGGCATGGCGACCAACATACCACCTCATAATCTTGGTGAAGTCGTCGACGCATGCGTAGCGCTGATCGACGATCCCGATCTGACGATTGAGGATCTGAACGGTATCGTGCTTGGGCCCGACTTCCCGACCGGAGGGCTCATACTTGGCCGGGCCGGTATCAAGTCCGCCTATCACACGGGCCGTGGTTCGGTGATCATGCGCGGACTTGTTGGCGTTGAAACCGTCCGCAAGGATCGCGAAGCGCTCATCATCAGCGAAATTCCCTATCAGGTGAACAAGGCCTCGATGGTGGAAAAAATCGCCGAACTGGTGCGCGACAAGCGCGTCGAGGGCATTTCAGACATACGCGACGAATCCGACCGCGACGGCATGCGGGTGGTTGTTGAACTGCGCCGCGATGCGGTCGCCGATGTGGTCTTGAACCAGCTTTACCGTTTCTCGCCGCTGCAGTCCTCGTTCAGCTGCAACATGGTGGCGCTGTCCGGTGGACGGCCGGACATCATGAACCTGAAGGATCTTCTGAGCGCCTTCAACGTCTTCCGCGTTGAGGTCGTCACACGGCGCACGAAGTTCCTGCTGAGCAAGGCGCGCGACCGCGCCCACGTGCTCGTTGGTCTGGCGATTGCCGTGGCCAACATTGATGAGGTCATAAAACTCATTCGTGCGGCGCCCGATCCAGCTACGGCGCGTGAAGAACTGATGGCGCGCACCTGGCCGGCGCGCGATATGGAGCCTCTGATCCAGCTTATCGCCGACCCGCGTCACAAACTGGCCGAGGATGGCACATACCGGCTGTCCGAGGAGCAGGCACGCGCCATTCTGGACCTGCGCCTGCAACGCCTGACGGCGCTCGGCGGCGACGAGATTGCCGAAGAACTGCACGATCTTGGCGGCAAGATCGGCGACTATCTTGAAATTCTGCGGTCGCGCGAGCGGGTCTTCTCGATCATCAAGGATGAGCTTTTCGCCATAAAGGAAGAGTTTGCCGACCCCCGCCGCTCGGAAATCATCGAGGCTGAATTCGAGGTCGAGGACGAAGACCTGATCCAGCGCGAAGACATGGTGGTGACCGTGTCGCATCGCGGCTACATCAAACGCGTTCCGCTCTCCACCTATCGGGCACAGCGCCGCGGCGGCAAGGGCCGCTCCGGCATGTCGACGCGCGATGAGGATTTCGTCACCCAGCTTTTTGTCGCCAACACGCACACGCCGGTGCTGTTTTTCTCATCAGCCGGCATGGTTTACCGCATGAAGGTGTGGCGCTTGCCGATCGGTACGCCGCAGGCGCGCGGCAAGGCGATGATCAACCTCCTGCCGCTGGCGCAGGGCGAGGTCATCTCGACTGTCATGCCCTTGCCCGACGATGAAGAAACCTGGGGCGATCATCAGCTCATGTTCGCCACCAAGAGCGGCGGCGTGCGGCGCAACGCGCTTGCCGACTTCATCAATATCAACCGCTCCGGCAAGATCGCCATGAAGCTCGACGAGGGCGACGAAATCGTTAGGGTGCGGATCTGCTCGCCCGAGGACAACGTGCTGCTGGTAACCGCAAATGGCCGGTGCATTCGCTTCCGGGTCGATGACGTGCGCGTGTTTGCCGGACGCACGTCGACGGGAGTGCGCGGCATCAGGCTTGGCGGCGACAAGAAACTTGGCGACGACGAGGTCATTTCCATGACTATCCTGCGCCATGTCGGAACCACTCCGGCCGAGGCACGGGCGTTCATCAAGCAGTCGAACGCGGTGCGCCGCGCCGCCGCGGGCGAGATGGAGGACGAACTCGATACCGTGGATGTCGAGGGCGATGGGGAAGAAGATGGCGAAGAGGCCGCTCTCAGCCCCGAACGCTACGCCGAACTCGGCGCGGCGGAACAGTTCATTCTGACCGTTTCGGAAAACGGCTATGGCAAACGCAGCTCGGCCTTTGAGTACCGGGTGTCCGGCCGCGGCGGCAAGGGCATCATCGCCATGGCCGTTACGCCGCGCAACGGGCGTCTGCTCGCCGCGTTCCCGGTGGACGTCGACGATCAGATCATGCTGGTAACGGATGGTGGACAGCTGATCCGCTGCCCGGTCAACGATATCCGTGTCGCCGGCCGCAGCACGCAAGGCGTGACGATCTTCAACACCGCCAGCGATGAACACGTCATGTCGGTTGCGCGTATCAACGATGACGAGGAAGCCGATGGCGAGGAGGACGAAGACTCCGCCGATAAGGTTGTCGATGGCGAGGACGGGAAAAACCCCGCCGATGAGGTTGTCGAGGGCAGTGCGGAGACGTCAGAAGGCGGCGATGCATGAGTGCCGGGTGCCGGTCAAGAGCTTGCAAGTGAAGGCAAGCTCGATTAACTGAACGCCAAACGCGCAAGTGGGAGAAGGCCGGTGCCCCGGACAGGTTTCTATTCAGGCAGTTTCGATCCGCCGACCAACGGCCATCTTGACATCATTACCAGAAGTGCTGCAGTCGTTGACCGGCTCGTTGTCGGGGTCGGCGTTCATCACGAAAAGAAGGGCTTTCTTGATACGCAGGCAAGGGTGGATCTTCTTCGCGAAATCTCTTCAGGTGTTACGGCGGAAACCGGCATGGATGCCGAGGTTGTGACTTTTGACAACCTCGCTGTTGACGCGGCGCGCCACCATGGCGCCACAATTATCGTGCGGGGTTTGCGAAACGCGAGCGATTTCGACTATGAACATCAGATGGCAGGCATGAATTCCACCATGGCCGGCGATATTGAAAATGTGTTTTTGCTTGCGAGCCCGAGCGTCGGTTTCGTAGCGTCGACTTTTGTGCGCCAGATCTCGGCCATGGGCGGAGACATCACTCCGTTTGTGCCGGAAAACGTTGCGAAGGCGATTGCCGATAGATCCTGAATTTCCTCATCACGGTACAACTCCCCAAACCTGAACAGCCCTGGAGAAAACCAGCATGCGTAATGTTCTGATAGCGTTCCTGGCGGTCCTCGCCGTCGCCACTCTGTCGGTGCCGGGCAAGGCGCTAACACTCGATCCTGAAAACACTCTTATTCTGGACCTGCGTTATGGCCGCGTAGTGATCCGGCTGCGGCCCGACCTTGCGCCACGGCATGTGGAACGGATCAAGCAGCTTGCCCGTGAAGGCTTTTACAACGGCCATAAGTTCCACCGCGTGATCGACGGCTTCATGGCGCAGACCGGTGACCCGACCGGAACGGGACGGGGGGGATCGGACTATGACGACCTGAAGGCGGAATTCACGCATATGCCGTTTGTTCGAGGTGTTCTGGGCATGGCGCGCGGCCGCCACAGTGTAGACAGCGCAAACAGCCAGTTTTTCATCTGTTTCGGGGATTCCCAGTTTCTTAACGGCGAGTACACCGCCTGGGGCGAAGTCGTGGAGGGTATGGAGTTTGTCGACCGTATCCAGCGTGGCGAGCCGCCGCGCAATCCGGACATCATCGTGGAGTTGTCCGTCGCCGCAGATGTAGACTGAACCAGACATGCAAAAACCCGGCCCTGTTCGGGACGAAAGAGGCTACTAAATGAGCGACACAGACAACCTGGACCTTGAAAACACACTTTATCTCGACCTGGAACACGGCCGCGTAACGATCGCGCTGCGCCCCGATCTCGCGCCCCAGCATGTGGCGCGGATCAAGGAGCTGACCCGTGACGGTTTTTATGACGGCATCGCCTTCCACCGTGTGATCGAAGGTTTCATGGCGCAGGGCGGCGACCCGAGCGGTACCGGTGCCGGTGGATCGGGCACCAACCTTGCAGCGGAGTTTTCGCAAGAACCGCATGTGCGCGGCACCGCTTCGATGGCGCGCGCCCAGAACCCGGACAGCGCCGACAGTCAGTTCTTCATCTGCTTTGACGAAGCCGGTTTCCTGGATGGCCAGTACACGGTGTGGGGACAGGTCGTGGACGGCATGGACAATGTCGACAAAATCAAACGCGGCGAACCCGTGACCGACCCTGACAGGATCGTCAAGATGCAGGTCGCGGTCGACGCGTCCTGAGCGCACAAGTGTAACCCCGTGCGCGTCGACGCATTCGATTTTGAGCTTCCAGAGCATCTGATAGCGCTGCGCCCCGCGGATCCCCGCGGGGCGTCTCGCCTTTTGTGCGTCGACCCCGACCGCGAGCCGGCCATCTCGGACGCCATGTTCGAAGACCTGCCGGGTCTGCTCAGAAAAGGCGACGCGCTCGTATTCAACGACACGCGCGTTATCCCGGCGCGGCTAACTGGCAGGCGCGTCGGGCGCGGCACCGGCACGCCGAAAATCGAAGTGACACTGCACAAACGTCTCGATGGCCACCGCTGGGCGGCCTTCGCCAAACCGGCGCGCAAGCTGGAGGCCGGTGACCGCATTGAGTTTGCCGGGCCGACCAACACTTGTTTCGCTACGGACTTGAACACAAACGTTGCGGAAAAACGCGACGGCGGCGAACTGGTGCTTGCGTTTGACTACTCAGGCGCCGTTCTCGATGAATCTGTCGCCGCGCACGGCATCATGCCTTTGCCGCCCTACATTGCATCCAGACGCACACCAGACATACGCGATGAGGAGGACTATCAGACCGTCTACGCGGCGCATGACGGCGCCGTTGCCGCGCCCACGGCAGGCCTGCATTTTACCGATGCCATGCTTGAGCGCATTCGAGCGGCGGGCGTTACAACTTGCAACGTGACCCTTCATGTCGGGGCCGGAACGTTTTTGCCGGTAAAGGCCGATCACCTCGCCGACCACCGTATGCATGCCGAATGGGGCGAGGTAAGCGGCGATGTCGCGCGCCATTTGAACGACGTTCGCGAGGCAGGCGGACGCATTGTTGCCGTGGGCACGACGTCGTTGCGCCTGCTCGAGAGCTGTCTCGATGCCGATGGCGCATTCAATGCCTTCTCAGGCGATACCGATATCTTCATTCATCCCGGCAAGACAATTCGGTCCGCCGATCTGCTCATCACTAATTTTCATCTGCCGCGCTCGACACTCTTCATGCTGGTCTGCGCGTTTTGCGGGACTGGTCTCATGCAGGACGCCTACGCCCGGGCCATTGATAATTCCTATCGTTTCTACTCCTATGGCGACGCCTGCCTGCTGAAACGGCTGGACAACTGCGAACCGACAGACACATGACCGATCCCGGCTATTCCGAACCTGAGTTTTCTTTCGCCATACATGCCAGCGATGGCAAGGCGCGTACCGGCACCGTGACGACAACGCATGGCGAGGTTCACACACCGGCTTTCATGCCCGTGGGAACCGCCGCGACCGTCAAGGCGCTGTATGCAGAGCAGGTGCGAGAAACCGGCGCCGACGTTATTCTCGGCAACACCTATCATCTGATGCTGCGGCCGGGTGCGGAGCGCGTCGCCCGCCTTGGCGGACTGCACAAATTCATGCGCTGGCCGCACACCATTCTCACCGATTCCGGCGGGTTTCAGGTCATGTCACTGGCCAAGCTCCGAAAGTTGACGGAAGAGGGCGTGGCATTCCAGTCTCACCTCGACGGGTCGAAGCACCTGCTGACGCCCGAGCGTTCGATAGAGATTCAGGGTCTGCTTGGTTCGGACATACAGATGGTGCTCGACGAGTGCACGCCCTATCCATGCACCAAGGCGGAGGCGGAACAGTCCATGCGGCTGTCGCTGCGCTGGGCGGAGCGCTCCAGGAACGCCTTTCAGGGCACGCCTGGCCAGGCGCTGTTCGGCATCGTTCAAGGCAGTGTGCATGCCGATCTACGTCTGGAATCGGCAACCGCGCTGATCGATCTCGATCTGCCGGGATATGCCATCGGCGGCCTCGCCGTGGGCGAGGGGCAGGGCGCCATGCTTGAAGTGCTCGATTACACCGTGCCGGCACTGCCAGACGCCAAGCCGCGCTATCTTATGGGTGTCGGCACGCCTCAGGACATCCTGCGCTCCGTCATGCGCGGGGTCGATATGTTCGACTGTGTGATGCCCACCCGGGCCGGCCGCCACGGTCAGGCTTTTACGCGGCGCGGCCGTGTCAATCTGCGCAACGCGCGCCATGCCGATGACCACCGCCCTCTGGACGAGGAAAGCAGCTGTCCCGCCGCGCGTGACTATTCGCGCGCCTATCTGCATCACCTGATCCGTTCCCAGGAACTGCTCGGCTCCATGCTCGTGAGCTGGGCCAACATCGCCTACTACCAGGACCACATGCTCGCAATTCGCGATGCGATCGCGGCGGGCTCCCTGGATAACTATGCCTCGGTGGCGGAAGAGCAATGGGAACGCGGCGACATCGAAGCACTCCGATGACCAAAAAAAGGCGGCCCGAATGGGCCGCCAGGTTCTGGGAATGGGGAATTTCTAGAGTGATGGGATGCTCCTCGTTAGAAGGAGCCTGAACACCCTAAGCCTCACCGGCTGAACGCACAGTGATGGCGCCGTTCATGTGGGGTTCATCAATGTGGCGAAATTGTGTGCAATTCGGTGGCAAACCTGCGGCTTTCCAGTTGCCGTGGGCATCAGAATAAGAGACCATTCGCCTGCGTTTGCAGTCGATGATAAGGAACGGGGAGCGCGATGCAGGTCGTATTGAGTGAGGATCACCGCTTGCACTTTCCAAAGGGCGAGTTGTATGGCGGTGAGCTGGTCACGCCGTTTGAGCGCCCCGAACGCTGGGATATCATTGTCAACCGGTTGAAAGATCAGGGGTTTGAGGACTTCGTGTCGCCGGACACCCTCGATATGGAACCCGTCCGCAAGATCCACGGCCGCGGGTTTCTGGAGTTTCTGGAAAGTGCGTGGGCCATGTGGACGGCGGAAAACTATGCCGGAGAGGCGATCCCCACCGTTATTCCCGCCCGGCGCATGCGTGACCGCGAACCCCATCACATCGACGGCAAGCTCGGCTACTTCTGCATGGCCATCGAAACCGCCATCACCGCGGGCACCTGGGAAGCGGCGAAATCAAGCGCCGCGGTGGCGCAAACCGGCAGACGTCTGATCTCTGATGGCGCCCGTTTGGTGTTCTCGCTCTGCCGCCCGCCCGGCCACCACGCCGCGCGCGATCTCTACGGCGGATACTGCTTTCTCAACAATGCCGGCATTGCGGCGCAGGCGTTCCTCGACGCCGGCGCGGCGCGCGTTTCAATCCTTGATGTCGACTTTCACCACGGAAATGGCACGCAGGACATTTTCTACGAACGCGCGGACGTGCAGTTTCTCTCCCTGCATGGCGACCCGCGCGATGCTTTCCCGCATTTTCTCGGCTACGCCGACGAAAAGGGGGCGGGCGCGGGCGAAGGCTTCAATATCAACTATCCGATGCGCCCCGGATCGGCCTATGACATCTGGGGCGATGCGCTGGAGGATGCGTGCATCCGTGTCGGCGAGTTCGCGCCCGATGTGTTAGTCGTGTCGCTCGGGGTCGATACCTACAAGGACGATCCGATAAGCTTCTTCAAACTGCAATCGGACGACTTCAAAACCTATGGCGCGCGTATCGCGGAAGTTGGAATTCCGACCCACTTCGTGATGGAAGGCGGTTACGCCATTGACGAGATCGGAGTGAACACGGTGAATGTTCTGCAGGGGTTTATGGACAAATAACCGGCCGCGCTATCAGGGACGGCGCATAGAGGCTAAGGGAATTTAGCGGATGAATACGGGAACAGCGCCTGCACGGCAGGTCTCCATGAAGGGTGCGGGCTACTACTCAAAAGCCACCGGCGGCGCCAAGGACGTCATCGACCACGGCAAGTCGCTCGTGCTCGGGGCAATCGAAGCGATTGGCCAGACCGATAACACCCGGCCCTTCACGATGTCCGACATGGGCTGTGCGGATGGCGGCACATCGCTCGACATGGTCGGCGAGGCGTTGTGCGCGATCCGCGCCAGATGGCCGGAGCGGCCGATCCAGATGGTCTATACCGATCTGCCGCGCAACGACTTCTCGCAGCTGTTCCAGATGGTGCACGGGCTCACCGACGTAGAGA
This sequence comes from Hyphomicrobiales bacterium, assembly GCA_021775755.1. Taxonomy (GTDB): domain Bacteria; phylum Pseudomonadota; class Alphaproteobacteria; order Rhizobiales; family JAJFHB01; genus JAJFHE01. The sequence continues at coordinate 340,986 of JAJFHE010000050.1, read as the reverse complement.
GCTACATCGGTACCGTTGACAATCTCTATGTCATGGCTTCGGCCACGTCGTTCCATCAGGCGATGTTTGCGCCGGCGACCCTCGATCTCGGATTTTCCGCAACCGCCTCGCACTATATCAGCGACCGACCCTGCCAGATTTCAGATCACGTGCACATGGTCGGTGCCAGCGGCGAGGAAAGGCGGGCCTATGAAGAGCAGGGCCGCCGCGACTGGGAAACGTTCCTGAGGAGAAGGTCGGACGAACTCGCCGCGGACGGCCGGCTCGTCCTTTTCAATTTCGGCATCGATGAGGAGGGGCGCTATCTCGGCCACACCGGTGGCGTATCGATGTTCGAAACCTTCAACGAAATCTGGGAGCAGTTCCGCGACGAGGGCCACATCACGGGCGAGGAGTATCTCGCGACCAATTTCCCGCAGTGTTACCGAACGGTGGAACAGTTTACCGATCCCCTGACCGACAAGGGCAGCGACGTCTACGCCTCGGGACTGCGTCTCGACCACGTCGAAACCCGTGTCGTGCGCTGCCCCTATGAGCGCGACTTTACGGAAAACCATCGCGACGCCGACCGCTTTGCCCTCGAGTACATCCCGACGCTCAGATCGTGGAGCGAAACCTCCTTCGCCGCCGGCCTGTCGGCGGACCGTGCACCTGAAGAGCGTCAGCGCATCCTCGATGCCTACTACACCGCATGCGAGGAACGCGTCCGCCAGTCCCCCGAAGGCCACGCCATGGACTATGTCCACATCTATCTGGTGCTGCGGAAAGACTGAGCGCTACACCGCCCCGGTGTCGGAAAGCTTCTGGAGGCTTTCACGTAAGCCTTCCGGCATGGGCGATGAGCGGTCGGAAGCGCGGTCGACGAGCACCAGCGAGGTGACCAGATTTGCCGTGCAGACGCCGTCCTGAAACATCGCCTGTACTGTGGTGATGGAACTGCGGCCCAAACGGGTCAGCCGCGTGCCGACGTGGGCGCGGCCAGGAAAGTGCATTTGCGCATAATAGTCCGCCTGAAGGTTGACCAGCATCCAGCCGGTCGCCGGCGCATCGACCGGATAGCCGGCGGAACGAACGAACATGATACGTGCGGTTTCGAAGAAGTTGAGAAACGACAGCGACGTCATGTGCCCCAGCGGGTCAAGATCGTTGAAGCGGAAATCGGTCTCGTGCCAGTGGGCATAAAAGGCCTGGGCCTTGATGTCGGATTCGTGGGAGGCGGGTTCGCTCATGGCGATTTGGGCTCCGGTGTTTCAGGTGAGGAACCTGTCGGGGGCGATTTCAGAACGGGCAAGACCCGTCGCCGAAACACTCTCGCCGAGTTCGCCGTCGAGGATCAGCGCGGCCGCGGCAAGCGCCGCGCCTTGCGCGCTTTGAATGCCGTATCCGCCCTGGCCCGCATGCCAGAAGAAGCCCTCCGCACGGGGGTCGAAACCGATGACATGGGCCTTGTCGGGGCTGAATGTCCGCAGCCCGCCCCATGTGTGGTCGATGCGTTTGATCTCCACCGTCGTTGCATTGCAGAATCGGTCCAATCCCTCGGCAATCGCCATGTCGTCGGCAAATGCGTCGTGGGGTTCAACCGGCGTCTCATCTGCCGGCGAAACCAGAAGCGCGCTGGTTTCGGGCTTGAAATAGAACGTTTCGTTGCTTTCGCCGCACACCGGCCAACTACCGCATTCGGGATGCTCGGCGAGAGGAACCGTGGCAACGCTGCGCCGTTTGGGTTGAAACCCAAGAGTGCCGAGGCCGGCTTTATCCGCCACATCGTCAACCCAGGCCCCGGATGCATTGACGACAACCGGGGCGCTGTAGGTCTCGCCGGGTGTCGAGACCTGCCAGCTGGAACTGTCACGTTGAAGAGTGAGGGCGGGTGTGCTGCACACCAGCGTGCCGCCGCGCGACTTGAGCTGGCGGCGAAACCCCGTCAGCATTTCATTGACGTCAATGTCCATGACGCCTTCCTCGTAGACCGCGCGCGAAAGCCGGTCCGGCCTCAGGATAGGAACCCGGGCGACCGCGTCCGCGATGGGCAATTCCTCAACGGCTGAATCTTTGACGGCATCGTCCAGCGTGGCTTCTTCGCCGTTCAGCGCGAACATCAGCAGGCCGCGGGCGGACAGCAACGGGTTGTGCCAGAATTCCGGATCCGCGTTTTTCAGGAAAGACGCACTGGCGCGGTTGAGCTTCCGCACTACCTCGTTGCCGTAGCTTTCAATATACGTGGCAACGGAGCGGCCGGTGCTGTGATAGCCCGGCTGGTCTTCCATCTCCACTACGGTGACCCTCGCCCTGGCGGCGAGATGGGCGGCAACGCTGATTCCCGCCATGCCGCCGCCGATCACGACAATGTCGGCTGTCTGGACCATCTGCCTTTGTCTCCCGTGTCAGGCCGGATTACCGCTTCTGCGGATCGTGATTGGAGCGCGCGCCCACAAGACGTATACTCCTATAGAGTTCTAGGGTAAGGACCCATTAAATTCATGCAATTCTGTTTGGTCAGGAGGGTTCGAATGCTGGAAAACAAGCGCAAGATAAGGCTTTCCGCATTATCGAGCATTGTTTGCCTGCAGGCGAACCCTCCTGACCAAACCCTACGGGCGCGGTGGATTTGCCTCCTGAGCGCGTTGGGCAAGCTTGAAAACCGGACGGTATTCGGCGCCTACGCGCCTTCTTCGCAGGCAATTCCACCAGCGCAGAATGGATGAATTTAATGAGTCCTGACCCTACAGGAGCGCTGGCAATGCGGTATGCGGTACTCGTTCTTATGATGTCGTTTGTTCTTGCGGCCTGTAAGACAGATTCCTATGTCAACGACGCTGAATCCCCGACCATAACTCTGCCTTTCAACGAGGCGGAGGCCGAGTACGTGAAAGGTCTTGGCACGGCAACGGTCAAGGGCGTTGCATCCTTCGTGCTGGAAGGCACTCTCATACGTGGCCGTGGCGCCCGCGTCAGACTGGTTCCGGTGACGGCGTATTCGACTGAGTATTTCAGGTTGCTGTTCCGCGGCGAAAAATCTTTTAGCTATGCCGCCGAAGTCCAGCGCGTGGACCCAAAATTTCATACGTATATGCGCTACGCGCAGACGGATGATCAGGGTAATTTTGTGTTTTACGGTGTGCCGAGCGGTGACTTCTATCTCTATACGGTGGTGCGCGGGCGCTACAGTCGTGGCGCCGCCCTTTATGACCGGATCACTGTTGCGGACGCCCAGACGGTTGAACTGGCGCTCGACGGCACCTGATCTTCAAGGTCCGCCCGATTACTCAAGCGGAGGCGCACTATGCCTGACTTGTCGCACACGGAAGAGCGCCTGGAGCTTGCAGCGCTCTTCAGGCTTGGCGTGCGAAACCGCTGGCAGAGCGGCATTTGCAATCACTTCAGCCTTGCGGTTGACGAAGGCCGTGTCCTGATCAACCCGCAGGGCCTGCACTGGTCGGAAGTCACCGCCAGCAACCTGCTCTTGTTGAACGCGGACGGCGAGGTTGTCGAGGGCGCGGGTGAAGTTGAAGCATCTGCGTTCTATATCCACTATCACATTCACAAATTCGCACCTGCGGCCAAGTGCGTGTTGCATGCCCATCCCCGGTTTGCCACCGCCGTTGTGTGCACCGAGAACGGCCGCCTGGAATTCTCACACCAGGATGCGTTGAGGTTTTATGGCCGTATTGCCTACGACGATGACTTCAACGGAGCAGCCCTTGATGAGGGTGAGGGCAAGCGCATCGCGCGGCGGCTCGGCAACCGCTCCATCATGATGATGGCGCATCACGGTATCACGGTCACCGCATCCTCCGCCGCCTTCGCCTACAACGATTTCTATTACCTGGAAAAGGCGTGCGAGTATCAGGTGACGGCGCAATCGACGGGCCGCCGGCTGCGCGTACTTGACGAGATGACATGTGAAAAACTGGCGCCGGTCTTCATGTCGGAGGAACAGCAATACATCGATCATTTCGCGGCCATGAGGCGTCTGCTTGACCGCGATGAACCCGACTACCGGAACTGAAAGATGCCTGAACTGAAAGATGCTGGAACTGAAAGATGAAAGAAGGCTACCTGAAGAACCTCGATCACATGCCCCTGGTGATTGAGCCGGAAACCGCGAAGGAAAAGCCCCTCGAGGAGCTGATCAACTGGTGTGCGGAGAACAGGGAGCACATCGACGCCGAACTGCACCGCTGCGGCGCGCTTTTGTTTCGCGGGTTCGATGTCACGGGCACCGGCGACTTTAACCGGTTTGCGTCCTCCCAGGGTGGCGATCTTCAGAACTATGTCGGCGGCGATTCCCCGCGTAGCGAACTTGCCGACAAGGTCTATACATCGACCGAGTTCCCGCCCGCAGACGAGCTCTATTTGCACAATGAGCTGAGTTACGCGGGTTGGTTTCCCTCCCGTGTGTTTTTCCATTGCGCCACCGCCGCGCAATCCGGCGGCGAAACGCAGATCGGTGACAGCCGGCGGATCCTTGAAGAAATGCCCGCCGACATCGCGGAGAAATTCACGACCAAGGGCGTCGCCTACATCCAGAACCTCCATGGCGGCGAGGGCGAGGGGAAGTCGTGGCAGCAGACCTTCGAAACCGAAGACCGCTCTTCCGTGGAGGCTTACTGCCGCGAGCACGACATGGACTTCCGCTGGACCGGCAAGGGGCTGTGGACGCGCAAGGTGCGCAGCGGCACCATCGAGCATCCGCTCACCCGCGAACGGTCATGGTTCAACCAGGCCGACCAGTTCCATGCTCTGGCACCCGGTGTCGCGCGCATCGATCCTGAATTGATCGCAAGCCTCCCGGCAGAAGACTGGCCATGCCACGCCACCTATGGCGACGGTACGGATATTTCGCTGGAAGAGCTCGATCACATCCGCCGCGTCTTCCGCGAACAGGAGGTTCTGTTCACCTGGCGCAAAGGCGATGTCCTGATGCTCGACAACATCATCGCCGCCCATGGCCGCAAGCCCTACACCGGAGAGCGTCGGATCCTTGTTGCGATGTCGTGAGATCCGAGCTTCAAATCTGACAGCCTGCGTTCAATTACCCTTGCGGTCGAGCCGGTCCAGATGCGCCATGTACATCGGCAGGAACCAAGGCGTACCGCCATACCACCACTTCTTTGGCGGCTCGCGTTCGGCGAAGATCGTATCGGGTTTTTGTTCGCGCAGAATCGCGTGTGCTGCTTTTTCGCCGAGATACGTCCCCATGGGCAGGCCCGCGAAGCAGTAGCCAAGCGCATAGTGGGCGCCGTCCTGCACGCCGATATGGGGATAAAGGTCGAAGGTTCCCGAGCAATAGCCATTCCATGACCGGCTGATCCGTACATCGCCGATGTCCGGAAAGATGTCTATCAGCCGTTGGCGCAGGCGCCCGCCCATGGTTTCAAGGTCATCGCTCATGGTGCCCGTCAAACCGCCCAGCAGCAGTCGCGGCGCGTCCGGCGCGCGACGAAGGAATGTCAAGTTGTTGTTGTAGTCGTGGACAACGCGGGATTTGGGTATGAGGCGGTTCAGTACGCTTTCTTCCAGTTCCTCTGTGGCAATCATGAAACCACGGAACGGGATTACCCGGCGGTGCTGCCACCGGGTTGCGGGGCCGGTATAGCCGTTGGTCGCGATGAAGACGTTACGCGCCCGCGTCTTGCCCCGCGGTGTCGACACTTCAAACGATGACCCGTCGCGTTGAACGCCTTCTACCGGAGTATGGTCATACACGCTGGCCCCCGCGGAAATGGTGCGGTCGAGCAGTCCGAGCTGGTAGAGACCGGGGTGAATACTTGCAAGGGCCGGAATAACCGCACCGCCGTGATACTTCTCCGTGCCGAGCGCACGGGATGTGGCCGAACGCGGCACCATCTCGAATTCGTCACCGAGATGTTGGTGCTTGAGTTCAAGCTCGTGTGCCAATCCGTCATAGTGCTGAGGCGTGTTGGCGGCAATAAAGCGGCCGCGTTCCTCATAGTGACACTGGATCTGTTCGGTGCGCACCAGTTCGCCGACGCGGTCATAGGCCTGCTGCATCTCCGAATATACGGCAAGCGCGTAGTCTTTTCCGTGTTTGTGAAACAACGACGAGAAGCTGTGTTTCAGGGTCTTGCCGACGAAGCCGGCATTGCGCGTACTGCCGCCATGACCCGCTTCGTTCGCCTCGAACACCACGACGTCGCGGCCGGCACGGGCAAGCGTCAGGGCGGCAGCAAGGCCGGTGTAGCCCGATCCGACAATCGCCACGTCGGCGGTTTCAGGTACGGGCGAGGGGTCCGTGGCGGGCGGGCGCGGTGCCGCGGTCCACCACCACGGGTCGGTAGTGAAGTCGGGCGCAAGAATGTCGGGCCTCGCCATAGGGGAACTATATATGACGCGGCGCGGGAGAAAAGAAAAAGACGACTCCCACAATAGAGCCGCCTAAGTTTGATAACCGCATCAGTTCGTTATTTGCTTCGTCTCATTAGCACCCGTGATAACGCATGCAACCGCGATAGTTGGAATTGCGGTACCCCCAATTGGCGACACAGCGGTCGCGCCAGTATCCGCAGCCGCCGCGACGGCGTGAGCGACGGTAGCGGCGCGGACGCGGGTTGTAGTATCGCGGGTAATAGTAGGGTGAGCCGAAGTGGAAGTAGATGCCGGGCCCGTAACCGTAACCATATCTGTAACGGTGGCGGCGGCGATAACGGCGATGATAAACCGGAACGGCTTTGTTTACGCTGCCTTGTTCGGCCAGCCCCTGAACGGTGGACAGAGACATTCCCGGACCCAGAATCGGTTGGGCCGAAGCACGATCGGCGTTGAAGAACAGGATTGCCAGGGCAATGCCTGCATATAGTGGTAGTTGGCGAATAAGCATGATCGCTCCATCTGTCGCTAGCAGATCGCCACCCTCTCAACCGACGTTATATCACATTTTTTGGCGACGGTTTGGCATGATGTTGAACGCCGGTCGGAGATCATTCGATCTGCAGGGTTTTAATGTGCTCAACGATGGCATCAATGAGGAACCGCGTTGAGGTTTCGGCGCCTTCTCCGGTGTGACCGGAATCGAAAAACGATCCCCAGACCGGCATTATTCGTGAGCCGTGCGCAGGCAACGTACGGCGCCCATCGATTACCTGCACCACGTAGTCGGCCGGAAACTCCCCGCCATAGCGTTGTGACAGGGTCGCAAGTTGTGGCATCGGCACGATAATCGTTGAAGCAACCGGGCCGCCTCCCATGCCGGTAACGCCATGGCACGCGGCACAGTTTGACCGGTAAAGCGCTGCACGATCGAAATCCGACGCTCCGGCGAATGTGCTGAGCATCCCGATCGTCGCGGCGCCGAATATCAGAGAGGCGAGGTAGCGGCAAAACCGACTGCGGTGCATAGCAGGCCCTCCGGGCTTTGATCTGTTCGGCTATTTTGCCGGGTTGTCAGCGCGGCAATGTTGACCTGCGTCAACGAAATTTGCGGCCCGCGGGAGAGGAAAGTTCCACCAGCGTCTAGTGTCAGAGCCCTAGTAAGTGATAATCGCATCGATGCTGAAAATCGCCGTGCCATCCAACCCAACGCTGCTCGGCACACCGGTGTTGGTCGCTCCATCGATCTGTGCGAGCGGTATGACGATGCCACCGGCGGCCGCGAACGCCAGATGATCCGTGATATTCCAGATCCAGCGCATTTCCGGCCTGATCACCGGCACCCATTCGTGGGCGTTGAACCCGACAACGCCGAAATCGACATCCATCGCCCCGGCAAACAGCGTTGTTTGTATCTCGGTGCGCCCGAACGGGACGCTAATGCCGCCGCCACCGGCCAGCATTAGAGCATCCATATCGCCGGCGATCCGCGCCGAACCGCCGCCATTGTTGATGATGTTTCGCGTGTCGATCTGGAAATGCAGCGCCTGGAACCGGATCAGCCACGACCAGTCATGGCCGGACGGGATCTGCAATGTCACACCGCCGGAAATTGCAAAATCCGGATTGCGGAAGGAAACCTGCTGATTGAAGGCATTGAGATCGTTGTTGCCGGTTTGATGCGCGATGCCAAGCCCGAGGTCGAAGCGCAGGCGGCATTTTTGCCGTTCGGTGGTAAAGCCACCGGAGAAATACCAGTCAAAAATCGTTTTCAGCGCATCGTCCGAAGCGGTGTCAGTCCCGGGATCTTCCTGACCGTCATTTTCGAAGAGCCCGCTGTAGAACATATCGGAGAGGCACTTGTCGAAACCGGACAGTTCGTTGTCTTGCGCAAAAGCGTCCGAAACCCCGGCAGCAAACAAGCAGATAGCGACGGCGGCCAGGCGGCCCGGAAGGCAAACTACAGGATGATACATTCGTTCCCTCCGGTTCCAGTCAATGATCGCAGACTGCCCGCAGACGAAGCAATATACAACGGCCGCGATCATCCGTCTCCAACCTCGCCGCCGTGCCTTTGAAAAGTGACCTCTTTTGCGCAGTAACGCCTTTGCCGTGCCCCAGTGTCTGTAACCGTGCAAAAGCACATTCAATCGAGGGGGAGGATGCCTTCGCGGATCACGGGATATTTGTGGAGCAACGGCTAGGACGCGATTAGTCTACACCGCCGCAATGCCGAAGTTCGGTGAAGCGGTTTCTGCCAATCGGTTCGCTAAAAGCCCGTCCTGTCCGAGCGTGCGCAATCACCCGGCGGCCGCCGCCACGCGCGCCTTACTCGAGCTGTATGGCCGGCGGGCAATCAGCAGCAGGCCCCAGAGCTTTTGATGAACATTTGACGGTATCGATGCCTTGCGGAGGATTTCGTTCAGAGGCGCGCCGCCACCGTTTCGCGTCACTTGCGTAATCTTGTCGAGATGAATTTCCGACTTCACGGAAAGCGAAGCCTCAAAAAACGGCAGGACCCCCTCTTTCAGCGCCAGCATGAGCAGTTGGACACTCAGCTTGTCCTTGTGGCTGAGAGAGGTTGCGTACTCAAAGTGGCGGTGCTCGGGCATCTCACCTGCCAGCTGCACCAGCGCCTCGGTTTCGGCTTCCGAAATGAAGAGTTCGGTGTGGTCGGGCAGATTGAATGCGGCGATAAGTTTGAGGCTCGCTGCATCGGATACTTTGGTTATGAGTTGAGCAACGATATCGGGATCCATATCATCGCGGCGGCACAATGCATCAAGGACGCGGGTCGAGCCCTCATGGCGGTCGATAACAATCTCACACAAGGGAGTGGTCAGCGTTACCGCCAGATTCTCCAAAAGGGTTTGCGTTACTTCTTCATCTCCAAGATCGGCCAGAGCGCAGGCGAGCCCGTCGCTGATCAGGTCGCGGCCGGCTACCGTTTTCCGCGCCGCCTGCGTGAGGCTTGAGAGAAGTTCAATCCACTCCTCATCCGAAAAGACATCGGTCACCGCGAGAAAAGGGCATGATACTGAGTCGACATCGCAAGCAATGGTCATGGCGACGTCCTTGGCCAGAAATTTTGCACGCCGGACGGCCAGCGATAATTCGCGCCGCACATGCTCAATGGCATCGATTACCAGATGACCCGCCAGCACCTCGGCGGCACGGTGTTCGGCCGGCGAAAGGTTCTCCGCACACAAACGCTCGCCAACGCGCCGTGCAATTCTAGCCCGGTCCTCATCGGAATTTTCGGAAGTAAACTCACGAATTTCAATCATTGTACCCATCTGTCGTAAGGTGTTCAGCCTCAAGTGCATGTGTACTATGGCAAAATCCCGTTGAAGGTCGGTTAAGGCGGGGCAGTATTTTCAAAGCCACTTTACACACGCGAGCGCACCCGGACGCTGCGATCCAGGTTGACGGACAAAGCAACTGCCCCGCCGTGTCGCTCGATTGTGCGCGTGTGGAGGCTCGGCGTTTATGGGCGGATGTTGACGCCGGGGGTGATCCCGCCGGCAAAGTCGCGGCGCGGCGGACAGAGCTGACATATGAGCAACTTGCGGACGAGTACATTGAAAAACACGCGAAGCTCGCCTTGAAGCTTACAGGCAATGGTGGGGCGGTATCGGCCAGCGGGAAGGCGAACTGGGCATCGTTGAACTTAGCAACGCAATGAACCCCGTACCTCGACCTCATGGACGAGCTTGAAACGGCGATGGTGAAAACGCCGGTCCACACGCTTGAGGGTTTGGGTGCGGTCTCGACAATCGCCGCCCGGCACTTCCGGCACGAGCCGGGTGAACTCAGTTCGGACTGGCCTGCACGGCTGATTGATGCGGTGCTGGAGCAATCGGGCGTAGAGGCCGTGTACGGGGTAACTTCCCTTACTGGTGACGACGACCACGAAACGGAGCTTCGCCGACGACCTTCTTCGGCACACTCGCATTTGCAAACAAACTGAAGGCAGCTGGGATAAGTGCTAAGGTTGCCGCAGCGCCGATGAACGGCGCGGGTCAGCGTTGCATCGGTACCTACATCTGCGCTTTACCGGTCACGTCGGTTTGGCGCCGGGCTTCGGCCGCTGCCGTGTCGATGTAAGTGTACTCAACCTCTTCGAAGTCGCCGTAAAGGACCCGCAGATACGCATCGGGACTGTTCGGACAGGCAATGTTGCTCCCTAAGAAGCTGATCGTCGATGCCGGAAGAACGATTTCTCGCGGTACGCCGTAGGCTCCGCTCTCGGTTAGGGGCATTGTTCCCTTGGGGAGAAGTCTTTCGAGCACGGCCTGACCATGACTCACCGCGTGCCGGAACACGACGAGGTCGAGCCGGATCTCGCCGCGCATCCGGTTGCGCTCCCAACGGAACGGCCAAGATCCAGGCGGATCATAAGAGACTGCGATGAATCCCTTTTTCTCAAAGACATCGACGAAATAACCGTCCTGTGCGCCGCGTTCGGCAATCCGGGCGACGAGCGCCTCCCAGGTTACATCGCGGTCGAGCAGAACCGAGATGTCAACGTCATCTTCCCAGTTGAGGAGCTTGCCATCCTCGCGCACCGCTCCCAGCAAGGTGCCACCGTCAATCCAGTGGACGGCCCCCATGTCCTCAAGGCAGGAGGCAACATAGAAACAAAGATCCCTCATGTGCTCCCGGCAGCATGGCGCCGTATTGAGCCCGAGGCGGTCAACGTAAAGGTTAAACGGGCAGGGATGGGTGTCTTTGCCGCAGCCGAGCCATCCGGCGGCGGCACCGTCTGGTAAAACGAGTGCGCGAATGCCGTGCCGTTTCGCAAAGCCCTCAAGGTCCCCTTTCGCCTGCGTATTCAGGACCAGCAAGTCATGATCATCAAGACGATATAACCGACGCCTGTCGGTCCACCTGTGCCGTAGAAACCACGCCATTTCGATGGCCAGCGCGGCTGCCAACAGCCCTTGGAGCTTGATATTGGGAACGGTGTAGCCAATGACTAGGGCTGGTCCCAGCACACAAAGGACCGCGTAGTTTCCGTGTTTGGCCAGAAAACCGATCGCAGGCGGGGCTCCCGGTATGAAGTCGGCAGCGGGAGCTGCGATTATGACAAACATCACCACAATGAAACCGGCCGAAACCGCAAGCGCCGTCAGGTCGAGGCCATCTGACGATACCGCCACCTGAGCCACCGTGACGGTCGCCAGCCCCGCCGTTGCGATCGACGCCGGCAAAGTCGGAAAATGCCAATTTCGTGGATGTCTCAGGAGGCGAACGAATGACAGATAGGTTGCCATATAGAGTGCAGCGGCGATCAGTGCCGAAATCGCCGGGCTGGTTGCCGTCGCCGCAAGGCTCGTCATAGACCCTGGTCCAAACTTCGCCCGGTATCGCCGCTGCCCTTCATCAACCCTCCCGCGCTGCGCTCTGCCGCTAGAATGCGTGGTAAGATCTCGTTGGAGGCGCGCTCAACATCGGCGGCGAAATCGATCTCGATCCACGCCATGCCGGTGATGTCCTCAAAAGAGAAAGTGTGGCGCTTCGATGTGAGCAGCACGTCGCGAATCGCCTCCTCGTACGGCTCCCGCCGGCGGCCTTGCATCATGTAGAGTCGGGTCTGGGCGATGATTTTCTCGGCCACAGACGCCGACAGCTTGAATAATCCAACCGATTCCCCGCAGAAATCGAACTCGGTACTCAGCCACTTGCGGAACTCGACAATCTCACCGTCCCGGATGCACAGCTTGACTGGCTCGTCGCCGGGGGTGTAGGCGCGATCGAGGAGCAGGCAATTTTGGTGCCGGGAATTAACGAGGCGCTGTAGGAGACCCTCGTCGTAGAGAACGTCGGCGTCCATGAGCAACACCGGTCCGCCGCAGCACAACTCGTCGCGCAGGGTCCACAAGGTGACGATGCTGCCTGCGTCATAGTCCTCATTGAATACGGTTCGTACATAGTCCTCAGCGCACAGGTCGGCAATTTCCCGTTCGATATCTGCCCGACGATAGCCGACGCCGAGCACCAGCTCCCCGACGCCGTGTCGCCTGAGAATCTCAACGTGCCGTTGCAGCAACGACTTGCCGTCAAACCGAAGCAATATCTTCGGGGGGTGTTCCGTGACCGCCGGTCCCAGCCGCGCGCCGACCCCGGCAGCCAACATGACTGCCTTCATGCCCAATTCCTTGCGACGGTGATCGCCCATAGCATCGAAGACGAGAGCAGGGATTGCCGGCCAGGCAAGCAAAGCTCTCAGCTCTCCTTGCCAGTTCGGGGCGCATCAATTCGGATAGACCCATTCAAGCTATCACACAATTCTCGGATTGCAATGTTAAGGCGGCGGCGTTGTCGAAACGCGCATTCTGCAAGACCAACATGACGAGTCGTGAGATTTCCATCTTACGCCATCCTTCACGAGAAACACCGAACCGATTGATTCACGGAACGATTCGTGGGTTTCAATTTTGTCGTAGATCGTTTCCCACGCAGTGGTTCAGGAGCCGCAAACGGATCACGGTCTTCGGCGGACCGTGCGGCTTCAAGCTGCGCTTCGTGCAACCTCCATTTGCCTCGCCCTTTGCCGCGAACAACTGGCGACGAATTTATGGCTCAACCGAAGGGCCAGCCAGCCTGAGACACCTGAAGGTCAACAACCTGCCGGGGGTTCCCAGTTTTGCGACTTTAGCAGTTTAGCAGGGTTAGCAGCTTTAGCAGGGGTGCGCCCTCTAATCCCGGTTTTGGCGGGTGGTGCCCATACCAGCGAAATGGGGGTAAAACAGCGCTCACGGGAACCCCACAGGATCTCCAGAGCAAAAAGGGGTCGTGGTGCATCATCGGTAAGTCATTGAAAACATTGGTGAGCCCGACAGGATTCGAACCTGTGACCCGCTGATTAAAAGTCAGCTGCTCTACCAACTGAGCTACGGGCCCACACTGAAACGATGCGCGTTGCATCGTTGCCGCCGGAGCTGCGGTGCACTGAGGCAGGTATGCAGGGGCGGTGGAATTTTGCCGTTCTTACTCTCTCATCCGGTGTCGTGCAATGGTTATTCGGGCAATGACTGTTCGGGAGAGTTCTCGCCGATCATCCCGGCTGGAAGTCGCTGCGGTCCGGCTTCTCCGGCGGCGTCGGCGGGTTTGCCAGAATTCTTGAGAGCGCCTCCGAGAATGGCGGCTGAGGCACACGTGCGCTGCTTTGTGCGCCAATGTTGTTGCGTGCCACTGGTGAGGGCGGCTCATCGATCAGCTCGCCGCCAAAGATCGTTTGCGTGCAGCGCACCCCGCGCGCCTGCAATTGTGCGCAGCGCCCTGCCGCCGCTGCCGCGTTCTCAATAGGTCCGAGAAGCAGGCGATAATGCACCTGGCCGTTTTCGGTGCCCTGGTGCAATGCGCGCGCATGCAGTCCTTCAAACACATCGCCAAAACGATCGCGCAAGCCGTTCCAGCGCGTTTTCAAAGCGTCGATATCCTCGTGCAGGTCGAGACTGAGGGCAAACCGCGTCTGCGTTACGAACCGTGGTGTGTCGGCACGCGCTTCGGCGCTTGCAAAGCGCGCAATGTCATCTTCGACCGGCAGGGTTTGCGCGACGGGCGGCGAGAGGGTTTGCGGCTCCTGTGCCGCGGGCTCGGGAATGGATCCGGTTATCAGATTGTCGTCGTCAGATGCTTGAGCGACGGTTTCAGGGATTATGGAATCGCCCATCGCAATCCGCTCGACAACCTGTTTGTTGGCCACGGACTGTTCAACTTCGCCCAGCCTGCGCTCCAGGACCGCAATGCGCTGCATGAACCCGGTGTCGTCGGTCTGCGCGTCGCGCAACTGCGACTGCAGGAGGATGATCTGACGCTCAAGCAGGACAATCCTGCGTTCTGCGAGCTGTACATCCGTTGCGTCCGGGTCGGTAAAGTTCATGATCGCCCCGTCCGGCGGCGCCGGCTCGGCGCTGCCGTCGGAGGCAACCTGAAATGTCGTTGCAGGCTCGCTGAACATGCGTTCCGCCGCCATGGCCGCGGCGGCGATTACGGCAAGCATGATGCCCGATATCGACATGATGCGCGCAAGATTGGGGCCGGATGGTTTTATCGTAATGAGGTCCGGCGCCACGGGCCGTTCCGCAGCTTTCAGGTGTTCGCTTATGTCTGTCTTGTCGCCCATGGGTGGATAGTTCCGTAATGTCCGGCGCAGCCGCCGGTCGTACCAAAGAGGGACGCGAAAGCGAATCACTACTCACCTGCACCCATCATCCGACATATCGGCTAGTTTCCAAAAAAGTCTTAAGGATTCAGTTACCATGTTTGCCCGCGTCCGCAGGTTTGCTATGCATGCGATGGGCACTGCCTTGCCAAAGGCCACACGAAAGGCACAATTCCGCGTAGATTTGCGCAAAGCGCCATTTGTGCGCAGGGTTCGCGCTCACGCAAAGCTGGTTGCCAAGATGGCGGAAAGGGCGCTGTTAGGCAGCTGTTAACCAACCTGGAGGCTCCATCCCCAGCCATGTCGATGGCGGTGCGGTTCTTGCTATTGGACATCACATGACTACCGGACAACTTGCAGCAGTTGTGCTTGCCGCCGGCAAGGGCACTCGAATGAAAAGCGACCTGCCCAAGGTTTTGCACCGCGTGGCAGGCCTGAGCATGCTCGGCCATGTGGTCGCGCGGGTGCGCGATGCAGGTGCGATGCGGGCGGTGATCGTGGTGTCGCCGGATCAAGGCGGCGTCCGCGAAGCGGCCAGTGAGGCAATGCCGGATGTATCCATCGCCGTTCAGGAACGCCAGCTCGGCACCGCCGATGCGGTCGGCGCGGCGCGCGGCGCTCTTAAAGGCCATAAAGGCCCGGTCCTAATCGTCAATGGCGACACTCCGTTGCTGCGCACTGAAACGCTGGCAACGGTTGTCGATGCAACAAAGGCTGGCGTCGACATCTGCGTGCTCGGTTTTCGTGCGCAAAACCCCTTCGGCTACGGCCGCCTGATCACCAGCGAAGGCGGCACCGTCGATGCGATTCGCGAAGAACTCGACGCATCGGATGAAGAAAAGGCCATAAACTTATGCAATTCAGGAGTGATTGCCCTTCGTTCTGCGGACGTAATGGTTCTGCTCGACGATATCACCAATGACAATGCCAAGCGGGAGTACTACCTGACCGACATCGTCGGTGTGGCGCGTGAACGCGGCATGACGGTCGGCGTGGTCGAGTGCGGCGAGGACGAGGTCCTGGGCGTCAATTCGCGCAATCAGCTTGCCGGCGTCGAAGCGATCATGCAGCAGCACCTGCGCGCGGCGGCCATGGCTGACGGGGTCACGATGCACGCGCCTGAGACCGTGCATCTTTGTCACGATACAAAACTTGGCCGTGACGTGGTGATCGAACCCAATGTAGTCTTCGGTCCGAATGTCTCGGTTGGAAACGGCGTCGCCATTCTCGGCTTCTCGCATATCGAGGGCGCTACCATCGCCGATGGCGTGACGGTTGGGCCGTTCGCGCGGCTGCGTCCGGGCGCCGACCTGCGCGACGGAACGAAGGTCGGCAATTTCGTCGAAGTCAAAAACGCAACCATCGAGACGGGCGCCAAGGTCAATCACCTCGCCTATATCGGTGACGCCAGAGTGGGGGCCGGCGCCAACGTGGGCGCTGGAACCATCACCTGCAACTACGATGGCGCCGCGAAACACTTTACCGACATCGGTGCCGGCGCGTTTATCGGTTCCAATTCCGCGCTTGTCGCCCCGGTGTCCATCGGCGATGGCGCCTATGTTGGCAGCGGCAGCGTAATTTCCCACGATGTCAGCGCAGGTGCCCTTGCGGTAACCCGCGCCAAACAGGTTGAAAAAGACGGTTGGGCCGACCGCAAGCGCGGTACCGCCAAAGCGAAAACCCGTCAGAAGAACTCCGTGAAAGGTTGAGGCCATGTGTGGAATCGTAGGCATTCTGGGCAACGAGCCCGTCGCACCGCAGTTGCTCGATGCGCTTCGGCGCCTTGAGTATCGCGGGTATGATTCCGCCGGCATCGCGACACTTGAGGAAGGCGAGCTTGCACGCCGCCGCGCGCCCGGAAAACTGGTCAATCTGGAAAAGGAGCTGAACGGCACCGGGCTCGCGGGCACCACCGGCATTGGCCACACCCGGTGGGCTACGCACGGCGCGCCCACCAAGACCAACGCCCACCCGCATCAGTCGGAAGGCGTCGCGGTAGTGCACAACGGCATCATCGAACACTTTCGCGAGCTGCGCACGGAACTGACCGATGAGGGCGTAACGTTCTCCACCGAAACCGATACGGAAGTCATCGCGCATCTTATTTCGCGCGAATTGGTGGCCGGCAGTGCACCGCGCGATGCGGTGAGTGTTGTGCTGAAGCGGCTTGAGGGAGCTTTCGCTCTTGGTATCATTTTCAGCGGCAAGCAGGATCTCATGATAGGGGCGCGCCGCGGCAGCCCATTGGCCGTCGGTTATGGCGAAACGGAGATGTATCTCGGTTCCGATGCAATCGCGCTCGCCCCCTTCACCAACCGTGTCGCGTTCCTTGAAGAGGGCGACTACGTCATTCTGACCCGCGGGGGTGCGGATTATTTCGACGAAAACGACAAGCCCGCAACCCGCGACATTCATGTGACACAGGCCACGGCGTATCTGGCGGACAAGGGCAACCATCGCCACTTCATGGCCAAGGAAATCGCCGAACAGCCCGAAGTCATCGGCCACACGCTCAGCGAATATGTCGACATGGCAACGCACCGCGTGCGCCTGCCCGAGATGCCTTTCGACTTTGCAAAGCTTACCCGTCTCACCATTACGGCCTGCGGCACCGCCTCTTACGCGGGGCTTACGGGCAAGTACTGGTTTGAGAAATTTGCCCGACTTCCGGTTGAAGTCGATATTGCTTCTGAATTTCGCTACCGCGAGGCGCCGTTGCCGGAAAACGGACTGGCGATTGTCATATCGCAGTCGGGAGAAACCGCCGACACACTCGCGGCCTTGAAATACTGCAAGGAACAGGGGCAGCACACCCTGGGTATCGTCAATGTGCGCGAGTCTTCGATTGCTCGCGAGTGCGACGCTATCCTGCCGACTTTCGCGGGTCCTGAGATCGGTGTTGCCTCCACCAAGGCGTTCACCTGCCAGCTCGCAGTGCTCGCCTGCATGGCGATTGCGGCGGGGCGCGCCCGCGGTACGCTGAGCGAAGAACAGGAGCGCGAACTCGTCGGCGCCCTCATCAAGGTGCCGCGGCACGTTTCGGAAGTTCTGCGTCACGAAGACCAGCTCGAAGACATCGCCAAGTCGATCTGTTCGGCCCGCGATGTGTTGTATCTTGGGCGTGGCGTAAACTTTCCGATCGCGCTTGAAGGCGCTCTGAAGCTGAAAGAAATCTCCTACATCCACGCCGAAGGCTATGCGGCCGGGGAGCTGAAACACGGGCCGATTGCACTAATTGATGAAAATGTGCCGGTTGTCGTTATTTCGCCCAATGATGAGCTGTACGATAAGACAGTGTCAAATATGCAGGAGGTTGCAGCACGCGGTGGAAAGATAGTCCTGTTTACCGATGAGACCGGTGCCGATGCCAATGGCGACAGCACATTCCAGACTTTCCGCATCCCGGCGGCACATTGCTTTGTGAACCCGCTGATCTATGCGATACCTGTACAGCTGCTGGCTTATCATGCGGCGGTGTTTATGGGGACGGATGTGGACCAGCCGAGAAATCTGGCGAAGTCCGTAACCGTCGAATAAATCGGGACGGAATGAGGGGACATCCAGTCGATTTCTCTTCAGGCTTCTTTAACCACACGGTGTGAGACTGCCGACCCTATGAGCAAGGGGCAGTACAGCGTAGCGCGCCTGACCACAACCGCCATCATCATGGCGGGTGCAGTCTTCATCACGTCCGCCAACCTCAAAGCTGAGGAAGCGGCCGGTCTCAATTCACAACAAGCTCTGGAGGCCGGCTCTGCCGCCGTGCAGTCCGGGGCGTTCGACAGTGCCATCGAGAAGTTTACCGTGGCATTGCGGGACGAAAGCCTGCCGCCGCAGACGACAGCAATCACGCTGTTGAACCGGGGGCTCGCATACCAGCGGATCAACAAGCTCGTTGAAGCGATAGCCGATTATGACAATGCCCTGCAGCGCAACGCGCTGACACCGGCCATTCGCGCGGTGGCACTGTACAATCGCGGGCTCGCAAACCGGCGACTTTACCGCACGACGCTGGCGCTTGAAGATTTCACCAACGCCTTGATCCTCAATCCGCGCTTTGCCCAGGCCTATAACAGCCGCGGCAACGTTCTGCGTGAGCTTGGCTACTACGGAACGGCATTGGAAGATTACACCGCGGCCGTGCGCTACGAGCATCCTCAGATCCATATACCGCTCTACGGCAAGGCGCTGTCTCACGCCGCGTTGCACGACGTCGAGGCGGCACACAAGGCATTGACCCGTGCTTTGCTCGTTAGTCCGGAGTATCAACCCGCGCAGACATTAATGGCACGTCTCGGGGCGACGCCGCAGCCCGGCCCGGAATCAACGGTTGTCGCAAGTGCCGCCGATGGCATCCAGACGGGATCGGTCGATGCCGGTTCGCAGACCGTGATCGCCCGTACGCCGGCGCCGTTCTCCGAAGAAGCGATGCAGCAGCAAACTCAAACAGCAGAACTTCTGCCCGATAGTGTCGTGGCAACGCCGGCCGGCGGAAACCTCGACCGTGTCGCGGCCAATACCGCATCCGCCTCGGAGCTACCCGGACACACCCGCATCGAGGTGACGCCACCCGCGCCGAGCGGTGCCGTCGAACAGCAGGCCCCGGCCGCAGTAGGCCCGAGCGAACCAATCACCACGGCGGCCTTGCAGCCGGAAACGGCGACATCGGTTGAGCCGGAGCCGCAAGCCGCACCCAGCGGGTTCATGATCCAGCTGTCCGCGCAACGCAATGCGGATGCCGCGCGCACGATCTGGAACAGGCTTGTCGACAAGCATACCGATCTGCTCGGCAACCTGACGCCCTATATTGTTGAGGCCGATCTCGGCAGCCGCGGTATTTTTTATCGCATCCGCGCAGGGGTATTTTCATCTCGCGACCAGGGTACGCGTCTTTGCGGTAAGCTAAAATCCAGGCGCGTCGACTGTTTTGTCGTAACAAGCGGCGGGTAGACCGATCTTCCTTCTCAGCCGGCTTCGGGAACGCGGCTCGGGCGCGTTAAGATGAACGCCGCCACGAGCGCCAGAACGCAGCCAACGACAACGACCGCAGCTCGCGGCGCGCTCGAGAAGATCGCCAGCCAGACCAAACTTGCCGACATCATCATTATGGCGAACGCCTTTGCCCTGACCGGCACGATCCCATGTGCACGCCAATCCATGACATAGGGGCCAAGCAGCCGGTGATTCGTCAGCCAAATCTGAAATCGTGGCGATGAGCGGCTGAAGGCCCATGCTGCAAGCAGCAGGAAGGGTGTTGTCGGGAGCAGAGGCAAAATCACGCCAACCACGCCCAGTGCAACGCACAGCCAGCCAAAGGATATAAGGAGAATTCTGTTCACAGTGCTCTCTCATATGCGCGAAGCAGTTGCTGTCTGCAATAGGCATCCAGCCGAAAGACGCATATTGCCTGCAGGGCCGATTTGATAAAATGTCAGAACCGTCACAAATTTGCGCAACAATGGGGTAATGTGCGCGCTTCTGGACCCGGGACCTTGTGACTTGCACCTTGGATCCTGCACACGTTGCTAACTGAGTACATATGAGCAGAAGCAAACCAAAGAAGAAAAACGGCGGGAAGAAGCCGCCGCCCAATCTCCAGAAAATCATATCGTCGGGAGATAAGCCGGCCTCTATGGGGCTGTTGTCCCGGCTTCGCGCCTATTTTCTGACCGGTCTCGTCGTCGCCGCGCCCATATCGATCACCATTTATCTCACCTGGTGGTTCGTGTCGTTTTTCGACAGCTGGATCAAACCGTTCGTGCCAACGATCTATAATCCCGATACCTATCTACCGTTTTCGGTGCCGGGCGTCGGGCTACTCTTTGCGCTGATGGCCCTGACGCTGCTCGGTGCTCTCACCGCAAATCTGTTCGGCCGCACGGTCGTCGCCTATGGCGAGCAGATGCTCAATCGGATGCCCGTCGTGCGCAATATCTACCGGGCGCTCAAGCAGATCTTCGAAACGGCGCTGTCCCAGAGCAGCGCGTCGTTCCAGGATGTCGCGTTGATCGAGTATCCGCGCAAGGGACTCTACGCCATTGTGTTCGTATCAACGGAAACAGGCGGCGAGATTCCCGAAAAAGCCGGGCAGCCTGAAATGTTCTCCGTCTTCCTGCCGACCACGCCCAATCCGACGTCGGGGTACCTGCTGTTCGTGCCGAGGAGCGATGTGACGATCCTCGACATGTCGGTTGAAGACGGTGCAAAGCTTGTGATTTCCGCCGGGCTCGTCGCACCTAACGAAGCGGAAGAAGATGCCGGTGGTGTGCCGGTGCTGACCCGTGAAACCGCGCAGAACATTGAAAGACGCGTCGGCCGCAAATAAATGTGGTCTGATTGCACGCCGCGTTCATCCCGCCGCAAGTAGCCTGACTGCCTGCAAGCGCTCGAAGAGATGCAGCAATACCCGCAGCGCCACTCCTCTTTCGCTGGATAATCCGGGGTCGGTTTCAAGAATAAGTGCCGCATCGTCACGGGCAGCGGCAAGCAGTTCTGCGTGCACGGCGAGGTCGGCAACTGCAAAGCCCGGTATGCCGCTCTGCCTTGTGCCGAGGAGTTCGCCCGCGCCGCGTAGCCGCAAGTCTTCTTCGGCAATTCGGAAACCATCCTCGGTTTCGCGCATGATGGACAAACGGTCCTTCGCAACCTGCCCAAGCGGCCCCTGATAGAGAAGTATGCAGCTCGATTTGTCCCGCCCGCGCCCGACACGCCCGCGCAACTGATGCAATTGTGCCAGACCGAACCGTTCCGCATTCTCGATGACCATGACCGATGCCTCGGGCACATCGACCCCCACCTCGACTACCGTGGTGGCAACGAGGATGTCGGCATCGCCGGTCTGAAAGCGTGCCATTGCCTGATCCTTGTCGGCAGCCTTCATTTGCCCGTGCAGCAAGGCAACACGGCCCGGGTAGCGCTTTGAGAGGACCTCGTACCTGTGTTCGGCATTTGTAATATCGAGCACATCGGATTCCGACACCAATGGACACACCCAGTAGCACCGCACACCGTTGCTGATGGCGCTGTCGAGCCGGTTTTCAACTTCCGCCACGCGGTCGAGCGGCATGACCCGAGTGTCGACGGGCAGGCGCCCGGCCGGCTTTTCGGTCAGTTTGGAAGCATCCATGTCGCCATAAACGGTGAGGCTGAGAGTGCGGGGGATGGGGGTCGCGGTCATCACCAGTACATCGACGCCACGGCTCGACTTTGACTGCAGGGCGAGCCGTTGATGCACGCCGAACCGGTGCTGCTCGTCGATAACGGCCATTCCAAGATCTGCAAACACCACCGATTTCTGGAACAGCGCATGCGTGCCGACAAGAACCTCGACCGTACCGTCTGCCAGCCCTTGCAGGATCGCGTCGCGTGTTTTGCCTTTCTCACGCCCCGTAAGCAGTGCCACACGCACGCCGGCCGCCTCGCACAACGGCGCAATTGTACCAAAGTGCTGACGCGCGAGAATTTCCGTAGGTGCCATCAATGCGGCCTGAACGCCGCACTCAACCGCGTTCATCATTGCAAGAACTGCGACAATGGTCTTGCCGGAACCAACGTCGCCCTGGAGCAGCCTCAGCATGCGCTCGGGCGCCGCCATGTTTTGCAGAATGTCTTCGACCGCGTGTTCCTGCGAGGCGGTCAAGCTGAAAGGCAACGCGTCCATCACGGCACGCCGCCTTGCGCCGTCTCCAGACAACTCACGACCGCTTGATTTCTTTCGCGTGATACGCACGATCGCCAGAGCGAGCTGGCTCGCCAGCAACTCGTCATAGGCGAGCCGCGAACGCGCCGGGGCCGCAGGCTCCGCATCGGCGGGGCGGTGCGGTTCGTGAGCCTCAGCCAGGGCTTTCCTGAATGACGGCCATTTTTGTTTGGCGGCGTAGTGTCTGTCCTGCCATTCGGCAAGATCGGGGCACCGTTCCAGCGCGCCCGATATGGCTTTGCGCAGAGTCCGGCCGGCCAGCCCGGCGGTCATCGGATAAACCGGCTCGATAACCGGGAATGTCTCGAATTCGTCGGCTGTGAGCATGTAGTCGGGATGAGTAATCTGCAGCACACCGTTGAAGAGCTCGATACGGCCGCTGACAAATCGCCTTTCGCCGGCCGGCAGACGTTCGTTGAGGTATTCGGCTCGCGCATGAAAGAACACCAGCGTTATCTCGCCCGTGTCATCGAAGCACGTTACGCGGTAGGGGATGCGGCGGTTGTGACGCGGAGAGGGGTGATGCTTTCCAACCGTAATCTCAAGGGTTGCTATCGTTCCCTCGAGTGCCTCGCCGATAGCCGGCCGGTGGCTGCGATCAATGACCGAATAAGGGAAATGCCACAGAAGGTCCAGAACCCGCGCGTCGAGATACGTTCCGTCATCGTCGGCGTGCCCAACCAGTCGGCCAAGTGTTTTGGCGGTTTTCGGCCCGACACCGCTCAGGACCGACGCAGGCGCAAAAAGCGGGTTTAGGATGTCCGGACGCATAGATGTGCATCGCCTCTAAATGGGCCTTCAAAAGGGAATGTCCCGCCACCATGCCTGGGTGACCAGGGCGGTCCTCAGCGGCGTGTCGATATTGGCCGGGGCGTTTGTAATGTAGCATTTCGCCTCCGTCCTGGCATCGCCCTGCAATCCCTGAAGGTACCGCATCGCCGCCTCGAGGGAAAACGGCTGTGAGAGCCGTTCCTGGAAATTTCCGGGGAGGTCCGTCCAAACGGCACCGTCAAATCCGTTGCCGTTGAGCCAGTGTTGCACCGTATTTGAGGCATTCGGTGCAATGTGCGCCGCACCGTTCCCGTTCAGATCGCAGTGCCCGATATACTCCTTCGTCGTGCGTTCGCGTGCTGCGAGGTCATCTACCGCATCGTGCAACTGCGTGCGAGCGCTTTCAATGAAGCTCGTTGCACACTCGACGCCGTGTTCATAGTCAATCACGACCACAAGTGCCTTTTTGCGCTTGTCGGAAACGCGTACGAATTCAAAGGGCAGGCGGGGGCCCCCTGCCACCTTCCAGTCGCCGGACACTTTTGGCGTTAGATCATCGAGATCCCACAAAAGTGAACCCCATCCGATCACTGCGATTCTGCCCATTCAGCCACCAAACTTATGCGTCATTTTGCAGGATATGCGACGCAGGCATTGATCCCGCCCCGTGCATGTCTATAACGCACTGTAACGATGACGGCCACCTGATCGACCCCGGAAGACAAATGAGCGAAAATCTCAAGATCCGCCGCCGGCGAGCGCTCTACCGTGCGTCTCGCCGGGGTATGAAAGAGATGGACCTTGTGCTTGGTTCGTTTGCCTCCCAGTACGCGGAATCCATGGAGGACCCGGATCTCGCGGACTTCGAAGCCCTCCTGGATTGCAATGACCAGCAATTGAATGACTGGTTCATGGGCGTGTCCGAAGTACCGCAGGAGTGGTCGTCACCGCTGGTCGAAAAACTCGTTGAATTCTGCCGTTCCGGTGACCTTGCGCGTCATGGCGGAGCGTCATGACGATCCAACTGCCCGAGCTCGGCCGCAAAACCATACTCACCGGCGTTCCTGACGGTTTGGATGGACTGGCCGTCGCCGACACCGCCCGTTTGATGTTCGAGCAGGGCGGTACCACGGCACCCGTGATGGTGATCACCCGGGACGACCAGCGCCTGTCTCAAATGGCCGACAGTCTCGGTTTCTTTGCGTCCGACATTGAACTCATACGGTTCCCGTCGTGGGACTGCCTGCCATTCGACCGGGTGTCTCCCAGACCGGATATCGTTTCGGCGCGAATCGCTGCGCTATCGACACTTGGAACCCTGCGCGATACGGCCAAACCTGTCGTCGTCCTGACCACGGTCAATGCCGCGTTGCAACGCATTGTCGATCCGGAGTTTATCGGCCGACTGAGCCTTAAGGCGGCACCGGGGAATTACCTCGTTTTCGACGACCTGATGCGGTTCTTCTCCGAAAACGGCTACACCCGCACCGGCACCGTTGTCGACCCGGGAGACTACGCGGTGCGCGGCGGCATCATCGACCTTTTTCCACCCGGCACGACCAAACCGTTCCGCCTCGATATGTTCGGCAATACGCTTGAATCGATCAGAAGCTTCGATCCGGGAACCCAGCGTTCGACGGGTCAGCTGAAACGGCTGCACCTGTTGCCGGCGAGCGAAGTCATTCTCACTGAAGAAACCGTCAGCCGGTTCAGAACCGGTTATGTCGCGACGTTCGGCGGTGTCACGACGACGGACCCTCTGTATGAAGCCGTCAGCGCCGGACATCGCTATCAGGGTATGGAGCATTGGCTGCCGTTGTTTGCCGAACAACTGGTGACGTTGCTTGACTATGTGAACCCGGCTGCCGTTGTGCACGATCACCTCGTGGCGGATGCCGTTCAATCGCGCCTCGAACAGATCAATGAGTACTACGATGCGCGGCTCGCGGCGCTTGAGCAGGGTGGGCTGGGTGCGCCGCCCTACAAGCCGCTGAAGCCCGAACGACTCTATCTGACCCGTCAGGAGTGGGAAGAGAGCGAAGACCGCTTTGCCGATATCGCACTGTCGCCTTTCGAACTGCCGGAGGTGGCGGGCGCCATGACGGTGCACAGCCTTGGTGGAAAACAGGGGCGCTCGTTTGCCGCCGAACGCCAGGCAGGAGACAACGTATTCGACGCCCTGGCCGGCCATTTGGACACCCTTAAGTCCGCCGGCAAGCGCATGGTCATCGCCTGCTGGACCGAGGGGACGCGTGACCGCCTGCTCGGAGTGCTGGAGGATCACGGTATCGGCGGTGTTGCCGCCGTTTCCGACTGGACCGCGGTTCAACCGCTTCCAACTGGCACTGCGGGTATCGTGGTACTTCCGCTTGAAACCGGATTCGAAACCGCCGATCTTGCAATCATCGGCGAGCAGGATCTCCTCGGCGACCGGTTCATCCGGGGAAGCCGCAAGGTCAAGCGGGCGCAGGACTTTCTGACTGAGGTTTCAAGCCTGTCAAAAGCTGATCTCGTCGTCCATGTGGACCATGGCATCGGCCGCTTTGAAGGGTTGCAGACGATTACCGTGCAGGGTGCGCTGCATGACTGCCTTTTCCTTGTCTATCATGGCGGCGACCGACTGTTCCTGCCGGTCGAAAACATCGAGCTTCTTAGCCGCTACGGATCGGACGATGCCGGGGCGCAGCTGGACAAGCTCGGCGGTTCGGGCTGGCAGGCGCGCAAGGCGAGGCTGAAACAGCGCGTCCGCGATATGGCTGAGCGCCTCATCAAAACCGCGGCGGCCCGTGAACTGCGCACCGGCGACAAGTATCTGCCGCCGGAAGGGCTTTACGAGGAATTCTGCACGCGCTTCCAGTTTGAGGAAACCGAAGATCAGGAACAGGCCATTCACGCGGTCATAGACGACCTTCAAAGCGGCCGGCCCATGGACCGTCTGGTGTGCGGCGACGTCGGCTTCGGGAAGACTGAGGTTGCTCTGCGCTCTGCGTTCGTTGCGGTGATGGCCGGAAAACAGGTCGCACTGGTCGTTCCAACCACCTTGCTTGCGCGCCAGCATTTTGCCACGTTCAAGGAACGTTTTGCCGGACTGCCCATTCGCATCGAACAGGCCTCGCGCCTCGTTGGCAAACTCGATCTCGATGCCACCAAGGCGGGGATCGAGAGCGGCGATGTCGATATCGTCGTCGGCACCCACGCGTTGCTTGGAAAATCCATCCGTTTTCGCGATCTCGGTCTTTTGATCATTGACGAGGAACAGCACTTCGGCGTCGCCCACAAGGAGCGCCTGAAGGAACTGCGCGCCAATGTGCACGTGCTGACACTCACCGCAACGCCCATCCCGCGCACGCTTCAACTGGCGCTGACGGGGGTGCGCGAGCTGTCTCTCATCACCACACCGCCCGTCGATCGTCTCGCGGTCCGCACGTTCATTTCGCCTTTCGATCCCGTGGTGATCCGCGAGGCGCTCCTGCGCGAACTCTACCGCGGCGGTCAGACGTTTTATGTGACGCCGCGCATATCGGATATCGAAGAGATCCGTGCGTACCTGATGGAGCATGTGCCGGAGGTGAAATTCGCCGTCGCCCACGGGCAGATGCCGCCCGGGCAGTTGGAAGACGTCATGACCGCGTTTTACGAGGGCGAATACAATCTTCTGCTGTCCACCACGATCATCGAATCCGGGCTCGATATTCCGACCGCCAACACGTTGATTGTGCACCGCGCCGACAGGTTCGGGCTGGCGCAGCTTTATCAGCTGCGAGGCCGGGTCGGCCGCTCAAAAACCCGGGCCTATGCGTTGTTTACGGTGCCTGTCAATCAGGCGCTGACGGAAGCCGCTGAAAAACGCCTGCGCGTCTTGCAATCGCTCGATTCGCTTGGTGCCGGCTTTACCCTTGCAAGCCACGACCTCGATATCAGAGGCGCGGGCAATCTGCTTGGCGAAGAACAGTCCGGCCACATCAAGGAGGTCGGGTTTGAGCTCTATCAGGACATGCTGGAAGAAGCTGTTGCCTCCCTGCGCGCTGGTGACGATCCCGACGCCGGCGAGGACAAGTGGTCGCCGCAGATCAACATCGGCACCGCCGTACTCATTCCGGAAACTTATGTGTCCGATCTCGAACTGCGGCTTGGTCTTTACCGGCGGCTGGCGGATCTGGAAACCCAGGACGACGTCACCGCATTCGGCGCCGAGCTCGTCGACAGGTTCGGCATTCTTCCCGGAGAAGTCGAACACCTGCTGCAGGTGGTCGCGATCAAGCTTCTGTGCCGCCGTGCCGGCGTCTCCAACGTCGATGCAGGCCCAAAAGGCGTGTTGCTGAAGTTCCACAAGGGAACATTCGCCAATCCGGCGGGCCTCATCGCCTACATTTCAGAACAGGGATCGCTTGCAAAACTGCGTCCCGATCATACTCTTGTGCTGATGCGCGACTGGCCGGATCCGATCGAGCGTCTGAAAGGGTCGCATACATTGCTGCGCCAACTTGTACGGGTCGCCGAAGGCGAGACGGCGGTGGCGTAAGGGAGCGGGGATTATGACCACGAACAGATACCTAAAAACGCACGATGTTGCATGGGAGGCGACGGAGACTCCCGGGTTTTGGGTAAAGTGCCTGCATGAAGACAAGGATAAGGGCGAAAGCACCTGGCTGATGAAGTCGGATGCCGGATTTGCCTCTCCACCCCATGCTCATACCGATTTTGAGGAAGTTTTTATACTCGAAGGCGAGTTCTTCGACGGGGAACAGACACTGGGACCGGGTGACTATGTTGCGCGCGAGCCCGGAGCCATGCATGAGGGCAGCTCGGATGCGGAAGTCATAATGCTCGTGTCATATCGGAAGCGCTAGCGCCATCCTTCAATTATAGGGCCTCTGCTCGTCGGGCACCGGCGTGGTGTCGGCGGCGGCACGTTCGAGTGCGGAGACGATAACTTCGGGCTGTTCGGCGCCCATCACCGCGTAGCGGTTGTTGACGATGAAACAGGGCACGCCGGATATGCCCAGTTGCTGGGCGAGCGCCACTTCCCCGCGCACAAGATCCATATCCGCCTCGGTGTCGTAAAGTTCCGTGACGATCTCAAGATCGAGCCCGACGTCTTCAGCCGCCCCGAGCAGCACGTCGCGATCGCCGATATTCGCGCCTTCAATGAAGTAGAGCTGAAACAGCCGCTCGACCATTTCATATTGCAGACCGGGCGTTACCGCCCATCGAATGAGGCGATGTGCATTCAATGTATTGGGCGAGCGCTTGATGAGTTCGAACGCAAAGGGAATGTTCTCCGCTTCGCCGGCGGAGGAAACCGTGGAATAAATCTCCGAAGCCCGCTCCGCGCCGCCGAACTTCTTGGAAAGATACTCCTGGCGGTCGACGCCTTCCGGCGGGATCGTGTGATCGAGTTGAAACGGCCGCCACCGGATGTCCACCGCGACATCGGGTTTCATTGCCAGCGCCTTTTCAAACCGCCGCTTGCCGATATAGCACCACGGGCACATCACATCGGAAACGATATCGACGGTAATGGCGGTTGCGGCAGATGCATCGGACACGGGCGGCCAATCCTTTCAGAGCACGCAGGGTTGGCGGGACAGTAGGTGCAGGCTTCCTGGAATGCAAAGCACCCACACGCGAATGTGACCGGGAAAACCGACCCAGCGGGGTGGTTAGCTCAGTTTGGAGCGGGCCTCGGCGACGATTTCCTCAGGCGTGGCTTCGCCGTCATAACCGATCACGCTTGCGATGAGGTCGACCGATACCGGTTCGGCCAGATCCGGTGTTGAAAGTTTGGTGGATTTGACCACGCCGGTAATCCGCCGGATCGCAACAAGTGCCGCGTCGGGTGCGGTGTCAGGAAGGATAATCCCGTACTCGCCCCCGCCATACCGGGCTGTGAGATCCTCGCCGCGCACCAGCATGCCCATCATTTCGCCAACCTGCCTGATGACCCGGTCGCCGATGATATAGCCGTGTTTGTCGTTGATCTCGGCAATGTTCGACAGCATGAGATACGAAACCGAGAACGAGCGTCCGCGCCGCTGCATGTCTTCGATCATGCCGCGCAGGTGTTCCAGAAAGAAGCCACGGCTGTAGAGACCGGTAAGGCCGTCGCTCGTCGCCATATGGCGAGCCTGCTTGTAGATGGCGCGCAAGGAATCCCGGAACCGAAGCTCCCGGACCAGCACGCCGACACGCCGTTCAAGCTCGTCCTGGTGTACCGGCTTGGTAATGATATCGCTGACGCCTTCCGCGAACACGGCATCGGGGTCGCTCAGATCCTTGAGAGGGGACAGCAGTACGATGGGGATGTTGAACAACCTCGAATTGCGCCGGATCGCACGGCACATGTCGAGATACTGGCCCGCATTGCCGTCCACATCGACAATTACGGCGTCGAAACTCCGCCGCGACAGGTAGTCGAGAGCCGTCGCGGTCGTCAACGCACCGACAAGGGCTGCATGCGAGCACAGGGCCTTTTCGATGACCGGAAATGTCTCGGTCGCGCCGACCACCAGAATGGTCGCATCTTCGACGCTTGTGGGCGGCGCCTCGATTGTGGGCGCGTCGATGCCGTATTTGGCCGACGTGTTGAGCCGCCGCACCAGTTCCTCATGCATTGTATTGAGGCGGACCAGCGAGTTTACCCGGCCGCACAGCTGCAGTTCATTCAAAGGGCCACTCAGGATCTCGTCGACGGATGCGTCTTCAAACGACCCGTTGGAGACGTCTCCGCCAATCGCATAGGGTTTGACGACGATGACCGGCAGCTGCCGGGTTGTTTCGTGCGCTTTCACCTTGCGGGCAAAGTCGACGAAGTCGTCCGTGGCCTTGCGGGCGGTCTCTGCGAGCAGGTCGAGGATGATCACATCCGGACGCGCACCCTGATCCAGCGCGACGCCACACGAGATGAGCGACGTGTCTGCACTGGTGAAGCCACGCGATGAAAGCAGCTCCGACAGATGGCTTCGATCATCGGTGTCCTCACTGGATACGATGAGCACCTGTGCGGTGTTTGGCATTGAACTGATCTCCCCCATCGCCCAATCGCCGGCTGCATGATGCATGCCGACCGAATGCGAGTGAATCTGGGTACAATTTGTACAGAGATCACAGTAAAGGGACTGTTAAGAACCCGTATTTGAGCGAGTACCGGCGGGGGCGACGAGTGCTGCTAAATCGCGCCTTTTGACTTTGCCGTTGCCCGTGCGCGGCAGGGCATCCACGCGATAGACCGCGCGGGGCAGCTTGTAACCCGCGAGATGCTCGCCGGCGAAGCTCAAAAGCGCGTCATCGTCAACATCGGGAGCGCCATCCGCCGTGACTACGAAGGCGGCGATGATGGTAACGTCCGGGCGTACCTGTACATCCGTTACCGCGACTTCGGCGACGGCAGCGTGTTGGATCAGGACGTTTTCCACCTCGACGGGGGAGACCCTGTAGCCCATGGCATTCATGACATCGTCATTGCGGCCTTCAAACCAGATATAGCCGTCGTCATCCATGAACCCCATATCGCCGCCGCAGAACCAGTCTCCACGATAAACGATGGCATCCTCTTCAGGGCGATTCCAGTAACCGAGCATCAGTCCGGGGTCGCTGCGATGGACGCACACGAGGCCGGTCGTGCCGGGCTCGCAGGGCGTCGTGCTGTCGTCTTCGGCCGGCAAAATGCCGACACACCGCCCGGGCTGTGCACGGCCCGGCGAACCGGCCCTGACCGGCACGCTCGGCGAGCTGGAGATATAGGTGGAGACCTCGCTCATCCCGAGAGCTTCATAGAGGCCAAGGCCGGTTCGTCGGTGCCATTCCTCCGCCACGGGACGGGGCAGGGGCTCCCCGGCAACGAGCCCGTGCCGAAGCGTCGCGACGGTATCAGTTGTGATATCACCGTACTTTAAGAGTTGGCGATAAAGTGTGGGGACGGATGCAAAAAATGTAGCTCCACTTGTCGCCATCAGGTGAGGCCACACCGATATGTCCCTTTCTCCCGTATAGAGCACGGTAGAGGCACCGTTGGCCCAAGGGTCGAACATGCCGACGCCGAGCGTGTAGGTCCAGTTGAAGGCGCCCGTATGGAGAACGACATCGTTGTGTGTCAACCCGTACCAGCCTTCATACATCGGCCGCCGGCCCCACACGACCCGTTGCGCATGCAGGACGCCCTTGGGGCGACCTGATGTCCCGGACGTGTAGATCAAAAATGCCGGGTCGTCGGCGTGTGTGTCGTCGTAACCGCCGGGCGGAAAATTTCGCAATGCTTGCGCCTCATCGGGGCCGAGGCAGCGTATTCCCGGCGGCAACGGGGGCAGAGACAGGTTGCCGGAGTGAATGAGTACGGCGGTTTCGCTGTCATTCAGAATGAACCCGACTTCATCAGCGGAAAGCTGGGAAGATGCGGGAATGGGAACGAGGCCCGCCGCAATCGCGCCAAAGAAATACAGCGCATAGTCGACGCTGTTGCCCATGCGGATGAAGACCCGCGATCCCTTGGCAAGGTTGAGCGAACGCAAACCGGCGGCAATCGAGAGAATTGCCGTTTCAAGCCCGCCGTAAGTCCACACTTCATCCGCCAGTTCGCCGTCCAGGGAGCGCACCACCCGAAGCGCTACCTTTTCCGGCGGCCGAATGCGGGACGCTCCAAGGCAGTAACGTGCCATGTTGAACGCCTTCGGCGGCAATTCTCCGGTGTAACCTGTCATGGATTATCTGTTCCGAACTGCGGTGCGGCTCAGTTTCTAGACGTAATCGAGCATTCGGTCACGCAGAATGGCGCCGTTGTCGTCGCGCGGGATCATTTTCACCGTGACCAGCTGGTCAGGCACTTTGAACGATGCGACCTGGCGCGCTCGGAGATAATCAGCAAAGTCAGACAGCGAGATGTCGGCCCCGTCTAGCGGCACGATGGCGGCCATGATTCGCTCGCCCATCACCGGATCCTCAAACGAGAAGGCCGCGGCTTCGGTGACCATTTCGTGTTCGGAGTAAAGTTGATCGAGCTCGTTCGCGGAGACGTTCAGACCGCCGTGGCAGATGACGTTGCCATCGTGACGGATGATGTCGATCTTCGGCACGACGTTGCCGATGAGCAGGCATCGCAGACCGGTATTGACGTAGCCGCGGCTGTCTTTGGCAAGAACCGGCTCGTCGGCATCTTCTACCGTCGTCGGGTAGAATTCGTCGAACATCATCGGCGATTTGATCATCAGATCGCCGGTCAGCAGCGAGGCCTTTGCAGCGTTTGAAGTAATGCCGCCCTTAACCCGTGTCGACAGCAGTGCCGCGCCGCCGGATTTGTTCGTGGGATAGGTGACATCTCCCTGACCGAGAAGTCCCGGTGCCTCTCCGGCAACGCGCCTGCGTGCGTGATAGGCGTATTCACCGACCGAGCGCAGATCGATCACGGGCATCATGAGATCGCTGGCATATTCTTCGGCATTTTTCGGCAGGATTGCTGCCGGCCATAGGCAGGCAAGGGCGGAAAGCTTCGAACCCGCGCTTCCGGGATCGAACACGCCCTGCCGCTTCAGAACATCGATCACCGCGGGCGGCAGACCGGTATAGGAGACGGAATGGTCGCGCAACTGTACGGCCAGTACATCCGTATCGATGGGGTGATGCAGACACAATGTGCCGCCTGACAGCAGCCAGGGCACCATGAACGCACCGATGGGAACCAGCCCGCTTAAGGGGTAGGGGCAAAGAATTGTGCTGTCGCGTTCAATGCCCGCTTCCAGCAACTGCATCATGCCCGCGGCGATCCACTGATTATGAGAACGCGGAACCGCGCCGGGCAAAATACCGTCGCCGCCGGACCAGCAGATCGTCGCCACGTCGTTTGCGTTGACCGGTGTTTCGAGAGGCGCGGGCTCGGGTTGCGGCACGTCGTCTGAATTCTCGAACACGCCATCGAGCGGGATTACGCCGTCGGGCGTATCGGCGCCAAAGGCAAGGATCGCGCGAACGCTGAGGAGATCGGGCGTCGCGGCGCACATCATCTCCGCATATTTCCGGCCGGTTATGGTGCCGGAGGTAATCAGCGCCCTGGGCTTTATCCAGGGCAGGGCGGAGCGCAGTTCGTGCTCGCGCCACAACAGCGGCAACGGCGATACGATGAGCCCTGCCTCCAGGGCGCCGAGGAACACCACGATCTGTTCAACCGTGTTGGGAAGCTGCATGGCGACCACGTCGTCACGCCCAAGGCCGAGTGTGCGGAAGAGATCCGCGAGCCGCGATGCCGCAACCTCGACTTCGCCGTAGGTCAATTGCCGGGGCGCCCCGCCGCAGATGTCCGGTTTGTTGGGCGGATCGCACACCGCAAGCCGATCGCGCCCGCGCGCGGCGGCACTGCGAAACAGCGCCTGAAGCGTTGCATCGCCCCAAACGCCATCGCCTGAGAATTTTTCGATCGTTGCCCGATCGACAAGCCGCATGAGTTCCCCGCCCGTTACACGCTGCCCAGTATGGACTATCTACTGATTCTCCGCGCTCCACCAAGTGTCGAGTTGATATCCGTAAAGGGACGTTGCCTGAGGGTGCCTGAGATGGTTCCTGTAGGCCGTCCACTGCCGCGCGCTGTGAAACAGCGGCACGACATAGAAACCGGACAACAGCACGCGGTCGAGCGCGCGCGCCGCGGACACGAACTCCGGCCGGTCCCGGGCCGCCAGAAGCGCCGCAATCAACGCGTCGATCGCCGGCTCGTTCGCTCCCATATAGTTGCGCGTGCCCTCCTGCGTGCGCCCGGCGGTGCCCCAGTAGAACGACTGTTCGTTGCCGGGTGAGAGCGAAGCGAACCATTTATAGGGAATGACCTCGAAATCGTAGGTCTGTCGGCGCTGCTGCATTTGCGATGTATCGACCTGGCGCACCTTTGCGGTAATGCCGATACGCTGCAGCGAGCGCGTGAAATGAAGCGCAAGGCGTTCCTGTTCGGGTGTTTGCACCAGAATTTCAAAGGTCAGCGGTTCGCCGGTTGCAACGTTGAACATGGTCCCGTCGCGCACCTCGTAACCTGCCTCCTTTAAAAGCCGGACAGCCGCACGCCAGTTCTTGCGGTCGCGGCCCGAGCCATCGCTTTGCGGCATGGAGAACCGGCCTTCCAGAATCTCCGGCAGAACCGCATCTCCATAATCGGCGAGGAGCGCGCGCTCGCGCGCATCTGCCTCGACGCCATGCGAGCCGAGCTCTGAGTTGTCGTAAAAGCTCCGGGTGCGTTCATAAAGACCATGGAACAGGGTGCGGTTGGCCCATTCGAAATCGAACATGTGAAGTAGCGCGCGGCGGACGCGCACATCTTCGAATTTCGCCAGCCGCGAGTTGAACACGAACGCTGACATGCCGGACGGCAGCCCGGTTTCGATCTCCTCGCGCACGACGAGCCCTTCGTTAAGCGCGGAAAAATCGTAGCCCGTCGCCCATTGCGTCGGATCGCCCTCAAGACGGAAGTCGACGAGACCCTTTTTGAAGGCTTCAAAGGCGGCGGAACTGTCGCGGTAATATTCGTAGCGGATGCGTTCGAAATTGTGCCGCCCGCTGTTCGACGGCAGGTGGTCCGCCCAGTAATCGCGGTTGCGCCTGTAGTCGATGAGCGAACCGGGCTCCAGTCCCTCCACCACATAGGGTCCGCTGCCGAGCGGCAGATCGAGCGATGTATCTTCGAAATCGCGGCCGCCATAGAAATGTTTCGGAATAATCGGCATCAGCCCGAGAATGAGCGGCATTTCCCGGTCGCCCTCGTCATTGAACACAAATCGCACGGTGTGTTCATCGCGGCGGTCGATTTCGACGACCTTTGAATAATAATACCGGTGATTGGGGCGGCCATGATCGCGCAGCGTCTCAAGCGAGAACACGACATCGTCGACGGTGACCGGCTTGCCATCTGAAAACCGCGCTTCCCCGCGCAACCGGAACTCGACCCAGCTGCGGTCGTCCGGCGTCTCGATTGTTTCCGCGATTAAGCCGTAGAGCGAAAAAGGTTCATCGAGCGCCCGAGCCATGAGGCTTTCAAACACGTGCCCTCTGATTGCAGCCGCGGACACACCACGTACAATGAGCGGATTGGTGCTGTCGAACGTGCCGGTGACGGCCAGGTTGAGCGTACCGCCCTGCAGCGCATCAGGATCCGCATACCCAAAATGTGTATAGTCGGGTCCATATTCGGGTGCACCATGCATGGCAATACCATGCGCGGGTTCCGCGGCGGCCGGGGCAATGCCCGCGAACGCCCACGCAAGCAGGATGGCGGGTAGTATACGGGCGATGAATTTTGCGAAAGAATCAGACATCGGCCACGATTGTAACGCCAAGCCCGGCATAACGCAGTCCTTTCGCCCTTCAGACATTTCGTGAAAGATAGGCATATGAAAATTTCACGGCGCGAGGTTTTGGGAATGCTGGCAGCAACGCCGTTCGCTACGGGATCTAGTTCCACCATGGCGCAGGCAAGCGAGGGCTACATCATGCCCTTTGAGGGCACGCCCCATGCACGCTGTTTCATGACATTCAGTTCGGCAAGGGATCTGTACGGCCGCGCCGCCGTTGCGCGAATCCGGCGTGAGCAGGCAACCGTGGCACAGACCATCGCACGCTTTGAACCGGTGACCATGCTGTGCGTTTCCCGCGACGCGGAAGATGCAAGATCAGCCTGCGGCCCGGGCGTGACCGTCATGGAAATCGACCTCTATGACATCTGGGCGCGCGATGCCTTGCCGACATTTGCGCGTGCGCCCGATGGTACGCTCACCGCCGTCTCGTGGAACTTCAACGTATGGGGCGAAAAGTTCCCGCGATTTAAAGGCTATGACCGTGACCGCGATCTGGCCGCACGTCTAGCCGGCGCGCTCGACATCCCGCTCGTCCATGCAGGCATCGTGGCGGAAGGCGGGGCCATCGAAACGGACGGCGAGGGCACGTTGCTCACAACCGAAACCTGCCTCCTGAACGCCAACCGCAATCCGAATCTCTCCCGCGAGGAAATCGAGATCGAACTGAAACGCTTTACCGGCGCTCAAAAGGTGCTGTGGCTGCCGGGCTCACCCGCCGACACGATCACCGACGGCCACATCGATGGCATTGCGCGCTTCGTTGCGCCTGGCATTGTGCTGGCGGAGGTGAGCGATGACCCGCAGGATATCGAATATGCCGATCTGCGTGCCAATGCCGACAGGCTCGAGACGATGCGTGATGCTCAAGGGCGAAAGCTGGAGGTTATCCGTATCAAGCGGCCGCGCTGGGAGCGCATGCCGCGCCGGGGCGAGTATTTCGCCGCGTCATATATCAACTACTACGTTGCCAATGGCGGTCTCGTCATGTCGAAATTCGCTGACGATGAACGCGACGAAGCCGCCCGTGACCTGATCACCCGGCTGCATCCGGAACGCGAAGTCATTCAGATCGCTGTTGACGAGATCTGCGAAGGCGGTGGCGGCATCCACTGCAACACGCAGCAAATGCCGGCGTGACGACGCCCGGAGCGGGTTCACGATAAGGAGCTTTCCTTCCCGCCCCACACACCCAGCGTGTGCGGGTCGCCGGCATTCAGGCAGGGACAGACGCTCGATTGACTGGTTTGTCCGTTCGTTGGGGCACCGACGGCAGCGAGACCGGCCTTCACAGTCTCGTCGCACATCATCTCGTTCAGCCGTTCGGCATTGCAGGTAGTCCACTCGCCGCGTTCGACGCGTCCGTATACTTCTCCGGTTTCGTGGTCGGCGAAAGTGACCACCGGCAGACGCTTCACACACTGTTTTAGAAACTCCAGGTTCTTACTCGCCGCAAGGGCATTGGATGTGTAGACCTCATCTGGACTATGCGCGTTGATATTGATCTTGCGGAAGCGGTCAATGTCGATCATCGCTTTTACGTCGAGGATGTTCATTTCGCCGTTCCAGCCGAATGCTACCGTGCGCGGCCTCTCGCCCTGTTTGACGCTGTTGTCGAGAAACTCAAAGTGGACCCGCTTGCGGGTTCTGAGCGCCCAGGTGAAGAACAGCTGAGGCATGCCCGTATAGGCTTCGATATTGTGATCCAGAAGGTCGTCCACCGCCTTGAACCGGCCGACCTTGAGCCCCCGGCGCCAGGCACGCTCGACGGTCGCCTCCGGCGGCGTGATCATGAAGAACATATAGACCAGATCGCCGAACCGCGTCAGCAGCTTGCTTGCCTCATCGCCTTCCGTTTCGGGGACGAAACTGTCGAAACGGAAACGGTCGACCAGGAGGTGTGACATGCGTCCGTTACCGGCTTTGCGGGCCATGTAGGCATCGAACTTCTTGTCGATGATCTCAAGCTCATGCCCCGACATGGTGCCGGCATATTTGTAAGACTCGCCCAGACTGTCGTAATCGAGCAGGAACTTGCGCCAGATATCCGGCGTTATGACGGCGAAATCGTCCCAGGGAATATCGAGCCGGGCCGCGAGCGTCTTCTGAAGATGCCGCATCGTGCTCTTTCCCGAAGCAGATGCTCCCTTCACGTTCATCACCACGGGCTTGTCCTGACGCGGCAGAAACCTGAAACCCTCTGCCTCGACCGCTGCTGCAATCATCGGCGCGATGGCTTCACCGATAAGCGCGCTGCCGCGTTCGTTACACACAAGGGTTGCGGCGATGCCGGCGAGCAGTTTTGTGTCGCCGAGCACGCGCCCGCGACGCGCGGCAACAGCCGTTGCCGTTGTTGCCAGCGCTTCGAGACAGGCGCGATCAAACGCACTCCCGCTCGATTGGGCCCGATTCCGCCAGGAAGCAATGACCCGCCGTTCCCGGTCTTCCGGGGCTTCGTTGACATGTCGCTCGGGTGCGCTGGAGCCAAACCATTTCAGCAGCCCCTTGCGTGGCCGCCCGGCCGGCTTGCGGCCGGCAGGGGCAAACAGCTCCGCCGCAAGTTCGCGCTCAAGAAATTCAATCGCTTTGCTGCGCAGGTCGTCGAGAATCTGTACGAGCGCCGCGTTGTTTGGCGAAATATGCTTATCGAGAATTGTCGCCGCGATCGTGCGGAGATTGATGCCGAGGTCTTCATCGTTCGGTCCGTCCGGAACGGAAAGATCCGCCGTCACCGCGATCAGCAGTTCGTGGATGGTAAGCCGCCCGGCGCGGAAGGCGGAGAGGGTTTGCGGCGGAAGCCCGCAGAAGTCACTGAGCTCGTGCACTTCGGCAATGCTCGTGCGAACGTTCTCCGGCCGAAACATTGTCGACAGCGACAGGTATTTCCGCGGCAACTCCGAACTGAGTCCCGGGTTCCACGGTCCAAACTCCGGGGAGTTCCCATCGGTGTCCATGGCGCAAAGATTATCACGGAGATTATCGCGAAAAAAGGCAACTCATCAGCGGTTTTCACAGTGTGGATTTAACAAGTTCTGTGTTTCCGTTCCCAGCTTCCCGAGCGGGGTCTCCATCGGATAGCCATTGGTAATCCCCAAGTGTCCATCGTACAAATGACGCCTTGTGGCCGGTTCCAGCGTCAGGACTCATTGCTGCGGGAGCCGGAAAACGAAAGGATCGTCATGGCGGTTTTAAGCGAGCAACCTGTACGTGATCGCGAAGATCTGAGGCGTTTCGAGGCTGAACTGTCATTGGAACAGCGTCTGCCGGAACGCAGCATCCTGGATGTGTTCTCAGCAGGCGCCGAACTGTATCCTGAGCGCACAGCGATCACTATGTTGATGAGCGGTGCGGCGGACGAGCAGCCACGACGTGTCAGCTATGGAGATCTGCTTTGTCTGATACGGCGCGCTGCGAACCTGTTTACGAGCCTGGGCGGTCCAAGACCCGGCGTGGCGTACATGCTGCCGTCACTGATCGAAACCCACGTGACCCTGTGGGGTGCCGAAGTTGCAGGCTATGCCGTGCCCATCAATTTTCTGCTTCAGCCGGAGAGTATTGCCGAGCTGATCAAGGCATCCGGCGCGACCATTTTAGTGGCGCTGGGCCCACACCCTCAGCTGGATATCTG
Organism: Hyphomicrobiales bacterium; assembly: GCA_021775755.1. GTDB lineage: Bacteria > Pseudomonadota > Alphaproteobacteria > Rhizobiales > JAJFHB01 > JAJFHE01. Next base: position 302,068 of record JAJFHE010000050.1, on the reverse strand, counting down.
GCAAAAGGCGGTGGCATTGCGCGAGCAGATTCCGGGTTTAACGCTGGTCCGCGTGGCACCTGCGGGAACAGAAGAAGAAGGCGTAGTGGATTTCGGCACCGCGTTGATGGCGCAGCCCGACGACCAGCTGACCTTTGGCGAGCCGTGCGGGGGCGACGATGTGGCGGCCTATTTTCACACGGGCGGCACGACCGGGACACCCAAACTGGCTGCCCACACCCATCGCGGCCAACTGGTTGCCGCGTTCGGCGGCGCAGTGCTGGGGGACATGCGATCCACCGACGTCCTCACTGCCACCCTGCCGTTGTTCCATGTTGCCGGAACGATATTTTGCGGACTGAGTGCATTCATGGCGGGCGTTGAACTTCTCGTCATGTCACCCGGGGGATTGCGCAACCCGGCTATGGTCGAAGGTTTCTGGCGTCTGGCTGCACAGTACCGGGCAACGTTGGTCGGTAGTGTCCCGACCGCGGTTGGTGCGGTTCTGGAGGTGCCGATTGAAGACGCGGACATCAGTGCCGTGCGCGCCGGATTGACCGGTGCCGCGCTGTTGCCGCCAGCTGTAAGCGCGCGCTTTCGGGAGGTGACGGGCCGTCATCTTTATGAGGTGTATGGCATGACGGAGGCCTCGGGCCTGATCACCATCGATCCACTTGCAGGCGAATGCGGTGTTGGCTCGGTGGGTTGGGCTCTTCCCTATACGAAAGTGAACGTACGGCGGCTCGACCCTAACGGCCGACCCGGAGAGCCTTGCGCGGAGAACGAAGTCGGTGTTGTGACGGTGAGCGGGGATCATGTCTCGCCTGGATACCGCGATCAGAGCCAGAATGCCGACGCGATCGTTGATGGTGAGCTCAGTACCGGCGACCTCGGATACAAGGATGCGAAGGGTCGCCTCTACATCGCCGGCCGTTCCAAGGATCTCATCATTCGCAGTGGTCACAATATCGATCCGGTGATGATTGAGAACGCGATGTCCGAGCACGCGTCGGTCGCGCTGAGCGCTGCGGTGGGTATCCCGGATGCGTATGCCGGAGAACTGCCGGTTTGTTTCGTTGAACTGCGTGCGGGTGCCGCGGTAACCGAAGATGAACTCAGTGAGCACGCCCGCCGGACGATCAGCGAGCGACCGGCCTGGCCAAAGCGGATTTACATCGTCGATACGATCCCTTTGACCACTGTCGGTAAAATATACAAACCAAGTTTGCGCTGCGATGCTGCACGCCACCTTGTTTCTGAGCTTGTTGACGAGCAACTTGGAGTGCCCAATGCGAGCGTCGAAGTTGTGGACGGAGGTACGCGCGGCATGCGCGTTACCGTGACGCTGACGGAAGCGGCGAGGTCATCGGTACCCACGGTTGAGAAAGCTCTCGAGGCCTACTTGTTTGAGGCAATTGTTCTGGTGTCGTAGGCGCTTGTTGCACGCATCCGCTTTAACGCCATATTCGATCCACCCGATCGTATGCACCGAGCCTGAGGTCCTCTTTACCCTCGACAAGTTGCGTTTTCGCAACCTTGTCGTTACTCGCGGTCAACGGGAACGTCTCGGTGTATCCGAGATACCGGGGGATCTTGAAACCGGCCAGATGTTCGGTGCAATGGGCGAAGATGTCCTGTGGTGTAATTTCCTTGAGGGTTAACTCGGCAGTCAGTTGCACGTAGGCCTTTACCTCTTCGCCGCGTGCAGGGTCGGGCACTGGGACTACTGCCGCCATTGCCACGCCGTCGAGCTTGCACAGGCAATCCTCCACTTCTGCCGCGGAGATGTTTTCGCCGGAGCGCTTGATCATGTCCTTCATGCGACCCACAAGGTAGTAGCCGCCGTCTGCGTCTCGGCGCATGAGATCGCCGGTCCGAAACCACCGGCCACGGAAGCTCTCGCGATTGGCGGCGGTCTTGCGGTAATAGCCGTGCATGTGGCCAGGTCCCGCAGTCCAGGCCTCGCCGACTTCACCGTCTGGTACGTCTTCGCCGTTGTCATCGACGATGCGGATTTCCCTCCACGGTGCGGGGACGCCGACCGAGCCGCTCGCCGCCAGATCGGGCCGGTCCACCGGCACATAGAGACAAAATCCATTCTCCGTCATCGCGTAGGAGTCCCGGCCAACAACGCCAAACCGTTGTTCCACCCGTTCCAGCCAGTCGCCGTGGAAGTACCAGGCGTGCACCCATTTCAGGCTTTCCCCCATCTCCGGCGGGTATTCGTCCATCACGTGCACGGCGGGAACGGGGAAGGCGCAGTAGTCGATCGAATAGCGTTGCACCCACGGCAGGAATTTCGAAACGCTTGGCTGTCCGGGGCAGTACACGGTTGCATTGGAAAGCAGGGCGCCCAGGAAAATACCATTGCCCTGGATGTAGAACATGGGTTCATAAACCAGGACGTTGCGCGGTTTGTGCCCGCCCTGACAGAAAACAGCGCTGGCACAAAGCTGCAGCCAGTACCTGTGGTCGAGCATGCAGCCTTTGGGGAACCCCGTGGTGCCGGACGTGAACAGGATCGACATCACATCGTGGGCCGACACTTCGGCGCGCGGCTCTTGTGGAAGGGCGGCGGCGTTCAGCAATTTACTCCACCTGGTATGGGCATCGCACGAGGGTTCTCCACCGCGGACAATGATATTGACGTCCGGAAGCCGCTCCATGCGCTGTTCCATGGCGTTGAGCGAGGGAACACAGGTCTCGTCAATCACCAGAAAATCGACATCCGCATCGTTCAGCGCATAGTCGAGCTCTCCGCCCGTAAACTTCGGATTGAGCTGAATGGAGACCGCGCCGATCCAGGCTATCGCAAGCCACGTGACGGGAAACTCAATGACGTTGGGAAGCATCATGGCAACGTGCGTGCCCTTGCGAACGCCCATCTCCAACAGCCCGCCCGCCACGCGCCTCACTTGTTCATCGAGCTCCGCGTATGTGACCGTGACCCCGTCATCGAAAAACACAAAGGCATCGCGGTCAGGCGTTTCACTAACGCGGTCGCGAAGCATCTGCGGAATGGTGTGTGGCAGTTTTGCGTTCAGGTCATCGTCGGCAGGGTGGATTGTACTCTTGCTCATGCAGGTGTCCGTTGATCATCCAGAGTTCGAGATCACGGTAGCACAACGTCCATAGAGCTTAGGTGCCCCCGGTCGCACAGAAGGCCGCTGTGTCGCGGGCGTCTACCTGCGCCATGCGGCCAGCCACTCTCCCACGAGTGCCGGGCGTTCGTTTCCTTCAATTTCGACCTGCACGTCTACGGGAATGACGGTAACGGCGCCGCGCTCCGAAATGCCGCTGTCGGCGGTTCGGAAATGCCCTCTGATGCGGGCGCCCAAAGGAACCGGTTCGATCAGCCGCATCCGGTTGAAGCCATAATTGAGCAGGTAGCCTTCCTGCATTGCATTGCCGCCGCCTTCTATCCGCAATGCGCTGGCAAACAGGTCGGTGAGCATGGATAGTGTCAAAAACCCGTGCACATAGCTTCGGCCATCGATTTGCATCGGCACCGGATCGCGGGTGACATCCGCAAATGCCTGGTTCATGTCCGCATCAATGGTGAGCCAATCGGAAACGCCGAGGTCGGTACCGGCCTGAAGCAGCTTTCGCGATGCACTTGCCGCCGGTGCTGATGGACTACTCATTCGTCTTCCGATCCGTATCGGGCGGCCTTACTGCACCGTGTGATGACGCCGGATGTAAGCCTGCCGCAGGCGCCAATGGTCCGCTTCGCGCTAGTTCAGGATCGAACGTACCCGGTAAACCCCGTCTTCGTATTCGTCGAATAGTTCGAATATTTGCGGATGGCGCACGGGCTCACCGGAATCGTCTTCCAGGAGATTCTGTTCCGAAACATAGGCGATATACTCCGTCTCCTCGTTTTCCGCGAAGAGATGGTAGTAGGGCTGGTCCTTGGAGGGACGAACGGATTCAGGTATCGACAGCCACCATTCTTCCGTGTTGTCGAATGTCGGATCCACATCGAATATGACACCGCGAAACGCGAAGAAACGGTGCTTGACGACCTGACCGATGCCGAATTTGGCTTCTCTGTTGATTTCCGTCATGACTGTGAACGGTACTCTCTACGGTTACGATTTCAGCCCGTGCAGACTCACCATAGCAAATCGGAACAGCGGGAAAAAGCGCGCAAACATTAAAGGTTAGCCGAAGATCTCGTGTCTACAGGCTATAAGCTTCGGCAAGATCGGGATCTTTCTGCGCCACAAGACGGGCCAGATCCACAATGACCTTGGCCTGTTTCCAGGTCGCATCGTCCTGCATTTTGCCATCGATCATCACGGCGCCCGTGCCGTCGGGCATGGCTTCGAGAATACGAAGAGCGAACTTCACTTCATCGGCGTCGGGGCTGAACACGCGCTTGGCAATGTCGATCTGGCTTGGATGCAGTGACCAGGCGCCAAGACAACCCTGCAGAAAGGCATTGCGGAACTGCGCTTCGCACGCATCGGGGTCGGAAAAATCGCCGAACGGTCCGTAGAACCCCTTGATGCCGTGAGTCGCGCAGGCATCGACCATGCGCGCGACCGTGTAATGCCACAAATCCTGCTGATAGAACGCCCGTTCAGCGCCGTCTTCTCCGGCATCGGCCAGGACGCCATAGGCCGGGTGTCCGCCGCCGACCCGCGTTGTTTTCATGCCACGCGATGCCGCAAGATCCGCGGGGCCGAGGCTCATGCCGTGCATGCGCGGGCTGGCTGCAGCTATCTCATCGACGTTCTTCACGCCTTGGGCCGTTTCCAGAATGGCGTGAATTAGGATCGGACGGCTCAATCCGTTTGCCGCTTCAAGTTGCGCAAGAAGCTGATCGAGGTAGTGGATGTCCCACGCGCCTTCCACCTTCGGCAGCATGACGACGTCAAGCTTGTCGCCAACCTGTGAAACGATTTCAACAATGTCGTCGAGTGCCCAGGGGCTGTTGAGGGCATTGACGCGGGTCCAAAGGGCCGTTGCGCCGAATTCATTGTCTCGTGCAAGATCGATAAAGCCCTGGCGCGCCGCTTCCTTGGCATCAGCCGGGATTGCGTCTTCGAGATTCCCCAATATGACGTCGACTTTCGGAATGATGTCCGGGATTTTAGCCCGCATCTTCTCGATATGCGGCGGCATGAAATGGATCATGCGTTCCAGCCGTACGGGCAACTCAGTGAACGGGCCCGGGGCGCCGATGGAAAGCGCTTTGTAAAACTGTGACGGCGGTCGTGACATCGTGTTTTCCAGTTGGATTGCTGGCCGCGAGATTTAAGCCAGGCTCCGCAAGCGCGCAATAGGGGCGGCGCAGTGCTATTGACGCACCCGTCATCTTGCCGCTAGTCAGCGGCATATTCATAGAGCGAAAGTCCTTCGCGTGGACGTTGTACTCAACCTCGCCCTGCCGTTCTTCGGCCTCATATTGCTTGGGTTTCTTGCCGCCAAATGGCTGGCGATCGATGCCAGCGGTCTGCAATGGTTGAATGCGCTGGTCTGGTACTTCGCGCTGCCGTCGTTGATTTTTCAGACCATCGCAGGCGCGCCTTTCGAACAGCTGCTCAACGGCTCGTTCATTCTTGGCACATCGCTTGCCACCTATCTGGTTTTTCTCCTCGTTTCAGCCCTTTCACTGCTTGTGTTCGCATCGCGGATAGTTGTCGCCGGCATTCATGCCGGCGCTGCGAGTTATGGCAATGTCGGGTATATGGGCCTCGGCCTCGCGGTGGCGGCGTTCGGGCCGGAAGCGGCCGTGCCGGCTATTCTTGTCTTCTGTGCGGACAACATTATTCAGTTTGTTCTCGTGCCGCTGTTTGCGGTGTTGAGCCGTACTGCGCAACAGTCGACGCCTCGAGAGGTGACTGCCGATATCGTCAAATCGATATTCCTGCACCCGTTCATACTCTCAGCCGTTGCGGGCGCAACAGTCGCCGGGTTTTCCCTTGCCATACCGCCGCCGCTGGAAAGTTTTCTGGGGTTTTTGACGAATGCCGCCGCACCGTGCGCGCTATTCGCACTCGGCGTGACCTTGTCATTGCGGCGTATCGAGGGAATAGGGCGGGAGTTTCCGGTTATCGTCTGTTGCAAGTTGTTCGTGCATCCGCTTCTGGTTCTGGCGATCCTGAGCGCCATCGGCGGTATCGATCCGATGTGGGTGATGGTCGCGGTGCTGATGGCGTCCCTGCCGACGGCGACCAACGTTTTCATCCTTGCGACCCAATATGATGCTTATGTCGAAGGGGCGTCGAGTTGCGTCCTTATCACCTCTCTCATATCTGCGTTCACCCTGACAGGTATTCTGCTCCTCATCGACGCGGGCCAGATGCCGACCGACATTGGCGACCTTATGGCGTTGTTCCGATAACGGGTGCTGACAATAAGCTGGCGTTGAACCCTCGGCCGATGGCATAAATTCACTCAAAGACCCCAGCGCGCCGCAATTGGAACCCCTCGATCGATGACACAGACAACTCTCCCGCTCAGCGGTGTAAAGGTTCTCGACTTCACAACATTGCTCCCCGGACCCATGGCAGCCCTGGTGTTGGCGGAAGCAGGAGCCGATGTGCTGAAGATCGAGCGCCCGGGGACCGGCGAGGACATGCGCCACTTCGAGCCGAAATGGGGCCGCGAGGCGGTCGGTTTCGCGATGCTCAACCGTGGCAAGAAGAGCCTGGCGCTGGATCTCAAGGAGCGCCGGTCGCTCAAGATCCTCGAACCCCTGATCCAGGAAGCCGATGTCCTTATCGAGCAGTTCCGGCCCGGCGTCATGGAACGGCTTGGCCTGGGCTATGACTCTGTCGCCCGGATCAACCCGAAGATCGTCTATTGCTCGATCACCGGCTACGGTGCAACCGGACCGAAAGCCGATGTCGCAGGGCACGACCTCAACTACATTGGAGACACCGGACTGCTGTCCCTTTCCATGGGGCCGGCGGATAAACCCGTCGTGCCCCCGGCACTCGTCGCCGACATCGCCGCCGGATCTTACCCGGCCATTGTCAACATTCTGCTGGCGCTCCTGCAGCGTGAACGTACCGGTGCGGGCACGCATCTCGACATCGCGATGACCGATAATCTGTTCATGTTCATGACCTGGGCCATCGGCCAGGGTCTTGTGACGGGGCAATGGCCCGATAGCGGTGGTGAACTCGTGACCGGCGGAACGGCGCGCTACCACATCTATCCCACCAAGGACGGACGCTTCGTTGCCGCGGCACCGATTGAACAAAAATTCTGGGAACGGTTTTGCGAACTCATCGAACTGCCGGAGGAACTGCGCGATGACCGCAAGGATCCGGACGCGACCTTGAAAGCCGCCCGGGAGATCATTGCCGCCGGTGCGTCCGGCGAGTGGCGGCGCAAGTTCTACCGCGAAGACTGCTGCTGCTCCATTGTAAGAACCCTTCAGGAAGCGATGGCAGACACGCATTTCCTCGAGCGCGGGTTGTTCGACTACGTTCTGGAGAACGAGGAGGGCGACAGTATTCCCGCTACGTCCGTGTGTGTCGTTCCACAGTTCCGGGAAAGTCCGACCATCGCCAAATCCGCGCCAGCGGTTGGTGCTCACAATGACGAAATTCTAAAGAAAATCAGTATGTAACGGGCGGCGTCGCGGCACCTTGCATGATCCGTGGCAGATCGCCGGCCGGCGCGATACCGTGCTTCATGACCTGGCGGCGCAGCGGCCCGATTTTATCGAGCATAAACAAGCCCATGCCGCGCAAGCCGTGCAGTGGCGCCAGGCCCGTATAAAGCGAGCGGTTGAGCATGTCGACAACGGCTGCGCGCGGTGTCACGTCGGCGCGGCGCTTTCGGTCAAACGCCTCCATAACGCCGGAACCGCCAATGTCGAGACCGCCGGCGCGCGCATCTTCCGCCAGCTCGGCGATCAGGGCCGCATCCCGCAGTCCAAGATTTAGGCCCTGTGCGCCGATCGGCGGCAGCACGTGGCCGGCCTCGCCAACGAGCGCTACCCGGTTGCGGGCATAGGAGAGGGCCGTCATGCCTGCCAGATTGAACACCTGGCGTGGGGTCGCCTCCGTGATCGTGCCCAGCAGACCTTTCGTGCGCCGCGTCAGAAGCGAACAGAACGCATTGTCGGCAAGTGCCGCATTCTCCGCGGCGCTGTCGCGCGCGTCGACCCATACGAGGCTTGACCGCAGGCCGGGCAGGGGCACGAGCGTCATCGGTCCGTTGGCGCGATGGAACTCTATCGACATGTCATTGTGTTCGCGCGTGTGCGAGAAGCTGCACGCGATGGCGGCCTGCGGATAGTCCCAGTCCATCGTCTTGATGCCGGCGGCGGACCGGCAGATTGAATTGCGGCCATCAGCGCCAATGACGAGCGGCGCCACGTAATCCCGGCCGGTGTCATCGGTAATGGCAACCTCGCCGGCCGCCGGGCGTACACGTTGCGCTCCCGAAGCGACGATTGTCAGGTGGACTTGATCCTTTGCCCGTGCCCGTAACGACCGGTTCAGATCATCATTTTGAATGTTCCACCCGAAGGGTTCATCGCCAAGTTCCGCGGCGTCGAACTCTACCGTCGGGGCCTTCAAAGCCCAGTCCGTATCGTCAATCAGCTTGAGGCGCTGCAGGGGCTCGGCATTCGCTTCCAGTTCCGGCCAGACCTCAATATTGCACAGCAGGGAAATTGCGCCCTGCATCAAAGCCGTAGTGCGGGCATCGCGCTTGCGCCCCTTCGGCCCGGCATCTTGAACCAGGCAGGCGGTTTTGAAACCCGCGCGCGCAAGCAGGAGTGCCGAAGTGAATCCGGCCGGGCCGCCGCCTGCAACGATTACGTCGTATGTTCTCGCCTTCGCCACGCCGGAGCTTTCGTTGTTCGAACGGGTTCTTGCTGTAGCAGACAAAACAGCTAAATCCACGCGGGAACAAGCCGCGTGTTGACGCATGGTCATCTTGTGCGGGTGTGTCTATCTGCTAGTTTCGACCCAGGTCATGAACGTGACCGGACGCTCAACCGCGAAAAGGCAATCCGACATGAACTACGAGACCATCCGTCTCGAACACGACGGTGCTGTTACCACACTGACGCTCAACCGGCCGAAGAAGCTGAACAGCTTTACGTGGGCCATGCATCAGGAGATCAAGTTCGCCATTGAAGAAATCGAAAACAAGGGTGAAACGCGCTGCCTGTTGCTGACCGGCGAGGGGCGCGGGTTCTGTGCCGGCCAGGATCTCGGCGATCCGGCGTTTGAACTGAAACCCGAATTCGATGTCGGTGAGACCCTGGAGAAGAACTTCAACCCTCTCGCATTAAAGCTCAGGGCTCTGCCATTTCCGGTCATCTGTGCCGTCAACGGGGTTGCGGCGGGGGCAGGCGCGAATATTGCTCTGGCCTGCGACATCATCCTTGCGGCCCGCTCTGCAAATTTTATTCAGGCTTTCAGCAAAATCGGCCTCGTACCCGATGCCGGTGGCACGTACGCGCTGACCCGGGTGCTTGGAGAGGCGCGTGCGAAAGCTCTGGCCATGCTGGCAACGCCGCTTACTGCGGAAAAGGCGGAGGCCTGGGGGCTCATCTGGCAGGTCTGCGATGACGATAAACTGATGCAAGAAGCCCGGACCATGGCCGTGCATCTGGCGGCGCAGCCGACACGCGCACTGGCGCTGACCAAAAAGGCCATTCACGAGGCCCCGACAAACGATATCGCCACGCAACTGAACCTCGAGCGCGACTTGCAGCGCGAGGCCTCCCAGACCCATGACTACAGGGAAGGTGTGCAGGCATTTCTCGAGAAGCGCGAGCCCAATTTTACCGGTAACTAGTTGAATATGTTTTGTTTGCCCGCGCGCCCGATTTGCGCTTTATGCAACAGCAACATAGATCGGCATTCAAGAGGACCGAATTGCACGCACCATGAGTGATGGCTCCGGCATTGCTGACACACCGCTCGTCATCGACGAAACGGGTCTGCTCGGGCGTATTTTTGCGCATCCGCGCGCCATTCTGTTTGCCGGTGTCGGACTGCTGGTTCTCAGCGGCTGGCTTTATCTCGGCGCGATGGTCGCACAGCTGTTGCCGGTTCTCGACATGTCGGACGCAGGGCCCGGCATGGGCGTGTTTAATCTGGTTGCCGAGCATTTCGAATTCAGCCCGCTGGCCCGCGACTTGTTACGCTCACTGTGCGGGCCGCTGTTCGCGCTCGGAGAAGGTGCCGCCTGGTCGGCCTACGACATTGCGGCTGTCTTCGCCATGTGGGTTGCCATGACGCTTGCCATGATGGTGCCGACGGCGGCACCGATGATCTGGACCTATTCGGACATCGCCATTGCGGCGCGCCACAAGGACATGGACATCGTTCCGACCGGCGTGCTGCTGGCGGGATATCTTTCCGTCTGGCTTGTATTTTGTATCGTGGCCACGCTAGGGCAGTGGCTTATGGCTAGCGCTGCGCTTCTCAGTCCCGGGTTGATGCTGGCGAGCGTCCCCGCCGCGGCGGCAGTCATGATCATCGCCGGTATCTATCAGTTTTTGCCCATGAAACATGCCTGCCTTGTTAAATGCCGCACGTCGTTGCCATTCTTCATGGCAAACTGGAGCGACAAGGTGGCCGGTGTCTATAAAATGGGTGCCCGGCAGGGCCTGATCTGCGTCATGTGTTGTTGGGCGTTGATGTCGGTCATGTTTGCCGTTGGGTTGATGAACATCATATGGATGGCTGCGCTCGCGGCCGTTATGGCACTGGAAAAAGTCGTTGCCAGACCGCGATGGGTGACACGCGGAACAGGCGGCGTATTGATCGCCTATGGAATTGTGTTGATTGTCGGAATGAGTATTCAGTGAGGGAGTAGGCAATGGCCGCTATAGAACCATGGAAAATGAAAGGCGAACTGATCCTCAGCTGCAGCTGTCAGGTCTTTTGCCCGTGCGTGATCTCGCTCGGCCAGCATCCCCCGACCGAAGGCCATTGCCAGACGTGGGGCGGTATCCGAATCGAGAAAGGCAATTACGGGGATCTTGACCTCTCCGATATCAACATTGCGCTGATGATCGAGATCCCGAGTCTGATGAGCCGTGGCAACTGGACGGTGGGTGCCTATGTCGACGAGCGCGCCGACGCCTACCAGCTTCGCGCCCTCACCAAGATCCTGTCCGGCCGCGCCAAGGGAACGACGCACCTTTTCAGCATCCTCGTCGGCAAGTTCGTCGGCGTCTTCCAGGAAAAGGTGACCTACGACATCGATGGCGACATCCGCCGCCTCAAGGTGCCGAAGCTGATCGATGGCGAAATCCAGCCGATTCCAGGCAAGAAGGCGGGCGAGCCCGTTGTCATCAAGAACACCCAGTACTGGATTTCCGATGAAGTGACCGTGGCGCGCGCCAACCGGTCGAAGTTCCGCGCCTTTGGCCGCAACTGGGACTTCAAGGGTCTGAGCGCCGAACTGTGCGAAATCGACTGGTCGGGTCCGTAACTCCGGACCAAAGGACTGCTTACATCTGCAGGCTGAGTTCGTTTTCCTTCATGGACGGCCGCTCGGCAAACTGCGCGTACCAGTCAGCCAGTACGCCGCGGCCGGCGCGCCAATCAAGATCTTCAAACCTGAAGTCGAGATAAGACAGCGCCACGGCGGCGGCAATCGTGCCGAGGTCCGCGCCCGCAAGATCGTCCGGGCTATCGCCAAGGGCCGAAATCGCACGTTCGATTTTTCCGTACTGGCCGGCAATCCACTTGTCCCACTGCAATTCCGGCGGCCGAAGGGCCGTCTCGTAGCGGTATGCAACACCGGCATCGCATAGTCCTTGCCCCAGTGCCTGTAACCGCAATACGCGCCAGCGCTGCGGGCCTTCCGCCGGCAACAATTCATCATTGTTGCCCTCGCTGACGAGCCATTCGCAAATCACGCGGGAATCGAAAAGGCTCGAACCGTCGTCGAGCACGAGCGCCGGTAACTTGCCCAAAGGATTATCGGCTATGACCCGCTCATGCGGCTCGATCGGCACGAACGGCCCCGTGCCCACGAGTTCGATCCGGTCGGCCAGCCCTGCTTCATGAGCGGTTACGCGCACCATACGAACGAACGGCGAGGGGCCGGCGAAATGCAGTTTCATCTGAGGGGTCCTTTGTGCTGAGCGGGTGCTCTAGTTTTGTCCTTGGCGCAGGCCCGATTCTTCCGACGCATTGAACTCCGGCGCAAGGTCTATTGCCGGATTGCGGGAGAAAAAACCGACCGGGCGCAATGTGAATTCATGCCAGCGCGTCGGCAGGATCGGCCAGTCTTCCGGCCTCGTAATGTGATGAAAGCCCACTGTGTACCACAGCACAATATCCTGATTGTCGAGCGATGCACCGTCCGAGACGAACTGGGGCAGGCCGCCACTCAATTGTGCCTGATTGAGATAGGCGCCGGCGGCATATCGTTCAGATGCCGCTTCGCGCGTTGCCCAAAGCTGATAGGCGGAAAACGCGGCGCGCTGCTGCGGCCTGTCTTCGGCCATCATTTCCGAGACAACGCGATGCGCCCCGAACAGTTCATAGCTCGGTGTATGGCCAAGCGCGTTGCGGGTCGAGGGATTGACGACACGCCAGGCACCCGGCCGCGTCGCAAACCGGTCAACCGGTCCTTCCTGCTCCACCATCTGAGTGTCGAGCGTCCACAGGCTGCGCCGTGCATGCCCCTCGGGCAGTTGCCGCATTACAATACTGTCGCGCACCAGCCTGTTGTTCTGCCCGTCGACGTCGAGGTCGAGGCGGAACGAAAAATAGTGATCGTGGTAGGGCGCAACCGTGTTCGGGGCGACAAGCGCACCGAAACGTGTGTCCGCTGCCGCACTCGCATCGCTCATATTCGTCGTGGAAACCGCCTTGACCGCGTCTATGCCCGAGGCGCCGAGGCGCACCTGAATGTTACCGTTGGCCTTAAATACGTAGTCGAGCACGTAGTCGTAATTGCCAATGGTCGGGATCGTGCGCACGACAAGTTCGACATTGGCGCGCGAATTGGTAGTGCCCGAGCCTGCCTGAAAGTGCCGCCAGGCGGGATCGGACGTATTGCGCTCAAAGATGCACACGGCCCGGTCGACCTTGAACAAGCCTCCCTGATCGCTTGGGATCACGACGGGGAGATAGACCGAATGGCGCGGGCAGTCGTGGCCGACGCGCAGTGTCGAGGCAAGATAGCCGAGGCCGAACTCGCCGACATCCATGAACGTGCGGTATGCCCAGTTGGGGTCCGGGTCCATATAGGGCACCGTCATCTCCGACAATGCCAGCTGATAGGCGATGTAGCGGTGCGATCCGGCGTCGTTGTAGCGGACAAGCGAAATGACCGGGCCCTCGCGGCGCTCGACCCGCAAGTGGAACGACCAGTTCTGCCAGTAGACGTAGCTGCCGTTAATGCGGAAATTGGGCCCATCGGGACTGACATTGACGACCGGCTTCATTGGCTCGCGCGCCGTCACGGTTTCCGGCGTATTGCTGTCGGCTGACGGCAGTGGAACCACACCCGTGTCGGTAACGCTCAACACCGTTCGAGTATCGACATCGACAATCGCGGTTACGCCTTCGATAGGCAGACCCCAGGCATAGGCGGCATTGGGCGATGCAAAACATGGTACGCGGAATATGCGGCGCCCCAGAAGCGCGGGCTCATTGAGATAACCCGCAAGGGTCGGCGCGCAGAACACCTTTTCAAAATCCGTAATACCACGGCGTCTGACGGCTTCCTGCCAGCGTGCATCCGCATGCGTCAGATCCGATGCCAGCCGCCACTCGACCATTGTGAGGTTCGGTTGCGCGCCGGCGACTTCGCCATGTGCGCCGATCCGCCCGTTCGTCAGGTCGACTTCCGTTTGAAACGTTCGCCCGCCGGTTCGCGTGACAACGGTTGCGGCGCGCGGAAACGGTGTGCCGGGATACCAGCTCAACACGTCCGCTTTTGGCGGTTCACGCAGAGCAATCATCGGATAAAGCGTGGCGTCGGTGACAAGATTTGCCGTTTTCAGCAATTCAACGGTTCGCACCACTTCCTGAATGGTCAGCGCGTCGAGCGGGTGCGTGGGGCCCGCCTCCTGCGCCGCGGCAGGCGAGGCAGCTTCCCTTGCCAGAAGCGCAAGAACGAGAATGGCGAGCACAAGGCGCATCTTGAACCACATCACGGTGGGCATCCCTTTATGAGTTCAGGACCTGATGGAGGCGCGGATTGTGGCCTGATTCGCGCGCCCGCGTCGCGTGTCGCCGTGCCGCACGAACGGAAAAAGAAAAAGCCCCAGACAACAAATCCGGGGCTTTGACGCAACGGTAAGAGAGGCTTTCCGCTATTCGGGTTGCGGCACGATGCGGATATAGGGTTTCGGCGACTTCCAGCCGTCCGGATAGCGCTTTTTGGCTTCCTCGTCGTTTACGGCCGGGACAATGATGACGTCCTCGCCCGGTTGCCAGTTCACCGGAGTTGCCACCTGATGTTTGGCGGTGAGTTGCAGGGAATCGATGACCCGCAGGATTTCATCAAAATTGCGGCCGGTGCTCATCGGGTAGGTCAGCACCAGTTTGATCTTCTTGTCGGGACCGACAACGACCACATTGCGGACCGTCTGGTTGTCCGCTGCGGTGCGCCCTTGCGAACTGTCGCCCGCTTCTGCCGGCAACATCGCATACAGCTTGGCAATCTCTAGTTTGTTGTCGCCGATCAGCGGGTAGTTCGGTGCATTGCCGGTCACATCGGCGATGTCCTGCGCCCATTTTTCATGGTCGCCGACGGCATCAACGCTGAGGCCGAGAATTTTCACGCCGCGTTTTGCAAATTCCGGTTGCAGGCCGGCCATATAGCCAAGCTCGGTCGTGCAGACCGGCGTAAAGTCCTTCGGATGCGAGAACAGCACCGCCCAGCCGTCTCCGATCCAATCATGAAAACTGATTTCGCCCTCGGTTGTGTTGGCGGTGAAATCAGGTGCCGTATCTCCAATTCTCAATGTCATTTTGGCCTCCCAAATTTGGCCCGGCGGATGCCGTGGACCTGATTGTCGTCGCGTAACAACGCGACATTTCATATTTCAGCAGAAAAGCCGACACTACACGAAGCAAAATGAACGTGCACGAACCAGACCTTTGTTGTATCAACATATGGGGCGGTTCTTCGCTAATTCCATCCAAATTTGGGAGACATTCGTATGGGTCTGTTCGATTTCATCAAATCAGCAGGAAAGGCGCTTGGCATCGGAGACGATGAAGAAGCACCGAGCGCGGACGCGCTCCAGGAAGAGCTGAATTCACATAATCTCGGCACAGATGGCGTGACTGTGGAAATTGAAGGCGACAAGGCGGTCGTGAAAGGCGAGGTGGCCGATCAGGACATTTTCGAACGCATGGTGGTCGCCGTCGGCAACACACTGGGCATATCTCAGGTTGAAACGGACGTGTCCGTTGGATCCGATGAGCGCGAGCCCGTGTTCCACACGGTCAAGAAGGGCGACACGCTCTGGGCCATCGCGTCGAAGCACTATGGCAACGGTTCAAAGTACAACGCCATATTCGAGGCAAACACACCGATGTTGTCGCATCCAGACAAAATCTATCCGGGCCAGGTCCTGCGCATTCCAGCCATTGACTAATCGAGCTCGTCCGGTTTGCGCCGGACAGGGTGAAAAACTACCAGCGCCGGCCGCGATTAAAAACGCGAGCCGGCGCTGTTTATTTGCGTGAAGCCAGATCGGAACTCGGGCAGGGCTCGGTAACGGAGTGCCGTTGAATGTTGTTCGAGTGGTATCGTAATCGGAGGCGCAAACGCACCATCGCAGATACGAGCGCGCTGCTGGCAAGCGACTTTGAGGATTGCCAAAATGCTGCGGCCAAAGACGAGGTCGAACGTTTTGCGCACGCGCTTCAGGCAATGGGCCCGCCAACGCCCGCACAACTCAGCCAGGATATTTGGGTGATTGAACGAACGGCGGGAAAGCAGGATGGCTATTTCGTCGAGTTTGGCGCCGGGAATGGCGTTAGAGGTTCAAATACGGTCCTGCTCGAAGAAAAGCACGACTGGAACGGCATTTGTGCGGAGCCGGTGCCTGTTGAGTTTGAGCTGCTGCGCGCATCCCGCAAGTGCCACTGCGATCCGCGATGTGTCTGGTCGACAAGCGGCTTGACCGTGGAGTTCGCCGTTGCGGAAGCTCACTACTACTCCACCATATCGCGCTTCGCGAACTGCGATTCACATGCGAAAAAGCGCGCTTCGGCAAAACTGGTCGAAGTGGAGACAATATCCCTGAACGATCTCCTCGCCCTGTACCGCGCGCCGCACCGCATCGATTACGTGAGCATCGATACAGAGGGCAGCGAACTCGATATTCTTCAGGCTTTTGATTTCGCGGCCTGCCAGGTTGGCCTAATGAGCGTCGAACACAACGGGACGGCCAGCGAACAGCCAATCGACGATCTGATGGCATCCAGGGGATTCAGGCGGGTCTTCCGCAACTTTACGGAATTCGACGCCTGGTATGTCAACACTGCGGTCTACGAAGATTAGACTTTGATGCGTTCCGACTTTGGATCATAGAACGGGCGCAATTGAACCTTCGCCGCGTGGCGCTGCCAGCCGATTTCAATCTCGTAAGATCCCGAGTTGACGTAGTCGGCCGTAACGCCTCCCTCATGGCGCAGGTAGCCAAGGGCGAGAGATTTGCCGAGGCGATGGCCCCAGGCGCCGCTCGTTGTGGAGCCCACCAATTCGCCATCGCGGTAAATCGGCTCCTCGTGATACATCATCGGCGCCGTTTCACCGTCTTCTTCCAGACACAGCGCGACCAGACGCCGGTCAGGTGTTCCCGCTTCCTTTTGCTTCAGAAGCGCATCGCGCCCAACAAACCCGCCGGCCTTGTCGTAGGCGACAGCAAATCCAAGGCCCGCCTGAAGGGGCGTGTCCTCATCGGCGATGTCGTGGCCCCAGTGCCGGTAGGCTTTTTCCATGCGGCACGCATTCATGGCGTGATAACCCGCAAAGGTTAGGCCGTGATCGGCTCCGGCTTCGGCAATGATGTCGAACACATGCTGGGAAAAATCTCCGGGTACATATAGCTCCCAGCCGAGTTCGCCGACATAGGTGACCCGGCTCGCACGCACCGTTGCGTAGCCGATTTCGATTTCCCGCGACCAGCCGAACGGGTGTGTGTCGTTTGAAAGGTCGGAACGGGTGATCGAGGAAAGTAGCGCACGCGCATTCGGTCCCATTAGGCCAAGCATCGGCAGGCCGGCGGTAACATCGGTTGCAAAACAATGGGCACCGTCTGGCATGTGGCGCTTGAGCCAGGCTAGGTCGCGGGTTTGCGCACCACCGGCGGTGACCACCATGAATTCATTTTCCGACAGCCGGGTCACAGTGAGGTCGGCTTCAATGCCGCCGCGCTCGTTGAGCCATTGCGTGTAGACGATTTTGCCTGCCGGCACATCGACATCGTTGGCGCAGATGCGGTTGAGCACGGCACAGGTATCTTTGCCCTGCACGAGAAATTTCGGAAAGCTCGACTGGTCGAAAAGCCCAACCTTGTCCCGCACGGCGAGGCATTCCGCGTCGCAATGCTCAAACCAGTTCTGCCGGCCGAACGAATAGTCGTAAACCTTTTCCACGTCGTCGGGCGCATACCACATCGGCCGTTCCCAGCCCGCGGTCTCGCCCATGCAGGCGCCGGCAGCGGTCAGGCGGTCATGGAACGGGGTGCGCCGTGCGCCACGCGCGGTTTCATACTGGCGATAAGGCCAGTGCATTGCGTACAAAAGCCCAAGCGATTCCGTTGTGCGTTCGCGCAGATAGTTCCGGTTCGACTGGAACGGCATGATGCGGCGAATGTCGACATCGGCCACGTCAATCGGGGGATGCCCGTCGCGAATCCACTCCGATATCACCTTGCCGATGCCACCGGATGACTGGATGCCGATGGAATTGAGGCCGCAGGCGGCAAACAGATCGTGCACCTCCGGCGTTTCGCCAATCAGATAACGCACATCCGGCGTAAAACTTTCCGGTCCGCAGAAAAAGAGCTGAATTCCCGCACTCTCAAGAGCCGGAACGCGGTTGATGGCCGCCTCGAGAATGGGTTCGAAATGGTCGAAATCGTCAGGCAGGCTATCGAAGGAAAAGTCTTCCGGAATGCCGTCCATGCCCCAGGGTTTGGCGCCCGGTTCGAACGCGCCAAGCAAAAGCTTTCCCGCGTCTTCCTTGTAATAGGCGCACTCATCGGGGATGCGCAGTACGGGCAGGTCGGCGGGAAGATCGGCCATCGGTTCGGTGACGATGTAGAAATGCTCCGCCGCGTGCAGAGGTATCGACACGCCGATGTCTTCGCCGATGAAGCGCGACCACATGCCTGCCGCAAGCACGACCTTGTCACAGGAAATATCCCCCGCGCTGGTCACGACGCCCCGGGCATGGCCGTTTTCGACGACAATGCGCTCAACAGCGGTGTTCTCGAAGATTTTTGCGCCGCGCTTTCGGGCCCCCATTGCCAGCGCATTCGTGGTGTCG
This sequence comes from Hyphomicrobiales bacterium, assembly GCA_021775755.1. GTDB lineage: Bacteria > Pseudomonadota > Alphaproteobacteria > Rhizobiales > JAJFHB01 > JAJFHE01. The sequence goes on along the minus strand of JAJFHE010000050.1, from coordinate 283,627 downwards.
ATCGGGTTGGTCTGTCCGTCGCGCGGCAGAAACACACCGCCGACGGAACCTTCCAGATTGATCAGCGGCCAACGTTCCTTGATCTCGTCATTCGAAATCACTTCGACTTCGAGGCCGAAATTGCTGGCCATCGACGCGCCGCGCTTCAATTCCTCCAATCGCCCTTCGTGGGTGGCGACGCTGATGGATCCGTTCTGTTTGTAACCGGTGGCCTGACCGGTTTCCTCTTCCAATCCCATGAACAGCTCGGTCGTGTATGTCGCAAGTTCCGTCATGTTGCGCGTCGCCCGCAACTGCCCGACAAGTCCGGCCGCGTGCCAGGTGGTGCCGCAGGTCAGCTGCTTGCGTTCCAGAACCACCACGTCGGTGATGCCGATTTTTGCGAGATGATAGGCGATGGAGCATCCGATGATGCCGCCTCCGATAATCACCACCTCCGCGCGTTTCGGTAGTTCCTTGGCCATGCACACGCTCCCTGAAAGGTTTGCCGTATGGAAGATTTGACGATACTCAATCTCATGTCCCCGCGACAGGCGTCATAATGGACATTTGACGTTTGGCTCTATCGGAAAACCAGGGCTGGCTCCAACGGAAATTTTCTCATCGAAATTTGTGATTTCGAATTCCATTCTCCGACTGTTTCGCATATAGTCCAAAGCGTTCGATATAACGAACGCTACGCAATCAGGATGTGACAATGTACAAGGGCGACGTGTTTCCGCGTGACACCTTTAAACGATTGAATTCAAACGACAATTCTTACCTCATCGATGTCAGAACCGATGCGGAGTGGGCCTTTGTCGGCGTGCCCGAGTTTGAGCGTTTTATACGCATTCCGTGGCAGTTCTTTCCGACGATGGAACGCAATGTGCAGTTTGTGGAGAACGTCGCGGCTGCGGGCGTACCGCAGGACGCGGAGATATTCCTGATTTGCCGTTCCGGCCAGCGCTCGGCGGCCGCCGCCGCCGCGTTGACCGAGGCTGGTTTCGCCAATTGTTACAACGTCGCTGAAGGGTTCGAAGGCGACAAGGATGCAGCAGGGCACCGCGGTGCCGTTGGAGGTTGGAAACATGCGGGTCTTCCCTGGGTCCAGAGCTGAAGCGGAGGGCGCGGGCGTGAGTACCGACAGCCTGACCAAAGACAACTGGGGCGAAGCCACCAAACTTGTGCGTGGCGGACTTGAACGCAGTGAATTCGGCGAGACATCCGAGGCTCTGTTTCTCAACTCGGGATTCGTCTACCCGGACGGCGAAACCGCAGCGGCCCGGTTTGCCGGCGAAGACGATGGGTACATTTACTCGCGCTATGGCAATCCGACCGTTTCCATGTTCGAGGAACGGTTACGGCTGCTGGAAGGCGCGGAAGCGTGCTTCGGCACTGCAAGCGGCATGGCAGCGGTCTATTCATCGCTCGCCTGCCAACTCAAAACTGGCGATCACATCGTCGCCTCGCGGGCGCTCTTCGGTTCGTGCTTTCAGATCATTACCAACATCCTGCCGCGCTTCGGCATCGAGTACGACCTCGTCGACGGAAAGGACCTCGACGCCTGGCGCGCCGCGGTGCGCCCCGACACCAAGTGTATCTTTCTCGAAACGCCGTCCAACCCGACGCTCGAAGTGATCGATCTCGCCGCGGTATCGGAGATTGCCCATAAAGTCGGCGCGCGGGTTGTCATCGACAATGTATTCGCCACGCCCATCCTGCAGAAATCATTGCAGTTTGGCGCCGACATCGTGATCTATTCCGGCACCAAGCATATCGACGGGCAGGGCAGGTGCCTCGGCGGCGCGGTCCTGTCGACCAAAGAGTTTAAGGAAGACGAACTGAAACCCTTCCTGCGCCATACGGGCCCGGCGCTCTCGCCGTTCAATGCCTGGGTTCTGTTGAAGGGTATGGAAACACTCAAACTGCGTGTCACGCAGCAATCCGGCGCGGCTCTGCAGGTTGCCGAAGCCTTGCAGGAAACCGCCGGCGTTTCACGGGTGCTCTATCCCTGGCTCGACAGTCACCTGCAGGCGGAGCTCTGCCGTGCGCAGATGACCGGCGGTGGCACCGTTGTTACATTCGACGTGGAGGGCGGCCGCCAGCGTGCCTTTGACCTGATGCGCCGGTTGTCGATCATCGACATTTCCAACAACCTTGGCGATTCAAAGTCCCTCATCACCCATCCCGCCAGCACCACCCACCGCAACATCGGCGAGGAGGAACGTGCCCGCGTCGGCATCGGCGAAGGCATGCTCAGAGTGTCTGTGGGACTGGAAGAGCCGGAAGATCTCATAACTGATTTGAGCCAGGCGATTACGTCGACGCAGTAAGACGCAGGCTTTGAAAACGCTGCACACGCACCGGCTCAAACCCGGTGCACCGAAACGGATTGCATTGTGATTATTGAACAAACCTCCCGGGCTTGATCCGGGACCTGGTGCGTTTGGGCACAGTGCCTGATATCCAGCCTTACGCCGAGCGTTTCATCGGCCGTCCATTGACGCTCCAGTGGATACCGCATTCGGTCTTGTCTTGGCCGGACCAGCGGCCGGACCGTGCGCCGCCATCGGGCGAGGGCAGGCTGGTGCAGGGCATGCAGCCCACCGACGTGTAGCCGCGCGCGACGAGCGGATGGCGCGGCAGGTCGTGGGCGTCGAAATACTCCGAAATCTGTTCCTCCGACCAGCCGGCCAGCGGATTGATCTTGAGCCGCCAGTCCGCCGTTTCAAGCGTCTGAAGGGCCGCGCGCGAGCCGCCATGGACGCGCTTGCGCCCGGTGATCCACGCCTGATAGCCCCGTAACGCCCGCTCGAGTGGCTCCACTTTTCGGAAATGACAGCACATATCCGGGTTCGACATCCAAAGGTCGCCTTGGGCGTCGAGCGTGCGTTCGTCCGCGGCAAGCGGCGTCACGGTTTCGAGCCGCTCAAGGCGCAGGCGTTCCACGAGATCATCGCGGTAACGCTTCGTCTCGCCGAAGAGTTTGCCGGTGTCGAGAAACACAACCGGTGTTTTCCGGTCGATTTCGGAGACCATGTGGAGGAGCACAGCGGAGTCCGTCCCGAAGGACGACACAAGTGCGATGCGGCCCGGGAAGACCTCCCGGATCAACGGCTCAAGGAGTTCAGGCCCCTCAAGCCGTCCATACCTCCTCGAAATCAGATCGTAGCTGATCATTAGACTTTACCTCACGACGTTTCCACACGTCCGCCGGCGCGAACCCGCGCTCCGGCAGATACCCGTTCTGATAGGTTAGCGTCATCGAGGTGGCGGCTTTCTGCCATTGCTCGGCATCGAACCGGCCGTTCACCAGGAACACGTCGAACCCGCACTGGCGCATAAAGGCCAGCTGGTCGGGAAGCACATTGCCGCTCGCCTGTATCTCTCCCTCGAAGGCGAACTGCTGGCGCAGTTGCCGGGCCTGCGAATAGGCGCGCCCGTCGGTAAACACCGGGAACGTGAGCACAACCTTGTCGAGGATGTCGAGATAGTCGTCCAGATCCTCAACCGCGCAGTCGTTCGGGAACGACACGGCGATGCGGCCGTCATGGGCTTTGAGCTGTGCGTAGTCACGCATGAGCCGGTCGAAGCAGACAATCACGTCTCCGTTGAGCGGGAGAACATCGTCCTCGGAAAGGACAGTCCAGTCATCACTGGCGAATTCGCCATTCTTAAGCAGTCGCATAGAGAGCCTCCTTGAATGGATCTGCGCCAACACGGCGGTAGGTTTGCAGGAAGGTTTCACTTTCACCGCGGATCGCGATGTAAGTTTCGATGATCTTTTCAATGGCGTCCGGCACTTCCTCGCCGGAAAATCCGGGACCGAGGATCTTGCCGATGGAGGCGTTCTCATCCGAAGCGCCGCCAAGCGTGATCTGGTAAAATTCCTTGCCCTTTTTATCGACACCGAGAATGCCGATATGCGCCACGTGGTGGTGCCCGCAGGCATTGATGCAGCCGGAAATATTGATGGTCAGCGGGCCGACGTCATACTGGCGCTTGAGGTCGGCGAACTTGCGCGAGATGTCCTGAGCGATGGGGATCGAGCGGGCTGTTGCCAGCGCACAGTAATCCATGCCGGGACAAGCAATGATGTCACCGAGATGCCCGAGATTGGCAATTGCGAGGCCGGCGTCATTCAGAGCCGACCATACCGCGAACAGGTCCCGTTTGCGGACATAGGGCAATACCAGGTTCTGGCGATGCGTAATGCGTATTTCGTTCGCGCTGTAGCGCTCGGAAAGATCCGCCACCAGGTTCATTTCTTCTGTTGTCGCATCGCCCGGGATGCCGTCGACCGGTTTCAGCGAAATGTTGACGATTGCATAGCCCGGCGCCTTGTGTTCGGCGACATTGATCTTGGCCCAGTTGGCGAAATCACGGTTCCCGTTCTTGGCGAGTTCGAATTCAGTTGAGACGTCCTGCAGGTCTTCGTAAGCGGGTGGTGCGAAATAGGCGGCAATACGCGCCAGTTCGCGCTGTTCGACCTCGACTTCCGGCGTTCCCGCACGGGCGAACTCTTCCTCCACCTGGCGGCGGAATTCTTCCGCGCCCAGTTCATGAATGAGGATCTTGATGCGCGCCTTGTATTTGTTGTCGCGCCGGCCGTGCAGGTTGTAGACGCGCATGACGGCTTCGAGATAGGGCAGGAGCTCCCGCTCCGGCAGCCAGTCGCGCACGGTAACGGCGATCATCGGCGTGCGGCCCTGACCGCCGCCGGCGAGCACTTCCCATCCCGCTTCGCCATCGGCGTTGCGATGCATGTGCAGGCCAATGTCATGCACCGCAACGGCGGCGCGGTCTTGCGGTGCGCCCGTTACGGCAATCTTGAATTTGCGCGGTAGGAACGAAAATTCCGGATGCAGGCTCGACCACTGGCGCAGCAACTCGCAGATCGGGCGGGGATCGGCGATTTCATCGGCGGCGACACCCGCCCACTGATCGGTCGTGACATTGCGGATGCAGTTGCCGGACGTCTGAATGGCGTGCATTTCGACTTCGGCCAGATGGTCGAGAACGTCCGGCAGATCCTTCAGCGCCGGCCAGTTGTACTGGATGTTCTGACGAGTCGTGAAATGGCCGTAGCCGCGGTCATAGCGCTCGGCAATCATCGCAAGTTGGCGCATCTGCGGCGCCGACAGCGTGCCATAGGGCACGGCGACGCGCAGCATATAGGCATGCAGCTGCAGATAAACGCCGTTCATCAGGCGAAGCGGCTTGAACTCGTCCTCGGTCAGCTCGCCGGAAAGCCGGCGCGTGACCTGGTCGCGGAATTGTGTCGTACGCTCGCGCACGAAACGGTGGTCGAATTCATCGTAGCGGTACATTCGTCTTAACTCCTGTCAGCCGAGCGCGTTGAACGCGCCGCCGATGCCTTCCGCCTGCTTGCCGAGGTCCATCCGCACCGTGGGTCCAAGCGCCCGGATGCGCTCGCGGATGTGGGCCGGAACGAATTCGTCGCCGTCACGTTCGGCGTCGAAGAGATAGACATCCGTCACCTCCGTGCCGGCGCCGGCCGCGCTCGCGATATCCTCAAACTCGGCGATCGTGCTGTCGTGCTCGCCAAGCCATGCCTCGCTAAGCGCTTCGGCCCATTCGCCACGGCCGTTCAGGAATACGACGAGACCGTCGTCGACACGATTTGCTGTGAGGATTTTGCCTGTCATCGCACGAGTTCCAGGATTTGCGAGGTTCGGGGGTGAACTACGGGATCAAGAGCACGAGGTGCCGAGACTCCGGGAACGACGTCCACGGGAATGCCAAGTGCGGCGAGCGCCTTGCTTTCATCAAGCTGGGTGGTGTTGCGAGATGGATCGCCATACAAAAGCCGGAGAACCGAATTGCCGCGCAAGGAATGGGAAACGAGAGCGTCATGCGACGCGGTATCGTCTTCCGCGTCCAGCGAAACCCGTGTCGCATCGCGCCGCGCATATTCAAGCACATCGGAGCCGATGCAATTGTCATGCACGATGACGTCCGCCGACTGCAGGAGACGCTGCGCTTTCAAGGTGAGAAGCTCCGTGTCGCCCGCACCGGCTCCCACAAAGGAGACCCTGCCAAAGCCCGCGACGGAGGATCGCGCGGCAGTCGTAGCATGGGCGACGCGGTGTTCGAATTCATCGTCGTTACCGGCGAGATACGCATCGCGGATCGCGCCGAAGAAGAAGCTGGACCAGAATGCCCGGCGAGCGCCGCCCGCACCAAGCCTGCCCCCGGTCTGGGAGCGGAGCTGCCGGGCTTTCTGGACAAGGCCCCCAAGTCCTTGAGGAAGGATGGCCTCAAGTCTGGACTTGACACCCTGGGCCAGAATGGGTGCCGCGCCTTCCGTGCCGATGGCGACGATCAGCGGGTCGCGGTCGACAATGGCAGGCGTGATGAACGAGGAACAATCCGGCGTGTCCACCACATTGACAGGGATGTTGCGGTCCCGGGCGGCTTGCGAGATCGAAGCGTCTGCTTTCGCGTCGTTCGTTGCAACGAACAAGACCGCCGTTTCGTCAAGGTTCGTGCTTGAAAAGGCGCGCTCATGCAGGGTGAGGCGGCCGTCAAACGCATACCCGCGCAATTCGGCACACACGTCTTCGGCAATGACCGTGACGAAGGCGCTCGACTTGAGGAGGAGCCGCACTTTCTGCGCGGCTGTTTCGCCACCGCCCACCACCAGCACTTTGCGGGCGTCGACATCCAGAAATATCGGGAAATACCGCATCTTGGCCGCCTTAAACCTCTTTCCGGTTCGTGCTTGCAACGGCACCGGCTTCGGTCCATGCTCGTGAAAAGCAAGGGAAACCTTCGGTGTTTCGTTTACCGAACGGCTGTTGCAAGATACTGTTCGTTTTTACAAACACCGGAAAAATCCATTCATTCCTTGACGTAAGCGCCATTTAGGGGGCAGCTGCGTTCGGAATGAAATATAGGTGTTCTGTTTAAAGAACGCAATGGCCTAAATAAGGAACACTTGGCGCATGGCACGGCATCGCACCAAAGGTGGTGGCAGGGAACAGTCCCCCGACCTCGGCAAAACAATTCAGCGCCTGCGCAAGGCCTACAACATGTCGCTCGGCGATCTGTCGGAGCATTCCGGCGTTGCCAAATCGATCATTTCTCAAATCGAGCGGAACGAAACCAATCCAACGATTGGAACGGTTTGGCGCCTCACGAGGGCTCTCGACACCACAGTGGATGAGGTCCTGAAGGCGGATCAGGCCACCAATTTTCTGGAGCATCAGGGAAAGGGCGCAATCCCGGTTCTCACCACCGAAGACGGCCTGTGCACCCTGCGCATTTTCGGGGCTCTCAATCTAGTCGACTTCATGCAGTGGTACGATTTTCAAGCAAAACCCGGCGGTGTTCTGGATTCCGAACCCCACCAACCAGGCACTGTCGAGCACCTGAGCGTGCTCAAGGGCGAGTACACGGTTGAAATTGAAGACGAAATCAAAGTCGCCAAAGAAGGCGAAACCCTGCGTTACCGCGGCGACCGCCCGCATCGAATTACCAACACCGGCTCAACGGACGCCCACGCCACCATGGTCATGGTGCTGAAGGTCACGGTTATGGAGTGACGGCTCTTCGCCGTTTAGGCCACCTCAAGCGCCGGCATGCCCCGCGTGACGCCCGCCTGGATGACATCGGGATCGTAGGCCTTGCGGGCAAACACTTCCTCGACCATGTTGGCGAAGAACTCCAGAGGCTCCGTGTCGTAGTTCGGGTCGAATGACGACTGGTCCCAACGTGCGCAAAAATCAACACACGCCTGATAGGACGGGTGATCCCTGAACGTGTCGCGCGCATTGCGGTCCCAGCCATGAAAGTGGCCGTAATAATAGCTCTGGAAAAGCCCGTGCTGCTCCACCACCCAGGTGCATTCTTCACGCACAAAGGGACGCAGGATCTCGGCTGCGAACTTATCGTGGTTCTGCGGTGCGAGACCGTCGCCGATATCGTGCAGCAGGGCGCTCACCACCCAATCCACATCGGCGCCTTCGCGATAGGCGCGCGTTGCCGACTGCAGTCCATGCTCAAGGCGGCTGATCTTATAGCCGGACAACGTTTCTACGCCCTGGCGCGCCAGTTCGCCCAGGAGGCGGCGCGCGGTGCCTTCAAGATACGGCGCTTCCAGTTCATGCAGGAGTTCGTAGTCTTCCCGCGTGCCGTCTTTCATCTGGGTGAATTCAACCGTTTCCATCAGCCCAAACCTCCTGATCTTTGCGTAGCCTGATTTCCTGCAGCACAGGAAAATTGCATCTGTCTCATTATCGCCTGAGCGCTTTTGGCTGCAAGCCAAATCGATTCATCGAAATGCGGCCCACCGTTACGACAATAACTCTTCTTCGTACGGAAACCGGCTCAAAACCGTGTTTCCGGTTTCCGTAATCACAATCTGGTCTTCGAGTTTGACGCCTTCGGGCCCGCCGGCCTCGCCGACATAGCTCTCAACGCAGATTACCATGCCGGGCTCAAGGCACCCTTCATGGCCAAGGCGCGCGTCGTCGTCAGGATAGAAGATCGTCGGAAATTCATCCGACATTCCGACACCATGCGCCAGAACGGGATAGTGCTGAGCACGAAACTGTTCCGGCTGCACGAAGCCTTTTGCGGTAATGTCGCGATAGGCCATGCCCGGCTGCATCAGCTCGATGTTGTGCTGCACCTCCTCATGCGCGCGCTTGTAAAGATCCTTCTGGTAAACACTCGGCCGTCCCGGTCCGCAGAAATATGTACGTGAAATATCCGCGGCATAGCCGAACGGCCCCACAAGATCGGTATCGAACGCGACAAGCTCGCCGGCGCGAATGATCTTGTGTCCGGCCTCCTGGAGCCAGGGATTTGTCCGCTGGCCGGAGGTAAGCAGCCGGCATTCGATCCAGTCACCGCCCCATTTGGTATTGGCGGCCCAAAGGTGGCTCCAGAGCTCGATTTCGGTCAGCCCGGGACGCAGCTCCTCGCGCATGCGCCACATGCCTTCCTCGGTGGCGGCAATTGCATGGTTCATGCACAGAATTTCATCCGGCGACTTGATGACATGGGCTGGTTCTATAATGTCTTCGCCATCGACAAGATTTATGTTGAGGCCATCGAACGCCGTCAACGCGCGAAGGCCGACGCGTTCAACGGCAAGCCGCCGGTTACCGCCGCCATGGGCATCGATCAGGTCGCTCAGTTGGCGCGCCCAGTGTCGATACCATTCATCAAGGCGCGAGCCCCCGTAGAAGTAATTGAGCGGCACACCGTCGCCGCGGATTTCATCGATTGTCCCGAGCCGGTCGGCACCGATCTTGTATCCGTCCGCGTCGAACAGGATTACCGGCCCGTCGAGCGCCACGAAGAGATATTGGGCCGGGATGTGCGCCTGGAACAGCGCACAGTTACGCGCGCCCGTGGCGTAGCGAATGGAGTGGGGAGCGTTGAGAACAACCGCGGCACAATCCTGAGCCGCGAGTTGCTCGCGCACGCGGCTCAATCGATAGCGGCGCATGCGGTCCAGATCGATATCGAGGGGCTGCGTGTCGTCGAGGACGGTGACCGGCGTTGTGCGCGCGGCTTTTTCCAGGGTCAGTTCGCTCATTTCCAGCACCCCAACACTTTCAACCTCATCTGCGGTAATCCCGCGCCTCCTGTCCCGCAAGCGAATAAAATTCAGGAGTTGGTTGCCGCCCGTTAACACTGGTTAACGCATTCTTAAACGAATCGCCCATGGATGGTGCTTACGGAGATTTGTCTGCACGGGGTCGATTATGTTGAAACAGGGTCAAGCCTTATCCGGCGCATCGAACCGGGCCGAACGGCGCCGCATGAAGCGCGCCGCGCGAACCGCCAGTGCGCCGCACAGCTCAGAGCACGGCAAACAGAACGTTGCCGCACTCCTGCAAATGGCCGAAGGCATGCGCGCCCGCGGCAAACTCGATGAAGCCGGCAACATCTGCCGTCAGATCGTCCAGGACAACCCCGATCAGGCGCACGCTTACATTGCGCTTGCCACCATTCTGGAGCAGCAGAACCGTTATCAGGAAGCCTATCAGTGTTTCAAGCAGGCCGTGACACTGGCGCCGCAGGATTTTCTCGCCTGGCGGCGCTTCGGGCGGTGCCTGTTCAAACTGCAGCAATTCGACGCCGCCTTGATTGCGTTCAAGAAGGCGCTCGGACTTAAGCCGGACCATCTCGCCACACTGATTTACGTTGGCCGCACGCTACACAATCTGGAGCGACCGGAAGACGCCCTTGCGATCTTCGACGCAGCGATCGAGCGTGATCCGGCGAACTCGCACGCGTTCCATCAAAAAGGCATTCAGCATCAAACGCTGGGGGATTTCGCAAATGCGCGTGCCGCCTTCGAGCGCGCCGTGGACCTCAACCCCAAACTGATCGAGTCACACTTCCGTCTTGCCGCGATGGGAGAAACCATCGATGAAATGGAGCAGTCGATTCAGCGTCTGAGGAAACTGGCTGTAGATAATGCACTGGATGAAGAGCAACGCGCCGGCGCCTATTTTGCCGCGGCGCGTCTTCTACACAAGCAGAAGCGTTCCCAGGATGCTTTTGAGCTTTACCGCGAAGGCAACGATGTGCTGCGCGCCATCGGCGAGTACAACCCCGGAGCGCTCAGCAGCGTCGTCGATCTGTCGATCGCCTCATTTACGCCGGAAGTATTCGAAACGTTGAACGATGCTGGAACCGGCACCGATGCGCCGATATTCATAATCGGCATGCCGCGCTCCGGCACGACGCTCGTCGAACAGATTATCTCAAGCCATCCCGAAGTCGGGGCAGGTGGCGAAGAACGCAAGATGACGCAGCTTGTCGAAGCGCTTTTGCGCAATACATCGGGCGGGCTTCGCTATCCCGCCGATGTTTCCCGCATCGAACCGCAGCAACTCACGCCGATCGGCGATCAGTATCTTTCCCACATGCGCGGCCGGTTTGCTGATGACGCGAGGTTTACCGACAAGAACCCCTTCAACTTTTTCCATGCCGGTCTGATATCCATCCTCTTCCCGAACGCCTCCATCGTGCATTGTCACCGCGATCCGATGGATACGTGCCTGTCGTGCTACTTCCAGTATTTCGGCGATGTGAAAACTCTGTCCTTCACCAATGATCTGGAACACCTTGGCCACTTCTACACTGAGTACCAGCGCATCATGGCGCACTGGCATGCGGTTCTTCCCGGGCGCATTCTTGATGTCCGGTATGAAGACATGATCGCCGATCAGGAGAGCATAAGCCGCGCGATTATTGCGCATCTCGGTCTCCGCTGGGATGACGCCTGTCTCAAGTTCAACGAAAACGAACGCGGCGTCCTTACCGCCAGCCAGATGCAGGTGCGCCAGCCGATCTACAAATCTTCCGTCGGCCGTTGGCGCGAGTTCGAAGAGGAACTGGCGCCTCTGAAGCAAGTGATCGACAACGCGGCTTAAGCCGTTTAGGCCGCATTTGCGCAGTAGCGATCACGTAAGGCTGCTTGCGCAACGTTAGGTGAATACAAGGCGCGGTCAACCGGTGGTTGCGGCCAAGTGCTTGTAATTTCACGAAAACCCGTCAAGATGATCCCCTAGGGCAAATAGGCAAAGCCGTCACGGACAATCCGACGGATCCTTTGTCATGGATCGAGAACCGTCTCGCCGCAAGGCGAGGGGGCCGGTTCGTGTCCTCAAATCACCGCTGGGCGGAAAGGAAAAGAAGACACCACAAAAGAGAGGATCCCATGGGACTGACGACGACCAAGCTCCGGGCGGCCTGGAAACAGTATGAGTGCCGCGAAACAGACATGGTGACGATATCTTTCGGGCCGGATCTGATCCGTGTCGCACCGCCCACGCAAGGCGCCTGGAAGGCGCTTGCCACCGTACTCAATCACCATGACTACAACATCAGGCTTGCTGACACGGACAGCTACAACTGCAGAACGATTACCGGCGGCAGTGGCAAGAGCCTGCATTCTTACGGCATCGCCCTCGACATCAACTGGAAAACCAATCCATTCATCGAGACGCCGGACAAACGGCCTGTACGGTTTTCAGACAAGGCAACGCAAGCCGAGCGGGCGACAGACGTCAAACAGCATCTCGCCGATACCGACATGACGCCGGAAATGATCGCCGATGCAGTGGCCATCGTAACCACCGAAGGCAAGAAGGTTTTCGAATGGGGCGGGCACTGGAGGAACGTCAAGGACGCCATGCACTTTGAGCTCGATCTGGCGCCGGAAGATCTGGCGGCCGGTGTCGACTGGTCGAGCGTCAAGGGGCACGCAGATCCCATCGGCGAGCCTCAGGCCGGAGCAGGGGCAGCCATGGCTGCGCCACCGGCAGGCGCGCCGACGCCGGCATTCGAAACCTCCCACCCGTTTATCGCGAAGTGGGAGGGCGGCTTTGTTAATGATCCGGACGACCCGGGCGGCGCCACCAATATGGGCATCACCATCGACACGTTGCGGCGCTGGCGCGGTACTCCTGTCAGCGTCGATGACGTTCGCAATCTCACCGAAGACGAAGCCCGGCGCATCTTCTTTGCAAACTACTGGCGCAAACTGCGATGCGATGAGATGCCATTGGCGCTGGCGCTCATGACTTACAACGCGGGCGTTAACTCCGGACCGGGCCGTGGCGCCAAGTTCCTGCAGCGCACTCTCGTGGCGCAGGGCCAGCAGATCGCCATCGACGGGCAGGTCGGCCCGAATACGCTTGCCGCGAGCCGCGCCGTAGACGAACGCCGCGCGGTCGAGAGCTACAGCGACATTTATGAGAACTACTATCGTGGACTTTCGAAGTTCTGGAAGTACGGCAAGGGCTGGCTCAATCGCCTTTTCGACATCGAATCCGGCGCGCTCGGCCTCGTCGGCGCAACGCCGGCACCTACACCACATATTCAACCAGCGACCGGAGGAACCATCATGAGTGACACCACCGATCCCGCCGCCGGCGGCAAGACGACAAACATTTCCGACCTCGTTTCGATCCTGACCCAGGCTGCCGAGCTCGCCCAGACCATACAGAAGTTGAAGGCTGAAGGTGGTATCGCCGCGCAACCGGCACAGCCGCAAGTACCGCAGGCAGGTGCCACCACGGATTTTGGCGCCATATTGCAGGCGCTCGCCGGCGTTGCCGCGCAGCTTGGCGCGACCTCTCAACCGGTGGCTCCGCCGCCCCCGCCACCGCCGCCCCCCGAAGTAGAACCTCTGACACCGGTAAACGGTGCTCTGGGTGAAGGCATCGGCAAGGCACTCAATGGCCGCAAAACCGCGCTCGGTATCATCGGTTTGCTCGCGACCAGCGTCATTCCAATAATCTTTCCCGCAGCAGCGCCAATTGCCGCGGGGATTACAGCGCTGATACCTGCAAATCCCGAAAACATTACCACTCTCGACACAACCGTTCAGGCCGCGCAGCCATTGTTTGGAGCACTGGCGGGTTGGGGTGTTCTCGGCAAGATCGACAAGTGGATCGCCAAACTGAGGAGCTGAAAGGGTAAGCCAGCCGCAGCGGTGGATTGCACCGCCGCGGGGGCGCTGACCGAAAACGCAGATTTGACAACACCGGGGGCTCGGGCCATGTCGAAAAATATCATCCTGCTGTCCGACGGAACTGGCAACAGCGCCGCCAAGGCCAACAAGACAAACGTCTGGCGGCTTTACCGCACGCTACAGCTCAACAACGGCGATCAGATTGCGCTTTACGACGACGGTGTCGGCAGTCAGGAGTTCCTGCCCCTCAAGTTGATCGGCGGCGTGTTCGGCTGGGGATTGAAGCGCAACGTCCTCCAGCTCTATGAGTACCTTTGCCGTAACTATAATGATGGTGACCGGATCTACATGTTCGGCTTCAGCCGCGGCGCGTTCACCGTGCGAACGCTGGCCGGATTCATCGGCGCATCTGGTTTGGTCGGGGAGTTCAGGAACGAGGCCGACCTTCATAAAAAGGCATTGGATCAATACGATGTTTTCCGGAAAGTGCACTTTGAGCATCGCATAAAAGAGTGGATCCGGAACAAGTTGGGAATTGAGAAGGTTACTCCTGAAAAAGGCGTTGTTCCTGATATCGAGTTCCTCGGTGTGTGGGATACCGTTGCCGCGTATGCGTTGCCGATCGATGAACTGGCGCGCGCCTGGGATATTTTTCTCCATCCTCTGCGATTTCCAGATCAGGACCTGATGCCCGGCGTGCACAAAGCCTGTCAGGCACTTGCCCTTGACGAAGAACGCCAGACATTTTTTCCGCTCATCTGGAACGAAGAGACGGAAGAAAAAGACGCTTCGGGAGAGGATGAACGCATCGAACAGGTCTGGTTTTGCGGGGTGCACTCCGATGTTGGTGGTGGATATGCAAAGGACGAACTCGCCCATGTTACACTCGACTGGATGATCGCCAAGGTCGAGGCGAGCCCGCACCAGTTGAAATTCATCGAGGGAGAGCGCCAGCGCATCGCCGATCTCGCCAATGCGCACGGGACATTGCACGATTCGCGTTCGGGACTGGGTGCCTATTACCGTTACCGCCCCCGTCTGCTGTCAAGCCTGTGTAACGACGGCATAAACAAGGTTTTCGTGACCCGCCCCAAAATCCACGAAAGCGCGCTTGAAAGGATCGGTGAACGGGTCGTGCCCTATTCGCCGACGGGCCTGTCCGAAGAGTTTGAAATCGTCGCCACGCCGCCAACGAAAGGCGTCAAGCGACCCAGGGGCAAGCCGCTCGGCTTTGTCGAAACGCCGGCACAGGCCAAGGACCGGGTCAATGCGATGGAGCGCGCCCAGGACGTTATCTACAAGCGTCGCTGGCTCTACTTTGCCATCCTCATCGCCACGCTGACCCTTGCGGCATCGCGTTTCTTCCTTGATTGGATTCCCGACGGCGCCTGTCAGGGCGGATTGAGATGCGTTCTCGACCCGGTGCTAAAGCTTTTGTCCGTGTTCATCCCGCAGTTCCTCGCGGACTGGATCGATGCGCTACGCCAGAATCCGGTGTTTTTGTTCTGGTTTGCCGTGATCTTCATCGTGCTGATGTACGCGAAGTACCATTGGGGAAATCTGACACAAATACGCGCTTTCCTGGCCTGGGCACACATCAAGGACACCGGGCGCTCGCCACCCGTATGGAATGGCAGTTTCCCGCACGCAATGCGCAACCTCCTGAGCCCGAAGGCACGCGACAGGCTTTCTCTCAGTTTGTCGCTGATCGCATTTCTCGTTGCAGCGGTTGTCGTATTCGGCTTGGCAAACCGGATCGCCTTCGAAATCAGGACCACCACCGGTAACATTTGCGAAATATCCGACCGGACAACGGTGCTTGTAAAAAGCAAGGAGGAACCGGTTCCGATTCCCTTTGAAGCCGACAATCCGTGTCTTGCAACCGGTATCATGCTGGAAGAGGGGGCCCGGTATCTTGTTTCGGTATCACCCACTACCCCCGCCACGACCTACGATTGGCGCGACGGCCGCATTCCCGCATCCCCGGAAGGCTTTACCGCGTGGTGGGGAACAGCGGAACTGATTTTGTTTGCGCCTGCGCGCCGTTCCTGGAGCGAACCCTGGTACCGGCTCATGGGACGCGTCGGCAATACCGGCAAGCAGCGCTTTGGGATCGGCGAAGGTCCGCACAAATTCACAGCCGAGCGGGATGGCGAACTGTTCCTCTTCGTGAACGACACGGTCTGTGGCCTGTGTTTTGGTCTCTGGCAGGACTGGAGCTTCGCCTACACATGGGAGACCGGCTACAATCACGGCACGGCGGAGGTGACAGTCACCCGGATTTCGGACTAGGAACATCTGCCGGTTCCGTTACCGGTCACATGAAACCGGAAACCGGATTGTTATGCGCCTTCTCCCGATCTGCCTGGCCGCCGCTGCCGCCTTTTGCACGATTGTAGTGTCGCTCGCCTGGGCCTCCGCGGCCTACCGCGACTACGCCACCGCCTTGATCGCCAGCCCTCCTGCGAACATCCAGTTCCGCCCCGACCTGGAACGCCAGCTCAACGGCCTGGCCTCCGCTGAACGCGCCGCGGCGGGCCGGGGCGCCCTTGCGCCGAGCGAACTGGTCCTTACCGCGGCGCATGCGCAGGCACTCGATATGTTGAACGGCAATTATGTTGGCCACCATTCGCCAAGCGGCTACCGCTTCCGCCAGCGTTTTGAGGCTTTCGCCGGCTACGAGCGCGGGTCCTTTGCCGAAAACGCCGCCCGGGCGCGCGGTGACGCGCCGGCAGATACCGCGAAGGCACGTGGTCTTTTCCAGCAGTGGCTCGACAGTACCGGTCACCGGCGCAATCTCATGCGTCGCGATTACCGCTTCGTTTCAACCGGCGTCGTACAGCGCGGGACGCATATCTATGCAGTGCAGATTTACTGGGAACGCTGACAGTTCAAGCGGATAAGCGCGATTGTCGCCGTCATTTTGGGGGTGTACCGTTCACCCTGAGCACTCACTTCAATCGGAGTCCCTCATGGCAGCGAAAATCCCCGGCGACCCGATCCCGTTCCCCCAGGTCGGCACCCTGTCGCCCGCCGACACGGTTCTGCTGGTCATCGATATGCAGCATGATTTCTGCAGCGATGGCGGCTACATGTCTGTCCTGGGTGCCGATATGACGCTGCTCAACGCTGCCATTGCGCCGCTGGAGAAAGTTCTGCGGGCCGCGCGCGGGTGGGGCTGCCACATTGCGCATACGCGCGAAGGATATGCGCCGGACCTCTCGGATCTGCAGCCCTGGAAGCACGAGGCTGACGGGGCGGAAGGGCACGGCATTGGTAACGAGGGGCCAAGGGGCAGGGGGCTGATCCGCGGCGACCCCGGCTGGAACATCGTGGAACAGCTCGCGCCGGAGCTGGGAGAGCCGGTCTTCGACAAGACGACCTATGGCGCCTTTGCAAGCACGGACATTGATGATCAGTTGCGCGCCTGGAACATCAAGAATGTCATCCTGACCGGAGTGACGACCGATTGCTGCGTGACGTCGTGCCTGCGCGAAGCACTCGACCGCGGTTATGACTGCTGTGTTGTTGAAGACTGCGTCGGCACCTCCAGCCAGGACATCCATGACGCTGCTCTGGCCCTCGTGCGCAAGCCTGGAGGCGTTTTTGGCACAACGGTCAGATCAGGCGATGTCATAGCGTTGATGACCGGTTGAACGACAACAGCGACTGAACAAACCCAAACGCATTGTAAGGAACGGACAATGAGCGACCACACCTATGAAACGGTCCTGAGCGAATACAACGGCGACGGCGTCCGAACCATCTCCCTCAACCGGCCGGACAGCCTGAACGCCATGAATCTGGCGTTGATCGACGATGTGGCCTGCGCCTTCGAGGATGCCAACGCCGACCCCGAAACACGCGCCATCGTGTTTACGGGCACGGGCCGTGCGTTCTGCGCCGGCGATGACCGCAAGGACTATTTCACACCGCAAAACGAAATCGAAGCCCGCACCGCCGTCGATGCCATACAGCGCGCGACCCACGCCATTGTCCTTGGCCGCAACCCGGTCGTCGGCGCCATAAACGGCTGGGCCGCGGGCGGTGGCTTTGAATGGGCGATGAATTGCGACTTTCCGATCTGGGGCGAAAGCGCCAAAGGCTTTTTCCCCGAAGTCGCGTTGAATGTCTTTGTCACCGGCGGCGTCACATCGATCCTGCCGGCACTCGTCGGCCTCAACCGGGCGCGCGAGATGCTTTATTTCGGTGAGCGCTACGACGCAAAGACCCTGCTGGAGTATGGCGTGGCGTGGCGAGTTGCCGCCGATGGCAAGCTGCTTGAGGAGGCACGCGAAGTGGCTCGCAAACTCGCCGGCCTGCCGCCGTTTTCCGTCCGCGCCATGAAACGCGTCCTCAACCAGACGGCGCTCACGGATGTGCCTCGAGCGCTTGGCCTTGAAACCGACGTGACGACGGCCGGTCTTCTGGACCCGGAAACAACGAAACGCATGACCGCATTCTAGAAGCGTGTGGATGACGGGGTTGTCAGTTGTATCTCGGCTGAGACTGCCCCATTGTCATGAGACGTTTCGTGATTCTCTGAGTTGATTCATCAAAATCGGTTCTGATCGCGCCATCGAAACTAATCATCGCGGCGTCATGACGGCTGCATAACGGCCCGCCCGGCCCGAAAGGGGAAACATGACCGGTTTTGCATGCATCTGGATCCGACTGGCCGCGCTTTGCCTGATCACATACGGGGCAGCCATCGTCGGCGTGGCTGTTGCCCGCAACGACGCGCTTTTGGTTGCAGCGCTCAGCATTGATTTTCCGGACAACCTTGCGCATCTCGCCGGCGCCATGCCGCAATTGTGGTTTGCCGTCGGGGGTATTGGGGCAGCGGCCGCCGGCTGGGGCGCCATGCTCTACTTCATCGCGAAGTATCCGCTGGCCCGCGGCGAGGCGTGGGCCTGGCATGCCTGCGCGCTGTCAATCGGCATCTGGTTTGTGCTGGACACGGTCTTGAGCGTTGCACTCGGCGCGCTCGGCAACGTGCCGGTCAATCTCGCGATCCTCGCCGTTTTTGCAGCGCCGCTCGCGCTCTTGCGCCTCACGCCTCAGGCCCGTACGTCAACCGCCCGGGCCTGATTTAAGCAAGACCTGATCCTCAATCCCTGAAATTCAAGTATTGCAGGGGCAGGGTGACCTTCATCTCCTTGATCAGGGCAATGGCCCCTTGAAGGTCGTCGCGCTTCTTGCCCGAAATGCGCAGTTCATCGCCCTGAATGGCGACCTGCACCTTGGTTTTCGATTTTTTGATTTCCTTGACGATCTTCTGCGCGGTTTCGCGCTCGATGCCCTGTTTGATGGCAACCTGCTGGCGCACTGACGCGCCCGACGCCGGCTCGACCTTGCCGAACTCGAAGGCGCCGGTATCCACCTTGCGCTTGGCGAGATAGCCTTTGAGGATTTCCTGCACCTGTTTCAGCTTGAAATCGTCGTCGGCGGTGAGGGTGAGCGTTTCATCGTTCTGCTCGATGGAACAGTTGGATCCCTTGAAATCGTAGCGCGTGCCGATCTCGCGCATCGCGCCCTGTACCGCATTGCCGACTTCCTGCATGTCTGTGCGTGAAACCACGTCGAATGACGGCATGATGATGTGCCTCCTCGGTTCGGCGAATGATCGCGGATGGGTGTCGTGCGGTGTTTATACGCCATGCACC
Organism: Hyphomicrobiales bacterium; assembly: GCA_021775755.1. Lineage (GTDB taxonomy): Bacteria > Pseudomonadota > Alphaproteobacteria > Rhizobiales > JAJFHB01 > JAJFHE01. The sequence continues at coordinate 264,514 of JAJFHE010000050.1, read as the reverse complement.
CATCCCGCAAACACCGAATGCAGGCCATCGCTTAAGTATCGGGCCTCCATCTGTCCCCACCTTGAGAAAGAAGGATAGCGCGTATCCCGCCGTGCCTGCCATCTCGCCAGCCATATCGATGAAGAGGAAACGCACGATGCCGTTTTAACGGGCGACAGCAGCGTTCGCACTTCACCGGATGACCCACATCACCGGCCGTGAGCAAAAACCACTGTAGGCGTCTTCTTGTAGCCGCAATGCAATCCACAAACGATGAGGTAGCCAAAACATGAAGAAGCTTTCAACGAAAACAGGTCTGTTTGCCGCGATCGCGCTCACTATTGCGCTTCCAGCGGCAGCCCACGCCGGCCAGACCACGACCATTACCTATGGAGACGGTTCGCAAATTCAGGTCGTTACCGATGACTACGGTACCCACGCTGTCGATTCCGATGGCAACATCGGTATGCAGACGGGCGACACGTCGGCCGGCGGACACGATCATGTTGTCGATCAGTTCGATGACGACGCGGTCAACGTTCAGTAATCGGAAGAACCAGTGATTTATCGCCTTAGGGGCGGCACTGTTATGGTGCCGCCCTTATTGATCCGCGCATTCTCATGACACTCCCTGAATGAACGCAGATGGCTATCGTGCGGTGCTTGTTCGCCATTCGACCGATAACTAAGCTTTCCGCGCCCATGCTGTACCTAATTTCTGCATAAGTTCTCCTTGTCCGTGTATTATGTGCATTGACACGCAAAAAATATCCTTGCGATTGAACGCTGCAAGAATTACGCGCTGGGGAGCTTTACGATGAACAAATGGCTGGGGATCGTGCTGGTTGGTGCCCTCGCATCGGGTTGTGCGAGTTCGTCGGACGAAATTGAAGCGTCCTACGTCTCTCCGCTCGAATATCAGAATTACACTTGTTCGCAGCTCGCCGAAGAGGGCCGTCGCGTCTCGCGCCGAGCGGCCGAACTTGCCGGCAATGTTGACGATAAGGCAACTGACGACGCAGTCCTGACCGGTGTCGGTATTGTGGTGTTCTGGCCAGCTCTTCTTTTCATCGATGGCGACGGACCGCAGGCGGCGGAATATGCGCGCTTAAAAGGTGAAAAGGACACGATCGAGCAGGTCGCCATCCAGAAAAACTGCGGAATTCGTTTCGACGAGCAGTCAGCGTCGTAGGGTCTGGTTGCACCGCTCAGTCCATATACCCGTGCCGGCGAAGTGCGTCACCCTGTTCGTTGTAGAACAGGTCCAGAAGTTCAGCGGGAAATTCGTCGCGCCAACCTCCCGGGTTTCCACTGCGAAATATAAGGGGAGCTGTCGAGTGTAGTTTCGCGAATGCCTCAATTCCGGTGTCTGAGGGCGGAGGCAGATTCAGGCCCAAGGCTTCAACGGCGCTTATCACTTGCTGTCTCGGCGACGCAATCAGATCTTCAAATCTTATGACAGCGGTGTTCGCGCGATTGGTCCAGTGATCCGCGTTGTCGCTCCATCTGCCGTAGGGCGACCGCTTTTCCAGGATCAGATTCCGCAAAACGGTGTGCAAATCACCCGCCGAATTATCATTGTCCAGAACATCCTTCACATAGTGCGCATAGGAAATCAGGGAATCGCGGGCGTCGCGCAGGAGGTAGAACGCCGGCGCGCCTCCCAGCTGCTGCAGGTTGTGCGTCTTGAGGAAATAGAGCTCGTCAGTTTCCTCCATTTCTTCGATAGACAGATCGTTTATCTGGATGATGCCGAGGGCATGCACCGGCGAGGTCCATTTCGTGCGGGGATCTTCAATGCCCTTGGATTGAAAGCCGTACAACCTGTTGACGACGAGGCGGCAAAACGTGCTTCCAGATCTTGGGTAGGAGGCAATCCAGACGATCATATCGGGCGCACGAGTTTTTCTGAGCACGACACCGAAGCCGCAATGACGGCGCGGTGAACGGCGAGAAAACGATTGGCGGAGGGGGTGGGATTCGAACCCACGAGACGGTCTCCCGCCTGCCGGTTTTCAAGACCGGTACCTTCAACCACTCGGTCACCCCTCCGGCCCGCGCTTAATGCCCGATCACGCGGTGCTTCGCAAGATGCGATGGCGCGTTAGCCTTCATCGAGGCCGCGCCTGCCAACCAAAACTATTGCGCCGGAACCAGTGCGGCCGAGGGCACGTATCCAAGTTCACGTCCGTTGCGTGCAATCAGCGTCCAGTCGCCGTCACCGCCAATGGCCGTGACGAGCGTTCCGACATGAAGTTTGCTGCCCTCTTGCACTTCAAGGCCCGGCTCGGCTCGTGCTCCAATCGCCGAGATTATCACATGCGTAGGTTCACGCGGAATGTCACGAACCGCTTCGCCATCGTTTTGAAGCGCGGCAGTGCGCGAAGTGATGGAAAAGTTCGACCCGACAATTCGCATCTGCGGAACCTGCCGCACTCCGAACGTGTCGTGGCTGATCGCCGGCACCCGGTCATCGACGAAGGCGGCAAGTTCGGTTACCTCGATAAGATCGTTTCCATTTGCGTCAGCGCGCTCGAGAGCTTCGAGCAGCGCATAGGTGAAAACACCATGGCCCCGGTAGCCTTCCAGGGCCGGAGCATCGTCAGTGGATGCTGACAGCACCGTTCGGCCCATGGCGCGCGTCAGTTTGTCGATCGCCGTTAGCCGGCCGAGGCCGCGCTCGGCAATACGCTCCCCGGTCAACGAACCGCTTTCGCAGGTATCGTAGAGGAGAACGGATTTTCGCGCTTGAATCTGCGCGAACCATTCCTGCCATTGATCCTGTCCGATACCGTCTGAGACTATCGAGTCGGCGTTGCGGTAACGAAAGTCCTGCGGCAGGAAGTAATACTGCCCATCCACCGTTTTGCCGTGCCCGGCGATGAAGAATACGAAGACGTCCTGGGGCTTAATCCGATCCGATAGCTCCGAAAACACTTGTGCCAGCCCCTGCACGGTCACCTTGTCGTCCAGTACGGTGTGGATGTGCACCTCGTCGAAAAGTTGTGGAGCCGCATTGCGAAAAGCATCTGCAAGCGAGCGTGCATCCGGAACCGCATAGTTCAACTGCAACTGATTGTCCCAGTAGTCGTTGACACCAACGGCAACGACATGGAGCTGCGGTGGGTCGAGGCCGGTTACACCGTCCCATTCGATCACAACGGAAACGGGTTCCGATGAAATGAGATTGTCTTCGTCATAGGCGATGACTTCAACCAGATTGGTGCCCGGTTCGAGCAGCAGTGTACGGTTGAGTTTCTGCGCCTGATTCTGCTCCGTCTCGTTTTCCTCGATACGTGCAAGTCCACGTACGCCCAATCCGACCGTTATACCGTTAATCTTCCATTCGATGCGGCCGACGCCGCCACCCTGATCCATGACGGCAATTTGCACGTTGATAGTTTCCCCCTCGGCCTTCTTTCGCGGGGTTGGTGCGATGATTTCTATCGATGGAGGCACTCTACCTTCGATTATGGCGTTGAGGTTCAGCCCTTGCGCTGCCCGTGCAACTTCCCCACGCGAATCCCCCGCGAGCGCTTCTCGCACAAGATCCGGCCGGTAAAGTGCTTGATGGAACTGGTCTATCGAGTAGCTTTCAAGTCCGCGAACAATATGTGCCCTTAGCGAAGCCCCTGGGCTCTCGTCAAAGAAACCGTCGGGCGTGATGGTCAGCCTGTCCCCTTCATTCAGATTAATGTTGGTAGCAAGCAGGCGGCCGGTTTCGGTGGACCACCATCGCAAAGTGCCATCGTAGCCACTCGACGCGATGCGGATGCCGTCGGGAGACAACGCGAAGGAGTTCACCCCTGCAAGATGACCGCGCAGCGTCTGAACTGATCTGGACTGGAGATTGATAATAGAAATTTTCGAGTCCGCGCTGGAGGCCACCAAATGCGTGTCATCCGCGGAGAACTGCACCGACCAAATCTGGTCAGTGTGGGGCTTGAAGGATGCCAACCGCCTGCCATTTCGCGCGTTCCACACCACAATTTCATTTGTACCGGCAAATCCGGCCGCAATGCGCGAGCCGTCATGCGAATAGGCCACGGTGAGCGCGGCACTGTCCGGGCCTGACAACACTCTCACTAAGGAACCCGTTCTAGCATCCCAGATAGTCGGTCCGTCGGAAATGCTGGTTATGAGATGCCGACCATCCGGAGAGTACTTGATTGCCGACCAGAAGAGGACAGATCGGAGCGGCGTCTGCACCACCTGCTTTCCATCGACAACGTCCCAGACCAGCAATCGTTTGTCGGATTTGATACTCTCGATAGCGGCGATCCGTGTGCCATCTGGAGACCACGCAATGCCGAAAATGCTTCCATACAGCGAATCAGGTTCGTCTGTTCTCAGTGTTGTAACCAGTTCACCACTTTGCGTGTCGACAATTGCAATCCGGCCCCGAAGCCACCTGGCAGCTAGTAGCGATCCGTCCCTGGACAAGGCCATTTCCTTCACACCGTTCCGACCTTCGCGAAGTGTACGCAGCACTTCCCCCGTGTTTGGATCCCAAACCGTTATTGTACCTCTGTTATCGGCAGTTATGACGCCCTGGCCGTCCGGAGAATAGGCCACAGTGTTAATCGTGTTTACGGCACCGCCGAACGACCTGACGACCGAATTGTTAGCATCGCCCGATTGGATCATTTCCTCGACATCCAGTTGATAGATGTTGGAGCTGGAGCCAGCCGCGAATAGCCATCGTCCGTTTTGGGAGAACAGGATATGCGAAATCGTGAATCTGAGTTGATCGGATGCCGTTATCTGAGCCCCGGTGGCTCCATCGAGAAGGAAAAGTTTACCGTACTTGGTGCCGGCAGCAATGCGCTGACCGTCGGGAGAATATGCAACCGAGGAAAGAAAGCTCCCGCGAGAAAGTTCCGGAGTATCGCGAATGGCAATCCTTTCACCGGTCTCGATGCTCCAGATGGTCAGTAGCTGTTTCGCATTTTCACCGGGCAGAACCAAGTGGCGTCCATCGGGGGAAAAGGCGGCGGTACGAATGTAATCATTCATATCAGACTGCAGGGTACGCAGTTCCCGGCCGGTCGTCGCATTCCAGATCGTGAGGGCGCCATCACCAGCGTCTCCAGTGGCAACATGTTGGCCATCCGGCGAAAATGTCACAAAATTGCTGCCGATCTGGTGCTGAACTGCCTGCCTGATGTGACGCCCGTTCGCAACGTTCCAAAGGTGCAGGCGAAAATAGCCATCGTACTGGGATCCTCCAAAACCGCCGATCAACGTGTGGCCATCGGGAGAGAACGCGATTCTGTTGGGGTGCGACTCCTGGGGATTTCTAATCGTATGTAGTGTGCGGCCGGTTGCGACATCGCGGATTTTGATATCGTCAGTGCCCGATGTGGCGAATTTTGTTCCATCGGGCGAGAATACAACTTGCCCTGTGTAGCCCCCGCCGCCGGAGTGTCCCTCGAGGGTCCTAAGCAGGCGCCCGGTCGCGACATCCCAGATTCGAACTATATTACCGCCCGTCGACACGAGAAGGGTTTCGTCCGGAGACAGTGCGAGGCCGTTGACTGCACCTGAATGTCCCAATTGAGGCACGACCTGCACATCGCCGCCACTACGCTGGTCGCTCGCCTGACGCAGGAGATCGAGCAGTGCGTTACGGTCACTTCCGGCCCTGCTGAAAACGCTTGCGGGATCAATATCCCGGTCGGCCAAATAGTTGCGCAGGGCCCGCTCCGTCCGGCCTCCCCAGGCGCCATCGATCGGTCCGGGATCGTAACCTTCTGCCGTGAGCAGTGATTGTATTTCACTCACCGGGTTTTGTGCATGGCCCGCATCCGGCGCTAGCACTGAAAACAATGCGCAAAAGGCGAACAAAATTGCGATCAGCGTCTTGCGCATAAGTGCCCCCTCTCGGCCAAAGCAGTAACCTATCGGAGACGGTTTGGTATCAGCAAGGAGCGCGCGCGTATGTGTCGCACACTGAACATTCCAGGATTGGTTCAAGTGCGGTCCAGCCCCATTTGCCAGAACGAAGCCTCCAGTTCGCTTGCCGTGGCGAACACATCGCACAGTGCCGGCCATCTGGGTGAGGTCGCAAAATCATCGCCGATTGTCCGGAGCGCCAGGGCATCAAGCATGGCACCGTTTGTGGCGGTTACGTCAAGGTACTCAGCGTCCGAGTAAGTCCTGATCCAGTCATGATAGGGATGACTTTCCGGCGCGCCGCCGCTTTCCAGCACCAGCCGTTCGCCGATCTCGCCATAGCCGAACACACACGGCGAAAGTGCCACCCAGAGATCGAGCAGATCGCCGCGCAGGCCACAGTCCATGACATAACGCGTGTAGGCAAGGTTGGCTGGAGACTCCTTTGTCGCCTCGAGTTCTTCTTCGCTGATGCCTTCTTCCGCGCAGATTGCGATGTGCATTTTCATTTCCTCATCGATCAGCGCATGCACCGTCGCGGCGGCGACGCGCATTTCGGCAACGCGGTCGGACTTCACCACCGCCATCGCCCAGGCGCGCGCAAAATGGATCAGAAAGACATAGTCCTGGCGCAGATAGTGGAGGAACGACGCCTTCGGAAGTGTCCCGGCGCCAAGCCGCTCGACAAATGCGTGATGGGTGTAGGCGTGCCAGGCATCCGCCCGGGCATCTTTGAGAGCGCTCAGGAATGCACTGGGAGGTTTGTTATTCATCCGTGTCGTCCGCTCCGGCGATTTCCTGATACACATCGTTGCGCGAGGGAGACCATCCAAGTTCCCGCTGCGCCTTCGCGCCCGAGATCCTCTGGCTGATGGCATAACCGCACGCCCACTCCCCAAGTTCCGCCGCAAACACATCTTCAGAAATGATCTGCGGCGCCTCCGGGACGCCGTAACGCCTCGCAACAGCACACGCGATATCGAGCGCCTTCACGCCATCCTGCACGACGCCGTGATAAACGCTTCCAGCGCGCGCTTTCTCAAGCGCAAGAACGTATAACTCGGCCAGATCTTCACGGTGTACGAGCGGCCAGACGACCTCGGCCGATCCGGCAACCTTCACCGGCCCGCCGGCCCGTGCCGCATCGGTGAAATGGCGAAACACACCGCCGCAGCCGTCGTAGACCATGCCGGGGTGAATGATGACAGAGCGCACGTTGTTCCATTTCGAAAGAAGACCGATGTGATCGGCCGCCCACTGAAACTGCGGAGAACAATTGAAAGGAGCCGTTTCATCGATCGCCGGCCCGCTCGTATCGCCGAACAACCAGCATCCGCCGGTGTAGAGGAGAGCCGGAAGGTCGGTCCGGCCGGACCATTGCGCGTGAATTGATTCCAGAAGTAGAGCGTCGAGACCTGGCATGTCGTCGCCGAACGTATCGGCGACGTGGATCAGGGCATCGGCGTCCTCCAGAGCACCAATCCATTCCGATGGATTTTCAAGCGTGCCGCGCACCGGCACCGCGCCGAACGCCGCGAGGCTCGCTTCCGCCGCTCCGGAACGCGCAAGCGCGTGAACCGAATGCCCCCGTGCAACGAGACAGGGCACGATGGCGGATCCGATGGACCCGGTTCCTCCAAGTATGAAAGTCTGCATGTTGGGCGTTGGCGGATCTGTTCCGGCGATCCATCAGTCCTTATAGGAAGCATCCTGCGCATCAAGGAGGAGCTTCATTTCGGCAAAATGCGCCTGCTTCATGCCGTCCCCGTATGATTCCCACTGCGAGGCGGTTTCTTCGGCGATTGCGTCATCGAGGACATTGAGCGGCTGACCGGTGGAGTAGGCGAGCACGAGTGTCTTGCAGGCATGTTCCAGATAATAGAGATCGTCGAACGCTTCCGCGACCGATCCCGCCGCGATGAGAACACCGTGATTGCCCATCATCATGATTGAGCGGTTCCCGAGCATGCCGGCAATGCGCGCGCCTTCGGCTTCGTTGTCGGCGATGCCGCCGAATTCCATGTCATAGGCGCAGCGCTTGTAGAAACGCGCCGTGTTCTGGTCGATCGGTTTGATTTCCGGATCTTTGAGAGACGCGATCGCCGTCGCATACGGCATATGCGTGTGAAGCAGGCAGCGCGCGTGCGGCACATTCGCGTGGATGCGCCCGTGAATGCACCAGGCAGACGGGTCCGGCGCGTTGGCCGTGTCCATGGTGCTGTCGTCGTCCGCGTCGAGAAGCAGGAGGTCGCTTGCCTTGATGCGCGAGAAGTGCATCCAGCGCGGGTTCATCAGGAACTTCTTGCCATCGCCCGACACCGCAAGCGAAAAATGATTGGCTACGGCTTCATGCCAGTTGTACATGGCCGTCAGCCGGAAAACGGCGGCCAGGTCCTCGCGCATTGTCTGCTCGTCGAATTCCCAACCCGTCTTCACTTCCCGAAGCGTCGTCGCCATCTCCATAGTCCTCCAAAGAACCGTCATTCACGGCCACAAACCTAGACCGTTTCACTTTCATATGGAATCGTTTGCCCGGCACAAGAGAAAATTATTCACGCCGAAGTACGTGCCGCGCTCGGGCATGATCGTCACGACGCTTCGCGAAGTTCTTTCTTCGATAATTTGCCGACCAGCGTTTTCGGCAGCTCATCTCGAAACTCAATGTGGTCCGGCATCTCAATGGCGGAAATCTTACTGGACAGGAATTCCAGAATCTCTTCCACCGTTGCCTCTGCCCCAGGGTTGAGTTTGATGAAAGCCTTGGGTGCTTCGCCGCGGTACTCATCGGGAACACCGATCACCGTTACCTCGTCGACTGCGGGGTGTTCGTAGATCGCGTCTTCTATGCGGCGGGGATAAACGTTGAAGCCGGAGCAGATGATGATGTCTTTCAGCCTGTCGATCAGATAGATGAAGCCCTGTTCGTCCATGTAACCGACATCTCCGGTCTTGAAGAACTCGCCGGTAAATGTGTCTGCGGTTTCCTGCGGCTTGTTCCAGTATCCGGACATGACCTGGGGCCCCCACACGCAGACTTCGCCGCTCTCTCCCTGCGGCATTTCGCGACTGTGATCGTCGATATCGCGGATGGAAACGATTGTTCCAGGAACCGGTTGACCGATGGAGTTTTCGACAACCGCACCTGCTAGCGGGTTAGTCGTCACCACGGGCGATGTCTCGCTCAGTCCGTAACCCTCAACGAGCCGGCAACCGGCGGCTTTCTCAAACCCTTTCTTGACTTCAAGGGGTAGGGGGGCGCCGCCCGAGATGCAGTATTTGATGGACCCGAGATCGTCCGGCGTGATGCCCGGATAGGTCATCAGCGCATTAAACAGGGTCGGCACGCCCGGCAGGATGGTCGGGCGCTTGCGGCGGATCAGTTTTACCGCCTCGTCGAGTTCGAACTTCGGCATGAGGATCATTTCAACGCCCTGCGCCAAACCGAAATTCATGATCGACGTCATGGCGAACACATGGAAAAACGGCAGCACGGCCATTACCTTTTCCTCGCCGCCATTCAGTTCCGGAAAAAGCAGGGTGACCTGCACCACATTCACCGTGAGGTTGGCGTGTGACAGCATCGCGCCTTTCGGCGTTCCGGTGGTGCCGCCGGTATATTGCAGCAGCGCAAGTGTCTTGATCGGATCGACCTTCGCTTGCGTGTAGGAAGCATTGGAGTTGGCAAGCTCGTGATAGTCGATCAGGGCGCCGGCGGCGGCGGAGGATCTCGGGGCCGCACGGTCACGGCCCTTCAGCAACCTGAACAGCACCGATTTTACCGTCGGCAGGAGCTCTGTAAACGGGCACGCCACGACCCGCTCCACGGCACCGATCCGTACGAGTTCGGCGACCTTGTCGAACACAACCTTCAAGTCCAGCGTCACCATAACGCGGGTATCTGAATCGCGGACCTGATGCTCAAGTTCCTCGACCGTATAGAGCGGATTGTAATTTACGACGACGCCGCCGATCTTCAGGACGGCGAAATAGAAAACGATGAAATAGGGGCAATTCGGCAGAAACAGTCCGACTTTTGCCCCCGGCACAACGCCTGCTGCCTGCAACCCGGCCGCAACCCGCTCCGTCAGTTCACCTATTTCACCATAGGTTTTGGTTGCGCCGAGGAAATATGTGCACGGGTTGTCCCGGAAACGCGCCACGGCCTCATCGAACATGTCGGGCAGCGCCACCGCCTCGAGCGGCGCATCCCAGGTGACGTGATCGGGATAGGCGCTTTCCCAGGGGTGTGGTCTGTTCTGTCCAGGGGGCGAAATCGTTGTCATCGTTGTCCGTCCATCCTTCACGGGCCCGATCCGAACCCCAAGTCATGAATTCACCCGGTGCATTTGGCCACCGGAACCGCACGGGCGTCAACATGCACGTGCCGTTTGGTGTATCCAGGGCGGTGAGCCTGACTGGCGCCACAATTGACTGCATGATGCCAACAGGCCTAAATGAATGCAGCAAACAAGGATTCTTGAGCGCCCCCATGCGCAGACAATTTCACAAGGCTGCAGCGGCAGTCACGGTCATCCTGACACTCGCGGGAGCTGTGCTCGCCGACACCACGCGCCCCGCATCGGCGCAAAGCTCCGTTGAAGACCTGCAACGCCAGTTAAGCCGCGCGCGGCGTGGCAATGCCGATGCGCAATTTTATATCGGGCGCGCCTTTGAGACAGGCACCATCCTCGACCGCGATCCGCAGCAGGCGGTGAGCTGGTATCTGCACTCCGCCAAGCGCGGAAATATCGACGCACAATTCCGGCTCGCCAAGATTTTTCATGCCGGCGCACACGGCGTCACCCGCCAGCCCGAGCAGGCCGTCAAGCTTTACAAGGCCGCGGCACAGCGCGGACACACCGGTGCGCAGAACTGGCTCGGATATGCGTATCAGCACGGCCATGGCGTGGTGCGCGACTACGGCACCGCTGTCGACTGGTATCGCAACGCCGCCGATCAGGGCCATTCCGAGGCACAATCCAACCTCGGTCTGATGTACCTGGGCGGTCATGGCATAGAACAGGATCATGCCGCGGCGGCGGAGTGGTTCGGCAAGGCCGCCAATCAGGGTCACACGATGGCGATGAACAATCTCGCCGGCCTTCATGAAGCTGGCTGGGGTGTGCAACGCGACTTGCCGCGGGCGCAGGAACTTTACCAATCCTCCGCCTTGCTGGGGAACGACCTTGCCATCGCAAACCTCAACCGTCTCGGCATTCCGGTCCCGCCGGAAGCAGAGCGCCAGGCCAGGCTAGCGCGACTTGAACGCGAAGGTGGACGCATCGGCGCACCGGACGAGCGCGGCGCCTCAACGGAGGGCGGTGAGCTCCGGGAGGGCGGTGAACTCCAGGAAGGCGAGGTTATCGGCCGGGACGGTCGGAGATGGCAGGATTACTTCGACAGCGATGACTGGGATTCGGACGCGCTCTTGAGCCGCGACAGCAATCCAAATCCGAATTTCGGTCAGAACTGGTTCGGCAACGCGCTCAACACCAACCGCACAAGACGCCGCCGCCAGGGCACTCGCCGTCAGACCCCGCAGGATTCGCCGGCCGATACGCTGCGTTGACTGAGTTTCACTCTCCCGCCAGCCGGTGTGCCGGATCGATCTGACTTTCGGCACACTGCGAAACCGCCGCAACGATGTCCGGGACGGGCCCGCCGTCAGCCATATCGTGAATGCCCTGGATCAACGGATCCGGATCCGCCAAGCCCCCGTGCCGCATGAGATCACGCGCCTTGTCAATCATGCCTTGGCCGTCGAGCGGCGTCTCGGGGTCGCCTTTGGCGTCGGTCCTTGCAGCTGACAGGACTGTGCCGTCCGCCAGTTCGACACAAACTTCACTGCCCCAGTGAACTGGATAAGCGCTCTCGTAGACATCTGAACAACCAACGCCAATCTTCTGGCGCAAAGGCGCAAGTGTATCGCGCGCATCGGCGCCAAACGCGTCGAAAGCGACTGTGTCCAGCGACAACGCCGCTGCAACGCAGTGCTGCAGCGAAAATTTCGCCTCGTAGTCTGTGTCGACAACCGCCCGGTCGCAAAGATTGAGCGCCGCCTGATAGGCCTGTACTTCAGCGCTTTGGATGGCGCTCCCATCGGCGCCTCTGGCGCGCAGTTCCGAGCCGATTTCCAGGGCCGCATCTATCGCGGGATGTGTGTGACGGCACGACGGCCACGGCTTGATCGACGTCAGGTGAACCTGCCAGGGCGCGTGGGGGTCATCGCGCATGCGTTTGGGATCGCCGTCTTCGCACATGGCGGCGAAAAACCCGCGATCGCCTTCAAGGATCTGCGGCGCTCCCGTCAGGCCGTATTCGGCAAGTTCGGCCGCCTGCGCACCGCATTGCGCGGCATGCGCCGCGTGCAGGTGCTTGGATTCGGCGCCGGTTTCAATGAATTGCCACAACCCCGCCGCCTGCGTCCCGGCATTGCCCAGAGCGTGCGCCGCAGCTTCATCGCCAAGGCCGAGCAGACGGGCCGCAGCCATGGCCGAACCGAAGGAGCCGCAGGTCGCCGTGTTGTGCCAAAGTCTGTAGTGTGCGGGACCGACAGCCATACCAAGCCGGGTTGTCGCCTCGAAGCCATGGAGCAGCGCGTCAAGCGCCGCAAGGCCGTCCTGGCGTGCGCCATATGCAAACACCACCGGCAGTACGACGCATCCTGGATGCACGACGGACGCACGGTGCAGGTCGTCGACTTCGAGGATGTGGCAAAGGGCGCCCAGCAGGAATGAACGCGCGGAGAAATCGGAACAGTTGTGCCCGAGCAGGCCGCGCGGCGCCGCCCAGTTCAAAAACTTGGTACCGGGCACACTGTTGCATCCGGCCACCATGTTGGCGGCTGCATCGAGCGCAAAGAGAGCCGCTTTCTCATGATCGGCGCGATCGATCTCGCGTTTGCGGATGCTTTGAACCAGTTCCTCAGTCAGACTTTGACCCGTCATGAGCCGCATTCCCGAATTTACAGCGATGCCGCATTTGCAGCTTGACCGAAACCTAGCCTTAGTGCGCGCGAATAACCAGTTGGCGTTAACCAACTTTCTCAACGGATCCTTTACCGCGGAGCGCACAGAGTGATGCCAATTGTGAATGGTCCTGAACCGTTCAGATCACACGACGGCCTCTGGCAGGGCCGCAGGACAGGGCAGGTGGACATGGTCCGGTCGAGTATTTCCGGTAAAACTTCCGTTGCGCGCACCATCGGCGTGTGCGCGGCTATTCTCATTGGCGTCTCGCTCACGGTCAGCGGTTGCACGAAATCGCAAAATGCGTTCGAAGGCACCGGATCGCCGCGCTACGAGGGGCCCGAACCCATACCCTATGGCGGTGGCGTACAGAAAATCGGCAATCCATACCAGATTGCCGGGCGCACCTACACACCGCACGCAGATCCCGATTACGACAAAACCGGCATTGCGTCCTGGTACGGTGACCGTTTTCACCGCCGCCGCACGGCAAATGGCGAATGGTTCGACATGAACCGGCTGACAGCGGCACATCCAACGTTGCCGCTGCCTGTCTATGCGCGCGTTACGAACCGGAACAACAACCGTTCCATCGTCGTCCGCATCAATGACCGTGGGCCTTATGCACATGACAGGATCATAGATCTGTCACGCCAGTCGGCAACGGAACTTGGTTTCAGGCAGCAGGGCACGGCCCCCGTGCGCGTAGAGTTTCTGGGGCCCGCGCCCCTGAACGATGACGGTTCGGACCTCGTCGCGATGAACGAACGTTATCGAGGCAGCGGCGCGCCGGCAACACAACTGGCCTCCGTGGATACCCCGACCGTTGCCGAGCGTGGGCGCAACGGTTCCAGCCGCGAAGACGATCGCGGCGCAGGTACCCACAATCCCGCCAGAACCAATTTCGCAACGGCGCCGCGGGGAACCGGGGCTGCCAGCTCTTCCGCACCTGTGGCGGCCGGTAACGGATACTTCGTGCAGGCCGCGGCATTTTCAGACCGCGGTAACGCCGTTGCCCTTCACCAGCGCCTGAGTTCTCTCGGCAAGGTGGAAATAGCGGAAAGCAACCTGGGATCGCGGACTCTCTACCGGGTGCGTGTCGGCCCACTCGCAGATAGCGTTTCCGCCGATCAGGCATTGCAGAATGTTATCGCCGCCGGTCAGCATGACGCTCATATTGTCGCCGCCAACTAGGGCCGCAATCGACCCAGTTTGCACATCCACTATGCATTGCCGAAAGTCGCCTGTTGCTTTTTCCGGGCAGGCTAATAGGCTTTGCATCTGAACCCCGTTTGCGTGGACTCCGGGTGGCCACTTCACCGGATGCCAAGCGTCCGATGTTCGACCACCACGGCAAACAGCAACGGCGGCACCTTTAGCATGCATATCAAACACTTACGGCTCATCATGCAGACCCTGGCAGTGATTGCTGTCGGTCTGTCCCTGGCGATGTCCGAAGCGTTCGCACTCGCCTCCATCGAAACCAGGGCCGAACACGCGATCATCATCGACGCTGATTCCGGCGCCGTCCTGTTTGAAAAAGCCGCCGACGATCTCACACCGCCCGCCAGCATGAGCAAAATCATGACGATGATCATGGTGTTCGAGGCGATCCAGCGCGGTGAACTGTCCTTTGACGACGAATTCCATATCAGCGAGGACGCATGGCGCCGTGGCGGCGCGTCGTCTGGCGGTTCGACAATGTATGCCGAGCTCAATTCATCCGTCCGTCTGGAAGACCTGATTCGCGGTGTCATCATTCAATCTGGCAATGATGCCTGCATCGCAATCGCCGAAGGGCTGGCCGGCTCGGAAGCGGCGTTTGGCGACCTCATGACGCAGCGCGCGCGCGAACTCGGCCTGGAGAGATCGCTCTTTACGAACTCCACCGGGCTGCCCGATCCCGATCACCTTACAACGGTGCGGGAACTGGCTGTCCTGGCGCGCCATACCATCAAGAATCTGAGTGAGTATTATCACTTCTACAGCGAAACCGAGTTCACCTGGAACGACATCCGCCAACGCAATCGCAATCCGCTGCTCTATCAAAATGTTGGCGCAGATGGTCTGAAGACGGGGTTCATCCGCGCATCGGGCTACGGCCTCGTCGCATCGGCTGTACGTAACAACAAACGATTGATCCTCGTTCTCAACGGCATGCGCTCCGCAAAGGCGCGCTCAGAAGAAGCGCGCAAACTCCTCGACTGGGGATTCCGCTTCTTCCGACCCTACACGATGTTCCGTTACGGTCAGGAAATCGCCGAAGCGCGGGTGTGGGGCGGCGATCAAAACTGGCTGCCACTGACCGCCAACAAGGAAATCCGGCTCATGCTGAGCCCGGAGGACAAGAACACGGTACGCGCCGAACTCGTCTATGAAGGGCCGCTGCGCGCGCCGATCCGCGAAGGCGACGAAGTTGCCCGGGTGCGGTTTGTGAACCAGGGACAGGCGGTTGCCGAGTTTCCGCTTTTTGCGGCGGAGGATGTCTCTGAAAGCGGCATCATCGACAAGGCCCTCGACACGCTCATGGCGATGATCCTCGGCGGCTAGAGCAATAAACCAATCGAAACAGGAACCCGGCATGACGGCGGGTAAGTTCATCACGTTTGAAGGCGGGGAGGGTACCGGCAAGTCCACCCACACCAAGCTGCTGCGCGAACGTCTATGCTCAGCGGGGCATGAAGTGGTCCTGACACGTGAACCCGGCGGTACGTCTGGCGCAGAAGCGATCCGCGACCTGCTTGTGACAGGCGACGCTGAACGCTGGAGCCCGTTGAGCGAAACGCTCTTGAACTTTGCCGCCCGGGACGATCACCTGGCGCGTGTCATTCGACCGGCTCTTGAGCGCGGCGTTTGGGTCATTTGCGACCGATTTACAGATTCCACGCGCGCGTATCAGGGCGCCGGCGGCGGCATTGCGCAAAGTTTCATCGAAGCCATAGACGCCGAAGTCGTCGGTCAAACCCAGCCTGAGCTGACCGTCATCATGGACCTCGACCCTTCAGAAGGGCTGAGCCGCGCCGACGGCAGATCGGCGGTCGAAGGCGCGGCGGAAGACCGGTTTGAGAGCAAAACGCTCGCGTTCCACCAGACCCTCAGAGAGGCGTTTCTGGCGATTGCGGATGCCCAGCCACAAAGGTGCGTAACCATCGACAGTTCCCGGTCACAGGAAGACGTCGGGCAGGAGATCTGGGATCACATTGTCTCACGCCTCAAGCCCTGATAAGCAACGCGCCTGATGGATCAGTTCCCCGAAAGCGACCGGCTGCTCGATTTTCCCCATCCCCGGGAACAGAGTGCGTTTTACGGCAATGCCGATGCGGAACAGCGGCTACTGCAAAGTTATGCGCGCGGGCGCATTCACCACGCCTGGATCCTCGGTGGGCCTTCGGGTATCGGCAAGGCAACGCTTGCCTACAGATTTGCCCGTTTCGTCTTGAAGTACCCGCCGGAATCAGTTGCGCAAGGCAATACCCCGCACGACTGCCACATCGCGGAAGAAGATCCCGTATTCCGCCGCGTCGCGGCACTTGGGCACAGCGACCTGTTTGTCGCGCGGCGACCCTACGACCAGAAGGCAAAGCGCCTGAAACGCGATCTGGATGCGGAAACGATCCGCAAGACATCGAAGTTTTTCACCACGACATCGGGCGTAGGCGGCTGGCGCGTCTGCATTGTCGATGCCGCGGACGACATGAACCGGACGGCGGCCAATGCGCTTTTGAAGATTCTCGAAGAACCGCCTGACCGGTGTTTGTTCCTGCTGATATCCCATGCGCCCATGCGCCTGCTTGAAACCATCCGCTCGCGCTGCATCCGCCTCGATATGCACCCGCTCGGCCAAGAGGACGTGATGCAAGTCCTGCGCAACAGTCTCGGTGAAGACGAGCTGCCGCACGGAAGCGGTCTGGATGACCTTCTTAGCCTGGCGCAAGGCCGCCCGGGCTATGCGCTGACGCTATTGCGGGGTGAGGGACTGACGATTTTCTCCAGGCTTTCCAGCCTTTTTACAACTGCCAAACCGTTGAATCCGCGCACAGCGGGAGAATTCGCCGATTTCGTCGGAGCACGCGGCGCAGACGAGAATTACGCCACCTTCTGTTCTATCCTGCTCGACTGGCTGGCCGGCGGCGTCCGGTCAACCGCAACCGGTTCCGGCAGCCCCGGCGACCACCCTCTGTTTACGGGACGCGATATGGCCGGTCTTGCCGAGGTCTGGCAGAAAATCGCCCATTCCATTGACCGCACAAATGCCCTAAACCTCGATCGCAGGCAGACGGTTCTGCAATCGCTCTATCTGCTTGAGAACACGAAATCCTCACGCACCTGAATTTGAATACGGAACGACAGCGTCCAGCCGGCAGCCATGTCAGATAAATCGCCTTTCTACATTACCACCGCCATCTCCTATCCCAATGGCGAGCCGCATATCGGCCACGCTTACGAAGCGCTGGCAACGGATGCGCTTGCGCGTTTCAAGCGTCTCGACGGCTACGATGTGTTCTTTCTGACAGGCACCGACGAGCACGGCATCAAAATGCTGCAGACCGCAAAGGCGGAAGGCCTGACGCCGATTGAACTTGCCGATCGCAACACCGCGCGGTTCAAGGACATGGTCGCGGCACTCAACTGTTCCAATGACGACTTCATACGCACCACCGAACCGCGGCACACCGCCTCGGTGCAGGAAGTCTGGCGCCGCATGGAAGCCAACGGCGACATCTATCTCGACACTTACGCAGGCTGGTATTCCGTCCGCGACGAGGCCTATTACGAAGAGAAAGAACTTACGAAGGGCGAGGGGGGCACGATGCTGTCGCCCCAGGGCACGCCCGTTGAATGGGTCGAGGAAGAGAGCTACTTCTTCCGTCTGTCCGCCTACCAGGACAAGCTACTGCAGCACTATGAGGCCAATCCGGGATTTATCCGTCCGGATGTGCGCCGCAATGAAATTGTCAGCTTCGTAAAAGGCGGCCTGCGCGATCTTTCCATGTCGAGAACCACATTCGACTGGGGCATTCCAGTTCCTGGCACTGAAAACCACATCATGTATGTGTGGGTAGATGCGCTTACGAACTACATAACCGGCGTCGGCTTCCCTGAGATCGAAGACGAAAACTTCAAACGCTACTGGCCCGCGGACGTGCATGTCATCGGCAAGGACATCTCGCGTTTCCATTCCGTTTACTGGCCCGCCTTTTTGATGTCCGCAGGCGTTGAACTGCCCAAGCGCGTGTTTGTGCACGGCTTTCTCCTCATTAAGGGAGAAAAGATGTCAAAGTCCGTCGGCAACGTGGTCGATCCGTTTGCCCTGTGCGATCACTTCGGTGTCGATCAGGTGCGCTATTTCTTCATGCGTGAGGTGCCGTTCGGCCAGGATGGCAGTTACTCAGAGGAAGCCATCGCCAATCGCATCAATGCCGATCTCGCCAATGACTTCGGCAATCTCGCGCAGCGTTCGCTGTCGATGATCGCAAAGAACTGCGAGGGCAGGATGCCGAAGCCTGGAACCTTCAGCGAGGCCGACAGGACATTGCTCGATGCCGCGGACGCGGTGCTTGAAGCGGTCCGACCGGAGGCCGACCGTCAGGCGATCCACAATATACTGGCGGCGATCTGGGCCGTCATTGCGGACGCCAACCGGTATTTTGCCGGTGAAGAACCATGGGCGCTCAAGAAATCCGACCCCGAACGCATGGCAACCGTGCTCTATGTGACCGCGGAAACCGTGCGGCAGATGGCAATTCTCGCACAGCCGTTTGTGCCCGAGGCGGCGGCGAAGATGCTCGATCTTCTGGCGGTTGATCCATCGCGTCGGAACTTCGCTGATCTCGGAGAGGCGGGCCGCCTTGAACCGGGCACTGAACTGCCTGTACCGCAACCTGTATTTCCGCGTTATACGGCGCCGGAAACAGCCTAGAGCGGTTCGACCATGCAGCCAGCAATTGTCGACAGCCACTGCCACCTGGATTTTCCGCAGTTTGCCGATGAGCTCGACGATATTGTCGACAGAGCCGCAGCCTGCGGCGTTCACGCCATGGTGACGATTTCGACCCGCGTAAACGAATTCGACCGCGTGCGCGCAATCGCGGAGCGGTTCGACAATGTCTTTTGCACCGTCGGCACGCATCCTCATAACGCCAAGGATGAAACCGATGTGACAACCGTTCAGCTCGTCGAACTGGCGCGACATCCAAAAGTGGTCGGCATAGGTGAGGCGGGTCTCGATTATCACTATGATTTCAGCCCCCGCGAAGATCAGGAAAAGAGCTTCCGTGTGCACATTCGCGCCGCACAGGAAACCGGACTTCCACTCGTCATACACAGCCGCGAAGCAGAAGACGACACGGCCCGCATACTGGAGGAAGAAACTGAACGGGGCGGCTCCTTCAAACCGCTCCTGCATTGTTTCAGTTCCAGAGCAATCCTGGCGGAGCGCGGTCTGGCACTCGGCGCTTACGTTTCGTTTTCGGGCATACTCACATTCAATGGCGCGCAGGAGCTGCGCGATATCGCACTCACCGTTCCTCAGAACCGCCTTCTCGTTGAAACCGACGCGCCCTATCTTTCCCCGGTTCCCCATCGCGGCAAACGAAATGAGCCGGCATTCGTGGTGAACACATTGCAGAAACTGGCCGACGTACACGGGATAGAACTGGGCGATATGGCCCAGAAGACTTCAATGAATTTCTTCCAGCTGTTCGACAAGGTTCCGCTGCCGGAGCCATTCAGAACCGCCGCTGAGAACGCATGAGCCTGCGTTTCACAATTCTCGGCTGCGGGTCCTCCGGCGGCGTACCGCGCATCGGCGGGAACTGGGGAACATGCGACCCGGATAACCCGCGCAACCGGCGCCGGCGCTGTTCCATGCTGGTGCAGCGGGCCTCGGGCGAGGGCACAACGAACGTCCTCATAGACACCTCGCCTGATTTGCGCGCCCAATTGCTCGACACCGGCATTTCATGGGTCGACGGTGTCATATTTACGCACGAACATGCCGACCACATCCACGGTATCGACGACTTGCGCGTTATTGCCCTCAACGGCCAGCGGCGCGTCCAGACCTGGGCGGATCACCGGACAACCACTCGGCTCATGGCAGGGTTCAATTACTGTTTCGAACGCGCGCCCGGCAGCGACTATCCCGCTATTTGCGAACACCACGACCTGGCACCGCATAAACCGGTAACAGTAACGGGCCCGGGTGGCGACGTGACAGCATTGCCCTTTGAGCAAGTCCACGGAAACATCCGCTCACTCGGCTTTCGCATCGGAAATCTTGCCTATTCAAGCGACATCAACGACGTCCCCGAAGAGAGCATCGAGGCTCTGTCGGGGCTCGACGTCTGGATCGTCGATGCACTGCGCTACACCTATCATCCTTCACATTTTGCCCTGGAAGACACATTGCGCTGGATTGAGCAGTTAAAACCGCGCCGCGCCATCCTCACCAACATGCACATCGACCTCGACTACGACACGCTCAAAAGCTCACTACCGGATCATGTCGAGCCCGCATATGACAACATGGTAATCGAGTCGGTCGACTGATCGCGGGCAGCCAGCCGGAAAAGTGGTACAGGTCTCCAGGACAGGCACTTCCTTCCGCAATGCGGCCAAACTATTGATAATTGTAGTGAAAGGCGTGGTTAAGTATTTTCCATAATATATATTATGCGAATCGTATAACAACATCCGGGCATACCACGCGGCCCGCCGATGCACTTCGCAACGGTCCCTCCTGAGCTTCGTGCTGTGCGTCAAAGGTCCAAAATGGCTCTCCGATGTGCTACAATTGCCGTTACACCGCATAACGTTTCGGAACAGATGTCGAAAACCTCCGACAAGAATTGCCGCGCCAGATTGGTGACGCTGCGCAATGAACTGGTTGAGTTGTCAGAAGCAACCAACGAAGACCGAGCGCCTGTGGAACTGGACCAGCAGTCCGTCGGCAGACTTTCGCGCATGGATGCGCTGCAGGAGCAGGCCATGCAGCTTGAAACGGAACGCCGGCGCCAGCAGACCATTGCCCGCGTCGATGCAGCGCTTATCAGACTCGATGATGGCGAGTACGGGTTTTGTATCTCTTGCGGCGACGAAATCAGCGATGGCCGCCTGGATCAGGATCCAACCGTTCCGACGTGTATAAAGTGCGCCAGTTGAGTGTAGCTGTTGCCGACCACCCTCTCCCTTGTTCATGAGCTCATTGTCTAACCACTGGAGCGCCCACCATGGCCGACCACCCGCATGGCGATCCGCGACGCATGTCGACGCTCGTCGCAATCATGAAGGCGCTGAGGACGCCCGGCACCGGGTGCCCTTGGGATCTTGAGCAGTCATTCTCGTCCATCGCACCGTACACGATTGAAGAGGCCTATGAGGTCGCCGACGCCATTGAACAGGGCGATATGGCGGGATTGCGCGACGAGCTTGGCGACCTCCTGCTTCAGGTCGTCTATCACGCCCAGATGGCAAGCGAAGACGGGACGTTTGCCCTCGAAGATGTCATCGAGTCAGTGTGCACCAAAATGGTGCGCCGCCACCCCCATGTCTTCGGTGACGCCGAGGAGCGTGATGCAGGCGCCGTCAAGGGTTCCTGGGAGCGCATCAAGTCGCAAGAACGTGCGGCGAAACACAGTGGCGGAAACGGCCGCGAGAGCGTGCTGGATGGCATCCCGCGCGCTCTTCCCGCTTTAATGCGCGCTGAGAAGCTGCAAAAGCGTGCCGCCCGTGTCGGCTTCGATTGGCCGGATGCGGATGCTGTCTTTTTGAAGATTGACGAAGAAGTTCAAGAATTGCGGGATGAAATGGCGGCGGGCAATCGCCAGCGCATGGCCGAAGAATGCGGTGATCTTATCTTTGCCGTCTCGAATATTGCACGACATTTGGGAATCGACCCGGAAGACGCGTTGCGTCAGGCAAACAGCAAGTTTGATCGCCGTTTCCGTGCGGTCGAAGCCTGCTTGCACGAAGACGGAAAACGGCCCGAAGACTCCTGCCTGGAAGAGATGGATGCTCTGTGGGACGGCGTGAAAGCACAGGAACGATCCGGGTGATCACTCGACGGATATCCTGCTCGCACCGGCTGAGCCGAAGCGCCGCATGACCACTTCTATCCGGTCTTGAGGAACGCGGACGCGAATAACGATGTTGCCGTCGTCACGGGTATCGCGGGACAGCACTTCAGTGTTTTCATGCAACCAGTGCAGCCCGGCGCCATCGGCCGCCTCGACCACGAGTTCATAAATTTCACTGCCCGCCTGCAGCCGCTCATCGAGACACGTCTTAAGGCTCTCGAGCCCCTGCCCGGTCAATGCCGACAACATCACGATACTTGCCGTGTCGCGGTCCGCCCGATGATGCAGAAAAGCCAACGCCTCATCGTCAAGTTGGTCAACTTTGTTCCACACTTCCACAATGCCGGCACGGCGCGTTTCATCAATACCGAGTTTGTCCAGCACGCCATCCACATCGCGCAGCTGCGCGTCGCTGTCGGGATGCGTCATGTCGCGCACATGTACGATGATGTCTGCTTCGAGGACCTCTTCCAATGTTGCCCTGAACGCGGCAACAAGGTCCGTCGGCAAGTCGGATATGAACCCCACCGTATCGGACAGTACCGCCACCTGGCCGCTGGGAAGTTCGAGTCGCCGCATGGTCGGGTCGAGCGTTGCAAACAGGAGGTCTTCCGCATTCACCTTCGCATCGGTCAACGCGTTGAAAAGAGTCGATTTTCCAGCGTTGGTGTAGCCGACAAGCGCGACTACCGGATACGGCACTTTCTGCCGGCTTGAGCGGTGCAGTTGACGGGTCTGGCGCACTGTTTCCAACTGCTTTTCAAGCTTGGAAATGCGTTCCTGGATCTGTCTGCGGTCGGCCTCGATCTGGGTTTCGCCGGGGCCACCGACGAAACCGAGGCCGCCGCGCTGGCGTTCCAGGTGCGTCCACGACCGCACGAGCCGGCTCTTTTGGTACGTGAGATGAGCCAGTTCGACCTGCAAACGCCCCTCTTTCGTCTGCGCCCTCGCCCCGAAGATCTCAAGAATGAGGCCGGTCCGGTCGAGAATCTTGACGTGCCAGGCACGCTCCAGATTACGTTGCTGCGCCGGACTCAGAGCCGCGTTGACGATAACGAGTTCCGCGTCATGTGCCGCAATCACGCCGGCGAACTCTTCAACCTTGCCCGGCCCGAGCAAAGTGGCGGGATTGATCTTTGAAAGATTGACAATGAACGCGTCGACAATGTCGAGATCGATCGCCGCCGCAAGTCCGACGGTCTCGTCCAGCTTGGCCTCTGCCGAGCGCAGCGAGCTTGCAGCCCCTGCCCGGCGCCGCGCACTGTCGCGGGCCCGCACGCGATCCTCCACGTGCATGACGATGGCACGCGCTGGCGCTACGGTGGATTCCCGGAAACGCTCAGGACCCTTTTTGTGATCGGTGTCCCGCCGGGACGATTTACCGGACTTGTATTCCAACTAACTAGAACCGCCCGTATCGTCTTCCTCAAACAGCTGTACCGGTTGTGACGGCATGACCGTCGATATGGCGTGTTTGTAGACCAGTTGTGAAATACCGTCGCGACGAAGCAGCACGCAGAAGTTATCAAACCACGTGATGACACCCTGCAGCTTGACCCCATTTACGAGAAAGATCGTCAAAGGCGCCTTTTGTTTTCTGACCTGATTGAGAAAAGTGTCTTGCAGGTTTTGTGTTTTATCCGCTGCCATTGTGGTCCCCGTGAATAATCAAACGGCGTACCACCGCACACACAACAGGCCGCCGCATTTTGTGTCCAGCATGCTCATCTTATCGAAACATGCGTATTACCATAGTGTTCACGCTATCATATCTAGAGTGCACATGGCGATTACAATTCGAACTGCGTGTATTTTTGCTGCATTACTATCGCCGGATGAACAGCATGTACGCCAGACTAAGCGCCACGACAAACTCCACCCGCCCGAGAATCATTGCGCAAATGAGCGCCCATTTGGCCGGATCGGAGAGCGCCAGATAACTGAAATCGAACGACGCTCCCAGATCGTAACTTGCCATGGTTACGGCCGGCCCCGTGTTCGACACCGCCGCCACTGCTGCCATGACCGCGGCATCGAATGTCACTCCCTCCACGCCTAACGTCACCGCCACCACGGCGATCGTGAAGATGAAGACGAAGAACAGCGACCACACCGTTTTCATCAACTGGATGTCGATCGGTTTGCCGGCGGATTGAGCACGGGTCACGCTGCGCGGATGTATAAGGCGCTTGAGTTCGCGGTGTCCCTGATTGAGCATCGACACCATGCGGAAGATCTTGAGGCCGCCGGCTGTCGAAAATGACGCCCCGCCGATGGCGCAGGCTGCGCACACAAGCACGAACGGGATGACCGCTGCACCAGGGGCCGCGTTGTCGAACCCGGTTGTTGTGATCAACGACACGGCGCGGAATATGCCTCTGCGTATATCGGCGGCGTCCCCCGACACCCCCGCAACGGCGATAAGCACAACCGCGCACACCGCGATGAGGATCGCCAGATACCAGCTCTCCCGGTTGTCGACATGACCTCCCGGCACGCGCAGCAGAACCGCCCGGTGTGAGAGAAAGCTGGTGGCACCGGCAATCATGAAAACAATAAGAATAATCTCCACGGTCACGGATCCGTAAGCGTGGATGCCGTCGTTGACCGGAACGAAGCCGCCCGTCGACACGGTCGCAAATGCCAGACAAATGGCGTCGAACACGGTAAGCCCGGCAAGCCATAACAATAGACCGCATGCGAGTGTCAGAAGAACGTAAGCCGGCAGTATATGGCTGCTCGTGGCGACGATGCTTTTGGCAAGGTTTTCCTTTTCATAGCCCGGGATCGTGATGTTGATCGGTGCGCTGAGTACACCGAACGGTGCGAGAACGAGGACTGCGGTGACAATCGAGATCGCGCCGCCGAACCATTGCAGAATTGCGCGCCACACCACCAGTGTGTCCGGCATGCGCTCAAGGTCGCCGACCACGGATGCACCGGTGGTAGTGAGACCGGAAACTGCTTCGAACACAGCCGCGGTAAAGCCCCGCATCTGCGGGTCGGACAAGAAAGGTTGCGCCGCGGCGACGGGCACCACCATCCATAAAAGGACCAGAAGCCAGATCGTGTGCTTCCGGTCGAGCCGTTCCAGGCGCCCATAGGTGCTGATCATCAAGGCACCGCCGAGGAACGTGGTCACGCAGATGTCGACGAGCAGGTGGCCGGCCTGCGACCATTCCCCCATAACCATCGCACCCAGCGCGGTTACACCCATCAACGCGGTAAGGCACAACAGCGCACAACCCAGGAGAAATAGGACGGTTGCGTTTAGCACGGCTCAGAAATATTCCAGGCTGACCCGGAACATGTGCTCCACCTCCCGCACCTGTTCTGCCAGCGCAAAGATGACGATCCGGTCATGCGGTTTAAACTCTACGTCGCCGTCGGGAATTACGACAGTGCCGTCGCGGACGATGGCACCTATGCGCATGCCATCGGGCAGGTCCGCCTCGCGCAGCGTCTTGCCGACAAGAGTTGCGGTCTCAAGAGCCTCGGCCTCCAGAACTTCGGCCTGCCCGTTCTGAATGGAATGCACGCCGCGGATCCGCCCCCGCCGCACATGCTGGAGGATGGCGGAGATCGTGGTGGCGCGCGGACTGATATAGGCATCGATACCAAGCGACCTGAGCATCGGGTTGTAATCGGAATTGTTGACAAGGCTGAGGACGGCGCCCGCGCCCTCCTGTTTTGCCATGAGAGCGGAAAGAATATTGACCTTGTCGTCATTGGTGAGTGCGACGAAAGCTTCGGTTTCATCGGCTCCCGCCTCGCGCAGAAGTTCTGCTTCAAGTGCGTTGCCGTTAAGCACGACGGCTTTTCGAAGCCGGTCGGCGATATAGACAGCGCGGTCGCGGTTGAATTCGATCAGTTTGACCTGAGTGCGCGATTGATGCGCCTCGAGTTTACTGGCCACATAGTAACCGACGTTACCGCCCCCGGCGATAATGATGCGCCGCGCCTGTTTCTCCTCATGGCCGAAAATGCCCAATGTTCGCTCAGCCTGCGAGCGCTCCGCCACGAGAAAGACATCGTCACCCACAAGCATCTGGTCGGCGCTGTGCGGCACGAACAGCCGCCCGTCCCGCGAAATCCCGACCACCACCGCATCAAGATCGGGAAACAGTTCGGTGAGCTGCTCCAGTGGTGTGTTGACCACCGGACAGTCTTCCTCGCAGGTGATGCCCATAACGATGACCTTGTCATCGATGAAATTGATGGTTTCGAAGGCGCCGGGCAGCGACAGCCGCCGGAGCACCATTTCACTGACCGCCATCTCCGGCGAGATGATCACGTCGATCGGCAGGTTGTCGCGTGAGAACAGGTTGGACCACATGGTTTGCAGGTAACTCTGCGCCCTCACACGCGCGATCTTGGTGGGTATGTTAAAGAGCGAGTGTGCGACCTGGCACGCCATCATATTGACCTCGTCGGTGAACGTCACCGCGATGATCATGTCTGCATCTTCGCCACCGGCGCGCTGAATGATGTCTGGGTGCGACCCGTGACCGACGATGCCTTTTACATCCAGCGATTCGGTGATCGTCTGCACGAGCACCGGCGATGAATCGATCACCGTGACGTCGTTCTGCTCTGCGGCCAGCCGTTCCGCAATGCCGAAACCGACCTGTCCCGCGCCGCAAATGATCACCTTCATGACGGGTTCCCCAGACTGAGCACGAAGCACCCCTCGGCGGCGCCCCGGCTTCCATATTAGCAGGATATTTTCAGAGTGTCCGCGATGTCAGGCGCCGGTGGCCTCAGCCTCGCCTTTGCCCCCCGCGCCGACGCCAAGCAGTTTCAACTTGCGGTGCAGGGCCGAGCGTTCCATGCCGACGAACTCGGCCGTTCTGGAGATGTTGCCGCCAAACCGGTTGAGTTGCGCAACCAGGTACTCGCGCTCGAAAACTTCGCGCGCATCTCGCAGGGAAAGCGCCATGAGCTGTTGCCCGCCGGAGCCGTTGACAACATCGGGGGTCGAGTCCCCGACTTCGGATGGCAGCATGGCCGCGGTGATTTCGGTATCGGAATCGCCGCTCGCCAGGATCAACAGCCGTTCCACATTGTTGCGCAGTTGCCGCACGTTGCCGGGCCAGTCATGCGCCTGCAGTGCGGCAACGGCGTCCGCACCGACCTTGCGCGGTGCAAGGCCGGAAAGCGTCGTGAACTGCTGCATGAAGTGCTCGATAAGTTCGGGTATGTCTTCGCGCCGTTCCGCCAGTGTCGGCACCTGGATCGGCACCACGCCGAGGCGGTGGTAGAGGTCGTCGCGGAACCTGCCGTCCTCGATCTCGCGCTCAAGGTTCCGGCTCGTTGATGACACAACCCGCACATCGACCTTGACGCGCGTATTGCCGCCAACACGAAGAAACGTCTGATCGACGAGAACACGCAGGATCTTGCCCTGGGTTTCCAGAGGCATGTCTGATACCTCGTCGATGAACAGAGTTCCGCCATGCGCCTCCTCGAGCGCCCCGACGCGCAACGCACCGCCCTCCTCGCCTTCGGTACCGAAAAGCTCCGATTCCATGCGTTCCGGCGCCATGGTTGCGGCATTGAGTATGATGAACGGACCACTGGCACGTTTCGATTGCGTGTGCAGCGCGCGCGCCACCATTTCCTTGCCGGAGCCCAAGGGGCCGTAAATCAGCACGCGGCTGTTGGTTGCGGAGATCTTCTCGATCATCTGGCGCAGTTGGCGTATCTCGCTGGATTTGCCAACCAGATCGGTCTCCGTGCCGGCACGGCCGCGCAGTTCCTGATTTTCACGGCGTAGTCGGCTCGCTTCAAGCGCCCGTGTCACTACCAAAATCAGACGGTCGGTCTTGAACGGCTTTTCGATGTAATCGTATGCGCCGAGTTTGATGGCGGAAACGGCCGTTTCGATATTGCCATGCCCCGATATGATCACGACCGGGAGATCGGGGTGCTTCTCTTTGACGATTTCGAGGAGTTCAAGGCCGTCCAGCCGGCTGCCCATCAGCCAGATATCGAGCACCATCAAGGACGGCCGGCGCTCCTCAATGGCATTGAGCGCGCTGTCGCTGTCATGCGCAAGGCGCGTCTCGTAACCCTCATCTTCGAGAATACCGGCGATCAGTTCGCGAATGTCGGTCTCGTCATCAACGATCAGTATATCGGACGCCATAACACTAAATTCCTCACCTCACGCAGGCTCTGCGACGCGGTCACGCGTCGATGGCCCTTTTGTCTTTTCTGTCTTTGGTTGTTCCCGAGCCCGGCAGTGTCAGCTCCAGCCGCACCAGCGCACCCTGAATTCCGTTGTTTTCGTCCGTGGGAGCATCGAGCAGTGTTAATCGCCCCCGGTGCTCCTCCATGATCTTCTTGACAATGGCAAGACCAAGACCCGTGCCCTTCTCCCGCGTCGTCATATAGGGTTCAACAAGGCGGTTCCGGTTCTCGCCCGGCAGGCCGATACCGTTGTCCGCCACATCGATGCGAACCGTGTCACCCTTGCAATAGAGCTTCACGGCAATTTCGCCCTTCGGTTCGGGTTGTTCGGCAACGCGCGCTTCGATCGATTCGGTTGCATTTTTCACAAGATTCGTAATCGCCTGCGTAATCAGCCGCCGGTCGAATTCCATTTCAACCGGCTCATCGGGAACCGACAGGTCAAATCCGATCTCCGCGCTGCTCACGCGCTGCAGCACGGTAGCTTCCTTCACCACCTCGTTGAGATTGTGCGGTTCCATCACCGCCTTTGGCATGCGGGCGAAATCGGAAAACTCGTCGACCATACGGCCGATGTCGCCCACCTGCCGGATGATCGTGTCCGTGCACTGCTCGAACACGCCGGGGTCGGACTGAATTTCATTTTGATACTTGCGCTTGAGGCGTTCAGCGGAGAGCTGAATCGGTGTCAGCGGGTTTTTGATTTCATGCGCGATGCGGCGCGCAATGTCTGCCCAGGCGGAATTGCGCTGCGCGGTGACAAGTTCCGTCATGTCGTCGAACGTCACCACGTAGCCATGCTCGTCCTCGCTCGACTGCTCGGTCGTAACGCGGACCAGAAAGGTACGCTCCTGCCCGCCGTTTCGACGCGATATCTGGCCTTCCGCCGATCCTGAAACCTTCTGCTGCGCACGCGCCAGGATCGGTGTCATTTCCGGCACTACGTCGCCGAGCTGTTTGCCGAACAGTTCCTTTTCCTTGATGCCGAGAAGTTTCCGCACCGAGCGGTTGACGAGCGTGATCTTGTTGTCGGTATCAAGCCCGATGACGCCGGCTGTTACACCGGACAAAACCGCTTCGGTGAAACGGCGGCGCTGATCGAGCATGTGATTTGCATCGATGAGTTCATCTCTTTGGGAACGCAGTTGTCCGGTCATATTGTTGAAGGTGCGCCCAAGCGTTGCCAGATCGCCCTCGTCGCGGCGAATCGGCACCTTCACATCGAGCACACCCTTCGACACGGAACGCGCGGCCCCCATCAACCGCACAATCGGCTGAACAATCCTGTCCGCCACCCAGAACCCGAACCAGATTGCCGCCAGCAGGAAGATGAGAGACACGCCCACATACATCAGCGCAAAGGTGAACTGCACACCGAAGCGCTGTGTTTCCAACGTATCGTATTCTGCCTTGCCTTCCTGTGCCTTGCGAAGCTGATCGACGACAAGCTCGTCGACAAACCGGTAAACGACAATGTAGCGGTCCTCCACATCCGGCATTTTGATGAGCGCGCGGACGATATTCGTGTCACCTGGATTGAGGACCACGACCTCGTTGGCATTGGCGCGTTCAATAGCCCACTCGCTGGGCCGCGAATAGACAATCGTGGCGCTCAGGACCGCCTGCGTGTCAATCGCTCCCGCCGCCGAAATCAGATACGCCGCGTTGAGCCCGCGTAACGCCGTCTGGGTGAGAAAAAAGCGGTCGAATACAGGCCTGTCGGAGGAATAGGCCGGCACCGCCTGCCGCAGGTCGTTGGCCATTGCCGTAATGTCGCCGCGGATGACGTTGCCATGCTCGCGGACATAGGCTTCTGCCACGACGACGGCGGTATCGACAATTGCTCTGGTGCGTGTGGAAAACCACGCATCCAGGCCGCGGTCGAGAGTAACGCTTGCGAAAATGGCCACGACAATCGCCGGCAACGCCGCAACGATGCAAAAAAGTGACACAATCCGCACGTGAAGCCGGGCGCCGGCAAACTTGCTGCGATGCGCCCGCCACAACATCATCACCTGCCAGGCGATCATGCTCACCATCGCGGCGACCAGCAGCAGATTTACGAACAGCAGTCCGACAATTGTGTTGCGGCCAGGATCGAGCGGCGTCAGGCCGGTGAGGATGGTGAAGGTGACGAGGCCGCACAAAATCGACAGAATTACTATCGAGAGTCCCAAAAACGCCGGAATCCTGCGGTGGTGCACCGGTGTTTCTTCTGCCTCGGCCCCCGCTGGAACCACGTCCGTGCCATCAACAGTTGCGGTCATATACAAAAGCCACCAGCTAACGCGCGAATGCAGTAATAAAGCCATCGCCATACGGGGACATGGCTTCTGTCTTACAATCCGCTCCGGCATTCGGAATGAGATCATTCGGGGATAGCGGACGCCGCTAACGTCCGAACAGTCGGGCGTCATATTGCAAGCACACCTGCAGCAAAGCAACAACTATGTGGCAATTATGCGACATTTTGCCGAAAGGGTGAATTTTGGGTTTCTTACTCCCCGGACAACTGCCCGGCCGGGTCAAGATCGGATGGCATCGGCATGCCCCGGACAACGGAAATATCGTGATATCGTATTTTCTTCCGAAGCGTATTGCGGTTTATTCCAAGCAACTCCGCCGCCTTGATCTGATTACCGGAAGTTGCCACCAGAGCGGCATTTATGAGCGGAACTTCAATCTGTGCGAGAACTCGGTTGTAGAGCCCGGGCGGCGGCAACTCACCGCCGTGCAGTGCAAAATAATCGGCCAGATAGGTCTCCGCGTATTCACTCAGATCGTAACCGGACCGCACGCCGTCATCCTGGCCGGAAACATCCGCAAATTCCGTTTCCACCATCGCCACGTCTATGACGTCGTCGCCGTGCAGCGCCACGAGCCGGCGCACCGTGTTTTCAAGCTCGCGGACATTTCCGGGCCAGCGATGCAGCTTGAGCCGTTCTACTGCCTCCGGTTCGAACTGTTTTTCGGGCAGGCCCTGCTCGACCGCGTCGCCCAGAAAGTGACGCACAAGATCGCCGACGTCCTCGATTCGCTCGCGCAGGGGCGGCAGGCGCACCGGCACGACATTCAACCGGTAGAAGAGGTCTTCGCGAAACAGGCCCTGCGAGATGTGGCGGCGTAAGTCGCGATGGGTTGCAGCAACAATGCGGACATTGGCCTTGACGGTCGATGTGCCGCCAACCCGTGAAAACTCACCCTCCTGAAGCACGCGCAGAAGGCGCGTCTGCGCTTCCATGGGCATATCGCCGATCTCATCTAGAAACAGCGTGCCCCCTTCCGCCTGCTCGAATTTTCCAGCGCGCCGCATTTGAGCACCCGTGAAAGCGCCCTTTTCATATCCGAACAGTTCGGCCTCAATCAGCTCGCGCGGGATTGCCGCCATGTTCAGGGCCACGAACGGACCGTTACGGCGCTTGCCATAGTCGTGCAACGCGCGTGCGGCCAGTTCCTTGCCGGTCCCCGATTCGCCACTGATCATGACGGTGAGCTCCGTCTGCATCAGGCGGGCCATGACCCGGTAGACCTCCTGCATCGCCGGTGAGCGGCCGATCAACGGCAGACGCTCGCCATCACCGTCCACGTCGGCGCTGCGCGTTTTGCGGTTCATGTGATCGAGCGCCCGGGCAACGACCGCATTCAGCTCGTTGAGGTCGAAGGGTTTTGGAATGTACTCGTAAGCACCGCGTTCCGTCGCCGTGATCGCCGTCATGATCGTGTTCTGCGCACTCATGACAATGACCGGCAACTCAGGTCGAAGCTTTTTAATGCGCGGCAGAAGATCGAAAGCGTTCTCGTCCGGCATAATTACGTCAGTAATCACCAGATCGCCTTCGCCATCGGTTATCCACCGCCACAGTGTGGTGGCATTGCCGGTCGAGCGCACCGCATAGCCCTGCCGTGTCAGCGCCTGATTGAGCACCGTGCGGATCGCCGCATCGTCATCAGCCACAAGTATATTCTGACCAGTCATCTCGATTGACCTCACACAGTGTCGGGCTGCCGCCGTTCCGGTTCCAAACTGGCGTCTGGCCGTTCCCCCACCTCCATTGGCAGGAGTACCCGAAAGGTGGTCCAACGATCGTTTGTATCGCACTCGATGATGCCGCCGTGGTCACGCACAACCTTGGCGACGAGTGCCAGTCCCAGTCCCTTTCCCGCCGCTTTCGTTGTCACGAACGGATCGAAGAGATGTTGCGCCAGATCTTCCGGCACACCGGCGCCGGTATCGCGCACGCAGCACTCAAGCGGCAGCGCCACGCGATTGGCGACGCCCGGCACCGACAGCTTGATGCCCGGGCGGAAGGCGGTTGAAAGCACAATTTCACCGTCGCCGCCTTTTGCATCGATCGATTCAGCAGCGTTCTTCACAAGGTTCAGAAACATTTGAACGAGCAAGTCCCGATTGCCGGGAACCGCGGGCAGCGAGGGGTCGTAATCTTCGACAAACTGAATGCCATGGGCAAAACCTTGAACGGCAATCGATTTCACGTGATCCAGAACGGCATGGATATTTACCGGTTCGGGCATTAGCGGGCGTTCGTCGGAAAACACCTCCATCTGATCGACCAGCGCGCAAATGCGGTCGGTTTCTTCGCAGATCAGGCGGGTGAGCGGTGCGTCTTCGTCCGTCACGGCGCCTTCCAGCAACTGCGCGGCGCCGCGGATGCCTGACAGTGGGTTCTTGATTTCATGCGCCAGCATTGCCGCCATGCCCGAGACCGACCGTGCCGCGCCGCGGTGGGTGAGTTGCCTGTCGATCTTCTGCGCCATGGTGCGCGGCTGCAGCATGACCAGCACATGTCCCGGTGCTTCGGCGATGGCGGCGACCTGCACATCGACGGGCAATTGCGTGCCCGTGCGCGGTGTCGCCATATCGAGGGCGTATTCGTTGACCGAAGAGCCATGCTCCCTCACCTGGTCGATCAGGGTGAGCAGCGGACTGGTAAACGGCACGAACTGATCGAGGGTGCTCTTGTAAAGCACCGCCGAACCGCTCTTGAAAAACCCTTCCGCCGCCGCGTTGGCATAGAGAATGGCATTGTCAAGACCGACCACCACGACCGGTGTTCCGAGTGTGTTGAGGACGCTCTCGCTCATCGGCGTGTTTGGCGTCTGATCGGGGCTCTCGGTCAGGGAGATGCTCATGCCGCAACCCGCCCGGCGCACATGTCGTGCAGTTCAGACAGACTCGCTACCACCGTTGCCGGATCGTCTTGCGTACATAGCCGCCGGCGCCACGAAACGCTGTCCTCACCAACCGGTCCGCAACCGGCCTCCACCAGAGCATCGAGATACCATCCAAGATGCTTGCGCGCACACTTCACCCCGCTTTCGCGGCCATAATGCTCCAGCATACCGCTGTAGTGTTCCAGCACCAGCGCGAGGCGTTGGGCAACGTTCGGCGGAGAACCTGCGTTCCCATTCAGGTGTTCGTTCAACAGGCCCGGCAGCCACGGCTTGCCGTAGGCACCGCGTCCGATCATTGCGCCATCTGCGCCGGAGGCGAGCAACGCCGCTTGCAGGTCCTTGAGGGTCGTGATGTCCCCATTGACGATAACCGGAACCGTAACCGCTTTTTTGACGCGTGCAACCTCGGCCCAGTCCGCCATGCCATCGTAAAACTGGCAGCGTGTGCGTCCGTGGACGGTGATCATGCTTACGCCCGCCGCCTCGGCACGGCGCGCAAGCTCTGGCGCATTGCGGTTTTCATCGTCCCAACCGAGCCGCATCTTGAGCGTTACAGGCACGTTCACCGCGGCGATGGTCGCCTCTATCAGCTCCAACGCATGATCGAGATTCCGCATCAGTGCCGAACCGGAGAGGCTTCCGGTCACCTTTTTTGCCGGACAGCCCATATTGATATCGATGATATTTGCGCCATTGGCCTCGGCCGCCCGCGCGGCCTCCGCCATCCAGAAAGCCTCTCTGCCGGCAAGCTGCACGGCGTGCGGTCCGCGGCCCGCCGCCTGTTTCGCTTTGAGCATCATGACGTCGTGCTGTTTGGCGAACTCGGCGCTGGCCACCATCTCCGTGATCACCAGAGCCGCCCCCAGCCGGCTGGCGAGCTGGCGAAACGGCGCATCGGTAACACCCGACATGGGCGCCAGCAACACGCGGCCGCCCAGGTGAATATTGTCTATAGTGATGCTCATTCTTTATGCACGTTCCGATGGAGGCTAAAGAATAGGCAATTCACCAGAAACCTGTCCGGTTCGCAAGGCCTATTGCAACTTCCCCTCGTCTGCGAGACCTGATAATGCTTCTGCCGCAACGATTTGACGCCCTGGCGGGACACCATGACAACGGCTGCAGTAATCGTCGCTGCCGGGCGCGGAACGCGCGCCGGCGGCGATCTCCCCAAACAATACGCAGATCTGAACGGACAGCCGGTGCTTGCCCACACGCTCTCGCGCTTTGCCGGTCATCCACGCGTGGATTTTGTGCAGGTCGTCATTCACCGCGACGACACAGCCGCGTTTGAAGGCGTATGCGGAGGCATTGAAGGAGTGCTGCCGCCGGTTCCAGGAGGAGAAACACGGCAGGAAAGTGTGCTCTGCGGCCTCTCCGCCCTCGCCGCCCACGCGCCCGAGCAGGTGTTGATCCATGATGCGGCCCGGCCTTTTGTGTCTGACGCGCTGATCGACCGGGTGATTTCCGCACTTTCATCGCATGACGGCGCTATTCCCGGACTTGCCGTCGCCGACACGCTGAAGCGGGCTGATGACCGCACGATTTCCGCAACCGTTGACCGCGATGGTCTCTGGGCGGCGCAAACACCTCAAGGGTTTCGCTATGAGGATATCGTTGCGGCGCATCTGGACGCTCAAAAAGCCGGCAGCTTAAGCCTCACCGACGATGCGGCCGTTGCCGAGGCGAACGGGCTTGATGTTGTCATTGTCGATGGCGACACTGAAAACCGCAAGCTCACCACATCCAGCGACATTGAAGAGGCGCGTACGCGCATGACGCATCAATCGAACAGCGCACTGGGCGATATACGTGTCGGGCACGGTTTCGATGTTCATGCATTCGAACCGGGAGACCATGTCATCCTGTGCGGCGTGAAGGTTCCCCACGACGCGGCTCTCAAAGGACACTCCGATGCCGACGTCGGCCTGCACGCCCTCACCGATGCGATATTCGGGGCACTGAGTGAAGGCGACATTGGCCAGCACTTTCCCCCCTCCGACCCGCAATGGAAAGGCGCCCCATCGGACATTTTTCTTGCAGGCGCGGGTAAGCGGGTGACCGCGCGCGGCGGCGTCATCGGCCACGTCGATGTAACGCTCGTCTGCGAAGCGCCGAAAATTGGCCCGCATGCGGAGGCGATGCGCGCGGAAGTAGGACGCATTCTCGATCTTGACGTGGGCCGCGTCAGCGTGAAGGCAACGACAAGCGAACGCCTCGGCTTTACTGGCCGCGGCGAAGGCATCGCGGCCTATGCGACGGCGACCGTCCGCCTTCCCTTCTCCGACACCTGATGTCCGCAGCACATTTGACGGAGGGAACAGTGTTTACGCCCCGAGACCTGAAACTTGCCGAAGCGGTACTGGACCGGTGCCGTGAACTCGGCCATACGCTGGCTACTGCGGAATCATGTACCGGCGGCCTCATTTCAGCGTGCCTCACCGAAATAGCCGGCTCGTCGGATGTCCTGTCTTGCGGGTTTGTGACCTATTCCAACGGTGCCAAGGAAACTTGGCTGCGCGTGCCGCGAAACCTGCTGGAAGAACGTGGTGCCGTCAGCGAGCAGGTGGCGCGTGCCATGGCGGAAGGCGCCCGCGAAGTAAGCGGTTGCGATCTCGCAATTGCGGTCACCGGCGTTGCGGGACCGGGTGGCGGCACAAAGGATAAACCCGTCGGCCTCGTCCACATCGCCTGCGCCCGCCGCGAACAGGCAACGCTTCACTTGAAGTGTTGGTTTTCGGAAGACAAGGGTCGTTCGGGCATTCGGGAACTCACTGTGCGCAGCGCCCTCGAACTCGCACTGGCGCAACTCGGCAAACCGATGCTTGCCTGAAGGAACGTCCCGGAGCCATCAGTGGTTCCACAATCGTTTGAGTTGATCGAGAGACCCGTTGAATTTGTCCCGGTCGCACCGTCCGATGCCATTG
This sequence comes from Hyphomicrobiales bacterium, assembly GCA_021775755.1. GTDB lineage: Bacteria > Pseudomonadota > Alphaproteobacteria > Rhizobiales > JAJFHB01 > JAJFHE01. The sequence continues at coordinate 228,283 of JAJFHE010000050.1, read as the reverse complement.
ACCTTTCTCGGTGCGGGACCAAGTGAGCCATCAGTGTATTGCCACATTGTATAAGTGTCCCAGGCCGGTGGCACTTTTGGCTTTTTGGTGTTGTAGGTGCGATCCAAAGCCAACAGTTTGCAAGCGATGTGCTGGTATCGTTTCCAAGCGTATCGTTGATGAAACTCTGACCTGTGTACAAGCCGGGCCAGACACCCGTCAGCTTGTGAACTCTTTCAACAAACGCCTCAGCGTCTTTGCGCCTCATCTGAGGGGCATGCGACGTCGCTTCAAAGTCGAGAACTAGAAGTACCTTCTCGTCCGGATCGGTGAATGAGAGAAAGTGATCAACCTGTTGTTTGGGGTTCCCGCGAAGTCCATAATGATAGGCTCCCCACATCACTCTTTCTTCAACTGCCCAACGAGAACGGTTGTAGTATTTTCCGTCAGTCCAAGTACGACCTTCAGTGGCCTTGTGAATAATTCCAACTATGCCGTCTGCTTTTACTTTCTTGAGGCTCGAAACTTTTTGATAGTGTGAAATGTCAATTACAGAATTTAATAACGGCATGCGTCCCTCCCCGGTTATGTCTAGAATATCGGGTTGAAAGAACGGCTTCAACTAGGCCGTGTACTCATAAACGCGAACCGTTGACGCCGCTGGGAAGCATGTCCGGTTAGCACCCAACATAAGACGTTTTCGAGTGGTGCGTGGTACTTCCGCTATGTGCCGATATTGTTGATAAAGTCGGAAAATTCGGAGGTCGAATTTCTGGGCATTATATACTTGACATAGCACGACACCCTTCCCACATAAGGGATAGCAAGGGAAAAAGCCATGTCATTCGATCTCACAAATCCGATTTTCACAAAAGAGACCGCAGCCCGCAAACATCTCGAAAGCATCATGTGGCCGGATGGGCCGTATTGCCCGCACTGTGGCGAGACTGACAACGTCCACAAGCTCAAGGGCAAATCTCATCGCGCCGGGCTGCACCAGTGCAATTCATGCCGTGGCGCGTTCACCGTGACAGTCGGCACGGTTCTGGAGCGTAGCCGCATTCCTTTGCACAAATGGGTTCTGGCCTTTCATCTGATCAATGCCAGCAAGAAAGGCATTTCCGCTCACCAGATGCACCGCATGTTGGGTGTCACGTACAAAACGGCTTGGTTCATGATGCACCGTGTCCGTGAAGCGATGCGCGAAAACAGCACTGACGGACTTGGCGGACAGAACAAGGTTATCGAAGCCGACGAAACCTATGTCGGCGGCAAGGCAAAGAACGCAAAGCGCGGCGCTCCTATTCCGACCAAAGAGCCTGTCGTGTCGCTCGTCGAGCGTGACGGCAAAGTGCGCTCGTTTCATCTGCCGAACGTGAACCGCAATAACCTCAGAACCGTTCTGGTTACGCAGATTGACCGCAAGTCCTATCTCATGACCGATGATGCAGGTTACTACAAACGCACCGGTAAAGAGTTCTCCGGTCATGGCACTGTCAACCATTCGATTGACGAATATGTTCGCGGCGGCTTCTGGCACACCAACACGGTCGAGGGTTATTTCAGCATTCTCAAGCGCGGCATCACCGGCACCTATCAGCACGTCTCACAACAGCACCTTAAGCGCTATTTGGGCGAGTTTGATTTCCGCTATAACTACCGCAAGGTCACTGACGCAGAACGCACAGTAGTTGCATTCAAAGGTATCTCTGGCAAGCGCCTGACTTATCGGCGGATTAACGAAACCGCACACGCTTAAACAGAAGGTGAAACGCCTCAAGATGCTCCAGCAAAAAAGAGAGAAATAATAGCAACACCAGCGCCGACCACAAACGCGGCTATCGACACGCGCCAAGCACACATAGATTGATCCAAAAATTCATACCCGCGTTGGATTACAGGCTCGACGCTATCTTCCTCTTTCAGCAGAGGTAAATTCAATAATTCTCGACCGGTTTGTCTAAACTGGTTGCTCGCTTGAACCTGAAACTCACGTTGGGAACGCCTCGCCCGTTCAACGGCTATTGCGCTGGCAACCAAACCAACTGTCCAGCATATTGCTGCAACGCCAAACGACCACATTGGGAGTGCTGATGATGCACCCTTGGCGCTGTACACGGAAAGGGCAGCGATCAGCGCGCCGCCATTTAACAAGAAAGACACGCGGAGAGTGTTCTGGGCAAGCGATATTAAGGCATCACTTAATCTCCCGTGGTGTCCAAGCTCCGACTTGAACAGTTCAAGCAGAGCTTGCTCTTGCAAGCCTTTATCGTCTGCCATTAGGAGATCACATCGGAATCATTCGTTGGGCTCCCCCTTCGTATCGGCTTTGCCCTTTGCCTTCCCCTTGCCTACAATCTCAGAGTGAGGCTTGGGGGGCATTTTCAGAAGTGCCTTAAGACCTGCATCGCGCCGTTGTGCGATTTCTTCTTTAGTCAATTTATCTTCGGGGGCTGACATGTCTAACTACGATTCACCTCAGGCTAACGAGTTTTTCGCCGCATTGGGTAGGCTTACCATATCATGGGCCCACCTTGAACTCGGCTTGGATAGTATGATTCATGTAATCCACCACGGGCTTGGCAACCGGCAGTATGAAAATGAAACCCCTAGAGCACTAAGCCGCAAGCTGAAGTATCTCCGCAAAGCATTCAAGCGTATGCCCCTGCCAGAAGAAACCCAGGCCCAGCTTGCGGACTGGCTCGATGAAATCGAAACTGCATCTGAAGCTCGCCACGATATGATCCACGGGGCTGTAATCGAGCACTCTGAAGAAACTGGCGATGCTCAGCTTATTCGTCTACTCCACAACAAAACGGGCTTGAAACAAAAAAGAGTTAGCGTCACCACAAAGTCAATCTTGGAAGCAGCAGTCAAGGCCCAGAAGCTTTCTGGATATGCCCTCAAATATGGCGTCGGTATTCAGGACGTCCTTGTTGACATAGCCCAACAATCCGACGAGCAAGATCGGTAGCGGTTGAGGTGTCTTCCTCCCACTCCCAAGCCGAAAGCATCGACGCAATCTCGCGCACAAGTGAATCCGGCGGCAATTCAAAATCTCGTTTCTCGTCAGGCTCACTAGAATCAGATGGTCTCATGGCTCTGCTATGTCAAGTATACAATGCCCGAATTTCTTGGCAGAAATCGATTGCGCCCAAAACGACTTTCTATTTCCCTGCGCGCGATACTCACAAGGTCATACAAGGCGAAACCGGGGTTGCGGCTGTCCCCCCAGCCGAATTTCCGAAACGCTCACCAGTGAGGCTGAGATTTTTTGATCGACCCGCGAAAATGACTTTATCAACAAAATCTGCCATGAACAGACTCTCTCGATTACCCGGCCAAGCCACTCGTCAGCTATGGAATGACCCTGTTGGCCCTTAGTTCATCAAACAGCCGCAGAAACATCTCCCGTGAATCGACCACGTCGTGAAATCCGAGTTGCCGTGCCTTGGTCATCGACGAAACAATGTCGAATTCGGGCGTGAAGACGAAGTCTCCGTAAGCCCATGAAACGAGCCTTTCATAGGCAATGTCCTGCAGTGCGTGTTGCTGCGCGATTTCGCGCCACAATCCAGCCTTGTCGGCCATCATGTGGCTGAGATCGATTTTCTGCGGCGGCGCCAGATTCATGTCGAAATAATCGGCGAAGGCGGGCCACATATCCTCCCAACGGAAGATATCTCCATTGGTGACATTGAATGGCTCGTTGGCGCAGCCCGTGTTCGTTGACATCCAAACGGCCGCTCTGGAGAGTAGCGCAGTGTCCGACACCTGATAGAGCGCATGGGCGTTCGCCCTAGAGCCCGGATGCCTAAGCGGCAGACCGAGTGCCTTCGAAAGGGTTGCATAGACCGAAAGCACCATAACCAGGTTCATTGGATTGCCAACCGCAAAACCGCAAACGCCGTGCGGACGGGCGGTTGACCAAGTCCAGCTCTTGCCCTTCTGACGCTCGGCAATGAAATCCTGCTGGTCATAGTAGAAATTCGGCGGCATGTGGCGCGGATCATTTTCTTGTGCCGGTGTCTTGAAGGAGCCCAGATGGTTGCCGTACCATTTGGTTCCATGCATGAGATTGACGTGCTGCAGACCGGGCGCCGCCACCTCCACCGCATCCATCAAGTTGGTCAGCATGGCAAGGTTCGGTGCTACCGTTTCCGCCCAACTCGGCATCTCCACATAAGCTGCGTAGAACACATGCGTGACGCCGAGATCCCGTCCGAACTTGTCCGCACAATCCGCCGCGTCCATGAGATCCACCGGAATGTGGCGGTAGTCGCCCTCTAGATCGGGAGCGCGGCGAGATACCGCGATCACGTGCCAATCTTCGAGTGCGAGCAGATGCTGCAGGAGGTTGCGGCCGACAACACCCGTCGCTCCGACGACCAAGGCCGTTTTCTTCGCTGCAGTGCTCATGTCTTCGTTGTCCTGTTGACTGTGGTCTTGATTGCCCAGAGCGCCAATAGATACGACATCCGCAGTCCGAACAGAAGGCGCCAGTCTTCCCGCGGCCAGCCGCCGCCAAACCCCTCCGGCTTATGCGTCACCAGGTCGCCAACCGGCAATTCGATCACTTTGTGGACAGGACCAACCTCCTGACCGATGCCGCTTCAACCTTTCCAGGATGTCCGCTCAGGGTCAAAAATGCCCTTGTTCGGCCTGTCAAACTGACGGTGAAAAGGCATCCGAAACCGGACGTTCGGGCAAGCTCGTTGCCGGCGAAGGTACGATTGTGATTCAAGCTCGCAGGAGCTTCGAATCATGCGTTATGAATTTACGGACCTTGAATGGTCGATTATCTGCCCTGTTCTGCCTGCAAAGTCACGCGGTGTTCCGCGTGTTGACGACCGGCGTGTACTGAATGGCATCTTTTGGGTGTTACGCTCAGGGGCACCATGGCGCGATCTGCCTGATTGCTATGGGCCGTACACGACCTGCTACAATCGCTTTAATCGATGGCGCAAGGCAGGCATCTGGGACAACATCCTCGCTGCCATGACGGATAGTCGTGACGCCGATGTGCAGATGCTCGACACGTCCATTGTCCGGGTGCATCAACACGCAAGCTGCATTGCCAAATCCGAGAGCAACTGCACGGGCCGTTCACGAGGCGGACTGACAACGAAGATTCACGCGGTTGTCGATGCCAAGGGTCTACCAATCCGACTGGCGCTCAGCGCCGGCCACGAACATGACAGTCTACTCGCCGGCGATCTGCTGACAGAACTTCGATACAATGGAATGCTGCTTGCCGACAGGGCCTACGACTCGGATGCAATCAGAGAACTTGCGCGAGAGCGTGGAGCGTGGGCAAACATTCCGCCGAAACGAAATCGCAAGAACCCGATCTGCTTCAGCCCGCATCTATACCGAGACCGCAATCACGTGGAGCGGTTCTTCAATCGGATCAAGCATTGCAGGCGGATCGCAACTCGCTACGACAAGCTGGCGGAGAACTTCCTCGCGTTCATCAAGCTCGCGGCAATCCGCTTATGGCTGGGCGTTTATGAGTCCACGTCCTAATATAATTTTGAAACAATCGAACGGAACCGTTGACGTTTGCCTTACGTTGTCAGATCTATCCGTAGACAACCCGTGCGCGTTCCTTGAAGGCGCTCGCGATGCGCTCGAACAGGATCTGATAGAGCTTGCCGACCAGCATCTGCAGCATCGTGCCGCGCATCTGATACTCAACGGTAAACCGCGCCTCCGACCCTCCATCGGCGACATCCTCAAAGCTCCAGCGGCTTTTCAGGTGCTTTACCGGGCCGGAATCGGCAATGGTCTCGATCTGCATGAGGTCGCGGTCGAGATGAACGGTGCTTTCGAATGTGTCGCGCACGCCCGTCTTCTTGTGTCTGAGCTCGAGGATTGTGAAGAGTTCTTCGTGCGTATCGTCGATCGTACGCCGCTCGATCACAACGGATCGTTCGCACAACGGCAGAAACTCCTCGTAAGTTTCCACGGACGCCACCAGATCGAACATCTGTTCGGCGGTATAGGGAACGCGCTCAACGGCCTTGAACGAAACCATTTGGATAGGGTCCGCCCTTAAACGCCGGCTTGCGCGCGCCGTGCGGCCCGCAGACGTTCGAAATCATCGCCCGCATGGTGCGATGACCGCGTCAGGGGGCTCGCGGAGACAAGCAGAAACCCTTTCGCATAGGCGATGGTCTCGTAAGACTTGAACTCTTCCGGCGTCACGAAACGGTCAATCGCGTGATGTTTGCGCGAGGGCTGCAGATACTGGCCGATGGTCAGAAAATCAATCGACGCGGCGCGCATGTCATCCATCACCTGCAGCACTTCATCGCGGGTTTCGCCGAGGCCCACCATGATGCCGGATTTGGTGAATTGTTGCGGATGAATCTCCTTCACCTGCTGCAACAGGCGCAGGGAGTGAAAATACCTGGCACCCGGCCTCACCCGCAGATAAAGCGAGGGAACTGTTTCCAGATTGTGATTGAAGACATCCGGTCGAGCCGCCGCAACGACTTCCAGAGCGCCGTCCTTGCGCAGGAAGTCCGGCGTCAGGATCTCTATCGTCGTCTGCGGATTGTGCGCTCGCGTCGCCGCGATGACATCGGCAAAGTGTTGCGCGCCGCCGTCCGGGAGATCGTCACGGTCTACCGATGTGATCACCACATGCTTGAGTTTCAGTTGCGCGGTTGCCTCGGCTACACTTTCCGGCTCGCCGGCATCGAGGGGCTCCGGCATCCCGGTGCGTACATTGCAGAATGCGCAAGCCCGCGTGCAGGTGTCGCCCATGATCATGAATGTGGCGTGGCGCTGCGCCCAGCATTCGCCGATATTGGGGCAGCCCGCCTCCTCACACACGGTGACGAGATTGTTCTCGCGGACGATCTTGCGGGTTTCGTTGTAAACCGGATGGCCCGGCGCTTTAACGCGGATCCAGTCCGGTTTGCGCAGGATCGGCGTATCCGGCCGCCGCACCTTTTCAGGATGCCGCGGCCGTTCGCTTTTCGTCTGGTCGAGAACCGTTACCATTTACGTGCCGGTACCTACCTCGATTTGATCAGCTTCAGCGCATACAACAGTATGATTGCGCCAACGGTCGCAACAATAATGGTGCCGAGGAAGCCGGCGAAATGAATACCCAGCGCCTGCGCCAGGAACCCGCCGATAAACGCGCCGGCAATACCGACAACCAGGTTCATCAACAAGCCATGATCGGTTCCCATCACTTTTTCCGCGATGAACCCGGCAATTACACCTACCACCAGCCACAAAATAATGCCCATGTCGTTCTCCTTCGCCTGCCGCTTTGCGCCGGCTGAACGGTTTGGTTCCCCCAACCGGCCGCATCCACGGTTGCTGTACCCTCACCCTTAACTCATGGCCGAGCGCTTGAGGCCCGTCAAGCACTACGTGGACCCCGGATCAGGCGAGTTAAGTCGATACATGCACTTGAAATACACGCCCATCCTCTGCACATTCAACCGGCACGTGGCGACCATTATCCAAAGACAACTCCGGCATGGCCTATACCTCGATTACCTTTGAGCACCCGAAAACCAACGCGATCCGCGAGGCGCCGGTGGGCTTTTCGTGGACGGTTTTGTTTTTCGGACCGTTTCCGGCGATGTTCCGCGGCGACTGGAAGTATTTCGGCATCATGTTTCTGGCAGCCATTCTGTCGTTCGGCTTTTCCGGCCTGGTGTTCATGTTCATCTACAACAGAATGTCCATCCAGGATCTCGTCTCAACCGGTTATCTGGTGCGCGAAACCGTATACCCGGACCTTGATGAACTGAGCCGAAAGCTGAAAATCGATCTTCGCCGTCCCGGCGATGCTGCGCCGAGACCGGAATCAACACCCGAAGCTGAACCGGCGCCTGAACCCGCACAACCACGCCCAACGTCCGGCGTGCCTAAAATCGACGGGCGTGAGTAGCCGCTACATGTGAATGACACGGCCATAGGCGTCGAGCACGGACTCGTGCATCATTTCCGACAGCGTCGGATGCGGGAAGACCGTGTGCATCAGATCTTCTTCCGTGGTCTCAAGGTTCATGGCGACCACAAATCCCTGAATGAGCTCTGTTACTTCCGCTCCCACCAGGTGGGCGCCGAGCAATTGCCCGGTCTTGGTGTCGAATATCGTCTTCACGAGGCCATCGGGTTCGCCGAGCGCGATGGCTTTGCCGTTGCCGGCAAACGGAAACCTGCCGACTTTAATCTCGTGACCGGCATCTTTCGCGGCGGCTTCCGTCAGGCCGACGCTTGCGACCTGCGGGTGGCAATAAGTGCAGCCGGGAATCTTCCTTTTGTCCATCGGATGCGCATCCAGCCCGGCAATCTTCTCAACGCAGATGACACCCTCATGCTCCGCCTTGTGGGCCAGCATCGGCGGGCCGGCAACGTCACCGATGGCATAGACGCCCGGCTCATCGGTGCGCCCGTAGCCGTCGGCGACAATTATGCCCCGGTCTGTCTTGACCTTGGTCGTCTCCAGACCGATGTCCTCGATGTTGCCCTGCACACCAACGGCTGAAATAACCCGGTCGACGGTCAGTTCCTCGACTTTTCCATCCTTGCCTTCAATGGTCGCCGTGACGGTGTTTGCAGCCTTCTTCAGTCCGTTCACTTTCGCGCCGGTCAGAATTTTCATGCCCTGCTTTTCCATGCGCTTGCGCGCGAGAGCGGATATCTCGGGATCTTCCACCGGCATGATGGTGTCCATGATTTCGACGACCGTCACATCGGCGCCCATCGTGAGATAGAACGAGGCAAACTCGATGCCGATGGCCCCCGATCCGATCACCAGCATGGATTTTGGCATTTCATCTGGTACCAGTGCTTCGAAATAGCTCCACACGAGCTTGCCGTCCGCCTCCAGGCCCGGCAGCGCCCTTGGCCGAGCGCCGGTCGCCATGATGACGTGCTTGGCCTGAAGTGTTCCAACATCCGCCCCATCCTTGGTAACGATCACCTTGCCGGGGCCGTTAAGACGTCCGCGCCCGTCAATAACCGTGACCTTGTTCTTCTTCAGAAGGTGCCCAACACCCTGATTGAGGCGCCGCGAGACGGTGCGTGAGCGTTTCACCACATCTGCAATTGAAAATGATGGGTTCTCGACGGATAGGCCGTAATCCTTTGCGTTGTGCATGTAGTGATAGATTTCCGACGTGCGCAGCAGCGCCTTAGTGGGGATGCAGCCCCAGTTGAGGCAGATACCGCCGAGATGCTTTTCCTCAACGATCGCGATCTTGAGACCAAGCTGAGCGCCACGGATTGCCGCCACGTAGCCTCCCGGCCCCGCACCGACAATGATGACATCGAATGTCGTATCGCTCATGGGTTCATTTCCTTCCGGCCACAGCCTCACAAATCAAGCAGATCCTGTACGATCGGTCCGAGGCTGGTGCCGATCGCGCGCGTGTTCTTTTCGTTCAGATGGCAGCCGTCGATCGGGCTGACCTTGGAAATTTTGGCGGCGTTCATGACGGCACAACCGCGCTCCTGCGCCACCCGTTCATAGAGCCCGGCGAGAAGCTTCGACTCATCGATGGCGCCGCCGAAATACTCCACATAGTCGGGGTCGCTGCGCGGCGCGCGCAAATGCGGTGGCGCCACCAGCAGCACCTTCGGGGCAGCGGTGGCGCGCGGATAGGTATGGTGTTGAACAATCTCCACCAGACGGTCCATTCCGATCATTGCCTCAAAGGCCCGACCGCCATAGCAGTAATTGAGATCGTTGGTTCCGAGCATGATGATCACAAGATCGAGGGGCGAATGCGCTTCGAGAAGATAGGGCAGCGCCTCTGCGCCATTGCGGTACGACGCAAACGGATCGTCGCGCGTCGTGGTTCGTCCGTTTACGCCATTTTCAACGACGCGGATTTTTCCCTTGAGCGCTTCTTCAAGGACATTCGGCCAGCGAACATCGAACTCATGACGCTCCTGTGTGCCGGGAACCGCGCCCCAGGTGAGAGAGTCTCCAAAAGCAAGTACCGTTTTCATGACGCAACCCGACCAAACTCTTGCGCGAATTCCCTCTAGTGCCCCCTGATGCCGACCGCCTACACCAGCATCATGCCGGGTTCTTCTATGCAATCCTTGAATGCTCCCAGAAGCTCCGCACCGAGGGCACCGTCAACCGCTCTGTGATCGCACGAGAGCGTCACAGTCATGACGGTTCGGGCCACGATCTCGTCGCCCTTGACGACAGCCCGGCGCTGCCCCGCACCGACGGCAAGGATCGTCGCGTGCGGCGGATTAATGACGGCGGAAAATTCAGTGATGCCGAACATGCCGAGGTTTGAAACCGCAGACGTTCCACCCTGATACTCATGCGGCGCCAGACGCCGTTTACGCGCGCGGCCCGCAAGGTCTTTCATCTCGTTCGAAATCGCGGCAAGTCCCTTTGCCTCCGCCTGCCGGATTACCGGCGTAAAGAGACCGCCTTCCACCGCCACCGCAACGCCGACATCGCTGCGGGTGTGCTTGAGCATGCCCTGATCGGTCCAGGTCACATTGGCATCCGGAACACGCTGCAATGCGACGGCAAGCGCCTTGATGACGAAGTCGTTGACGGAGAGCTTGAATTCCGGCTTGCCGTCGCCATCCTTCGGCGCGCGTTCGTTGAAGCTCTTGCGCATAGCCAGCAATGTGTCGAGTTCGCAATCGAGCGCGAGATAGAAATGTGGAATAGTCTGCTTGGATTCCTGCAGCCGCGCGGCAACGATTTTGCGCATCCCGTCATGTGGGACGACATCGTAAGTACCCTCTTCATAGAGCGCCAGAACTTCGGACGTGCCCGGACCCGCCGCAAGCGCGGGAGCGCCTGCCCCGGCCTGTTGTTGAGGCGTCACCGTCTTTTGCGGAACGCCATCCGTCAGTGCCTGTTCAATGTCTCGTTTCACGACACGGCCGTGCGGCCCGGTCCCGGCCAGCAGCCCCAGGTCGATACTGTTTTGTTGTGCCAACCGTCGCGCCAGCGGACTTGCAAAGACACGCTCGCCACTTGCTGGCGGCACTTGTGCGGCAGCAGGCGCTGTTTGTGGCGCGGGTGCAGCGGGCGCTGCCTGAGCCGCAGGCTCCGCCACGGAAGACGGCGACGTTGGGGCGGCAGTCGCGGCGGGCGCAGGCGCACCGCCCAGGGCCGTGGCGTCGATCAAAGAAGCGTCTTCGCCCTCCTCCAGCAAAACCGCGATTAGCGCGTTCACCTTAACGTCTTCGGCCCCTTCTCCAACGACGATTTTGCCGATCGTACCTTCATCGACCGCTTCCACCTCCATGGTGGCCTTGTCGGTTTCAATCTCCGCGATAACGTCGCCGGATGTGACGTTGTCGCCTTCCTTGACGTGCCATTTTGCGAGAGTGCCCGCTTCCATGGTGGGCGACAGCGCGGGCATAAGGATGGGTGTCGGCATAAGGCTCTCCGGAGGGCGCGCGGGGTTCAGCCCGCGTAGCAGACAGATTTGGCGGCATCGACAACATCCTGCACGGACGGCAATGCCAGTTTTTCAAGGTTCGCCGCATAGGGCATCGGCACGTCTTTGCCGGAAACCCGGGTCGGTGGCGCATCGAGATGATCGAAAGCCTGCGCCACCACAACGGCGGCAATCTCCGAACCGATGCCGCAAGTCGGCCAACCCTCTTCGACGGTGACGATCCGGTTGGTTTTGCGCACCGACGCGAGGATGGTATCTGTGTCCATCGGCCGAAGCGTTCTGAGATCGATGACTTCCGCCGAGATACCCTCCTGGGCGAGTTGATCGGCGGCGTCGAGGGCGTAGCTCATGCCGTGTGAGAACGACACCAGCGTCACATCCGAACCCTCACGCACAATCTTTGCCTTGCCGATAGGCACGGTCCAGTCATCGAGCACGGGCACATCGAACGTCTGCCCATAGAGAATTTCGTTTTCCAGAAAAATGACCGGATTCGGATCGCGAATTGCCGACTTCAGGAGGCCCTTGGCATCCGCTGCCGTATGAGGCGCGATCACCTTGAGCCCCGGAACGGCTGAATACCACGCGGAGTAGTCCTGACTGTGCTGCGCGCCGACGCGCGAGGCCGCACCATTCGGTCCTCGGAATACGATCGAACAGCCCATCTGGCCGCCGGACATATAGAGTGTCTTTGCAGCAGAGTTTATGATGTGATCGATCGCCTGCATGGCGAAATTGAACGTCATAAACTCGACAATGGGCTTCAGCTTGCCGAAAGCGGCGCCGACCCCGACACCGGTAAATCCGTGCTCGGTAATCGGTGTATCGATAACGCGCCGGCCGCCGAACTCGTCCAACAACCCCTGCGTAACCTTGTAGGCGCCCTGATACTCAGCCACCTCCTCGCCCATGACGAAGACCGCATCGTCACTGCGCATTTCTTCAGCCATTGCATCGCGCAACGCCTCACGCACGGTCATCGACACGATTTCGGTGCCGGCGGGGATTTCCGTATCGGCTGCCGGGACCGATGCCACAGGTTGCGGCGCTGGCGTAGCGGTTGGCGCAGGCGCGGCAGCCGGCGCGGGCTCAACCGGCGCGGCTTCGGGTGCACCGCCGCCGCTCGACTCCTGACCGGGCGCGGGAGCAGCGCTTGTTGTAATTGCCGCCGCATCCTCGCCATCTTCAAGCAGCACGGCGATCGGTACGTTGACTTTGACACCCTCGGTGCCTTCGCCGATGAGGATCTTGCCGATGCGGCCTTCTTCGACCGCTTCGACTTCCATCGTCGCCTTGTCGGTTTCGATTTCAGCAATCACATCGCCGGAGGTGACTTCGTCGCCCTCCTTGACGAGCCACTTTGCCAAGGTGCCCTCTTCCATCGTCGGCGACAGGGCGGGCATGAGAATTTCAATAGGCATGTCCGTCCCCCCTACGCATCCACCAGAATGTCGGTCCAAAGTTCCGACGCATCCGGCTCCGGATCGTTTTGCGCATACTCCGCCGCTTCGGCGACAACGGCGCGGATGTCCTTGTCGATGCCCTTGAGCTCGTCTTCCGAAGCCGCATTCGATCCGATGAGGCGCGCCCGCACCTGTTCGATCGGATCATGCTCCTGCCGCATTTTCTGAACCTCTTCCTTGGTACGGTATTTCGCCGGATCCGACATGGAATGGCCGCGATAGCGGTAGGTCATCATTTCAAGGATCATCGGGCCGTTACCGGCACGGCAGTGGGCAACCGCCTTGTCGCCGGCGGCCTTGACCGCGCGCACATCCATGCCGTCGACCTGTTCGCCGGGAATGCCGTAAACCGACCCTCTGTTGTAAAGTTCTTCCGATTTTGCCGCCGCGCGCGTTACCGCCGTGCCCATGGCGTAACGGTTGTTCTCGATCACATAGACCACGGGCAGCTTCCACAAAGAGGCGATGTTGAAGCTCTCATAGACCTGACCCTGGTTTGTCGCGCCCTCGCCGAAAAACGTAAGGGAGACCCTGTCCGTACCATTGTATTTGTTGGAAAAGGCAAGCCCCGTTCCCAGCGGAACCTGTGCAGCCACGATCCCGTGGCCGCCATAGAAGTTCTTTTCCCGGCTGAACATGTGCATCGAGCCGCCCTTGCCGCGCGAATAGCCGTTTCGCCGCCCGGTCAGCTCCGCCATGACGCCGCGCGGTTCCATGCCCGCCGCCAGCATGTGGCCGTGGTCACGGTACGAAGTGATCAGTTGATCACCCTCGCCGATTGCCATCTGCAGGCCGATGACGACCGCTTCCTGTCCGATATAAAGGTGGCAGAACCCGCCGATCATACCCATGCCGTACATCTGACCCGCTTTTTCCTCAAAACGGCGGATCAACAGCATTTCCTTGTAGGCGGCCAGTTCCTGTTCCGGCGTGAATTCTATGGATTTTTCGGGCGCCGCCCGCTTCGACTTCCTGGACCTCTCCGCGGCTTTTGTTGCCGCAGGCTTTTTGTCGGCCGCCATGCAATTTTTCCCCAAGTGGCTCCTGAACTGGTTCCACCATAAAGGATTGGCCGGTGCAACACCAGCGCGGATCTTTCGCAAAAACACGAGATAACCAATTGAATTAATGAGGAATTACAGTGATTAACTTGAATGCAGTTATGTCACACTTATTGAACTGAAGGCGGAATATCGTTGAACAGCACAAGCTCGGTTTCTGAAACATAACCGAGGTCTGCGCGCACCAGTTCTTCAAGCAAATCCGGATCAAGGCTCTCCGGCCGCATGAGCGAAACCGCATGCTCCAGACGGTCGCGTTCGTTCTTCAGTCCGGCAAGTTCCGCCTCAAGAGAATTCACCTCCGCACGTACATAAATGGACGCGCGGTGACCGTACGACCCGTGCTCTGCATGGAACAGAAAATAGCCAAGCGCAACGAGCATGGCGACCGTAAGAGAGAGCGGCCTTGGAATTCGGCGCAGGAAGTACATTGGCGAAGAGATCGCAACCTGTTGTCGACCCGCCCATTAAGCCGCGCGCGGGTAAAGATTTGATTAGTCGCGCCGTTTGCCGGTCAGGCTTTGAGAACAGACGTCCCGGCATACACCGCCTGCGTGCCCAGCTCGCCTTCGATACGGATCAGCTGGTTGTATTTGGCCAGCCGGTCGGAGCGTGCCAGCGAGCCGGTCTTGATCTGCCCGCAATTGGTGGCGACGGCGAGATCGGCGATAGTGGCATCTTCGGTTTCGCCTGACCGGTGCGACATCACCGCCGTGTAGGACGCCTTGTGCGCCATTTCCACCGCATCGAGCGTCTCCGACAGTGTGCCGATCTGGTTAACCTTGACGAGGATGGAATTGGCGATGCCCTCCGAAATACCGCGCGACAGCCGCTGCGTGTTGGTGACGAACAGATCGTCGCCGACGAGCTGCACCTTGTCGCCGACCGCATCGGTCAAAGCCTTCCAGCCCTCCCAGTCGTCTTCATCCATGCCGTCTTCGATGGAGATGATCGGGTAACGGGTGACGAGGTCCTTCAGATAGCCGGCCATTTCCCCGCCGCCCAGCGAGCGGCCTTCGCCGGCAAGTTCGTACTTGCCGTTCGAGTAATATTCGCTCGATGCGCAGTCGAGCGCGATATAGACCTCCGAACCCGGCTTGTACCCGGCCTTCTCAACCGCCGACATGATAAAGCCGAGCGCCTCGTCGGTGGACTTCAGGTTCGGGGCAAAACCGCCTTCATCGCCCACATTCGTGTTGTGGCCGGCGTCCGACAGCGCCTTTTTCAGAGTATGAAAGATTTCAGCCCCGGTGCGCACCGCTTCCGAAATTGATCCAGCGGTAACCGGCATGATCATGAATTCCTGAATATCGATGGGATTATCCGCATGGGCACCGCCATTGACGATATTCATCATCGGCACGGGCAACGTCCGCGCCGAGGTGCCGCCAACATAGCGGTAGAGCGACAGGCCGGCCGACTGGGCGGCTGCCTTGGCAACGGCGAGTGACACTCCAAGGATGGCATTGGCGCCAAGCTCTGCCTTGTTCGGCGTACCGTCGAGTTCGCACATGATACGGTCGATGCGGACCTGTTCTTCCGCGTCAAGGCCGACCAGCGCGTCGAGAATGTCGTTATTGACGGCTTGCACCGCCTTGCTGACGCCTTTGCCCAGATAGCGCTTCATGTCGCCGTCACGCAGCTCGACCGCCTCATGCGCTCCGGTCGAGGCGCCCGATGGCACACCCGCGCGCCCGAATGCACCGTCTTCGAGAAGCACATCCACCTCAACGGTCGGATTTCCACGGCTGTCGAGGATTTCGCGTCCGGTAATGTCGATAATCGCGGTCATTTCGCGCCCCATGCCTTGTTCGGAACTGGTTGCAACTAATAGCCTCACCGCTGAAAAATCAAAAGCGCAAAGCAGTTGTGGCTTGAACATCGCGGCAATGCGCCGCTCGCATGCGTGTGGATTGCTTGAGTTTTTAGGCGCAAGCGTCTAGATGCAGACGATGAGCAGCGACACCAATCATCTGACACAACTGGGTCAGGATGCGTCCATCCCCGCATCGCCGGACGAAGCGGCACTGGAGCGTGTGCCCAATCCGCATCCCGATACGCACTATGTCGCGCGCTTCACATGCCCGGAGTTCACATCGCTTTGCCCGGTCACCGGTCAACCCGACTTTGCGCATCTTGTGATCGACTATGTGCCGGGAGCATGGCTTGTGGAATCAAAGTCGCTGAAGCTCTATTTCACATCCTTTCGCAATCACGGCGCCTTTCACGAAGGCTGCACTATCGATATCGGCAAGCGGCTCACCACGGAGCTTGAACCTGTGTGGCTGCGTATCGCGGGTTACTGGTATCCGCGCGGCGGTATGCCGATCGATGTTTTCTGGCAGACCGGCGCGCCGCCCTCCAGTCTCTGGCTGCCCGACACGGGCGTGCCGTCCTACCGCGGCCGCGGCTGATCCGGTGTCCCCCGACCACCAGACACTCATCATCACCAACGGTGACAGCACCGTAGAGCTTCTGGATGCAGCCGGTTCTCCTGCCGCCCATCTTGCGTGGCGCGATGTTCTGCACATCGGACCCGTACCGCTGACGTCATCGCATGAAACGCTTTCCATGGCGCGCGCCCACTGGCTCGCCGAAAACGGTTTCGCGGACCCGGAAGAAGCGGAAGCCTCCTTTGCAGAGCGCGACGGGCTTCTGGCACGCGCCGATGCGTTCGAGCAGATAGAATTATGGTTCGAGCACGATCTCTACGATCAACTGCAACTGATTCAGGCGCTTGATTATTTCAGCGCTCGGGGCGACCTGGTTATCCGGCTGTCGCTGGTGCAGGGAGATACCTATCTGAGTGACTTCACGCCGAAGACAATTTTGTCCCTTCGCGAAAGGGCGCAGCCGTTAACGGGTGAAACGCTAGAAACCGCATCGCAGGCCTGGGCGGCATTCCGGTCGGAAACGCCCGAAGCCCTGGCGGCGCTCGCATCATCTGGCATTTTGGCCCTGCCCCATCTTAGCCATGCCCTGAACCGGATGCTCGAAGAACTGCCCGATGCAACAACCGGTCTCTCTCGCACGGAACACGCCGTCCTGGCGGCGCTCAAGGAACGCGGTGTCGCAACGCCGGTGGATCTGTTCCGTGCCGTAAGCGCGCAGGAAGACGCCCGGTTCATGGGCGACAGCGTGCTCTGGCATCTCCTCGACGGCCTAGCCTTTGCCGGGCAACCGCTTCTCAGGGGCCTCCCCGGCCGCTTTTATGAGACGGCCATGAAATCCTATCTCGTGGCCCCGCTCGAACTGACGGAAGCCGGCAACAACGTGCTGTCAGGCCGCGCCGACCATGCCACACTGAACGAAATAGATCTCTGGCTCGGCGGTACGCATGTCACGAACGACAATCTGTGGCGCTGGGATACCGAGACGGGAACGCTGATCAGCCCGCGTTAGGCGCTTTATTTCGCGCAATCCGGTAGAAGCACTCCACCGTCATGGCACCGGCGAGCAGCGCCGTCATGCCGGCCGCGTCATGGGGCGGTGAAACCGTGTTGATGTCGACGCAGACAATGTTCAATCCGCCAAGCCCGGCAATGATATCGAAACCCTCTCGTGCCGAAATACCGCCCCAGACCGGGTTGCAGACGCCCGGTGCGCAGGAGGGATCGAAGAAATCCATATCCCAGCACAGATAAACCGGGCTTGAGCCCACGACGTCCCGCACCTCCGCCAGCACGTCGTCAAGACCGCGGGCACGCATGTCGCGGTCCGGTATCAACCGGTAACCCTGAGCGCGTGTATGTTCGAAGATGCCGGCATAGGAGTTCGGCCCGCGCGGCCCGATGTGAAAGCTGCGCTCAACATCGTAGCGCTGTTCTTCGGCCGCATAGGTGAAAGTGGTGCCGGTCGTGTGCAGTCCCTGTTCAGGCGCCGGATAGGTGTCGGTATGGGCGTCGAAATGCAAAAGCACGAGGCCGTCGTGGTGCTTTGCCAGCGCGCGGGATATTGGCAACGAGATCGATCCGTCTCCGCCCCACGCGACCGGCACCGTATCCGCTTCGAGCATACCGCCTACGGCTTCTTCAATGATGTCGCAGGACACATCGAACTTGCCCGGCTGCACGTCGATGTCGCCGCAGTCCACGACGCCGAGCTGCGCATAAGGATCGCGCTCCGGCTCATGCGGATCGTAGCGGTCGAGGATCCCGCAATGCTCGCGGATCGAGGATGGACCGTGGCGCGATCCGACCCGCACATTCGACACTCCCATGTCGAACGGTATGCCGACGACGGCAGCGCCCGCCGCACTCAGATCGAGACTGTTCGGCAGATCGAGAAACCCGCGTACCGGCAAAAACAGTTCTTTATTCATGGCGGCTCTCCCTCAACTGAGGATCATGCAGGTTGTCGAGCCGTGTGCAATGAGCTTGCCGTTTGGGTCGACAAGCCGGCCTTCGGACGTTGCCATGCGCCGACCGGTGTGGATCGACGTCGCCGTCGCCCGTACCAGACCGGTTTCGGCGGTCATGGCCCGCACATAATTGATCTTCAGTTCTATCGTCGTATAGGTCTGCCCCGCCGGCAGCGTCGTCTGCACGCAGCATCCAAGCGCACTGTCGAGCATCGATGCCGCGTAACCTCCATGTACGATGCCGTGCGGATTGTAATGGGTCTCGTCCGGCTTGCCTTCAAAGACGACACGGCCAAACTCGACTTCCGCCAGATGAAAGCCGAGAAGCTTGCCGAAGGGCGCGGCATTGCTGTCGACAAAACTGCGCAGATATTCCAGTCCGGTCTGCTGGGGTTCACTCATGGCTGATGGCTTTCGCGGGAATTTAAGTGAGAAAGAATTGGGGTTATGCAGAGTGCTGTCGGAAGACGATAACCGTGCCAAACGCATCCTGCCCCGAAATGATAACTTTGCCACCCCTTGCAATGCTCGGCACCCCCGATGTCAGGATTTTGCGCTGCGCGGTTTCTATGTCCGAAACCCCGACCACAAAAGCGACAAGGCGCGGCCCTTCTTCTGGGAACGAGGGACAAGCGCACGAGTAAGTGTCTTCAAACGCCTTCGGAGTACACACGACAATGCGCCCGCGCGGCGTGTTGACGATCAGCGCACCGCTTTCTTCGTCAAGTGCATCCGCACCGCACAGACTTACAAAAAACTCTATCGACTCAGTCGGCGCCGCCATCACCATGACGACCTCTTCAATCGTCTGCGCGGTGTTCGGGTGAACCTGATACTCCGCCTTCCAGAAATGCTCCGGCGCATGCTGTTCGCAGGTAAAGAACACGGCGCGCGACATTTCGCGGTGCGTCACGAAGGCAAGCGAGAAACCGACCGTCACCTCTTCGCCATCGGGCAGCGTCGCCTTGCGGGAGAAATCGAAGGGCCGGTAAGTGTCGAGCCCGGCTTGGCGGAACCGATCCTCGTCCGCGCGCGCGTCCTTCGACTCAAACACCAGCATGGAAAATCCCGGCGCAAAGGAGAGAAAGTCGCGGTTAAAGGCGGCAAAGCTGAAATCGAAATCGCCATGCGGCGGAATGAGACTTTCATCGGCCACAGAGAGCACCTCCAGGAAACTCCCCTGCACCTGAGCCAGTGTATTGGCTGTCCCGAAGGGATGATACGCCAGCGGCGTCATATTGAACCCGATGCGCTCGTAGAACCGCCTGCCCTCTTCAAGATCGGGCACGCACAATACGAGATGGTCGATACCTCCGGTCAAATGCTTGTTCCTCCACTCATGCTGCGGCGCGATTGCCACGGCGACTGTTCCGGCATTGGCTATGGAGGTTCGGGCCGGGTCCTGTCAACGCCGCGTTGCCAGTTCGATACCCCGGAGACTACGCGACGCCAGTCATCACGCACCGGACACCGGATCAGATCGAGGGTCACGCAGCAATGTCGGGACTAGCGATCCAGCCCCCCAAGGGCACCTTTATAGAGATCGTTTTCAGGATCGAGCGCAATCGCAGCCTCAAAATCCTGTCTCGCCAGTTCGAGTTCGCCGAGGACCCAGTAGGATTGGCCTCTGTGAAAAAACGCACTGTGCATTTCAGGATACAACTCAATCGCCTTGCCGAACTCGGCGATCGCCTGCTCATACTGCCCGAGCCGCGCATACGCCATCCCCCGCCCCTGATACGGATGGGGACGATCACTTGCGATTTCTAGTGCTTGGTCGAATTCGATAATTGCTGACCCAACCAAACCGAGTTCGAAATAGATCCTGCCTCGGTAGTAGATGGCCGTCGCCGCGGAGTGAGACTGGCGCCGTATCCTGATAGATTTGTTGCAATCCTGCAGAGCCAGGTCGTAGTGCGCCAGTTCGAGATGCGCCCGGCAACGGTTGTTGTATGCCAGCGTCCAACGCGGATCGACCTCCAGGGATTTGGTGAATGCTTCCACCGCAGCTCGGTAGTCTTTTAGGCGAAGATAGGCGACGCCACGAGTGTTCAGGGCGGTTCGGTGTTTCGGATCTATTGCCAGCGCGCGCTCGACGGAGTCCAGAGCTGCATCGTACCGTTTGAAGTAATTACGGATACGGGCCTGGGTAACGTAACGTCCTGCATTATGTGGATCGAGTTCTATCGCCCGAGCAACGTCGTTTTCGGAATCTTCCAACCTTCCAAGACGCGCGTACGCATGGGCTCGGGAGGTGAAAGTATCCGCAAGACCGTTGCCTTCAACGGCACCGCCGCCGATTAGCCGCGTACAGGCCTCGACCATCACTTCGGGACTTTCACCCCTATTGCAGTCGCTTTCATCGTCGGCAAATGCCGGCGAAATGATGAAACCGGCAATCAGAGCAGCCCAGACACACAGAGCACGCGAAAACGTACCGTTAGGGCTTTGCTCCACTGATGCCATTTTCGCCTGTTCCTTGCGTTTGTGTGCCCGGAGTTACCGCTCCAACCGCGCAAGAGCGTCACGATAGGTCTGGTTTTCAGGATCGAGCGCGATCACCGCCTCGAAGTCCTCTATCGCCGCCGCCGTCCGGCCCATTTCCCGATAGGCCTCGCCTCTGTGAAACAGCGCTTGGTGCATCTCGGGCCGGATCTCTATGGCTTTACTGTAGTCCTCGATTGCGCGTTCGTGCCGCTCGAGCCGAGCATAGGCCATCCCGCGTCCAAGGTAGGGCCACGGACGGCCGTCTCTGATCTCAAGCGTATGGTCGAACTCGGCAATGGCGGATTGAGTGAGCCCCAGATCCAGATAAATCATGCCGCGGTGATAGTAGGCAGAAGCAAAATCAATCTGAACCTTGATGGATCTGTTGCAGTCCACAAGCGCCAAATCGTACTGCCCCAGCTCCCGGTATGCACTACAGCGGTTACTGTAGTTTGCCGGCGAATTTGGATGCGCCTCCAGTGTCTTGTCGAGAGCGTCAATGGCCCCCTGAAAATTCTCCATGTGGATGAGAACGGCGCCCTGCAGGCTAAGCGCATCCCTAGCGTCCGGATCAAGGCGCAATGCATGATCCAGAGACGCTAGTGCCGCACCGAACTCTTTGGCTCGAAAGTGGATCTTGGCTTCCGTGATATAATGACCGGCTTGTTCCGGGTCCAGTTCTATGGCTCTGGCGATATCTGCCAGAGCTTCTTCCAGTTTTCCCGTGCGGTAGAAACCCGTAGCACGGTTCGAATAGACTAATGCGAGTTGACTGCCCCGCAGCCCCCACTCCTCTATAATGGTTGTACATGCATCCACATTACCAGTTCGGCAATCGCGCTCGCTTGCGATGCCCGGCGAAGCTGAAAGAACCGCCGCAAGCGCGGCACTTGCGGCAACGGCATACACTTTCCCAATGCCGCTTCGTTGCTCATTCGATTTTACTGTGAACGGACCGGCCTCACCGATCCCAGTGAACATGGCAAAAACATAAGCGAAAAGTCTGCGCAGCATGATCAGTTTCCTTGGCCACCCAAGCCTACACTGCGCTGAAGAGCGGCCAAAATTACAAGTACGGTGAATATTGTCGCAGTGTACAACGTGAACAAGCGGCATATTGTGCACGTAGTGACATCAAGACAATCGGCTGATCACCGTTTGCCAAACGTAACTTGGAAGCGGAGACTCAGTTACAAGGGAAGGGAGTGGACTGTTTAACAACCACGTTTGGGTGCGACAACGTCTCGCCTGTGTCAACGGCGGCTCGTCATCTAGGTTTCTTGTTCGTGCCGCGGGCGGGCATAGGGGCGGGTAACCGATGAGTGTGAGCACTTACCTCACCCGAAAACTGTTGAGCTTCACTTTCCTCTCTCTGGTCCTTGGAGGACCTGTTCTAGGTGTAGTCG
The DNA here is from genome assembly GCA_021775755.1 of Hyphomicrobiales bacterium. Lineage (GTDB taxonomy): Bacteria > Pseudomonadota > Alphaproteobacteria > Rhizobiales > JAJFHB01 > JAJFHE01. The sequence continues at coordinate 206,107 of JAJFHE010000050.1, read as the reverse complement.
CAGCACTCGTGCTCGTAGCTCATGGTTTTACCGCACAGTTGCCGGAAGGACGGTTCCCGGCAATTCTGGTTTTTTTCACACATTTCATCCCTATTTTATCAGGCCTTCTGGTGTGCGGTGCCTGTTGGGCGATTGCCTACAAGATATTTCCGAAAATCGAGAATTACGTCTGAGTGGATCACTCCCGGTGGGGATGTCGCTCACCGTATTGGCTGTGGCGCGCCAATCCGCACGCGAAACGGCCTGATAGCCTACTTCGCCTTCCGCCGCGTCACACGCCGTACCGGCGCGGGTTTCGCTGGCGCCAGGCGGTCGATGTCGCGGAGGTTGACATCGCGCTGAGGGAACGGGATTTCGATGCTGTTTTCCTTGAACACGGCAAAGATGGCGAAGCGCAGGTCACTCGTTACGGTGAGGATATTCTCTACATCGACGATATAGCAGCGCAGCTCGAAATCGAGCGAACTCGAGCCGAAATCGGTGAACACCACATAGGGCTCGGGGTGGCGGCGCACCTCGTGATGTTCGAGCGCGCAGGCAAGCAGCAGATCGCGCACCTGCTCGGGGTCGCTGTCATAGGACACACCGATTGCGAGACAAACGCGCCCCATCTTGTCCACGGTCCAGTTTTTCACCGCGCCGGCAATCAGGTCCGAATTCGGCACGATGACGCTTGACCGCTCGAATGTCTGGATTACGGTTGAACGCACATTGATGCGTTTCACATAGCCCTCTTCGCCGCCAACCGCGATCCAGTCACCAACCCGGATTGGCCGTTCTGCCAGGAGGATCAGACCGGAGACGAAATTATTGACGACACTTTGCAGGCCGAACCCGATACCCACCGAAAGCGCACCGGCAACGATCGCTACATTGGTGAAGTCGAAACCGGCCCAGGTCGCCGCCAGCAGGGCGGCAATGACGAAGCCGGCATAGCCGGTCACCGTTGTGACGGAATCGCGCACACCCCGGTCGAGGCTGGTGCGGCTCAGGAGACGGGTGTCGAGCCAGTGCACGGCAAGCCGCGTAATTATCGTGCCGACCACAAGTACCGACAGCGCAATCAGAACCGTTGACAGCGATATGGAGACATCGCCGACCCGGAATCCGAAAAACGCTGTCGTCAGCCAGCTTTTGAGATCGATCCACGTCACCGCCCACTGCGCGACGATAAACGGCAGCCCGACGAACAGCAGGATGATATCGATGCAGGTGCCGACGATGAGGCTGACGCGGTCGACGCCGCGGTCGCTGAGCGAAACCGTCGACCGCAGGAAATCGCCGAGAACCCAGCCGCGCTGCAGGCCCGTCGTCATGACTTCATCGGCGAGGTGATGCAGCAGGTAAATCGCCATCACCAAGGTGCCGGTAATGATCACCTGTTCAGCGACAAACGCCCCCAGGGCGATATACCCCGCGAGCAGCGCCAGAACGATGAACACCAAGATCAGCCACATGACACCGCGAATGCGGTTGAACCACAGGAACTGTGCCCGCCCTGATGCGGAACGCACGCTCTCGTCGTAGATGCCTTCCTGTGAGCTGCGTCGCAGCGACACCACCAAAAGCAGGCTTACGGCGATGGCGATCATCGCGCGTTGCGCGACCGTCAGTTCGACGGGGAGATAGAGAATGGCGCCGAGGTCCGACCACAACGAATGCAGGGCATAGAGAACCGAGGTTATCAGTGCCACATGCCAGAAAAAGATGGCCGCGGCGTCGCTCACGGGTGGCAGGCGCCATTGCCGCAAGCCCGGCGATGTGACGGCATAGGCGACCGATGCGGTCAGCACGAACAGCATCGCCGCGTTAAACAGGACGCGCAGTATCTCGCCCATTCTGGAAACCAGCACCACATCGAGTTCGTTCGCCACGTTGTAGAACACCATGAGGGCGAGAAGCAGAGAGGTGCAGTTCAGGAACACCAGACAACAGGCGCGCCAGATCTTTTCGAGATCGCTGGGGTGTTCCTTTCGAACATCGGGGCCGAGAAGCCGCATGACCCATCCGCGCCACGGGCCAACCACCACAACACCGACGCCGACTGCCGCCGACAGCACGATCCAGCCCAGACCGGAAAGTTCCGCCACCACGGAGGCGAACCAGCTTTTGATGAGAAAAGTCAGTCTCTGCCAAAGCGCACTGACATTGGCGGAGCCGTCGATCCACAACGCCGGGTTGGCGACGGAATGGTTTGGCGAAAACACGCGGCGAACGAACCGTGAGCGTTCGATATCGGCGGCTCTGTTGGAGAGCTGACCGGCCGCAAGGGCAACAACCTCGAGCTGTTTGATTGCCCCTTCAAGCTTGTTCAGCCGCTCGGTGAGCTCGGCACGCTCGTCGATGACCGCCTGCGGTTCCTCGCCCTCCTCCGGCGGCGGACCAAGTTGTTCGAGGCGTTTCCTGAGGTCATGAACGTTGGGACGTGCCGTATCGATCAGGGCAAGCGTTTCGCTCTTGATGTCCTGGAGCCGCAACCTGATATCGCGGATCTTCTCATCCGGCAGATCGGTGCGGACAAGCGTCTCTTCGATCTCGGCGACTTCGGCCTTCCAGGCATCAAGCTGACGCGATGTGCCAACCTGCGCCACTGCAATGGTCGTCAGCACAACGCACAGCGCCAGCGCCACACATGCAAGCGCGGCACCAGGAAATGCGATCCAGCGATTGGGGTTCGGCAGCGTCATCCCTCAGACCTCATGAGCCTGCGCAGAAATTCATGCAGGCCATCAACGCGATATGGCGTGCAATGCAGGCGGAAATCAACCCATTGCGCGGTTATACGAGGCGGCTTTGTTCAACGGCTGCAGAGATAAACGACGCAAACAGCGGATGCGGCTCAAACGGGCGCGACTTCAGTTCCGGATGATACTGCACGCCGATGAACCAGGGGTGGTCGGGAATTTCCACGATTTCCGGCAACAGTCCATCGGGAGAGGTGCCGGAGAACACAAGACCGGCATCTTCAAGCCGCGTACGGTATTGCATATTCACTTCATAGCGATGACGGTGACGCTCTGAAATTTCGCTGTCGCCGTAGATCTCGGCTACCTTGCTGCCGCCGGCAAGAATGGCGGGATAGGCGCCAAGTCTCATGGTGCCGCCGAGATCGCCGTTTGTCTTGCGTTTTTCAAGGTCATTGCCTTTGAGCCATTCGGTCATGAGGCCGACAATAGGTTCCGGCGTCGCGCCAAACTCGGTCGACCCGGCTTTCTCGATGCCCGCCAGATTCCGCGCCGCTTCAATCACCGCCATCTGCATGCCGAAACAGATACCGAAATACGGCACGTTACGTGTTCGAGCGAAGGTCGCTGCGGCAATCTTGCCTTCCGCGCCGCGTTCACCGAAACCTCCTGGAACGAGGATACCGTTGACGTCTTCAAGGTGCGGCGATGGATCTTCTTCCTCGAAGATCTCGGATTCGATCCATTGCAGCCGAACTCTTACATTGTTGGAAATGCCGCCATGGGTCAGCGCCTCGCTCAGGGACTTATAGGCATCTTTCAGAACGGTGTACTTGCCGACGACGGCAATGGTCACCTCGCCTTCCGGATTGCCCACACGGCCGGAAATGTAATCCCAGGTAGACAAATTCGGTTCCGGTGCGTCGGCAATGCCAAACGCTGAGAGCACTTCGCGGTCAAGTCCTTCGTTGTGGTAGGACACCGGCGCATCGTAAATGCTCGGCACATCCAGTGCCTGTATAACGGCGGACTCCCGTACATTACAGAAAAGAGCGATCTTGCGCCGTTCGCTTTCCGGCACTTCGCGGTCGCACCGGCACAGCAGGATGTCCGGCTGAATGCCGATTGATCTCAGTTCCTTCACCGAATGCTGTGTCGGCTTGGTCTTGAGTTCGCCGGCGGCGGAAATAAACGGAATGAGCGTAACGTGGATGAATACGCTATCGCCGCGCGGCAGTTCGTTTCTCAGTTGCCGGATAGCCTCGAAAAACGGCAACCCTTCGATATCGCCGACCGTGCCGCCGATTTCGCACAAGACGAAATCGAAATCCTCATTGCCATCGAGCACGAAACGTTTGATGGCATCGGTAACGTGCGGAATGACCTGCACCGTTCCGCCGAGATACTCGCCGCGCCGTTCCTTTGCCAGAATGTCCTGATAGATGCGCCCCGCCGTTACGTTGTCGGCCTGAGTACATGGACGTCCGGTGAAGCGTTCATAGTGCCCAAGGTCGAGGTCCGTTTCCGCGCCATCGTCGGTCACGAACACCTCGCCGTGCTGATAGGGGCTCATGGTCCCGGGATCGACATTGAGATAGGGGTCGAGTTTGCGCAGCCGCGCCGAATATCCGCGCGCTTGCAGAAGCGCTCCGAGAGCTGCGGAAGCAAGACCCTTGCCGAGAGAGGAGACCACGCCGCCAGTGATAAATACATATCGCGCCATGGGCGATCAGTTATACACGAGTCGCGTTCCCTGCAAAGGGGCCCGGACAACTTTTTGCCCTGTTTCACACAACCCTGTAATCCGCTCCGGCAGCGGTCACAGTGTCTCGGTCCAACATCGGTACTTGGCAGTGCGCGTGCCTGTGATATATGTGCGCGCCATCCTTTTTGGATGCAGCGCACAATCGGCCGTTAAGGATACATTAACCCTGTCAATGCGCGGGGTTGGACCATGCGCTAGAGTAAACGGGTGCGCGTGCGCGCAGTCGCGCGGGACGGGCACGATGCGGGACGATTTGACTGGCAACAGGATATGAGCAGTCTGGACGAACCAGTGTTGGCGGAACTTCGCCAGATATCCCGGCTTGGATTTCACGCCCGGTGGGAAAGCTACTGGCCGCTGGTCTTTACCGCTATTGAAACGGCGCCGCGCAAGGTTGCGGCGTTGCGCGACGCCATAATTGAGTTTGAAGACTACACCGCCCAACAGGAAAACCGCCCGACGCTGAAGCAGTTTCTCGGCGATCAGCGCCGCGTTTGGCAGGAAGAGGTTGAGGCGGTCTTCCTCGAGTTTATCGATCCGTTCATCGATTCCGACGGCTCGCCCGAAGAACGCGAGGCACTTTATCAGGAACTGCAACAGGTCAAGGCGGACATCCGCACAAAGATCGAGCAGACCGAACGCGGCAAGGCCTACGCGGAATATGCTCTCGCCCTCGACTACGCAGCGGCGTTCGCCTCCGTCGCCTGTCTCGCTTTCGGAAAACAGCGCCCGGCCCCCGCAAAAGCTGTCACGGAGAAGCGCAAGCCGCCACCGCCTGCCCAACCCACCCTCGACGTGGCGGCGACGGGCGAACCGACACCCCGCCGCGCAGATGGGCAGGAAACAGACGAAAAGCCCGCGCGCCGCCGCCGGATACGTCCTCTCGTCACCGTACTGCTGCTTCTTGTGGTGCTTTTGGGCGCAGGTGCTGGCGTGCTCGCGGTGCTCAAGCCTGAGCTCATTTCAGTCGACATGATCAAGGAACGCGTTACTTCGCTGTTCGGACCCAGTGAAATTGACGTTGAGCCGTTCCTCGCGGCAAGCGGTTCAAGTTGCGATGAACCCGGCGAGGTAACGACGTGGTCGGAGGTAACGGCATTCGCCGATTGCCTTGACGCCGCTGCCGTCGAACGTGAAACGGCATTCCGTGCCCTGGTCGATCAGGCGGGCGGCATCTGGAATGACAATGCATCGAATGGCGATATTCCCTGGAGCGGCGTCGAGCAGCCGAACGCGGGCCACTTGCAACGCGCCTGGACGCACCTGCAGGATGAAACCGGTGCGCTCAGAAGCGGTGCAACCGGCGCCGTCCTCGCATTTGAAGGCAGCCATTACCCGCCCGACGAAGAACGCGATGCCATCGGCTGGCGTTTTGCGGTCTGGCTTTGCGAGTGCAATGCACGTGCCGAAAAGGTTGAGGACGATGATCCCAAGAAAGCGTTCCGCGTGTTCGTAAGCACGCCGGAGCTTGTCACCACGCCGCAGACCTACGGCAATCTGGTGACCAACCTGCGCAACTATTTTCTAAGCGGTGAAAAGCTTGGCGAGCCGAATGCCGTCGCGGCGACGGTTGAGAACGCCGACCTGCCGCACGGCTTTACTTCAGGCCCTCGTCTCGCCGGCCCGTTCGGATCAAAAGGCGAAACGCAGGACGCCATAGACCGCATCACCGAAGTCTACGATTCATCCGGGTTCGACGTTCACCCGTTCTCCCTGAGATAAGGCGGCAAGTCCCGCGCGCTTCGATTTACTGAGAAACCGGCACTTCGGGCTGATCCGGTTCCGTCGACATCGGTGGCAGGCTCGGCAACGCGCTTCCGCCATCGTCGGCGGGCGCAGTCCCCTCACCGGAAGCGGGCTGTTCCACACTGTCGAACACGGAGGTCGGCACCGTACCGCGCTGCGCCATGATGGTCAGCACGATCGACGTTGCAAAGAACACCGCCGCCAGAACAGCTGTTGCCCGCGTCAAAAGGTTCCCCGCACCGCGCCCGCTGAACATTCCGCCGCCGCCGCCACCGCCGCCAATGCCCAGCGCACCGCCCTCGGAGCGTTGAAGAAGCACCACGCCGACAAGCGTAATTGCAACGATGAGATGAATTATGAGCAGCACCGCTGTCATGTCCGGGTATCCTGTTTGGGTCGAGTGTCCAGAATTGCTGGCCCGGCAAAGTATATGGGGCCTTGCGCGCGCGTTTTACAGGAAATCCCTGCAAATGCAAACCGAATTGGGTTCGACGACCAGTCACGCCGCCCCGACGCGCACGTCTCTTACCCGCCACGACAGAACCAAACCGCCGCCAAAGATGAGCGCAATGCCGAGAAACGCGGCGTCGCTCGGCCATTCGTTGAACACAAACCAGCCGATTGCCAGGGCAACGGCCAGGGAAAAATAGCGGAACGGTGCCAGAATACTGGCGTCGGCGGCGCGGAACGCGCGAATGTTCGACGACTGCGTGAGAATGGCGATCGGCCCCATGGCGAGGAGCATCCACCACTGCGCGTCGGTCAACGGCTGCCAGACATAAATCCCGGGCAGTGCGATCAGCAGTCCGGCGAGCAGGTTCACGATGAAGACGATGCGCGGGATGTTATCGCGATCGGCGGTAATCTTGATCACCATTGATTCCGCTCCCCAGATTGCCGCTCCGGCAAGTGCTGCGAGCGCACCAGAGGTCAAAAAGCTGTCCGCATCGAATGTCGGTTCAGCCGCGATCACGCCGCCGGCAAAGCACACCGCGGCCGCAAATATCGTGACCGGCCGCACCCGCTCGTGCAGGAGGATCGCCGCGAACGCGATCATGAAAACGCTGTTCGTCAACGTGACCGCCTGCGCATTTGCAAACGCCATGTGCGTCACCGCGTAAAACAGGCAACTGAGCCGGGTGACGGCGAACACCGCGCGAAGCACATGCCAGCGCAGCATGCCACGCCTGATTTCACGCGCCTGCGTGTTTCCGGAGCGCCGCTCCAGAACCACCTGCCAGAGATAGAACGGCGTAATGGTGGCAACGCCGGCGATGTATCGCAGGAAAGTTATCTGTACCGGCGACATCTCGGCGGCGGCATATTTCGGCAACGCCAGAAGGCAGCCGGCCGTACACACGGCGAACAACGCCCATGAGATTCCAAGCAGAGGTTTGTCGCCCGCGCTCACCGGCGATACCGGCCGGGGGCACCGGTCATCGGATATAGGCTGCTATGATGCCGAAAAAGTCTTTTGCCGTGAGGCTGGCGCCGCCGACCAGAGCGCCGTCCACATTATCGATGCCCATCAGTTCCACCGCGTTGCCGGGCTTGACGGACCCGCCATAAAGCACACGGGTCCCCTCGCCTTCCGCCTCACCAAGCAGTGCAACCAGCCGGCGGCGCAGGTGCTGATGCACCTTGGCAACATCTTCGTTGGTGGGTGTTCTGCCTGTGCCGATAGCCCAGACCGGTTCATAGGCAATGACCGTGTTCTTCGCCGTCGCGCTCGCGGGGAGCGATCCCTTTAACTGAGCACCGACGATCCGCAGCGTGGCACCGTCGTCGCGCTGTGTCTCCGTCTCTCCGACGCAAACGATGGCCGTCAAGCCGCATGCATGCACCGCTTCCGCCTTGGCGCACACGACCGCATCGGATTCGTCATGATCGCTACGCCGCTCGGAGTGCCCGACGATCACCGCGCGGGCGCCGGCGTCTTTCAGCATGTCGGCTGAAATGTCGCCCGTATGCGCGCCGCCTTGTGCGAAGTGACAGTCCTGACCGCCAACGCGCACGGGCGTGCCCCGTGCCGCATCGCGAATGTGATGCACGAGGGTCGCCGGCGGACAGATCATGATCTCGCACGAAGGCTTCGTCTGCGATTTTGCAACGAGCCGCCCAAGCGCCTTGACCTCACGCGCACTCGACCTCGTTCCGTTCATCTTCCAGTTGCCCGCTACAAGCGGGCGCCGCGCGCGTCGTGCCATTGCCGTTACGTCCCCAATAAAGTGCCAAATCGCATCTTTGCCCGAGCGCTGAATAGCAGAATTAATGCGCGTTGCCAGCAGGCATGATGGCGCAGGCTCACCCCCTGCGGCATGGTTTACATTGACGTGAGGCGTGCAAAACGGCACATGAGTGACGCGGTCACTTGTCCGTGCTGAAGCGCCTGCATAATATGCGCGCGCGCCGGCTTAACCCTAGGCGTGAATAACCTGCTCAACAGGGCTGCCGATCTGCTAGATTGGGCGACTATTCGGAAACTGGTTCAATGCTCTCTGTACTGCGTGACAATGTCGGTGGCTGGGTTGCCAAGATCTTTATCGGATTGCTGGCGCTGAGCTTTGCCGTCTGGGGTATCGCCGACATCTTTACCGGCTATCAGCGCGACGCGCTGGCGGTTGTCGGCGATCATGAAATCTCACAGGTTGAGTACGAGTTTGCATTCCAGCGACGCGTCCGCGCGCTGTCGCAGCAGTTCGGTCAGAATCTTACCATTGAGCAGGCACGCGACATCGGCATCCACCGCGTTGTCCTTGGCGAACTCATACGTGACGCCGCGCTCGATAATGAAATCGATGATCTGAACCTTGCGGTTTCGGACGATACCATCGCGCAGACGATCGCAACGGCGCCGATGTTCCAGAACTCGCAAGGCCAGTTCGATCGCGGCGCCTTCAATCAGATGCTGGCCGCCAATGGGTTGAACGAACAAATGTTCGTCGTATTACAGCGGGAAAATGTTCTGCGCAGCGAGCTTGCAGGTCTCGTCGACGGCGGCCTTTACGTGCCGCGGACCCTGCTCGAAGCGATGGCCCGCCAAAGCACCGAAACCCGTGTGGTGCAACATTTCACGGTCCCCGCCTCGGCGGTCGGCGACGTGACGGACCCGACGCCGGAGGAACAGCAAACCTACTACGACGAAAACAAGCGTTCCTTTACCGCACCGGAATTCCGGACGCTGATTGTTCTGCGCCTCGAACCCCAGGACATTGCGGAAACGATTGCCGTATCGGAGGAGGAAGTGCAGCAGGCCTATGACCAGCGCATTGCCGACTTCACAACGCCTGAAACGCGCGACATCCAGCAAATCTCCTTCGACAGTGTCGAAGATGCCCGTGCCGCGCGGGAACGCATATCCGCCGGCGAGGAGTTCCAGGTCATCGCGGAAGAACGCGGCCTGAAACCCATCGACTACAATCTCGGCCAATTGCGGATCGGTGAGTTGCCTGACGAGATCATTGCCGAAGCCGTGTTCGCTCTGGCCGAAGGCGTGGTGAGCGAGCCCGTCGAAGGCAAGCTTTCCGTTGTTCTGTTGCGCGCAGTATCGATTACGCCGGAAACGCGCCTATCGTTCGAAGATGTCCGGGAGGATCTCGAAACGCGGCTTGGTCTGGAAAGGGCCCAGGAAGAAATACTCAACCTGCATGACGCGATTGAGGACGCCCGTGCCGAAGGGGCGATGTTGCAGGAGATCGGCGAGAAATTCGATCTGCCGGTGATATCCGTCGACGCGACCGACCGCAGCGGCAAAGACCCGCGCGGCGAGCAGATCACAACGATCCCGGCGGCGAACGCCGTTCTGCGCGTAGCGTTCGAAAGCGATATCGGCATTGAGAACGACCCGATCGATACGCAGGTCGAGGGATTTGCCTGGGTCGACGTCATTGAAATCGCACCGCCCGCGATCAGGCAGTTCGAAGATGTGCGCGAAGAAATCGTCGATCTCTGGAAACAGCGTAACTCCCGCGCCATCCTGCTCGACCGCGCCAAGCAGATCGTTGATGAACTGCGTGGTGGCAAACCCTTTGCAAGCGCTGCAACAGAACTTGGACAGACGGTAAAGACAACTGATGCGCTGAGCCGCCGCGATACACCCGAGGGCCTCAGCGCGAGCGCGGTGTCGAATTTGTTCCGTGCGCCATTGAACGGCTACGCCCTGGCGCCCTCTCCCGATGGCGAGAGCTTCACCATCATGCAGGTCACGCAAGTCGATGCCCCAAGCTTCGACCCCTCAAGTGCCGAAACGGCCAACCTGCGCAATGAACTGCGAAACGGATTGAGCGATGATCTCTTCCAGCAGTACATCACCGGACTGCAATCGGAAGTCGGCGTAGACATCAACGATCAGCTCTGGCGTCTTCTGCACGGCGACGCATCCTGACAGCAAAGGAAAAAGCGGCGCCTGATCAACGGCTTGCCGCAAGATCCTGCCGTCCGCCCACTAGAACATGATTATATCGCCGGACATCGACAAGTTTACGCACGACTACGAAGCCGGCCGCGCGCAGGTCGTGTGGACACGCCTCGTCGCCGATCTTGAAACGCCGGTGTCGGCGATGCTCAAGCTGGCGCGCGACGAGAAGTACAGCTTTCTCCTGGAATCCGTCGAGGGCGGTGCGGTGCGTGGGCGCTATTCGATCATCGGCATGCGCCCCGATCTGATCTGGCGCAGCAACGGCGAGCACGCCGAGATCAACCGTACCGCAATCGCCGACACCGAATCTGGCTTTCGCGCTTGTGGCGAGCCTCCGCTTGAGGCGCTGCGCTCACTGCTTGAAGAATCGCGCATCGAGCTTCCCGAAGATGCCCCGCCCATGGCCTCAGGCGTGTTCGGATATATGGGATACGACATGGTCCGGCAGATGGAGCGCCTGCCATCGGAGAACCCGGATGTTCTGGGTCTGCCCGATGCGATGATGATCCGCCCGACGGTGATGGCAATCTTTGATTCCGTGAAGGACGAAGTGACGATCGCCACGCCCGTGTTCCCGACCGATGACGTAAAAGCGCCGATCGCCCATGCACGTGCTGTCGACCGGCTGACCGGCATCATGGATGCGCTTGAACAGCCTCTCATCCAAAACCCGCAGGACGATGCCGTCGACGTAGATACGCCCTGTTCCAACACGACGCCGGACGAATATATGGCCATGGTCGGCCGGGCCAAGGAATACGTCGCGGCGGGCGATGTCTTTCAGACGGTTCTCAGCCAGCGGTTTTCCGCTCCCTTCCCGCTGCCGCCTTTCTCGCTCTACCGATCACTGCGCCGCACCAACCCGTCGCCGTTTTTGTATTTCCTGAATTTCGGCACGTTTTCCGTCATCGGATCCAGTCCGGAAATTCTGGTTCGCGTGCGCGACGGCAAAGTAACCGTCCGCCCGATAGCCGGCACGCGGCCGCGCGGCGACACGCCCGCCCGAGACCGCGAACTTGCCGATGAACTCCTCGCCGACCCGAAGGAACGGGCCGAACACCTCATGCTTCTAGATCTCGGCCGCAACGACGCCGGCCGCGTATCGCGCATTGGCTCGGTCACCGTGACCGATCAGTTCATTCTGGAATACTACAGCCACGTCATGCACATCGTATCCAACGTCGAGGGCGAACTCGACGACAGCCACGATGCGATTACCGCGCTCTGTGCGGGATTTCCCGCAGGCACGGTATCTGGCGCCCCAAAAGTGCGGGCCATGGAAATCATCGATGAGCTGGAAAAGGAAAAGCGCGGCATCTACGCCGGCTGTGTAGGCTACTTCTCCGCCAGCGGCGAAATGGACACCTGCATTGTGTTGCGCACGGCGATCGTGAAGGACGGGGTCATGTACGTGCAGGCGGGCGCCGGCATCGTCGCTGACTCCGACCCGCAGAGCGAGCACGTCGAATGCGTCAACAAGGCAAAGGCGCTGTTCCGCGCCGCTGAAGACGCCGTGCGCTTTGCCGGCGCTCCCGGCCGCGGCCAGTAGCGGGAGACGCAGCATGATCACGCTCATCGATAACTACGACAGCTTTACCTACAACCTCGTGCACTATCTGGGCGAGCTTGGCGCAAAGACCAACGTCTACCGCAACGATGAAAGATCCGCCGAGGCCGTTCTGGCTGAAGCGCCCGACGCCATCGTCCTCTCACCGGGCCCGTGCACGCCGAATGAAGCGGGCATCTGCCTTGAACTCGTCGAACGGGCCGGCGGAAACGTGCCGTTGCTCGGCGTATGCCTCGGCCACCAGTCTATCGCTCAGGCCTACGGAGCCCGAATTGTCCGTGCCAAAACGCTGATGCACGGCAAGCTGTCGACCATTCGGCACATGGCAACCGGCGTGTTTGCCGGAATTGAGAATGAATTCGAGGCGACACGTTACCACTCGCTGGTCGTCGAACCGGCAAGCGTTCCCGATTGCCTGGAGGTCACGGCACGCACCGCGGACGGGACGATCATGGGCATTACGCACCGCCAGCTCCCCGTACACGGCGTACAGTTCCACCCTGAAAGTATTGCGTCCCAGCACGGACATAAGCTATTGCGGAACTTCCTGGATATAGCGGGCATTGGCTAATCGGGCGGAATAGCGCAGCGGAATTTGCGGGTTTGCTTACAACGCCACCAAGAACGGCAAAGAAAATGGCTGAATTCAAAGACTACATCGCCAAAGTCGCCAACGCCCAGTCGCTCAGCGCCGACGATGCTCAGGCCGCGTTCGACATTGTCATGTCCGGTGAAGCGACGCCGAGCCAGATTGGCGGCTTCTTGATGGCGCTGCGCGTGCGCGGCGAAACCGTCGACGAGATCACCGGCGCCGTGCGCACCATGCGCTCCAAGATGACCCGCGTCAGTGCACCCGACGATGCCATCGATATCGTCGGCACCGGCGGCGATGCTGTCGGCACTTACAACGTATCGACCTGTGCCGCGCTCGTGGCCGCAGGGGCTGGCCTCAAGGTCGCAAAACACGGCAATCGCGCCTTGTCGTCGAAATCGGGCGCCGCCGATGTCCTAATGGCGCTTGGCGTCAATATCGAGATCCCGCCGGAGGCTATATCACGATGCATCGACGACGCCGGGGTCGGCTTCATGTTTGCGCCCGCACACCATGCCGCAATGCGCCATGTCGGACCGACACGCGTTGAACTCGGCACCCGAACCGTATTCAACCTGCTGGGGCCGATATCAAATCCCGCCGGCACCAAACGCCAGGTCGTTGGCGTGTTCTCGCGCGACTGGGTTGAGCCTCTCGCCCATGTGTTCGCCAATCTCGGCGCGGAACGGGTATGGGTAGTGCATGGCGAGGACGGACTTGACGAGTTGACCACGACGGGGCCTTCGCTTGTCGCGGAGATGAACAACGGCAAGGTCTCGACCTTTGAGCTCAATCCGGCCGACGCGGGCCTTGCGACATGTGCGCTGGACGACTTGAAGGGTGGCGACGCCGAAGTCAATGCTGCCGCAATCCGGGACGTCCTGTCGGGTACTAAATCGGCCTTCAGGGACATCGTCATCTTCACCACGGCGGCGGCACTCGTGGTTGCCGACAAGTCCGCAGATCTGAAAGAAGGTGCCGCCCAGGCAGCAGAAGCCATCGACAGCGGCGCTGCGGCAAGTGCACTCGACCGCCTCGTCGCAACCTCCAACGCCGGCTGAGGACGCACATGGCCGCCATCCTCGACGAAATTGCCGACTACAAGCGCGAGGAGCTTGCGCGGGCCCGTGCGCGGTGCCCGGATGGCGAAATGGCGGAACGGGCGCGTGCCGCGGATACTCCACGGGGCTTTATGGCGGCCCTTCGTGCACGCAGCGACGCGGGCGGCTTCGGCCTCATCGCGGAAATCAAGCGCGCCAGTCCGTCAAAAGGGTTGATCCGCGCCGATTTCGATCCGCCCGCTTTGGCGCGCGCCTATGAAGCCGGCGGTGCTGCGTGCCTCTCGGTTCTGACCGATGGCCCCTCTTTTCAGGGGAAGCCCTCCCATCTCACCGATGCGCGTGCAGCAACGCGTCTGCCGGCGCTGCGCAAGGATTTCCTGCTCGATCCCTATCAGGTTGCCGAAGCCCGGGCCTGGAATGCGGATTGTATTCTCGTCATCATGGCCATGGTAACCGATGCGCAGGCATCCGACCTCGAGCAGGCGGCCTTCGAATTCGGCATGGATGCCCTTATCGAAGTCCACGACGAAGAAGAGCTTGACCGCGCCCTTGCGCTGCAAAGCCGTTTCATCGGCATCAACAACCGCGACTTGCAAACCTTTGAAACGGCCCTTGAAACGACCGAACGGCTCGCGCCGCGCATTCCCGATGATTATCTCGTGGTCGGTGAGAGCGGCCTCTTCACCCCGAACGATCTCCGCCGGCTCGCCGATGTCGATGTGCGCACATTTCTCATCGGCGAAAGCCTGATGCGCCAGGACGACGTCGAAGCGGCAACAAGATCGTTGTTCGCGCCTGCCGGCCCCGGCACCGCAATCGCTGGATAAGATGCACCCGCATGACCGATAACAAACTCACGCACATCGACGAGCAGGGCAACGCCGTAATGATCGATGTCTCCGAAAAGGATGTAACCGAACGCATCGCGATCGCCGCCGGTCGGGTGACGATGTTGGCCGAAACGCTCGATCTGATCCTCTCCGGCGGCGCCAAGAAAGGCGATGTGCTGGGCGTTGCCCGCATCGCCGGCATCATGGCGGCAAAGCGAACCCACGAACTCATTCCGCTGTGCCACCCGCTTGCCCTCTCCAAGGTGACGCTCGATCTCGAACCCGACCCCGCAACCAACACGATCGATGTCCGCGCGACCGTCAAGGTAACCGGCCAGACCGGCGTTGAGATGGAGGCTTTGACCGCTGTTTCGCTCGCCTGCCTGACGATTTACGACATGGTCAAGGCGGTCGACCGCGCCATTACGATTTCGGATATCCGGTTGCTGGAAAAATCAGGCGGCAAATCCGGCCGTTTCACGGCTGACTGACATGACGCTGCTTCCTGTCGAAGACGCAAAGTCCCGCATCCTTGATGGCGTAGTGCCGACGCCTCCAGAAGACGTGGAGTTGCTGGACGCTGATGGGCGCACACTCGCTGGCGACATTGCCGCAAAACTCAACCAGCCGCCCTTCAACTCCTCTGCCATGGACGGCTACGCCGTACGCGCCGAAGACGTGGCAACCGTGCCCGTCGACCTGCAGGTGATCGGGGAGTCGTCTGCGGGCAAAGCTTATGCAGGCACAGTTGGTTCCGGCGAATCAGTGCGAATTTTTACCGGTGCGCCTGTGCCGGAGGGCGCCAATGCCATCGTTATCCAGGAAAACACCGATCGTGATGGCGACACCGTAAAGATCAACTTCGCCGCCCCGGCCGACCGCTTCATCCGTCCCAAGGGCCTTGATTTTGCGGAAGGAGAAATCCTGCTTTCCCGTCCCACGGTTCTTGGAACACGCGAAATCGCGCTCGCCGCGGCCATGAACCATGCCAGTCTGCCGGTCCGCACCAGGCCACGTATCGCCCTGTTGCCAACCGGCGATGAGCTGGTGGAACCGGGCAGCGAACCCGGCCCCGACCAGATCGTGGCTTCCAACAATTACGGTCTTGCCGCCCTTATCAAACGCTCCGGTGCCCGGCCCATCGATCTCGGCATCGCCCGCGACACGATGGCGGACCTCGCCGACGCCATTCAAAAGGCGCAAGACCTCGATGTCGACGTTCTGGTGACGTTAGGCGGCGCTTCCGTCGGCGATCATGATCTCGTGCACCGCGCCTTGGTTGATGCCGGAATGACGCCCGACTTCTGGAAAATCGCCATGCGGCCAGGTAAGCCTTTGATGTTCGGTCACATCGGTGGCATGCGCGTGCTTGGTCTGCCCGGCAATCCCGTGTCGGCGGTGGTCTGCGCCCATGTTTTTCTGCGCCCGCTGCTGCGCGCCCTGCTCGGCAGGGAACAGACCGTGAGAACCCGCAACGCGATCTTGGCCGACAACCTTGCCGAAAACGACGAGCGTCAGGATTATCTCCGCGCAAGACTCGAACACACGCCCGGCGAAACGCCAAAGGTTACGGCCTTCTCCCGCCAGGACAGCTCCATGCTGAGGACGCTCTCGCTCTCCGACTGTTTCATCATCCGCCCGCCCCACGATCCGGCCAGAAACGCCGGCGAAACGGTTGAGGTGGAAGTGATCGATTTCTGATCGCGGCGTTTACTCCGCTTTAAGGGTTGATGAACATAACTAGAACATGTATAAATGTTTCTAGTTTGTTCTACATATCGTGGTCAGCGGCAATTCGCGGCCATGACACCGGAGTGGACGCGATGCTTACGCGAAAACAACACGACCTTTTGATGTTCATTCACGAACGGCTCAAGGAAGCGGGCGTTCCGCCGTCCTTTGAGGAAATGAAGGAAGCTTTGGATCTGCGCTCGAAGTCGGGCATTCATCGGCTGATAACGGCGCTTGAAGAGCGCGGTTTTATCCGCCGCCTGCCGCATCGCGCACGCGCTCTGGAAGTTCTTAAACTGCCGGAATCCGTGGCTCCGGGCCTTGCGTCATCGACACGCGGCTTCAATCCGAGCGTTATTGAGGGAAGTCTCGGGCGCATTCGCAAGGAACGCGAACCCGATGGCACCGAAACACCTCAGGCCACCGTGCCGGTCATGGGCCGGATTGCCGCCGGTGTCCCGATCTCGGCCATTCAGGACCATTCGCACAACATCACGGTTCCGCCTGAAATGCTTGGTTCCGGTGAACATTTCGCCCTCGACGTCAAAGGCGATTCGATGATCGAGGCCGGCATCCTGGATGGCGATACCGTTATCATTCAGCAGAAAGACAACGCCGCCAACGGCGAAATTGTCGTGGCGCTCGTCGACGATGAGGAAGCAACATTGAAGCGGTTGCGTCGTAAAGGCGATTCGATTGCGCTTGAAGCGGCAAATCCGGCGTATGAAACGCGCATATTCGGTCCCGACCGGATCCGCGTTCAGGGCCGCCTCGTAGGTCTCTTGCGCAAATACTGAAACTACCGCAGAAAGCCGATCAACCAGTTGCCCATTTCCTGCAAACGGTAGGCGATGCGTTCAAGCGCGTTGGCGAGCCGGTCAGGGCCCGTGTCGTCCCGTCTGACCGGGAGGTCGTCGACCACAGGCTCGTCATCTGCATCGCACGGCGCGCCGTCCTCCTCATCATCCGCCATCGCCACTCCTGCCGTCCTGTCGGCGTCCCGCTCCACGGGGCCTGCCCGGCGCAACACCCATGGGCGGTCACCGCGCTCCTCGTCCGCCCGGCGTATGGTCAACCGGTCTTCAACTGAATAGACCGCATGGGCGCCGCTTGAGTAAACATCCCACCAGTCGATCACGGCCCGCGGTCTTCTGCAACCCGAGCCAACGGGGATCCTTGACACCACAATATCTGCAATTCTGCATTCATCCCACAGGGCTTCTGCATCGAAAACAACCGCAACCCGTCCACCGCCTGCCATCACGGCGCTGCACGCAGCGCCATCGCATTTCATATGGTCGCGTGCCGCGGCATCTCGCAAAGACGCACCGTCCCCATCCGCCAGTAGCCAACGCTCAGATACATACCGCCCGGCGCGCGTGCTTGTAAGCGCCAGTGTTCCCTCCGGCCCGCGCACCGCCACAACTTTTGCCAACCGGTCGATCAGAACATCCGGCCGGTCGCGAAGCGCCGTCAGTCCCAACCCGCAGATCAGCAATGCAAACCCAAGCACACGCCAGCGGGTGCGCCACAGGCACAGCCACAACAGCCCCGCGACTACCGTCAGCGATGCCCATTCGCTCACGGATCCGACATACCCGCGCGCGCCGGGCAATTGCGACACCAAAGCCGCCCAGTCCTGCAGCCAGCCGATCGAGCCATCCAGCGCCCATGTGACCATCCCCTCAGCGCCAAAGGGCATAAGGAGCAGCGAGGCCAGGGCAAGCGGCATAATGACAAGCGACATCAACGGTACGGCAACGAGATTGCCGAGTACGCCGTAAACCGCGATCTGGTTAAACTGGAACGCCGCGATGGGAGCGGTCGCGACCGTTGCAAGCATCGTCGTTGTTATTACTCCCGCACAGTAAAGCAGGCCCCGCCTGAGGGCTCGCTGGCGCGGAGTGGAGGCGTAACCGCTGCCGGTCATGTCAGCCCACCTGTCACGCTGGTTCTCATAGAACGAGACGAGCACGGTCACAGTGAGAAATGACATCTGGAAACTGACATCGAGAGCGCTTTCAGGACGCATCGCGAGAATGATCAGTGCGGCGATCGCTACATTGCGGATGCTTATTGCCGGCCGGTCGAGAAGGATCGCCCCGAACATGATCGCCAGCATGATGAACGCGCGTTGCGTCGAGATACTGGCACCCGAAAGCGCAAGATAAATACACGCTCCAAGGAGCGCGACGACCGCCGCCCATTTCTTGATGGGATATGCCAGCGCGAGCGCCGGGAAGAGTGCCAAAAAAGCCCGCACCATGGCAAACAGCGACGTCGCTACCAGCGCCATGTGCAGACCGGAGATCGCAAGCAGATGTGCAAGCCCCGAGGCCCGCAAACTGTCCACTACCGCGCCAGGCAACCGGCCGCGTTCGCCGGTCGTCACGGCAATCGCAAAGCCTGCCGCTTCACCGCTCATCGCCTTATCAAGCCGCTCCATTATGGCGACACGCCAGCTTTGTATGTGCCGCCTCAGGACAATGCCCAGCGGAGGCTCGCCAAGTTCGGCGGGTTCTGGCGCACCAAATGCCTGTCCTGTCCCGCCAATGCGCAGAAACCAGTTACGCCGGGCGAAATCAAAGCCTCCAGGCCGCACCGGCCCGGGCAAAGGCAGCAACCTTGCCCGCATACTGACCGCATCGCCCGCCCTGATCGGATTGTCTGCCCCGAACACGGACAATCTGACCCGGTATGGCAGGCGGTCCGCACCCCAGTCGTCAACCCCGTGGACGCGCAGCACAATCTTCTGGGCACCTGAGATGAGAGACGCGGTCTCCACCCATCCCGATATCAAAACGTAGTTTGCGCGCTTTTCGATAACCGGGGCGGCAACATGCTGCGTACGCAAGGTGGCAAGGGCGAATCCCGCGGCGACGCATATGGCGCCGAGACCAACGGCGCTCCACTTGGACTGCACGCTTACGACGGCGAGAACCGTAGCTCCCGCCAGCACGGCTCCCGCAACCACCAGCGCCGGCTCTTTCGCCAGACTGAAATACACCGCCACACCTGTGGCAATTAGAACCGGCATCCACAAGAACCACTGCGGTCTCTCCGCCTGCAGTATCCCGCCAACAGCGAATTTTCGCCGCCGGTCCGGCGATGTTGCTCCACTCCAGGTCTTGTCGGAATCCACACTCACCACGCACCCCGGCGCGCAACGGACCATCATGGCGCGTTGCCGGAAGACATCGTGCCCCGCGCGAGCCTTACTCTCAAGTGCGAGGTGTGCTACACGCGCAACGCAGCCCCGATGTATGACGTTAAGATCCAGGACCAACATGAACGACAGCACCGTGATCACCCGTTTCGCGCCCTCGCCGACCGGCTTCCTGCACATCGGGGGAGCGCGCACGGCGCTCTTCAACTGGCTGTTTGCGAAACACCACGGCGGGCGCATGCTGCTGAGGATAGAAGACACAGATCGCGAACGTTCGACGCAAGAGGCGGTCGCCGCGATTCTTGACGGGCTGTCATGGCTCGGCCTGACCTGGGACGGCGATCCCGTCTATCAGCACACACGTCTTGACCGCCACGGCGAAGTTGCCGGCGAACTGCTTGCAAAGGGCCATGCCTACCGTTGCTACTGCTCACCGGACGAGCTGACCGCAATGCGCGAACGTGCCCGTGCAGAAGGCCGTGCCGCCGCCTATGAGGGAACCTGGCGCGACCGCGACCCGGCGGACGCCCCTCGCGGAATTGACCCCGTCATTCGTTTCAAGGCGCCACGCGACGGCCAAACCATCGTCGACGACAAAGTTCAGGGCCGCGTGGAATACGCCAACGATCAGCTTGACGACCTGATCATCCTGCGCAGCGACGGCACGCCGACCTACAATCTTTCCGTGGTTGTCGACGATCACGATATGGGTGTCACGCATGTGATCCGCGGCGATGACCATCTGACCAACGCGGCGCGCCAGAGCCAGATCTACGACGCCCTTGCATGGCAGGTTCCCGCATTTGCGCATATTCCCCTCATCCACGGGCAGGACGGTGCAAAACTGTCGAAACGCCACGGTGCTCTTGGCGTGGCGGCCTATCGGGCCATGGGCTATCTTCCCGCCGCGTTGCGCAATTATCTCGTGCGGCTGGGATGGAGCCATGGCGACGATGAAATAATCTCCACCGACCAGATGATCGAGTGGTTTGGCCTGGACGCCATCGGACGCTCGCCGGCGCGCTTCGACTTTGACAAGCTCGATAACCTGAATGCCCACTACTTGCGCGAGGCTACTGCAACGTCCCTCATCGAACGCGCTTTTGAAGCGACCCCGTATCTCGAAAACGGCGGCCAGTTGCCGGATGCGCTGACCGACACCCAAAATGCACAACTTGCTCTGGCATTTGAGAGCTTAAGGCCGCGCGCGAAGAAACTTGGCGATCTGATTTCCGGCGCCGCATTCCTGTTCGCCAGCCGCCCCCTCGTCCTCGACGAAAAGGCCGCGAAACTCGTCGACGATGATGCCAGGGTTCACCTGAAGGAATTACGCAGCAGCCTTTCATCAATCCAGGACTGGACCGTGCAGTCGGTTGAAGAGGCAGTTCGCGCTTACGCAGATTCGGCTGGCCTGAAACTTGGGAAAATTGCGCAGCCACTTCGTGCCGCCACCACGGGAACAACGGTATCTCCCGGCATTTTCGAGGTGCTTGCAATCCTCGGCAAAGACGAGGTTTTGGATCGTATCGACGATCAGACCGGTTAACGGCACGATCGACCTTATCCCATTTGCCTAAATTTTGTGCGCTGCAAAAACTTGCTAAAACCTGTGGCGGCCCTGTAATATTGTAACTCACAAGACAGCGGCGCATCAAAGCCGTGGGGCTCACGGTTCAGTTCTATCAGCCTCATCGGAATTTCGCACTCACCTGACATAAGCGATGTCGGACCAGGCGCGCCTGTGGTTCACTGGATACACTTAAAGATGGGATCGATATGGGCGGACAACTGAACATTACGGATCAGGCTAAACTCGGCACGGACGGCAAAAACGTTGAGTTGCCTATCTATGGGGCAACGCTTGGTCCGAATGTGATGGACGTCACAAAACTCTACGGCCAAACCGGCCTGTTCACCTACGATCCCGGGTTTACGTCAACGGCAAGCTGCCAGTCGACGATCACTTATATCGATGGCGACGAAGGCGTGCTGCTCTATCGCGGTTATCCCATCGAACAACTCGCCGAACATGGCGATTTTGTCGAAACCTGCTACCTGTTGCTCTATGGCGAGTTGCCGCAGAAGGAACAGCGCGAAGAGTTTGAAACCGCCGTCACCTATCACTCCATGCTGCATGAGCAGATGAGCCGCTTTTTCACCGGCTTTCGGCGCGACGCGCATCCGATGGCGATTATGTGCGGGGTTGTGGGCGCGCTATCCGCATTTTATCACGACTCCACCGATATAAACGATCCCTGGCAGCGCGAAGTCGCGAGCCGGCGCATGATAGCGAAACTGCCGACAATCGCTGCCATGGCATTCAAGTATTTTGTCGGCCAGCCCTTCGTCTATCCGCGCAACGATCTCGATTATGCGTCGAACTTCCTCCACATGTGCTTTGCCGTACCGTGCGAGGAATACAAGGCATCGCCCGTACTTTCGCGCGCCATGGACCGCATTTTCATCCTCCACGCCGACCATGAGCAAAACGCATCCACCTCAACGGTCCGTCTTGCCGGGTCATCGGGCGCCAATCCCTTCGCCTGTATCGCCGCTGGCATTGCATGCTTGTGGGGACCGGCCCATGGCGGCGCCAACGAGGCAGCCCTCAACATGTTGGCGGAAATAGGAAGCGTCGACCGCATTGGCGAATATGTCGACCGCGCCAAGGACCGCGATGATCCGTTCCGCCTCATGGGATTTGGGCACCGTGTCTACAAAAACTATGACCCGCGCGCCAAACTGATGCAGCAAACGTGTCATGAAGTTCTCGACGAACTCGGACTGAGCAACGACCCGCTTCTGAAAGTGGCAATGGAACTGGAACGCATCGCACTTGAAGATGAGTACTTTGTCGAGAAAAAGCTCTATCCCAACATCGACTTTTATTCCGGCATTACACTGCGCGCGCTGGGCTTTCCGACAAGCATGTTCACCGTCCTGTTCGCCCTGGCGCGCACAGTCGGATGGATTGCCCAATGGAAGGAAATGATCGAGGACCCCGACCAGCGCATCGGCCGGCCGCGCCAGCTCTACACGGGACCGACCGAACGAGCCTACGTGCCGATAGACAAACGCTGAAGCGTTAAGAAGGGGAGTTCGAACGCGCGCCCGACGGTCAGACCGGCGTATCGGCGATCATTGCGCTGATTTCGGCCTCGGCCACCAGTTGATCGCCAACCTTGGCCTCGCCTCGGTACTTCCAGACGTTTGCGCGTTTGCGCAGCAGCCGAACCGGAAAATGCACCGTATCCCCCGGCACAACCGGTCGGCGGAAACGCGCCTTGTCGATGGTCATGAAATAGACCACCTTGCCGCCCTGCTCCGAACCGCGGTGATTGATGACGAGCCCGCCTGCGGTTTGCGCCATGGCCTCTACCATCAGCACGCCGGGCATGACCGGATTACCGGGGAAATGCCCGGCAAAATAAGGCTCGTTTATGGTGACATTCTTGATACCGACAGCTGAGATGTCCTGATCCATCTCGATGATGCGATCGATCATCAAGAAAGGATAGCGGTGCGGGAGGAGCTCCAGGATCCGCCCGATATCCGCAGTCTCAAGTTCGGTCTGTTCCGCCGGTTCAGCCATGTCGGCACGTCTTCTGCTCGCCAGTCAACACGAACTCCGTGATCTATCATAGCCTTTGGCGATTTCCAAAAACTATCGGTACACGGCGCAGCTGCAACAGTGCGTTAGAACCGCGTACCGGCGCTGAAGCGGAAGATCTCTTCCTTGTCGTAGTTTTTCTTGAGGACCGCATAAGCGAAGTCGAAGCGCAGCGGACCGAGCGGCGAGCGCCACAGAAGGCTCGCACCGATGGAGGCCCGCGGGTCGGCATCGTCCACAATCAGCTGGGTGGCCGTGGTGTTCTCCGGCGCGTGGAAAATCGTACCGAAATCGGCAAACACCGCGGCACGCACCCCGAACTCTTCCGGCAGCCCGACCGGGAACGACACCTCTGCCGTACCAATGGCATATATCTGGCCGCCCAGAGCATCGTTGTCCGTGCCGCCGGTCAGGTCACGCGGACCAATGCCGGAGCGTTCAAATCCTCGGAAGGTTTCGCCGCCGCGGAAGAAGCGGTCGATCACTAAGACATCGTCGCCGTTCAGGCTGGTAATTACGCCGCTGGTGCCGCGCACCATCGCGATGACGCCCTCGTAGATCGTATGGAAGTAGACGGCCTTGCCTTCCGCCCGCCAGAAGAAGATGTCACCGCCAACACCTGCCAGATCCTGGTCGTGCGAAATCCGGAAGCCCGATGACGGCTCAAGCGGATTGTCCAGGGTGTCGTACACATAGGTGAAGCCAATAATCGAAATGTTGGTGACCCCGGCGGCTGAGCGGATTGCCAGAGACGCGGAGGCATCGACGTTGCGGATATCGCGGTTGTTGTAGTTATAGCGCACCGTCAGGCTTGAATTCTCGCCAAGCGGAAATCCGAACCGGAAGCCCGCGCCGATCTGGCGCGTATTAAACGACGACTCGTTTTGCAGATTGGTGTCCGTCGCAAAGGCATCGACACCGAAACTGATGCGCCGGCCCAGGAAGTAGGGCTCGGTAAAGCTGAAATTCAGCTGTTGACGCTTGAAGCTGAGGCTGGTCTGCAAACTGACGAACTGACCGCGGCCCAGAAGGTTGCGTTCAGCCACACCCACGGTGCCGAGCACCGTTTCCGTCGTGGAGAATCCGAGACCAAAATTAAGCGAACCCGTCGATTTCTCATCGACAACGATTATAAGAACCACTTTGTCAGGCGCGCTGCCCTGCCGCTCGTTGATTTCAACCGTATTGAAGAAATCGAGCGACGTAATACGCCGCCGTGCCCGGTCGACCAGAACACGATTGTATGCATCACCCTCAACGAGACGGATCTCGCGCCGGATTACCTCATCCAATGTCCTGACATTGCCGACGATATCGATACGTTCGATATAGACGCGCGGACCTTCCTTGATGATGTAGGTGATGTTGATACGCAGATTTTCATTGTCGCGATCGGCACTTGGCCGCACCACCGAGAAAGCGAACCCGAGCTTCCCGGCCTCGATCGTTATCTGTTCAACCGACTTGTCCACGAGATTTGCATCATACGTCGCTCCCTCATTGGTGAGTATGACGTCGTAGACGGTTTGTGGATTGATCGCTGTCTGGCCGACATCGACCATGATCTCGCCAAATGTGTATTCCGGGCCTTCTTCCACAACGAATGTGATGAAGAAGCTTTCGCCGTCCCGGGACAGTTCAGCGGTCGCGGAAAGGACAATAAAATCGGCATAACCGTTCTGCAGATAGTGCCTGCGAAGCAGTTCCTTGTCGAAATTGAGCCGGTCGGGATCGTAGTTGTCCGAAGCGGTCAGGAACTTCCACCAGGCAGATTCCGCCGTTGAGACGACTCCACGCAGTTGCGAGTCGCTGAACGCACGGTTCCCGATGAAATTGATGCGCTCAATACTCGTCACCTCGCCCTCATTGATCTCAAACACGAGATCGACGCGGTTTTGAGGCAGACGGATAATTTTGGGGGTCACAGACGCCGTGAAGCGTCCGGAGCGGCGGTAGATTGAAATGATGCGTTGTACGTCGGCCTGAACGCGCGCTCGTGTAAACACAGTGCGTGGCCGGAGCTGAATTTCCGCCGACAGGGCGTCATCCTCGTGCTCGCTGTTGCCTTCGAAATTGATGCGGTTGATGATCGGATTCTCATCCACCTCAACCACGAGATTATCGGCCTGCCGCGACATTTGTACGTCGGCAAACAGCCCGGTGCGGAACAGACTTTTCAGTGAATCGTCAATTCGGACGGGATCGAACGGATCCCCAGGCCCGATCAGCATGTAAGAGCGCACCGTATCGGCCTCGATGCGCTGGTTGCCGATGACGATGACATCGACAATGACCGCCTGTGCGGCGGCTGGCGTGACAAAGCGCAGACCGGTCGTCTGCATGCTGCAGACGGCGACCAGTAGAGCTATGAAAAACCCAACAAAACCACTCTTCAAACGCATTAAAGTTTTCACCCGCTCGTTACGCCGTCCCAACTTACGCATGAGTCGCTAGCCTTTGTACGACGTTTTGCAACCCATTGGAACCTGCGATCCTCGTCTTATTGCTGTTTTTCGCAGTTAGAAAATATTGAGGTGAATCAGGTCGTTCCACGTGACAAAGAGCATCAGACCGACCACCAGAGCAAAACCAATTCTGAACCCGAAATCCTGCATCTTTTCACTAAGTGGTTTACCCCTCACCGCTTCAATTGCGTAGTACAACAAGTGCCCTCCATCAAGCATCGGAATGGGAAATAGATTAATGAGCCCGATTCCCACTGACAGTACAGCCGCCAAATTGATCAGCGCCGGGATGCTTATACTCGCGACTTGACCGGAAACCTGCGCGATTCGCAACGGTCCGCCGAGCTGATCTGCACCCCCTCCTCCGGCGATGATACCAAATAGCGCACCCATCGTATTTTCAACGAAAAACCAGGTTTCCTTGGTGCCCATCCATAGGGAATCAATCGGCCCGTAGCGTTGCACCACAAGATCGCCCTCGGTCAGCCGGCGAATACCGAGGAGACCAACACGCTGTTTGCCCCCGATACGATCCTCGACTTCCGCCTCATCCGGCACCGCCGACAAGGTAACGTGCGCATCTTCGCGTTTGACGACGATTTCGAGTGTTTCGCCAGCGCTCAACCGCACAATACGTGTGACGTCTGAAAATGCTTCAATATCCGTGCCATCAATCGAGGTAATCCGGTCCCCGACCACGAACCCGGCGCGTTCAGCCGCGCTGCCTTCGACGATCTCATCGACCAGAGGCGCGGTTACGGTGCGCCCGACAAAGAAGAAGATTGCTGCAAAGATCAGTATCGCCAGCAGGAAATTGGCAATCGGTCCGGCCGCAACCACCGCGGCCCGGCGCGCCAGGGATTTGTGCTCAAACGCGCCAAGACGGTCCTCTTCGCTCAAATTGCGAAGTTTATCGCGGTCCGGCGTGCTCGCGGCGCTCTCATCGCCCAGAAACTTCACATAGCCGCCAAGCGGTATCCATGAAAGCTTCCAGCGTGTGCCCTTTTTGTCGGTGAACCCGGCGATTTCCCGCCCGAATCCAACCGAAAACACTTCCACCGTCACGCCCGCCCAGCGTGCGATCATGAAGTGGCCAAGCTCATGAAAGAACACGATAATCGTGATCACAAAAATAAACGCGAGCGTCGAAATCACGAAACTTTCAAGTGATCCGGTAAAGCTGCCGATCAGGTCCATAAAACTTCCCAGTTTACATCGTCCGGCAACAGCCGAACCCCGGCGGCCCTCATTAAAGTCGTGAGTCCGCCTGTTGATCCTAAAACCGCGCCTTCAAACCGCGCGATGCACATCCTTTAAAGAGTTGCGGCCATTTCCGCCGCTGTGGACCGACCATATTCATCAGCCGCACGCACATCGTCCAAACAGGCCATGGGGGCAATCATCCCAACCCGACTCGCTTGCTCCAGAGTTAGTTCTACAACCCGAACAATATCTAGAAAAGCCAATCTTTTAGACAAAAATTCGGCAACGGCAATTTCATTTGCGGCGTTGAGAATTGTCGGGGCGGTTTTTCCGGTCGAGAGCGCTCCCAGACACAGGGAAATGGAGGGAAATCGGTCATTGTCCACTGCCTCGAAGGTGAGTGTCGCAACCTCTTCCAGACGCAGACGTGGAGATGGGCTGTAAATACGTCGCGGCCACGCCAGCGCACAGGCGATCGGTGTACGCATATCGGGTGTCCCAAGTTGTGCGAGCACCGAGCCATCTTCGTATTCAACCATCGAGTGAATTACCGACTGGGCGTGCACCAGGACGTCAAGCTGATCGACAGTGACCGGGAACAGATGAAACGCTTCGATCAGTTCCAGTCCCTTGTTCATCATCGAAGCTGAGTCGATGGTGATCTTGGGTCCCATATCCCAGTTTGGATGATTCAGCGCCTGTTCCAGACCCGCCGTCGCGATCTGTTCGCGAGTCCAGGTACGAAACGGTCCACCGGACGCGGTGAGGATTATGCGCGAGATCTGATCGAGATTGCGGGTATCAAGAACCTGGAATATAGCGTTGTGCTCTGAATCGACTGGCACGACATCGGTGCCTTGCACCTTTGCCTCCGCCATGAACAGATCTCCCGCGCACACCAGGCATTCCTTGTTGGCAAGCGCTATAGCCGCGCCTTCGCGCATCGCCGCAAGCGTTGGCGCAAGTCCAGCCGCACCGACGATCGCCGCCATCACCTGATCGGCATCACGCTGCGCCGCTTCGACAACCGCCTGTGTCCCGGCGGCAACTTCAATACCGCTGCCGGAGAGCGCCGCCTTCAGATCTTCGTACTTGGTTTCATCCGCGGTGACAGCAACCTCTGCGCGATGCTTGCGTGCCTGCTCGGCGAGCAATTCTATGTTTGTGTTTCCGACCAGTGCCACAACATCAAAGGCGTCCGTGTGATGGCTGACCACATCGAGTGTGCTGCAGCCTATGGACCCGGTGGCACCGAGCACCGATAGCCGCCGCGGCGCACCGGACACTTCCGGTAACACATCATGAGCTGTGGCCGTCATGGCTTCTGTTCTCCCCGGAGCATCATTCTTCACCACACCAGGATGCCTTCTGCGGCACCATCGTATCCTGCACGAAGCACTCCGGCTACCCATGCCAGAGGAGCCGCGACCACCAGGCTGTCGATGCGGTCGAGCACACCGCCATGGCCCGGGATCAGTGCACTTGAGTCCTTGACGCCGGCACGGCGCTTGACTGCGGATTCAAAGAGATCGCCAACCTGGCCGGACGCCGAAATCAAAACACTGAAGAAACCCAATGCGAGCGCTCCCGGCAACTCCAGCATGGTGGCAAGCACAATCGCGGCCGCGGCCGCGGCCAGCAACCCGGCGATCGCGCCTGACCAGGTCTTCTTAGGCGAAAATCGCGTTGCCAGTTTCGGTCCGCCCAGGGCTCGGCCGGCGAAGAATGCGCCGGTGTCCGTCGCCCATATCACGATCAGCAGCCAGACCAGGCTCCAGAGGCCATAGGTCTCGTGTAATCGCAGCGAAATCAACGAGATAACGGGAAGGCAAATATACGGGACACCAACTGCAGCGAGGAATTTGTTTCCGCTATTGCCGCGCAGACACAACACCATCGCACTGAGCCAGCAAACGATCACGATGGGCACCGCGTAGCGATATGCGCCAAACTGTACGGCCGCCATCGACGCTAGGACAGCGGCGGCGTACAGGCAGAGGAATACGAGCTGGCGCCCGCCCGCGTGGACAAGCCGTGTCCACTCCCAAGCGGCAACCAGACCGACAATCAAAATCAGAAGCGCAAACCAGATGCCGCCGGCCCACACAGCACCAAGCGTCACCGGCACAAGGACGGCGGCCGACAGGGTGCGCAGCACGACCGGGTTTATGGTATCGCGCTGTTGCGACTGCGGACCGTCTGTCATGTTGGTGCAGCTTTGCTTTTGAGGCGCGGTCTCACGCCGACGCCGCGACGCCACCGAACCGCCGGTCGCGGTTCATGTACTGATCGAGTGCGCGCTGAAAAACGTTGTGATCGAACTCCGGCCAGTATTCCTCCACGAAGACGAATTCCGTGTAGGCGCATTGCCACAGCAAAAAGTTGCTGAGCCGCTGCTCACCGCTCGTGCGGATAACGACGTCAGGATCGGGAATGCCATCCGTGTCGAGGTGGCGGCCCAACGTCTCCATGGATATATCATTTGCATCGAGCGTACCCTCGAGCACCTCGGCCGCCACTTTCCGGGCGGCGCGCACGATCTCATCGCGGCTTCCATAGTTGAAGGCCACAACCAGCGTCAGGCCGGTATTGTCGCGCGTCAACGCCTCGCACTGCTCAATTTCCGCGCGCAAATCCGGACTGAGTTCATCGCGCTCGCCAATGATCAGAATGCGCACGCCCTCGGCATGCAGCGTGTTGACGTCGGTATGGATGAACCGTTTCAGCAAACTCAGCAGGTAATCGACCTCGCTTGCGGGGCGCGCCCAGTTTTCCGAGCTGAAACTGTAGAGCGTCAAATAGTCTATGCCGAACTCGCCCGCCGCTTTAACCGCCCGCCGGACCGCCTCGACGCCCTGCCAGTGCCCTGCGGAACGCGGCAGCGAGCGCTCCTGCGCCCAGCGGCCGTTGCCGTCCATAATCAGCGCAACGTGTTTCGGCACACCGGTGCCAACGGGTTCGGGGGTCTTCTTGTTCTCCGCCTGCGCCATGTGTTGTCGTGCTTTATCCCAGCGGCCTGCGCCAATCCATCATCAAAACATGTTCGCATTCGGGCAGGATTCAAACCTGCATAATCTCTTCTTCCTTGGTCGCCAAAGTCACGTCGATATCTTCGATCACCGAATCCGTCAGTTTCTGAAGATCATCGGCCCAGGCCTTGTGCTCGTCTTCGCCCATGTGGCTATCTTTTTCGAGCTTCTTGAGCTGATCCATGCCGTCGCGCCGCACATTGCGGACGGCAACCTTGGTCTGCTCGGCATATTGCGCCGCCACCTTGCTCAATTCCTGGCGCCGCTCCTCGGTCAGTTCGGGGATGGGGATGCGCAAAAGCGATCCTTCCACAATCGGATTAAGCCCAAGGCTCGTGTTACGGATTGCTTTTTCCACCGCCGAAGTTTGCGTGTTGTCCCAGACCTGCACGGTCAGCATGCGCGATTCCGGAACGCTCACTGTGCCCACCTGATTAAGCGGCATCTGCGCGCCATAGGCCTCCACGACAATATGTTCAAGCAGGCTTGGATGGGCACGCCCTGTGCGCAGGCCGGCAAACTCATCTCCGAGTACCGAGATTGCGCCCTGCATACGTCTTTTATAATCGGCGAGGCTGAATTCTACATCGTCTGCCATCGTATCCTCCCTGATCGTTCCCAGACATAACAGGTTCAATCTTAATCCGATACAACCGTGCTGGTGCCCTGTTTGCTTAGAGTGGCAACCAGGGCGCCTTCTGTCTGGATAGAGAATACGATTATGGGAATTCGGTTGTCGCGTGCAAGCGTGATTGCGGCGGCGTCCATAACTTTCAAATCCTGCGACAGGACGTCGAGATAACTTAAACGCTCATATCTTTCGGCATTCGCATCCTTCTTGGGATCGGCCGAATAAACGCCATCGACGTTTGTACCTTTCAGCAAGGCGTCGCATTGCATTTCCGCTGCCCGTAGGGCGGCCGCCGTATCGGTCGTGAAATAGGGATTTCCCGTGCCGGCGGCAAACACCACCACCCGGCCCTTTTTGAGATGACGCTGGGCACGTTGGCGTACATAGGACTCGCACACCGTGGGCATCGGGATGGCGGACATCGCGCGTGCCTTTATGCCCGCCTCTTCCAGCGCCTGTTCCATGGCGAGCGCATTCATTACCGTCGCCAGCATTCCCATATAGTCGGCGGTGGCACGATCCATGCCCTTGGCAACGCCGGCCATGCCACGGAAAATATTGCCACCGCCGATGACCAGGCACAATTCCACGCCAAGCTCCGACGCCGCGGCAACCTCGCTTGCAATGCGCGACACCGTACCTGTGTCGATACCATAGGCGGTATCGCCCATCAGGGCTTCGCCGGATACTTTCAGGAGTACACGCCGGTAAGGCAATTTGCTCATATGGCCGCTTCTCTCCATCTGCTGGACCGCACGGCAACGCCCGATCCAAAACTCGCAAGATGAGGATGCATCATATGGTTGCCGCGCCGATTCGGGCAGCGGGAATCAGGTCCTCAGCCACCTGCAGCGGTTGCTGCAACTTCAGCCGCAAAGTCCTGCTCTTCCTTCTCGATGCCCTCGCCAAGCGCATAGCGCACAAAGCCCGCGATTTTCACCGGCGCACCGATATCGGCTTCCGCCGCCTTTACCGCATCGGCAACCTTGCTCTCGCCGTCAATGACGAAGGTCTGCGAGGAAAGCACTGATTCTTCGAAGAATTTACGGATGCGGCCTTCGACCATCTTTTCGATAATCTCTTCGGGCTTGCCGGATTCACGCGCCTGATCGGCGAGAATGGCACGTTCCCGCGCCACGACTTCCGGTTCGAGATCGTCGGGCGTGACCGCAAGAGGGTTCGTTGCCGCGACATGCATCGCAAGCTGTTTGCCAAGAGCGGCGAGCTTGTCAGCGTCACCGTCCGATTCGAGGGCTACGAGCACACCGATACGGCCAAGCCCGGCGGCTGCCTGATTGTGGATGTAGGACGAGACCACACCGGAGCCCACGCTCAATGCAGATGCCCGGCGCAGCGACATGTTCTCGCCGATCGTTGAGACAAGATCGGAGATGTGGCTTTCAACGGTCTTGCCGCTGTCCGCATGTGTGGCACCGGCAATCGCGGCCACGTCACCGCCCTGTGCAAGCGCAATCCTGGCAACATCGCTCACCATCGCCTGGAAGGTTTCGTTGCGCGCTACGAAGTCGGTTTCGGAATTGACCTCGACAACGGCGCCTTTTGCCCCTTCGGCACAAACGCCGATGAGGCCTTCGGCCGCCACACGCGTTGCCTTCTTGGCCGCGGTCGCCAGGCTTTTGGTGCGCAGCCAGTCAACCGCTGCTTCCATGTCACCGCCGTTTTCGGTGAGCGCCTTTTTACAGTCCATCATGCCCGCGCCGGTCTTCTCGCGCAGGTCCTTGACCATGCTTGCTGTGATGTTCGACATCGTGAATCCTTATCCTCCGGTGCTGCGGCCCGAATGGCCGGTTCCGGTTAGTTCATACGGCGGCTTTTCACCTTGTTCAGGCGTCGCCGCCCTGTGCCAGGGCTTTGGCCTGGTCAATCCAGCCGTCGCGCTCAATTCGGCCTTTGAAATTCAGTTCCGCATCGACTTTTTCAATGTCATCGGCGCTGAAACCGGCAATCTGCGCGTAGTGGTAGATGCCAAGATCATTGAGTTTCTGCTCCAGAACGGGCCCGACACCACTGATCTTCTTGAGATCGTCCGCTTCGCCGTCCGGTGCGTCCAGGAATTTGAGCGTCGCGGCCGCCGCCGGAGCTTCTTCTGCCGGAGCCTCTTCCGCAGGAGCCTCCGCCGCCGGAGCTTCTTCAGCTGGAGCTTCTTCAACTGGAACTTCTTCAGCTGGAGTTTCTTCAGCCGGCGCTGCCGCCTCGGCAGGAGCTTCCTCCGCCACCGCTACAGCTTCAGGCGGTGCCTCGGCTGCCGAGACATCTTCCAGGATCTCGCTCACCGGTTCTTCAGCCTCGCCGAGATCAACGCCGGCTGCGCCCTGCGCCATCGAAATGCCTTCGATCGCCGCGCGGCTGATCAGATCGCAGTAAAGGTTGATCGCACGGCCGGCATCGTCGTTGCCGGGAATCGGATGAGAAATGCCGTCCGGATCGCAGTTCGTGTCGACGATCGCTATCACCGGAATGCCAAGCTTGCGCGCTTCCTTGATCGCAATCTGTTCCTTATTGGTATCGATCACGAACATTACATGCGGCGTGCCGCCGATATCCTTGATGCCGCCGAGCGCCCGCTCAAGTTTGTCCTTCTCGCGGGTGCGGCGCAGGATTTCCTTCTTCGTAATGCCAAGGTCTTCCTTCGCCAGATCTTCTTCGAGGGTGCGCAGACGCGCAATCGAATTCGAGATCGTCTTCCAGTTGGTCAGCATGCCGCCGAGCCAGCGGTGGTTGACGTAGTACTGCGCGGAACGTTTCGCGGCATCCGAAATCGGCCCGGAGGCCTGACGTTTCGTGCCGACAAACAGCACCCGGCCACCGCCAGCGACAGTGTCGCGCACCGTAACCAGCGCCTGATGCAGCAACGGCACCGTCTGCGCCAGATCGATGATGTGAATATTGTTGCGGGCACCAAAAATGTACGAAGCCATTTTTGGGTTCCAGCGATGTGTCTGATGTCCGAAGTGCACGCCTGCTTCAAGCAGTTGGCGCATTGAAAACTCTGGCAAAGCCATCGTTCGTAGTCTCCTGTTTTCCGGTTGATCCGCCGCGGAAATGGCCGACTGTTCAAGTCGGCACCGGATGGAATTCACGCTATGTAATAGGCTGCGTGCGTCCCTTAAGATCCGCGTGTGAGATTGCGGTCGGGCTTATAGGCCGTTGCGCTGCAAATTGCAAGCATCTTCAAGGCGTGCCAGCCCCCTCTTCCGCCGCATCATTCCCGCCGCTGTCGTCCGCATTCGGCGGAGCGTTGCCG
The DNA here is from genome assembly GCA_021775755.1 of Hyphomicrobiales bacterium. Lineage (GTDB taxonomy): Bacteria > Pseudomonadota > Alphaproteobacteria > Rhizobiales > JAJFHB01 > JAJFHE01. Next base: position 172,345 of record JAJFHE010000050.1, on the reverse strand, counting down.
GAGGGGAAAACGTACCGTCGGTAAACATAACCGATACCGACGAGACAAAGGCCCAACCCCAGGAACGACGCCACTTTGAAGAGGCCCTCAAGGTCCGCCATGTCATAGAGAAACACCTTCAGCACCGTCACAAGCAGAGCCACAAGTGCGCCATAGCGCAACGCAGCCCGCCCGCTCCAAATGCCGCCGACCAGAAGCGCCAGAGCGAACAGCAGCCAGACCACGGAATAGGCATAGGTTTCCGCATCCGATTGCGGCGCACCTGCCAGCACCGGACCCTGAAACATCCGCTGCACTTCAAGTGTCAGGTAGACAAAAAACAGGACAAACCCGAGGCCGAAAGCCGGTCGTGTCAGCACGCCGAATCCGATCGCGCCGAGATATCGAGCACCTGCTGCAAGGATGATCGCGGGAGCTGCATAGGCAAGCGCCAGCACATTGAAAACCGCCACCGAACCCACCGGGTCCTGTGTGAGCACCGGGTTGAGCGCAATGAGGTGTCCCAATACGAGTTGCACGCCGGCAAGGCCGATGGCGACACGCGCCGACCACAATGCCGCAGTGCGCGGTTCGCGCGCACAGGCATAAACCCGACTCATGCCAACGATGAGCCATGACAGCGTGTGCAGGCTCGCCTCGAACAGACCGTAACGCTCCGCCGCCAGCGATCCTTCCACCAACACCCTGATTTCCAACGATATCAGCAGCGTTGCAAACAGGACACCCCCGCCCTCCAGGAGCGCAACGATGCGGTCGTCGCGCATCGCCTTGAACATTCTCGCCCCGGCGAAGAACGCAAGCGCCGGCACGCCATAACCGTAGAGTATCCAGTGACTGCCCAGCGGAACATTCAACGGGTAGTCGAGAACGTTCCAGTTGAGCGCCAGACGGGCAAGTACGACCGCCGCAACAACCGCTGCCAGACGGCGTAAGACAGTGAGCGACAGGCGTGAATCAATCCAGGCGAGCGCCGGCAGCATCAACGACAGCGCAACGGTCAGCATGGCGCGCTCAAACATCATGGCAGCGGCAAATGCCAGCGCCGCAACCGTGCCGGCCGCATAAAGCGCGAGCGCAGTCGCCCGCGCCTTGTCTTCGATATGCGGCCTGAGGCGCGATGCCGCCGCCGCGAACAGAGCGGCAAGCACGAGCGCCATCAGCGACCAGCTGACGTCCGCAACCCGGTCGGAAATCCTGAACCAGGAAAGCACGAGCACCGCAACAGGCGTTGCCGCGGACACGCCGGCCCAAATTGCCGCCGTGCGGCCCTGCCACATGCCGACATAACCGCCGGCGCCGAACACGGCCGCAAACAACGCTGCCGCGAGCGCATATCCGACGAGGTCGGGTGCGAGTACCGGGCCAAAGATGCGGGCGCCGCCCGGCAGAGGGAATACTCCCACGGTGTCTGTGTCGACGGCAGGATGCCAGAGCGCCAGCAGCGCCAGAACGGAGAGCGCGAAGACCGGCAGCAAAAGCTCCGCCGTCTGCGCCTCGCGCGCGCGCAGACCGCACAGAACGCATCCTGCAACGGCAACCGCGAGGGCAATCTCGTGGAAGTGTGAGGCTTCCGCGTAAAGCGGCAGCATTGCTGCAACCGCGACACCGCCGACAACGCTTGCCAGCTCACGGCCGGAAAGCGCCAACAGGCGCTTGAAGCCGGTTTTATCGGGCGCAACCGGTGGATAGCCGCGCCAGAAGTAAAGCGCGGCGCCCAGCAGAGCGAGCAGGTACAACCCGACCGGCAGGGCGTGCGCCACGGTATGTTCGACGATCAGCCACAGAAGGATCCAGAAAACCGCCCCGGCGACCGCGGCGTGGCTCAACCACCACCATTGCCGGTAGCGCAAAAGCGCAAAGCAGGCGGCTCCAAGGGCCGCGAGATAGGCGAAAAACCCCCAGACGCTGGGCGTTTGCGTTGTCACCAGGAGTGGCGCCACATAACCGCCGAGAAGACCGACCAGAGCCACGAACGGGCCCTGCAGAAGCGCCAGCGCAAAAGCCAGAAACGAAATCGCCGCCAGTGCCGCGAACGCGACCAGGGACGGGATCAGATCATAGAGCGCGTACCCGGCATAAGTGCTTGTGAACGCAATGAAAATGCCGGCGGCCGTGAGCGCGGGCGCGATATAGGACCCCTCTCCCTGCAAATAGCGCCCGTGTTCGGGGTGGCGCCTGACCCATTCACCGCCAAATGCGAGCGCCGCTCCAAGGAAAAGCCCCATGATAACGCGGACACCAGGGCCGAGATAACCGCTATCGGAGGCATATTTGACGAGGAATACACCGGCAAGCGCGATCGCCAGAGCGCCGAGCCACACCATCCATCGCGACGTAATACGCTCTTCCAGGGCCGGGCGGGCACTCGGTCGCGCCTGATCCTCAAACGCCGCATCGGCCGCCTCAGCAGGCTGTGCTGTGTCGAAAGATTCGAATTCCGCTTCGCCTGCCGTATCAGCGTCAACGGGTTCCTCGGACACAAAATCGGTAGCTTCAGCGCCCACGTCATCGGCAGGCGGCGTCACCACATCGGGTGCTGAGGTGGCACCGGTGACAATTTGCGCTTCCAACACGCCGAACGCATCCCGCAGGCGCGTCACTTCCGCGTTGAGGCGCCGCGTCGACACGAGCGCCACAATGGCGAGGACGACCGGCCCCAACACCACGGCAGCAATGGCAAGGCCCCACAATGCTTCCATGTCCTTCCCTGGCACAATCAATGACCGATCCCAAACATGGGAGGCCGTCACGCAATTTTACAGGTCGCGCACTTCCTCTACCCCGCGGATCGCCTTGATCGCGCCCTTGATCTGCGGCGTGATCGTAAAGGAATTGCCGAGCGAAATCTCAATAGTCGAGCCCTGTTCGGACATCACCACAAGCCGTACCGGAGACCTGCCGCCATTGGTCAGCCGTGCCTGAATACCCGGCAGCGGTTTCGTATTGCGAATGAAGACCTTGAGCCCGGTCGTGCTGTTCTCCGCCGCCTTGTCGAGCGGTTCAACGCTCTGGACACGCACTTTGACATCTTCCCCGTCAAGTCCCGCATCCACCCGCAGGATAACCGCCTGGCCCGGCTCCAGAAGATCGCGCGTTGAGGCAAGCGTGTCGGAGAACACAACCGCCTCGAACTGGCCTGTCGGGTCCGATACCCCGACAAACGCGAATCTGTTGCCCTGCCGCGATTTGCGGTCCTGTCTGTAAATAACCGTTCCGGCCAGTTTACCCGCCGTGCCGCCATTCCGGATGGTGCGCGAGAACTCCTGCCACATCTGAACGCCGGCGCGCTCCAGCACGGTGCGGTATTCATCGAGCGGGTGGCCGGAGAGATAGAACCCGACGGCATCGAATTCCTCCGCGAGACGTTCCATCGGCACCCATTGTTCAGCTTCCGGCAGCATCAGGCCGCGTTCGTCGGAGGCGGTCCCGCCAAAAAGGTCGTTCTGCCCGCCCGTGCGTTCTTCTTCGGAGCGGTTCGCCACGGCGACAATGTGCTCAATGCCGTTAAGCAGCTGTGCCCGGTCATCCCACAGACCGTCAAACGCGCCGGCGCGCGCAAGGTTTTCAAGTGCGCGCTTGTTGATGGCGCGAGGATTGATGCGGCGCGCGAAATCAGCCAGCGACGAGAATTCACCGCCTTCCTCGCGCAGTTCAACGATGTGTTCGATGGCCTGTTTTCCGACATTCTTGATCGCCGCGAGCGAATATCGGATTGCGCCCTCATCAACCGTAAAATCCACCGACGAGCGGTTGATCGAGGGCGGCAGAACCGCCACGCCAATGCGCTCTGCCTCCTGCTTGAAGACGAAAAGCTTGTCGGTGTTGCCCATATCGAACGTCATGGAAGCGGCCATGAACTCAACCGGGTAGTTGGCCTTGAGGTACGCTGTTTGATAGGCGATGACGCCGTAGCACGCCGAGTGCGCCTTGTTGAAGCCGTATCCAGCGAACTTGGCGACCAGCTCGAAGATGAACTCAGCCTGCGCCTTGTCGACACCGCGCTCGACCGCGCCATCGACGAAACGGCTCTTCTGCTGATCCATCTCCGCTTTGATCTTCTTGCCCATGGCGCGGCGCAACAGGTCGGCCTCGCCCAGCGAATAACCCGACAGGACCTGCGCGATTTCCATCACCTGTTCCTGGTAGATGATCACGCCGTAGGTATCCTCCACCGTTGGCGTGATGCTTTCGTGCAGGAACTCGCGCTCTTCCTCGCCGTGTTTTGCGGCAAGGTATTTCGGGATGTTCTCCATCGGTCCCGGCCGATACAGCGCTACAAGCGCGATAATATCTTCAATGTTGCTGGGGTCGGCCTTCCTGATCAGGTCCTTCATGCCGGAACTTTCCAGCTGGAACACCCCGATCGTCGATCCCTGTCTCAGAAGATCGTAGGTTTTTTCATCATCATAAGGCAGCGTATTGAGATCGATATCGATGCCGCGCGCGGCGATCAGATCGCAGGCCTTCTCAAGCACGCTCAGTGTTTTGAGCCCGAGAAAATCGAATTTGACGAGGCCCGCCTGTTCGACCCACTTCATGTGAAATTGCGTGACCGGCATTTCCGATCGCGGATCGCGGTACAGCGGCACAAGTTCATCGAGCCTGCGGTCGCCGATCACAACACCTGCGGCATGGGTCGAGGCGTGCCGGTATAGCCCTTCAAGCTTCAGCGCCACCGCGATCATGCGCGCCACTGTCTCGTCGGTGTCACGCGCTTCCTGCAGCCTCGGCTCCGTATTGATCGCCTGCGCGAGCGTCACCGGGGCTGCCGGATTGTTGGGGATCATCTTGCACAGGCGGTCCACCAGCCCGTATGGCACCTGCAACACGCGCCCGACATCGCGCATGACCGCGCGCGCCTGAAGCTTTCCAAAGGTGATGATCTGCGCCACCTGATCGGTTCCGTAGCGCTCCTGCACATAGGAAATCACTTCATCGCGGCGCTCCTGACAGAAGTCGATGTCGAAGTCAGGCATCGACACGCGTTCTGGATTGAGGAAGCGTTCGAACAGCAGTTTGAACCGCAAAGGGTCGAGGTCGGTGATGGTGAGCGCCCACGCCACAAGGGACCCCGCCCCCGAACCGCGACCCGGCCCGACCGGGATACCTTGCGCCTTGGCCCACTTGATGAAATCCGCAACGATCAGGAAGTAGCCCGGGAACTGCATCTTGATAATGATGTCGAGTTCGTATTGCAGCCGCTCGTCATAATCCTGCCGGCTCGTGCCATCGGCGAGACCCGCAGCCTGCAATTGCGCATCGAGCCCCTCGCGCGCCTGACGCCGCAGTTCCTCCGCCTCGTCGATATCCTCTCCGGCCCGGGAGAACTTCGGCAGAATAGGATCGCGCACGTGCGGGCGGTATGCGCATCTCCTTGAAATTTCGACCGTGTTTTCAAGCGCTTCGGGAAGGTCCGCAAAGAGCGAGGCCATCTGTTCCGGCGGCTTGAAGTAGTGTTCGGGCGTCAATCGGCGGCGCTCCGCCGAGGCGACGACTTCCCCGTCAGCGATACAGATCAGTGCATCGTGGGCTTCATAATCATCGGCCTCGGCAAAATAGGCTTCATTGGTCGCAACGAGCGGCAGTTCAAGCGCATAGGCCAGATCGATGAGTTGCGGCTCGCAGATTGCCTCATCCTCGCTGCCGTGCCGTTGCAGCTCCACGTAAAGGCGATCTCCGAATGTGCCACGCAACCGCTCAAGCCTTTGCCGGGCGCGGGCCTGCTGTCGGTCAACGAGGCACCGGTTGATGGCGCCATCGGGTCCGCCGGTCAGGCAGATAAGGCCGCCGGCGAATTCCTCGAGCTTGTCGATGGTAACCTGGGGTTCTACGGCCTGCTCGTGGTCAAGGAACGCGCTGCTCGAAAGCTTGAGAAGATTGGCGTAACCGGCTTCGGACTGCGCGATGAGTGCCAGCACTGCCTGGCGCGCCCTGCCCTGATGCATGCGCGATGTTTCGGATTCTTCATGCGCATCGTTGAACTCGACACTGAGCGTACAGCCGATGATCGGCTGGATACCGGCGGAAGCGGCAGCTTCGGAAAACTCAAGCGCCCCGAACAGATTGTTCGTGTCCGTGAGACCGAGGGCCGGCATCTCATGGCGAAGGCAAAGCTCGCTCAGTTTTTTGATCGGCAAGGCGCCTTCCAGCAGCGAGTATGCGGAATGCACGCGCAGATGCACGAAAACCGGTGACTTCCCGGAAGTACCGCCATTTTGCCCGACCACGTTCACCGCCTGTCCAGATAAACCTTTGCGAACACCATACTACCGGATGGATGAGTCGCGGCGTACCGGAATAGGCGTGCAGCGTATCGAGGTTGTGGATAAGCCGGGAGGTTCAGGCGGTTTCGACAAGCGCGCCGTGGTTCAGTTGCAACACCCGGTCCATGCGGCCGGCAAGTTCGAGATTGTGCGTTGCCATGAGCACGGACAATCCCTCTTCAGCCGCGAGCCGTTCGAACAGCTCAAACACATACTCCGCATTGTCCGGATCGAGATTTCCGGTCGGTTCGTCGGCGATCAGAAGTTTGGGCGCATTGGCAAAAGAACGCGCCAGCGCAACGCGCTGCTGCTCGCCGCCGGAAAGTTCCGCCGGCCGGTGTGTCACGCGCTCGGCAAGACCAAGCCGCTTCAGAAGATCGTGTGCCCGATCTTTTGCCTGGGCCTTGGACACGCCGGCAATTCGTTGCGGGATGACGACATTCTCAAGCGCGGTGAACTCCGGCAAAAGGTGATGAAACTGATACACGAACCCGATATCGGTGCGGCGGATGGCGGTGCGCGCGCCATCTCCAAGCACGGCGCAATCGGCACCGTTGACCAAAACGGTTCCGCCATCGGGAACTTCCAGAAGACCTGCGATATGCAGGAGCGAGGATTTGCCCGAGCCCGAAGGCCCCACCAGTGCCACCTGTTCGCCGGCGCTCAGTGTCATGGAGAGTTCATCGAAAATATCCAGCTGATAGCCGCCCTGCATATAACTGCGCGACACCGATATCAGGTCCAGTACGTTCTCCCCTTGCGGTCCCATGATCTGCCCTACTCGTAACGCAGCGCTTCGACGGGATCGAGCCGCGCCGCGCGCCATGAGGGATAGAGCGTCGCCACGAACGACAGAAACAGCGACATGAGCACCACCGTGATCACCTCCGCCGGATCGATCTTTGCCGGCAGTTGGCTCAGGAAATAGAGCTCCGGTGAAAACACTTCCGTTCCCGTCAGGCTGGAGATGAACTGGCGGATTTCCTCGATGTTTGCACAGAACACAACGCCGATTAGAACGCCCGCGAGAGTGCCCAGCGTGCCGATGCTGGCGCCGGTTATGAAGAACACCCGCATCACCGCGCCGCGCGTTGCCCCCATGGTACGCAAAATTGCGATATCGCGGCCCTTGTCTTTAACGAGCATGATCAGCCCGGAAATGATGTTGAGCGTGGCGACGAGAACGATCAGCGTCAGGATAAGGAACATGACATTTCGCTCAACCTGCAGCGCGTTGAAAAAAGTCGCATTGGTTTCCTGCCACGACGAGAGCCGTGTTCCAGGCCCCGCAATCTCCGCCAGCTTTTGCCAGTACTGCTGCACATTGTCGGGGTCGGTAATCTTGATCTCGATCGACGACACCGTGTTTTGGTAGTTGAAATAAGGCTGCGCATCGCTCAGCGGCATAAAGACGAAGTTGCTGTCGTATTCCGACATGCCCACTTCGAAAATGGCGATCACCGGGAATGCCTGAATGCGCGGGGTTACGCCGAAGGGTGTGACGGGGCCTCGCGGCGAGATGAGGGTCAACTTGTCGCCGACCCCGATCCGGTGCTTCAGTGCAAGCCGCGAGCCGATCGCAACGCCATGACTCTCGTCGAACCCGTCGAGTGAACCCGCCCGCAATGTTCCGGCGACGCCGTCGAGCTGGCGGATACTGGCTTCCGTCATGCCGCGGACAAGAGCGCCGGTAGCGTTCGATGGTGAGGTCACCATGACCTGCCCTTCGACGAATGGCACAGCCTGCGTCACACCGTCGATGGCCAGCATACGCGCGGCAATGTTGTCGTAGTCCGAAATATCCTTGGCAACGCCATGAGCAGTGAAATGGCCGTTCACGCCAAGAATTTTTCCAAGCAGTTCGGACCGAAAACCGCTCATGACCGACATCACGATGATGAGTGTGGCCACACCGAGCATGATGCCGAGAAATGAAAACCCCGCAATGACGGAGATAAGTCCTTCCTTACGGCGCGCCCGCAAGTAGCGCATCGACAGCATCCACTCGAAAGCCGCAAAACTCGGTGTCGCACTCAGCTTTTGGTTCGACTGTACCATGATCACCCGGTCAGCCGGTTCAGTGCGGATTCAATACTGACTTCTTCGCGTTCGCCGGTCTTGCGGTTTTTTAGCTCCACGGTTCCCGACGCAAGACCGCGCGGGCCCGCGATCACCTGCCATGGCAGGCCGATCAAATCCATCGTTCCGAATTTCGCGCCGGCACGGCCGTCCGTATCGTCGTACAGCACCTCAACTCCCGCCGCGCGCAGACCATCATAGAGTGCGTCGCAGGCCGTGTCGGTCGTCTCATCGCCAGCTTTCAGATTGATGAGGCCGACCTTGAATGGCGCAACGGGCTCGGGCCAGATAATGCCGTTCTCGTCGTGGCTGGCCTCGATGATGGCGCCCACAAGACGCGACACACCGACACCGTAGGAGCCAGAATGCACCGCAACGTGTTCGCCATCGGGGCCCTGAACGTGGCAACCAAGGGGCTCTGAGTACTTGGTGCCGAAATAGAAGATGTGGCCAACCTCGATGCCGCGGCCCGTAACCTGGCGGTCGGCGGCGACGCGGCCATCGAACTGCGCGGCGTCATGTTCTTCATCGGTCGCCGCGTAGAGCGATGTGAAGCCATCAATCGTGCTCTGCAATCCATCTACATCGTCTGGATCGACATTGCTCGCCTGCCAGTCCATCTCAAGATAGCCGCGGTCGAAGAACACTTCGCTTTCGCCGGTGTCGGCAAGGATCAGGAACTCATGCGAAAGATCGCCGCCGATGGGCCCGGTATCGGCTTTCATGGGCACAGCAGTCAGCCCCATGCGCTGATAGGTGCGTAGGTAGGCGAGGAACATCTTGTTGTAGGAATGCCGCGCCGCCTTTTCATCAAGGTCGAAAGAATAGGCGTCCTTCATGAGAAACTCGCGGCCGCGCATAACCCCGAAGCGTGGCCGGATCTCGTCACGGAACTTCCACTGGATATGGTAGAGATTGCGCGGCAGGTCCTTGTAGGACTGCACACCTGCACGGAACATGTCCGTAATCATCTCCTCATTGGTCGGGCCATACAGCATCTCGCGGTCGTGCCGGTCGGTGATGCGCAGCATTTCCTTGCCGTAGTCATCGTACCGCCCGCTCTTCTTCCATAGATCCGCGGACTGGATTGTCGGCATCAGAACTTCGATCGCGCCGGCGCGGTTTTGTTCCTCGCGTACGATCTGCTCGACTTTCTTCAGGACATCAAAGCCGAGCGGCAACCACGAGTAGATGCCTGCCGTTTCCTGGCGAACCATGCCCGCACGCAGCATGAGGCGGTGCGACACGATTTCCGCTTCCTTGGGGTCGTCGCGCAGAATGGGAAGAAAATACCGTGAAAGCCGCATGCCTGGGCGCCTTTTGAGTGATGGAGTTTGCGTATCAGCCGGGTACGTGGCGACGCGACGCTGCGTCAGCCACCGGCACGCCTTTTTAGGCGATCCAGCCGCAGAAACAAGTAAAAGGAAGAAATCTGCCTATTGGTTTTCGTTGACGTTCCAGAACGGTGCGCCACCATCGGTGCACGGATTGAACTCCGGCGGCAGCGGCGCGGTCAGGATTTCGCCGTTGTAAAGCAGCAAACCGCTCCGCGTGTCGTAGGTCACCGCGTCTTCCGGCCTCAGGCCAAAGTGGCGTTCGACCCGCGTGCGCGGCCGGCGCAAGTCGTAATTCAACACAACATCGTTGTTGTAAGCGCCAGGTTCGGGCGGCAGGTCCGCTGGCATCAGCCCCTGCGTCGTCGTGTCGGCACTGATGCGCGGGTCGTAGGCTCCATAGTAGACGCACGGGCCGGCGCGAAACCGCCCCTGGACACTGTCACTTTGAGCCGATCCGGGCATGCCGTGGGTCTGGAAACGCGGGGTATGCGAGTCACCCAGGTTTCCGCCAGCGTAAATGTTCCCCACGCCGACAAAAATCGCCACAGCGGAGGCACACAAAGACGCACCGAACAAGGTTCTTTTTCCTGTCATACCGCCACTACAGCACAAGAGGCTTAAAAAACCGCGAAACAGCAATCCGGCGGTTAACCGCACTGTTGAATTTTCATATTAAATAGTTGATTGGCCACGCATTATTTGATGACACTCTAAACGCGTTGCGTTAAGGTCGATGCCAATAACAATAATAAGCAAGACTGGAGATGCACTTTTCGTGTCGCTGCCTCGGCAGATGATATGTGTCCATCCAAGTCTGGGGAGGAGAAGGCTCCCAGCGCGCATCGGCGGTGCTGATTGTCGCAGCTGCCCGGGTGAGTTGAGTATCGGGCAAAAAGAGCCCCCAATACCTTGAGCAAGGACCGAAAGGGCCTTGCTTTTTTATTGGGCACTCACTCAGGCGACGACCTCTTCCGTTTTAGATTGCCCGGGCGAACCGTCAAGCTTTGCTTCGTAGATGCGAAAGCATCCCCGGCCATTGTCCTTTGCCCGGTAAAGCGCAAGATCGGCCGCCAGAAGGAGCGCGTCTGCGTCCGTTCCGTGGCCGGGCTGGAACACCGCGCCGATGCTGGCACTCAGCGGGATCACGTGCCCGTCGTGGTCGACCGGCACGAACAGCTGCTCCTGCAATGCCGCGCAATAGTTCGAAAGCGCTTCTGCATTGTCGAGGATGCGCGTGACCAGTGCAAATTCATCGCCACCGAGCCTTGCCGCGACAAGCGTCGTACTGGAAAACCCCTGCATACGTTGAGCCGCAGCCAAAATCACCGCGTCTCCCGCCGCATGGCCCAGAGTGTCATTTACCGATTTGAAGTAGTCGAGATCCACGAGCACCACCCCAACTCCGCCGGCACTTTCGTGGTTGTCTGACAACGTCTCTTCGAGTTGCCAATGAAACCAGGCACGATTTGCAAGACCTGTCGCCACATCGTGGCGCGACGCCATAACCGCCGACGCTTCGCGCTGCACCAGCCCTTTGATCATGCGCCTGAGCGCGGTGGAGCCGCCCGCAGCGAAAAGCAGCGCGGCAAATAGCGTCAGTCCCAGCAGCGGCGCTACCGCCCATCCCACCGTCGCACCGGGTGCCTCACGGTCCCAAGACGCCATAACGACCCGGTTGCCGTTCCGGTCGGCGAGCGCATGACGCCCCGCACCTTCGGCACTCATCATGAATTTCAGTGCAATGTTCCGAAGACCGCTTGCTTCCGCCAGATCCGTAAGCGTAGTGCCTTTCAGGTAACGGACATGTACAAGCACCGCGGATGAAACATCGTTCGGGAGCGTCGCGTCGAGATCGGGAATGAATGCGGACGCGGATACGACGGCCGGCATGCCGTCAACCGCGGCGATGTCGTGAGCGTAGATTCCCGGGACCATGGCATCGTCGCGTTCGATCTCAATGCCCCATCCCGCGCCGGTGCGATAAAGAGCGCTCGAGTAGAGCGAGCGAACTTGCTGTACGACTGCGGCAATCGCACCCGGGAGGACCTTGTCGGAAACGCTGCCGGCAGTCGCCCGGCTGGAAAACATGACCGCATTGCCGATTCCGACGACAAGCACTCGCTCTTCTTCGCCATCGAAAACATCCGGACCCAGATTTTCCCGCATCCAGTCTATGTTTGGCTCGAGAACCACGTTTTCGTAGGCCTCGTCCCAAACGGTCAGTCCTTGCTGTTCTGCGCAGGTGACTTCGCCCAGGAGCCGTAGTCCGGTTGTCAGCGCCGTGACATCGCGCTGATGCGAAACGCCATCTACACGCGTAACAACATTTTGGATATTTGCCGCAATCAGGATCGCCAGCGCGCCAACCGACACCACGGCAATAAGCCGGATCCAGCGCATAACGGAACTATCGGATGCTGACAGCATGCCCTCTCCCTGCCCTTGCCGGACCTTGTTGTTCTGGAAAGGGATGCTGCCATAAAAGAGTTCAGGCGCCGCAAAATTGCCCGTTAAAATTGCCGCTCGGTAATTAACGAAACGCCAACCCTGTCAGCGCTCGAACGTCGGCAGGAACGGAATATCGTCCAGCGTGATCAGTTCGTAGGTCATGATGGCGTAGACGCAGGCAAAGATCACGGCGGCAATAACCGTCGTAATCGCAAATTTGAGACCCATGCGCGGCTTGATCGGTGCGCTCGGCGCGTTACCGCCGTCGATCTCAACATTTGCCTCGTGATGGCTGCGCGAGCCCCATGGCAGCACGGTGAACAGGACCAGCCACCAGATGATGAAAAATATCGCCGCAGCGGTAATGGGATTCATATCCGTGCAATCCGCGTTCAGGCCTGCTCGAGTTCAACTAGCGTGCCGCAGAAGTCTTTCGGGTGGAGAAACAGAACCGGCTTGTTGTGTGCCCCTTTGCGCGGCTCGCCGTCACCCAGCACCCGTGCGCCGTTTTGCACCATGCGGTCGCGGGCCGCATAAATGTCGTCGACCTCGTAACACACATGATGAATACCGCCCGACGGGTTCTTTTCCAGAAATCCAGCTATCGGAGAGTTGTCACCCAACGGTTCGAGCAGTTCGATCTTGGTGTTGGGAAGCTCGACAAACACCACGGTAACGCCGTGATCGGGTTGTGGCAGCGGTTGGGAAACCGCGGCGCCCAGCGTGTCGCGATAGATTGCCGTGCCAACCCCAAGGTCGCGCACTGCGATCGCCACATGGTTCAGCCTTCCGATCATCCCGCTCTCTCCAGATTGCCGCAGTCCCGTTTCGTGCGGACCATAGGCACGCGTTCTTGAGGCCGCAAGCGCGCGCGATGCCGCATCAAATAGTTCTACTCCATGTGAACGAAGACACGGCAGTTGGGTTTCTTGCCCCACTCCGCATCGACCGCACGGCGCACCGCCCGGTAAATGACATTCTCCAGAAACTCCGGGTCGCGCCGTTTCGGCGCCGATGCTTTGGAGAGAACCTCATCCACAAGGTCTAGCAGCATCTCCGTCATCGAACCGCCCTCGGCGTCGGCGCGCGGCACGCCGACAAGTTCAACCGCGGGATCGTCGATCAGGCCGCCACTGCCATCTAGCGCCAGGGAAACTATAACCAGACCGGCGAAGCTGAGTTTCCTGCGGTCGCGTGCCGGCCCCTCAACGGAGGGAACAATGATACGGCCATCCACATGCCAGCGCCCGTGCGGAACCTGATCGACGCGTTCCGCGGGCCCGGGAGCCAGACGCACCATATCACCGTTATGCGCGATGATTGTTTCACCCGCACCATTGGCCTTGGCGAAATCCGCATGCTCCAGAAGGTGGCGTTCCTCGCCATGCATCGGCACAACAAGTTCAGGGCGCAGCCAGTCATACATTTGCTTGAGTTCTCCGCGCCGGGGATGTCCCGTCACATGCACCAGTGCATCGTCCGCCGTGACAATGTGGACACCCACCAGGGCAAGCAGGTTATGCACCCGCGATACCGCTTTTTCGTTGCCCGGTATGGTGCGCGACGAAAAGATCACCGTGTCGCCCTCGTCGAACGTGACGTCTGGATGGCTTCCCTCGGCGATACGCGACAGAGCGGCCCGGCGCTCGCCCTGGCTCCCTGTACACAGACACACGGTTTTTTCAGGCGGCAGATAACCGAAACTGTCCTGATCGAGCACTTCTGGCATATCGGTCCAGTATCCGGTGTCCCGGGCGGTTGCGATGATATTGTGCAGCGCCCGGCCGACCACCACGAGATGGCGGCCGCAACGCTCCGCCGCCCGCGCAACAGACATCACACGGCCGAGATTTGAGGCAAATGTCGTCACGCCGACGCGGCGCTCGGTTCTGGAAATGACCTCATATAGCCCCTCCGCCACCTCGCTTTCGGAAGGCGAAATGCCGTCGCGCAGGACATTCGTTGAATCGCACACAAGCGCCCGGCACCCTTCAGCGCCAATGGCCCGCCATTGCGCCTCGACCATGTCCGGTCCAACAACCGGTGTCGGGTCGATCTTCCAATCGCCGGTGTGCACCACATGCCCCCACGGACTGCGGATCAGAACGGCGTTTGGCTCGGGAATGGAATGCGTCACGCTTACAAGTTCGATATCGAAGGGGCCGACGTCGAACCGCGCGCCAAGGTCTACTTCCATCAGCGGGAAATCATCCAGCAAGTCGGCTTCGGCAAGCTTTCGGTACAGCATTTTGGCGGAGAACGGCGTGACATAAACAGGCGCCTTCAAATCGCGCCAGAGATAGGGCACTGCCCCGAGATGATCTTCATGGGCGTGGGTCAGGACAATCCCGCAAAGCCTGTCATTCTGCGCCGCGATGAAGGATAAGTCCGGCAACACCACGTCGATCCCCGGGTCTCGCTCATCACCGAATTTTATGCCGAGATCAACCATCAGCCACTGCCGGTTACCGGCAGGGCCGAACCCGTAGAGATACAAATTCATGCCGATTTCGCCACACCCGCCCAGAGGCAGAAATACGAGCCCGTCGGTAGATTTGTTCGTCCGTTTCTTCCTGGCTGCCATGTCCCGGCCGGTTGTTGCCTTATGTTCCGTATCGTTTCTTGTCGATCTAACCGGCTGTGGCGCCGAGAAAGAGGTCTCCCGCCAGAATGCGGTGTTCCCCACCGGCCGCATCGCGCAGAATCATTGCACCGTCATCATCAAGCCCTATGAAGGTACCCGTCAACTCCTCACCGGGAAGTTTCACACGGACATCCTCGCCGATACCGGCAGCCCGTTCGAGCCACTCGCGCCTGATGGAGGTGAAGCCCTCGCCCATGTCCCATACCGCAAACCATTGTACGAATGCTTTGCTCAGATGCGTGAACACATCACCCGGCACCATGACCGCACCGTGCGTATGGAGATCGGTGGTTTCATAGTCTGCAATGTTAGGATGATGCGAGACGTTCATGCCGATCCCGCAGGTCACCGCGGCGGGTGTGTCGGCACCGGTGCTGACGGCCTCAAGCAGGATACCACTGGTCTTGACCCGGTCGAGCATAAGGTCGTTGGGCCATTTGAGCGACAAGACGCCGCCGGGGTCGGCACCGGCAAGGGCGGCATCGGCCGCATCGAACGCCGCCAGCGCTGCGACAAAGCTCAGGCCCGTTACCGATTTGCCGGTCAGCGGCAGACGCAGCAGAAGGCTTGCATAAAGATTTCCCGGTTCCGATACCCAGTCCCGCCCCTGACGGCCACGCCCAAGTGTCTGCTGAGCGGCGCAAATCCATAGCGGCCCCGCTTCGCCTGCATTGGCGCGCCGCACCGCTTCGGCATTGGTGGAATCGACGTCCTCCAGCCGCACCAACCCGTATCCGTCAGGAACGTGCCAGCTACCAGCCATCGGTACTTCTCTAGAAAAGCGAAGATGCGGCTGACCCGGCGGCAGCCACGAGTGGCCCCGGATAGACGAAGAACGCGATCGTCAGAACACCGGACACCGCAAGTACCGCCTTGAGCGACACCGGCATCGGCTCGAATTCCTCGGCCGGTTCGTCGAAATACATGATCTTGACGATGCGCACGTAGTAATAGGCGCCAACCACAGAGGCGAGCACACCGATCACCGCGAGCACATAAAGCCCCGCTTCGATCGCCGCCAGAAATACGTAGAATTTCGCGAAGAACCCGGCAAGCGGCGGAATGCCCGCCAGCGAAAACATCAGCATCGCCAGCAGGAACGCCATCATCGGGTTGTTGCGGGCAAGGCCGGCAAGGTCGGAAATGTTTTCAACCGCACCGTTGCGCCCGCGCATCGCCAGAATGCAGGCGAAAGTGCCAAGCGTCATAACAAGGTAGATCGCCAGATAGACAATGACCCCGCGCACGCCGTCCTCGGTTCCCGCGGCAAGCCCCACCAGCGCGAACCCCATATGACCAATCGAAGAATAGGCCATCAGCCGCTTGATGTTGGTCTGGCCGATCGCCGCAAACGCACCGAGCACCATGGAGGCAATTGAAATGAAGACGATAATCTGTTGCCAGTCAGCCGTAATGTTGGGGAACGCTCCGACAACAACCCGGATGAACATCGCCATGGCGGCGACTTTCGGCGCGGCGGCGAAAAATGCCGTTACCGGCGTCGGTGCGCCCTCATAGACGTCCGGCGTCCACATGTGGAACGGAACGGCGGATATCTTGAAGGCGAGGCCGGAAATTATGAACACCAGGCCGAACACCAGGCCAAGCCCGGTTTCTCCGTGATTGATCGCCGCGGCAATCTGCGGGAACGATGTCGTGCCGGTGAAACCGTAAACCAGCGACGCGCCGTAAAGCAGCATTCCCGACGACAGGGCGCCGAGCACAAAATACTTCAACCCGGCCTCCGACGAACGCACGGAATCGCGGTTCAGCGCCGCGACGACATAAAGTGCAAGGCTCTGCAGTTCCAGCCCCATATAGAGCGAGATCATGTCATTTGCCGAGATCATCATCAGCATGCCGAGCGTCGCAAGCAGGATGAGGATCGGATACTCGAAACGGTTCATGCGCTCCACGCGCATCACATGCAAAGAAAGTATGATCGCGCCGGTGGAGCCGATGAGCGTGAGAATCTTCATAAACCGCGCAAAGCCGTCGACGACAAAACCATCGGCAAATGCCGTGACAGTGCCGCTTGATGAAAACAAAACGGCGAGACCGGCGGCGATCAGCAAGCCGATGGACAGCACATTGACCGGGCCGGTGGCGTCCTTTCCGCGGAACACGCCGAACATCAGGAGCGCCATCGCACCGCCGGCGAGCAGAAGCTCCGGCGAGGCGGTGGTCAGATCCGCGGAGTGGAAGGGGCTCTGCATGGTCAACGGATCTCCATCAGTGCGACGCCACGTTTATGGCGGCTTCCGCAGCGGCAAGCGCCGACTTGTAGTCTGCGATCAGGTTGTCGACGGACGCAGCCGTCACATCGAGTATGGGGGCTGGATAAATGCCGAACAGTATGGTCAGCGCTATCAATGGCGCCAGTACCGCAATCTCGCGGCCCGACATATCCGTGATCGACTTGAGGCTGTCTTTGTCGAGTTCCCCGAAGATCACGCGCCGGTAGAGCCACAGC
The DNA here is from genome assembly GCA_021775755.1 of Hyphomicrobiales bacterium. GTDB lineage: Bacteria > Pseudomonadota > Alphaproteobacteria > Rhizobiales > JAJFHB01 > JAJFHE01. The sequence goes on along the minus strand of JAJFHE010000050.1, from coordinate 155,101 downwards.
GCATAGGCGGCGGAAAGAACGACGCCACCGGTTGCCACGAGCGCTACCCAGGTATTGGCCTTGAAGGCGCCGACAAGGGCAAGAAACTCGCCGACAAACCCGCTTGTTCCCGGAAGGCCCACATTCGCCAGCGTAAACACCATGAACGTGAAGGCGTAGATGGGCATTCGGTTGACGAGCCCGCCATAGGCGGCAATTTCGCGCGTATGCATGCGGTCGTAGACAACCCCGACGCACAGGAACAGCGCGGCCGAGACGATGCCATGCGACAGCATCTGAAATATGCCGCCCTGAATGCCCTGCACCGTCAGCGTGAATATGCCAAGCGTCACAAAACCCATATGCGCGACGGAGGAATAGGCAATGAGTTTCTTCATATCCTCCTGCATCAGCGCCACCAGCGACGTGTAGATGATGGCAACGACCGACAGGGCAAAGATCATCGGCGTAAAGAAGTCCGTTGCGAGCGGGAACATCGGCAGCGAGAACCGCAGGAACCCGTAGCCTCCCATCTTCAGGAGGATCGCCGCAAGCACGACGGATCCGGCGGTCGGCGCCTCAACGTGGGCGTCCGGCAGCCAGGTGTGCACCGGCCACATCGGCATCTTCACCGCAAAAGACGCAAAGAATGCCAGGAACAGCCACGTCTGCCAGCCTGCGGGGAAAGCATGAGTGAGCAGCGTCGGGATGTCGGTCGTGCCGGCGTCGAGATACATCGCCATGATGGCAAGCAGCATCAGTACCGAGCCGAGCAGCGTGTAGAGGAAGAACTTGAAACTCGCGTAAACCCTGCGCGCGCCGCCCCAGACGCCGATGATCAGGAACATCGGTATGAGGCCGCCTTCAAAGAACAGGTAGAACAGCACCAGATCGAGCGCACAGAAGACGCCGACCATGAGCGTTTCCAGAACCAGAAACGCGATCATGTATTCCTTGACCCTGCTCTTCACACGCCAGCTTGCAAGGATGCAGCCGGGCATCAAGAACGTGGTCAGGATAACGAACAGCATCGATATACCGTCGACACCCATATGGTAGTTGATCGCGCCGCCGAGCCAGTCGCCCTGCTCGACGAACTGAAAGTCGGACGTGTTGGGATCGAAATTGACCCACACCAGCAGCGACAACACGAAAGTTATGACCGTCGTCCACAGCGCAACGAAGCGCGTGTTGCGCAACGCAATCTCATCTTCGCCGCGAATAGCGAAAATAAACAGCGTGCCGAGCAGCGGCAGGAAGGTAACGACGGAGAGGATGGGCCAATCGGTCATCAGTGCGTCCCTCCGATACCGCTGAACATGAAGTAGGTAATGAGCGCGGCAACGCCGATCAGCATGACAAAGGCGTAATGGAACACATAGCCGGTCTGTAGTTTGACTACCCGGTTGGTGACGTCGATAACCCGTGCGGCAACGCCGTCAGGCCCAAATCCGTCGATCAGCCAGCCATCGCCCTTCTTCCACAGGAAGCGGCCAAGCCACTTCGCGGGGCGGACCAGCAGGAAGTCGTAGATTTCGTCGAAATACCACTTGTTCAGCAAGAACCGGTAGAGCAGCACATGCTGTTCGGCAAGACGCTTCGGCAATGCCGGATTGCGGATATACATGACCCACGCCAGCACGAAGCCGACCAGCATCATAACGGTCGCCGACCACTTCACCCAGAGCGGCACCTCATGCATGTCGTGCACGATGTGATTGCTCTCGGAGCGGAACAGGGAACTCGCCCAGAAATGCGTTTCGTCATGGCCGATGAAGTAAGGCGCGAACACGATTCCTGCCAGCAGCGCACCCGCGGCCAGCAGATAAAGCGGCACGAGCATGACATTGGGCGATTCATGCACATGGCTCATGACTTCCTTCGAGGCACGCGACTTGCCGTGGAATGTCATGAACATGAGGCGCCACGAGTAGAACGACGTCATCAGGGCGGCGAGCACCGTCATCCAGAAGGCGAAGCTGCCGGCACCCGAATGCGCCGCATAGGACGCCTCGATGATCGCATCCTTGGAATAGAACCCGGCCGTTCCGAACAGTCCGGGGATACCGACGCCGGTCAGCGCAATCGTACCGATCAGCATCATCGCCCAGGTGATCTTGAGGTGCGGGAACAGGCCGCCCATCTTGCGCATGTCCTGTTCATCGGACATCGCATGAATGACGGAACCGGATCCAAGGAATAAAAGCGCCTTGAAGAAAGCGTGTGTAAAGAGGTGAAAAATCGCAACGCCATAGGCGCCAAGGCCAAGCGCTGCGAACATGTAGCCAAGCTGCGAGCAGGTCGAATAGGCGATGACACGCTTGATGTCGTTCTGCACAAGACCGACGGTTGCGGCGAAAAACGCGGTCGTCGCACCCACGATAGTCACAACCCACAGCGCGGTTTCAGACAGCTCGAACAGCGGCGAACACCGCGCCACCAGGAACACCCCAGCCGTCACCATAGTTGCCGCGTGGATAAGGGCAGAAACCGGCGTCGGGCCTTCCATGGCGTCCGGCAGCCAGGTGTGCAGGAAAAATTGCGCCGACTTGCCCATGGCGCCCATGAAGAGCAAGAGGCAGATCGTTGTCAGCACGTCCACTTCGTAGCCCAGGAAGTTGAAAGTCTGGCCAACCTGTTCGGAGGCAGTACCGAACACGGTGTTGAAGTCGATGGCCCCGAACACGAAAAAGATTGCGAAGATGCCCAGCGCGAAGCCGAAATCGCCAACCCGGTTGACGATGAACGCCTTGATCGCCGCCGCGCAGGCCGACGGCTTCTTGTACCAGAAACCGATCAGGAGATAGGACGCCAGCCCCACCCCTTCCCAGCCGAAAAACAGCTGCAGGAAATTGTCCGACGTCACCAGCATCAACATCGCGAACGTAAACAGCGACAGATAGGAGAAGAACCGCTGCTGATGCGGATCGTGGCTCATGTAACCGATCGAATAGATGTGCACGAGGCCCGATACGAAGGTCACCACGACGAGCATCACCACGGTGAGCGTATCGATGCGCAGCGCCCAATAGACATCGAGCGCGCCCGACGTCACCCAGCGCAAAACCTCAATGCGTTCCATATGCGGCTCATGGGCATTAAGGCCGACCGAATAAAGCGCCCAGATCGACAGCACCGCGGAAACCGCCAGAAATGCCGAGGTCAGGATGCCGGCACCGCGCGCGCCGATCCAGCGGCCGAAAAAGCCTGCGATCAGGGCGCCGAGCAGCGGCAGAAAGACGATGATCGAATACATCGGCGGCACTAGCCCTTCATCATGTTGATATCCTCAACCGCAATCGAGCCGCGGTTGCGGAAGTAGACGACGACGATGGCCAGACCGATGGCCGCCTCGCCGGCGGCGACGGTCAGCACCAGAATGGCGAAAATCTGCCCCGTCAGATCGCCGAGATAAGACGAAAACGCGACGAGGTTGATGTTGACGGCGAGCAGCATCAGTTCAATCGACATCAAGATAATGATGACGTTCTTCCGGTTGAGGAAGATACCGAAGATGCCGATCGTGAAGAGGATCGCGGCAACGGTCAGGTAATGTGACAATCCGACTTCCATGTATTCGTTCCCCAGCGGCCAGCCGCCTCCTAAAGTCCCTGCCCCGGTTTCACGTCTTTCAACTGCACGCCGGCCGGCGTGCGTGCGACCTGATCGGCAACAACCTGCCGTTTGACGCCTTCCTTGTGGCGCAGCGTCAACACGATTGCACCGATCATCGCAATCAGAAGCACCATGCCCGCAGCCTGGAACAGATAGACGTATTTCGTATAGAGCAGTTGTCCGATCGCCTCGGTATTGGTTATCCGGTCAATCGGCGGCGTCGGCGAGGCCGCAAAGCCCGCGGTTTCCGGCGCAATGACCCAGCTGCCGAACACCATGAAGAGCTCAATCAGCAAGATGGCGCCAATGGTCACCCCGATGGGCAGGTACTGCAGCATGCCTTCGCGCAGTTCGGAAAAATCGATGTCGAGCATCATCACGACAAACAAGAACAACACAGCAACCGCGCCGACATAGACGATCACCAGGATCATCGCGACGAACTCGGCGCCAAGCAGCACGAACAGGCCCGCGGAGTTGAAGAACGCAAGGATCAGAAACAACACCGAATGCACCGGGTTGCGCGCCGAAATCACCATGAATGCCGCCGCGACCGTAATCGCGGCAAACAGGTAGAAGAAGAGCGAGGCAATGATCATCGGTTCACGTGGTCCTTCATCGGTAAGGCGCGTCGATTGCGATATTCTGCGCAATCTCGCGTTCCCACCTGTCGCCGTTCGCCAGGAGCCGATCCTTGTTGTACATGAGCTCCTCGCGCGTTTCGGTCGCGAATTCAAAATTGGGTCCCTCGACAATGGCGTCGACCGGGCAGGCTTCCTGACAGAAGCCGCAGTAGATGCACTTCACCATATCGATGTCGTAGCGGGTCGTGCGTCGCGTGCCGTCATTACGGCGCGGTCCAGCTTCGATGGTGATCGCCTGTGCCGGGCAAATCGCCTCGCAAAGCTTGCACGCAATACAACGTTCCTCGCCGTTCGGGTAGCGCCTCAGCGCATGCTCGCCGCGGAACCGCGGGCTGAGCGGACCCTTCTCGAAGGGATAGTTCACGGTTGCTTTTGGCGCGAAGAAGTAACGCATCGCCAGGAAGAACGCGGAGACGAATTCCAGCAGAAACAGCGATTTGGCGGCTTGACCGACCCGTACCATGTGCTTAGCCCTCCTTCGCCTAAAAGCCCTGCGCGCCGAACATTTCCTGTCCGATCAGATAACCGATCACGGGAAACACGGTGAAACAGCTCAACTTGATGATGTTCATGATCACTGCCGGGCTCACACCCTGGCGCTGCTCGGTCTTGGCGAACTCGTAACTGTCGCGCAAACGCGGATAAAGCAGCCTGTTGAGGATCGCAAAATCGATCACGCCAAAAAGCAGGCCGCAGAACGCGCCAAGCACACCGTATTGAGAGATCGCTGTCATATCGTCCTCACGGCGCCCAGTCGAAAGCGACCAGAACTCCAGCCGTCAAAGCAACCCAGAACAGCGACAGCGGCAGGAACACCTTCCAGCCGAGCCGCATGAGCTGGTCATAGCGGTAGCGCGGCACCATGGCCTTCACCATGGCGAACATGAAAAACACGAAACAGACCTTGATCAGAAACCATCCGATGTCCGGCACCCATGTGAACGGAACGATCGGGAACGGCGGCAGCCAACCACCGAGGAAAAGGATCGTGATCAACGAACACATCATGACGATGCTGACATATTCTCCGAGCATGAACAGGAGGTAGGGCGTGGAGGAATATTCCACCATGAACCCCGCAACGAGTTCCGATTCAGCTTCCGGCAGATCGAACGGCGGCCGGTTGGTTTCCGCCAGTGCCGATATGAAGAATACGACGAACATCGGGAACAGCGGGATGAAGAACCATCCAAGCACGCCCCACTCGCCCTCTTGCGCCTTCACGATATCGGTCAGGTTCAACGAGCCCACACAGAGCAAAACCGTGATGATGACAAAGCCGATCGAGACTTCGTACGACACCATCTGCGCGGCAGATCTTAGCGCACCGAGGAACGGGTACTTCGAGTTGGACGCCCAGCCGCCCATGATGACGCCGTAAACGCCAAGCGACGAAATTGCGAACAGGTAAAGGATGCCGACATTGATATCGGCAATCACCCAGCCCTCGGCCACCGGCACCACCGCCCACGCGGAAAGCGCCAGAATGCACGTTACAAGCGGCGCAATGAGGAACACGCCCTTGTTGGCGCCTGCGGGGATGACGACTTCCTTGAAGACGAACTTCATCAGATCGGCGAACGACTGCAACAGCCCGAACGGCCCGACGACATTGGGCCCGCGCCGCATCTGCACTGCCGCCCAGATCTTGCGGTCGGCGAGCAGGAGAAAGGCGATAATGACCAGCAAGGACACGAGCAGTACGACGCTTTGCGCCGCTATGATCAAGACAGTCAGGGCATATGACCAGAGGGTGTCAGCCATCGGTACCGGTCCCCTCTTCTGATTGGCCAGCCGTCCGCAAGGCACTGCACTCCGCCATGACCTTGGAGGCGCGGGTTATTGCGTTGGTAAGGTAGTAATCGTCCACGGGGCTTGTAAATCCTGCCGCCCGGGCACGCTTCGGCGCTCCGGCGAGATCGCCGAGTTCGCTTGTCGTTGCATCGGGTTTTTCATCGGTGGCGGCCAGATGAGGGCATTCCTCGCGCAATGCCGCGCGCAACTGTTCAAGCGTGTTGTAGGGCAGTGTGTGACCGAGTACTGCGGACAGTGCACGCAGGATGGCCCAGTCTTCCCGCGCATCGCCTGGCGGGAACACGGCGCGCCGCGCCAGTTGCACCCGGCCTTCGGTATTCACATAGGTGCCGCTCTTCTCCGAGAAAGCCGCTCCGGGGAGTATGACATCGGCACGATGCGCACCCGCATCGCCATGGCTGCCCTGGTAGATCACAAAGGCCGAGCCGAATTTCTTCATGTCGATCTCGTCGGCTCCCAGGAGGTAGACGACGTCGATATCTCCAGCGCTCGCGCCCTGCAGGATTTCACCGACATTTCTTCCGCCTTCAAGCCGCGGCAGGAAGCAGATGTCGAGGCCGCCGACCCGAGCCGCCGCGTCGTGCAGCACACAGAACCCGTTCCAGTTTTCGCCGATTGCGCCGCTCGCCTGTGCCGCCGAGACCACCTGCGCCAGCACCGCCCGGCCATCGCCACGGTTCAGGGCGCCCTGTCCGACGATAATCATCGGCCGCTCTGCACGCTTCAGAACCTGCGCGAACTTGTGCTTGCCGCTGGCAACTTCGCTCAGGGTTTCCGCGCCGGCGCCGAGATAATCATAGTCATATGTCAGGTCGGCCTGTTCGCCGATGACACCGATAGGCAGTCTCGTGCGCAGCCAGGTTTTGCGGATGCGCGCATTGAGAACGGCCGCCTCAAGACGCGGGTTCGTGCCGACGAGGAGGATCGCATCGGCGTCTTCGACGCCCGCGAGTCCGGCATTGAACAGGTAGCCCGCGCGGCCGCCGGCCTCGCCAAGTGCAGAGCCATCCTGGCGGCAGTCAATGCTTTTGACGCCAAGCGCGTCCATCAGGTCTTTGAGCGCGAACATGTCTTCGACGGCTGACAGATCGCCCGCAATCGCTGCCATGCGTGAGGGATCGCTCGCTTTGACACGTTCAGCGATTACCTCGAACGCTTCAGCCCAGCTTGCTTCCCGCAAGGCACCGTTTTCGCGGACATAGGGCCGGTCGAGGCGCTGTGAGCGAAGTCCGTCCCAGATGAACCGCGCCTTGTCGGATATCCATTCCTCGTTCACGTCTTCATTGAGCCGTGGCATCACACGCATCACTTCGCGGCCCCGGCTGTCGATACGTGTCGCCGAGCCGAGCGCATCCATGACATCGATCGATTCCGTCTTGCGCAGCTCCCACGGCCGAGCGGAAAACGCGTATGGCCTGGACGTCAGCGCACCTACCGGACACAAGTCGATAACATTGCCCTGGAGTTCCGACGACATGGATTTCTCCAGATAGGTCGTGATCTCCATGTCCTCGCCGCGCCCGATGGCGCCGAGTTCGTGGATGCCGGCAACTTCCGTCGTAAAGCGGACACAGCGCGTGCAGTGAATGCAGCGCGTCATAATCGTCTTGACGAGCGGCCCGATATACTTGTCCTCGACCGCGCGCTTGTTCTCCGCATAGCGGTTCTTGTCGATGCCGTAGGCCATCGCCTGGTCCTGCAGATCGCACTCACCGCCCTGATCGCAGATCGGACAGTCGAGCGGATGATTGATAAGCAGGAATTCCATGACGCCTTCGCGCGCCTTCTTGACCTGGGCGGACCCGGTCAGCACCTCGGGCGGTTCGCCATTCGGGCCCGGACGCAAGTCGTTGACCGAAAGCGCACACGACGCCTGCGGTTTCGGCGCGCCTTTGACTTCAACGAGACACATGCGGCAGTTGCCGGCGATCGACAGCCGGTCGTGATAGCAAAAGCGCGGGATTTCTGCTCCCGCCTCCTCACAGGCCTGAAGCAGCGTTATGCCGTCTTCGACCTCAACTTCCGTGCCATCGACTATGAGTTTCGGCATTACCCAAATCCCGTTTGAAATTCACTATTCCGCCGCAACCATCGCCTCATCGGGCTTTGGATTGGCGGCGTATTCATCTATGCGCCGTTCGATTTCGTGGCGGAAATGGCGGATCAGTCCCTGCACTGGCCAGGCCGCCGCATCGCCAAGCGCACAAATCGTGTGCCCTTCGATCTGGTAGCTGACATCGAGCAGCATATCGATTTCGCGCTTTTCAGCCTCACCCCGCGCCATGCGGTCGAGTACCCGCCACATCCAGCCCGTACCTTCGCGGCACGGCGTACACTGACCGCAGCTTTCGTGTTTGTAGAAATAGGCAAGCCGCGCAATCGCGCGCACGATATCTGTCGACTTGTCCATGACGATCACCGCTGCCGTCCCAAGACCCGACTTCAGATCGCGCAGGGTATCGAAATCCATCGGCATGTCCTTGCAGGTGTCCGCGGGAAGACATGGGACCGAAGAGCCGCCTGGAATGACCGCCATCAGATTGTTCCAGCCGCCCCGCACGCCGCCGGCATGCTTTTCAATGAGATCGCGGAACGGAATGCCCATCTCCTCTTCCACGTTGCATGGCGTGTTCACGTGGCCGGAGATGCAGAACAGTTTCGTGCCTGTATTGTTGGGTCGGCCAAGGGCGGAGAACCAGTTGGCACCGCGCCGCAGGATGGTCGGCACAACGGCGATGCTTTCGACATTGTTGACCGTCGTCGGCGCACCGTAGAGGCCGACATTGGCCGGGAACGGCGGTTTGAGCCTCGGCTGGCCTTTTTTGCCTTCAAGGCTTTCCAGCATCGCGGTTTCTTCACCGCAGATATAGGCGCCGGCACCGTGATGCACGTAGAGATCGAAATCCCAGCCGTGCTTGTTGTTCTTGCCGATCAGACCGGCATCGTAGGCTTCATCGACGGCCTTCTGGAGTGCTTCACGCTCGCGGATGAATTCGCCGCGGACATAGACGTAGCAAACCGGCGCTCGCATCGCGAATGCCGCGATCAGACACCCTTCCACCAGAAGATGGGGGTCATGGCGCAGGATGTCCCGGTCCTTGCAGGTGCCCGGTTCGGATTCGTCGGCATTCACAACCAGATAACTCGGCCGGCCATCGCTCTTTTTGGGCATGAACGACCACTTGAGCCCGGTTGGGAAGCCGGCACCGCCGCGCCCGCGAAGGCCTGACTCTTTCACCTGATTGATGATCCAGTCTTCACCGTTCTGCATGAACTTCTTGGTACCGTCCCACGCGCCACGACGTTTTGCGGCCCGCAATCCGGGGCTTTCAATCCCGTAGAGGTTGGTAAAAATGCGGTCGTTATCTGAGAGCATCGTTCACCTCACCCGCCACGCTTGCCGGAGCGTTTGGAAAATTCCGTTTCGCCGCCTGCCGCAAGCGTTCTGGCCTGCGAAATCCAGTCTTCGCGGCCTATGCGGCCCTTGAATTTCAGGTACCCATCGACCCAGGCGGCATTGTCGGCGGTCCATTTCGAGATCTGGTCGAAGTGGAACACACCAAGCTCATTGAGCAGACCTTCGATTTTCGGCCCGACGCCGCTGATCAGCCTGAGATTGTCCGCCTTGCCGCCGCGCGCCGCCTTGAGACCGCCGGGCTTCTTGCCCTCGCCCGCAACCGCTTTTGGTGCGGCTGCCTTGCCGGCGGGTTTCGCCGTCGCTTTGGCGGGTTTCGCCGTTACGGGCGCGTCGCCGGTCAACGTCAACGCACCGCCAAGAGGTGCCGACGCCTGCCGATCGGTTTGCGGCCCCGGCTTGACCTTCCGCCCGGCACGCAAGTCATCCAGTAGTTTGTCGAAGCCCTCAGCATCAAGATCTTCAAAATAGTCCTTGTTGATCTGCACCATCGGCGCGTTGACGCAGGCACCCAGACATTCGACCTCCACCCATGAAAGTTTGCCGTCGCCGGTCACATGCCCCTGCTCGCCGATGTGTTTGCGGCACACCGCCTTGAGGTCATCCGCCCCGCGCAGCCAGCATGGCGTGGTGCCGCACAGCTGCACATGGTGCTCACCGACCGGCGACAGGTTGAACATGGTGTAGAAAGTCGCGACTTCGTAGACGCGGATATAAGCCATATCGAGGAAGTCGGCGATGTAGCGGATTGCCGGCTCGCTGGTCCATCCGGCATTTTGCTCCTGTGCCCGCCACAACAAGGGAATGACAGCGGAAGCCTTGCGATCCTTCGGATATTTCTTGAGCTGGGCACGCGCCCATTTGAGGTTGTCGGCGTTAAACCGGAAGGTCTTCGGCTGAACGGCATCGAGACGGCGCACACTCATCGGTCGATCTCCCCGAACACCACATCCAGGGAACCGATCACCGCCGATACGTCCGCCAGCATGTGCCCCCGGCACAGGAAGTCCATAGCCTGGAGATGGGGAAATCCCGGCGCGCGGATTTTGCAGCGATAGGGCTTGTTCGAGCCGTCCGACACGAGATACACGCCGAACTCGCCCTTGGGCGCTTCGACGGCGGCATACACTTCGCCTTCCGGCACGTGATAGCCCTCCGTGTAGAGCTTGAAGTGGTGGATCAACGCCTCCATGGAACGTTTCATCTCACCGCGTGTGGGCGGCACCATCTTGTTGAGCGTATGCGACACCGGCCCGCTGCCCTCTGCCGCCGACAACTTCTCAACGCACTGCTTCATGATCTTCGTCGACTGGCGCATCTCTTCCATGCGGATCACGTAACGGTCATAGCAATCGCCGTTGCTGCCGACCGGTATCTCGAAGTCGAGCTCGGAGTAGCATTCGTATGGCTGCGAGCGGCGCAGGTCCCATGCCGCGCCCGAGCCGCGCACCATGACGCCTGAAAAGCCCCAGGCGAACGCGTCTTCAAGAGACACATAACCGATGTCCACATTGCGCTGCTTGAAAATGCGGTTATTGGTCAAAAGGCCCTCGATGTCGTCGAGCACCTGCGGAAACTCATCGCAGAAAACGCCGATATCGTCGATCAGCGCCTGCGGCAAATCCTGATGCACACCACCTGGGCGCACATAAGCCGCATGCATGCGCGAGCCGCATGCGCGCTCGTAAAACACCATGAGCTTTTCGCGCTCCTCAAAGCCCCACAGCGGCGGCGTCAGCGCGCCGACGTCCATCGCCTGCGTCGTGACGTTGAGGATATGCGACAAGAGCCTGCCGATTTCGCTGTAGAGCACGCGGATCAGCTGACTGCGCTTCGGCACTTCAATGGCAAGCAGTTTCTCAACCGCCAGCGCGAATGCATGCTCCTGGTTCATCGGCGCGACATAATCGAGCCGGTCGAAATACGGCACCGCCTGAAGGTAGGTCTTGTGCTCGATCAGCTTTTCCGTGCCGCGGTGCAAAAGCCCGATATGCGGATCCACACGGGTGACGACTTCACCATCGAGCTCAAGCACCAGGCGCAGCACACCGTGGGCCGCGGGATGCTGCGGTCCGAAGTTGATGTTGAAGTTGCGAATTTCTGCTTCTGCCATGCCCTGCAGCGCCTCAACTGGTCTTGTCGCCCGTGCCGGCCTTTTCATCGCCCGGCAGCAGGTATTCAGGGCCCTCCCAGGGGCTCATGAAGTCGAATGAACGGAATTCTTGCGCCAGTTTCACTGGCTCGTAGACGACGCGCTTTTCTTCATCGTCGTACCGCACCTCGACAAAACCCGTGAGCGGAAAGTCCTTGCGCAGCGGGTGGCCATCGAACCCATAGTCGGTGAGAAGTCGCCTGAGATCGGGATGGCCTGAAAACAAGATCCCGTACATGTCGAAGGCTTCGCGCTCGAACCAGTTGGCCGCCGGATAGACATCGCACACGCTCGGCACGGCGGTGCGCTCATCCACCTGAACCTTGACGCGCATTCGCAGGTTCTGGGTCGGACTCAACAGGTGATAGACGACATCGAACCGGTCGGCGCGTTCAGGATAGTCCACACCGCAAAGATCGATGAGGACGGAGAACTTGCAGGCATGATCGTCGCGCAGGAACTTCAGCACCTGCATGATGTGCTCCGGCGCGGCATCGACGTTGAGTTCGCCATAGGCGCCGCTCCAGCCGACGATCGCCGTGCTCATTTCGCCTGCAACATGCTCGGCCAGATCTTGTAAGGCTTCGTCCATAATACGCCGTTTTCCTGGCACCAAACGCTCTAGCGTTCGATAGTGCCGGTTCGCCTGATTTTCTTTTGAAGCTGCAAAACCCCGTAAAGCAGCGCTTCCGCGGTTGGAGGACAGCCGGGAACATAGATGTCGACGGGGACAACCCTGTCGCATCCGCGAACGACTGCATAGGAGTAGTGATAGTAGCCGCCGCCATTGGCGCATGACCCCATCGAGATGACGTAGCGCGGCTCAGGCATCTGGTCGTAGACCTTGCGCAAGGCCGGGGCCATCTTGTTGGTCAGCGTGCCCGCGACGATCATAACGTCGGACTGGCGCGGGCTCGCTCGTGGCGCGAAGCCGAAACGTTCGACATCGTAGCGCGGCATTGAAACCTGCATCATCTCAACCGCGCAGCAAGCCAGACCGAAGGTCATCCACATGAGCGAGCCGGTGCGCGCCCAGTTGATGAGATCGTCGGACGCGGTGACGATAAAGCCCTTGTCGGCGAGCTCGTTGGACAGCGTCGCGTAGAATGGATCGTCCGGCCTGATCAGGCTTGACGCTTGCGTCGAACCGGGACCACCCCGCGCCGCATCTTGGCCGTCGTTCAATCCCATTCGAGCGCTCCCTTGCGCCATTCATAGATGAAGCCGATGGTCAGGATCGCCAGGAACATCATCATCGACCAGAACCCGAACACGCCCACCTCGCGCAGCGAAATCGCCCACGGAAACAGGAATGCAACCTCCAGGTCGAAAATTATGAACAGCAGCGAGACCAGATAAAACCGCACATCGAAGCGCATGCGCGCGTCATCGAATGCATCGAATCCGCACTCATATGCCGCGACTTTTTCGGGGTCCGGACGACGAATGGCAATAATGAATGCTGAAAGCATAAGCGCCAGGCCGATGGCCATGCAGATGCCGATGAAGACAACGATGGGTAGATAGCCACTCAGAAGCTCTTCCATAAGATCTCCTGCACCCCTTTACGCGCTCGGCAGTTCTAATTGCCGGTAACGCCGAGTCCCCATGTTCACTTTTGCCTTGGACGCCTGCGAATCCGGCACAAAACAACCCCTTAGTCCTGTTGTGGTGTTACCTCACCCGGATAACCCGTGCAAGGGCAAATGCCCCTGTGCGCACGTCGTCTTTGCCGCATCACTGCAGCGCGCGTTCCTCGACATCCGTACCATCCTCAATTCTGTCGCTTGGATGCAGGACAACCCGGTCGCCCGCACCTAGCCCACTCAGGATTTCCGCGTGGCGTGAATTGCGGTGGCCAAGGCTCACGACCCGCAAATTTGCAGCACCGTCTTCGACGGCAAAAACCGCCCAATCCTCACCTTCGCGAAACAGCGCACTTAGCGGCACGCGCAACACATCGTTTTCCGACCACGTCACAATCCGCACATAAACCCGAAAGTCATGCCCCAGAGCGGCCCACGATGCCGGCTCGCCGTGCAGCGCCAGGATCGTATTCACGCGGCGCTCCTCAATGCCGAGCGCCGACACTTTCATGAACCCGGCTGGCTCGATCGAACTGACAAAAGCAGTGAGAGCACCGGTACCTCCCCAGTTCTCGATGTGGGCTGTTGCCCCTTCCGACACCTGCACGGCATCATCCGACAAGAGCTCCACAACGATTTCAAGATCGCCCGGATCGCCCACTTCGAGCAAAGGCGCACCGGCAGCGACCATCTGCTCGCTCTCATTGAGTATCCTCAGGACACGGCCCGATGCAGGCGCGCGCACTTGTACGCAGCACGCCTGCGCATAGCCTTCGAACTCGCCGAGACTTTCCGGCCCGATCAGATGCGCACGAGCACTCTCAAGTTCGCGGCGTTTCAACTCAAGATTGGCCTCCGTACTCGCCAGTGTCGCCTCTCGCGTGCGCATGTCGAGCAGCGCCTTTTCGTAGGTGCGTTCCGATATCGTTTCTGTATCGGAGAGGCGTTCGGCGCGCCGCAGTTCTGCTTGCGCGAACTCAAGCTCAGATTGCGAACGCCGCACTTCCGCCTCGGCAAGAGTGACGGCAGCCACCGATGCCGCCACCACGGCCTCGCGTTCGCGCCGTGTACGCACATCCAGAAACGACGGATCGCCCGGCTGAATTATGGCAACAACGGTCTCGCCTCCGACCACATCGTCGCCGACTTCACGCGGCGAGCGCAGAACCTTTCCCGCAAGCGGCGCTGAAACCAGATAAACCTCGCGGATGCGCGTCACCCCCTCGTCGTCCACCGTGACTTCCAGCGGGCCACTTTCGATGGCAGCAGTGTCGACCTGCACCGGCAATGGGCGCAGCGCATAGATGAGCGCTGCACCCGCGATGGCGAAGACGGCGATCATGACGGCGGTAGCCGAAATTTTGGGCATGGCCATGCTATTCCCTGGTTTTCAAGACTTCGATGAGGTCGAGGCGGTTGATCCGGCGCCGCACGATGGCGATGGAGATGGCAAATGCGGCAAGCACCACCAATGCGGCATAGGCGTAGGTGCTGCGCAGGACGACAAATGGCACGCGGTAGAGTTCGCTTTCAAAGCCCTGGATCAGGACCCAGGTCAGGAGATAGCCGAGGGCCCAGCCGATCGGAATGCCAAGGATGGAAAGCACGAACAGCTCGCCGTTGAGTACCCGCGCGACCTCCCCGCGCGTAAACCCCAGCACACGAAGGCTGGCAAGTTCGCGGCCGCGCTCCGACAGTTGGATTCTTGCGCTGTTGTAAATCACACCGAACGCAATGATCAGACCGAGCGCTGAGTACACAGTCGTCATGAACACGATATTCTCCGCCATTGTCGCGCGGAAGTTGGTCAAGGCAAGCTTGAGGAGCCCGATGGACGAAAGTGCCGGAGTGCTTTTGACAACAGTGAAAAAGCTGCCGGCTGCCGCATCGTCGAGCGACAAATGGGCGCCGGTGATCACATCGCCCTCACCCGCCAGCGCATTCAGTTCATCGATGTCCATAAACACCGAAAGCCCCATGTAACTCTGAAAGATCTCGGTTACCGGAACATGCGCCCAGCCGCGAGTGCCTTCAAGCAGCTCGACCCAGACCAGATCGCCGCGCCGCACCTGCAAAAGATCGGCGAGTTTTTCCGTTACCGCCATGCCGGTTTCCGGCAGCGGCACCGGATCAAGGTTCAGATCGACGATGCGGCTGAGGTTGTTATGGCGGGCCTTGCCGACGATCTGCGCGGTGCGGCGCCGGTGACCGGCATGCAGGCGCACCGCGACATTTCGGAAAGGCTCCGCCACCAGCACGCCTGGAAGCGCACGCACGTCATAAATCGCACGCGCTGGCAGCTCCTCATTGAAGCTGACCGTGGCGTCCTGGCGTTCAAGCTGGAAGAAGCTGATGTCGATCATGGTTTCGACGGCGCCGAACCCGAACAAGGATGTCATGAGAACGGCAACGGAAAGGGAAACACCAAAGCTCGTTGACAGCGCCCGTACCGGTCGGCGCAGGATATGGCGGCCGACCATCATGGTGAGCTGAGTGGGCGTAAAACGTTGCGCGAGGGACCCTGAAAACAGTTTCCGGTACATTGGCGGCGCGGGCGGGCGCATGGCTACCGCCGGCGGCAACCGGACAGCGCCCCAGACTGCGTGCGACGCACCAAGCAGGGCGGCACCCAGCGCCACCGCCGCGGACGTGACATAGATATCGGGCCGCGTTGCGAAGACCAGAAACGGGAAATGGAAAAAATCGCCGAACATCTTTGTCAGCAGATAGCCAAGCCAGGTGCCGAGCGCAAATCCGATAGCACACCCGATCAATGCAATCACGGCAACGAGTTTCATGTAGTGCGTACCGATCGCCACGGCACCGTAGCCAAGTGCCTTCA
Organism: Hyphomicrobiales bacterium; assembly: GCA_021775755.1. Classification (GTDB taxonomy): domain Bacteria; phylum Pseudomonadota; class Alphaproteobacteria; order Rhizobiales; family JAJFHB01; genus JAJFHE01. Next base: position 139,053 of record JAJFHE010000050.1, on the reverse strand, counting down.
ACAAGCCGATCTGTTCGCGTTCGAGCGTGATCAGCCGCGACAGGATCATGTTGATGAGGAAAGCCGTCACCACGAGAAAGATCGGCGGCAATATCCGTTGCATGGCGGCGAGTTGGCCGAGTTCCGCATCGAGAAACGCATGCGAAAACTGATCGCGGCGGCCATAAGCACCGCGTCCGCCGTAAGGCCCGAGAACATCGTCGATTAGGCGGATGACTTCCGCTTCCGAAGCACTTCTGTGCAACCGCGCGGTCACATTGTTGATGGCGCCTTCCAGATCGAATGCCGCCTCCACGGCACTCTGCGACATCCACAAAATGCCGAAACGGCGGTCATCGGGCACAAAGTCGCCCGGCCCCACCGCATAGACGAACTCCGGCGACAGGGCGATGCCTACTACCTGCAGCGCACGCTTGCGCCCGCGCAGGATCGCCTCGAACGTGGCACCTGGCCGGAACCCGTGTTTATCCGCGAACGACTGCGAGATCGCCACTTCGTAGCGGGCTCCGGCAAGCGGTAGCCGACCAGAACGCACACGCAGCCGGTTGAGCAACCCCTCACCCTGATCCGGCAAAGACACAATGAGGCCGCTTGCGGGTTCCAGCAGCTGCGGCAGGTCGAGCAGCGCATACTGCACGATGCGGCCCTCCGCCTGGGCAACGCCCGGTACGAGGGCAATCCGGTCGATAATGCGCCGGGGCGCCCGCGTCGCCTGGGCAAAAACATCGGCAAAAACGTTGCGCTCATAATAGGCCGTACGTGTTTCATCCAGAGAGCGATAGGCGCCGACGGAGAGAATCCAGGTCGCAACCCCCGCCGACAACACCAGCGCCACGGCCAGCGCCTGCGCCCAGATGCGCACGAGATCGCGCAGAAGTTTTCGGTCGAGCACGCTCACCACGTAACGTCCTTCGGTTCAACCCGCGTTTCGTTGACGGTGTCGCTGACAATGCGCCCGTCGGCGAAATAACAGACCCGGTGGGCGATATCCTTGATGGCGACGTTGTGGGTAATGATCGCCGTCGTCGTGCCGAGTTCCTGGTTCACGCGCATTAGCGCCTCGAGCACGATCACGCCAAAGGTGCTGTCGAGGGCGCCGGTTGGTTCGTCGCAGAGCAGAACCTCCGGCCGTTTGGCAACGGCGCGCGCGATCGCCACGCGCTGTTGTTCACCGCCTGAAAGCTGGGCTGGGAAATGATCCTGGCGCGCTTCCAGGCCGACAAGCGCCAGCGCCTCGGCCGGGGGCATCGGCTCGGCGGAGATTTCGGTGACCAGCGCGACGTTCTCAAGCGCCGTCAGGCTCGGTACAAGGTTGTAAAACTGGAAAACGAAACCGACATGATTGCGCCGGTAAAGCGTAAGCTCGCGTTCGCTCAGGCCCACCAGGTCGCGGCCGCGAAACAGCACATGTCCTTCGGTTGGCCGGTCGAGCCCGCCGACGATGTTGAGGAATGTCGATTTGCCGCTGCCCGAGGGCCCGAGCAGCACCATCATTTCGCCGGCACTCAGCACAAGGTCGACGCCACGCAGCGCAAACACTTCCACATCGCCGGTGCGATAAACCTTGGTGAGGCCGCTCGCTTCGAATATCCGTTCACGCATAAGCTATGGACCGCCTGATCTATTATTATCAGGCGCGGCCGGCTAAACAAATTGACTTAAGTCATGTAAGCGGGAGGTGCGCTCAGACGAATTGCGAAACGATCACATAGCCGATCACCAGAAGCACGAGAGAGATCACCAGGATCTTGACCATCTTGCCGCCCTTAACGATGCGCCCCTGCCGCGCGTCCTGGCCGGATTTTTCAACCATGTTGTGTGTTCCCCTATGCAAATATTGCTACCCTCGCCGCGCAGCGTTGAAGCTTTCGAAGGCAATTGCAACCGTGCCCGGATCAACCCTGCGTGAGGTGCGCGGACGCGCGGCGCACAGGCAACGAAATGCAAACAGCTGCAACCGCACCCTGAATGCGCTATAATTTTCTCCCGTTCAGCAATGAACACCAACCGGGAGCACGACTATGCCTTCACCACGATCGACGACCGTCACCGCAGAAACCCGCCCGCTCATCAACAAGTCCAGCAAAAAAGGCGGCCGGGTAAAAGGCTCAAGCAAACAGGGCCGCTGAAGTCACGTTAGTAACCCGCTTGCTTTCAACGCAAAACGCCCGCGCGGCGGCGGGCGGCGGGAACGTTTCGCAGTAATTTCCACGTAAATGGCGGGAGTGACGGGACTCGAACCCGCGGCCTCTGGCGTGACAGGCCAGCGCTCTAACCAACTGAGCTACACCCCCGCAGCGGCATGAACTGCCCGCTATTGCAGGCGCCGTGCGCAAATGACGCCCGTGTGTACGGCACGGAATCTCCTAAGTCAAGCAACCTCTATCGCTGTGCGAACGGCGCGCCATTCCGTCCGGCCCGGTGCCCGGAAGGCCGGTGCGAGACCATCGCAAAGCACGCAAACCAGGCGCAGCAACACGTTCAATCTTGCTTAAACACATGCCGCTAGAGTGCATCGCAGGCGCGGGTGGTTTCGGGAGTACATTGCAATGACAATCAATCATGTGACAGGCGTCCTTTGCGCGGCGCTGCTTGCAGCGTTGTGGACGGCGGGGTCACCGGCATATGCCGACGACGTGGACGATTGCAGCGCCGGCAACGCGCAGGAAATCATTTCTGGCTGCACGCATCTCATCGAAACCGGGCAGATCGACGGCATACCGATCACCAGCCGCAATCTCGCCTTCGCCTATTCGAACCGCGGTCAGGCCTATCACGAAAACGGCCACTACAACCGCGCGCTCCGCGATCTTACCGAAGCCATTCGGCTCGACCCGGACTACCACGTCGCCCATACCGCGCGCGGCAACGCCTATGCCCGAAGCGGCGAATACGAACTCGCCATTGGCGATCACTCGGAGGCCATTCGGCTCGCGCCGCAGAACGGCACCGCCTATTTCAATCGCGGCCTTGTGCATTTTCTGTATGAAAGTTTCGCCGATGCGGTGCTTGACTTCAAACGCGCGGTTGTCCTTGAACCAAACGACGCGACCATGCGCCAGTCGTTTGGCGACACCTTGTATTTCACCGGCGATGTCGCCCGCGCCCTCGCCGAATGGCGCGCCGCGTGCACATTCGCAACCGCCAACCAGACACAGCGCTGGAAGGCGCGGTTGCAGACGCTGGGCCACTATGAAGGCGAAATGGACGGTGCCTGCGGCCCGGACATGGTCCAGGCTTTCGAAGCATGTGCGCGCGAAGGCTGTTACTTTTAGGGCACGGACTGACAAACACACAGCCACAAAAACCAAGCCGGGTTCATAGTTCGCTCGCATCAATGGTCTTAAAGCCACCACGGACGAACACGGCAACCTTGGCGCCTGTCTCCGATCTGGTGAAATGCCGTGACCCCTTTGAAAGCGAGACGCAGTCTCCCGGGCGGTAGATCCAACCATCGTGATCAACCAGTTCGCCTTCCAAAACGACGAACTCCTCAAACCCCAGATGCTCGTGCGGGATGGATACGCCGCCTGGTTCGAATTTGATCAGGAAGAAACCGGAATTGTCCTCGTCCGACCAGCTGATGTTGTGCCACGATAGATCCGCCTGCGGCTTTCCCTGCAGGCTGTATACTTTGTAATCGGCATCATTGTAGTTGACTACCGTGCGATCAACTTTGCGTGCTGTCGCCATGGCTCCCGCCTCTTTGAATTTTCCAATGGTGCCGTGCGACAACAGCACCTCCGCAGCAACCGGATCAGGTCCTTCATCGCCATTCAACCGCCGCAGCCCCCGACCACACAGTGTCCGCCGTGAATGTGGATGCATGATCCGGCACCGACGCAACGTTGGCGCGCGCCGATTTGACAGCAGCATTTCGTGCCGCCGCATCGACGCGTCGTAACGCTTGGCTGCGGTGTTGACGGCGCGGCCTGCTGCGTGCGTGTGCGGCACCGGCCGGTGGCGGTCAGATACTGGCCTGACGAGCAGGTCTTCACGACACATCGGCCGTTTCGAAGTTCCCGGCGCGGCCCGCATTGGACACGGCACACGCGGCCGGACTGCCGGCGGATGAGCCGCAATGTCCGCAGCGAACGCGCACGCCGCGGCAGACCGACACCTGCCTCGTCCGCGAAACGTTCCAGTGCCCGTTCCGTCTGGCGGCCCCACAGACCATCCACCGGTCCCGGGTCGCAGCCCTTGCTTGCCAATGCCGCCTGAATGCGGCGCGTGAGTTCCTGTTTCAACGTTTCCAGCACGGTTTCATTTTGCTCAAGATCGGTATCGGGCAGATCTTGCTCAGGCACCGTCTCGAGGGCGGTTTCACCACCGCCAACGTCTTCGCCGCCTGCCTCAACTTCGTCTGCCGGCTGCAGGCCCGCCACCTCTTCGGGTACCTCAGCGGCAACAGGCTCGATGTCTTCCGTTGGCTCGGGGCCCGTCTCCTGCGCCGCATCGACTTCCAGGCGGGCGATCATGACGCGCGCCAGGGCCGCAAAGGTGCCGCGCGGATACTGATCGAGATAGGCGCGGAACATCACCGGATCGTTGCTGTCTTTGACGGTCTGCCAGAACGCAAGTTCGAGTGCCGGATTGCCGCCTGTTGCAGAGGCCACGGAGCTTTGTTCCGGCTCGGCCTCCCCGCCCGTCTCTACCGCCGTAGTTTCAAGAGCCTCGCCACGGAAAAAGAAATCACTGCGCAGCGACTGTTCTTCCCACGGGGTCTGTCGGCCGCCGGTTTCCTGTTCCACGGCAAGGCGCACCTGACGGAAGACTTGCAAAAGTTCGACACCCGGTACGCGCAAGGTCCGCGCCAGGGCTGCCGTATAGGGGCTGTTGCCGCCCTCACCATCCACTGCCACCTGTCCAGGTGCAGCTGAATAGGCGATAAGCGAACCCGCCGGTGCATTGAGCCGTGCCAGACCGCGGCTCGAGGAGCGGAACGAACCCTCGAACGGGTTGTTGCGGCATGCATCGAGAATAACCATGTTCAGGCTGTTGCCCGCCTCATCGAACTGCGACATCACCCAATTGGTGTCGATGGCCTCGATCTCAAGATCAGCCTCCGTGTCGACCGTCGCCGCGAGCGGCAGCAAATAGTTGGTGCCCCGCGCCTGTACGCCGTGGCCGGCATAAAAGAACAGCCCGACCGCATCGTCGCCGGCGCGCGACAGGCCACGCCCGAATGCCAGAATGGAGCGTGCCATCTTCTGGCGGTTCGCATCGAACTCGACGGTCACTTCAAACCCGAGTTCCGCCAGCGTCTTCGCCATGAGTTCGGCGTCATTGCGCGGATTGCGAAGCGGTGAAATATTCTCGTAGTTGGAATTGCCGATGATCAGCGCCAAACGCTTGCCGCCATCGGCTGCAGTCGCAATGCCGGCGCCTAAAAGCAAGCTGATCGCGAACCCGGCAACGAAGAGATAAATAGAACGCATGCCACCGTCTCGAGAGTGTGAGGCCCACCCGACGCACCCCTTGAAGATGGCCGCAGTCTGCCACAACAAGCACGGCGCATCAACGCGGACGGCAAGAGGTGGTGCCCTGTCACAAGTCTTGTTCGCAATAATAATATATCATATATTATTTTCGACTCTGCTCTCATATCCAACAGTCACGAAAGAAAGAAGCCGATGTCCGGTTACCGTTACGCCCGCCGTGCCGAGATCCTTGGCGCCTCCGTCTACGACCACGCACCGGGCGCCATTGTTCTGTCCAGCGGCCTCGCCTATCCCCCTCACCTGCCCGACGTGGTGCGCGAGGCCATGGAAGCGGCCCGCGACCATGCTCCCCAGACATTGCAATACGGGCCCCTTATGGGTCTCGATGATTTGCGCGATGAAATTGCAAGTTTCGTTGGCGAAGACGGCGTGAAATGCACGCGCGACAACGTGCTTGTGACCTATGGCGCAAAAAGCGCCCTTGATCTCGCCTGCCGCGTCTTTGCCGAGCCCGGCGACCGCATCATCGTCACACGCCCCACTTACATGACCGCCCTGCAGATCTTGCGCACCCATCAGGTTGCGTTTCTCGATGTCGGTCAGGACAGCGAGGGCCTCGACGCCGATGAACTTGAGAGCAAGCTTGAGCGCCTCGCCAAGAACGGCGAGCGCATGCCGAAGCTCTTGTTCGACGTGCCGGATTTCCACAATCCCACCGGCATTACCATGTCGAAGGCGCGGCGCCAGCGCCTGGTCGCGCTTGCTGAACGCTTTGGTTTCATCATTCTCGAGGACGATCCTTATCGCCGCGTTCGCTTCGAGGGCGATCCCGTGCCGCCGATCAAGTCCATCGATGAGGCCGGTGTCGTCATTGCGCTTGGCACGGTGTCGAAAATCCTCGCGCCCGGCCTGCGCGTCGGCTGGGCCATCGGCGCCAAGGAGATCGTCGACAGAATGGCCATGCAGAAAGCCGATGGCGGCAGCAATCCGTTCGCCCAGCGCATCGTCTGCGATCTCATGCGCGGCAACAAGATGGCGCGGCATATTGACGAATTAGCCATCGAGATGCGGCTGCACCGCGATGCCATGGTTGAGAGCTTTGCGGAATTCTTGCCCGACGCAAAAGTACGCGCCCCCCAGGGTGGTTATTTCTTGTGGGCGGAACTCCCGGAGGCCACGGATGCCGAAGCGGTCACGGCGCGCGCCCTGGAGCTTGGCGTGGAAGTGAGCGATGGCCGCGTCTGCTTTCCAAACGCATCATCGGGAAACCATCTGCGCCTTGCCTATTCGTTTGTTGACGCCGGCACGATCCGCAAAGGCGTCAAGGCGCTTGGCCAGGCCTATGACGACTGGAAGGAAACCGCTGACGCGAGTTCCGTTCCGATTTGAAAGGACGATCACACATGCCCACGCCAAAAGTCAGCCTTGCCCCCACCTGCGAAATAGACCTCGATGCAGACGGCACGCAAACTGGCTACATCCGCATCCAATTCTCAAGCCACAGGTCCGCCTATGGCTGGCTGCCGGTACCGATCATGTCGATCAAGAACGGCGACGGTCCCTGTGCCCTGCTGATCGGCGGCAATCACGGCGACGAATATGAAGGCATCTCCATCATCATCGACCTGTTCCAAAGCCTCACACCCGACGATGTTGCCGGCCAGATAATTTTTCTGCCCGCCGCCAACGCGCCGGCGGTGTTTGCCGGACGACGCACATCACCGCTTGACCATGGCGGCGAGGCAAATCTCAACCGGCTGTTTCCCGGCGACCAGTACGGCTCGCCGACGGACATGATCGCCTGGTTCATCAAGAACCACCTTGTTGATCGCTCCACCGCCATCTTCGACCTGCACTCGGCGGGCTCGTCGATCGACCATTGGCCGTCCTGCAAGATCCGTCTCATGGGCGAGACTGAAAAAGACGAGATGCAGATGGATTTCCTGAAGCTGTTTGCCGCGCCGCTTGGCATTGTCGGCAACCGGGTGCACGAGACGACGCTTTCCGGCGAAGCGTCCCCCAATGGCGTGATCTATCTCAGCACCGAGCTTGGCGGTGCCGGGCGCATCACTCCATGGATCAGGGATCTCGGCGACACCGGCCTCAAACGATGCCTGAAGCGCCTCGGCGTCCTGCGCGAAGACTTCGCCGTACCAGCACCCGAGCGAGAAACGCGCCTCATGGCCATGCAGGGCGGCGACAACTACATATTCGCGTCGTCTGAGGGCATGTTCGAGCCGCGAGTCGAATTGGGCGACGAAGTCGCGGACGGTCAGTTCGCCGGCTACGTGTGGAACCTCAAGAAACCCTGGGAGAAACCGGAAGAGCTTCACTTCAATCGCGGCGGCGTTGTGTTCTGCAAACGCAATCCCGCACTTTGCGAAATCGGTGATACGCTTCTGTTTACGCTCAACGACTACGAGGGCTAGGCACTTATGACCGGTGCTGAAGACGCGGCATCACAAGGAGTCGGCCGGCCGTCTGATACCAGCGAATACGACTACATCGTCGTCGGCGCCGGCAGTTCCGGCGCGGTGGTTGCCGCACGTCTTTCCGAAGACCGCAATGTTTCGGTGCTGTTGCTCGAAGCGGGTCCAGGCGCCGGCTCGCCAATTCTCAACATCCCGGCCGCCGCCCGCTACGCCTTCAACGCAAAGGCTTACAACTGGGACTTCGAAACCGAGCCCGAGCCCCAGCTTGGCGGGCGCAGGCTGTGGCAGCCGCGTGGCCGCGTGCTCGGCGGTTCGTCGAGCATTAACGGGCTCGTCTACCTGCGCGGCCATGCGCTCGACTACGAAGGCTGGGCAGCGGCCGGCGCCGGCGGCTGGTCCTATGCGCATGTTCTGCCCTACTTCCAAAAACTCGAAACTTTCGTCGACCCTTCAAACCCCTACCAGGGTACAAGCGGTCCGATAGGTGTCAGCACGCCGACGCCCGTCAACCCGATTTCGCAAGCCTTCATCGACGCCGGCGCGGAGGCGGGATACGACCTCACCGACGACGTCAATGGCTATCAGCAGGAAGGTTTCGGGCGCTTCCCCATGAATGCCGCCCACGGTTATCGCTGGAGCACCGCGCGCGCCTATCTGAAGCCCGCTCGAGAGCGCCAAAACCTTTCAATCCAGACCGGTTGTGAGGCCTCGAAGATCGGGTTTGACGGTAAGCGCGCTGTCGCGGTCCGTTACTCCCGCAACGGGCGCCAGCAGATTGCCCGGGCCCGTTTTGAAATCGTCATTAGCGCCGGCCCGTTCAATTCCCCGAAGCTGCTCCTATTGTCCGGCATCGGCCCCGCCGACCAAATCAGGCAGCACGGCATCGATGTAATCGCAGATGCGCCGGGGGTTGGTGAAAACCTCATGGACCATCAGCTCATCGCGATCCAGCTTGAATGCAAGTTGCCGGTGTCTCTCAATGGCCGCACCGGGATGGTTTCCAAGGCGATGGCGTCTCTCAGATGGCTGCTCCGCAAGGACGGGCTGCTTGCCAGCAATCACTTTGAGAGTGGCGCCTTCGTGCGCTCCGAAGCCGCCGTGCGCTTTCCCGACATCCAGTTCTACCTGTTCCCCGTCGGCGTCGCCGAAGGCAGTAACGATTTTTCCCGCGAGCACGGTTTTCAGGTCCAGCTCAGTCCGCAACGCAGCTACAGCCGTGGCTGGGTCAGGCTGCGCTCAGCCAATCCCTCGGACCCGCCGCGCATTCTCTTCAACTACATGTCCGAAGATCGCGACTGGATTGAAATGCGCAACGCTTTTCGGCTTGCACGGGAAGTCATCGCCCAGCCGGCGATGGATGCTTATCGCGGCCGCGAACTGTCGCCCGGCCCGGAAGTTGTCAGCGACGGGGAGATCGATGCTCACGTCCGCGCGAACATGCATTCCTCCTATCACGGAAGCGGCACCTGCAAGATGGGCACGGACGACATGGCCGTAGTCGACCCTGAGTGCCGCGTGAGAGGTGTTGATGGATTGCGGGTGGTCGATTCCTCGATCATGCCGCTCATCCCGAGTTGCAATTTGAATGCCCCGTCGATCATGATCGGCGAACGTGCTTCAGACATCATCAGGGGTAAACAGCTCCCGCCCTCAAACCTTGCGTTCCATGTCGACCCGCACTGGAAGACACGTCAGCGCCCGGGCTCGCCGTTGCGCCCTGCCCTTAAGGCATAGAGATATGGGCAGGTTCACTCTTCGGCGGAAACCGACACGCTGAAAGCTTTCTCCAGCCGGTCGCGCGAGGCATCGAGATGCGCCTTTAAACAGCGCATGGCGGACACGACATCACGCCTGCGGCACGCATCCAGCAGTTGGACGTGCTCCGCCCGGCTGTCCGTGCCGTGCGAGGAGGAGCGCACAACGAGAAAATGCGCACACAATGTCAGACCGTCATACTGGTCTGAGATGATCTTCAAAAGGCGCGGCATGCCGCAAGGCGCATAGAGGGCAAGGTGGAAGCGACGGTTAAGGTCGACCTTTTCCCAGCCATCGAGATTGGGCCGCTCCGCCTCGCCAAGCAGCTCTTGGCAAGCGTCGAGATCCTCATTCCGCGCCGCAGGCACGGCCGCCTCCAGCGCCAGCGGCTCAAGCGCAAGCCGGATGCGGCTGATTTCCAGCACATCGTCCGGCGCCAGCCCGCAAACCACCGGACTTCGCCGCGGCGGCAGCTCGACCAGGCGATCGGCTGCGAGGATCCGCATTGCTTCGCGCACCGGTATGATGCTGACGCCGAATTCCTTGGCCACGGCATCGATTTTGATCTGCTCGCCGACTTTCAACGAGCCGCGCAGAATTCGGTCGCGCAAGCGCCTGTAGATCTCCGTCGGCACGCCGCCATAGTCGATTTCGCTAATCAAGATGCTGTTCCCGGATTGTTGCAATACCCGCTTGGGGAAACCGTCGTGATGCTACCCATCCACGACCGGTATTTCCAGCTTCGCCATCGGATCCGACAGAAGATCCGGCTCGCCATCGGTAATAGCCCAGTTGTCCTCCGCATTGATGAAACCGAAATGGTTCGCAAAATTCGGATTGCAGGCAAATACCATTCCGTTTTTAAAGGGCACCTTTTCGAAAGCGGCAAGTGAAGGGTACTCCGTGGTTTCGACACCAACGCCATGGCCGACACGGCCCACCCCCATTGTTTTCATCTCGCGTGCTGCCAGATATTCATCGCACACCGCAATGACATCCGCGGCGCTGTTGCCTGCCCGAAGCTTCGCATCGCAGCTTCGCCTGAGGCTCATCACCCATCCGTAGAATTCGCTCAGTTCTTCCGACGGCGCGCCAACGGATGCCGTGCGCGCCAGATCCGAGCAGTAACCTTTGTAGGTTATGCCGACATCGAGGCCGACCGTTTCGCCTTTCTGCAGCACCCGGTCGGTCGGCAGCAGAACAATACCTGTCGATGGCGTTGCTCCCGATACTACGCACAGAAGGGTCAGATCCTCCGCCCCGGTTTCGAACAGCCGGGCGCGCAACACGTTCGCCACTTCGTTCTCCGTCATGCCGGCGCGGATATTTTCAAAGGTGTGGACCTGTGCCTGCGCATTGATCTCGGCGGAGCGGCGGCAGTATTCGATTTCGAGAGGCGTTTTGACGACGCGAAGATCGAGCAGTATCTGAGCAGCGTCCACGAACTCCGCCTCCGACAGTCCATCCATGATCTGCCGCAGCGAGAGAACGTTCGTACCGAGATATTGCTCGCGGCCGAGTTCGGCGCCGACGCGCGCCTTGCCAAGTCCCAGCGACATCAGGGTGTCGATGATGAACTCCGGATGGCCGGTGAGCCCGCCAATGGTCTTGATCCTGTCGATATAGGTGGTCTCTTCCACCTGCGCGACTTCGAACGGCATGGTGATCAGCGTCGGCTCATCGTCTTTCGGCAGAATGAACATATAGGAGCGGATCTTGTCGATCGGGTTCTGGCACGAGCGGTGCCCGCTGAGGTAGGCGTAGTTCAGCTTTTCGGTGATAAACAGGGCATCGATGTCCTGTTCCGCCATCATGGCGCGGGCGCGCGCATAACGGTGCTCAAACTCCTGCTTGGGAAAATCCGGGAAACTTGGTTTCATGATACGACCTCAGGATCGAGTAATGGAATTCTCGAAAACATATATCATATATTATTTTGATTGGCACGGCCTGTAATGCGCATTTTCAGCCATAACCGGCATCGTTGAAATCATCTACCGCCGCTGGTCGCGAACGCAGCGCCAAAGGAAGATAGAGCCATTGAGCCCCGCTGATCCTTCTGACCTGTCGTCGCAGCTGGAACTCGCTCTGGTCATCCCGGCGCGCAACGAAGCCGACAACATCACCGCCGTCCTTGACGAGTGGCACACGGCAATGGATCAGCTCGGGGCGTCCTCGTTCCGCATCATTGTTGTCGATGACGCATCGACCGACGAAACGCCGGCCATTGTCTCGGCTGCGGCGCACCGCCTGGCCGGCATTCAAATCATTCGCAACCTGGCAAATCTGGGTCATGGACGATCCGTCCTAAAAGGATATGAGGCAGGCCTCAGTGGCGGTGCACAGTGGATCATGCAGGTCGACGGCGATGGCCAGTGCGATCCGGCGTTTCTGGCCGAGTTCTGGAACCGGCGCCAGGGTGTGCAGGCGATATTCGGACACAGAAGCAGTCGCGACGATGGCGCCGCCAGACTTTTCATCTCAAGGCTTGCGCGCCTCATCACCTTTGCCGCGACAGCCACCTGGGTGCGGGACGCCAACGTCCCCTACAGGCTCATGCGCCGCGATGTCCTTGAGCATGCTCTCGCCTATGTTCCAGCGCAGTTCCGGCTCACCAACATCGCTCTGGCCGTCGCCCTGCAGCGCACGTCAGCCATCACCTGGATCGCGATCCACTTTCGCGACCGAACTGGCGGAACGCAATCGGTCAAGGCATTGCGATACATTTCCGAAGGGATACGGCTGACAACGGATCTGCTCCGAATGAAGCTGCCGGCACGGTCGCGAGATAAACGGCTCTGAGCAGATGGTGGGCGGTGACGGGCTCGAACCGCCGACATCCTCGGTGTAAACGAGGTGCTCTTCCAACTGAGCTAACCGCCCGGACGTCGATGCAGTTGAAGTGATGTAGTGCGCGTTGCGCCATTGAGCAACAAAAAAGACCCGCGCGAGGCGTACCCCGCGCGGGTCTTCTTGGCGGTCATCCGTGGGATCGCCCGCGCACCGCGTATACGGCGCAGGCAACCGCCTCGGTCCGTTAGGTGTTGACGGCGTCTTTGAGCGCCTTGCCAGCCTTGAACTTCGGGTTTTTTGAAGCCGGGATGTGGATCTTCTCGCCGGTGCGCGGATTGCGTCCTTCGGACGCCGCGCGTTGGGTCACGGAAAAAGTTCCAAATCCGACAAGCCGGACTTCATCACCGCCTTGCAATGCCTTGATGACGTTGTCCAGCGTAGCTTCTACAGCTTCGCTCGCATCGCCCTTCGTGAGCTTGGCATCTTGAGCCACACGTGCAATCAAATCGTTCTTGTTCACGTCCCAATCCTTTCCTGCTGGGTCACGGTTGCGCCGGTACGAAACCACTATGAGGCGATGCTCACGGCAAATTCGCGCGAATTGCAAGCCCCAATCCGGTGCATTCCGATTTCCTGATATGTTTCAAAGGATTACGGCGATAATTGGATGGAAAAAGCCGACATCGCTAAGATGTCGGCTTTAAAATCGTCCGGTTTTGCGAATCACGATTCTCCGCAGAAATCTGCGAAATTCGCCCCTGATCAGTGTGCTGTGAGCGCTGACGCGGCATCCTGGTCGGCAATGACGCTCGCCTTCGCCGCCTCTTCCGCCGCCTCATCCCACTCGATCGCGACCGGTTTTTCCTCAAGCGCGTGCACCAGAACCTCGCTCAGAACAGACACGGGGATAATTTCCAGCCCGCTCTTCACGTTGTCCGGGATGTCGGCGAGATCCTTGGCGTTGTCCTCGGGGATCAGCACTTTCTTGATGCCGCCCCTCAGCGCTGCCAGAAGCTTCTCTTTCAGGCCGCCGATCGGCAGCACCCGCCCGCGCAGGGTGATCTCGCCGGTCATCGCGACTTCGCGGTGGACGCGAATGCCGGTCATCACCGAAATAATCGCCGTGGCCATGGCCACACCGGCAGAAGGACCGTCCTTCGGCGTCGCGCCCTCAGGCACGTGTACGTGAATGTCCTTCTTTTCAAACAGCGGCGGCTTGATTCCGAATTCAACCGCACGCGACTTCACATAGGAGTTCGCTGCGGAGATGGATTCCTTCATCACATCGCGCAGGTTGCCGGTCACCGTCATCTTGCCCTTGCCGGGCATCATAACGCCTTCGACCGTAAGCAACTCGCCGCCCACTTCCGTCCAGGCCAGACCCGTGACAACGCCGACCTGATCTTCAAGTTCGGCCTCGCCATACCGGAACTTCGGCACGCCGAGATAGTCCTCGATGTTCTTGAGCGTCACCTTGATGCGCTTCTTATCCTCGGTGAGGATGTCCTTCACGGCCTTGCGCGTCAGCGTGGCGATCTCGCGTTCCAGATTACGCACGCCCGCTTCACGGGTGTAGCGCCGGATCATCTGCATGAGCGCGTCGTCGTCGATCGACCATTCGCCCTTCTTCAACCCGTTGGCCGACAGCTGTTTGCTGATCAGGTGGCGCTTTGCAATCTCCACCTTTTCATCTTCCGTATAGCCGGCGATGCGGATGATCTCCATCCGGTCCATCAGGGGCGGCGGAATGTTGAGCGTGTTGGCCGTGGTCACGAACATCACGTGCGATAGATCGTAGTCGACCTCAAGATAGTGGTCGTTGAAGCTGTTGTTCTGTTCGGGATCCAGCACTTCAAGCAGCGCCGAGGACGGATCGCCCCTGAAGTCCGCACCAAGCTTGTCGATCTCATCGAGCAGAAACAGCGGATTTGACTTCTTGGCCTTCTTCATCGACTGGATGATCTTGCCCGGCATCGACCCGATATAGGTGCGCCGATGGCCACGGATTTCCGCCTCATCGCGCACACCGCCCAGCGACATGCGAATGAACTCACGGCCCGTTGAACGCGCGATCGACTTGCCAAGCGACGTCTTGCCGACACCTGGAGGACCAACGAGACAAAGGATCGGGCCCTTGAGCTTGTTGGTGCGCTGTTGCACAGCAAGATATTCGACAATGCGCTCTTTGACCTTTTCCAATCCGTAATGATCCGCATCGAGGATCTCTTGGGCCTTGATCAGGTCCTTGTTGACGCGCCCCTTCTTGGCCCAGGGAATGTTCAGGAGCCAATCGAGATAGTTGCGCACGACCGTTGCTTCCGCCGACATCGGGCTCATCTGGCGCAGCTTCTTCAGCTCCGCCGTTGCCTTCTCCAGCGCTTCCTTGGAAAGCTTTGTCTTCTCGATCTTCTCTTCAAGTTCCTGAAGATCGTCCTTGCCGTCCTCGCCGTCGCCAAGCTCCTTCTGAATGGCCTTCATCTGCTCATTCAGATAGTACTCGCGCTGCGTCTTCTCCATCTGGCGTTTGACGCGCGAACGGATCTTCTTCTCGACCTGGAGGACGCTGATTTCCGCTTCCATCATCGAGTAGATGCGTTCAAGCCGCTCCGCGATCGACGGCAGCTCTAGAATTTCCTGTTTTTCCGGAATCTTGATTGCCAGATGCGAGGCAACCGTGTCGGCGAGCTTGGAGTGATCGTCGATATTGCTGACAGAGCCAAGCACTTCCGGCGGAACTTTCTTGTTGAGCTTCACATAGCTCTCAAACTGCGCCGTGACGGAGCGTGCAAGAGCCTCCAGCTCATGCTCGTCACCATCGTTTTCGATCAACGCTTCGGCCTGAGCCTCGAAAAACTCCGGGTTGTCCGTGTATTTCAGGACACGCGCACGCTGGGCGCCTTCAACCAGCACTTTCACGGTGCCGTCCGGCAGCTTCAGGAGCTGCAGCACCGATGCAAACGTGCCGACGGAATATATGCCTTCGATCGACGGATTATCGTCCGCCGCATCCTTCTGGCTTGCCAGCAGGATCTGCTTGTCGTCGCGCATGACTTCCTCAAGCGCCTTGATCGACTTCTCGCGGCCGACAAACAGCGGAACGATCATGTGCGGAAACACCACGATGTCGCGCAGCGGCAGCACCGGGTAGAGGTCCGACTTTTCACCAATGGGGGTCCCGGAGGTGATTTCGTTACTGTCCGTCATGTATTTGAGCCTGTATCCCGTTTCACACTTCAATTTCTAAAGATGTTCAGTATGCGCGGCACAAAGCGCGGACTGCATTTTGGTACGCCCAACGCACCGATGCCGTCCCCGCATATTGCCGCTCAACTGAAACACCGGATGTACTCTCTCCGGCGGATGACATTAGGTGGCGATTGTCTGCCGTTTCGTCAAGCCCCGAGGCAACGGCCGCGGTATCGCTTCTTGACGCAGCCCCGCGGGCCGCCTAGGCCGAGGTTTCCTCAACCTCGTCCGCACGGTCGCCGTAGATCAGCAACGGGCTGGCCTCGCCGCTGACGACTTCGCCGGAAATGACAACTTCATCGACACTGTCGAGGCTGGGCAGATCGAACATGGTGCCGAGCAGGATGCTCTCCATGATTGACCGCAGGCCTCGCGCACCGGTCTTGCGCTCGATCGCCTTTTTGGAAATTTCGCGCAATGCATCTTCCGCGAATGTCAGCTGCACGTCTTCCATTTCGAACAGGCGCTGATACTGCTTCACCAGCGCGTTCTTCGGTTCGACAAGAATGCGGATAAGCGCTTCTTCGTCGAGGTCTTCCAGCGTTGCCAGCACCGGCACACGGCCGACAAATTCCGGGATCAGCCCGAAACGCAGCAGATCTTCCGGTTCGACGCCCTTCAGAACCTCACCGGTCAGGCGGTCATCGTCGGCCTGAACCTGCGCACCGAAACCGATCGATGTGCTCTTGCCGCGTTCGTTGATGAGCTTTTCAAGGCCCGCGAACGCGCCGCCGCAGATGAACAAGATGTTGGTCGTATCGACCTGCAGGAATTCCTGCTGCGGGTGTTTGCGACCGCCCTGCGGGGGAACCGAGGCAACGGTTCCTTCCATGATCTTCAGGAGTGCCTGCTGCACGCCCTCGCCCGACACGTCGCGGGTAATCGACGGATTGTCGGACTTGCGGGAAATCTTGTCGACCTCGTCGATATAAACGATGCCGCGCTGCGCGCGCTCGACATTGTAGTCGGCCGACTGCAGCAGCTTCAGAATGATGTTTTCCACATCCTCGCCAACGTAGCCCGCTTCGGTCAGCGTCGTCGCATCCGCCATCGTAAACGGTACATCGAGAATGCGCGCCAGCGTCTGTGCGAGAAGCGTCTTGCCGCAACCCGTGGGGCCGATCAGCAGAATGTTGGATTTGGCAAGCTCAACGTCGTTGTTCTTGCCGCTGTGATTGAGGCGCTTGTAGTGATTGTGGACCGCCACCGACAACACGCGTTTTGCATGCGACTGGTCGATCACATAATCATCCAGCACATCACATATTTCCTGTGGTGTCGGCACACCATCGCGCGACTTTACGAGAGAGCTCTTGTTCTCCTCGCGGATGATGTCCATGCACAGTTCGACGCATTCATCGCAGATGAACACCGTCGGGCCCGCAATCAGCTTGCGAACCTCATGCTGGCTTTTGCCGCAGAAAGAACAGTAGAGCGTATTCTTCGAATCGCTTCCGCTCACTTTACTCATGGGCACTCCCTGGCCAAGTCGTGCGGGCTCCAACCCTTATAAATGTGAACCAATAAGCAGACTTCGAGGCAATCCTGTGTCCATCGGTTCACGCCATCAGCCAAGCCGTACACCGCAAAACGGCGAACCCTCCGACACTGACTGAGCATCTCAGCATGGTATGTAGTCACTGATCAAGATTTGATTAACAAGGGGCCTGTTCACTTGTCCAAAACCTATTGTGATCAGCTTTAAACACCCAAGACTTTCACCTTTATTTATCAAAGCGTTAAGCCGACCCTCGACCGGGCGGCTGAGTTTTCCAACAGGCTTCGTTGTAGCGCAGCAATCAACCAGTACGCGTGGAAGGCCGGACGAATCAGATCAGCCCGGCCAATCCTCGAAGCCTACTTCTTTTTCGCCGGCTCCTCTTCGCCGATATCAGGCCGTTTGTCGATAACGGTGTCCACAATTCCAAACTCCTTGGCCGCGTCCGCGGTCATAAAGTTGTCACGATCGAGCGCCTTCTCCACGGCCTCGACGGGCTGTCCCGTGTGACCGGCATAAATTTCGTTCAGTCGGTGGCGCATCGCAAGGATCTCTTTTGCGTGCAATTCGATGTCGCTCGCCTGCCCCTGAAATCCGCCCGAGGGCTGATGCACCATGATCCGCGAATTCGGAAGGGCAAAGCGCATGTCCTTGGCGCCGGATGCCAGCAGCAGCGATCCCATAGACGCCGCCTGGCCGATGCACAATGTCGAAACCGCCGGCCGAATGAACTGCATTGTATCGTAGATCGCCATACCGGAGGTAACCACTCCGCCAGGCGAGTTGATGTACATGGAGATCTCTTTTTTCGGATTGTCCGCCTCGAGGAACAGAAGCTGCGCCGTGATCAGCGAAGCCATGTAGTCCTCAACCGGTCCGGTGACGAAAATGATCCGCTCCTTCAGGAGGCGCGAATAGATATCGTAAGCGCGCTCGCCCCGGTTGGTCTGCTCCACGACCATCGGCACAAGCGTGTTCATATAGGTATCAATCGGGTCGTGCATCGCGGAGGGCTCTCCATCGGCTAGGAAATATTCGGAACGTCACGGACACTCGGTGCCGTCCCACATATAGATGTGTTTACGCGCGCAGCAAGGTACTGCGATTCGGAACGCGGCGATACGCAGCAGCGGCGCCGTGCACAAGCCTCAGCCTTCAGCTGTATCGTCCTTTTTCTTCGCAGCGGCCTTCTTCTTCGCCGGCGCCTTCTTCTTTGCAGCGGGCTTCTTGGCCGCAGCCTTTTTCTTCGCCGGCTTGTCGTCGTCGCCGTCCTCATCTGGGTCGCGGTAAAGTTCTTCCTTGCTCACCGTGCGATCGGTGACATCGGCTTCGCCGGTGATGTAATCCACCACCTTCTGCTCGAATATCGGACCACGCAGCTCCAGCAACGCCTGAGGGTTGTTTTGGTAGAACTCGTAAACCTGGCGTTCCTGGCCGGGGAACTGGCGTAACCGCTCCATCATCGCCTGATTGACTTCTTCATCGCTGACGCTGACGTCGTTTTTCTCGCCGACCTCACCAAGCAGCAATCCAAGTCGAACACGCCGCTCGGCAATGGTGCGGTACTCCCCGCGCGCCGCCTCTTCGCTCGTGTCCTCGTCCTCGAACGTCTTGCCCGCCTGCTCGAGTTCATTGGAGATCTGCTGCCAGATCTGATCGAACTCCTGATCCACCAGCCGCTCCGGCAGCTCGAATGAGTAATGATCGTCCAGCTTGTCGAGAAGCTGGCGCTTCAGTTGCGCGGACGCGACCATGCCGAATTCGCGCTCGACCTGCTCCTTGATCGCTTCGCGCAGCTTCTCAAGCGACTCAAATCCCATGCGCGTGGCGAACTCCTCGTTCACCTCAGTCTCGACCGGCTCGGCCACCTCGTTCACGGTGACTTCGAACACCGCCGGCTGTCCGGCAAGTTCGGCAACCTGGTAGTCGTCGGGAAATGAAACTTCAACATTCAGGCTATCGCCCGCCTTCGTGCCGACGAGCTGTTCTTCGAAGCCCGGGATAAAGCTGTTGGAACCAAGCTCAAGCGGTGCGCCTTCCGCGCTGCCGCCGTCAAACGGCTCATCGTTGATCTTGCCGAGGAAGTCGATGGTTACGCGATCTCCGTCCTTGGCTTTGCTCTTGGCATCGCGCGCTTTGAAATCGCGCTGCTGCTTCGACATCTCCGCAATCGATTCGTCGACATGGCCGTCGTTCACTTCCGCCACGAGCCGCTCAAGTTTGACCGTCGAGAAATCCTGGGCTTCGATCTGCGGGATCACTTCGAACTTCAGCGTATAGGCAAGATCGCCGGTGCCCGCCATCACGCCTTCCATCTCTTCCTGATCTTCGGTCAGGGCGACTTCGGGCTGGTATGCGGGCCGCTCGCTACGCTCGTCGAGAATTTTCTGCGTCGAGTCGGTGACCGTTTCCTGCACCACTTCGGCCATGACCGAGCGGCCGTAGACCTTGCGCAAATGTGAGACCGGTACCTTGCCCGGCCGGAAACCATTGATGCGGGCCTGCGATTTCAATTCGCTCAGGCGCGACACCAGCTTGTCTTCAAGCTCGTTCGCGGAGAACGTGATGGTGAGCTCACGCTTGAGCCCTTCATTGAGATTTTCCGAAACTTCCATGATTAGTCGCTTTCCCGAAAAGCCATGCGCCACCTGGGCGCCAGAATCTGATTAGATGATCGTCCTCGCGCGCGGTCCTCGCTCCTCACGTAACCGGCCGTGATCGCTAACTGGTGCGGGCGGAGGGACTTGAACCCCCACGGCTTGCGCCACAAGAACCTAAATCTTGCGTGTCTACCAGTTCCACCACGCCCGCGCCCGGGAGCGGACTTGGCCGCACGCGTCGCCGGCGCCTCTATAGCACGAGGAAAATTCAGGATTCCAGCCCGGAAAGCGCTCTCACCGAACTTTTTTCAGAAATGGGACACGCTGTCCGATCTGGCACAATTCGCAACGCGGCCCCCGCCCTGCCGCTTCGCTCGCCGCTCAGTCGCGGAACAACAGCCCCATGCAAACCGCGTATGCTGCAAAAAACAACCCAATTACAAAGACTTCAGTCGACAGGGCGCCCTCTTGAAAGGCCGTAAAGCCGACCGCCAAAGCGACGAACCCGAAAAAAACATGAACCACCGTAATCCTCCAACGGTTACTTTCGCCGGATCCTCCCGGCACCTGGTTCGAAATCTGCACAATCCGTGCCACATCGCCTCTATTGGCTAAGCCGGCACATGCCGCGGTTCCGATTGTTGGAAGTTCGTAGCGCGCGGAGTGACTACCGTGTCGCTAAAATCTCGGCCTCAAGCGCCTGAATGCAGGCAGGCAGAACGCCGGGAAGGTCTTCCGCGATAAGCCCGCGTCCAAGGCGGATCCCCGCTTCGCCGTGCAGCCACACACCGGCGCAGGCGGCGAGGAAAGCATCCACCTTCTGCGCCATGATACCTGTGATGATACCCGCCAGCACATCGCCTGTACCCGCGGTCGCCAGCCACGGCGAAGCGTGGTTGTTGATTGCCGCGCGGCCGTCCGGCGCGGCGATCACCGTGTCCGGTCCCTTATAGACAATGATGGCGCCCGTGCGTTGCGCCGCATCGCGTGCCTTGTCGAGCTTGCTTGCAAACTTGCCAAGTTTGGAGAAGCGCGCAGCGGCAAACTCGCCTTCATGCGGGGTCAGCACCGTCGTCTGGCCCCGGGGGCGGGCATTGATCGCGTCGGCCAGCATTCCCCGCTCGTTCTCAAACGACCTGATCGCGTCCGCATCGATGACGCAACTGACGCCGCTTTTCAGAATTGCTAGCGCTTTGTCGCGAGTCGCCACACCAAGGCCCGCGGCCGGGCCGATCATCGCTGCGGTTATGCGGCGGTCGCCAAGCAATCGCAACAGTTCGGGCGCGTTGTCGACCTTGCGCAACATGACCGATGTCAGATGTGCGGCATTTACGGCCAGTGCATTTTCCGGCGAGGCCAGCGTGACAAGCCCCGCACCTGCCCGCAAAGCCGCAACTGCTCCCAGGCGGGCCGCTCCGGTATGCGAATAGTCGCCGGACACCACCACTGCATGGCCACGGCCATATTTATGACCATGCGCGTCGATGGCCGCGAACACCTGGTCCCAGAGCGCCGATGCGTTGTCCCACAATTGTGGTTCGATGGATTCCAACACCGCATCGGGAATACCGATGTCCGCGACGATAACCTCGCCACAGGTTTCTTTGCACCGGGCGAGCAGGTGTGCCGGTTTCTTGCGGAAGAAAGTCACGGTGAAGTCGGCGGTCAGCGCCATGCCCCGCGCCGCGCCGCTGTTTCCCTCAATGCCGGTGGGCACGTCGATAGCGCAAACCGTGCACCTGAGCTTTTCAATGCGCAGGAACAGCGCGGCCAGCTCTCCCTCGATCGGCCGCGACAGTCCCGCACCGAACAGGGCATCGACAATCAGAGCGGCATCGGCAAGGTCGACGCTTTTGATATCCATCACCTCACCGTCCCAGAGCGCGGCCATGTGGGCTGCGTCCCCTTTGAGCGCTTCACGGGGCCCAAGCAGAGCGAGGCGCACCGGCCAGCCAAGCGCCTTTAGCGCCCGCGCCACCACAAACCCGTCGCCGCCATTGTTTCCGGGACCGCACAAAACCAGAGTCGGACACGGCGGGACACGCGCGGCGATTTCCTCCGCACACGCCTGCCCGGCATTTTCCATGAGGATCACACCGGCGATGCCGGCCTCCATGGCCAGCCTGTCGGCCATGTACATTTCTTCCGTTGTGAGAACGGCAACCGCGTTTTCAGATTGGATCGGCATTCACTCCACCGTCAGCCGAAATATTTGTTAAGCCGCTCCGCCGCTTCGGCCATGACATCGTCTTTCTTGCAGAAGCAGAACCGCACCAGCGAGTTCGGCACGTCCTTGCTGTCGGGATGATAGAACACGCTCATCGGCACGGCGGCGACCTTGGCGTTCGCCGTAATGTGGCGGCAAAAGTCGTAATCGGAACCGTTGAACCCGAAACGGCTGATGTCCGCGGTCATGAAATATGTGCCCTCGCAAGGCAGCACCGGCAACCCGATGCCCTCCAGCGTTTCACGCAGAAAGTCCCGTTTGCGCTGCAGTTCCGCTGCCAGCCCGTCGAAATAGCCGCGGTCCATACCGAGACCATGCGCCACTCCGTACTGCAGTGCCGGACAGGTCGTAAACGTCACGAACTGATGCGCCTTGGCAACGACCGACGTCAAATGTTCCGGGCCCGAAATGTAACCGACCTTCCAACCGGTGAGCGAGAACGTCTTGCCCGCCGAACCGATGCGCAGGCACCGCTCCCGCATCCCGGGCAGAGTTGCGAGAGGCACATGCGAACGACCGTCGAACGTCAGGTGTTCGTAGACCTCATCGCAAATCGCATAGGCATCGAACTCCTCAAGCAGGCCGGCGATGAGCTGCAGTTCCTCACTCGTGAACACCTTGCTTGCCGGGTTCATCGGGGTGTTGAGAATGATTGCCTTGGTCTTCTCATTGAAGACTGCGCGCAATGCCTCTTCCGACAGCGTCCAGTCGGGCGGCGTCACCGAAACGGCGCGCACCGTGGCCCCGGTCTGCTCGATCTGCGGCAGATAGCAATCATAGAACGGCTCGATGATGATGGCTTCATCGCCCGCGTTGAGCAACGCCATGATGCAGTCGGACAACGCTTCGGTCGCCCCGGAAGTCACGATGACCTCCGACTGCCAGTCATAGTCGAGGCCGTAACAGGTTTTGTCGTGTGCCGCGACTGCCTGGCGCAACTCCGCGATGCCGGTCATCGGGGGATACTGGTTCGGCCCGTCGATCAGGCGCTCCGCCGCCAGGCGGCGCACTTCTTCGGGCCCATCCACATCGGGAAACCCCTGCCCCAGATTGATTGCCTGATGCTCCACCGCCAGACCGGACATGACCGTAAAGACGGTAGTACCCAATCCGGAGTAGACCTGATTTAGCGGCCGCGCCGAGCTCATACAGCTTCCCCTGTCGTGAACAGATCCATATGGCGCGCATGTTTGCCACGCCACGCCCGCAAATCAAGAGGTTTAGAGAACTATGTGCTCGAGATATTTCGGCAGCGCCGGCACGGTTCAGCCGCAGGAATTCTCCGCAGCCCCGGAAATCTCCGGCAACCCGCCTCCTGCAAGCGCTATGCGGATGCCGGCGAGGACGGCCAGATCCCATGCATCCGCGACGGTGATCGCCACGGGCCCGCGCCTGCCGTCCACCTCGCCCACATAGGTGGCGTAGACATCGACGCCAAAGTCGATGCACTGCGTGATGGCGACCCGGACACCGGCACCGAGCTGCGCCAGCAACGCCGCACCGTCGCCGCCGGCAAGCTGCGCTCCGCCATCGATAAGCTCGAAATCCCGCCAGGCAACACCAAGCCCCACACCGACGCGCACGGAAACGCGCTCATCGAGCGGCAACTCGGCGCCTACATAGGGCATTACACCGAAATAGGTATCGTGACCGGCTACCTTGGCCGAGGGCCCGCCGCTCGAGCGTTGGTTCGAGGTCCGGTTCAGCACCCCAACGAGGCTTACGCTGAGATGCGCCTCGCCCAGCGCCTTCGGCCACAGCACGCCGAAAGCCATGCGCAGGGCGATGTCTGGATCGCCGCTCACGGACTGGCCCACCGGGTCGAGGTCGCGCCGTTCCACCGGTGCGGCAAACCCGAAACCGCCTTCGAGGAAAAACACCGGCCCCGGCGAGGGCACCAGGGCGGGCAAACGATCTTCCGTCTGGGCCGCCGCGTCCGCCGGTGCGTGCGGCACAACAACCTCGTTACGCTCGATATCGGCGCGATCCGAGCGTCCTTCTTCGGTGACAATTACGATCTCCGGCCCGGTTTCGGCGGAACCGTCCTGTGGCGGGTTATCGCTCTCCGGCACCTGTGGTGCAGCGGTTTCGCCCTCGCCTGCAGCGGCTGCACGACCCGCCTCTTCGCCGGTACCGGTGTGTTCTTCCGGCGCAGCTTCGCCATCCGTGTCCTCAGGCGGCGACGGCTGCAGCGACTGCCAGACATTGTTGACCGCATCGAAACGGCGGCGTGGCCCCACCTTGCCGGCTTCAATGAGACGGTCGACAAAGGCGGTGACCGTTTCCCGGTCGACGGTCAGCCCGTCAGTGATGGCGATCTGAAGCAGTTCGCCAAGAAGTGTTTCATTCGCACCCGGCCCGGTTGCAGCGAACAGGAACGCCAGATGCGACTGCTCCACAAAGCGCGGTGCATCGAACAACAGGCCTGTCGCTTCGGCGCGCCTTCCCGCTTCCGCCTCAGGTGCCTCGCCTTCCGGACCAGGCCAGATCACGCAGACCCTCGGCTCGCCGGGCGCCCGGCCATAAATGTGGCGGGCGACCCGGATGGCAACCCCGATCAGCGTCTCGATTTTCTTGTGCGGCACATCGAAACTGGATGATCCCTGTGCCGCGCCAAGCGCCGTCTTGATGTCATCGCGGATCACGCCGTAGTTGGGCAACTGCGCCGCGGCCGGATCTGGCAGTTGTGACTGGAGGTGCGCAAAATACGGAACAAAGAGATGACAGGCCGCCTGCACGCGGCCCTCCGTCACCTCTGTCGATAGCCGGCGGAACAGCAGGCGGGTGAACTGCTCGCTCTCCAGCGCACCCAGAAAAGCGCCAAAACCGCCTTCATCCGGCGGCAGCCATCCAGCCTCTCGCACCGGCGCGGTCTCCGGCGCCGCGCCATCGGATTGCGCGCGCACCAGATTACCCGTAACGCCCGCAGCCAGAAGCATTCCGGCGCACAACAAGATACCAACCACTCTCAACAAGACACCACGATCCCTTTACCGGCCGCCGGTGGCAACACGCCCTGCCCGCGCGGCGACATCCCTTGCCTCTTTTCAATACAAACAATCCGGCAATCGTATGATGACGCCGCGCGCATTCCTAAACACACAAATTTCTTCTCCACAGCCTGAACTCATCCAAATTGTACGCACAAAATTTAGGCAGTCCGCACATTCGTTAGGCAACTTGCCTGCCCAGTAGGTACCCGCATTTTCGCGAACGCAATTCTCCTCATAATTTCAACAGCTTGCCACGGCACCAAAACTGGCACGCTATATGCTTAGTCGCGCGCGAGACCGAAGCGCAATGGCGCGGAAGGGGTTTCTATTGTGTGGGAAAGCCAAAACACATGAAGAAGATTGAAGCGATCATCAAGCCGTTCAAGCTCGATGAAGTGAAAGAGTCACTGCAGGATGTCGGACTTCAAGGCATTACTGTGACCGAAGCAAAGGGTTTCGGTCGCCAAAAAGGGCACACCGAGCTTTATCGCGGTGCCGAATATGTCGTCGACTTCCTGCCCAAGGTGAAGATCGAAGTCGTCCTTTCCGACGACCTTGTCGAGAAAGCCGTGGAAGCCATCCAGAATGCCGCCAAGACGGGCCGCATCGGCGATGGCAAGATTTTCATCTCATCTGTCGAGGACG
The DNA here is from genome assembly GCA_021775755.1 of Hyphomicrobiales bacterium. Classification (GTDB taxonomy): domain Bacteria; phylum Pseudomonadota; class Alphaproteobacteria; order Rhizobiales; family JAJFHB01; genus JAJFHE01. Next base: position 113,423 of record JAJFHE010000050.1, on the reverse strand, counting down.
CAATTCGCATCCGCACTGGCGAGACCGGAGCGGACGCGCTGTAACTCCAAGATTCTACGCACCCGGCCGCGGGGCGGTCGGGCTCTGAATGATATCAAAACGCGGGATAGCATCCCGACATCAACCGAGGACCGAAAATGGCCAATGCCGAAAACGTGCTGAAAACGATAAAGGACAACAATGTCAGGTTTGTCGACCTGCGTTTCACCGACCCGCGCGGCAAGATGCAGCATCTGACGATGGATGCCTCCATGGTCGATGAGGACATGTTCGCAGACGGCGTCATGTTCGACGGCTCATCGATTGCCGGCTGGAAGGCGATCAACGAAAGCGACATGACCCTGATGCTCGATCCCGAGACCGCGCATCTCGATCCGTTCTACGGCCAGCCAACGCTTGCGGTATTCTGCGACATCCTCGAGCCGACCACCGGTGAAGGCTACGACCGCGACCCGCGCATGACCGCCAAGGCGGCCGAGGCCTACCTGCAGCAGACCGGCATCGGCGACGCGGTGTTCTTCGGTCCCGAGGCGGAGTTCTTCGTCTTCGATGATGTGCGTTTCTCCTCCGACCCTTACGACATGGGCTTCAAGCTCGACAGCATCGAATTGCCCACCAACACCAACACCGAATACGAGATGGGCAATCTCGGCCACCGGCCGCGCATGAAGGGCGGCTACTTCCCGGTCAACCCGATCGATTCCGCCCAGGATATGCGCTCTGAAATGCTGAGCGTCATGACCGAAATGGGCGTGCAGGTCGAAAAACACCACCACGAAGTCGGCGCCGGCCAGCATGAACTCGGCATCATGCGCGATACGCTTACACGCATCGCCGATGGCATGCAGATCTACAAATACGTCGTCCACAACGTCGCCGCCGGCTACCACAAAACGGCAACCTTCATGCCGAAGCCCGTTTACGGCGACAACGGCACGGGCATGCACTGCCACCAGTCGATCTGGAAAGACGGCAAGCCGATGTTCGCCGGAAACCAGTACGCCGATCTCTCCGAAGACTGCCTCTACTATATCGGCGGCATCATCAAGCACGCCAAATCGCTGAACGCCTTCACCAACGCTTCGACCAACTCCTACAAGCGTCTGGTTCCGGGCTTCGAAGCGCCCGTGCTGCTGGCCTACTCGGCGCGCAACCGTTCCGCATCGTGCCGCATCCCCTACACCGCCTCGCCGAACGGCAAGCGTGTCGAGGTGCGGTTCCCCGATCCGACCGCCAACCCCTACCTGTCATTTGCGGCAATGCTGATGGCCGGCCTCGACGGCATCCAGAACAAGATCCACCCCGGCGACCCGATGGACAAGGACCTCTACGACCTGCCGCCTGAGGAACTGAAAGAGGTGCCGACCGTGTGCGCGTCCCTGCGCGAGGCGTGCGAAAGCCTCGATGCCGACCGCGACTACCTGAAGAAGGGCGGCGTCTTCTCAGACGATCAGATCGATGCCTATCTCGACCTCAAATGGGAAGAGGTCATCCGCTTCGAACACGCCCCGCATCCAGTCGAGTTCGACATGTATTACAGCGTCTGACCTTTCACACGCTACACAAGGCCGGAGCTTCTCGCTCCGGCCTTTTTGTTTGCCTCCAGTGCATTTGTGCGCAACCTAGAACGGTCCCCATGTAGACGGCCTGCCGATTTTTCATGCAAGACCATCCAGCCACCGAGCAACTGAGACAGCGCTATCTCGCGATTGCGTTGACCTGTGGCGCCGGGTTCTTTTTCTGCCTGCTTGATGCCACGGCGAAATATCTCAGCAATTCGGACATACCGCTGTCGCAGATCGTCTGGGTGCGCTTTCTCGGCCATGCCGTCTTGAGCCTCCTGCTGCTTGGGCCGCACCGCTTGCCGGCCCTCGCGCGCACGGCCAAACCGCTTGTTCAGTGGGTACGCTCCGGTTTCATGCTCGGCGCCACCTTGTGCAATTTTGTCGCCGTATCCTTTCTGCCGCTCGACGTCACCGCCACGATCTTCTTTCTGTCGCCGCTGATTGTTGCGGTGATCGCCGGCCCGCTGCTCGGCGAGTGGATCGGCTGGCGGCGCATGACCGCGGTGCTTGTCGGATTCTGCGGCATCCTCATCGTCGTGCGACCGGGCTTCGGCATGATGCATTGGGCCGTGCTCGTATCGCTCGGCGCGCCGCTCTGCTACGGCCTTTACAACGTCGCAACGCGGTACCTGGCCGCTTTCGACAGTTCCGGCACAACGCAGTTCTATACGCCTCTTGCCGGCCTCCTTGTCATGACACCTCTGGCCCTGTCGGATTGGGTGTGGCCGCGCGACATAGCATCGTGGGGGCTTCTTCTTTGGCTCGGCGCGACCGGAGCGTTCGGCCACTGGCTTTTTATTCAGGCTGCTGCCCGCGCACCCGCGCCGGTCATCTCGCCGTTCTTCTACGTCAACATCATCTGGATGACGGCCCTTGGCTATTTCATCTTTGCCGACCTGCCCGACGCCGCAACCCTTGCGGGCGCGGCAATCATCGTAAGCTCTGGCCTCTATCTGCTTTACAGAGAACGGCAGACACGCGGTGCCTGAGCGCCCTGACCAGGACACCGACTAAACGTCAGACAAAAACTCTTGAGAATATTCCACAGCCGCCGCACCGGCGGATTCAGACGTCGTCGCAGTGCTCGCCCATGACGTAGTCGAGTTCGAAATACTGATGCGCCGACATCTTCCAGTAGGAGACATCGACACAAAGACCCGGCGCCACACGCTGGTCGCGCACCAGTTGGTCGTGCGCCATGCCGATCTTTTCCATGACGCGCATGGAAGCGCGGTTTTCCGAGAAGGACTTGGCCCACACCTTGTTGCATTTGAGCTTCTCGAAGCTCACGCACAGCAGCGCCCTGGCAAGTTCGGTTGCAAATCCCCTGCCCCAGAGATCTGGATGCAGTCCCCAGCCAAGCTCCGCCGTCTTGCCGCCATGCAGCACGACGAAACCATCGCCGATGACGTGACGCGTTGCCTTCAGTTCCGATGCCAGATAGTAGCCGCGCCGGTTCGGCAGCGACTGGCGCCTGAGACAGCGCGCTACAAAGGCCTGCACTTCGGAGATCGACGTGTAGCGGCTCGCCAGATGCTGCTGATAATCGGAGCGCAGCATGTAGCTCGCAAAGTCTCTCAAATCCTCCTTGCAGACCTCGCGCACGACCAGCGCCGGGGACTCCAGGGAATTGATCTGAACCGTCGTACTCATAACACTCAACGCCTTCCCAATCCTTAACAGGACCTTAACGCCAGAGATTAGTGGATTTGACGCGACATGCAAGGGCGACAATGGTTGCCCGCTTCAACAGCCGCAAAACTACCCGGATGGCGCCTCCCGGACAGATATCCACAATGCCAGGTTGACCCTACGTCACGTGACAACACGCCGCTGACACATTGCTGTTCCATGTTTTGACCGGACAACTTCTGCGTGACAGAATTTTGTCCTGTTCGCATAAATTGAGCGACGGATAACCGGAAAAGCATAACTTCAGGAGGGGAACACCATGAAATCGGGACAACTAAAGCGGGCAATATCCGCTGCCGGCAGGGGTTTGACCGTGGCGGCATTCACAACTGCCCTTGGGCTGTCGATCACAACGGCCCAGGCGGATGACGACTGGACACAATCGCGCTGGGGACCGGACGACGAAATCGGTGCCGCCAATCTCATCACGCCGGAATCAGTTCTGGCTGCTTCCCAGCTCGTCAAGACCGGGAAAACCTACAATCTCGGGATCATCATCGACTCCAACACGCCGGCATTTCCGCCGCGCTCGATGAGCGTTACAATCCTGCAGCCCAATCAGATCGAGTCCCACGGGCTCGGCCCGACGCACACTACCTACAACGACGATATCTTCATGGGCTGGCTCGGCATCGGTCCGCAGTTGGACGGCCTCGGACATATCGGAATCGACCACGTCTACTATAACGGTCATCGTGATTCCGATTTCGCCAAGGCAGACGGCCTGACCGCCCTTGGCGTGGAGAAACTGCCGCCGATCGTGACACGCGGTGTGCTCCTCGACATGGCGGGATACTTCGGCCAGGACATCGTGCCTGAGGGTACCCCCTACACACGCGAAGACATCATCGGCGCGGCAAGCCGTCAGAATGTGGAAATCCGCAAAGGCGATGTCGTTCTGTTCCACTCAGGCTGGCTCAACCTGCTGGACGGTGAAAATCCAGACCACGCGCGATACGGCGGAACCGAACCCGGCCTTGGCAAGACCGGCGCTGAGTATCTGGTCGAGCAGGACATCGTCGCGGTTGGTGCGGACACCTGGGGTCTCGAAGCGGTGCCATTTGAAGAAGGCGTCGGTGTATTTGAAATTCACCAGATCTTGATTCCAAAGGCCGGCATCTTCATTCTGGAAACCATGGATACACGCGAATTGGCAAAGGACGAAGCGTGGGAGTTCATGTTTGTGCTCGGCGTCACACGCATGCGCGGTGCGGTTCAGATGATGATCAATCCGACAGCGATCCGCTAATCCTTTCTGCGACAACGACAATTCAGAGGCCGGGCATGCCCGGCCTCGTTGCTTTTTCACAGAACCCTCCGCGTCTGCAAAGTTTGATTTGACGCAAAACGAATCATGGTTCAGGATGGCTAACAGTCATCACGAGGGAGGTCTAAGAAAATGCTCCCACCGAAGGAACCCAAGCCGGCCTAAGGTCCGTTTTGAACAAGACGGTCAGCGGCCGGCATCTCTTAAAATCTAATGAATTATTCAGAACACAAGCAATGTTGTTGCATGGTTTGCGCAATCGACTAAAGTGTTTGCGATTTCATGCAGAAATATTGCGGGAATACTGAAATATAGCCGGTCATTACTGATCGGCAGGGGAAACCCGATACAGGCCCCGAGCGCCGATACGGCCCGGGGCCTCCGGTTTTCCGCTCGCACACCCATCGTCTTGTCGCCTTCCGCATCGGGCTCCACCGGCTCGCTCCCGTCCCCGGCACAGCATTTTGTTGTTCGGGCTTCAGCCGTCGTTTAAACACCCTCTCACAACCTGACGGAAACAGATGGGATTTGCCGAACCCATGCGCGCACATCTGCCGCAACACATTTCACAACTGCAAACGCCCTGCCTCATCGTCGATACTTCGAAAATGACGCGCAATGTCGCCCGTGCCACCGGGCGTTTGACTGGATCGGACACAAAACTGCGGCCGCACCTGAAAACGGTAAAGAGCGTTGACGCCATATCCTTCACGTTCTCCGGCCGCAAAATTCCAGCCACTGTCTCGACACTGAAAGAAGCCAGCGAGTTCGGCTCGGCGGGGTATCGCGACTTGCTTTATGCGGTTGCGGTGTCCCCACAGAAGCTGCAGCAGGTGCACGCCCTGCGGCGCACCGGCGTCGATCTGAAGATCGTCGTGGATTCCATCTCCGCCGCGCATGCGGTTGCCAACAGCGCTGCGGCAGAGGCCGATCCGCTGCCGGTGTTGATCGAGCTTGATGTCGATGGCCACCGCTCCGGCATCGGTCGGGAAGATGCCGGGTTGCTCGTGCAAATAGGCACCATATTGAACAACAGCGCCGCGGAACTGGCCGGCGTCATAACGCATGCGGGTGAAAGCTACGGGACGGTTACGGACGATGGACGGGCGCAAGCGGCACTCATCGAACAACAGGTTTCGGTTGAATTGGCGCAAACCCTGCGCGGCGCGAACCTGCCGTGTCCCATCGTGAGCATCGGCTCGACACCGACGCTCTTCTCTAACGCGCCAGTTGACGGTGTCACCGAAATTCGCGCCGGGGTCTATATGTTCTTCGATCTTGTGCAGGCCGGCATCGGCGTTTGTACCGAGGACGACATTGCCCTCAGCGTACTGGCAACGGTAATCGGGCATCAACAGCACAAGAACTGGATCATCACGGATGCCGGTTGGATGGCGCTGTCAACCGACCGGGGAACCTCATCGCAGCAACGTGACCAGGGCTACGGCGTCGTGTGTGATGAAACCGGCAGGCCGTTTGAGGATCTGATCGTCGTCCGGGCAAATCAGGAACACGGCATCATCGCACGACGGCCTGGCACCGAACTTGCGGAAATCCCAGATCTCCCTCTCGGTACCCGACTTCGCATTCTCCCGAACCACGCCTGCGCGACCGCGGCGCAGCATGCCTCATACAATGTTGTGGATACGGGCGGAAACATCACGGCAGTATGGCCGCGTTTTGGCGGATGGTAGCGTCAACAGTCGTGTTCAGAGCTGATTTCCGACAAGAACCCGAACCGGCCATGGATCGCCGCCCTCTTTGGGCAGAAAGTTGATGTGATCGTCTTCCATGGTCACGGCATAACAGCTCCAGGACGGAAATGGCGGCCATGTCGAACAATAATAATCATCACGCACGCTCCACTGGCCCAGCGATGGGCGGCCCTGCGTGATGTATGTGGTGGCGCCCGATGGCGCGAAGTACTGTCTCCAGGCCACGCCATCCTGGACCCCCGACGCCGTATTGCCGGAAAGCACGGTTTGGATCTCGTCGCCGGAAAGCGCGGTTTCATCGCCTTGGGCATCCGGCGCCACAGAACAAGCCGCCCAGGCAACGACGACAATTGCCAGCAGCCGCACAGGCAAAACCCTTGCGATAACTTTCCGCATGGACCAACCGCATCCGTTTGATGTCACACCGTGAGTGCAGACAAATTCGGCGGCCATGTCAATGGAGCGGCGGCGATAAAACGACCACCACTGCCGACAGTCGCATCACCTTTCGGAAACATCGTGGGTCGTGCGACCACCCAAAAGCATGAAGTGCTCAGCATTTCTTTACGCAGGCACGATAGCGTTCATTGCAGTATTTCGTACCTTCAACAGTCACGTATGTTACGCCTGAGCTGTTGGTTCGGGTGTAGGGGATCAGACAGGCTTGCTTGCGCTCCTCGCAATCTGTTGCGCAGCCGGTTGTCTCGGCAACCCGAACCCCAGCCGCCTCAAGCAATGCGGCCAGATCGAAGTTACCTGACGCCGCGAAGGTGGGTCCGGAAACTAACGCGGTAAGAACACCGAGGAACATGGGGATATGGCGCATTTTCATCGTTGCGGCTCCCTGAGTTTAGGTTTACCTCAGCCCCACAACCATCGGAGCAACTCGTGCGGCGCACCGCATTGACGCGCATCAATAAGAGCCTGAAAAGATCGCCGACCGACGCCAGTGTGCCCCTGCGGCGGTTTGAACCGCGAACACAGTCGATTGACCCGGACCTTTGATTCACTAAGGTTGGAATACGCTTTAAGTATTGATTCGCCGCCGTTTTCACGGCACGTAGCGCACGCAACAGAGGCCACCGTCAGTATCATGTCCAACGTCCACGACCTGTTCGACAAGCTTGAAGCGGAAGTCAATCCGGACGCCGCCAAGAAACGCGTGGCCAAGGGCAAGGCGAAGTCTGTGTCGACCGAAGACGGTTATACGGCAGCCGACATAGAGGTCCTCGAAGGACTTGAACCAGTGCGTCGCCGGCCGGGCATGTATATCGGCGGCACCGATGAAAAAGCCCTGCACCACCTTTTTGCCGAGGTGCTCGACAACTCCATGGACGAAGCCGTGGCGGGCCACGCGAGCTTCATTGAGGTCGAGTACGGGGCCGACGGCTACCTGACCGTCACCGACAACGGACGCGGAATTCCGGTCGACCAGCACCCGAAATTCACCGACAAGTCCGCACTCGAAGTCATCATGACGACGCTGCATGCCGGCGGTAAATTCGATTCCAAGGTCTATGAGACCTCGGGCGGCCTGCATGGCGTCGGCGTCTCGGTCGTCAATGCGCTGTCTGAACATCTAGATGTCGAGGTAGCGCGCGGCCAGAACCTTTATTGTCAGAGCTATTCCCGCGGCCGGCCGCTGGGCGGCATTGAGGACCACGGCAAGGTGCATAACCGCCGCGGCACCCGCATCCGCTTTCTTCCCGACAGTGAAATCTTCGGCAAAAGCGCCAAATTCCGCCCCGCCCGCCTCTACAAGATGGCGCGCTCCAAGGCCTATCTCTTCGGCGGTGTGGAAATTCGCTGGATATGCGACCCGAGCCATCTCGGCGATGACGGGCAGACCCCTGAAAAGGACACGCTGCACTTTCCAGGCGGCCTCAAGGATTATCTTAGCGCCACCATTGCCGGCGCCCCTCAGGTTGTCGACGAGATCTTTGCCGGCAATGTGTCAAAACCCGGCGGCCATGGCAGCGTCGAATGGGCCATCGCCTGGTTCGGCGGCCGCGACGGCTTCGTGAACTCGTACTGCAATACCGTGCCGACAACCGAGGGTGGCACCCACGAAACCGGCCTTCGCATGGCCCTGACGCGCAGCCTCAAGGCCTATGGCGAGTTGACCAACACCAAGCGCGCGCAGGCGATCACGGCGGACGATGTTCTCTCCTCCGCCGGCATCATGTTGTCGATCTTCATCCGCGAACCGGAGTTTCAGGGCCAGACGAAGGAAAGGCTCGCCACGACGGAAGCGGCCAAGATCGTTGAAAACGCCCTGCGCGATCACTTCGACCACTGGCTCACGGGCCATCCGCGCCAGGCCGACAAGTTGCTGGACTGGGTTATAGAGCGCGCCGAAGAACGCGTGCGCCGGCGCCAGGAGCGCGAAGTCAACCGCAAGTCCGCGGTGCGCAAACTGCGTCTGCCCGGCAAGCTTTCCGACTGTTCTCAGAACCAGGCCGCGGGCTCGGAAATCTTCATCGTCGAGGGCGATTCCGCCGGCGGCTCCGCCAAACAGGCACGCGACCGCAAGTCCCAGGCCGTCCTGCCCCTGCGCGGCAAGATTCTGAACGTCGCCTCGGCCGCCTCCGGCAAGATCGCCCAGAACCAGCAGATCTCCGACCTGATCCAGGCGTTGGGCAGTGGCTCGGGCAGCGCCTACCGCGATGCGGACCTGCGGTACGACAAGGTCATCATCATGACCGATGCCGATGTCGACGGCGCGCATATCGCCGCCCTCCTCATCACGTTCTTCCACGAGCAGATGAAAGGCCTCATCGAGAACGGCCACCTTTATCTGGCCGTGCCGCCGCTCTACCGCATCTCGCAGGGCGGCAAGGCGCTCTACGCCCGCGACGACGCACACAAGGACGAGTTGATCGAAACCGAATTCGACGCCCGCAAGAAGATTGAAGTATCGCGCTTCAAGGGCCTCGGCGAAATGATGCCGGCGCAACTCAAGGAAACCACCATGAACCGCAAAACCCGCGCCCTGTTGCGGGTCGAACTTACCGAAGACGAGGCCAAGGCGGCCAAGCGCTCCGTCGACCGCCTCATGGGCAACAAACCCGAAGCGCGCTTTCAGTTCATCCAGGAACGCGCGGAGTTCGTGTCCGGCGAGGAACTGGATATCTGACGGACGCTGCCCACCGCGGCGAACAACCGTTCAACGACGTTCCCACGATATTTTCGTAACCGGTTTGCTGTTGCCGGCATCCCAGATGCGTTGACCGCATTTTGGGGATTTGGAAATGACCACACATCGTGTTGAACTCGGCAGCGGCCTCCTCGCCAGCCTGACTGCGACGTTAGTGCTGTCGATCATGATGATCGGCAAGAAAATTGCCGGTGTCATGCCGGAAATGGACCCGATCGGCGATCTCGTGAGCGTCGCCCATCAATTTGCCGGACTGCCCGAATCGCCGCTGGTCGGATGGGCTTTGCATTTCGGTCTTGGTGTGATCGGATGGGGTGTGCTTTTCGCCATCTTCGCGCGGGTGATGCCGGGACCGGGGCTTGTCAAGGGTCTCATATTCGGCATAGCGGCCTGGCTCGGCATGATGGTGGTTTTCATGCCGCTTGCGGGCCACGGCGCCTTCGCCATGTCCCTGGGCATGGCCCCGGCGGTTATGTCGTTTGTTTTACATATCGTATTCGGCGCCGTCCTCGGCGCGGTATTCGCAACTTTGACACGCCACTAGGACCGACTGCCACGGCAGCGCAACATATCAATTACCACACCCCCGGAGGATCCCATGCCGACAGCGTCCGAACTTTTCGTAAAGTGCCTTGAAAACGAAGGCGTGGAATACATCTTCGGCATCCCGGGCGAAGAAAACCTGCATCTCATGGATGCTCTGCGCGACAGCCCGATCACATTCGTCACCTGCCGCCACGAGCAGGGTGCCGCGTTCATGGCGGACGTCTACGGGCGTTTAACCGGGCGTGCCGGCGTCTGTCTGGGCACACTCGGACCCGGCGCAACCAACCTCATTACCGGCTTCGCCGATGCCAACATGGACCGCGCCCCAATCGTCGCGCTTGCCGGCCAGGGCTCGACGACGCGACTTCACAAGGAGAGCCATCAGATCCTGGATCTTGTGAACCTGTTCGAACCTATTTCGAAATACAGTACCGAAGTACTGGACCCGGCGACGATTCCCGAAATTGTCCGCAAGGCATTCAAGGATGCCGAAGCTGAAAAGCCGGGCGGTTCGTTTATCAGCTTCCCGGAAAACATTGCCGGCGCCGACGCTCCAGAAGGCGCGGCGCCGTTGAAGGTACACGAGGTCACACCACCCTACCCCTCGCCGGTCAAGATTGCCGAAGCCTCCAACGTTATATCGAACGCAAAGTTTCCCATCATACTGGCAGGAAACGGCGTTATCCGGGGCCGCGCCAGCGCGGCGCTCGTGCAGTTTGCCGAGGCTCTCAACATACCCGTGGCACAGACGTTCATGGCGAAGGGCTGCATTCCGTTTTCTCATCCGCTCAGTCTTGGCACCATCGGCCTTCAGGCACATGACCATGTGAGCTGCGGATTTGACCGCGCCGATGTGGTGATCTGTATCGGCTTCGACATGGTGGAGTACCATCCCCGGCTGTGGCATCCGAATGCGGAAAAATCGATAATCCACATCGACCAGACCTACGCGGAAGTGGACGCACACTATCTGCCGGCCGTAGGCGTATTGGGAGATATTGCGGAATCGCTCGGCCAGATAGCAGACAGCACGACCCCTCGGAATGGTTCCGTTTCCGCCAATCTGCGCGAAACAATCATTTCGCAACTTGACGGCTACGCCGGCGACGATGCGTTTCCAGTCAAGCCTCAACGCATTCTCTACGACACGCGCAAGGTCATGGGCGATGAAGATATTCTCCTCTCTGATGTCGGCGCACACAAAATGTGGGTGGCGCGGCTTTACCGCTGTGAACGCCCCAACACCTGCATCATCTCCAACGGATTCGCATCCATGGGCATTGCCGTGCCCGGCGCACTCGCTGCAAAAATGGCAAACCCCGAACGTCGTGTTCTCGCACTGACCGGTGACGCCGGGTTTTTGATGAATTCGCAGGAAATCGAGACTGCCCTGCGCCACAAACTGGCGTTTGTCATCATGATCTGGTCGGACAGCGAGTACGGCCTCATCAAGTGGCATCAGGACCGCCGTTTCGGACGCCACGGAGATATCAGTTTCACCAACCCCGACTTTGTCAAATACGCGGAGTCGTTCGGTGCCAAGGGCTATCGCGTCAACCGTACTGAAGAGCTGATCCCCACTCTTGAGCGCGCGTTCGAAGACAACACAGTGGCCGTGGTCGATGTGCCGGTCGATTACCGCGAGAACATGAAGCTCACTGAAGCTCTCGGCCAACTGATCTGCGCGATTTAGAGATCGCCAGACACCCATATCAAAAACACCAGACAGTCACGGACAACTCTCATGCACTTCGCAGTTCAGGTTCCCGGAGCAAAAAGCGCAGGTCAGCTTCTGGTCACCTCTCCCTATGATGGGGTGGAAGTCGCAACGGTCGAGACCATCGATGCAACTGGAGCCGAACAGGCGCTGCAAAACGCCTTTGAACTGTTTCGCTCCCCGGCAACGTGGCTCCCCGCCGACCGGCGCATCGCTATTCTCGAACGTGCCGCTCAGCTGATGCTGGAGCGCGCAGATGCGCTCATCCGCCTTGCCGTACGGGAAGGCGGCAAACCACTGACCGATACGCGTATTGAATTTGATCGTGCGGTCGATGGCATTCGAAACTGCATCGAATGCATTCGTTCAGAGCACGGCACGGAAATTCCAATGCGCCTCAACCCCGCATCCGCGCAGCGCATTGCCGTCACACGTCATGAACCGATCGGCGTTGTCGTCGCCGTTAGCGCGTTCAACCACCCTATCAACCTCATCGTCCACCAGATCGGCCCTGCGATCGCCAGCGGCTGTCCGGTAATTGTCAAACCGGCTGAAGACACGCCCGCTGTGTGCTTTGAGCTTGTGAACATCTTTCGCGAAGCCGGACTGCCGGAGAAGTGGTGCCAGTCCGTGGCCGTTGCCGACGTTTCGGTCGCCGAGAAGCTCGTGACCGACCCGCGTGTCGCCTTTTTCAGCTTCATCGGCAGCCCGAAGGTCGGATGGATGCTCCGCACCAAGCTTGCCCCGGGAACGCGCTGCGCACTAGAACACGGCGGCGCTGCTCCGGTCATCGTGACCCAGAGTGCAGACCTCGACGATGCACTGCCGCTGATGACGAAAGGCGGCTTCTATCACGCAGGTCAGGTGTGCGTATCGGTGCAGCGCGTCTTTGCCCACAGTTCGATATTCCGCGAAGTGTGCAATGGCCTTACGAACCATGCACAGCAATTACAGGTCGGCGACCCCCAGATTGCCGCCACTGATGTCGGCCCGTTGATCCGGCACCGCGAAGTAGATCGGATTGATCAGTGGGTGACAGAAGCGGAGCAGGCCGGCGCGGCAATTCTCAGCGGCGGCACCAGATTAACGCCATCGCTTTACGAACCCACGATAATCGCAAACGCTCCCGAAACGGCAAAAGTGAGCACGCAGGAAATCTTCGGACCGGTTATCTGCGTCTATTCGTATGACGACATCGACACCGCGATAGACCAGGCGAACGCCCTGCCCTTTGCGTTCCAGGCGGCCGTCATGAGCCGCGACATCGATCTTGCCATGCACGCTTACAGACGTCTCGACGCATCCGCCGTCATGATCAATGACCACACGGCTTTTCGCGTCGACTGGATGCCGTTTGCCGGCCTCCGGCAATCCGGCTACGGCGTCGGCGGCATTCCCTACACCTACCGCGATATGCAGAGCGAAAAGATGCTCGTTTTGCGCTCCCGCTCGCTCTGAGGCAACCGGAGCACCAACCGTTTTATTCACCCCATCGAACAAGCGGAACAACACCCATGCGAACCCGGTTCTACGCTCTTTCAATCCTCGGTCTTTTGATCAGCGCAGGCCTTACATGGCTTTGGTACCCTGCCATAGTGCTGCTCATCGCGGTCGTATCGGTCGTCGCGCTTGGCATTTACGATCTGACCCAAACCGAGCACACCATCTGGCGAAATTTTCCAGTCGCGGGCCATGGCCGCTGGTTCATGGAGTGGCTGCGGCCGATGATCTATCAGTATTTCATCGAGTCCGAGACCGATGGCGTCCCCATCAACCGAATGTTCCGTTCGGTGGTCTATCAACGTGCAAAGGGCGCGCTAGATACAGTGCCGCTTGGCACAAAGATGGACACCTATCGAACAGGGTATGAGTGGATGAACCATTCGCTTTCCGCGTGCCGGGGATCGGATCTTGAACAGCATCCTCGCGTACGCGTCGGCGGGCCTGCCTGCAAGCAGCCCTACGATGCCAGCATATTCAACATATCGGCGATGAGTTTCGGTGCCCTGTCGAAGAATGCCATTCTGGCTCTCAACGGTGGCGCCAAGGACGGCGGGTTCGCCCACAATACCGGCGAAGGCGGCCTCAGCCCGTATCATCTCAAAAACGGCGGCGACATCATTTGGCAGATCGGCACCGGCTATTTCGGTTGCCGCCGGGAAGACGGAACTTTTGCACCGGACAGCTTTGCCGAAAAGGCGCAATTGCCGAACGTGAAAATGATCGAAATTAAACTCTCCCAGGGCGCCAAGCCCGGTCATGGTGGCATCTTACCGGCTGCCAAAAACGTCCCGGAAATCGCCGAGATCCGAGGTGTTGAGCCCTATACCCAGGTCGACTCTCCGCCCACGCACAGCGCATTTTCAACGCCGCTCGAACTTATAAATTTCATTGCCCAACTGCGGGAATTGTCCGGCGGGAAGCCCATCGGCTTTAAACTCTGCCTCGGCAACAAACGCGAGTTCGTCGCACTCTGCAAGGCAATGGCGGAAACCGGAATCTCGCCGGATTTCATTACCGTGGACGGTGGCGAAGGCGGCACAGGCGCCGCCCCGCTGGAGTACACCAACTCTGTCGGCACCCCGCTGCGCGAAGGTCTCGCTTTCGTTGTTGATTGTTTGACGGGCTTTGGATTGAAGCAACACATCGCGGTCATCGCTTCGGGACGCGTGTTCAGCGGCTTTCATCTGATCCGCGCGCTCGCGCTTGGTGCGGACATGGTCAACACGGCAAGAGGCATGATGCTCGCGCTTGGCTGCATTCAGTCCCTTGAATGCAACCAGAACTCCTGCCCGACCGGGGTCGCCACTCAGGATCCCGAACTCTACAAGGCCCTGAACATTCCGAGCAAGCGCGACCGGGTCGCGTCCTTTCATCGTGGGATGGTTCATGCGGTCGTTGAGTTGCTGGCCGCTTCCGGTCTTACATCGACCGATCAGATCGCGCGCGAGCACGTCGAACGCAGGATCAGCGCCCACGCCACGGCAAGTTATGCAGAGTTGTTTCCTGACGTCGAGCCCGGCGCATTGCTCAAGGCTCCATTTCCGCAGAGATTTGAACACATGATGGAAAATGCATCTGCGGAAAGCTTCAGATAGCTGCCACCCCGCCGGATCCCTCAGCGCTCTTCCTGCTCGATGATCCACGGCTCAGCTTGTGCGGCCGCGCGCCATTCTTCATAGGCCGGCAGCGCTGTTACGGCATCCATATATGACCGCACGGCCTCATCAGCAGGCACATCGTAAATGTGAAACCGGTTGACGACCGGGGCATAGAACGCATCGGCGATCGAGAACGAACCGAACAGAAACGGCCCGCCGCTCTCCGACAGACAGTCGCGCCAAATATCCTGGATCCGCGCCACATCGCGCTTAGCCTCCACCGATACCTGTATTGCAGCTGGCGCGCGCCGGATGTTCATCGGCATTTCCGACCGCAGCGCCGCAAAACCCGCGTGCATTTCGTTGGCGGCAATCCGCGCCTTCGCGCGCGCCGCGGGTTCTTCAGGCCACATACCCGCGCCCGGGCGCACCTCGTTCAGATATTCAAGGATCGCGAGCGATTCCCAGACCGTCAGGCCGCCGTGCTTGAGTACCGGAACGCGGCCCGCAGGTGAGTGCTCGAAGAGCTCCTTGTTTGTGCTCAGGCCATCTTCGGAGCCCTCGAAGTTCAGCCGCACCAGAACCTCGTCGAAGTCGAAGCCGAAATGACGCATGGCGATCCACGCCCTGAACGACCAGGACGAATAGTTCTTATTGCCGATAACGAGCGTGAATTCAGCCACGGCCCTCTTCCCGGTGTGGTCGCCGAACCGCCCCGTCGGGGGCCTTTCTGGTTGTAACCTCGATCTCAACCTTCATCCGCGGGTCGACAAGCGCGCTGATCACGGACGTGTTCGCCGGACGCGCGCCGCCCATGTATTCCCCGACAATAGGCGCAATGATCTGGAAGTCCGCTTCGCTCACCGCATAGACGCGCACCCGCACCGCTTCGACAAAAGACGATCCGGCCTCTTCCAGGGCCACTGCAATATTGCGGAAAGCCTGGTGCGTCTGCTCGGCGGTGTCGTCCGCAATCGTCCCGGCGGCATAATCAAAGCCCGTGGTTCCCGACACCATGACCCAGTCACCGCCGGGATCGGGCAGGATCACCGCGCGCGCATAACCTGCAAGCTTCTCAAACGACGAGCCTGAAAAAACGCGCGTCCCGCGCCGCCCTTCACCTGTCATAGTCTTCCACCGGACATTCCGCTTTTTTCCACGCGCCGAACCCGCCCGCCATGTTGAAAACCGGCTTCAGCCCCATACGCTGGGCAATCTGGGTGGCGAGCGCTGAGCGCAGTCCGCCAGCGCACATGAAAATGAAGGACTTGTCCTCCGCGAACAGTTCTTTGTGATAGGGGCTGTCCGGGTCGATCCAGAATTCCAGCATGCCGCGCGGGCAGTGCTTGGAACCGGCCACCCGGCCCTCGCGCTGCAATTCGCGCACGTCCCGAATGTCGATAACCACGACATCGTCGCGGCCTGACATTTCATGCGCCTCTTCAACGCTGATCGTTTGAATCTCTTTCTCCGCCTCGGCGCACAAGGCTTTGTAACCAATCGTTATTTCCTGCGGCATTTGCTTTCCTTCAGTTCACAAGCTCAACGGCAACGGCGGTCGCTTCGCCGCCGCCAATGCAAAGCGACGCGACACCGCGCTTTTCACTGTGTTTGCGGAGCGCACCCAGAAGCGTGACGAGAATGCGCGCACCCGATGCACCGATCGGGTGGCCGAGTGCGCAGGCGCCGCCATGCACATTGACGCGCTCGTGATCGAGCCCGAGATCGCGCATCGCCGCCATGGCAACGACGGCAAAGGCCTCGTTCACCTCGTACAGTGCGACGTCCCCAGCGCTCCAGCCGGTTTGCTCAAAGAGTTTTTCAACCGCACCGATGGGTGCGGTCGTGAACCACGCCGGCTCCTGCGCGTGCGACGTACAGCCGGCAATGCGCGCCAGCGGCGTCAGCCCGCGCCTTTCAGCCTCGGACGCCCGCATCAGCACGAGGGCCGCTGCGCCATCGGAAATCGAACTCGAATTCGCCGCCGTAACCGTCCCGTCTTTGGCAAAAGCCGGCTTCAGGGTGGGTATCTTGTCGGGACGCGCGGTGAAGGGCTGCTGATCGAGAGAAATTTCGCTCTCGCCCTTTCGCGTTTTGATAGTGACCGGCACAATCTCACTGCCGAAGGAGCCGTCTTCATTCGCGGCCTTGGCGCGCCTCAGGGATTCAATAGCGTAGGCATCCTGCGCTTCACGGGTAAACTGGTAGTGGGTTGCCGTTGCCTCGGCATATGTGCCCATGAGGCGGCCCTTGTCGTAGGCGTCCTCAAGACCGTCGAGAAACATGTGATCCTTAACCTCGCCGTGCCCGAGCCGCAGCCCGTCGCGAACTTTCGGCAACAGATAAGGGGCATTCGACATGCTCTCCATACCGCCCGCGACGATCACGTCGGCTGGCCGCGCATGCAGTGCCTCATAAGCCATCATGACGGTCTTCATGCCGGAGCCGCACATCTTGTTGACGGTCGTGCACGGCACGTCCTTCGGCAATCCCGCGCCAAACGAGGCCTGCCGCGCCGGCGCCTGGCCCTGCCCGGCCGGCAGCACACAGCCCATCAGGACCTCATCGATCTCAGCCGCCTCCACACCGGAGCGTTCAACTGCTGCCTGAATTGCCGCCGCACCCAGCTCGGATGCGGTCGCGGCACCAAGCTCTCCCTGAAATCCCCCCATGGGCGTGCGTGCCGTGGACGCGATGACGATAGGATCTTCTGCGGCTGATTTCATGACGCCAACTCCTCGCGGTTTTGCGTGCTGGAGATTTCTCCAGAAGGATTGCGGCTTTCTACACCAAGGAAGAGGCCGCATAAAGCTCCGCCATACCCGGCCATCGGTTCACGGTTCAGAAAGAGCACAACCCGGCAATGAGGCCGCTTTGAAACTGCCGTTGACGCACGTGGGCAATGTGCCGGACCGCTGATACACTCCGCATCGAGATGTACAAAGATCAATCAAACCTCATGCGCCTGCTGCGGCTGCAACTGACCGCCGTCCATCAGCAGTTCTTTCATGTCCTCGCACTGAAGGCCATGGGCGAAGATGCGATTGCCGCACACATCACGGAGGTAGACAACGAAGACTTCAAGAACGCAATGCAGATCATAGATCTGCTTGTCGAGAAAGGAGTGCCGGTCGAACTCGGGGCGCATCGGTTTGTCCCGGGATCCGACATCGCCGCGATACTCAAGGCGGAACACGAGGTGGAACTGCGTTTTGGCGAACTCCTTTCGGAGTTGGAGGTTGAAACGCCCGAGGCGAAAGCGTGTGTGGCGCGTGCTGCTGGGCCGCGCCGCGCCTACGCAGCTTGGCTCGAAGAGACGATGCCCTCGCACCCCTCAAAGGGCACTGTGGCTGAAACCGGACCGGCACTCGGCACCTTGACTGCACAGCTCATCGCCTTGGTCGAACAGGCCATGGTTCATGCATTCATGCTCCGGCAGCGTAGCGACCACGACGGCGCGGACACCGCGTGGCAAATCAGCGGTGCGGCGATGTTGTATCCAACGGCAATGGTGCGGCGCGGTGCGCTCAGTTCCGCGGTACCCGTGCCGGCGCCGGTTCCCGCCGTCGAACTGTCGCCGTCCGGAGACGATGCCTTTGACCGGGACATCGCGCTGGTGCGCCAGTGCGCCGGAACCGCTCGAGCGGCGTCTGAAGAGGAGGTTGATGGTGCGATGGCGCGGTTGTGCCTGCGCATCGCCGACGAATGCGACCGCATAAGTGCAATGGCACCAGGTGACGACCTGCCCGCCGAACTCGGCAAAAGCCCGGCCTTTGCAAGTTTTGCCCGAACCTGCGAGCGGATACTCCAATAGGCCTGCGGAATTACCGGCGTTCAAACTTCTGGCAAACTACACCACCAGAACGCTGGCGCCCGTGGTTGTGCCGCTTTCAATAGCCTGATGCGCCTTCACGGCGTCCTTAAGCGGATACTCATAATTGATATTGGGCTCGATCACGCCGTCGCGGATGGTTTGAAACAATACATCGGCCGCCGCCACCATCTGCTCGCGCTCGGCCATATAGTGCAGATAGGCGGGCCGGGTAATAAACAGCGAGCCCCGCGCACCGAGATCCTGAATGATATCGACGGGATCGGGTGGTCCCGAGGCGTGGCCGTAAGCGGCGCAAACACCAACCAGCCGCAGGCAATCGAGCGACTTCTGCAGCGTGTCCTTGCCGATCGATTCATAAACAACGGCGACACCCTTGCCGTCCGTCACCTCACGGCACTTCGCGACGAAATCCTCTTGCGACCGCACGACCGGGTGATGACATCCCGCAGCACGGGCAATCTCCGCTTTTTCCGGCGTTGAGACTGTACCGATCACGGTGGCGCCCAAATGGCTTGCCCAGCGGCACAGAATGAGGCCCATGGCACCGGCCGCCGCGTGCACGAGAATGGCATCGCCCGGTTGCACGGCATAGGTCCGGTGCAGCAGAAACTGCGCCGTCAGCCCCTTCATCAACAGTGCCGCCACGACCTTATCGTCCATATCGTCTGGTAGGTGCAGGAGTTTGTCCGCCGGATAATTCCGTGCCTCGGCGTAAGAGCCCATCGGCGGCACCGCATAAGCAACGCGGTCGCCGGCCTTGAATTCGGTGACACCGGCGCCAGCTTCTTCCACCACACCAACCGCCTCAAACCCGATCACGCAAGGACGCGGCGCAACCTTCAGCGGATGTGAGATGCCGCCACGGTGATAGGTGTCGGCAAAATTGACGCCGATTGCTGTGTGACGCATCCGCACTTCGCCCTCACCGGGCGGCGGCACGTCCCATTCCTCCCAGCGCATGACCTCGGGCGGTCCGAGTTCGTGGATGACTTGTGCTTTTGCCACGGCACTTCTCCTCAATGAAGCCGGAAGACTAAACGGCATACGGCGATACCAGATCACTGCTGGGGAATTTTCCCGCCAGTTGGAATGTGGGGACGTCACATGGTGGCAGTCATTGGGGCGATGAAAGGTGCACCCGGGTCAATCGGGTTCGCAGGATACGATCAACTCGCGCGCCGCGTCTTGAGCGAAATAGCCTGCACAAGCGTCCATGAACGCCTGCACCAGCCGGCGGGGCTTGCCGCCAACATGGCCGAGCACCAACCTGAGGGGCCGCACCTCCGATTGAACCGGGATGGCGACAACTTCGTCGCCGGCATAGGTGATGGCGGTAGAGGGAAGCATGTTGAGGATTGAGCTCCCGACACGGGCGCCGACAAGGCTGCGCACCATCTCATGGGTGGACGCCGTCGCCACGACATTTGCGCCGGCTCCCGCATCCTGCGCAAGGTTGCGGTAATACTCGTTCGTCATCGGCAGGTCGAGAAGCACCAGCGGCTCGTGTTGAAGGTCCGCCTGTGTGACAAACTTTCGCCCGCAGAATTCATGGCCGCGATGAACAAGAACGTAAGGCGGTGCGTCGATCAACGGCTTGCAGACAATGCCTGTCCTGACATTTTCAGCCACAAATAAAATCACGTCGAACTCACCGTCGGCAAGGCCGCTTTGCACCTGCTCGTTGTCGGTTTCCACCAGCCTTAATGTTACTCCGGGGTGATCGCGAACCAGAGGTCCGGCGATTTGCGGCATGAATGCGGGTGCGACGGGCGCGTAGTAGCCGATTGAAATGCTGCCCGACAGTGCCGTACGCAGCTCCGCACCCTCCAGAAGAAGGTTGTCGTACTCCTCGATCAGATGTCGGATCTTTCGCATGATCGCGATGCCCGCGGCGGTCGGCTTGATCCCTTTCGCGGGATAACGCTGCACCAGTTTGAGGGCGAACTCCGTCTCGACGAGTTCAATGGCGCTCGATACCGCGGACGGCACGACATTCAAACTCTCGGCCGCCTGTGCAATCGAGCCGCGTTCTGCCGCACACATGAAATACTGCAATGCCTTGATCGAAACCCGCACCGGATTGTTCTTCCTTTGCCAAAACATCGAATAATTTGATGTTATGGATCGAAACGTTCAGTTTTTCAAACTTTGGGAGTTGTGAAATATTGTGGCCGGGAGAGCAGCAGCCGTTTGGACACTCGAAACATGCAGGAAACGACCGCCAACACCGCGGGCGCAAGCGAAAGCACATTTGCCCGGCAGTGGCATCACCGCCCACCGGTTCCGATCAAGGCGTCGCCATTTTTTACCTGGCCGCCCGATCCCTTGCGGATGCTGCGCTGGGTTGCGGACAGATGGTTTGCGGTTGCGGAAAACTCGCTGCTTGTCATCGTTGCGGCCATATCGTGGTTCTGGTTCCAGCCGCCTCTGGAGGAAACAAAAGAACTTGCGGCCGGATGGATCGCGGAAATTTACATCCGCAACATCATTCTGCTTCTCGTCGTCGCAGGCGGTCTGCATCTATATTTCTACACCTGGAAGCGCCAGGAAAAGCGCCTGAAGTTTGACCGGCGCGACCTGACGACAAATAACCGCGCGTTCACGTTCAAGGACCAGGTGTTCGACAACATGTTCTGGTCGCTCGGCAGTGGCGTGGCGTTATGGACGGCCTACGAAGTCGCGATGTTCTGGGCCATGGTCAACGGCTATGCCCCGCTACTGGCCTGGAGCGACAATCCGGTCTGGTTCGTGGCGCTGTTCTGGCTCACGCCGGTGTGGATATCCTTCCATTTCTACTGGATCCATCGCCTCATTCACTGGCCGCCGCTTTACCGCACCGTTCACGCCCTGCACCATCGCAACACCAATGTCGGCCCGTGGTCCGGCCTGTCCATGCACCCGGTGGAGCATCTGATTTTCTTCTCCTCGATTGCGATCCACCTGGTGCTGGCGGCACACCCCCTTCATATCCTGTTCCACATGCAGCATCAGGCCCTGACGGCCGCAACCTCTCACACCGGTTTTCAGGGACTGCTCGTCAGGGACAAGAGCCGACTGGCCCTTGGCACCTTCCACCACCAGATGCATCACCGCTACTTCGAGTGCAATTACGGCAACCTCGAAATGCCCTGGGACAAATGGTTCGGGTCATTTCATGACGGCACAGACGCTTCGCACAGCAAGTTCAAAGAGCGGCGTCGTCAAATGACCGAAGCCGCGTGACCCTGAATTTTGACGGTTAAACGTATTTTCCGGCTGGTGCTTGGAACACTGCACAGGAGCGGCGACTCAGTCCTCGCAACCGCGACCTTGCCGCAGTCATGTACACATCGGGCACCTCGGGGCGCATGACATCAGGCGGCTCGAGTTTATGAATCACCTGTTCCACGCGCTGTATCCGAGCTTGGAAATTTCGGCATATTTCCGACACGTTTTCGACTATAAGGGCGGGAATCAACCCCTCCCGGAGTTCCCTACCAAATGACGCCTTTCGCGATAGCCGGCATTCAGATGCATGTTGCAGCGCTGCACTCCAACGTAGCGGATATGCGCCACAGGCTTGATGTCTTGATGGCACGTTTTCCGTGGACGCAAATGGTGCTGTTCAGCGAACTCGCGCCTTTTGGACCATTACCGCGCTTTGCTGCTCCCCCGGGCAATGAAACGATCGAGCTTTTCCGCCAAGACGCGCGACGCCACAACATTTGGCTCATTCCCGGTTCGACGTACGAACAACTTCCCGACGGCCGGATTTTCAACACATCAAGTGTCATCGACCCGCAAGGTGAGATCGTCGCGAAATACTCAAAAATGTTTCCCTTCCTCCCCTACGAACAGGGAGTTGCCGCAGGTACCGAGTTTTGTGTGTTCGACGTGCCCGGCGTTGGGCGCTTCGGATTGTCCATCTGCTATGATATCTGGTTTCCCGAAACCACCAGGCACCTGACCAGCCTGGGTGCGGAGGTATTGCTGCATCCGGTACTCACTGGCACAACCGACAGGGACGCCGAACTAGCGATTGCGCGGGCGACGGCAGCCCAGTTTCAGTGCTTCGTATTTGATGTAAATGGCCTTGGCGCAGGCGGCGTCGGCCGCTCGTGCGTAGTTGATCCGAGCGCAACCGTCTTGCATCAGTCGGCTGGACTTGAAGACATGTTTCCCATCGAAATCGATCTCGATCATGTCCGCCGCCAGCGCGAGACCGGCTTGAAAGGGCTTGGACAGGTTCTCAAGAGCTTCCGGGATCGTGCGGTTGATTTTCCAGCGTACAATCGAGATAGTAACGTAGATCAGTTTTTGCACGCGTTGGGACCACTGGAAATTCCTAAACAAGGGGCGCTTGGCACACTTGCCGATTCGAGTTCTCTCTACGATTTCACGAGCGCGGATGTGAACCCAAAACCCGTTGGTAATGTGGTGGCATCGATTACGGGTGAAACAGTAAACGGCTGAAAACGGCCAGGGGGTCATCCGAAGTCCGGATGAGGGACAAAGCACATTTGTCGATCCTCGCGTTGGTCGGGGAGGAGATAAGCTGTGCAATCCATGAGCGATTATTACAGTGCGATCCAGCTACGCTCGGATCGATGGAGCGCATTGCGCGAAGCAACCGAAACCGTGGCCAACAGGTCGAACGGCAAGCCTGCAAAAAAGCATCTGGTCAGCATCGAAGAATTGTTCGACGCGCTCGAACCTATTGAGACCTACTGGGCATTTCCGGGCAAATCAGCGTTCAATCAACTGCGCCGGCAGTTTGATCATCTTAATTTTGACGACCTGGCGTTTGCCGTGCGACGCATCACGCGGGCATTGACATCTGGGGCCTATCGACGGCGCTCAATTCCGCTGGAAGGAGACGATGGCGAGAACGAGGAGCTGGAAGATGAAGCACTATTGTCGCCGGAAGCGCGAGCGCTGACCAAGCCCTACTTCGAAGTCCTCATTGTCGACAATGTGACTGAGCATCAGGAACGCTGGCTAAAGGCGTCGATGCACCGGATGCGACGCGGCGAGGACCAGTTCACTTATGAAGCAGTAGTGGTTCCCAGTCTTGAAGACGCACTGATCGGTATATTGTTCAACCACAATATTCAGGCGGTCGTCGTCCGTCCGGGCCTGTCGTTGAAGTCACACAACGAGCTTCCAATCCTGACGCGTTACCTGGCACGTATGGGATCGGACGAGGATATCGACAATCTGGTGCCTGAAAACTACGGCCCGGAAATGTGCCGTTTGATTGCAAAAGTCAGACCCGAACTGGACGCGTATCTGATAACCGACCGCTCAGTAGAGTCGATCGCGGGGCTCGATTTGGGGCTGTGCCGGCGCGTTTTCTACAATCAGGAAGACTTTCTCGAACTGCATCTCAACATTCTGCGTGGCGTCCAGGCGCGTTTCAAAACGCCATTCTTCACAGCGCTAAAGGACTACTCGAGACAACCTACCGGCGTTTTCCACGCCATGCCCATCAGCCGAGGCAAATCAATTTCGCGCTCACACTGGATTCAGGATATGGGTGCTTTTTATGGCCCCAACATTTTTCTGGCGGAAACATCGGCCACTTCGGGTGGACTTGACAGCCTGCTTGAGCCGCACGGTCCGATCAAGGAAGCTCAGGAACTCGCTGCTCGCGCCTTTGGCGCCAAACAAACATTTTTCGCTACCAACGGAACATCGACCTGCAACAAAGTTGTTGTGCAGGCTCTGATCCGCCCTGGTGACATTGTGCTGGTCGACAGGGACTGCCACAAATCGCACCACTACGGAATGGTTTTGTCCGGCGCCAACGTGCTCTATCTCGATAGCTACCCCCTCAACGAGTACTCGATGTACGGCGCCGTACCCATTCGCGAAGTCAAGCGCCAGTTGCTGAAGCTCCGGGCCGCGGGCAAACTTGACCGTGTTCGGATGCTGCTACTGACCAACTGCACCTTCGACGGCATCGTCTACAACGTTGAGCGCGTAATGCAGGAGTGTCTGGCGATCAAGCCGGACCTGGTATTCCTCTGGGACGAGGCCTGGTTCGCATTCGCCCGGTTTGGTCCAACTTACCGTCAGCGGACCGCCATGAATGTGGCTAACATCTTGCGTGAACGGCTCAAGGATCCCCGCCACATCGATGCCTATGCCGCACAGAAGCTCGAACTGGAAGACGCCGACGATGAAACCTGGCTAACCACCACATTACTGGCTCCGCCCAACGCGCGGGTCAGGGTCTACGCAACGCAATCCACGCATAAAACGCTGACTGCACTTCGACAAGGGTCGATGATCCATGTCAACGATCAGGACTTCAAGGGCGAAGTCGAGCAGGCCTTCCACGAAGCCTACATGACGCATACTTCGACCTCACCTAACTACCAGATCATAGCCAGTCTCGATGTCGGACGGCGCCAGGTCGAGCTCGAGGGCTTTGAATTCGTGCAACGCCAGGTCGAAGCGGCCATGTCGATGCGCCGGGCGATCGCCACGCACCCCTTGCTCAAGAAATACTTCAAGCTGCTGACGGCAGGGGACATGATCCCAGAACAACACCGCGAAAGCGGCATAACCTCCTATTACGATCCCGAACAGGGTTGGAATGATATCTGGGAATGTTGGGCCCGCGATGAATTTGTACTCGATGCAACCCGAGTGACATTGTTGGTCGGCGGCACCGGATGGGACGGCGATACTTTCAAGACCCAGATCCTAATGGACAAATACGGCATCCAGATAAACAAGACGTCGCGCAACACGGTCCTTTTTATGACCAATATCGGCACTACGCGATCGTCTGTTGCCTATCTGATTGAGGTTCTCGTGCAGATTGCCCAGGATCTCGACGATCTATTGGACGACGCGTCGAAAATGGAGCGACTTGCGTTTGAGCGCCGTGTGAAAAACCTCATGGTAGACTTTCCCCCCCTACCCGATTTCAGCCGGTTTCATGACTCTTTCAGAGCAGATCAGGAAACCCCGGAAGGCGATATGCGTGAGGCATTCTTCCTCAGCTACGATGAAAACAATTGCGACTATCTGGACCTGAACGACGACGAAAACGAAAACGAACTGGTGTCTGCGTCCTTCATTATTCCTTATCCGCCGGGATTCCCGATTCTCGTACCCGGGCAAGTCGTTTCACAAGAAATTCTCGCATTCATGCGCGCGCTCGACGTAAGCGAAATTCACGGATACCGGGCGGACCTGGGTTTGCGCGTGTTCACCAAAGAAGCCCTAAGCAGACAAATGGCCCGCAAGACCTGATCGAAAAACAATCCAGGGAGACGACAATGCCGACAAAAGTCTTGAAGAACATATCGGAGATCCGTCGCTACTTTCACCGTAACGAGGATCCGATCTATTTTGTTTCGGCAACCAACTTCAATCTTCTCGGATTGGACGAATGGGCGAAAAATTTCAAATACATTTGCTACATCGATTGCTACGACGGTCGCCATCCCAACGTGTTCTGTCCATCCGATGCACCGCATGCCGAGTTCCAGTCCATTGAAGACATCAACAACTACTTGCTCCAGCACAAGGAAGTGATTGATCTCATCAAACGGAGAGGTGGCAAACCGAGGTTCGTGTTCTTGATGTTCGATGAAGAAACCGAACGTTTAGCCAAAGAATTGGGCGGTGAAGTGTGGTTTCCCAAGGCGAAGTTACGCACGCGTTGCGACAACAAGATCGAAACCGTACGCATTGGCAATAAGGCGGGCGTACCCTCCGTGCCAAACGCATTAAGCGAAATCAAGGATTATGACCAACTGCGCAGTGTCTGTGACAAAGCCGGGATCGGCCACGATCTCGTGCTGCAATCGGCATTCGGTGACAGCGGCCACACCACCTTCTTCATCAAATCCGAGGCCGATTTCCGGCGCCATGAACATGAGATCGTAGGCGAAGGTGAAATCAAGGTGATGAAGCGCATCGATTGCCGCGGGTCGGCGATCGAGGCCTGCGCCACGTCGCAAGGCACCATTGTTGGCCCCTTGATGACGGAACTCGTCGGCTTCAAGGATCTGACGCCCTACCGCGGCGGCTGGTGCGGTAATGAAATTTTCGCCACCGCCTTTCCCCCCAAAACCCGTCAACGGGCGCGCGATCTGACGTTCAAATTCGGTGAACAGTTACGTAAGGAAGGTTATCGCGGCTATTTCGAACTCGATTTCCTGATTGAAAAAAAGTCGGGCGAAATATGGCTGGGTGAAATCAACCCGCGCATCACCGGTGCGTCGTCGATGACCAATCACGCAGCCTTTGCGCACGCAGATGCACCGCTGTTCCTGTTTCACCTGCTTGAGTTCTCAAAGAAGCAATTCAAACTGGACATCGACGAACTGAATGCGCGCTGGGCCGATCCCGACATGATTGACAGCTGGTCGCAGATGGTCATCAAACATACCGACGACAGCGTCGACATCCTCACGCAGGCGCCCGAAACAGGCATCTATCGCATGCGCGAAGATGGAAGCGTTGTGTTCGACCGGTTCGATTATCACCGGCGCGCCGTAGAAAGTGAAAAGGAAGCATTCTTCCTGCGCATTCTGAAGCCGGGCGACTACCGCTATGAAGGTGCTGATCTGGGTATTCTGGTAACCCGGGGACGCTCGATGACTCAGGGATTCCAGCTAAACGAACGTGCGAAAAAATGGATCCACGGAATCAAGTCGAGCTTTTCCGCCCGGCCTCTACCCACCGCGGCGGTTCTGGCTGAACCCGCTTTCAAGATCTTGTAGCAGGCGCGATGGAAATACTGTGGCGCGCGGTCTCAGAAACTGAGCCGGGTTCAAAATGGGCCGAGCTATTCCGGCAGTATTGGCCGGTCTATCGCCGCTGGTGGCTGCGCGATGGAGTGGAAATGCGCCCGACATATCTCGAAAGCCGGCGGATGCTAAACCGACACATGCCGGAGATCCTGCCGCTCTATGAGCAACTGTGTGAACTTTCAGGGGGCGGAGACCAGGCGGCCCGTTTCTTGAGTTTTTACCGCCCTCCTCCGTATTTGTCAGGATGCTCGCAGGCAGTGTGGCCGGGCAAGGAGCCGGTGCTGGTTCGCAACTATGACTATGCGCCCAATGCATTCGACAGTTTGATCTTGCACACAAACTGGCAAGGCCGCCAGGTAATGGGAACCAGCGATGGCCTGTGGGGTCTGGTGGATGGGATCAACGATGCAGGGCTGGCAGTGTCCCTGACATTCGGCGGCCGGCGAGAGGTCGGGGACGGTTTCGGCGTACCGTTGATCCTGCGCTACGTGCTGCAAACGTGCGAAACCACCGAACAAGCGGGCACGGTACTCGCACGCGTGCCAACACACATGAGCTACAATGTAACTGTGCTGGATGCGAAACGTCGGTACTTGACGGCACAAATGGCGCCGGACAGGCCCACTGTCCTGACACACGCGGCAGTGGCGACGAATCATCAGGAGACGGTGGAGTGGATCAGCCACGCCCGATTTACAGCAACCGTGGAACGCGAACGGTTTCTGCTGCAGAGATTGACCCTGCATGTCGACCCGCTTGAAAAGTTCATTGGTGCATTTCTCAAACCGCCACTTTACTCGACTGCTTACGCCGCCGGCTTCGGAACACTCTACACGGCGGTCTTTCTGGCGGCTCAGCGTAAGCTTGAAATTCGCTGGCCTGGAGCTGTGTGGTCGTTCTCCCTCACGGACTTCGAGGAAGGCTTCCGGCGGATCCACACGCCCGATGAGACGAACGGTGGATAGGCATCGCAACAGTTTCCGAAGGTGCGTCTTCACCTTCGCCAAGCGCACGTCGATGCAGCGATATGTTTTCCCGGCCGGCCGCATTGACGGTTGATTGCATTTGCCCGGCGAAGTTAGGATCG
Source organism: Hyphomicrobiales bacterium (assembly GCA_021775755.1). GTDB lineage: Bacteria > Pseudomonadota > Alphaproteobacteria > Rhizobiales > JAJFHB01 > JAJFHE01. The sequence goes on along the minus strand of JAJFHE010000050.1, from coordinate 84,988 downwards.
CCGAACAGGAGAACCGTCGATGTCCATCGATCGCCGATCCCACACATTGGCCCAGGTGCTTGCCGATCGTGCGGACACCTATGGCAACAAGCCGTGGATCGTGACGGAAGATAAAACCTGGTCCTATCGCGAGATGGAAGAGACCACGAACAGCCTCGCCCGCGGGCTTGGTGTTTCAGGCATCGCGAGTGGCGACACTGTGCTGGTTATGCTTCCCGATGAAATCGAAATCCTTCACGCATGGTGCGCGCTTGCAAAACTCGGCGCCATGGAGGTGCAGGTCAACACGCATCTGCGCGGTGGCATCCTCAAACACATACTGAACGACAGCCGAGCCCGCGTGATGATCGTTCACGCGCAGTTTCTCGACCGCATCTCAAGCATGGCCGGCGAACTCGATCATCTGGAGCACCTCATCCTCTGCGGCGATGAAACCGCATTCAAGACAGCTGATATTTCGAAAGCGCTGACTTGCAGCACCATCAGTGCGCACTTTTCAGATAACGGCACTCGCCTCGAAGACGGCCCGCGCTACCGCGACCTTACCGCAGTCATGTACACTTCCGGTACGACAGGTCCTTCCAAGGGCGTCATGATCACCCACGCCCACGCTTGGGAGTACGCCCATTGCGTCATCGAACTGCTGGAACTGACCGACAAGGACATCCACTACAACCCCCTGCCCCTGTTTCACATTGCGGGGCAATGGGCGGGCGTCTACGCGTGCTGTATCGCAGGTGCGACCGTCGTCATTCCCACGGCGTTTTCGCTGACGTCGTTCTGGGACGAAATAAAGCGCCACGGCGCTACCTGCTCGTTCCTTCTCGGCGCAATGGTCAACTGGATCTATCAACAAGAGCCGCAATCCGACGATGCGGACAACCCGCTTGAGCGCATGATCATCGTGCCGCTCATTCCAGAAATCGAGGATTTCAAAAAGCGCTTTGGCGTTCTGGCGTCGACGACCTGGGGCGGCACGGAGATGAACTGTCCGACACGTTCCAGCTTCACCCTCGTCAACAACCGCACCTGCGGACGCGTTGCCGATGACCGGTTCGACGTGCGCATCGTCGATGAAGACGATGAAGAAGTGCCGCCGGGTATTCCGGGCCAGGCGCTGGTGCGGGCGAAAGAACCCTGGATCGTTATGGCGGGCTACTGGAACAACCCGCAAGCAACCGCACAAGCTTGGGTGAACCAGTGGATCCACACCGGCGACATGCTGTCGAAGGACGAAGATGGAAATCTTTACTTCGTCGATCGCACCAACGACGCCATTCGCCGCCGCGGCGAGAATATTTCATCGATGGAGGTCGAGAACGAAGTGAACGCCCACCCCGCCGTGCTGGAAAGTGCGGTTGTCCCGGTCGCCTCCGCCGACACCGAACAGGAAGTCATGGCGGTTGTGGTTTTGCGTGAAGGCGCAAACCTCGATGAAGAAGAGTTCATCCGCTTTCTCGAACCGCGCATGGCCTATTACATGGTGCCGCGCTATGTCGAAGTCGTCGACGCGCTGCCCAAGACCCAGACAGGCAAAATCCAGAAATACGATCTTCGTGCCCGCGGCCTGACGCCTGAAACCTGGGACCGCGAAGCCGCCGGCGTCAAGGTGACGCGGTCAGCCTGAGAGTTCTTCGCCGCAGCGCCGCGCCAGTTCGATCAGGTGCACGACATCGTCATGCGAGTTCTCGTAGTGCAGGATGCACGCGCGCAGCGACACCCGGCCCCGCACCTTGGTGGTCTCCATATGCACCTCACCGGTGCGCGTCATGGCGTTCGCGATCGCCGCGTTCAGGGCATCGAACCCGGCATTGTCCATTCCGCCCTTTGGCACATACCGGAAGTTCACGACTGACAGTGACACCGGCGCCAGCAATTCAAAGTCGGGGGCCTTCTCGACCAGATCGCCAAGAATGGAAGCCAGAGCGTTGCAGCGTGTTACCAGCTCCGCCATGCCCTGGCGTCCGAGCCGCGCGATGGTCGCCCAGGTTTTGAGCGAGCGGTTCGCGTAGGTGAGCTGAAACATATACTCATAGGTCCAGCGCGCGGTGTTCCCGTCCGGTGCCACCAGATAGTCCGGCGTCAGAGAATAGGCGTCATAGTGGCGCTCCGGGTGGCGCATCAAGAGCGCACCGCAATCGAGCGGCACCTGCGGCCATTTGTGAGGATCGACGGTCAGCGTATCCGCGCGTTCCATGCCCCGGTAAGCATCGGTATAAGCAGGATCAAGCCCGCCAAAACCGCCATAGGCACCGTCCACATGGAGCCACAGGTCTTCGCGCACGCAAACATCGGCGATTGCATCCAACGGATCGATGACGCCGACATTCGTCGAGCCCGCCGCGGCCGCCACAGCCATCGGCCGCAGCCCCTGCTCCCGGTCCGCCCTGATTGCCGTCTCGAGCGCCGCCACATCCATACGGAAGTCATCGTCGCTTGGCAGTTTGCGCATGAAACGGCGGCCGATACCAAGTTGCTCGGCGCACTTCTGGATGGAACTGTGGGCTTCCGCGCTGGCATATATGACGAAGGGCGGATGGCCGTTCTGCAGCCCCTCCTCGCGCATGTTCCAGCCGTCCTGTTTGGCTGCGTGATGGCGCGCTGCCGTCAGCGCATTGAGGCTTGCCGCCGAACCGCCGGAGAACAGCACGGCGAAGCTTTCCTCGCTCGGAAAGCCCGTCAGTTCCATCAGCCAGCGCCCGACCGAGATGTTCAGGAAGACGCTAGAATGGTCATAACCGTCAACGCCCGTGTTCATGGCATTTGAAATGTGGTCGACGGCAACACCGATCGGCGATGGCCCCGTGTTGATCCACGCATAGGAGCGCGGGCTCGCCGTCGCCAGCGGCCACGGCATGATGTCGGTCTGCAGGAACGAAAGGATGTCCTCCGCCTCAAGGCCCTCTTCAGGGATCGGCAGGTTCATCAGCTTGTCGCGCTGCGCCTGCGGTACCGGCCGGTCGAGCGTGCCGTCGCGGACATCGGCGAAGTAGGCCTCGATCATGTTCACGACTTTGTGGCCGGTGTCGCCATAGGCGTCGCGGTCCCGCACGAAGGGATGAACGGCGTGTTGTTTGAGCATGGCGCACCCGATGAAGCGACTGTGAGAAAGAGTGTCCCCACTTCCCGCAACAACGGTGCAAAGTCAAGACGATGTTGAAACCGGTGCGGGCGTTGGCATTCGGTTATGTATTAGGCACTAGGCTCGCCATCATGACGACAAGGCAACTTCTGATGCTCGGCGGACGTACTGTCACCGGCATGGCGTTTTTGCTCGCAACGGCTGCTCTGTGGTGGGCAAGTCGTCACGGAGTGATCCCGTACGCTCTGGTGTTCCCGAGCCTACTACTCTGGTTCGCCGTCGGACACGCTCTCATGTTCCTGCACTGCTTTGGACCCGGCGCGGTCGTTTCCGTACTCTTCGGGCGGAGCGCCCGTAGCCGATGAGTTTCTTCGCCCGGCGCTGGAAGATCATCGCCGCCGTCATGGCGGTCATCTACTTTTTTGCCACAATCGGCCTCTGGACCATGCTGATGCTGCCGGTCGTGGGCACGGCCGTGTTCATCGCCGGTCTCTACATCTGGTTCATTCCAGGCATTGTGTTCGTCTGGACGGGTTTCTTCGACATTCACGAATTCGGCGCCTCCCCCAACGGCATCGCCGGACACATCGTGATGTTTCTGTTCTATCTGGCGATTGCAATTTTGATTTCGCTGCCGTTCGGGCGGCGTAAATAGTCTTCCGGTATCAAGCGAGGCTTTCCTTTCGGTATCCGTCGCGGTACCGCACACCGTCAAGCCCCGCGAACCGCCGCAGCCGGTCGAGTTCGGCGTCAAGCCGCGCCATGCGGCCGGCGCCTGCTTTCACTCCGGGCTCGAACCACAGGGCGGTGACATCCAGCACACCGGCGTACCGGTCGGCTTTTATGTCCATGCGCCCGATGAGGCGTTCGCCCTCAAGCAGCGGGAAGATGTAATACCCGTAGGTACGCTTTTCAGCCGGCACGAACACCTCAATGCGATAGTCGAAGCCAAACACCCACTTGAGGCGTTTGCGGTCGCGCAGGATCGGGTCGAACGGGTTAAGCACACGTAAGCGCCCCGGCGCGTCGCCAGCGCTCTCCGCGACAGCGCCAAGATCGCCGCGTCCCAAAAGCCGACGAGGTTTACCACCATCAGCCGCCGCCACCTCAACCTCGCAAAGGGCGCCAGCGGGTTGCGCTCCGATCCACGACTTGACCTCGTCGATGGTCAACAGATCCCAGAAACGGGAAATGTCGCCGGCGCTTGCAAAGCCCAGGCGCTGAAGTGCCGAGCGGCAGGCCCAGTCGATGAACTCCGCTTTATCGCAGCGCTCCTCGAACAGCCCTGGCGGGACGACCCGCTCCGAAAGATCGTAGACCTTCTGAAAGCCTTCGCGGCGCGCCACGGCAAGCGCGCCGGTGCGCCAGAGATACTCAAGCCCCGTCTTGCCCGGATGCCAGTTCCACCAGCCCGGTTCGCGCCGCGGCGCATCACCCACCAGATCGCGCGACCGAAGCGCGCCCTCGGCGCGCACCCGCTCCAGCAGTTCCTCAAGCTGGTGTTCAAAGCCGTTTTGATGCCAGTCGCAGAATTTGTCGTGCAGTTCCACTTCCTGCCGGTGAAAGCGGTGACGCCAGTATTTGTAGAACCGCATCGGTATCACCGAAGCATCGTGGGTCCAGTTCTCGAACAGTGTGCGATCGCGCTCAAGCAGCCTGTCGAGCATCTTCGGCCGGTAGGTTTGATTGCGCGAAAACAGGATCATGTGATGCGCGCGCTGCACCATATTTATGCTATCGACCTGCACGAAACCGAGATCGCAGATCAGATTGTCCAGACCCGGCGCCGTGAGCTTGTACGACGGGTCCCGCGCCAGCCCCTGAAGCGCGAGCGTCAGGCGGCGCGCCTGCGCGTTTGTCAATACAACCGTCATTGTTTCACTCGGCGGGATCTGAAAACAATCATTGATGGCGCCGCATCCTAGGCGCGCCCCTTCGCATGGACAAGGCAACCGGTGGCGCAAGCTTCGACATATTCTGAAATCGGGCGGTTCGTGCTAAGTCCTGCCCTCTGATCCTGACGCATTCTGGCAGCATCCCTCATGTCCTCCACGGCTCACTCCAAATTGAAGATCAATGCCGGCAGGCTGTTGTCCCGCCTCGATGAACTCGGCCGCGTTGGAGCCCGCGGCGATGGCGGTCTTCACCGGCTTGCCGCAAGCGATGCCGACCGTGATGGCCGCGGCCTTCTTGCAGACTGGATGCGCGCGGCGGGACTTGAGGTAAGGGTCGATGAGATCGGCAATATGTTCGGCATCCGGGCAGCAGCAGCGGACCTGCCTGCGGTGATGTCGGGCTCTCACATCGACACGGTCAGCGGCGGCGGCAAATATGACGGCAGCTACGGCGTGCTCGCGGCACTTGAATCCGCAGAAACCTTGAACGACGCGGACGTCGCCACTGGACGTCCCTTCATCGTCGCCTGTTTCACCAACGAGGAAGGTGTGCGCTATCAACCCGACATGATGGGCTCGCTCGTCTATGCGGGCGGACTTTCGGCGGCCGACGCCCTCGCCACGAAATCGGAAGACGGCACCACTCTCGGGCGAGAACTTGAACGTATCGGCTATGCCGGCGACATGGTGTGCGGCTCGATTGTGCCCTCCGCCTTTGTCGAACTGCACATCGAACAGGGCCCGGTGCTGGAGCGAGAAGCGACCGTTATCGGCGCCGTCGAAACCCTGCAGGGCATCTCATGGACTGAATTCAAGCTTTCGGGACAAGCCAATCACGCCGGCACCACTCCCATGGCGCTGCGCCGCGACGCGGGCTACTGCGCCGCCGCAATCGCCGTCGAAGCGCGCCGCATTGCCGATGAAATCGGTCCGAGCCAGGTCGCGACAGTCGGTGTCATGGAACTTGAGCCCGGGTCCATCAATGTCGTGCCTTCCGCGGCCAGGCTGACCGTCGATCTGCGCAATGCCAGCAACAAGGCCCTGGTTCGCGCAGAGGAAATGCTCGACCGCTTCGCAAGAGATCTCGCCGCACGTGAGAACGTCGAGCTCACATCGCGGCGCCTCGCGCGTTTCGATCCGGTCTCCTTCGACGATGTCATCGTTGCGATCATCGAGAATACCGCCACCGGCCTTGGCCACGCCGTGCGCCGCATGACCTCAGGCGCTGGCCACGATGCCCAAATGATGGCGCGGATCTGCCCAACGGCCATGATTTTCGTACCCTCCAGGGACGGCATCAGCCACAATCCGGCTGAACATACCGACGATCAACACCTCGTCGATGGTGCGAACGTGCTGTTGCAGACAGTGCTGAACCTGAGCGCGGGAGGCGCCTGACATGACACAATCCACTCTTCTCACCCCCGGCACTGTCGCGCTTGTCACCGGCGCGACGAGCGGCATCGGCCGGGCGGTTGTTGTCGATCTCATTGAACACGGGTTGAAAGTCGTCTGCGTCGGCCGCTCGCACGACGCGCTGGTCGATCTTTGCGATCATTGCGGCGACAAGGTCGCCGGCGTCGCGCTTGATGTTTGCGATGCCGATTTTGCCGACAACCTCAAAGAAGCCCTTCCCGAAGAGTTCGCCGACATAAGCATCCTCGTCGCCGCGGCCGGCTCCGATATCGGCGGACGGCAGCGCTTCGACGCGGGCACGATGGAGGACTGGGCCGGCACCATCGAAACAAACGTCACGGGACTCATGGCCTCATGCCACGCCGTACTGCCGGGCATGCTCGCCCGCGGCCGCGGACACATCGTTACGATCGGCTCGGTATCGGGACAACAGACCTATGCCGGCGGGTCCGTGTACTCGGCCTCGAAATATGCCGTGCGCGCCTTCACCGAAAGCTTGCGCAAGGACTATCAGACAGAGCCGGTGCGCATTACCGAGGTCCTGCCCGGCCTCGTGCGGACCGGCTTTGCCCAGGCGCGCCATGCCGGCGATACCGCAATGGCGGATGAATTTTACGCTGGCTTCCCGGACTGGCTTACCGCCGATGAAGTCGCGGACACGGTGATCTACGCCTTGAGTGCGCCCGATCATGTCAACATTGCACAACTCGTGGTCACACCGACCGGCAACAAGTAGACAAATCAGGCCGGGACGATCAGAGTATCGACCGCGATGCATCCCCGGGGACCAGCGACCACGGGGTTCACATCCGCCTCCGCGAGCCCACTGCCCATTGCCGCGCACATAATGGAAAACCGCGACAGCGCCTGCGCCAGCGCCTCCACATCCGCGGCCTCCGCGCCCCTCGCTCCATCGAGCAGAGGCCGTACGCCAAGCCGGTCAATCAGGCGGCGCGCCGTTGCAACTCCAAACGGCGCCAGGGCATGGACATGATCGCCAATGTACTCAATCAGTGTACCACCGGCACTCACCATAACGAGGGGGCCGAAATCCGGATCGGCGACACAACCGAAGGCAATCTCCACACCTGCCGGCACCATGGTCTGCACCAGAACCGAAGGGCCGAGAGCTGCGGAAAGCTCACGATAGGTTTCCTTGAGTTGCGCCTCATCGGGAATGTTCAGCCTGACGCCCCCGGCGTCCGATTTGTGCGCCAGGCCGGACGCCGTCTTCAGCACTACCGGAAACCCGAGCCTGCGGGCCGCTTCCAGCGTTTCTGCTTCCGTTTCCGCACCGGCGCTCTTTGCTGCAGCGATGCCGAAGTCTCCAAGCAGCGCAAGCCCTTCTGCTTCCGACAGCGCCTGGCCTGAACCAAGCCGTGCCCGCCAGGGCTCAACAATCGCCTCGGGAGCTGTTGCAACCGGGCCCTTCTCCCCCTCCGCTTCCGTATAGGCGCGCAGTTTGAACAGGTTGCGCACGGCAGAGAGCATTTCGTCCTGGCCATTGATCAACGGCACGCCGAGATCCGCCAACCGGTCGGCAAGCGCACGGTTGTTCGCGCAAGAAAAGCTCGAAAAGACGAAACAGGGCTTGTCCGTTGTTTCGGGGAGTTGTTCCGCAAGGCGAAAAAGCCGGTCCAGATAGATGTAGTCATCCCGCGCATCGATTTCATAGCCAATCGCCGCGACTTCCGGCGCGCCGCCGAGGATCGAAAGCGCGTCGGCGAACGGTGCGCTGAACTCCTTCGAAAGGGATCCGGCGGCATCAACCGGGTTGTCCGCGACCAGCTCTTCCGGCAAAGCCTTGCGCAGAGTGTTTCGCGTGTCTTCCGACAGCCGGGCCAGCGCAACGCCGCGATATTTGGCACGATCGACCACCAGCTCGCGCAAGCCTCCCGAGTCGGTCACAATACCAAGCCCGCCTTGACCAACCGTCCGTCCCTGCTCCAGCAGCAATGCCGTGTTCATGAGCTCATCCACCGTATCTGCGCGAATGACACCGTAGTGCTCAAACAAGGCATCGTAGGCCGCGTCATCGCCTGTCAGCGCGCCGGAATGCGACCGGGCAAACCGGGCACTCTCTTCCGTACGCCCGACTTTGCAGGCAACAACAGGAACGTTTGCGTCTTGAGCCCGCGCCAGCGCCTGAGAAAATGCTTCCGGCCGCCGCGCTGCCTCCATGAAAATCGCAATCACGCGCGTCTCGGGTTGTGTCAGGGCGAAGTCGATATATTCGTCGACATAGGCTCCGAGTTCCTGCCCGGCGGATATCACCAGGTTGAACCGGTAGCGTGGATCGTTGAGCGCCAGCACAGTGAAGACCGAGCCCGAATGGGCGATCAATGTGATACCGCCGGGCTTTAGCTGGCCGGCATTGTAGAAACTTGCATGGCATCGTTCCGCAATATTGAGAAAGCCCATGCCATTGCCCCCGCACACGGCAATACCGGCATCACGCGCCATATCCCGCAGCCGCTCAACCAGCGACCCACCATCACGCGCCTTGCCGTGGCAGGCATCGAACACCGTGATGGCCGGGACGCCGAGCGAAACCGCTTCTTCGAACAGCGCCTCCATATGCACACCGCCAACGCCTGCGACTACCATATCGGGCACGCAGCCAAGATCGGAGAGCGAGCCGGCACACGCCGCACCTTCGATTTCATCGTAACGCGGGTTGACCAGAAAAACCTCGCCCGCGAATCCGCCACGCAGACAGCAGGTAACCATTGAATGGCCGACGCTTCCAACCCGGGCCGAGGCGCCAACAAGCGCCATCGAGCGGGGTTTCAACAGCGGGTCGAGGCGGTGTGGCAGTGCGCCCACACCCGTGATTTCCGTTTCCGCGGTGCTCATAGCGCTTTGGTCCCGCATTGATCAGTGTCGTCCAAGCCGATTTAGCGCCATGGCGGAACCGGCCGCGAATGAATTTTCTTCATCGCGGCGGGTGCTTATCCCCGCCATTGAGCCCAACGGAAATCTCAGGCACACTCGCGCGCCGCCCGGCCAACCACATGCGCGAGTAACCTTATCCATGGGTAATCCCAAAACCGGCCCCGCCCTGCCGCTCGACACACGCCGCTGCCGCAAATGTGGGTGCGAGGGGTTCCGCGCCGTTGACACGGAGTGGTCCGGATCAGGTCACGACATCATCTTCAGGTGCCCGCAATGTGGCCACAAGAAGAAGCTGACGCCACTCGGCGGTCTCGGAATGATGACGGCGATTACCGCGCTTGCCATTGGCATCGTCCTCGCGTTCTTGCTGACCATGACCTGGCGCGACCCGTTGGCGGAATACTTCTTCGGCACACTCATTGTCTTGTGGCTTGGATATCTCGGCTTCAGCTGGCTCAACTACTGGCTCTATCCGAAAACAGGCGTGCGCGAGCGCGACCCCCAGGAAATCCAAACGCCGGCCGCACCGTCAGATCCATTGCAAAAAGCAATAACGTCGGTGGAAGGGCAAACCGTGTGGCGCGGCGCCCTCACGCCGATCATCGTCATCGTCGTCGTCCTCGGCGCATCGACACTGCTCGGACTGGTAAACTGGTATCTCTGACGGCGATTCCGAGGCTCTAACGTTTCAGTCGTTTCAATTGTTTCCTTTCCTTGATTGATCACAATCGCGTGTCCAAATGTTGTTCTGTTCGACAGCACAGAACCTCCCCAGCTGCGTTGAGATCGGACCAACCGAGCCCCCTCTCGGACAAACGGAAAGGAAACACTCCAATGGTTTTTGCCCCTCATAGTAAGACTGCATTTGTCACCGCCGCCGCATTCGCGCTGAGCGCCCTCATTGCCACCCAGGCTTCCGCCGGCCAGCTGCGGACCGAACGCCCCTCACAGACGCCCACCGGCTTTGCCGCCACGCCGACAACCGGCGGCGGCTCTTCGGCGCAGGTGCCCGAGCACTGCAACAACGTCTCGTCATGCAACACAATGATTGCCTACTGCGCGGCGACCGGCGGCGACTTCGACGTCAGCGGCAGCGACGGCATCGGCCGCCCGAACCACGGAACGTGCAGCTGGTAGCGCCAGACACAACAAAAAAGCCAACGATCTTGGGCGGTGCTCTCCAGGGAGTGCCGTCCTTTTTTGTAACGTCACCCTGTGCCGGCTAACAAAAGCTTCACCATTGCCGCCTACACACAATGGACAGTTTCCGACTCTAATTTTCACGGGAGGGTCCGATGAGTAGTGAAACCGGCTGGCTCGTCTATATTATGTTCGCCGCCCTGCTCGGCCTCATGTGGTATCGCGTAAGAGGCAGTTCCCTGCAGCAGCTGATCGACGGACAGGAACACGAACACCATCACGTCCACCGCGCCCTCAAAAACCACCCGCTCGGCGGCGCCTGGCGCGACTATCTCGCGTGGATGGATGAAGCTTCAGAGTCGCACTGAATTCGACATCAGGCCCATGGATCGGGTTTGTTGAGCAAGTTGATGGCCCGGCGCAGCACCGAAATGTGATAGGGCACCTTGCCCTGATCCCGGAAGCCCGTGCGGACCTTCGCGTTCCAGTATTTCGTATGCGTGAAAAACGGGATACGCCCGCGCACAATACTGTTTTCACCGCGCTGCGGCAGCACGGCGATATCGCGGACGCCCTTCAGACGCACTTCTCCCGCCTTCATATCGAATGTATCGCGCAGGGGCCCGGAGATGATATCGCCGAGCCAAATACGTTTGCTTTTGGAATAGAGGTTCGTCCAGCGCGTAAACGCAAAATGCGCTGCATGGTGGGGATAGCGGAAATTTTCGGCAACCCGCGCCTGAGCCTTCGTGCCACCGACACTCGGCGGGCGGTAGCTGAAATGGTGGCGTTTGGTCTTGCCGTCCCATTCAAGCATCGGCGGACATGTCGGCAGAATGCGCCGGTCCTGCTGTTCCCGCAGGTCGGCCTCGTCATAGGCCATCAGAAACTCCGCGTGGGTAAGCGGCGATCCCATGGTGACGAAATCGCTGACGATCCACGGACTGCCCTCACCGATCATCTCTTCCAGACATTTTCCCTGCTGTTCCTGAAAGGCGTCGAGATTGAGCTCATCGCCATTGGCGATCGCGGTCCGCAACATCTCTTCCATGGCATGGCGTTGCGGCTGCTTGCGCCCCGGTTGAGCATCCATCATCAGGTTCACACGCGCAAAGGTGTGCTTGAGGATGTCGTAGGCAACAATGGTGCCGAGCGAATGGGAAACCACAACGATACGTTTGTAATCCTTATTGGCCGGCGGCTCTGTTGCATCCTCATCGCTCTTGGGTTTGTCGGCGTCGCGCAGCCCCATTAGCGTTTCCAGCAGCTCCACGCCCTTCTCCCGGATCTCCTGCCGCCGTGCCACATTGACTGGATCGGCTTTCACATAGCGCGCGACGTCGCCAAAATACTTGAGAAGAACAGTTGCCGCAAAACCGGCAACGATCACGACGAGTGCACTCAATATAGGTTTCACCCACGTCCAGCAGAGACCTGAGGCATTGCACGCCGATGGATCGCATTCGCCCGTCAGGCATTGCCTGATGTCGGATATCGGCAAGGCCGAGTAGATCATGTAAAACAGAGCACCGATGGCAGCGGCCCACATCAACCGCCAGGCGTGTTTGACATCGCCCGGCACACGGCTCGGCCACCGCACCAGAAGATCCATCAGCCACGCCTTCAGGTGTTCCCAGGTCGTGCCGTGCATCAGGTGCGCCCAGTAAAACTCATAGAAGTCCGTGCGCGTGCCGTCCGCGGCTTTTTCGGTCGTCATGCGCCAGAGTTCATAACTGCGGTTACGCTTGTCCGGCTTGCTCCAGACCGCGTTCTCTTCCCGCGCCTCATCGGTGTCTGAGTTTGGCCGTTCTTCGGAAATCAGCCCTTGGTCTGTAACCCAGACCGTGTCGACAAACGAGCGAAGCGTCTCCATGGGGATTTGCTCGCCCATGCCGTGAATGAGCACGACCGCCTGTTTGTTGCTGCTTTCTCGTGCCGTTTTCTTGACGCTACGTTTCGCTGCCATCTTCGAACGTCCCCGGTTACGATCGAACAGAGCAATTCTAGACCCAAATTGCAAAAGACGGAAATCGGGTGAATGGGTCCCGACGCCCGATCATCTTTCTATCCTGTTGGACATGCCGCAATGTAGGGCACGTGTTCTATAATCGGGGAAATCCGGACGATGGCATGTATTGCGTCAAGGGCGGCCTCATGGGAGAACGCCGCGTCGACGCCGATGGACGTTCGGTACCGGTTTGCCTGAGCCAACCGGGAAACACGGTTAGCGACACGGTACTCCTCTGCAAACCGCCATCCCGAAATTTAAACGCTCTCGGGGATCTCTACCCGCTCCAGCCTGTAAGTCGGCCCGTCCGGCAGGCGTTCGCCAAGTTCGCGCGCGAAGCGATGACCGCTCCACACAGCCGCGGCGATGGTGCCGGGCGCTTCTGCATCACCGATGCGAACGACACGCCTGATCCCCGCCGCTTCAAGCGCCGGCGCGTCCTTGCAGAGATCGTTGTAGAGCGCATCATCAGATGTGCGGGCGGTTACCAGGACGATGCCGGCGGCCGCGATCGTGCGGTCTCTTCCCGTATGCACACAAGCCACCTGCACCGCATCCTTTTCGATCTGAGTTATCGCGTGCGAGGCAACAATCGTGACACCGGCTTCCAGCAACCGCTTTTGTATACGCCCGAGTTCGAGAGTGTAGACAGTCCACGATGACGGTTGCGCAGCCGGCGTCACCAAGATGACCTCATGGCCCTTCGACACCAGCTGTTCCGCAACGACGCCGCCCATGTAGTAGTGATCATCATCGTAGACAACGACCGGTCCTGGAACCTTCTGCCCGGACATGATGTCGTCGGGAGTGAACACCGCGGCGCCCTCGGCGATGCCGATGGGATCCGAATGGTGCCGCCCGGTACCGTCGCGCCGCCACGATGCCCCGGTTGCCACCGCGACCAGCGAACAGCCTGCCTCGCGCACGGTTTCCGCCGTCATGGCGCTGTCGAGATAGACGCCGACATTCGCGAGCTTGTGAAGCTGCCCTGCGCGGTAATCGCGCACCCGGCCCCACGCGGACAGACCCGGCAGCCGGCATTCGCGCGCAACCCTGCCGCCAAGCTCCGTCGAGGCTTCCGCCAGCATGACGTCGTAGCCGCGTTTGCCGAGCGACACGGCCGCCTCGAGCCCGGCGGGCCCCGCACCGACAACGAGCACCGTATCGTCCGTATTCTTCGGCGAGATGCGCTCGGGATGCCAGCCGCGGCGCCACTCCTCCGCCATTGTCGGGTTCTGTGTGCAGCGGATCGGCGAAGAGGTGTTGTCGCTCGCCACGCAGATGTTGCAGCCGATGCACTCGCGGATGTCGTCGACCCGTCCTTCTTCGATTTTTTTCGGCAGGAACGGATCGGCAATCGAAGGCCGCGCCGCGCCGATCATGTCGAGCACGCCCTTGTTGATCAGCGACACCATGCGATCGGGAGATGTGTAGCGTCCAACACCGACAACCGGTTTGGAAGTGAACTGCTTGACGTCGGAGATATAAGGCTCCTGAAACCCTTCTTCGGAAAACCGAGAGGTTTGGGAATCATTGTCCCAGTCGGAAACATTGACGTCCCACAGATCGGGCAATTCACCGATCAACTCAAGCACACCGCGGCCTTCGCGATCCGCCACAATGCCCCGGTTCCCCATGAGCTCATCGACAGCGATACGTACGGCAACGCCGCATGCGTCGCCCACTTCTTCGCGTGTGTCCTCGATCAGTTCGCGCAACAGGCGCGTTCTGTTTTCCAGACTGCCGCCATATTCGTCTGTTCGCTTGTTGGTGCGCGGCGACAGAAACTGCATGGCGAGCGACAGGTCGTGCCCCGCATAGACCATGACAATATCGAACCCGGCATCGCGGGCGCGGCGTGCCGCATTGCGGTGCCAGCGGCGGTAATCGGCAATATCGCACAGGTCCATTTCACGCGCATAGACCGGGTCGTCGCCCAGCACAGGAATAGCGCTCGGCGCCATCGGCACCTCGCGTGAGGTCCTGTTGACGGCATGATAACCCATGTGCGTGAGTTCGATGGCCGCAAGACCATCGTGCGCATGCACCTGTTCTGTCATGCGCGCCAGATACGCGATATCGCCATCGTCCCACAACCGGATTTCGCGCGTCGTCTCGGTGGTCGGATGGATGTCGCACTGCTCCGTACACACGACCGCCCATCCACCCTCCGCCTTGACGCCTCGCATAACGGCCATGGCAGTTGGGTGCGTGCGTCCGAGACCGTTGCAGTGGGGTACCTGATAGAACCGGTTGCGCGCCGTCACCGGCCCGATTGCAACCGGCTCGAACAACACGTCATAACGGGGATCTCGCGTCATGGGACTGCTCCTTAACGGCCACCGCTCACGTCATAGGTGAACCCGGTGACATAGGAAGCTTCGTGCGAACACATCCACACCACCATGTTGGCGATTTCTTCCGGCTCCGCCATGCGTCCGATAGAGACCGTGCGCTTGGCGGTTGCCTCAGCGGCTGCGAGACCGTCCTCCCCACCGAAAATATCGGTACGCGTCAGGCCCGGACGCACACAAACCACACGTACACCCTCCGGCCCCACTTCTGTTGCCAGCCCTCTGGTGAAGGAATCGAGCGCGCCCTTGCTTGTGGCATAGGACACATCTCTTGGAAGACCGCCGAGCCGGGCCGAAATCGATCCGACATTGACGATCACGCCGCCCTGCCCGCCGCGCGACGTTGACATGCGTTTGACCGCTTCGCGGGCGCAATACATAGGGCCAAGAATGTTCACCGCAAACAGACGCTCAAGCGGCGCGCTTTCGATGTCGGCGATAAAGGAGGTGTAGTCGATGCCCGCGTTGCTGACATGCGCAGTCACCGGGCCGAGCCGTTCGTCAACCTCGGCAAACATCGCGACAATGTCTTTCTCCGAACCTACATCGGCCTGCACAGCAATGGCGCTGCCGCCCGCGCCGGAGATATCATCGGCGAGCGCCTGCGCCTGATCCGCGGAGCGATGGTAGTTCACACAAACCGCGTATCCGTCCTGAGCGGCACGGCGCACGATGGCAGCGCCAATGCCACGGCTGCCGCCTGTAACGATCATTACGCCCGACATGTTCAGCTTCTCCCGATTGCCCTTCAGCCGGTCGGCATCTCTTCAAAATGCGGCGCATTCTCCGGCGGCTCGTACCAGCACGCCTTTGAGCCGACAAAGATATGCGCCTTGGGCCGGCCGCCAGGATCTCCATCGATCGAGCCCACAGGTACGTTCACCACCGGCGCACCTTCCGACCAGCGCGGCACAGACGATCCGCAGGTGTCACAAAACGCATGGCCGAAACGTTCCGCCTCAGGCAGCTTGTAAATGCGCACATGGTCCTCGCCGCGTGTCCATTTGAAATATTCAGGCTTGATGAAGGCGTTGGTCGCGTGTGCCGCGCTTTTGGCCCGGCGGCATCTGCTGCAGTGGCAGTTCATAATGAACTCCGGGACGCCGGTATATTCAAACGCCACGGCGCCGCAAAGGCATCCGCCGCCGACGGTGCCCTCCGCGGCTTGCGATTTGCTTTCATACTCCACGGAAGGATCGGCCGGGTCCGTATACTCTTCAAACTGCGGCAGGTCGTCCTGTATCTCGTACCACTCGGCCTTTGAGCCGACGAATATGTGCGCATCCGCCCGTGCAACGATATCATCGACGAACAGCCCGGCCGGAATATAGACCGGCTCTCCGTCATGTTCCGTCGACGGCATCACCGAGCCACAGGTTCCGCAAAACCGGCGGTCCAGAATGTCCGAGGACTTGAAAGTCTCAATCTTGTCCTCGCCCTTGGTCCAGGCAAAATCCTTCGCAGCAACTTCGGCATAGGTCGCAAACATCGAACCATGCTCCTTGCGGCACATGGTGCAATGGCAATGGGTCATCTGGGTGATGGGTCCTGAGACCTCGAAGGTGATATCCCCACAAAGGCAACTGCCTGTCGTCATTCCGCTCTCCCTGTATGTGCCGGTCGTTCCCGGTTATGAACCAATGCCGCGATTACTGAGCACTTCGGTACCATGCTCGCCCGTTTCGAGCATATCCCAGTAGCGCTCTGAAATGGAGCGGGTAATTGGCCCGCGCTCGCCGCTTCCCACCGTGCGGCCATCCACACTGACAATCGGAATGACACCGCCTGCGGTGGTTGAGAAGAAAGCTTCATCGGCCGTGTACAATTCAAACGGCGAAAACCGCCGCTCCGCCACGTCGAGCCCCTTTTCGCGGGCAATCTCGATCACCGTCTCGCGCGTAATCCCCATGAGCACCGTATCCGCCGGTGTCACCACTTCACCGTTTGACACAATGAAGATGTTGTACCCCGGCCCTTCGCAGACATAGCCTTCCGTATCGCACAGAATGGCATCGTCGGCTCCGGCATCGATGGCGTCGAACTTCGCCATGACGAGATTGAGATAGTCCAGCGTCTTGATCTTGGGATCGAGGGCTGCCATCGGAATGCGCCGCACGGAGGAAATCTTGGCGTTTATGCCGCCATCGTCCCCTTCCTCGACGAGACGGATATAGGGCTTGGCGAATATGAACACGCCGGCTTCGCGGCCACGCGGATCAAGCGTTGGCGGATCTTTGATGCCCCGAGTAACAATGCACTTGATGTAGGCGTTCGTCAGGTTGTTGCGGGCCACGGTTTCAATATGGGCCTGACGCAACTCGGCCGCCGTATAAGGCACGTCCATGCGCACCGCATGACACGAACGGAGCAGGCGCTCTACATGCTCATCCAGCTTGAAAATGAAACCGTTCCAGGCGCTCGACGTATCGAACACGCCGTCGCCATAAAGAAAGCCTGAGTCGAAGATCGAAACCTTGGCTTGCGAGGCGGCAACATAATCGCCGTTCATGAATACGACCGCTTCGACTTCGGGCATGGCCTAAAATCCTCTATGCCGCGTCGGCATAACCCTTGTAATGCTCGACATAGTAATCCGCCGAGTTGGCGATCTCCTGCACCGACGCACGCATCCACATGGCCGCAATCCAGCGTTTCAGCCGGCGACACTCGGACGGTATCGATATACTGCGGTAGTGTGACCACGCTGGCAGGCGTTCAAAGAACGGAAAATAGGCAAAGTCGACAAGGGTCGGCGCCGCACCGAACCAATACGGGCCGTTATCCGATGACGCTCCAAGTCCGTGCTCGTCGATAAAGTGGAAATGGTCGAGAACCCGGCCACGCAAATCATCGCGCGCATCGGCGTCCGAGCCCGTCAGAAGAGGGTAGTAGTCGTTCAAAAACTTGTCGTCACAGTAGTGCACCCAGATACGCCCGCGCGCTCTTAAGACAGGGTCGGCGGGTGAGAGCGCGGGCTCGGGAAACACATCGTCGAGATACTCATTGATGATGGCGCTCTCATAAAGGGCGACGCCATTGTGCATGATCGCGGGCACCTTGCCGTAGGGCGAAACTTCCATAAACCGTTCGGACTTGTCGGAGAGATCGACCTCCACGTGCTCGTGCTCGATGCCTTTCTCGACCAGCACAAGTCGTGTTCGCTCGGCGAAGGGGCAGATGCGGGCGCTATAAAGTTCCATTACCGGTGTCCTTGTGTTTTCCCCGGCTCACACTCCCGGGACCGTACGGCTGCATGGACTCTCAAGAGCCTTGCGTTGGCAGCTAGTCATGCTTTCGAGATAAAACTAGCGCGGATCGAAGCGCTTGGCATCCATACATATTTACAATTCACTTGTCTAAGATTATATGGCAATCAACTTGTCATAAAAGGAGATCGCCATGCCTTTCATCCTGACGTTTGTAAGCGATAATTTCGACATCCTGACTTTCGGACTGTTCTTTGGCTGCCTGCTGGTTCTGGGCCTTGTTGAAATGCGCGCCGCCCGGGCCGCACACGCAACCAGACGGTCTTTCAGATGGCCCGCAAATATCGCCTTGACCGGCTTGAACCTTGCTGTCCTGACGATCCTTCCCGTTTCCGGCATAACCGCCGCCCACTATGCACAGCAGGCCGAATGGGGCCTTTTCAACTGGTGGCCGGCGCCCTTCGCGGTTGTGCTGGTCGTGGGGTTTCTGGGCCGAAGTCTCGTGTCCTATGTCATCCACGTTCTCATGCACAAGGTGCCCGTCCTGTGGCGCATTCACAGAGTGCACCACACCGACACCGCGCTCGACGTTACGACAACCGTTCGGTTTCACCCTCTGGAGTTCGTGGTTTCCGTGCCGCTGGTGGTTACGGTAGTCGCCTGCCTCGGCGTCCCGCCGGTCGTCATTATGCTCTATGAACTCTTCGATGCCGCGATGGCGGTATTCTCCCATGCCAACCTGCGGCTTGGACAACGCGCCGACCGTGTTCTGCGCCTTGTTATCGTAACGCCGGACATGCACCGGGTTCATCATTCCAGTTACCAGCCTGAAACCGACAGCAACTACGGCGCGACCCTGTCGCTATGGGACCGTCTGTTCGGCACGCATGTTCGCAAGATGGATCCGCACCTTGAATCCATGCGCCTTGGGCTGGATGAATTTCGCGAGGCGGAGGCGAATTCGTTCTGGTGGTTGCTGAGGCTGCCCTTTCGCCCGGCAACGGCGCCCGCCACTCCTGAAATCGCTTCTCAGCAAAACACCGGCACAGGAAATAAATTCGTTTGATTTTCGCCTCCGGCTTATCCACTAAACCGCGGCACAATCGTGGAGGGACATGCAGATGAAAATCGGCTTTATCGGTCTTGGAAATGTCGGAGGCAAACTTGCCGGCAGCCTCGTGCGCAACGGGTTTGATGTGACTGTGCGCGATCTCGACCGCGCAGCTGCGCAGCCCTTCGTCGACCAGGGCGCAGTGTTCGCTGAAAGTCCCCGCGAAATGGCGGAAGCCGTGGATCTCGTGATCACGTGCCTGCCGAGCCCCGCCGCCTGTTCAGCCGTTATGGAGGCCGAGGACGGCATCCTTGCTGGCCTTTCGGGGGGCATGATCTGGGCGGAGATGAGCACCACCGACGAGGCGGAGGTGAAGCGCCTCGGCACCCTCGTCGAAGCACGGGGCGCCCGGCCCGTTGACTGTCCCGTATCCGGAGGCTGCCACCGCGCGGCGACCGGCAACATTTCCATATTCGCCGGCTGCGAGCGCCCCACATTCGAGAAAGTCCTGCCGGTGCTCAAGGCCATGGGCCGGCGCATTCTGCACACCGGACCTCTGGGTTCGGCCTCGACCCTAAAGGTCATGACAAACTATCTCGCCACCGCCAACCTCGTGTCGGTCTGCGAGGCGCTCGTTACGTCGAAAATGGCGGGTATGGACCTCAACACCACCTTTGAGGCAATCCGCATTTCCTCGGGCAATTCCTTCGTTCACGAGACGGAAAGTCAGGTCATCCTGAACGGCAGCCGCGACATTAACTTCACCATGGATCTTGTGAGCAAGGATATCGGCCTGTTCCAGGCTATCGCCGAGCGCGCCAACGTGCCGTTGGAGCTCTCGCCCCTGCTCATCGATATCTTCAAGGACGGCGAAAAACGGTATGGCCCGCGCGAGTGGTCGGACAACATCATCAAACGCCTTGAGGAAGCCTGCGGCGTCGACATTCTCGCCCCTGGGTTTCCACCTGAAATGGTCGACGACGAGCCTGAAGAAGAAGGCTACGAAGTCATCGTTAATCGCGGCGGCTGAGTTCAGGCCGTTCCGGCACCCGGTGCGATATGGGGTGCCGCTTCATCGCGCCCCGTAAGCTCGTCCGCCTGCCGCGCGGTAAAGCGCGCCACCTGTTCAGGACTTGCCCCCATAAGGTGCAGCCCGGTCGCCGCCGTGGCGACTTCCCCGTAATGCTCGATCAGGCCGTCCCGAAGCCGGCAGCGGATGATGCCCTCGAACACCGAGCGATTGCCCTTCCAGCGCTCGATCTTTGCGTCGTAGCTGAATACATATCGCACATACCCAAGAGCGCCGTTGTCGAGCGGGTCGAATAGATCCCACCGGAAGTTCGCGCCGTCGCGATGAAAGTGATTCTCTATCATGTCCGCGATGGCATCCGGCCCGGTAAACGCACCGTAGAAGACATCGTCATAAGTGCCATCGGCGGTAAAGCACGCGGCAACGCCCGCTCCATCGCCACGCACCGCTGCCTGGGTCATGCTGGTGATAAGCTCTTCAAAATTGCTCATGGCCTGTTCGGTTCCCAAAACGAGGTAGGGCGAGCCATCGCAAGCCCGCCCCGCACGAATTGTAATCGCATTCGCGTTTCAGATGCTTACTTGCACCCCGGTTCGCCACCGGTGAGAATCTTGATGGGCAGTGTCACAACCGTCACGATCGCACAGCCAACATCATTGACGGCGTCTCCGATCGGGTCCGCGGCGTCATCGCCGGCCATCGACGCGACCGGGGCCATCGTAAAGCCACAGATTGCCAGTGCCGCCACGGTTGATTTCAATGTCTTCATATCGGTTCCTCCTGATGGGTCCGCGAGGGCTTCCCCCCGCTCTCGCGAGTGAGCACATGGCACGATACCATATGAACTGATAATACCAATGCTCGCGGCGCATTGTGAGAAATGAAGCAGCGCGCGGTGGCGTCAGTATCAGGCAAACTGGAACACCATGACCACCTCGACAGCGGGTAAACTACGCCAGCCCAGAGCAGCGGACGTAGCGGTTCTCATCCTTCTCGGCACACTTTGGGGGTCAACCTTCCTCGCCATCAAACTCGCCGTCTTCGATACCGGGCCGGTACTGCTTGTTTTCCTACGGGTCGTCGCCGCCTTCATCGCCCTCGCCGCCTACATGATGGTCAAGGGAGCCACGCTGCCGACCGAGCGGCGCGACTGGTACATCCTCTTTCTCATGAGCATTCTGAATTCCGTTGTGCCTTTGGTGCTGATCAACTGGGCCAACCTGCACATTACCTCGGGCGTCGCCGCGCTCATCATGGGTATCGGCCCCCTGTTCACCTTGTTCGTCACTCACATCACGACATCCGACGATCGCTTCAGCATGAACAAACTGGCCGGCATGGTGATCGGACTGGGGGGTCTCGCCGTCATCGTCGGCTCCGAAGCCATGGCCGGTTTCACGGCGAGCCTGCTTGGGGATGCGGCGATGTTCGGTGCAATCTCGTGCTACGTGATCGCAACGTCGTTCGTCCGGAAGATTCGAACGACACGCAAGGAAGGCATCGCCACCATAAACATGGCCATGGCCGCCGTCATGTTGCTTCCCGTGGTTTTGATCATCGACACGCCCCCGCTTGCCAGTCTTTCCCTTACGGTATGGCTGTCGATCCTCTATCTGGGCGTGATTGTCACGGGCGCCGGCTATCTCCTGCGCTACCACCTGGTCTTGTCTGTGGGGCAGAACTACATGGCGATGGCAAGCTATGTCATGCCGGTCGTGGGAGTGCTGTTGGGAGCGCTGTTTCTCGGCGAGCCGCTGTCGCCAAAAATCATCATCGCACTTGTGCTGGTACTCGCCGGGTTCGCGGTCGCGCGTTCCGGCAGCCGCTCTAGTGAATAATAATAGCGCGGCTATCGGGTTCGAATGCCGGCGGTTCTGCAAACGACTTGTCGTGGCCCACGCCTTCAAACCGCGCGCACAAGGCGTCGGTACAGACCAGAGTTTCGAGCGGGTACGTCGATGCAGGCCCAATATCGCTGAAATTCTTATAGCTGCTCGCGGCAAACCTTATGCGTGACGCGCACACCTCGGCGGAATGGATATCGGCTTCGAAATCGACGACCGGATGCGGCAGGCTTGTACAAGTCGCCTGGAGCCGTTCCGGCCATGTCGGCCCGTTGCGCACCGTTGCGGTACGCCACAGCGCCGTTTGCCAGATGTTGTTCTGGTCAATGTCGTTGAAAACCGTGCCGCCGGTGTCTTCATCTGGCCGCGACACCATAATGATGTCGCGGTTGGACACAGACTTAACCGGCGTCACGGCCAGGCCCTGCGCACGCGGTGTCGTCCCCGTCGAGTCGTCCCGGTCGACGAGAAGTGCCGTGAACACGCCCAGTGTTACGAGCGCCAGGCAACAGGACCAAATTAAGCCAACTCGGCTTGAACTGTTCATTCTTGTCCCCTTTGCGACGCTGCCGCCGCGACCTCACTACACATAAGACTAGCCATGACCGATACAAGATGCTGTGACCTGGATCACTCCGAAACCGTTGCCCGGCGATCCTTGCGCACACTGCGCCTAACCAGGCGCCGCACAGACATCATGTTTCAAGTCTAACGGCAAATGAGGCGATTCTGCGGTCGCCAGACGCACAACTCATGCGGACACGAACGAACTACCCGGTTTCGTTGAACAGTTCGCGGCCGATCAGCATGCGACGGATTTCCGATGTGCCCGCGCCGATCTCGTAAAGCTTCGCATCGCGCAACAGCCGTCCGGCGGCACTTTCATTGAGGTATCCCATGCCGCCAAGCGTCTGGATGGTTTCAAGTGTCATCCAGGTCGTTTTTTCTCCGGCATAGAGGATGGCGCCCGCCGCATCTTTGCGCGTTGTCTCGCCGCGGTCGCAGGCCTGCGACACCGCATAGACATAGGCCTTGGTCGCGTTCATCGTTGTGTACATATCGGCAAGCTTGCCCTGGATCAGCTGGAAAGTGCCGATCGGCTGCCCGAACTGTTCGCGCTCGTGTACGTAGGGCACCACAATGTCCATACATGACTGCATCACACCGAGCGGTCCGCCGGCCAGCACCGCGCGCTCGTAGTCGAGACCGGACATCAGGACATTCACACCGCGGCCGATCTCTCCGAGCACATTTTCCTCCGGCACCTCGCAATCCTCGAACACCAATTCGCCGGTGTCCGAACCGCGCATGCCGAGCTTGTCGAGTTTTTGCGCCGTGGAAAAGCCCTTGAACCCTTTTTCGATCACGAAGGCGGTAATGCCGCGCGAACCTGCATCCGGGTCGGTCTTGGCGTAGACCACCAGCACGTCGGCGTCCGGACCGTTGGTAATCCAGAACTTGGTACCGTTCAGAATGTAGCGGTCGCCCTTTTTGTCGGCGCGCAGCTTCATGCTGACGACATCGGAGCCCGCCCCCGGTTCGGACATCGCCAGTGCCCCCAGGTGTTCGCCATTGCAGAGCTTTGGCAGATATCGCTGTTTCTGTTCTTCGGTGCCGTTGCGCCGGAGCTGGTTCACACACAGATTGGAATGCGCACCATAGGAGAGCCCGATAGCGGCCGAGCCCCGGCTCACCTCTTCGATTGCCACGACATGCTCAAGGTAGCCCATGCCCGAACCGCCATACTCTTCCTCCACTGTCAGGCCCAACAGGCCCAACTCACCGAGTTTCGGCCACAGGTGCCTTGGAAACTCATTGCTTCTGTCGATTTCGTCGGCAATCGGGGCGATGTGGTCCGACGTGAACGAGCGCACGCTGTCGCGCATCAGATCCGCGGTTTCGCCCAGATTGAAATTGAGGCTCGGAAAGTCGTTCGGAATCATGAAGTTATATCCGTTGATTTAGAGTGGTGACACGCAGGATATCACGCCGCGCTCTCTTTGAGGGAGTGATCGGAGGTGTTTTCCAGAGCGATGAATGTGCCCAAAGCGGTGGCGCAAAGCTTTTCTTGCGTTCCGTTTACCGCGAAAACTTCCGCCTGGCATACGGTGATGCGGCTGCCGGGACGCACGACGCGCCCCCGGCTGACGAGAACGTCGCCCTGCGCCGGCGACATCAGGTTTAGCTTGTACTCAACGGTCAACACGGAATTGCGTGCCGGCATCAACGAATATGCCGCATACCCGCAGGCATTATCGGCGACCGTTCCAATCAGGCCGCCGTGAAACAGACCATGCTGCTGGCAGAGATCGGCCCGGTAAGGTACCGCCATATCGACCTCGCCAGGCGCGACACGCGTTATTTCGGCGCCGATGGTTGCCATGAAACTCTGGCGCGAGAAACTGTCGCGAACGCGCGCTTCGAAATCGGGATCGCGAGGTTGAAAGTCCGTCATGCATCGCCCTCCATCTGGTCCAGCCGTTCATGACAGCGCCGCTCGACCTGGCCCAGATCGGCAAGCGTCTCTTCAATGTCGAGCCGCATGCGGACGAGCTCTGCACGGCGCTCGGCAATCTTGTTGATCAGGAGCGTGAGCTGCCCCGCTTCCCCTGGCGCTGCGTCATACATGTCGACGATCTCGCGAATGTCGGCAAGAGACAGCCCGAGCCGCTTGCCGCGCAGGATCAGCCGCAGCCGGGTGCGCTCGCGTTGATCGTAGAGCCGGGTGCGGCCGCGCCGTTTCGGCGACAACATGCCCTCTGCTTCGTAGAAGCGCAGCGTGCGTGTCGTGACATTGAACTCGCGGGTCAGTTCGGTAATCGAAAACAACCGCTGCGCGCTCCGGCCCGCCTCGCCGGGCGCAGATAGAGTCGAATACAGCATAGACCTCTCCCGTAGTGGGAACATTGCTCTGAAGCTATCTTACTTTTACGTTCACGTCACTTTTCATATATATCACACTAATAACAGTAACTTACAATTGGTACATGGATTGACGGGCACACACAGAGGCCGATGTCAGGCAGCGCGTGCTGTTCGGCGACAGCAAAAACTAGAGCGCGCGTCGCCACCAAGTGATCCCGATCACACGAATCTGCGCTTATCCCTCCCAATTTGGAATTCAGTAACTATATGACGCCACAGAGGATTGAACGATGACACACGGATATACGCCCGAAGACCGGCTTTCTTCGCCGCGCGATGTTATCGCGGCGTGGACGCTTGCCATATTCATTGTCGCCGTGGTCGCCGCCTTCGGGCCACAGGCCAATGTCGACACTGAGTATCTGTCCGGCACCCCCGAAGTCGTATCGACGCTTTAATCACTGATCCGCGAAGCAACGGCTGCGGCCAATCCGCCCAGGTTGCGCGCTTTCCGGTTTTTCTTGCACCGCTCAGAGAAACAACAATAATCGCAGGCTCGTACGTACACGCATGAGTGTCGGCGCGGCTCGTGTAACGTCCGCTGCGTTGAGTACATCCTAAGTGGGATTTCCAACGCCGGACCCAAGCAGCATGACACGACATCTTTCCGTCATTTGCGCCTTGCTTCTCATCGCAATGGTGCAATATTCCGGCACCGCAAAAGGCGCCGCAAGCACCGCACCCGGCGGCCTCTCCCAGACCGAACTCGAAGCGCTGATTGAAACGGCGCGCACCCAGGGCGTCGACGTCATTGTCGTTTCGCCATCGGGAGAAACCGAGGCCACCGACAAATCGGAAACGCCCCTTATCGAGAGCTTGAACGAGAGCCTGTCCGTTGGCCGCGAACGGCTGGGCGATCTCCTTGTACATGTCCCGAACATTTCCTCCGACATTGCCGCCGTTCTTAATCCGGCCGCCCCCAGCGCTTCAGCAACCGACCTCCTGATCGCCATGGCCGTCGTCGTTGCACTTTTACTTGCCGCTATCGTTCCCGAGCGCCTGTATGGCGAGTGGTTGAAAAAGCGGTTTCGCAGTGTCTGGCCGGACGGCGCCCGTGATTTCAGCGGCAAGACCATATTCCTGCTGCTGCGTTTTGTGGCACGTTCACTGGGTTTTGTGGTTCTAGGGGCGCTGGTTGTTGCTGCGGCATCGGCTCTTCTGCCCGACAATGAACGTACCGAGATCACCGTTCTGACGCTCGTCGGGGCTCAGCTTGCGGTACGCATCATGATCGAGTTCTGGCGCGTTTGGATATCGCCGAACCTTGGCGAGTTCCGCATACCGGCTCTGGCGGACGGCGAAGCCGCCTATCTGTTCAAGTGGCTGACGGGCAGCGCCTTGATCATCGGTGTGCCGGTGGCAACATGCTTTTGGTTCGAAGCACTCGGCCTCGACATCCGATCACACACTCTCCTTTTGATGGCATCGTCCCTCATGATTGTCGTCTATCATTTGGCACTCGTCTCAAGAACCCGCGACATCGTTGCCGGCCTCATCGCCGGACCGGAAGACACACGTGAGCAGGTACCGAAAGCGCGACGCCTGATTGCAGAAACCTGGCACACCCTGCTCGGCCTCTATCTCGTTATTGCCGGCGCGGCATCGCTCGTCCGCCTTGTCCTCGGCACAGCCAATCCCGTCGGCCCAAGCGCCGGCATGCTGCTTGTACTGGCGGCGACATTGACTCTGCACAGCGTGTTCGTTGTGCTCATCGACTGGTGGTTCTACAAACGCGAAGGCGCCCGCAACCGCCGCGCTGCGACACTTGAAGCGCAGGCGGATTTCCAGACCAATCTGGAACAGGCCGGTGATGCTGAAATGAGTGAAGCGTCCTCCGATGCAGATGCAGGCACCGAGGCTGCCGCACAGGTATCGGATGACATCGAAACCTCGCGGCCCCGATCTTTGTTGCGGAACATCCGAAGCTTTGAAGACCTTGCAAAACAGGCGGCCGAGTGCACTTTGGCGGCCGTCGCGATGGGAGGCATTGCAATCGCCTGGGGCGGTGACCTGACAAGCGAGACAGGTCCGTTTGCACGGATGTGGGACATCGGATTCATCGCCATCATCGGCTACGTCGCGTTTCAGTCGGTGAAAATTGTAATCGGCCAGCGGCTGGAAGAAGAAGGCGGACTTGAGGCGCCTGAAATTGGCGGAGAAGGCGCCGGTGTGGGTGTCAGCCGAATAGCCACATTGCTGCCGCTCTTCCGCAACTTCATCCTCATCGCCATCGCACTCCTCACCATCATGATCATCTTGTCGCAGCTCGGCATCGATATCGCGCCGCTGTTTGCCGGCGCCGGTGTGGTCGGCCTTGCCATCGGTTTCGGTGCGCAGACGCTCATCCGCGATATCTTCTCCGGAGCGTTCTTCCTGATGGACGACGCCTTCCGCAAGGGCGAGTACATCGAGATCGGTGAGATCCAGGGCACCGTTGAGCGCATCTCCGTGCGCTCCATGCAGGTGCGCCACTATGACGGGCCGCTGCATACCGTGCCGTTTGGAGAGATCCATCATCTCACCAACTACTCGCGCGACTGGGCAATGATGAAGCTCAAGGTGCGTGTGCCCTACGACACCGATGTCGACAAGGTGCGCCGCCTGATCAAGAAGCTGGGCAAGGAACTGCTGCTCGATGAGGAACTGGGACCGATGTTCCTGCAACCGTTGAAATCGCAGGGTGTCAATTCCATGGAAGATTCCGCAATGGTCCTGCGGTTCAAGTTTATGACGCGGCCGGGCGACCAGTTCTATCTCAAACGGCAGATCTATAATCGCATCCAGGAACTTTTCCGCCGCGAGGACATCAAATTCGCCCACCGCATGGTGACGGTACGCCTGGCGGAAGAAACCGATAGCCGTGAGCTTTCCGATGAGGAGAAAAAGGCGATTGCCGGTGCTGTTGCGCCCACCCTTGAGGAGCAGCAGGCAGGTGCCGGCAGCAAGGCTGGAGATAACCGCTAGACCGTTTCTCGTTCATATGGAAACGGTCTAGACCACGGCGGCAATCAACGCCCGCGGTTCCGCGTTACCGCCAATTGAACCGACGGTGGGCATGATGATCGCGGGTGCCGAGGTCAGGCGGACCAGTCGGTGTTCTCGGGCCGGTTTGTCGAACAGGCTGCCGGGTAGGCCACGGCGCGCTCCTTCAACCCACCGGATCAGCAAACCAGGTCAAAGTGGCTCCGAATTTACCAAATAAGCTCTAATAATCCGGTGCCCAGTCTTTGCCCCACGCCTCTTTCCATAGAAACGGGCGCGTAGAGTTGGATTTGGCCGTTCCGCCGTGCCACAGGTCCCATTTTGGATTTGCGTAGCGCGAGAAGAAGCTGTCGATACGGTCGGATAGTTCCGCGACAACTGCCGCGCATGCCGGTTCGTCTATCAGGTTATTGCGTTCGTCAGGGTCGGTTTCAAGATCGTACAGTTCGTCATGAAAATCGTACCCGGTCGGCGCAAAGCGGCGCATGAGCAGCCATTTTGACGTCCTGATCGCGCGCGTCTCCTCCTGTTCCATGAACACGGCATCTTCCCATTCGGTTGGTTCCCCCGCCAGCAGCGCGCGCAAGCTTCGCGACCGGCTTTCCGCGGGCGGTGGCAGGTCGGCGCCAGCATAATCGAGAATGGTTGCAAAGATGTCAGTGGTACCGACAAGGGAAGGTTCGACATTTGCGCGTGCTTCACTCACGGGAGGCTTGACGATGAGCGGGATGTGGTGCGCTTCGCGATGCGTGTTGGACGGCCAGGTATCTTCGCCGTGGCCCCAGAAACCGTGCTGACCGAGCGACATGCCGTGGTCGGATGTGTAAATCACCAGCGTGTCGTCGCTCAACCCTTCGCGCTCCAGTGCGCCCAAAACCTGGCCAACGCCTTCATCGACCATACTCATCTGGGAATAGTAGTTCCGCAGCGTCGGCAGATCGTTGGGGATGCGGGCGACATCTCGATAGAAACCCGGATCATCCTTCGGCATCTTGTCATGACGCACGAACATCCAGTCAATCAGGTTCTTGGATATGCCTTCGCGCGGCACTGAATGCATCGCCATGCCCTTGTATGTATCGGCATGGCGATTTGTCGGCTCGCCCTGGATCGAAGGCCAATGCCCATATGGTGCGGGATAGGTGAGAAACAGGAAGAATGGCTTCTCCGGTTCCCTCCCCCGTCTGGCGAGATAATCGAGGGCCTTTTCGGTAAAAAAGTCGACCGAGTGTCCCGAGTACCGGTAGCGCTCTCCATTATCGATCATATCGTTGTCGTAAAACGACAGGACATGACCGATCTGCAGGGTCACCCACTCGCGAAAACCGTTCTGCGGTGCATCGGCGATACCCAGATGATACTTGCCGATCAACGCCGTATCGTACCCCAGACGCGCGAGGCGTTCGGGCAACGCGTCGAACTCCCCGATTGCGTTCCACTCATCGGGCCATTCCGCCACCACGTCATCGTCGAGCCACGTGTGGATACCGTGCTGCGAGGGCATGAGGCCGGTGAGCACCGATGCACGGCAGGGCGAACACATCGCGTTCGGACAAAACGCATTGGAAAACCGGACCGCGCCCGCCGCCAGGCGATCGAGATGCGGCGTCTGGACTTCAGCATTGCCGGAACAGCCCATCATGTCGGCTGGATGATTGTCGGAGAATATCAGGATAACGTTCGGTTTGCGCGACGGCATGGGAGCACCCGGTCATATGTTTCAACGGCCTTCGCGAGACTACCAGCATGTCTCCGCCTGTACAGGTGCCGTGAAGCGTCTTGAAAACACCGTTCAGGTGGTTCCAGTGCTTTCCTACAGCAACCAGATCGCCGCAAGCCCCAGAAATGCGAAGAACCCGACGACATCCGTCACCGTCGTCACGAATACGGTCGAGGCGATGGCCGGGTCGATATCGAGCCGGTCGAGGGTGAGGGGAATAAGAATCCCCGAAACAGCGGCAATCGCCATATTGACGACCATCGCGACGCCGATGACGATTCCGAGCTGCTCGCTGCCGAACCACAGGTAGGCGACCACGCCCATAATGACGGCAAAGATTGCACCGTTGAAGAAGCCGACGAGCGCTTCGCGCGACACCACCCGAAACGCATTGAACGCCCCGAGGTCGCGGGTTGCGAGCGAACGGACGGCAACCGTCATGGTTTGCGTTCCCGCGTTCCCGCCCATCGACGCGACGATCGGCATGAGAATGGCAAGCGCCACCATCTGCTCAAGCGTTGCATCGAACAGGCTGATCACCAGTGACGCCATCACCGCGGTCGCCAGATTGACCAGCAGCCAGGTAAAACGGTTGCGCGCCGTGCGCCACACGCTGTCGGTCAGTTCTTCATCGCCGACGCCGCCAAGACGGTGGATATCCTCTTCGACTTCTTCCTGAATGACATCGACAATGTCATCAATGGTGATCACACCCGCCAGCCGTTCGCTCTCGTCGACCACCGCCGCCGACACAAGATTGTACTGTTCGAACTTGTAGGCAACGTCTTCCTGTTCGTCCGTAACCTTGAATATGGTCTGCTCCACATCCATCAGTTCCTCAATGGCGGTGGCGCGTGCAGTGCGCAGTATATGGCTCGCTTGAATGGTACCGACGAGGTGGAAGTTCGGATCGACAACGAAAATTTCGGCAAAGTTATCCGGCAGATTGTCCGTCGTGCGCATGTAGTCGATGGCATGGCCGACGTTCCAGAACGGCGGCACGGCGACGAGTTCGGTGCGCATCAAGCGCCCGGCCGTATCTTCCTCGTATTGCAGGCTGCGCTCGACCGCGAGGCGGTCGCCGAGCGGAACCTTGGCAAGAACATCTTCCTTTTCCGCCGGGTCGAGATTTTCGAGAAGATATGCGCCGTCGTCCGATTCGAGCTCGACAACGGCTTCCGCGACCGTTTCGTTTGGCAGCGCCTCGATGATCTCATCGCGCACCGTTTCATCGAGTTCCGGCAGCGCCCCGTAGTTCAGATCGCGGTCGAGCAGCAGGACGAGCTGCGCGCGGTCGTCTGAGCGCAACAGTTCCAGGAGGTCCGCATAATCGGCTTCATGCAGATCGGCGGTCAGACCACGCAACTTTTCTGCATCGCCCGCTTCGGTCGCAACTTTGACCGCGCGCACGAAATCAGTACTGAGGTCGCCCTCCTCGTCATGCACTTCGATTTTGTCGATGACGTCGTCCATGCCATGACTTATAGGCAATCCGCCCCGGCCGGCAAACCGCTAACCGCCCTGCCTGGGTCCCCATTGGCAATTTTGCAGGCTCTGGCGGTTGACATCACCGCCATTGTCATCAAACCGTTACGCAATCGCCATACCGCACGCCTGAAACCTCAATGGCGCAGAGACCGGGGGCAATAAACATGAACCAGCTAGATCACTTTCCGGCCACACACCTGTTGCGCCCGGCTCTGGCGGGACTGCTCATGGTTGTTGGCCTCGCCCTGGGCGCCGGCGATGCAGCCGCGCAGGAGGGGGCATTTGAATTCCTTGCACCGCCAGCGACCACCAGTAACCGCGTTTACCGCGTCGACGTCAGAACCGGCGCCATGGCGGTATGCTGGTTCAATGGCACCCACACCGAGTGTCTCAACGGTGCCGGTCTCGCCGGTCCCCAGACGCCCGGCCGATATGGCCTAGTGGCCTCCAACAAGCCGGACGAAAAAGGCATCTTCCGGATTGACCGCGTATCCGGAGTCGTAAGCAATTGCTGGGTTCACGAGGGCGCCCTCACCTGCTCGTTTCCGGTGCGCTAGTGCAAGTTGCACTCCCTTCGGGAGGCGGTTATCATACCGCTGCCCGGTCGGAATACTTTCGGTCGCGGCACGAATTTGACCGGACTTTCCCGCGATGCAAGCACCGAACGACATTCTGAAAGAGCGGATTTCAAGCCGCCTCGACGCCCTTGGCACCAATATGACGCGCGCCGCGCTCGATGCCGGGATGCACCGCGACACCATTCGCAACATCTTCCGCGGCATTTCCCGTAGCCCGCAGGGGGTGACGCTTGTGAAACTGGCAAAGGCACTCGAGTGCGATGTCGCCTACCTTCTCGGCGAGCAGGATCAGGTGCGCCTTCGCGGCACCGGCGCCGACATCCGCAACGATCCTGAGTTTCAAAACGTTTTCAATTCCGTACGCTACATCCTGCACACCATCGCGCAGGACATGCCGGCGGACGAGTTCACGATGTCGGATGACGAAATCAAGGCAATCTCCATCGCCTGCGCCAATCGTGTACTCAAACCCGGGGCCGATGTGGCGCGCGAACTCATGAGCGATCTCAAGACCATCAAGAAGTTGAAAAGCTTCGAAACTCAAAACGACGGATGAAACGGCGCCGGGGGCGGCAATGACGAATTACGGATGGGTTGGCACGCGGTTGAAGGAACGCCGGATCGAGACCGGCTTGAGCGCGGAAGAACTTGCAATGCAGATCGGACTTGACGTGGACCTCGTGCACTCCATCGAAGGCGGCGAAACGCAGCGGCGCTTCGGCTATGTCATCGCCATGGCCGTGGCGCTCGACATTGACCCGCGGCAGTTGTTCCACAATCGCTCCCGTGCCCGTAAACTGCACGAACTGCTTCTCAACATTGTCAAAAAAGCAATGTGACGGGGCATCGGTAATGTTTGTCGACAACGGACAGGACATCACTTCTCTTCGCGGCTTCAGCTTCGACAGCCTCGACCTCGCCTTCCGTCATTTTGCGCTGGTCGAAGTAGCGAGGACGCCGCATGGCACGAAAATCAAATGGGATCCAGCGTTCGCGCCAGATCGCTCTATCTACCGGCTGATCGACATTCTGCCGACCCTGCCCGCGCCCTATCACCTGGAGTTTTTCGTTCAGGGCTGGTTGCGCGAGATACACAGCACCCCGAACGCCGCCCGAGTCCGGATAGTTCAGGCTGCAGACCTGATAGATGTCCAACCACTTTCTACATTTTTCACTCAGCCCGTGGGGGACTCGGAAGAAGTTTTTTTCAACGCGATAAAACTGCATCCACGATTGGAATTACAAACCGTGAGATTCGCGATCGGCGACGGTCTTCCAATCCTGTCGTGTGGCAAAAACTCATTGATGGCAAAGACGTTTGGGCCAGAGTGGTTGAAGCGATCAAAGTCTGATCGGTTGTTTCAATTCGCCGATGCGTCGGATTTGGAATCCTCGGCCCGCGCCTACTATGACGTGCAGGAACAGGGCAGACCCCACTTCGACCGGGTCATGTTCCATGTGTACCCTGAAGAAAACGAACCCGTCTGGCTCTGTTACGACAGGGTAATTTGGCCGGAGGATGTTGGGAGGTTCGAAGCAGTTGCAAGTCTTTGCCTCGAGAAGCGACAGGGTCCCGTAGCATTTACAACGTAGTGCGTTGGATTACCGCTTCAACCTCATCCTTCAAGGCAATGAGCAGGCACTCCTTGTAGACTTCACCAGTTGGGCGTTCCCACTCCACAAAGCCATAGTCGGCATACGCAAAGCCGGCCTTGATCGTGCCCCCCTTAATAACTCTCTGAAAGTCAGCAAGCGCCCAAATCGCTCCGGGCGAAAAGTGCAAATAGGCCAATATCTCACTAAACTGCCCAACGGTCTCAAGGACCGCTGCGGTAGTTTTACGAGGGGCCTTCTGTGAAACCCACAACTCTCCTGTATAGACAACACGCCCCCGCAAGCCCCGCTCTCTCTTTGTGGCTATGGGCACGGTCCGCGTCATCTTCAACAACTGCCCGGCCCGGCCATACAAGCCGATCATCCAGCTGGCGAACCACTGCGAAAAATCGCGGTCGACAATGTCGAGGCGGAACGCCTGCAGATAGACGGTCAGCCCGTCGCTCGTACCGGCGACCCAGAACGCATTTTCAGGCGTGAAATCATTGATCGCCGGATCGAAGAACGGCGTAATCGCCTCGTCGCGGGCCATCCGCTTTATGGCTTCGAACTCGGCAAAATCGAACCCGACCCGAAGGCTGAGGCCAAGGTTCTCCGCAGCCTCCAGCATTGCCGCTGCAGCTTTCACCGTTCGCAGAGGATCGACCATCGGGGTGCCCCCCTCCAAGCACCGTCGCTCAAGCTCTTATTGTCCTAATCATGCCTGCCGGCTGTCGCGATTGCGCCAACTTTAACCGCAAGGATGATAACAAGTATTGCGGTACTCTTACCTCTTGAGCGGTTTGACACGGTATTATTACCGCTATAAATTGGTGGGAATCGTAACCACCCAACACGGCATCCAACGCCCAAACCTGCCAATGCTCCCACCCCCGACGATCCCGCGACACCTGCACCGTCCAAACCGGCGCCTTGTGCACTCCACTCCGCTCTTTCCGAAGCCGGCAGCCCCGAAGCGGGCCATGCCCCCGGTACCCGTTTTGTGCTGACCTCTCGGAAACGCTGACGGACCCCGCCATCGTGACCGGCGGGGTCCCGATGCAGCGGAGAAAACTCGCAACCTGCACCTTTCATTGCGTGCAACGGCAATGAACAACCCGTGCTTGCTTTACTAAATATATTCTATATAAAGTTGCGATAACCGTTGTTCATCGATTGAAGAGACATGAACCACCCGCACGGATCATCGGGCCCGGAATCCCTGCCCACCAGGCCCCGGCGCTGGTGGCTTGCCGCAGTACTGCAACTGCTATCCGGCGCGGGATACCTTTATGTCGGCCGCCCCTTTCGCTTTGCCGCCCTGTTTGCCTTCAACTGCGCCTCTGTTATCGCCCTCTATCATGGACTTTGGGGATGGTTCGGCGACGCCTTTCAACTTCTTGGCTCGCTTGCAGCGCAGCTGGGTGTTGTGCTCATCACCATAGTCGATTGCATTCGCATCGCGTTGAAATCAAAACCCTATCAGCTCAAGGAGTGGAATCGCTGGTGGGTCTACGCGCTGCCGGGTGTCTCGGCATTTTTTATAGTGGCAATAGTCATGGGTTCTCTGGGGCGAACCGAATACGCCGTGAGTTCGTTTTCGATTGCATCCGGAAACAACATGCCGACCCTACTCGTTGGGGATTATGTCCTGGCCGACACAATCGCCTATACGCAAAGCGTCCCTGAGCGCGGCGACATCGCCATCTACCGCCTGCCACGAGATCATTCCATCTTTTATGTCGGACGCGTGGTCGGACTACCCGGCGAGCGCATTCAGATGACTTCCGGCGTCCTGCATATCGATCGGAGCCCCGTTCAGTTGGACAACATGGGAACATTCGAGCACAACACGCCTGGCCGACACTTTACCTTTTCCGCTGAACTTCAGCGTGAAACGCTTCCAGGTGGCCACACTCATCTTGTTGCCGACGAAGGAACCACGCCCCTCGACAACACGGAAGAGTTTATCGTGCCGCAGGGCCACTACTTCGCATTGGGAGACAACCGCGACAATTCCCAGGACAGCCGCGTCTTACGCGCCGTTGGCTTCGTACCGCGCGAAAACTTCTATGGACCGGTCACCAGTATCTGGTGGTCGCCCGACATGTCGCGCATCGGCCTGCGGCCGCAGTAGTCCCCCCTCTCAACCGGTACGGCCGGATTGCGCAAACCGCTCCCTGCGGGCATCATGGTGACCCGGCACACAGCCTGACAATTGTCAGCGGAAGGACGGTGCTCATCATGCAAGCTATCCGAAACGTACTTTTCGGCACATACGGCCTCGCCGTGACCTACTGGCTGTGGGGCGTAGTGGGCAGCCTTGTCGTCATGGTCATCGCTTATTCCGCGGTAGCCGTTTCGGCGAAATTTGTACACAACGCAGCAATTTACAATCTTCTGACGTATGGCTCCGCAGTCTTGTCGATACTGTGGGCCGTGTTCGTAAGTGTGGCCATCATAAACGCGTCGACCTACAACCGCGAGCGCGGTTTCTGGGGGTGGATTGCCACGATAATCGCGGGCCTGGGCATACTAAGAGCCCTCTATTCGGCCGCAGTAGTCGTCGGACTGCAATCCCTGTCATTTAGCGATATCGAATCCAGCGTCGCTATCGAAAATCTGGGGCTGCCGGTCGAAATTGAACAAGGTCTGACTTTGGATCGGATGGAAACCAACCGCTCTGAACAATCGCTCACATACGTCTATGGGTTCGACTACCCAACGCTCAACTCCGAAACATTCGACACGACACTCGCCAAGGAGGGAACTTTGGAGTCTTGCGAAGAATTCAGGGATTGGCTTACCGGGGCCGTCAAGAAGATTGTCCTGGTCTGGCGCGCCAATGACGGGACAACGCAGAGCATTGAAATCCTGCCCGAGGACTGCGGATTTTAGAGTTTGAGGACGCGGCAGCGCTCTTGGACCGGCGCAAACCACAGCCGACTGAAGCCGCCAGAGCCCCTGGGCTATCGCCCTGCTCCACCGAAACTCTCTGCATGTGTTTACAAATGGTGCGGTCGAGAAGACTCGAACTTCCACGGGTGTTACCCCACAGCGACCTCAACGCTGCGCGTCTACCAATTCCGCCACGACCGCACTGCCGTGATGTGGATGTGCATGTAACAAATCGCGCGCC
Source organism: Hyphomicrobiales bacterium (assembly GCA_021775755.1). Lineage (GTDB taxonomy): Bacteria > Pseudomonadota > Alphaproteobacteria > Rhizobiales > JAJFHB01 > JAJFHE01. The sequence goes on along the minus strand of JAJFHE010000050.1, from coordinate 48,642 downwards.
CAAGAACAAGGCCTGAGCGGCACGCCATGAAAACAATAAATCTGCTGGGTTGCGCGGCTACTGCGTCGCCGCCGTCACCTCCGCGCGCGACAGTTTGCGCGTGATGTTGATGGCGATCTTCTCGCCCGACATCACCACCTGCCCTTTGGCGACCGGCACATTGTTGGCGATCAGCTGGACTTCTTCGTTGTCATCGGTCTCAAGCTCGATCACGGCACCGCGGCCCATCTTCAAAAGCTGATGGATCGGCATCTGCGCGCGGCCCAGGACGACCACGAGTTCTACGGAAACATTTTCGACGCTATTCACGAACGCTCCCCTAATGCGTTAAAGCTTTGATGCGGACTGCATCGGCGCTGCCAGCGGTTTGAATCGCTGCAAGTGAGCCTCACACGGGATTAGTTACCGCATGGTTAAACTTCGTGAACAATTGCTTAACGGCCTGCAGGCACTGCACGCGCCGGCGCCGGTCGAATGGCGCATTTCCGAAGCGCCCGTGGAATACGTTCACGCCGTTGCAGAGATGGAGCACCGCGCCGAAGCCATCGCGCAAGGGAGTGCCCGCGAACTCGTCTGGCTGCTGGAGCATCCGCCGCTCTACACCGCCGGCACCAGCGCCGATGCGGCGGACCTCCTGGAGCCTGGCCGCTTTCCCGTGCACGCGACCGGACGCGGCGGCCAGTACACCTATCACGGGCCGGGGCAGCGCATCGCCTATGTAATGCTCAATCTGCGCCAGCGCGGCCAGGACGTGCGCCTCTTCGTGGCGGGGCTTGAGCGCCTGATCATCGACACACTCGATGCGTTCAATGTAACGGGCGAAATCCGCGAAGACCGGGTCGGTGTCTGGGTGCGCCGCCCCGAGCTTGGAGCGTCGCGCGAAGACAAGATTGCCGCCCTTGGCATCCGCCTGCGCCGCTGGGTGACATTTCACGGGCTGAGCATCAACCTTGAGCCGAATCTTGAGCACTTCTCGGGCATCGTGCCTTGCGGCGTTTCGGAACATGGTGTCACGAGCCTCGTCGATCTCGGCGCGCCGGTGACGATGGCCGACCTGGATATTGCGCTCAAGAGCGCCTTCGAGGATGTGTTCGGACCGGTGCAGGCGCACTGAGTTTGTCGCGCCGCCTTCACCGGGCCTGCGCGGCGAAACACCCGACACCGGCGGCATGGAACCGGGAATGAAGTTGGACACGGAAAAACTGGGCAACTCGCGGATCGCGAACCTGATCTTCAAGCTGAGCGGCATGACTATGGAAAGCCGCCTGCGGAACTGGCTCTTTGATCCGCGAAAGACACTCGCAGGTGCCGGACTGAGGCCCGGAGACACGGTTCTCGAAGTGGGCTGCGGAACGGGGTTCTTTACGCTGCCGACAGCTCGCATGATCGGCGAGACGGGGCATCTCATCGCCATGGATCCCATGTCGGGCTTCGTCGACAGGGTGAAGGAGAAGCTCCGCGAAGCCGGCCTCGCCAACGTGGAGGTGATCAGACGCGACGCGCTGAACACGAGGCTCGACGATGCAAGTGTCGATGCGGCTTTGCTGTTCGGCGTCGTTCCCTACCCGACTTTGCCGCTCGACCGGCTCCTGCCCGAAATGCACCGGGTTCTGAGGCCGCAGGGCACGCTTGCAGTCTGGCTTTTCCCCGTCACCTTCGGCGTGCCGTCGGCGATCCTTCGTTCCGGCCTGTTCACCGACCAGATCAAAAAGAATGGCGTTTACCGCTACCGCCGCTCCGGCGTTACGCCTTAGGTCATGAACTCATAAATGCCGTACAGGTAATCTCGACCCTGGCGCCGCCATAAAGCGCACCGGATTGCGTGCACGTGCGCGCCGGGCAGCGGCCATCATCGAAAAAGGTGCGATAAGCCGCATTCATCGCATCCATGTCGGTAAAGTCGACGAGGTGAACATCGCAACGCACGACATGACCCATCTCCAGGCCGATTTCACCCAGCAGCCGTTTGATGACCGTCATCACCGCGTCGGTTTCCGCGGCGACATCGCCGAGCACCGCCCGTCCCTCGGCGAAGTCCGCCGCAACAACGCCGGCGAAGTGAGCGTAGTGGCCATCGAGCACGATGCTTGAGTAAGGCGCTCTCGGCGCGTCGACGATATCTGGAAGGTTCAGATGCTCTGGTTGACTGGTCATGGCGGCCGGTTCCCGAAAGGCGCAAGGACTACCGGCCCATCAGACATCACAGCTCGACATCAAGCACAAGCGGCACGTGATCGCTAAGGCCTGAGCCGCACCAGTCCTCGAACGAGCCGACACTGAAGCCTGAAACCACCTCGAACCACGCCTCGGGCATGAACACATAGTCGAGGTGATAAGTCGGGCCGTCCTTCCGGCGGTCGCGCCAGTAGTGCGTCGGCACCGTTTCCTCGCCATGCCGTTCACCCCTGATCCGATGATAGGCGCTGTGCAGGCCGCGTTCTTCAAGGATCGAAACCTTGGTCATGTGATTGATGCGCCAGCCGGGCTTGTCCCAGATTGCATTGCTGTTGAGATCGCCCGCAATGACGGTTGGCGCGTCCTCGAGGAACGCCTTGTATTTTGTCAGGGCGCGCCGCAGCGGGCCGCTTTGATGCTTTCGGGTTACGCCGCCGCTGGCGTTCTGTGCCCAGACAGCAAGCAGATTGAACCGCGCGGGCCCATCAATGCGCACCGGCGCCACATAGCGCAGAGTTGGATGAAAGTCGTCATTAAGCCGCGCCGAATAGCCGTTGAATGAGAACACCCCCAGCCCCTTGTTCGGGTTGCGGCCCATCCACACGGGCTCCGCCTCCATCCACGAAACGCTGCCCCGGTCCGCAAGTATCTCTGGGCTGGCGCACTCGCACACAATCGCCACGTCGGGCTTGAGCGCCAGCAGCGCATCGATCTTGCGGTGCAACGCCATGCTGCAGTTCCAGGTGACAAGACGCATCGCCGATACTCTTTGCCCCGATAGGGGAAATGCTAGCACGGTCCTCGCTTGATCGCCCGGCAGCTCATGACAGGAAACGTCAGCAGAGACGGTAGACCGCTGTCATGTCGCAGGCATCACAGGGGCAGCTTGCCATCACCCAGCACAACACCATCGAAACGCTTTTCGCCGGTAAGAATGTCAATCGACTTCTGAACCGCCTTGCGCCGTGCCCTGTACTGCCCTTTGGGATACTTGGTCGTGTATTTGTCGATTTTCGACAACGCTTTAAGCTGTTTCTCCACGGTAGGCTTGGCCAGAGCCGCCTTGATTTTCGTGCTACCCCCACGCCCCTGATGGCGGATGTCGGAAACCCAGATCGCCAGCCGCGGGTCCTTGCCCGCCAGACCGTATGCCGATGCATAGCTCTTGATCTTGCCGTGCATTATCTCGAACGCCACCTCGACCGAAGCAGTTTCGGCGTCCGGATCGTTCACGAGCCAGTGCATCAGCTTTGCCGCGTTGAGGGCTTCGCGCGCGTTGGCTTTTTGCGTATCCGGATTGAGATACGTCATGAAGGTGACCAGTTGATCTTCCTTCTTCCCGTTCGGGCGGTGCACCTTGGTGACTTTCTCAAGCGAGTATGTGCTGGAGCCATCCTTGCGGTGAAGGCGCTTATTTGAAAGCAAAAGATCGGGGAAATAATCCACCGCGGTCGGCAACGCCACGAGACGCTGGAACAGCTTGATCAGGTTGTCATCGGGCGTATGCGCCGCAAGCTGGTAGAACCCGAACGTGAACCGGGCGCGATCATAGGTGTTAACGATGAGATGGTGGCCGTTCCCGCTTTCCGCCGTCACCGACGGCCAGATGAAATGCGCCCACAGGCCAAGACTTTTCTCCGCCGTCGCCCTGTCATAACGGAGTTGCGGAATTTTCTTCTTCACCCGGTCCTGATAGAGCCCGCGGTGCTTTCCGTCCGCGTCGGTATAGCCCACCGTCTCGGCAATCACGAAGCGCTCCTTGGTTTCCTTGACGTCCGCATGCCATCTCGCGCGGAATTTCTGCGGCTTTTTTGGAACGTCGATGTCGAATGTAAGTTTTGCCATGATGCGCCCCTGGAATGTTCGTGTAGCCGGATGATAGCGCAAGCCGTTGGCACTTCAAATTGAATGCGCAATTCCGCCATCCATCAACAGTACCGCCCAAACCGGAAACGCTCTATCGCCGAACTTCAAAACTTTGGAAATTGCGCCGTGGCACGTCCGTGGATTCTACCGAGATGACGGATGCATGGGGAGGTCCTTGCCGGCACTGGGTAATCATATCGTCGACCGCAACAGCCGGCCCTTCGAACTCCGCCTCAACCGAACCGTCACGCCGGTTGGCAACCCATCCGCCAAGGCCAAGCGCAAGCGCCTGTTGCCGTGTCCAGCCGCGAAACCACACGCCCTGCACCCGGCCTTCAATCACAACATGAATGGTTTTGAAGTCGTCGCCGGTCATAGCGGGCCACCACGGGCAGCTATTCGAATTCCATGATCACTTCATCGACGGCAAGGCTGTCGCCGGGCGCGCAATTGAGCTTTGCCACGACACTGTCGCGCTCGGCGCGCAGGATGTTTTCCATCTTCATAGCTTCGACAATGCAAAGCGCTTCGCCGGCCTTTACATCCTGGCCTTCCTCAACCGCGATCGACACCACGAGCCCCGGCATCGGGCACAGCAGCAACTTCGACGTGTCGGCCACTTCCACTTCCGGCATCAGGGCGGCGAGCTCCGCCTCGCGCCGGGTATAAACATGCGCCTCCGCATCGACGCCGCGATAGGCAACGCGGTAGCCGTTCAAAACCCGGCGCACCTGCACTGCCACATCATGGCCGTTGATCTGACCGCGCCACACCGGGTCTCCCGGCCGCCAGTCCGATTGCACCGCAAGATCCGCCGCGGCCTTGCCGCCGGCGCCTGGATGCAGAACACGCAGCAGCGCGCTGCCATCTTCGCTGATTTCGACCGGGTGCTGTTCGCCGTCGAGCGACACCACACGCTTCACCGAAAACTTCACCGGGTTGCCGCCCATCTGGTCGGTGATCCGGCGGCGGCGCATGTTCTCCATGTGATCCATGACCGCGGCGACGGTCGTTAGTACCGACAGTGCCGCGCCGCTCGCCTCGATGCCGGAGAAACCATCTGGAAACTCCTCGTCGATAAAGCCGGTGGTGAGATTACCTGCGATCCAGCGCGGATGCTGCATGACGGCCGACAGAAACGGCACATTGTGCTGAATACCTTCGATGTAGAAGGCATCCAGAGCCCGCGCCATATGCTCAATAGCGGAATCGCGATCAGGGCCGTGCGTGCAGAGCTTTGCGATCATCGGGTCGTAGTAGATCGAAATCTCGCCGCCCTCGTAGACGCCCGTATCGTTACGCACCGTGTGGCCCGTCTTGTCGGTGCCTTCCGCGGGCGGGCGATAACGCACCAGCCGTCCCGTCGAGGGCAGAAAACCGCGATAGGGATCTTCAGCGTAGATACGGCTCTCGATCGCCCAGCCGTTGAGTTCGATGTCCTTTTGCTTGAGCTTGAGCTTCTCGCCGGCGGCCACGCGGAGCATTTGTTCCACAAGATCGACGCCGGTAATGAGTTCGGTTACCGGGTGCTCGACCTGAAGCCGCGTATTCATTTCCAGAAAGTAGAAGTTCCGGTCCGTGTCGACGATGAACTCCACCGTGCCGGCGCTGCGGTAGTCGACCGCCTTTGCAAGTGCAACCGCCTGTTCGCCCATGGCCTTGCGCGTCTCGGCGTCGAGAAACGGGCTTGGAGCCTCCTCGATAACCTTCTGGTTGCGCCGTTGAATGGAACATTCCCGCTCGCCCAGATATATCGCGCCGCCCTGCCCGTCGGCGAGAACCTGGATTTCGATGTGGCGCGGGTTCTCCACGAATTTCTCGATGAAAACCCGGTCATCGCCGAAGCTTGAACGCGCTTCCGACATCGACGCGGCAAAACCCTCCGCCACGTCATCGCGGCTGCGCGCGATGCGCATGCCCTTGCCGCCGCCGCCGGCCGATGCCTTGATCATAACGGGGAATCCGATCTCCCCGGCAATCTTGACCGCTTCATCGGCGGTCTCGATGACACCGAGATAACCCGGTACCGTAGACACCTTGGCGTCGTTGGCGAATTTTTTGGACGCGATCTTGTCGCCCATCACCTCAATGGCGCGCACATTCGGCCCGACAAACGCGATGCCTTCTTTTTCCAGGCGCTTAGCAAACTGCGCGTTCTCGGAAAGAAAACCATAGCCCGGATGCACCGCCTCGGCGCCGGTCTGCCGGCAGGCCTCAACGATCTTGTCGATTACAAGATAAGATTCAGCCGCCGCCGGCGGACCGATATGCACCGCCTCGTCGGCTTGCGATACATGCAGCGCCTGGGCGTCCGCATCCGAGTAAACCGCAACCGTCTTGATGCCCATTTTGCGCGCCGTCTTGATGACACGGCAGGCGATTTCGCCCCGGTTTGCGATCAAGATTTTACCGAACATACAACTCTCAACCCCGCCCGCACTGTACAGCCCAATGAACCCTAGGGTTTGCTGGGCTGCCGGAAAAATGTCAATGAGCACTTCGGCGCACTCTTAACCGAATTTTCTCATCGTTTGTTCGATATTGCCAGACGCGCAGCCCAGGCGATATGCAGCGATTTGCGTTGGCGAATGAAGCCCGATCGGCTACACAGCACGCATTCAACGCCTCATCTGGATGACAACATGCCCAAACGCGCACCAACCGTCGGGCTCGTAAGCCTTGGCTGTCCCAAGGCGCTGGTCGATTCTGAACGCATTCTGAGCCAACTGCGCTCGGAGGGCTATCAGTTCGCGCCCGACTATGACGGTGCCGACGTTGTCATCGTCAACACCTGCGGGTTTCTCGACAGCGCACGCACCGAATCTCTCGAGGCCATCGGCGAAGCCGTGCGCGAAAACGGCCGCGTTATCGTGACCGGCTGCATGGGCCACGACGAAGCCGCGATCAAGAACGCGCATCCCAAGGTTCTCGCCATCACCGGTCCGCACCAGTATGAGGCGGTCGTCGAAGCCGTACACGACGCTGTGCCGCCGGTACACGACCCCTTCACCGACCTCGTCCCGCCGGAGGGCCTGCGCCTCACCCCCAGACACTATGCCTATCTGAAGATCTCGGAAGGTTGCAGCAACCGCTGCAGTTTCTGCATTATTCCCCAGCTTCGCGGCGATCTCGCAAGCCGTCCCGCCGCAAGCGTTCTGAGCGAAGCGGAGCGCCTTGTCGCAGCCGGAGTGCGCGAATTGCTTGTCATCTCGCAGGATACGAGCGCTTACGGCGTAGACCTGAAATACGAGACAAGCACCTGGCGTGGCCGTGACGTTGCGGCACGGTTCAAGGATCTCGCCGAAGAACTCGGCAGCCTCGGCGTCTGGGTCAGGCTGCACTACGTCTATCCCTACCCACATGTCGACCATGTCATCCCGCTCATGGCGGAAGGCAAGATCCTACCCTATCTCGACATTCCCCTGCAGCACGCAAGCCCGCGCGTGCTCAAGGAAATGCGCCGGCCCGCCAATCAGGTGAAGATGCTCGACCGCCTCTCCGCGTGGCGCGATATCTGCCCGGATATTGCCGTGCGCTCGACCTTTATTGTCGGCTTTCCCGGCGAAACCGATGAAGAGTTCGAATTCCTCCTCGATTGGCTGAAGGAGGCACGGCTCGAACGCATCGGATGCTTTCAGTACGAGCCCGTTGACGGCGCCCCGGCAAACGCCATTGCCGGCCACATCCCCGACGACGTCAAGCAGGAGCGCTGGCACCGCTTCATGCAGGTTCAATCCACAATCTCCACTGAAATCATGCAGCACAAGGTCGGACGCGAAATCGACGTGATCATCGACGCCATAGATGTCGATGAAGCGGTCGGCCGGTCCGTATGGGATGCGCCGGAAATCGATGGCAATGTGTTCCTGCCCGATTGCGCCGACCTCGAACCGGGCAGCATCGTTCGCGCCGAAGTTCTGGGCGCGGAAGACTACGATCTGATCGCCCGCCCGGTTTAGGCTCAGGGTTCAATGTTTGATCCAGAAAATGGCGATCACGTCGATGCGGATTGCCGACATGAATGTATGGGCGCAGCGTTCATATCTGGTTGCGATCCGCGGCCGGTCCTTCAACTACGCAAACATTTTCTCACTCTTGTAACGCCGCTTGTATGAAGGTCTTGGAGTTCTGTCTTGGCGTACTACGGTTTGATCGTGGTGGAATGCAGGCTTCGATCTCGCGCACTCTCAGCGCATCTCGAAATTCATCGCAGTTATAGCCTCTATCGCGGATCAGCACTCTGGCATTCTGCATTACTGGAAGATTTCAAGCTGAGATTCGCTTGGCCAACTGTGATCTGACATAGGCAGGGCCTCCTGACTGCTTGAATAGTGCTTTAGACATGCTGGAAGCGAAAAGGTGACAAACCGTAAGTATACGGATGTTTGAGACATTCATTCTGGAACCTTGAACGGGAATGTTGGGCGGTGAGCCGACTTTCGCTGCACTTTGAATGAATGGCCGAAATGGGGCCGCTTCCGGACTGTCCGGTGCTGGGATGAGAGAACCGGAAAGCTGCCATCTCAGACATTTTGGCTTCGCAAATTGCGTTCGCCGCGCATTTTTTCACGAAAGAGTGGTACTTGAACTGCTCGACCTTTGACGGGTTACAATCAGGGATTTGCACGTCATAATGATTGCTATTTGATAACTCTTCTCAAATCATAATTTTTAAGCTTAATGTGGCGGGGTGAGGCAAAGTTGGAGAACTGGGGCGACTTCAAGAGACTTTGTGAAAGCTGGCTTGATACCCCTTCGGGTCGGGGTGGCACGATTGCGCTTTCCGGTTTTCTCTATCAGTTTCTCGTCTCGCTCGACGCGCTGGTGGAGAAATCGGCGCATGATACTGCTCCCACCAAGGTGTTTCTGGAAACGCTTTCCGACCTGACAACGGTTGACGACCACTGCATCATTGCCACGCAAGTGAAATCCACCATGAGCTCTTCCGCCGTGTCCTCGGCGCTGCGCGAGCTTTGGGCGATCAATGCAAAAGCATTGGCAGAGACGCCTGACATTGTCACCCAGCTTCGTTACCGCATCCTTGCCCGTCAGTCTGAACTAACGGACGTATCGGCGGCAATCGAAAGATGGCGTCCAAGCGACGATCATGACGCTGCCCAGTTGGAGGCATTTAAGACAAAGGTCGAAGCCAGCGTTGAGCCGGAACCGGAGCTGCGTCTAGCGAGGAGGCTAATTACCGACTTTATCGTTTCCGATCCGTTCGGGAAAATCAGGGCCTGGCTTGGAGAATTGCTGCTTGATCCAACGCCGGCAGGATTGCGTAAGAGCTGCGAGGCAATTGCAATCGAACTTGCAGGTTTCAGGCATTCGCGGCGAGAGCTCAATCACCGCTTTCACATCTGGGGAGAAACGGATCATCCGCCGGAAACCATTGAACAGGCCGATAATGAAGATGCGGTACTGATAGGGCAGATTCCCAAGACAAGCGACCTGCGTGCAGGACGGTTTGCATCGCGCAAGATCTATCAGAGGATTCATCACGACGCAGAGAAGTGGCTAGCCGATCGAGACCAAAGCAATCGCGAATTGCTGGAAGTTTTCTGGATTTCGGGCCGCTCTGGATCTGGGAAGAGCGTGGCCTTGCTCCACCTGCTGACTGAACTCCACAAAGCCAATGACGCGCAGACGATCATCTGGCTTGGTAGTCGGGCGCACAAACTGGCCGATGCGGCAACCTGGGCCAGACCTTTTTTTGACGAAGGCCGCGAAGTGATCTTTGCGGCAGATGACCCGTTCAGCGTCGAACGCCAGGAAGCAACGCGCGATGCGTTGGTAGAGGCCGAGGCCGAGCTATCAGACATTTTCCCTTCTGATTCGGAAGCCCCCCGCCCCTCGTTCTTCTTCTGTGGCCCGACCGAACAGCTGCGCACATTTCAAGAGCGCCTGAGCTCGCAAGTCCGTGTGAAAGGATGGCCCCTTGCCATTGAATCGCGCGAGGACATTGAAGAGCTGCGCATCTGGTATCGAAGGCGGACCGGGCGCCAAGATCTGGCTGTGGGCGATGATGCTGACGTCCTGTTGGTGCAGCTGTTTTTTGAATGGGCGACCGGGACGCCGATAGGCGAATTTGCCCGCAATTTTCGCACTCGGTTAATGGGGTTGATGCCGGATGGTCGCCTGTTCGATCTGGTGGCGGCGATATTGGCGCTTAACCGCATCTATGCGCTGTATCCCTCGGGCGCGGTCAACGCAGCAATGGATGCTGATCCGGCGTTGGGCGGCGCATTCGACCAGCTGCATGAGACAGAGAAACATTTCGTCTTTGAAGAGGATGGTTCAGGTTACCGGATCGCCCATCCGCATATCGCCAACGCCATCTATATCAGCTGGTTCGGGGAAGAGCGTGACTGGAGGTATCGCAAGTCCCATCTGCAGCAAGGGGTCACTGCTGCCCTGGAACATGGCGAAGGACTTTCTGAGAAGTTTGCCCCCCTTTGGGCAATTGCGAACCTTAGCCGGTCCCGCAACATGGATGATGATGCAGAAACACGCGATCTTGGGCAGCGCTTTCAGTCCATCGAACGCGCACTGCAAGAGATTCTGCCAGAGCTATACACGAGCAAGTTTGCAGACAGTGCCTTGCCGCTTTCGGATCTGCCCGTGTGGGCCAACCTCAACGCAAAGCTGAAGCTCAATCTGACGCCTTTACCGCTCGATCTGATTGCCGATGCCGTCTCGGTGGCTCACGGGCATGCGACAGGACTAAGGCTTTCCTGTCATACGCTGATTAATGCGTTTCCTGATTTTGAACGGGGCCTTACGGTTGTTCAAGGCCTCCTTCTACGCATGCCGGTTTGGATCGAATGGCACCCGGTCGCAGCAAACTATCTGTACAAGGGCCGATTGGCCGATATTCACGGCGAAGTCTGCAACCAAGTTTGCGGCGACGCCGAAAGGTCGCGACCTATCGTTGTCGCAATATTGTCATCTGACGTTGCGGAGGAAGATGGACTCAGAAAGTCGGTTACGCATCTCTGGATCGATCAGACCGAGGACAAAAGACGCAACACAACCAGAATTGTCCAATCTGCATTGAAGCGCTGGCCGCAAGATCCCAAGCTGCTGGCGGCAGCATGGCGAATAATTGACGAATTTCCTGATCTTCAATCCTGGAGTTACGCCTGGGAAGCTCTTGATCGGGCCAAGGCCAATCCTGCGCGGCTGGAGACTACCGGCCGTGATTGGCTAAAAGATCAGTCCATCCACAGAGGCGGATGGGATCGAATCTGGGAACATCTCTGGGATCGTGCCGGTGGAGATGATGAATATCTACGGGAATCGGCGCTGGGGATGCTGCTTGACCCTGACATACAGATTTCATGGACGCATATCTGGTCAAAGCTCTGGCAGTCAGGCGAAAAGCGAAACGAGCGACTGCGCGTTGCAGCGGCACAATGGCTCGAGCACATCAGCTTCGATCACGGATCATGGACCTATATCTGGGAGGCGGCGTCGGCCGATCCGGGAACCGTGCGACAGCGACTTCTGGATTTGGGCATGGAGTGGCTTCGCAAGAAACCCACGCATCCGACTTGGACTTACATTTGGATAAAGTCTTGGGAGGCAAACTCCGCGGATCCTGAATTGCGCGGCATCGTCCATTCATGGCTCAAAGAGCAAGGCGAACATCGGTGGTGGAGTTTTGTCTGGGAAAAATTGTTCGAGGCAAACTCCGCGGATCCTGAATTGCCCGGCATCGTCCATTCCTGGCTCAAAGAGCAAGGCGAACATCCGAGTTGGAGTTTTGTCTGGGGAAAATTGTTCGAGGCAAACTCCGCGGATCCTGAATTGCGCGGCATCGTCCATTCATGGCTCAAAGAGCAGGGCGAACATCCGAGTTGGAGGTTTGTTTGGTTGGATTGCAAGACCGCCCAAGGCAGTGAGCCGGAAGAACAGCGTCTGCAGATTGGCCGAAGCTGGATTCAGGCCGCTGACTCTGGAAATGCTGGTTGGGGATTTGTCTGGCGGGGTCTCTGGTTTGCCTTAAGCGCAAAGGCTGATCGCAACTGGCTGGCAACCATCGGAATGACCTATCTTAATGGCGAAGCGGTTCCGCCCAGTTCATGGCCGCCTGTTTGGCGCACGATTTGGAATGCAGGCATTGGTGACACAGCAACGTTGGTGAGGCAGGCCAACAGATTGCTTGTCGAAAAAACACCCGTACAAACGGACGATATCAAGAAATGCCTCAGCGGCGGGCGATCACCCCCTGGGCCGCTTGCCCTAACAGCGGCTTACCAGGATTATCAGTGGAAGGATGGCTGGCTGGCGCGTTGGCAAGAGGAGGGATCTAACAAGGACGCGCTGGCCAGCGAAGCTCTGAACTGGCTTGAACAGCTGGATTGGCAGCAAGGCGGCTGGCATTCCGTCTGGCAGGAACTCTGGCAAAACCGAACGGCTGTGCAGGTCGATCAGGCGGCGCTGAGAGCGGTGGCGTGCGATTGGCTGGGCCGGGTCGCGCCAGAGCATCCGCGCTGGAGCAAGGTGTGGTTGGCGGTGTGGCCTGCGGGCGAAAGCCGTGATGACCAGAAAAGGCTGGGCAATGCTGCAGGTGCCTGGTTATCGGGTGCCGGACGACGGCTAGATTGGCCGAAAGTCTGGCTCGCGCTTTGGGAGTTCGAGGCATTGCGTGAACGTCTGTGGCAAATCGCTGAGAAACCCGAACGAACTGGCGATATCAGCGATGAAGATCGAGCCGTGATCGAGGCGAAACTCGGCTTATAGGCGAAATTTATTTCGCGGCGCGTCGCCTTCGGGTGCGACTAGAGAGATGACTGCTTTTGGCTTGATCGATAGTCGCTTCGAACGGCCGATATTGGGGTGCTTAGCTGCCGTTGGAAAGGAGACAGCCCAACGGCAGCACTGGGCCGTGACTCACGGTGTACAGTCATAATCCAAGGTCTTGAATCGGCTCGATGCTGCCATTCGAGCCTATCGAATTGGCGGGCCCTGCCCGAGGCCGCATCGGCCTTTCGATTGATCTCGGGCACACGAACCCTATATTTAGGGGTGCTGCAGCCCGGAAAGACAAAATCAGATGTCCCACGCGTCAACCACGCTGATCAATCAGGTCGCCAACTGGCTCATGTCGCAGGCGCTCCACGACACCGACCTCGAAACCGTTGTCATGGGATGCTGCGAACGACTGCATGCCGCCGGCATCCCGCTTTACCGCGGCTATTTCGTATTTTCCGTGTTGCATCCCCTTTATGCCGCAATGGGGTTTACCTGGAACCGCGGCAAAGGCGTTGCGGTTCAGGGGTATGCACACACGCCGGACTCCGTGACGACGCAATACAACACCAGCCCGCACGCTTACATGCGCGACCGCAATCTGGAATATCTGCGCGTCCGGCTCGACACCGAGCGCGGTGTCCACTTCCCGGTGTTCGATGACCTTCGCCAGGAGGGCGCCACCGATTACCTCGCCTTCGTTGCATCGTTTTCTCCCGGAACACGGAGTGGAATGCTTGGCTCCTGGGCCACAGATCAAGAGAGCGGCTTCACCGATGAGGAAATCGATGCTCTGTTGCGCATTCAGGACCGGCTCGCGGTGGCCTGCAAGATGGCCGTGCGCGCGCAACTGACGAAGAATGTGCTTGGCACTTACGTCGGCACCAACGCCGGCAACCGTGTGCTCAACGGCCAAATCCATCGCGGCGATGGTGAAGCCATCGAAGCCGCCATCTGGTACAGCGACTTACGCGGCTCGACGATGATGGCGGATACCCTGCCAAGCCAGGACTACATCGATGCGCTGAACGCCTACTTCGACGCAACCGGTGGTGCTGTCGTGGAAGCCGGCGGCGAAATCCTGAGTTTCATTGGCGACGGGCTCCTCGCGATCTTTCCCGCAAAACAGAACACCAAGGGTGCAATGAAATCCTGCGGCCGGGCAATTGAAGCGGCCCGCAACTCATTCAAGCGCATGAGCGACATTAACGCAGAGCGCACCGAAAGTGGCCGCGATGAGCTGGCGTACGGCATTGCACTACACCGCGGCGAAGTGATGTTTGGAAATGTCGGCGTGCCCGAACGGCTCACATTTTCCGCCTTCGGCTCCGCCGTAAATGAAGTGGTGCGGCTTGAGAGCCTCACCAGTCAGTTGAAAGAGCCGCTGCTTGTGAGCAGTCACTTCGCCGACGCCACATGCGAAAAGTCGCAGTGGCGCCCGATCGGCGAGTTCGGGTTGCGCGGCGTGCAGCGCGACATGTCGGTGTTCGCGCCGCTAAACGCCGAAGTTCCGGAAGAAGCGGCAGTTGCCGCCCAGTAGTCAGCCGTAAACCGGTCAGGCGGCGCGGTCGATCAGCGACTGCAATGTCGGATGAATATCGGGCGATTCGTCACGAATGAACTCCAGCAGAGCCTTTTCATTCTCGTGCATGGCGCCGTCCCGGCCGATGCGGTGCGCCAGCCAGTCGGCCTCCAGCGCGGAAATCTTCTCCGACTCGAGGATCATGTTTTCGCGCCCGAACAGCCGCGCGTAGCGTTCCATATCCTCGTCGCGTTTGTAGGCATGCAGAATACCGCGCAGACTGCTGGCCATCATTTTGCCCATGAAACCGGCAACCGTATCGCGTTCCTCCAGCCAGTCCTCGCGGCGCAGAGCCTCCTCACGCGCCGGCACGACATATCCCGAAGCCGCCATCAGGAAGTTCGCCACCGCCTTGACGAAGAGATCCGACCATGAGGCGTGATTGTCTGCCTCGCTCGTGGCATCGTTGAGGTCGAACAGCACCTCAGCCTCCGCCCTCGACACCGCAATGTTGCCATCGCCACCGAACGCGTAGAGCACTCGGCGCAACATCTCGACTTCCGCCTCGCCGATAACACCAGGTGCAAGCTCGCGGCCGGCGCCAACCGGTCCCTCGCCCTCAAGCACCCCGCGTTTAACTTCGTTCAGCACGAAGGCGACAAGATTCTCCGAGCTCGACTTCGCCTTGTCGAGGATCTTCATCAAGAGTTCAAGTTCGCTTTGCGTCTCGATGTGCCCGTCGCGCTCCACACGCTTCATGACCCAGGACGCATTGCTTTCCGATACATAGCCCCGAGGTTCGGCCTGCACGACGATATAGTCACTCAGCGCCTCGACGAAATAAGCGTGCCACTCCCCGCACTGGTCCGCACAGGTGTCATTCAGATGGAACACCCCTTCGGCTTCCATATCGCTCACCACACCGTCCGCAAACACTTCGCGGCGCAGCGTCAGGACGTCGTCGGCGCTGATTTTTTCGGATTTAGAAATTTTCTGGACCGCATCGGACCACATGTCATTGGTCATGACTGAACACTTGCCTCTAAAGCTACACAACTCACCCGACAGAAAAGCTAGGTGACAGGTCTTGAAAATTGGCTAACAAGGGCTGAAACAATCATTTGACCGCAAAACGCCGTTGGGGTCCGACCGGCGCACAGGGAGAACGGCCGTCATGGCAGATTTGAACCACCGCATCACAATTGAAGATCGCGTCGCCGTGTTGCATCTGGAGCGGCCGCCGGCCAACGCCCTCAGCATTGAATTTCTCGACGAACTGGATGTCGCGATTTCGGCGCTGGAGAGCGATGACAGCTGGCGCTCGCTTGTTCTGAGCGGATACGAAGGAATATTCTCAGCCGGCGCCGACCTGAAACTTCTGCCGACATTCGATGTCGCGCACCAGGACATTTTCGTCACCGGGCTCAACCGGCTCTACGCAAGATTGTACGGCGTTTCGCGCCCCACCATCGCGGCCATTAACGGCCACGCGATCGCCGGAGGCCTGTTTCTTGCGCTGTGCTGCGATTACCGCATCGCCTCGACCGTGCCTGCAAGTTTCGGATTGACGGAAGTGCGCGTCGGCGTCGCCTTCCCCATCGCGCCGCTGGAAATTGCACGCGCGGAACTTTCACCACCCGTCTGCCGCAGGTTTCTGCTGTTCGGCGAAAATGTGGACACAGAAACGGCGCTGCGCGACGGTGTCATCGATGAACTCGCCGCACCGGACAAGGTTCTCGCCCGCGCCATTGAAAGGGCGCGCGGGTTTCACGACATTCCAGCCGATGCGTTCGCCAAGGTCAAAGCGCAGCTGCGCGCCGAACCGCTGGTGCGCATGCGCGATGCCCTGGAATACGGCACCGAGCCTGCCCTGGGCGGCTGGATACCGGAGGCGGACCGCCAGTCGGCCCTGCGCGTACTGGCCGGCAAGGCAGGTGCCTGAAAAGAATTCACAACGGGATATTATCGTGTTTTTTCCATGGGTTTGTCACGGATTTCTTACTCAACATATTAAGAGCGCGAGATAACCGTTTTCTGGTTGAATGCGGCATGATGACTTCGTCGATATAGCCACGCTCGGCGGCGACGAACGGGTTCGCGAAGCGGTGTTCATATTCCGAGATGCGCTCGGCGATCTTTTCTTTGTCGTCAAGCTCTGAGCGGTAAATGATTTCCGCCGCCCCCTTCGGTCCCATCACCGCGATTTCCGCCGAAGGCCAGGCATAGTTCACATCGCCGCGAATGTGCTTTGACGACATGACGTCATAGGCGCCGCCATAAGCTTTGCGAGTAATCACCGTCACCTTCGGCACGGTCGCCTCGGAATAAGCAAAAAGCAGCTTGGCGCCATGCTTGATCAGGCCGCCATATTCCTGCGCCGTCCCGGGCAGAAAGCCCGGCACATCGACGAAAGTGATGATGGGTATGGAGAAACAGTCGCAAAAACGGACAAACCGCGCGGCCTTACGGCTTGCGTCGCTGTCGAGCACACCGGCAAGGACCATTGGCTGGTTGGCCACCATACCGACCGTGCGGCCTTCGATACGGGCGAAGCCGACCACAATGTTCTTGGCGAAGCTCTCCTGAATTTCAAAGAAATCTCCCTCGTCCGCCACCTTCACGATCAGCTCCTTGATGTCATAGGGCTGGTTCGGATTTGACGGGATCAGGGTGTCGAGCGAGTTTTCATATCGTTCAGCTTCATCGAAGCTTGGAATTATCGGTACGTCATCGGTGTTGCTGGAGGGCAGGAAGTCGATGAGACGGCGCACCTGCAACAGCGCCTCGACATCGTTCTCGTAGCCGCCATCGGCAATCGACGACTTCACGGTGTGCACCGATGCGCCGCCGAGTTCTTCCGCCGTGACGGTTTCATTGGTCACCGTCTTCACGACATCGGGGCCCGTCACGAACATGTAGGATGTGCCTTTCACCATGAAGATGAAATCGGTCATCGCCGGAGAGTAGACATCGCCGCCGGCGCACGGGCCCATAATGACGGAGATTTGCGGGATCACGCCCGATGCCAGCACATTGCGCAGAAACACTTCGCCATAGCCGCCAAGGGCCGCAACACCTTCCTGAATACGCGCGCCGCCCGCATCGAACACACCAACGATGGGAGCACGGTTGCGCAGCGCCATGTCCTGAATCTTGGTGATTTTGCGCGCGTGTGTTTCAGACAGTGACCCGCCGAACACCGTAAAATCCTTGGCGAAAACGTACACGACCCGACCATTGATCGTTCCCCAGCCGGTGACTACGCCATCGCCCGGCACTTTCGATTTCTCCATGCCGAAGTCGGTGCAGCGGTGCTCAACGAACATGTCGAATTCTTCAAATGAGCCTTCGTCGAGCAGAAGCTCTACGCGCTCGCGCGCCGTAAGTTTGCCGCGTCCATGCTGCGCATCGATACGACGCTGCCCGCCGCCCATGCGCGCCACATCACGCCGCTCGCCAAGTTCCTCGAGAATGTTACGCACTCGCCCGCTCCTCGTTCTCACGCCCCGTGAATTTTCAATGACCTACTAGATTAGAGGCATTTTGCCCATTAGGCGAATAGACGGATATCGATGGCCGGCCCAAGCATGGCTTTAGCTGGTACCCGACGATACCGGATCCGCCTCCCGGTCTTCTGTGTGCCGGGTTACGGCCCGGTCGGGCTCCATCACAGCTGCGGTGTTTCCGATCCGCAAACGCCGGCAGCGAATATCGAACACAGGAATACCCAGCTCCCGTGCATCGGGATCGCGCAATTCAGTTGATTGAATAGGGACAGAGGTCAGTACGATGGTTTGCCAGCCGCGCGGGGCAAGCATGTTCGGCTCGATTGTGAATTTGATCGTGTCTTTGCCAAAGGCTATCGACGCCGGCGACAGCCGGTGGCCATTGGCAAACACATCGCAGAAATAGGTCTCCGGTTCGACACGGGCATAGCCGATGTCCAGTTCGAACTCGCAGCGCCCTTGCGGCGCATCGAAACTGAGCACCGCGGCGGGGCTCGCCCAGCGAAAAGCCCGGCCTTGGTGCATCTCCCGGTGGTAAAAGCCCGTCAGGTGAATGTCCGGCGCGGACGGCATCGGAAATTCAGCGTGCCGGGAAGCGGCGTGGGCGCCCACCTTGTGGATACGGTCCGAGATAAACCTGAGCCGGTGATAGGTTTCGATACTCTCGAAGGCGGTCGGGTAAACTTTCCGCAACTCGTCGACATTGTTACGCCGGCGCCAGCACGCGTATCGGTTCCGCCACATGGCGATCCGCAAACCGATAATCTCAGCCTTTAGGCCGACCACCGCTTGCGGGATTAATCTGAGCAATGCCCTGGCCAGGGCTCCGGCGCCGCGGCGATCCTTGGCCTGAAAGAACTTGTTCCAGGCCGATATTCCAAGCGCCAGACACCTGCGGCGCGCTGTTTCAGGTCTGGACGCCTCTCTCCACAACCAGTCCAAAGGGGTGTTGAAATATGTATCGCAATAGCCCGGATCGTTTTGCAGTCGGAAGGTGCATTCCTCGATCGATTTGATGCGCACCGGATCCACGAAATGCCGGTAGCCATTGCTGTAATAATGCTCCACCACGCCATCTTTGATGTAATTCAGCTTTCTCGCTTGCGAATGCAGGATTGCGCCATATGCCAGGTCGCCGAAATAGGACAGTGAGGGGTCAAGGCCGCCGCTTGCCTGATAGACGTCCCTTTTGATGACGAACCCTCGAAGCAGCACCTTTCTCCAGTCCTGCTCGCACACGACACCGTCGACATAGTCATCGAATATCGCAGCTTCCGTGTAGGCAAATGCCGTACCTTTCCCGGTCTCGCTGGCAAGGAACCCGCCGTCGCAATCGTTGTTTTCAAAGTAGTCCGAGACGACGCTCAGACAATCCCGCTTTGCCACGCAGTGAAGCTCGGTGAATAGAACAAGCGAGCCACGCGCTGCCTTGGCCCCTTCATGGTACTGGCCCATGAGTTTAAGGCCGGAACAGTGCGTTACCCGGTCATTTTCGCCGAGCACGCCGCTGATACGCTCTTCAACTTCGCGTGGGGCGTCATCCGACACGATAACGACTTCGTAGCGTTCACGCGGAAAATCCTGGTTGTCGGTCCAGCTTTGCACGCATTCTTCTTCGCCGGCCCTTGCGTCGTAAATCGGGATCACCACTGAAATTTCCGGTGCCCGCGATGCCGCCGCGCTGTGCAACTCAGTACTCACCTTGACAGTTCTCCGCCTGAACCGGGGTCAGAAGCCCACGGAATCGCAAAAGCTTCCTCCCGCCAAAGGCAGACGCGTCTGCATGGCCGAAGGGCTGTATCACGGGTTTTCGGCCAACCCGCTCGAACGTTCCAGTTCGTGTGAAACCTAGTGCAGCATTGGGCAATAGCCAACATCCGGTTGTTCGCTTCAGTTGAATTGCTGGCAAAATGCTACCGATTAGTCGTGAAGTTTGAGACCCTTGGTGATCTTGTCGATGGGCTTGCGTTCGGCGAACAGCCCGAGGCCTACAAGGTTCAGCTCGTCCGTGGGCACACCCACGACTTCGGCGCGGTTGTCGGCATCATTGCCCGTCGCGAACAACTCTTCGGTGTAGATCGCAGCACGCACGTTGCGGCTGAGCGCACGCGCAAGAGTGCGTGTCAGTTCCTCGCGCGAGGCTTTGAAAATCAGGATCGGCTGGCGTACCAGCGGGGCGTAGATCTCTCCCGAACCGTCCCGGTAAGGCTCACCGACCACCTCGCCGTGGGCACCGGTGAGCCCTCCGCAAAGGAATGCGGTGACGTTCAGCTTCTGCCACTGCGCCAGATCATCGCGTACGGCGATGCAGAATTTCGTGTCGAACATTCTAAAGCCCCTTCATGCAATCCATGACGGCACAGGCCGCATCGAAATCGAGCCGCCGGTGCCGGCGCGCTTCTTCGGCTTCCTCGTCATGGCCCCAAAGCTCAATCTGCCAGTCCGGGTCCACATGTGCGGCGGCCCATGCAGCATCGCCGTCAAGCTCGCCCTGCACCATTGCAAGGCCGAGAACCGCCGAACCCGTCACGGTGGTAATCAGATGCAGCGCCGACAGGGTGAAATCATCAAGCTCTTCCAGGGCTCTCGATATCGCCTGCAGCGAAACCTGCGGCTGCTCTTGATGTATGATGCCGACGGTGACGATGAACTTGGCGCCGAGATCCCGTGCTGCCCAGGTGAGCGGCGGGTCCCAGTACTGGTTTTGGCGCCCGACAAGCCCATCGGGCCCCTCCGCGCGATAACACAGGAGATCGCTTGCCGCGTAGGAGACGATTTCGCCACGAATGTGATCGCCCGCGCTACGCACCGTGTCGATGGCACTGTTCAACAGCCGCGTCAGCGGCATGTTGGCGGGAATAACCGTCTCACCCTGTGCCGACCACTCCGCGGCCGTCAGTTCGGCGAGCACCCGCACCGGCAGTGCGAAGGCGTTCTTCTGTGGCGTCTTCACGGGTCGCCCGTCCAGATGAATGGCGAATGCCGGCGCGCTTCCCGCAACTTCGGCAGTTTCGTAAAACCGCCGCGTGCCGGCAGGCGGCTGCGCTTTCCGTTTCGCCTCTGGCGCGCCCTCGCTCATCCGTCACCGGTTCCCTTGCGCCTATCCGCCTCCCGGCCGCCATCGGCCCAAAGGGAGTGCACATAAAGCTGCAGCTGATCAAAATCGTGAATCACACGATGCGCTCCTGATGTCGCCAAAATATCCTCTGGATGATAGCCCCACGAGACGCCGAGCCCGTGCGCGCCTGCGTTGCGCGCCATCTCCATGTCGAAGCTCGTATCGCCGATCATCATCGTCGCATCCGGCACCGTTCCCGCATCCGCCATGGCGCGTTCTATCATGGCGGGATGCGGCTTGGACGGCGCGTCGTCGGCGGTCTGAATGGTTATGAAGCACGGTCCGAGCCCGGTGCGCTCAAACAGCCGCTGTACGCCGCGCTGCGATTTCCCCGTTGCGATTCCAAGCACCGTATCGGGGTGCGCCGCAAGCGCGCGGATGGCATCGTCGGCACCATCGAACAGCGGCTCCTCAATGCTACCCACACGGTCGAGGAAGGCCTCGCGGTACGAAAGCACGATGCGCTCCACAAGAGCGGTATCGGCGCCGGGGTGCAGTTCGCTCACCGCCTCCATCATGGACAGCCCGATAATACCGCGCGTTGCCTCGGCCGCGGGCGGCTTCAACCCGCATGACGCGAAGGCTTCCGCCATTGACGACACGATCATGTGCTGACTGTCGACGATTGTGCCGTCGCAATCGAA
The DNA here is from genome assembly GCA_021775755.1 of Hyphomicrobiales bacterium. Lineage (GTDB taxonomy): Bacteria > Pseudomonadota > Alphaproteobacteria > Rhizobiales > JAJFHB01 > JAJFHE01. The sequence goes on along the minus strand of JAJFHE010000050.1, from coordinate 27,057 downwards.
GATGATGAGTCTATGATTACTCATCGAACACTCTGAAGATGAACGGATCTCGGGCAGCCTCAGTATTCTCCTGAAATCCAAGCAACCCCCATGTTTCTTCCATATGCGGCGGCAGTGGAGCCGTCACTTCAAGGCGCCCGCCGTCCGGGTGGTCGATTGAAATCGCGCGCGCATGCAGATGCAACTGCCTTGCAAGCGCTTCGTCATGCTCGATGTTGTGGTCAGTATATTTGCCGTCGCCGACGACCGGATGCCCGATTGCCGTACAGTGCACACGCAGTTGATGCGTCCGCCCGGTCAGCGGCGACAGGGCGAGCCAGGCATATTTGCGCGCCGCATGATCGAGTGTGTGGAACCATGTACGCGCGGACATCGCCCCTTCACGCTGCTTGTCGCACACGGCCATGCGCTGATCGCCGGCCTTGCCGGCCTTGATCAGTGCGAGATCGATCGAGCCTTCAGCCGGCCGCGGCACGCCGTGCACCAGCGCCCAGTAAATCTTCTCGGTCGCCCGCCGTTTGAAGGCGCCGGTCAGGGCGGTGGCGGCGGCACGCGATCGCGCCAGAACGAGTACACCGCTCGTATCGCGGTCGAGCCTGTGCACAAGGCGCGGCCTCTCAGGCGCACGATAGGTCAAGGCATCCAGAAGTCCGTCGAGATGGCGTTCGGTCTTGCTCCCCCCTTGCACCGCCAGGCCCGCGGGCTTGTTGAGAACGATCACCGCATTGTCCATGTGAAGAACCATGGCGCGCACTTCTTCGACGTCGCCCGCCGGCACCATCGTACGCTGTGTTTTTTGTGCCGGCGCCCGTGTGGCACCCGGCGGCACTCTGACCGACTGCCCTTCGTAAACACGCGTTCCAGCCTTGACGCGCGCGCCGTCCAGACGCACCTGTCCCGAACGCAGTAGCTTCTGCAAGGCGCCGAAGCCAAGCCCCGGATAATGCGACTTGAACCAGCGGTCGAGCCGCATGCCGTCGTCACCGGCGGCGACTTCCACGTTGTGAACATCGCTCATGCGAGAACCGACCGTGTCCCCAGAAGCCCGACGAAGAAGGCCGCGATGGAAAGTCCGACCGAGGCGGCGATGTAAACAGCGGCAAGGGCAATATCCTTGCGCTCCACGAGAACCGCGACATCCAGCGAAAACGCCGAAAACGTCGTGAACCCTCCGAGGATGCCGACGGTCAGAAACGCCCGAAAATCCTGGGATACGTTGAGCTTCAGAGCCATCAACTCAATCAGGATGCCCATGAACAAAGACCCGGCGATATTGACGGTGAGCGTACCCCACGGAAAACCGTGGCCCATGATGCGCACGGCCTGCACGCCGACAAGATAGCGCGCCGAAGCGCCAACCGCGCCTCCCAGCGCAACCCAAAGCAAAGTCGTCATGAGCGCGACAATAACGGCGCCCCCTCACCAGAGCAACGCGTTCCTTAAGGGTTAGAGAGTAACCGCCGCGTTGTCCGTAGCGGAATGCTTGCCAGGTCTCCCGATGCCATCGTTGACAAGACCTTCCGACCTGAGAAACTCAACGATCCAGCGCATGATGTCTGCAAGTTCCGGTTCCACCGATGCCCCGTCCGCGTCGCGGGTCGCGGCCCGATAGTTTCTGTTGTCGTAGCGCTTGTTGCGCATGCGGTGGATGCGGCTGCCATTGCGGTTCAGGAACGGCACCAGCGGATAGAGGTCATCGCCGGCATCGCAGTGCGCGTTGGCATGCGCGATGAACCCGTCAATGTCGGTAAATTCGAACTCAAACCCGAAGTCGCGTGACAGGATTTCGCACACGTCCACCAGCCCGTAATATTCTCCGGCGGTGACATGATATGTCGGCTCGGATTCAGGTTCGGTTCTGGAAATCGCAACCAGGTTGCAGGCCGTATGGTCGACGGGCAGAAAGCTCACCTGATTTGGCGTGTCCACGGCAACGCCGTGGCGGATCATGTAGCCGAGCACACGGGCGGTAATATCGTGACGCGAGTAATGACCCTGCGCCGAGGCAGTGACCAGAGAAGGCCTGTATATTCTTGCATCCAGACCGCGCTCGCGGGCTTTGAGGACAAGTTGCTCCGACACCCACTTCGTTTGGGCATAGCCGAAATCGAGGTCTTTCATGCGGGCATTCGATGTGGTTTCGCGCAGCAACGCAAAAACCGACCAGCCGAAAATGAAGGTCGTTGAAATGTGGTGCAGCGTCTTGCACGGACCGGTGCAGGCGAGCCGGATGGTCTGCTCCGTTGCCACGACATTCGCCTCCCGCAGGCCACCGTAGGTTTTCACATAGTCGACATCGGCGCCGCAGTGATAGATCGCTTCAACCCGGTCACAAAGCATCCGCCAATGCGCGTCGTTCAGGCCGAAGCGCTTAAGCGTGAGGTCCCCGGCGAGGACCTCAACACGAACCGGATAGGCTTCCGCCACCTCTCCCTGCCACAGGTCGGCATCCACCAGCACCGCCCGCAACCGAGCATCCGCCGCTACCTGATCCTTCCCGCGCACGAGCACGGCGATGCGACTGTCGGTTTGCGTTAAAAGCTCGGCCAGTAGGTAGCGACCCAGAAACCCGGTCGCACCCGTCAGGAACAGGCAATCCTGCAACCGTTCACCCGGCTGGTCCGAAGGGCGAATATCATCTGCAAGAACCGCGTCACGCCGCATGAACTCGCGCTCACCGCCCTGCACATCGCGCAGCGCCTTGTCGGCAAGCCGCACTGCCGTGTTACCGGCCGAGCCCGGCGCCTCAAGCGCTGCAACGATGTCGCGCAAACCACCAAACGTCAGCGACTGCAGAACACGCAGGTCCTGCAGGCGTTCAAGCGCCGCCATTCCCGGTGCGCCCGACCGTTTCAGGCGCTCTTCGAGGTAAAGACTAAGATTGACCAGTTCGATGGAGTCGAGGCCGAGCGCTTCCAGCGGCGTGTCGGATGCCGCTTCCCCCTGCCCGTCCAGCAGTTCCATAACGCTGCTGGCCGTTACGGTTTGCGACGCGATGCGGTCGAGTACGTCGTACCTGCTGATCACATCGAGTTCGCCGCGGCGCCACAGTTCCGCGCAGGCCGTGCGTGCAATCTTGCCCGAAGAGGTTCGCGGGATTGTTCCGCGCGGCACGATGGCAACGGCATGGGGCGGACAGGCAAATTCAAGCCGAACGCTATGCGCGACATGGCGGGGCTCTGGTGCCGCCCCCTGGCGGGGCCGTTCAATCAGCACCACAAACCGCTCATCCGGTTGTCCCGATCCGTTCAGTCCGTGCTCGGCAAACACCGCCGTCGTGCCTGCCGCAACCGTTTCGTGCGCGGCTTCAATGGCTGCCTCCACGTCGCTTGGATAGACGTTTTGGCCGCGCACGATAATCATGTCCTTCAGGCGCCCGCACACATAGAGCTCGCCATTCAGCAACGCACCCATGTCGCCGGTGCGCAGATAGCGTTTTCCGTTCGCCGGGTCCGGGGACAGTGCTTCGAAAATCCCGGCACTCTCATCTTCCCGGCACCAGTAGCCGTTCGCCTTGGACGGGCTGTCGACCCAGATTTCGCCAATCTCGCCTTCGGCACTTTGCGTATGCGTTACGTTATCGACAATCGCGATATCAACATCGGGTCGCGGCCTGCCGCAGCTCATAAGCCGCGTTGTGCGGTTTCCCGAACCGTTTTGGCTGGCTGGAACGAGTGTGTGTCCCGTTTCCAGCGCTTCGCGGCTGACCTCGATCGATCCTGTGCCGCCCGTTGTGACACCAAGCGTGTGTTCCGCAAGCCCGTAGCCGCACACGAGCGCCTCGCGGCGCAAACCGACTTTCGAGTACCGTTTGAAAAACCCGTCAACCGTTGCCGCGCGCACCGGTTCAGCGCCGTTCATCATGACCTGCATCGACGAGAGGTCGAACTCGGCAATAGCCTCATCGGAGACCCGCCCCGGCTGCAGACAGTGATCATATGCAAAATTCGGAGCGGACGTGATCGTTCCGCGGTGCCGCGTTATCAGATCGAACCACAGCCTTGGCCGCCTCAGAAAATCGATCGGCGAGAAACAGTGCGCCGTACCGCCGGTCACTGGCGCAAACAGATAGAACCCGATGAGCCCCATATCGTGATAGTGCGGCAGCCAGGACACACCGACAGGGTCGTCATGCTGAACCAGCAGGCTGCAATTGTGGATGACATTGCGGTGACTGATGACAACGCCCTTCGGATCCGCGGTGGAACCGGAAGTGTATTGCAGGAAAAGCACGTCGGAGGACGCCGGAGAAAAATCGTCGAGGAAGTCTCTCTGGGCATCCGTTTCAACCCAGGTGTGCTCCAACAAAGACGTCACACTGTCGTCAGACGCCTCCACGATAAGTTTGGCAAGCTGACGCGCCGTAACGCCATCGCTTGCGATGACACGGCTGCCTGAATCGTGAACCACATGTGCCAGCCGATTGAGCTCGACCCGCGAACTGGTGAATGACGGCGGAGGGGCCGGAACCGGTATGGCGCCAATCTTGGCACAGGCGAAAAACGCGGCGGCAAATTCCAACCCTGGCGCATAAACAAGAACGACGGGATTTCCGGGCTTGACGCCTGTTTCGTCTGTCAGAAATCGAGCAAGGTGGTTGGTGCGGCGATGGAAATCCGCGCAAGAATAGCTGTCCGTGATCCTGCCCCGGCCATCGTAAAAGGCAAACAGCGGCGCGTCAGGCTGCTGCTCGGCACACCGTGCGAGACAGTCGATCAGGCTATTCATATGTTGCGCGCCAAAAAAATTCGGCCCGTCACGACATACGCGACGGGCCGACCCCTAGCTCCCCTGCGATCCGCAGTCAGTTGAAATGTATCCTCAGTCCGAAGCTGATGAACTGGAACAACTGCTCGTCTTTAACGCTTGTCACGCCCACGGCGGTTGTGTCGAATTCCGCGCCGCTTTGATAGCCCGCTGTATAGCGTGCCGACAGAACAAACATTTCGTTGATCGGAAAATCGGCACCAATGTGCGCCGCGGCAACAAACACCGCTTCCTTGTCGTCAGTTGTAAACGCACCGCCCACGGCACCGATATCGTCGATATCGATGATAGAAAAACCGGCACCGCCCCCGAAAAACGGCCGGAACCATTCGTTCAGGTCAAATTCGCGGTAGACGTTAAGCATCGTCGTATAGACATCGACTTCGCCGCTGTGAGGCAGTGATGCGCCCACACCGAAGTCCAAATCTCCATCTTCACCGTTTGTCCACGAGAACTCGATTTCCCCGCGCCAGTTCGGCATGAAATATGCGCCGATGGCGCCACCGACCGCGAGGCCCTCATCGGGACGGTATTCACTGTTTATCGGAGGGCCGAAAACTCCAGGTCCCTTGAGCGTAATTTCAGGATGCGGCGTCAGCGGAATGCCAGCCTTACCCTCGATATAAAAATGCTCAAGGTTGATGTTGTCCATAAATGCAAACGCAGGCGCCGTGACAAGGCTCATGCCGGCTGCCAGAAGTGCTATTGACAAATTTCGCATTTTTGTCTCCCGCCTCTTTGTGCAACGCCAGCGATCTCTATCGGTTCCGGCGGCCACAGATTTGACGCAAATTCCTTATGTGCACAGTGACGGCGCGCCTTATGACTCGTCAAGAATAGTACAAGTGGCCACCTATCGATTTTTTCGGAGCGTTGCAGAAAGGTTACAGAATGGTTGCATTAATGCATCCAATCCACACCCTTTACGCGCACGACCCGTTTCGACACCTCTGGCGCGAATTATGCCCGCCTGAGGGCCCTCAACTCGCCTTCCGTCGCACGATGCAGATCCCACTCGGCCAGAATTGGCGCTGTCATCCGCCGCCACAGCGGCGGCACAAGGGCGATCAGCAGCATCGTCGCATAACCGTGCGGCATGACTGGTGCGCCATCGTGCGTCTTCTGCTGCCAGAACGGCTTGCGGGCATTCATGTGATGATCGGAATGACGGGTCAGATTGCACAAAAACGCTGAAGAGAACGCGTTGTGACAGTCCCACGAATGCCGCGCCTCGACAGGCTGTCCGGGCACTCTGACCAGCCCGTAATGCTCGATGTAGTTGACGCCCTCGAAAAACGCTTTTCCATGCAGACCCAGGACCGTAAACACCGCGACGCCGGACCATCCCGCAAGGCCATAGGAGGCAAGCAGGCAGGCAGCCGTCATCAGCTGGCCCCGCACCGCCATATTGCGCCAGCCAAACCTGACTTTTCCCTTTTGTTTCAGCCGCATGGATTCAATATTGAATGCATTGATGAAACCGCCAACAGCTGAGCGCGGGGCAAAGCCGAGAACAGTTTCCCCACGCCGCGCCGTTGCCGGGTCCTGAGGCGTCCCGACATTCCGGTGGTGACCGTAAACGTGTTCAATGGCGAACGTCGTGTCGAAGCAGAACGCCAGCAGCCAGCGCCCAAGTGTCCGGTCTACGGGCTTGTCTGTGCGGTGCACCAGTTCATGCGCCACATTGATCCCCGCAGCGCCAAAGAACACGGCCACCGCCAGGCCTGCGAAGAGCAACTCCAGTGCCCCGGCCTCGAGACGCGCCTGCGCGAGGTCCCTGCCGAACAGTTGACGAGCCGCCGTCTCAAGGCCGAGCGGGTCAGTCCCGCCGAAATAGTAGAGAAAACTCACCGCCAGCACCGCAAGACACGGCAGAGTTGCAAACAGCAATGCATTCAGGAACCACGGGTGCGCAACCTCAGGGACCGATCTGTCGGTGAACATCTCATCGAACAGCAGGAAAGTCAGAATGAGGCCGGGCGCTATCCACAACGCGGCACCGCCGTAGAGAAAGCTTGCCGCCGCGCCCAACTGAAAAATGTTGAGAAACGCAAACCGTGCCTGTGCCGCCAGCCCCTGCATCGGGTTACCTCTGGGGTTTCACCAGGGCGAGCCCCGTCATCATGACAAGCAGAGCCCCCCAGATCCACATCGAATGCTCTTCGGAGAAAATCAACATACCCCACGCCACACCGGAAAGCGTCACCACATAGGCCGTCTGGCTGGCAAACAACGGGCCAGCGCGGGTTACCAGGTAAACGAACAGGCTGTAGCAGATCACATTGATCACCGACATGATGACGATCGCATATTCTGGCGCTGCCGGCGGCCAGTTCATAACAGCATAGGTGCCGGTGGCAAACACGATCGGCGCCATGAATACGAGTGTAAACATCAGCATGCCGAACAGCAGAACCGCGGCATGAGTAGCGGGCGGGCGGCGGATCGCAATATAGATGTTTTCAACCGCGTAGCAGGCGCCCGCGCCCACGGCGGCAAGCACCCATACGGCAGTTGATGGATCCGGCAGACTTGTATCCGGTGCAACAATCAACACAACCGCCAGAATACCCAGGGCGACACCGGTAAACCGGGCCGCTTGCGCACGCTCAAGGCCAAGTAAAAGAGCGATCATAAATGTCATCATCGGCACTGCTGCGATGGCAATCGACATCACACCGGCGGGAAGATGCCGGGCCGCGTAAAAAAACAGAATGCTCGGCAGCGCGGCACCCAAAAACCCGCAGAACGCGTAGAACTGCAGGTGCAGCCGGTCGAACGGCAACGGACTTCGTCGCGCCACCATGAACAGCCCGATCATCGCTCCGCCGATCGCGGCCTGCACGAACGTTATGCCGAGCGGATCGGCGCCTTCGGATGTCGCGATTTTAGCCAGCGAAAACGACAGGCCCCACGCCACTCCGGTGAACAGCAGCAAGCCCCATACCCGCACGAATCTAACCACGGCGTGCTCACGGTCATGAGCACCCGGCGGCACCTGCTGTTCGCCTTGGGATGTCGTCATTGCAACTGGAACTCCACCGCATGCCCATTGCGGACTGCACGACACTTAGGTCATTTATCCGTGTGCTGCCAGCGCTGATGCATCAGCCGCTTTTCGCGGCACGCAGTTTCGCCCAATAGGCAAGGCGCTTTTCGAGTTCCTTCTCAAAGCCCCGCGGGCTGGGTGTGTAGAATTCCGGCCGCGCCATGCCGTCGGGAAAATAGTTCTGGCCCGAGAACGCATGCTCTTCGTCGTGGTCGTAGCGGTAACCATCCCCGTAGCCCTCGTCTTCCATGAGGCTTGTCGGCGCGTTCAGGATAATCTTCGGGGGCGCCACCGAACCTGTCTCCTTGGCGCGCCGCATGGCGGACTTGTAGGCGGCGTAAACCGCATTCGACTTCGGTGCGGTCGCCAGATAGACAACCGCCTGCGCCAGCGCCAGTTCGCCTTCCGGACTGCCGATGAATTCAAACGCATCGCGCGCGGCGATCGCTTGGGTCAGCGCCTGCGGATCGGCCAGACCGATGTCCTCCGATGCGGCGCGTACCACGCGGCGGGCGATAAAAAGAGGATCCTCGCCGCCATCGAGCATGCGGGCAAGCCAATAGAGTGCAGCATCCGCATCGGAGCCGCGGATCGATTTGTGCAGGGCGCTGATCAGATTGTAATGACCATCGCGCGACTTGTCGTATAGCGGCACTCTTTGCTGCACGAGTTTCGCAAGTTCCTCGCGCCCCAGCACCGCGCCCTCGCGGCCGCTCGCGGCGGCCAGAATTTCTTCTGCGAGATTAAGCAGATAGCGCCCGTCGCCATCCGCCATCGCGATAAGGCTGACACGGGCGTTTTCACTTAACGGCAGGGTGAACCCTTCATGCGCTTCGGCACGCTTCAGGAGGTCGTCGAGCGCCTCTGAATCCAAACGGTTGAGCACCAGAACCTGAGCGCGCGAGAGAACCGCGCCGTTCAGCTCAAATGACGGGTTTTCGGTCGTCGCTCCAACCAGCGTGATGGTGCCGTCTTCCATGTAGGGCAGAAAGCCGTCCTGTTGCGCCCGGTTGAAGCGATGAACCTCATCGACGAAGAGCAGCGTTCCACGCCCCTCGGAGCGGCGCATGCGGGCCGCATCGAACGCATTTCGAAGATCCGCAACACCTGAAAAGATCGCCGACATCTGCTCGAAGTGCAGCCCCGATACATCGCTCAGGAGCCGCGCGATCGTCGTTTTGCCGGTGCCCGGCGGACCCCACAGAATGATGGAGCCAAGCCGCCCCTGCTCCAGCATGCGGGTAATCGGGCCGTCGGGCCCGACAATGTGGTCCTGGCCCACAACGTCTGACAGTTTTTCCGGCCGCAGGCGGTCCGCGAGGGGACGCGGCGCATCGTTTTCAAGGCCGGCAGCCTGAAACAGATCGGTCATCGCCGCCGCCGCATCGTCGCCTCAGCCGCGCACGTTGGAGTTATAAACGCGCTCGCCTCGGCGGATGGTTACGTCCCAGTTGCGGCGCTCACGCCGCACCGCCGATTTCAGGTCTGAGACCGTTTCGATCTCCTCCCCCTCGACCCGCAGGACAATGTCGCCCGGGCGCAAACCGTGCCGGCGCGCGCGCCCGCGGCGCACTTCGACCACGATCACACCGGTCAGTTCACCGGAAATGCCGAGTTCTTCGCTGAGCGCCGGCGACAGATTCGCCACCACCGCGCCGGAAAACGGATGCCGGCCCTCAAGCAGGCTCACATCGCGGGGCGGATCTTCTGGCGCGGGAACCAGCTCAACTTCGGTGGAGTATTCGTCTTCGCCACGCAACAGCTCAAGCGTTGCGGTTCCGCCGATGCCGAGCGTCGCCATGCGATAGGTAACCTCGCCGGGCGTTGCCACCTCGTGGCCGTTGACGCTCATGATGATGTCGCCCTGCTCGATACCGGCCACGGCCAGCGGGCTTTGCGGGTGCAGCGTTACCACGAGCGAGCCGTGTGGGCGAGACAGCCCCTGTGCCTCCGCAATGTCGGGCGTAACTTCCTGGAAACGCGCGCCGACCCAGGGCCTAATCACACGTTCGCCTTCCTCCGCGGAATTGACCACGAGGCGCACCATATTGGAGGGGATTGCAAAGCCGATCCCGTGCGAGCCGCCACTGCGGCTGTAGATCGCGGTATTGATGCCGACAACCCTGCCCGAGACGTCGATGAGCGCGCCCCCGGAATTGCCCGGATTGATGGCCGCGTCCGTTTGGATGAAGAACTGGTAGTCGGCGATGCCTACCTGTGTTCGCGCCAGAGCCGAAACGATGCCGCTTGTCACGGTCTGGCCGACGCCGAACGGGTTTCCAATGGCCAGCACCAGATCGCCGACTTGCAGATTGTCGGAATTGCCGAGCTCGAGCCACGGCAGATCTTCCCCGCCGCTGTCGATCTTTAAGATAGCAAGGTCGGTCTTTTCGTCTTCAAGAACGATTTCCGCACCGAATGAGCGGCGGTCGGCCAGCACCACGACGATATCCGTTCCGCCCTTGATGACGTGATAGTTGGTAACGATGATCCCTTCCGGCGAGACGATAACGCCGGAGCCGAGCGAATTCTGCACGCGCTCGCGCGGCATGCCGCCAAACCCGCGCCCGTTTCCGAACTGGCGCGACAGCAGGTCCTCGAAAAACCGCGACACCCGGTTCTCGACCACCCGCTCGCTATAGACATTGACGACAGCCGGCCCTGTACGCTCCACCACCGGCGCGAAGGACAGGCGAATTTCCTCGCGCGTTTCAGGGACCAGTTGATCGGCAAAAGCCGTGCCCGACAGAAGCGAAAACGCAACAAACAGGACCTTCAAAACTACAAGACGCGGCATGGAGCCTCCCGTATTCATGCGACCCCCACTCTCGCCCGGATCGGTCGTATTTCTATAGCAGATGCGGCAGCGCTAGCGTTTTAGAAATTGCAGGTTGCGGCAACAATCCGTGTCCCGCTCAGCGCCGATCGAACTTCGTCGACAATATGATAGCGGATTCTGTGCGCACAACCCCCGCCAGTGTTCCGATAGTGTCGAGGACCTTGTCGAGATGCGCCGGTGTATCCACCCTGAGGCTTGCCATCAAGTCGAACTTTCCGCTCACCGTGTGCAGGGCCTCAATCGCGGGCAATTTGCGCAGGAACGTGACCAAAGCCGCCGATGACTGTGGTTCGGCGGCAATGGTGACGAAAGCCCGCACACCCTGCGACCCATCGCCATCGCCCAGTACGACGGAATAGCCGGCAATGGTGCCCTGCTCCTCCAGGCGTCTGATACGGTCCTGAACCGTTGAGCGCGACATCCCGAGCTTGCGCGCCAGCACGCTCACCGATTCGCGCGCGTTTAAACGCAGCAAGGCTAGAAGATCGCCGTTCCGGCCACTCATGTATGCCTCCATTTTGCCGACAGATCCGTCATATTACCGGATAATTCGACATAATGCACTCACCCTGAATGTGGTTTCCGGCCACTCATAGCGCCAAATTCAGACAAGCTCAGGTGTTATCAGGGGAGTTTGATCATGTTCCGTAACGACAAACTGAAGGCGTCCGATTTCGACGACCGCGGATCGGCGAATAACTTCGCCGATATTGCTGTTACTCAAACAAATTTGGCAAGGTGCGTCCGCGATACCCGCTTCAAAGACGCCGTCGACGTGGCGCGAACGCTGATGCCCGACGAGCCGGTATTCTGCTTTTCGCCGAAAGCGCTGCACCAAACAGCACAGGCCTTTAAATCTGGCTTTCCGGGGCAGGTAACATATGCAGTCAAGGCAAACCCGACGCCGCAGGTCATCGAAACCCTGCATTCCGCCGGCATAGCCGCCTTCGATGTTGCATCGCCCAGTGAAATGGAACTGGTGCGCAGTGTGGCACCGGAAGCCACTCTCCACTACCACAACCCGGTCAAGTCGCTGGAAGAGATCCACAGCGCCTACCACGACTTCGGCGTGCGCCACTTCGCCATCGACGACCATGCGGGCCTTGCAAAGATTGCCACGGTGGTGAAACAGCCTGGCGAGGTTGAAATCTCCGTCCGCTTCAAACTGCCGACAAGCCATGCCGTGCATGATTTCACGACCAAATTCGGCGCCGATGAGAAGACCGCCGGCACTTTGCTGAAGGCCGCCGCTTATGGTGGTTTCGAACCGTCCATGACATTTCACCCAGGCTCCCAGTGCCTCGACCCGCGCGGGTTTGTGGAACACATCCATGCCGCCGCGGCGATCGCACGCGAGAGTGGCATCAAGCTTGTGCGCCTTAACGTCGGTGGCGGGTTTCCGGTCCAGTATCCGGGCATTTTCGTCGACGGCCTGAACGTCTTTTTCGACGCCATCGAAACAGCCGTCGGCGAAGCGTTCGGCGACAACCGGCCCCGGCTCGTTGCAGAGCCCGGCCGGGCTCTGTGCGCCAATGCCGCTTCCGTTCTCGTGCGCGTCAAGCATGTCCGCTCGGACAGCTCCGAGCTGTTCATCAATGACGGCGTCTACGGCGCCTTGATGGAGCTGACACAATATCCGGTAAACCTGCCTGCTCGTGTCATTCGCGAAGGCATTGAGCATAATACGGCGAATTTCAGAAAGTTCGTGGTCTTCGGCCCGACCTGCGACCCGATCGACAAGCTGCCCTCACCGGTATCGTTGCCAGCCAATATCCGCGAGGGTGACTGGATCGAATTTGGTCTTGTCGGTGCTTACGGGGCCGCGACAGTCACGCGCTTCAACGGCTACGGCACGCGCCTCACCGTGGCCGCCGATTATGTGATTTCCGCATAACCGGCCACTGGTACGAAAAAGGGACCGTCAATGACGGTCCCGAATTTCGGATATATGACTGACGGATCAGTGAAGCGCTATGCCGCCTGATCCTCTCCGTCCTCAAGGTCGGGGCGTGGACCTGAGTCCTGACCGCGCGCTTCCAGATCCCGGTCAACCAGCTCGATGACCGCCATCGGCGCGTTGTCGCCGTAGCGGAAGCCGGCCTTTAGAACGCGGCTGTATCCGCCATTGCGTTCCTGGTAACGCGGGCCGAGTGTTTCGAACAGCTTGCCAACCATCGCCTTGTCGCCGACACGGGCAATCGCCTGGCGGCGGGCATGCAGATCGCCGCGCTTGCCGAGCGTGATCAGCTTCTCGATGATGGGACGCATTTCCTTTGCCTTCGGCAAGGTCGTCACGATCTGCTCGTGTTTAATGAGGGCCGCGGCCATATTGGCGAACATCGCCTTGCGGTGCGATGCCGTGCGGTTCAGTTTGCGGCCTGCTTTGCGGTGACGCATCACCCTGTCTCCTTGCAACTCATGTGCCCGCGGACCCTGCGGCCTGCGGCTAAACTCACACCCTAGTAATGGTCCTCGAAGCGCTTTGCCAGATCTTCAATGTTCTCCGGCGGCCAGCTCTGCACTTCCATGCCGAGATGCAACCCCATCTGGGCCAGCACTTCCTTGATTTCGTTGAGCGACTTGCGGCCGAAATTCGGCGTCCGCAGCATCTCCGCCTCGCTCTTTTGAATGAGATCGCCGATATAGACGATGTTGTCGTTCTTCAGGCAGTTGGCCGACCGTACCGACAGTTCCAGTTCGTCGACCTTCTTCAAAAGCGCGGCATTGAACTCAAGCTCAGGCACCCGCTCTTCGACAACGACCTTCTGCGGCTCTTCGAAGTTGATGAAGACCTGCAACTGGTCCTGCAGAATACGAGCGGCGTAAGCCACCGCATCGTCGGGCGACACCGACCCGTCGGTTTCCACCTGCAGTGTCAGCTTGTCGTAGTCGAGGATCTGACCCTCACGGGTGTTCTCAACCTTGTAGGACACCTTCTTGACCGGGCTGTAGAGGCTGTCGACGGCGATCAGGCCGATCGGCGCGTCTTCCGGCCGATTGCGTTCAGCCGCAACGTAGCCCTTGCCGACATTGACTGTGAATTCCATGCGCACTTCCGCGCCCTCATCCAGCGTGCATATAACATGCTCGGGATTGAGGATCTCAATGTCCGCGGTTTCTTCAATGTCACCGGCCAGCACAACGCCGGGGCCTTCTTTCCTCAGCACCAGGCGTTTGGGCCCTTCGACATGCATGTCCAGCGCGATTTCCTTGATGTTCAAGATGATGTCGGTGACATCTTCGCGAACGCCGGAAATTGAAGAAAACTCGTGCAGCACACCATCGATCTGAACTGAATTAATGGCCGCGCCCTGCAGCGACGACAGCAAAACCCGACGCAAGGCGTTGCCGAGCGTCAGTCCAAAACCGCGCTCAAGCGGCTCCGCCACAAAGGACACATCTGCATTTGCATTGCGTCCTGTTTCGACCTCAAGTTTGGTGGGTCGAATAAGATCCTGCCAGTTCTTGTGAATCACTTTGCGAACCTCGTCCCGGTAGTTGCCCGATCATCGCGCCTGGGCGCCTCGATCCGGGCCTGCATCTAAGCGCCGCGATTGCGGCGCGCCCTAACGCACGTAACTTTTAAGTGTTATACGCGCCGGCGTTTCGGTGGCCGGCAGCCGTTGTGCGGTATCGGCGTCACATCCTTGATCGATGTGATCTGGAAGCCCGCCGCCTGAAGAGCCCTGAGCGCCGATTCACGTCCCGATCCCGGTCCGCGCACTTCGACTTCAAGCGTCTTCATGCCGTGTTCCATCGCCTTGCGTGCCGCGTCTTCCGCCGCCACCTGAGCGGCATAAGGCGTCGACTTGCGCGATCCCTTGAAACCCATCATGCCGGCGGACGCCCACGAAATCGTGTTGCCCTGAACATCGGTGATGGTAATCATCGTATTGTTGAACGAAGCGCTTACATGGGCGACACCCGATGTAATATTCTTGCGCTCTTTTTTGCGCACACGCATCTTGTCTTTGGCCATCGTGTAGTTCTTTTCTCTGTCTGACTATTTCTTCTTGCCGGCAATTGCCTTGGCAGGCCCTTTGCGCGTGCGGGCGTTGGTGTGGGTACGCTGACCGCGAACCGGCAGTCCCCTGCGGTGGCGCAGACCTCGATAGCAGCCAAGATCCATCAGGCGCTTGATGTTCATCGCCGTATCGCGGCGCAGATCACCTTCCACCATATAATCCCGGTCGATCAGCTCGCGAATCTGGATGACTTCCGAATCCGCAAGTTCGTTGACCCGGCGTTCGCGGGGAATATTGACCTGCTCGCAAATTTTCTTTGCGAACCCCCGGCCAATGCCGTGGATGTAGGTCAGCGAAATCTCAACCCGCTTGTCCGTCGGTATATTGACGCCTGCTATACGAGCCACCTTAGAAACTCCTCATAAATGCCCGGACCAAAACGGTTTTAGGTCCGAAAAACCTATTGTGAACTTCACATGCCAAACGCGCCTGGGTTCGCAGGACCTGCCGGGCCCGGAACACCAGAGCGTGATCATTCCAAGAGGTGCGCGGGTTGTACGTCGACTCGCGTCCAACGTCAACCATTTACCGGCACGAAACCTCAAGGATTCCCACGCGTTACCCTGCTTTGAGCAAATCGGAGATTTGCCCGCTGACGGTATCGATTTCCGCCATTCCATCCACCGACTTCAAAACACCCCGATTACCGTAATAGTCGATCAGCGGAGCGGTCTGTTGGTGGTAAACCTCAAGCCGCTTTTTCAGCGCCTCAACATTGTCGTCGGCGCGCGGTCCGCCCTCGGTTTCCGCAGCGCGCCCTTCAATCCGGCTCACAAGGATTGCGTCATCGACAGCAAGTTCGATAACGGCATCGAGCGCCAGACCCTTTTCCTCAAGCATTTTATCGAGCGCTTCCGCCTGCGCGACATTGCGCGGGAAACCGTCGAGAATGAAGCCGCTTGCGCAGTCGGGCTGATCGACACGATCGGAGATGATGCCGACGACAACATCGTCCGGCACGAGATCGCCCCGTTCCATGATCGCGGCCGCCTGCTTGCCGACCTCGGAGCCCGCCGCAACCGCGGCCCGCAGCATATCGCCGGTCGACAGCTGTACGCAGCCGTGCTCGTCTTCGATGATCTTGGCCTGCGTACCCTTGCCAGCGCCTGGCGGCCCCAGAAGAATGAGCTTCATCGCCGCGCTCCCCTCAATTTCGACTTCTTGACCAGCCCTTCATACTGGTGCGCAAGAAGATGGCTCTGGATCTGCGACACCGTATCCATGGTGACACTCACGACAATGAGCAGTGACGTGCCGCCAAAGTAAAACGGGATGTTCGCCTGGCCGCGCAGAATCTCAGGCAGAATACACACCAGCGCCAGATAGCCCGCGCCGATAACGGTAATGCGCGTCAGCACATAGTCGATATGTTCAGCCGTGCGCTCTCCCGGCCTGAAGCCCGGTATGAAGCCGCCGTATTTCTTCAGGTTGTCGGCCGTGTCCTTCGGATTGAACACGATGGCCGTGTAGAAGAATGTGAAGAACACGATGCCGCCGATATAGAGAAACAGGAACAACGGCTGTCCGGGGCCCAAGAGCGCCGTTACCGTGTTGAGCCACTCAGGCCCCTGCCCGGCGGAAAACTGTGCCGCGGTGATCGGCAGCAGCAGGAGCGAAGAGGCGAAAATCGGCGGAATGACACCGGCGGTGTTCAGCTTGAGCGGCAGATGCGACGACTCTCCCTGATACATCTTGTTGCCGACCTGTCGCTTTGGATACTGCACCAGCAATCGCCGCTGTGCGCGCTCCATGAACACGATGAAGGCTATGACCACGGCCGCCATGACAATGATGCCGAGAATAATGTAGGTCGACAGGATGCCCTGCCGGCCAAGGTCGAGCATGTTGACGATGGCTGAAGGGAGCTCCGCCACAATACCTGCGAAGATGATCAGCGAAATGCCGTTGCCGATGCCGCGCGCCGTGATCTGCTCGCCGAGCCACATCAGGAATACCGTGCCGCCAACCAGCGTAATCACGGTGGAAATGCGGAAGAACCAGCCGGGATCGGTGACAATTCCGCCCGAACCTTCCAGTCCGACGGCAATGCCGTAAGCCTGCAGTGCCGCGAGGAAGACCGTTCCGTAGCGGGTGTACTGATTTATCTGCTTGCGCCCCTGCTCGCCTTCTTTCTTGAGCTGCTCAAGATGCGGCGACACAGTCGTCATCAGCTGGATGATGATGGACGCGGAAATATACGGCATAATGTTGAGCGCGAAGATCGCCATACGCCCAAGCGCACCGCCTGCCAGCATGTTGAGCATGCCTGCGAGACTGCCCTGGGTCTGCTCGACAAACTGTGCCAGTTCCGCCGGATTAATTCCGGGCACCGGAATATAAGTGCCGAGGCGATAGATCAGCAGCGCGCCAAGCGTAAACCAGATCCTCTTTTTGAGGTCGTCGGCTTTAGCGAAGGCTGCGAAATTGATATTCGCGGCAAGTTGTTCAGCTGCTGATGCCATTCCATATCCTCCACCCGGCTGCCCCGACAAACGCCGAAACGTTCAATATGGGATGCCAGGCGGCAATCTTTAACACCTACGCGTCTTCACTTTCTTGTGCCGACGCAGCCTTGGCTGCTTCGACCACGGTCACCTTGCCACCGGCCTTCTCGACCGCGGCGACAGCACCCTTCGACGCACCGGAAACCTCAAAGGTCGCCTTTGCCTTGAGCTCGCCCTTGCCCAGAAGACGCACGCCATCGCGGCGCTTCTTCACAACGCCCGCTTCAAGCAGCACTTCAATGGTAATCGGCTTCTTGGCATCGAGCTTCTTGGCGTCGATCGCTTCCTGAATCCGCCCGACATTGACCTCATTGAAGTCTTTGGAGAACGGGTTGGAAAAACCACGCTTCGGCAGGCGCCGGTAGATCGGCATCTGCCCACCTTCAAAACCCTTGATGGCCACGCCCGAGCGTGATTTCTGGCCCTTGACGCCACGTCCCGCCGTCTTGCCTTTGCCCGAACCCGGGCCGCGGCCAACGCGTACACGCACCTTGCGGGAACCTGTGTTGTCGGAAATCTCGTTTAATCTCATGGCTCAGTTCTTTCCAAAAGGCGTCAAGCCTCAGCCTTCCTCGACCACACGGACGAGATGGCTAACTTTCGCGATCATGCCACGCACTGCGGGCGTGTCTTCCAGCGTACGCTGGCGATGCATCTTGTTAAGGCCAAGCCCGACCAGCGTCGCTCGCTGATCGCCGGGCCGGCGAATGGGGCTTCCAATCTGCTCGACCGTTACGGTCTTGCCGGATTTCTTTTCTGCTTTTGCCATCACAATGTCTCCACGGGGGGCCGGCAAGCGCGATTAATCTTCGCCAAGGGCGCTGCCGTCGCGCCGGCGCGAAACGATGTCGCTAACTTTCTTGCCGCGCCGCGATGCAACCATACGCGGGTTGCATTCCTTCGACAGGGCATCGAACGTCGCACGCACCATGTTGTAAGGATTGGACGAGCCGATCGACTTGGCCACCACATCCTGCACGCCGAGCGTTTCGAACACGGCACGCATCGGGCCGCCGGCAATGATGCCGGTGCCTGGAGGCGCCGCGCGCAACACAACACGGCCCGCACCATGGCGCCCCGTCACATCGTGATGCAGTGTGCGGCCATCTCGCAGCGGCACACGCATTGTCGTGCGCTTGGCGGTCTCGGTCGCCTTGCGGATCGCTTCGGGCACTTCGCGCGCCTTGCCGTGACCGAAGCCGACGCGGCCCTTCTGGTCGCCGACCACGACGAGCGCGGCGAAACCGAACCGGCGCCCGCCCTTGACCACTTTGGCCACACGGTTGATGTGCACCAGTTTGTCTTGAAATTCGCTTTCGCGGTCGTCTCTCATTGCCATTTTATGGGCGTCCAATTTCTAGAATTTCAATCCGCCTTCACGCGCCGCATCGGCCAGAGCCTTGACACGCCCGTGATAGATATATGAGCCGCGGTCAAACACCACATCGCTGATGCCTGCCTTGGTCGCTCGCTCTGCAACAATTTTACCGATTTCGCTCGCCGCGGCGCGGTCACTGCCCGTTTTGAGCTTCTTGCGCAGATCGGCCTCAAGTGTCGAAGCCGATGCGACGGTCACACCTTTCTCATCGTCGATCACCTGCGCGTAGATGTTCTTCGACGAACGGAAAACCGACAGACGCGGCTTCCCGTTAGCGTGGGACTTGAGGGACCTGCGTACGCGGGCCTTGCGGCGATTGGCCAAATCTCTTGAAGTTTTCATAGCTCTAAACCGTTACTTCTTCTTGCCTTCCTTGCGGAAGATGTACTCACCGGCATATTTGATGCCCTTGCCCTTATAGGGCTCCGGCGGCCGGTAAGCTCTGATTTCGGCGGCAACCTGGCCAACCTTCTGTTTTTCAATACCGCTGATAATGATTTCAGTCGGCTTCGGGCACTCGATGTTGATGCCGTCTGGCACCGGATAGCTGACGTCGTGGCTGTAGCCGACATTGAGCTGCAGGTCCTTGCCCTGAACAGCGGCGCGGTAGCCCACACCGTTGATCTCCAGGGTTTTGCTGAAACCCGCGTTCACACCCTCGATAAGGTTCGACACGATGGTACGCGACATGCCCCACATGGCGCGCGCACGATTTGAACCATCACGCGGAGTTACCGAAATCCGGCCGTCATCCAGCTTGGCGATCACGTCTTCAACGAGAACCGCTGAAAGCTCGCCCTTCGGTCCCTTGACCGAAATTTGCTGTCCGTCGACCGTCGCGGTGACGCCACCGGGCACTTCGATCGGTTTCTTACCAATACGAGACATCGCTTCTGTTTCCGTCGTCTCCGGCGCCGGGCTCACAAGAGCCGAACGCACTCATTAAAACACTTCGCAAAGAACCTCGCCGCCAACATTGGCTTCACGGGCCTGGTTATCCGACATCACTCCCTTGGAGGTGGAGAGGATCGAAATTCCAAGACCGTTATAGACAACGGGCAGTTCCTTCACGGACGCATAAACCCTGCGGCCCGGCTTAGATACGCGATGGATTTCGCGGATCACCGGTTCGCCATCGAAATACTTGAGGGCAATGTCGAGTTCGGCTTTGCCGCCCGTGTAATCGACGCGGCTGTAACCGCGAATGTATCCTTCGGACTCAAGCACCTCAAGCACCCTGGCGCGCAACTGCGAAGCCGGCGTACTGACCTGGGTCTTGCCCCGCATCTGCGCATTGCGGATGCGGGTCAGCATGTCTCCAAGCGGATCCGTCATGCTCATCGTTCTGTTCTCCTCACCAGCTCGACTTCACCATGCCCGGCACAAGACCGAGCGCGGCCATATCGCGCAGTGCAATACGTGACAGTCCAAGCTTGCGGTAATAACCGCGCGGCCGGCCCGTAATCTGACAACGGTTGCGCACCCGTGACGGCGACGAGTTGCGCGGCAGTTCAGCAAGCTTCAGCCGGGCCCTGAAACGCTCCTCATTCGGCAGCATCGTGTCATTGGCGATCGCCTTGAGTTGCGCGCGCTTGGCGGCGTAACTCTTGACCATCTTGCGCCGCTTCTGGTCGCGCTCGGTTGAACTCTTTTTAGCCATCAATCATCCTCCGTCGGCCGGGCACCGCGTGCCCGCGCCACACTTACGCTGCCTGCTGTTCCGCCGGGAACGGGAAGTTAAAGCCCTTAAGCAGCGCACGCGCTTCATCATCTGTTTTCGCTGTTGTGCAGACCACAACATCAAGGCCCCACATCTGTTGAACCTTGTCGTAATTGATTTCCGGAAACACGATGTGTTCCTTGATCCCGAGAGCGAAGTTGCCATTGCCGTCGAAACTCTTCGGCGACAAGCCACGAAAGTCCCTGACCCGCGGCAGAGCCACCGTTACGAGACGGTCGACAAACTCGAGCATCCGGTCGCGCCGCAGTGTGACCTTGGCGCCGATCGCCATGTCTTCACGCAGCTTGAAGTTCGAAATCGCCTTGCGTGAACGTGTAATCACCGGCTTCTGGCCAGCAATCAAACCGAGATCCTCGACCACGGATTTGACGATCTTGGAATCGTTGACCGCTTCGCCAATGCCCATGTTGAGCACAACCTTATCGAGGCGCGGAACCTCCATGGGGTTGGCATATTTGAACTGTTCGATCAGAGCCGGCCGCACCACTTCGTTGTAGTGGCTGTGCAGGCGCGGTCTCTTCGCTGCCTCAGACATCGATTACTTCTCCTGAACGCTTGGCGACGCGCACTTTGCGGCCGTCATTCAGTATTTTAAAACCGACACGCGTGGGCGAACCGTCTTTCGGGTCTTCCAACGCCAGGTTGGACAGATCGATCGCCATCTCCTTGCGCACGATCCCGCCTTCCTGCTGCGCCGACTGTTTTTGATGGCGCTGCGCGACGTTGACACCTTGGACGACGGCACGGTTTTTTGCAGGCATTACCCGCAACACATCGCCACGCTGTCCCTTGTCTTTTCCAGTCAGGACGACAACGCGGTCGCCCTTTTTGATCTTCGCCGCCATTACAGAACCTCCGGCGCAAGCGAAACGATTTTCATGTGGTTCTTGCTGCGCAGTTCGCGAGTTACCGGGCCGAAAATACGCGTTCCGATGGGCTCGCCTTGCGGGTTCACAAGAACCGCGGCATTGCGGTCAAAACGAATGGCACTTCCGTCAGGACGGCGAATGTCCTTGGCGGTACGCACGACAACAGCGCGCATCACGTCACCCTTCTTCACACGCCCGCGGGGAATAGCCTCTTTCACGGAGACGACGATGACGTCGCCAACGGAGGCGTATTTTCGCTTCGAACCACCCAGCACCTTGATGCACTGGACCCGCCGGGCGCCTGAATTGTCCGCGACATCCAGGTTTGTTTGCATCTGTATCATGGCTTGTCTCGCCTTGTTCTCAATCCAGCGGTAACCGCTAAACTCTGTAGTCCCGCCTCGGTTCAGGCCTGATCCTGAACCAGAACCCAACGCTTATTGCGGGAAATTGGCGCACATTCCTCAATACGCACAATGTCACCGGTCTTTGCCGCATTGCCCTCGTCATGGGCGTGATACTTCTTGGTCCGCCGCACGGTTTTCTTGAGCAGCGGATCGGTGAAGCGGCGCTCGACGCGAACAACAACTGTTTTGTCGTTCTTGTCGCTGACGACCACTCCCTGCAGAACTCGTTTAGGCATAGCGCAGGCCTCCGGTCTCTAAGACTGATCGGCAGCGCCGCCCTGGGCGCGCCGTATCGTCTTGATGCGTGCAATATCGCGGCGGATCTGTCGGATACGCGCCGTGTTTTCCAATTGGCCGGTCGCCTTTTGAAAGCGCAGATTGAACTGCTCCTTCTTGAGGTTCAAAAGCTCGTCACCAAGCTGGTCCGGCGTCAAATCTCTAACTTCACTGGCCTTCATGGCCCCGTTCCTCGTTCAGCTCTTTAAAATTCAATCGGCGCTATTCGCCAAGCCTTGCTACAAACCGCGTTTTGAGCGGCAGTTTGGCCGCGGCAAGCCGCAGCGCCTCTTCCGCAATCGGCCGCGACACGCCGTCGATCTCGAACATGATGCGGCCGGGCTTTACCTTGCTCGCCCAAAATTCCGGCGCACCCTTGCCCTTACCCATGCGGACTTCGGTCGGCTTCTTCGAAACCGGCACATCCGGGAAGATGCGGATCCATACACGGCCCGCACGCTTCATATGACGTGTCATGGCACGTCGTGCCGCTTCGATCTGCCGGGCCGTAACCCGCGACGGCTCCTGCGCCTTCAGGCCGTAGGTTCCGAAGTTCAGATCCGTGCCGCCCTTGGCAGCGCCTTTGATGCGCCCCTTGTGCTGCTTGCGGAACTTTGTGCGCTTTGGCTGAAGCATCGTTCAGTCTCTCTCGTTCTTTAGGCGCCGGGGCGGCCTGTGTTGGGGCGGCCTGTGTTGGGACGGCCTGCGCCACCTTCACGGCGACCGCCGCCAAAACGTCCACCTTCCTGAGCCTCAAGAGCGCGGCGCTCCTGGGCCATGGGATCGTGCTCGAGGATCTCACCCTTGAAGACCCAAACCTTGATGCCGATGATGCCGTAGGCGGTCTTCGCCTCAGCGGTTCCATAATCGACATCGGCGCGCAGCGTGTGCAGGGGCACCCGGCCCTCGCGATACCATTCAGCGCGCGCGATTTCCGCACCGCCGAGCCGCCCGCCGCAATTGATACGGATGCCCTGGGCACCCTGACGGATCGCCGACTGCACCGACTTTTTCATGGCGCGGCGAAACGCGACACGGCGCTCCAGCTGCTGCGCGATGGTTTCGGCAACGAGCTTTGCATCGATTTCCGGCTTGCGTACTTCGACAATGTTGAGGTGCACTTCCGAGTCGGTCATGCGCGAAATATCGCCGCGCAGCTTCTCGATGTATTCGCCCTTCTTGCCGATCACCACACCCGGTCGGGCCGTGTGGATGGCGACGCGGCACTTCTTGTGCGGACGCTCGATGACGATCTTGGAAATGCCCGCCTGACGCAGTTGCGGCAGCCCCGTGATGAACTTCCGGATCGCGACATCTTCGTGCAGCAGGTTTCGGTACTCGTGCCCGTCGGCGTACCACCTGGATTCCCAGGTGCGGTTGATGCCGAGGCGAAGCCCGATCGGATTAGCTTTTTGTCCCATTATGCGGCCTCCTCGACCTGACGGACCACAATGGTCAATCGGCTGAACGGTTTATGGATACGTCCAACCCGTCCACGCGCGCGCGGTTTCCACCGCTTCATTACCAGGGCCTTGCCGACAAACGCCTCGGCGACGACAAGATCGTCGACATCGAGATCGTGGTTGTTCTCCGCATTGGCAATCGCGGATTCGAGTGCCTTCTTGACGTCGCGCGCGATGCGTTTGCGCGAGAATGTCAGATCGGCGAGAGCCGTTTCCACTTTCTTGCCGCGAATACCGGACGCCAGATCGTTGAGCTTGATCGGGCTGATCCGCAAAAGCCGCGTAACCGCCTTTGCTTCGCTATCGGAGAGCGCACGTTCGCGTGAGCGCTTACCCATCTTTATTTCCTCTTCGCTTTCTTATCCGCCGCGTGGCCGTAATAGGTCCGCGTCGGCGCGAATTCGCCAAACTTGTGTCCGACCATGTCCTCGGTGACGAGCACCGGAATGTGCTTGTGACCGTTGTGCACCGCGAACGTCAATCCGACGAACTGGGGCACCACCGTCGAACGGCGGCTCCACATCTTGATTGCGCCCTTGCGGCCGGAAGCTTGCGCCTCTTCCGCCTTCTTCAGCAGGTAGCCGTCGATAAACGGCCCTTTCCAAACAGAACGTGTCACAGATCCGATCCTCTACCGCTTCTTCTTGCGCAAATGCCTGCTGCGCAGAATGTATTTATCCGTCGACTTGTTCGACCGCGTGCGCTTGCCCTTGGTGGGCTGGCCCCATGGCGTAACCGGATGCCGGCCGCCCGAAGTGCGGCCCTCGCCGCCACCATGCGGGTGATCCACCGGGTTCATTGCCACACCGCGCACCGAGGGGCGGCGTCCGAGCCAGCGGTTACGGCCCGCCTTGCCGAGTTTGATATTCGCGTGGTCCGGGTTAGACACCGCACCGATGGTCGCCATGCATTCCGCCCGCACCATGCGCTGCTCGCCGGACTTCAGGCGAATGAGGGCATAGCCCTGATCGCGACCGACAAGCTGAACATAAGCGCCGGCTGACCGGGCAATCTGGCCGCCCTTGCCGGCTTTGAGCTCAACATTGTGCACGATCGTGCCGATCGGGATGTTCGCCAGCGGCATCGCGTTACCGGGCTTCACGTCCTGCTGCTCACCGGAAATCACGGTGTCGCCGGCCGATACGCGCTGCGGCGCCAGGATGTAGGACAGCTCACCGTCCTCATACCGCACGAGCGCGATAAAAGCGCTGCGGTTGGGGTCGTATTCCAGCCGCTCGACCGTTGCGGGCACATCGAACTTGCGCCGCTTGAAATCGACCTGACGATAGGTGCGCTTATGACCGCCGCCACGCCGACGCGCCGTCACCCGGCCCTTGTTGTTGCGGCCACCCTTGCTGCTAAGGCCTTCCGTGAGCGTCTTCTCCGGCTTGCCCTTCCACAGCTGCGAACGGTCGACAATGACGAGCGTGCGCTGGCCTGGCGTATTCGGTTTAAACTTCTTCAGTGCCATCTTCCGATAACCCTTACAGACCTGTCGTTACGTCGATTGTGTGCCCCTCCTCCAGGGTCACAACCGCGCGTTTGATATCGCTAAGGCGTCCCGTTCTGCCACGGAACCCCTTCACCTTGCCCTTGCGGACCAGGGTGTTTACCGCCTTAACCTTGACTTCGAACAGGCGCTCAACGGCTTCTTTGATCTCGCCCTTGGTGGACGTCAGCGCCACCTTGAACATGACCTGGTTATTTTCTGACGCCAGGGTCGACTTCTCGGTAATGACCGGGCCGACAATCACGTCGTAACAGCGCTCGAGATTCATGAGAACCGAGCCTCCAGTTCCTGCAGCGCGGCTTTGGTGAGAACCAGTTTCTCACGCCGCAAAATGTCGTAGACGTTGATGCCCTGTACCGGCAGCACGTCGATACCGATGATGTTGCGCGATGCAAGAGCAAAATTACCGTCGACTTCCTTGCCGTCGACAATCAAGGCGTTGCTCAGACCCAGCTTCGCGAACGACGCCTTGAGGGCGCCGGTTTTCGGTTCTTTCACGGAAGCCGAGTCAAGCACCACAATCTCGTCGGCCTTCATCTTTGCAGACAACGCGTGTTTCAGTGCCAGCGCACGCACCTTCTTCGGCAGTGCAATGGCATGGTCGCGCACATGCGGTCCAAAAGCCTTGCCGCCGCCGCGGAACTGCGGAACCTTGCGGTCGCCGTGGCGCGCGCGTCCGGTGCCCTTCTGGCGATACATCTTGGCGCCGGTGCCGTTGATCTCGCTGCGCAGTTTCGTCTTGTGCGTACCGGCACGGCGCTTGGCGAGCTGATAGTTCACCATGCGGTGCAGGATGTCGCGGCGCGGATCCAGGCCGAAAATCGTCTCCGGCAGATCCACCTTGCCCGCCTTTTTGGCTTCGAGCGTGGTTACATCGAGTTGCATCACGCGTCATCCTTCTTCTGCTCATCGCCCGCGTCTTCCGCTGGCGCCTCGGCTTCAGCCGGAGCTTCAGCTTCTGTCGCGGTTTCTTCAGCGGCGGCTTCTGCGGCCTCTTCCTCGGGCGCGGCTTCTTCAGCCGGCGTCTCGCCGTTTTCCGTATTCGGCAGGCGGAACGCACCAGGCGTTGGCACTTCGTCCGGCAGCTTGCGCTTCACAGCATCGCTCAACAGCACCCAGCCGCCCTTGGCGCCCGGGATCGAACCCTTCACCAGGATCAGGCCACGGTCGACATCGGTGCGCACAACCTGCAGGTTTTGCGTCGTGACTCGCTCCGCGCCCATATGGCCGGCCATCTTCTTGCCCTTGAACACCTTGCCCGGGTCCTGGCACTGACCTGTAGAGCCATGCGAGCGGTGCGAAATCGATACACCGTGAGACGCCCGCAGACCGCTGAAATTATGGCGCTTCATGGCCCCGGCAAAACCTTTACCGATGCTGGTACCCGACGCGTCGACGAACTGGCCTTCGACAAAATGATCGGCGGTGATCTCCGCACCGACATCGATCAGATTGTCAGCGCTCACGCGAAACTCAGCGACTTTGCGCTTCGGTTCCACATGCGCCACGGCAAACTGGCCGCGGTCCGCTTTCGTCAAACGTTTGACCTTAGCCGACCTCGAACCGAGTTGCAGCGCGGTATAGCCGTGCTTATCCTCGGTCTTATGGCCGACCACCTGGCAATTCTCCAGACGTAGAACCGTAACCGGCACGTTCTGCCCGTCGTCGGTAAACACCTGGGACATACCCAACTTCTGTGCAATGACACCTGACCGCATTGGTCTCCCGCCCCTTAGAGCTTGATCTCCACATCGACACCGGCTGCTAGGTCGAGCTTCATAAGCGCCTCGACCGTCTGCGGTGTCGGGTCCACGATATCGAGAAGCCGCTTATGCGTACGGATCTCGAACTGTTCCCGGCTTTTCTTGTCAATATGCGGCGAGCGGTTCACCGTGAACTTCTCGATCCGGGTCGGCAGCGGAATGGGTCCGCGCACCTGCGCACCCGTTCGTTTCGCCGTATTGACGATCTCACGCGTCGACGTATCGAGGATACGGTGATCGAACGCTTTGAGCCGGATGCGGATATTTTGTCCGTGCATCTTCGTCTTCCAATAAAGACGGGCACCACCATGGTGCCCGTTCAGACTTCAACTACTCGATGATCTTTGCCACGACGCCGGCACCCACCGTGCGGCCGCCTTCGCGGATCGCAAAGCGAAGCTGCTCTTCCATCGCAATCGGCACAATGAGCTCAACTTCCATGCTCACATTGTCGCCGGGCATAACC
>JAJFHE010000049.1 GCA_021775755.1 Hyphomicrobiales bacterium | reverse complement strand
ACTTTTGCAAGTGGGTATTATCGGTAGTGTTATAGCGGCGCTATGCTGCTTCACGCCTGTTCTGGTTGTGTTGCTGGGCGCGATTGGCCTATCGGCGCTTGTCGGTGTGCTCGACTATGTACTGTTGCCCGTACTGGCCATGTTTATTGCAATCACGGTGTATGCCCTATGGAAACGCAAGACGGTTCAGTCGAACTGACATCGACCATTACCTGCCCCGAATGCGGGCATGTCGAAATCGAGATCATGCCGACCAATGCCTGTCAGTGGTTTTATGACTGCAAGGGATGCAGCGCCGTTCTTAAACCGCTGCCCGGCGATTGCTGTGTCTACTGCTCTTACGGCACGGTTGCCTGTCCGCCGATCCAGGAAGGCGGCGGGTGCTGTGGCTGACCGAAAGGCGGCATCGGGTCAGGAGCGTGGCCGGGCGCGCGATTGGTCGGGCGGCGTTACAAGTTATCTTCTTGTCTGGGGTTTGCCTATGCTGGCAGTTGCCGCCGGAGCGTTTGCTGCCGTGCCGGTGCGCACGGCTATCTGGTGCATGGCGCTGTTATGGATGGGCGCAGCTTGCATGCTCAACGCGCGGCGCTGCGGGCGCGTTCACTGCCGCTACACGGGCCCCTACTATCTGGCGCTCGTCGTTCCGGTACTGGCGGCGGGCACCGGCGCCATTGATGTCGGGACAGCCGGCTGGGTTGTGCTCGCCGCAATGATCTTCATCGGCGGCAAGGCGATCTGGTGGATCACCGAAACCGCGTGGGGCAGCTACCGCGCGTAGGCCGCCTCTCGTGCGGTCTCTATTACGTGAGCCGGGTTGATTTGCTCAGTCAAGGCAGCCCCGGCACCATATCACCTGACCGTACAAGGATGATCGCCTTCGAGTAAGGCAACCTGGGCGCCCCGGCGTCAAAGACGGACGATCAGAAATGACTAAGACGAAGCATGCTGATGGCGTGCGCCTGCTGGCGGCCGCGGCCCTATTATTCGCGGCCGTTACCGCGCCGTCTTCGGGGCAGGAAACCGACCGTGATGAAGATGCAAATCCCGAGCGCACCGAACTGGTGGTCCCGGCACAGAACGCGGAAACTCCAAGACAGCACTTCCGGGTCACCAACCCGGCTGACCTCGATGCGGAAGGTGCGGAGCGCATTTACGGTCAGCTGCGCGAGGACCTTGCCAGCCGTTACCGGCTGTCGACCCTGCAACCGGCCGCGGATTACATTGACTGGCGGCGCTATAACACAGCGCCCTATCGCAGTGTCACCCACGGCCTGCGGTTCGTGAACAATTATGTCAACGCGGCCGGGCGCTCTTACGGGCGCTATGAAGACGCGGGTGTTCTGCCGCAAGGCTCGGTCATTGCCAAAGACAGCTTCACCGTAACGGAAACCGGTGATGTGACGCCCGGCCCCTTGTTCCTCATGGAGAAGATGGCCGAAGGTTTCAGCTATGTGAGCGGCGACTGGCGCTACACCATGATCCTCCCCGATGGCAGTCTTTACGGCACCACCAACGGTGACGGGCACGAGCGCGTGATGTTCTGCATCTCATGTCATCTCGCGGTCGAGCATCAGGACCACCTGTTCTTTCTGCCGGAAGAATTCCGCAGCTTTGAAAGCCGTTAGATCGACAAAACGATCTAATACCCAATCTCCGGGCGCACCCGGTTTTGTAGCTCTTCGCCCGCCAGGAGCCGTTTGAGGTTCTGAAAGAAAAGATCAAGCGTCAGTGGAACGTAGGAGTCGCCGTCGTCGGCGGAGACGTGCGGTGTGACGAAAAGATTGGGCACATCCCATAGCGGTGAGTCCGCGGCAATCGGTTCCGGCTCGAAGACGTCGAGAATGGCGCCGGAGAGGTGGCCTGAACGCAGCCTTTCGGCAAGGGCAGCGTAGTCGACCACGGGTTCGCGGCCGATATTGACAAGGCCCGCGCCCGGTTTCATGAGATCGAGCCGGCGCGCATCGAAGAGGCCGCGCGTTTCTTCCGTCAAGGGCGTTGCGATGAAGACATAGTCGGCGCGCGGCAATTGCGCATCGAGCGCGTCGGCGGTGTACATCTCGTCGACTTCGTCCATCGGGTTCCCGTGCCGTGTCACACCGAGAACCTTGAGTCCCAGCCGCTTGAGCTGACCGGCCACGGCCTGGCCGATGCTGCCGACACCGACCACGAGAGCCGTGCGCCCGGCGATCGGTGTGGAATAGACGGACTCGTAATGATGCTCGCGCTGGAACGTCGCGAAACGGGGCATCGAGGTGTGCAGCATGAGAACAGACATCAGTCCGTATTCGCCGGCTTTGGCGGCGTGCGCACCCTTGTTGTTGGTAACGAGCACACCATCCGGCACCCAGTTCATGGGCATCAGATGTTCAACACCCGCACCGATAATGTGGATCCATTTCAGACCGGGCGCGACGTGCTCCAGATTGCCCGTGGGAAGGTTCCACGACAAAAGCACATCCGCCGTCGCCATGGAGCTTTCAAATCGGTCCGTATCCCAGTCGATGCAGACGTCCAGGCGGCCGGCCAGTTCGGGATGCAGCGCCAGGCCATCCGCGAACCGTTCCTCGGTAATCGTGAACACCTCCTCGCCCTCCGGCGTGTTGGGAAAGGAGCCTGGCGCCCAGCGGTTGTTTTTAACGTGGACGCGAATTTTGCTGTCGGCCATATGTTATCCAAGCCCGCCGGATTCGAGCTGCTTGAGGCCCTCGATTATGTGGCTGTCGCGTTCGCGCGGCGGCATTGCCTCCGAGCCCAGCTTGAGTGACATGACACGGTCGTTGGCCTCTCGCAGAAATGCGTGTTCGTCGCCGTTCTCGTTCGGCAGCCGCAGAACGGTATCGCTGCCGTATGTCGGGATCGTTCCCTCCGCAAGGCCTGTTGGCTGCGGCGGCTCCTTGCCGTCGCGCAGTTCGTGAATGAGCCGGCGCACGCGGCGCCGAAACAGCGAAATTCCTCGGTCGCAAGGCAGAAGGTTTTCGCGCGCATGTTCGGTGATCGGCCCCATGCCCTCCACCGCCTCAACGTCGGCCGGGTGGCGCTGGCGTTCTTCATAGGGCCGGATCAGCGGTTCGCCCTGCTCGATCAGTTCCGCGCCAAGATCGGTGTTGTATTCCGGCGGATCGCCGCGCTCGCCGAAATTTGCCCAGGCATAGGCGATGCAGTGCGTGTCGTCGATTGGCACCACCCAGCGCGTAAACGCGCTGCGTCCGAAATAGCGCGACTTGGTTCCATCGGTGGCAAAGGCCGCGCCCGCTTGCGTGAAGTTAGGCAGGATCAGTTCGTTGAGGCGGACCCAGACATTGTCTCCGACGCGCCGTGTGTTGGTGCCCATGAAACGCATATCGTCGCGTTCGTAGAACTTGAGCTCTCCAAGTTCCGAC
The DNA here is from genome assembly GCA_021775755.1 of Hyphomicrobiales bacterium. Lineage (GTDB taxonomy): Bacteria > Pseudomonadota > Alphaproteobacteria > Rhizobiales > JAJFHB01 > JAJFHE01. The sequence goes on along the minus strand of JAJFHE010000049.1, from coordinate 43,277 downwards.
ATGCCTTCTGAGAATTGCTGCCGGCTGACCTGGCTGTGCAGGAAGGTGGTGTGAACCGGATCGAGAATGGCATCGAGCACCTGCATCCAGTTACAATCGAACGGCGCCTTGTAGGGCCGTATCTCTAGGCCTTCCATCTCGCAGATGTCATAGACCGGAAACTCGGGCCGCGCGTCCGGCGGGCCCATATAGGCGAAGACCAGACCGTTCATTTCGTGAACCGGATAAGCGCCGAGCCGCGTTGTTGCCTGCACTTTCCGCGCGACCTCGTTGTCTTCGCGCTCGCAGGGGATCTCAAGGATCGTTCCGTCCACATCGAACAGCCAGCCGTGGTAGCAGCATCGGATTCCGCGATCCTCGCAAATGCCGAATTCCAGCGAGGCGCGCCGGTGCGGGCAATTCTTGTGCACAAGCCCCGCCTGTCCGCTGCCGTTGCGGAACAACACAAGATCCTCGCCAAGCACCCGCACCGGTAGCGGCAGCTCGCCGAGATCTTGCGCCAGCGCGACCGGATGCCAGTAACGCCTTAGATATTCGCCGCAAGGCGTTCCGGGACCAACCCGCGTCAGCTCATCGTCGATTTCCACTGAACCGGCCGAGTAATAGCCGCCATAGGCGGTATTGCCATCGATATCCTGATCGTCATCCGTTTTGATGAGAGCCATGATCAATCCCCGTGAAATTGCCCGCCATTCGCATGGCGTCTGAAAATGTGCGCGCACGGTGAGACAAGTGCGGCTTGACGGCAAATGATCTTTTTGCACAATCGGTGTTAGTTCAGCTAACAGCAAGCGTCCGCGCGATGTCTCTGCCCCGCCGCAATCTTCAACTCACCGCGCTGCGCGCTTTCGAAGCCGCCGCCCGGCACGGCAGTTTTTCAAAAGCCGCCGATGAACTCACCGTCACCCATGCGGCGGTGTCGCATCAGATCAGAGGGCTTGAAGATCGCCTCGGGCGGCAATTGTTCGTGCGCACCAATCGCGGAGTTACGCTCACCGAGGCCGGTGAGACCTTGCTGCCGGTCCTGTCAGGGGCCTTCGACTGCATGGCCGAGGCGCTTGGGACTTTATCGTCTCAAGGCGTGGGCGGCGCACTACAGGTCACGACGACCCCGGCCTTTGCATCGTCCTGGCTGATCCCACGGCTCGGACAGGCGCATGAAAAGTTCGACATACAGCTGCAGCCAACGCTTGAATTCGTCGATGTCGGGGGCGGTGCCGCGGATGTTGCCATCCGCTGCGGCGTGCCCCCCTGGGACGGAATCGATGCGGAACTCTTGGTGCCGATCCACATGACCCCGGTCTGCAGTCCTGCATTTATCAGGGCTCATGGCAGGCTCTCCGTGCCGGATGACAGTCTCGGTCTGCCCCTGCTGCACGCGGATGCGGGCGCCCATCCCCTCGGCGAGGAATGGCGGCTATGGCTTGCGGCCTGCGGGGTCGTGCCGGCCAGGCCGCTTGGCGGGCAATCGTTCCGCGACCCGGGGCTCGGTATCCAGGCCGCCCTCAATGGTCTTGGAATATCGATGGGGTATATCGAGCTTGTCGAGCCGGAACTGGCCGCCGGCCGTTTGGTGCGTCCGTTCGATGTCGCCGTTCGGCATCCCTATTCATACTATCTGGCGACGTCTTCTCAAGGGCGTGCAGATGCCCGGATTGAGGAATTCCGCCGCTGGATACGCTCAGAGGCTGGAATAGCGTAACGGGCGCGCACTCTGGTATCAGATTATCCACATTGAAAAAATTTCCTCGTAGGAAATTTTCTTGCATTTTCACATTAGGTCGATTAGTTTCCTCATAGGAAACTTTTTTGAGCACCGTTCACTGGACGGTGCCCCTTCCAGTGGAGAGCGCCATGTGTGGAATCGTCGGCCTTTACCTCAAGAATTCCGAATTTGAAAACCGCTTCGGCGAACTGTTTGAACCGATGCTTGTCGCGATGACCGACCGCGGTGAGGACAGCGCCGGCGTTGCCGTCTATCACGACGCTGTGGCGGACGGTTTCACGAAGTTTACGGTTTATCACCCCGATACCGGCTTCAATTGGGAGGCGGTGTGCGATCGTATGCGCTCCGACCTCAATGCAACCGTGCGTGATGCGGCCAATGACACCCATGTCGTGATCGAAACCGATGGCGATGCCGCCGCGTCACGCGATTTGATCGAAGGCTTCGATCCGCAGATCCAGATCATGAGCGTCGGTTCTGCGATTGAAATCTACAAGGAAATGGACACGCCGCAGGCCGTTGCCGACCGCTTCGAGCTGGCGAAAATGTCCGCCACGCACGGCGTGGGCCACACGCGCATGGCGACCGAAAGCGCGGTGACCACCGACGGATCGCACCCGTTTTCGACGGGGCCGGATCTGTGTCTTGTGCATAACGGCTCGCTCTCCAACCATAACCGGCTGCGCCGCGATCTCACTCAACATCACGACATGACGATCCGCACCAAGTGCGACACCGAGGTTGCCGCGGCCTACGTCTCGCACCGACTGGCGGAGGGCCGCAGCCTGCGCGAGGCGCTGGATGACTGCCTCGGCGCGCTTGATGGTTTCTATACTTTCGTCGCCGGTACTCGCGACGGCTTCGCGGTGTTGCGCGATCCGATCGCCTGCAAGCCCGCCGTCCTCGCGGAGACCGACGACTATGTTGCCTTCGCCTCCGAATACCGCGCCTTCGTGGACCTGCCGGGCATTGAGAACGCCCGCGTCTGGGAGCCGGAGCCGGCGGTGGTTTACAGCTGGGGAGGAGAAGCGTGATGAATGCGCACAGCAATATCGCCGTGATCGATCTCGACGACACGGATCTGACCGCCGCCAACCAGTCGCTTCAGTCAAAGAACGGCACCGAGCAGAATGCCCATATGCGCGTCGTCAATCCGCGCGGCTCCCATGCGCTGGCGGTTGGCATCGACGCTCCGGTCGACATCGAGATCGACGGCAACACGGGCTATTTCTGCGCCGGCATGAACAAGGCTGCCCGCATCACCGTCAAAGGCAATGCCGGTCAGGCAGTTGCCGAAAACATGATGTCGGGCGAAGTGCGCGTGACCGGCGATGCCAGTCAGGCGGCGGGCGCCACGGCGCATGGCGGTCTGCTTGTCATCGAAGGCAATGCCGGTTCGCGTTGCGGTATATCGCTGAAGGGTGCCGACATCGTCGTTGGCGGCGATATCGGACATATGTCGTGCTTCATGGCTCAGGCCGGTCGCGTCGTGGTGCTTGGCGATGCCGGCGATGCACTCGGCGATTCGCTCTACGAGACCCGCATCTATGTGCGCGGCAAGGTGAAGAGTCTGGGCGCCGACTGCGTTGAAAAGGAAATGCGCGACGAGCACCGCGGCGAGCTTGCCGAGTTGCTGCAAACCGCGGGTTTTGGCGATGCCGACCCGAAAGAGTTCCGCCGCTACGGTTCCGCCCGCAATCTCTACAACTTCAACATCGACAATGTCGGTGCCTACTGACGGGAGTTTGTCATGAACGAGATAAGCAAGATCCAGCCGAAAGAGGCATTTGAGTGGGGGCTGCGCGAGTCGCACGGCTTCGACAAGGGCGTCATTCACGAAATCCAGCGCGCCGCCGAGACGGGCATTTACCGCATTCGCGGCTTTGGCGCCAAACGCGAGGTTCCGACCTTTGACGATCTCGTGTTCCTCGGCGCCAGCATCTCGCGCTATGCACTAGAGGGTTACCGCGAGCGCTGCGATACGTCGGTCACGCTCGGCACGCGTTACGCCAAGAAGCCGATCGAGCTTGCGATACCGGTGACCATTGCCGGCATGAGCTTCGGCTCCCTCTCCGCCAATGCAAAGGAAGCGCTCGGCCGTGGCGCCAGCCAGATGGGCACATCGACGACAACCGGCGATGGCGGTATGACCCCGGAAGAGCGCGAACATTCGACGCAACTGGTCTACCAGTACCTGCCGTCGCGCTACGGCATGAACCCGGACGATCTGCGCAAGGCCGATGCCATCGAGATCGTCGTTGGGCAGGGCGCCAAACCCGGCGGCGGCGGTATGCTGCTGGGCCAGAAGATCACCGAACGTGTCGGTCAGATGCGCACCTTGCCGGTCGGCATCGACCAGCGTTCCGCCTGCCGGCATCCTGACTGGACGGGACCCGACGATCTTGCCATCAAGATTCGCGAATTGCGCGAGATCACCAGTTGGGAAAAGCCCATTTACATAAAGTGCGGTGCCGCACGTCCCTATTACGACACCATGCTGGCGGTCAAGGCAGGTGCCGATGTCGTCGTCATCGACGGCATGCAGGGCGGCACCGCGGCCACCCAGGATGTCTTCATTGAACATGTCGGACTGCCCACACTGGCAGCGGTTCGCATGGCGGTGGAAGCGCTTGACGAGCTCAACATGCGCGGCAAGGTCCAGCTCATCGTGTCCGGCGGTATCCGCTCCGGCGCCGATGTCGCGAAGGCAATGGCCATGGGTGCGGACGCTGTCGCCATCGGCACCGCCGCCCTGATCGCGATTGGCGACAACGATCCGAAATGGGAGAAAGAGTACCGCGAAATCGGCTCGGGCGCCGGTTATTGGGAAGACTATCAGGCCGGCAACGACCCGGCTGGAATCTCCACCCAGGATCCCGAACTCTCCAGCCGTCTCGACCCGGCGCTCGCGGGCCGCAAGCTTGCCAATTACCTGAGCGTCCTCACCCTTGAGGCGCAGACGCTGGCACGCGCCAACGGCAAATCCGATCTGCGCAATCTGGAGCCGGAAGATATGGCTGCCATGACGGTCGAAGCCGCCGCCATGGCCGGTGTGCCGCTTGCGGGCACGAGCTGGATTCCAGGGGTCGACACGGCGGCCCGCTGACGCCTCAGCCGTAAAGGATCTGCTGCGCCATTCGGCGCTGCAGGGCCGGCGCGGCCGAGACGACCTTCAGGCCGGCGAACACTACAGTCCGCGTCATAGCGTTAGGCGAGGTCACGAGCCTGCGCACCCGTTCAGAACCGGAGACGGTGCGTGCACCGTCTACGTGGCGTGACGCGCTGTAGCCTGAAAGCGTTCCCGCAACCAGGCGTTCCGCCAGCTCCGCCGCATCGGCAATGCCAAGGTTCATGCCGCGCCCACCGGCCGGCGAATGGCAGTGCGCGGCATCTCCGGCAAGGAACACCCGGTCCCGCCCGTACTCCGCCACCTGTCGGACCGATATGGTGAACTGCCCTTCACGGCGAATATTTGTTGTGTTGAGCTTGAGGGGCAGCGTGGCAAGGGCGTCTTCGGTATTTGAAACGACGCGGAAGCGGTTCGCTTCCAGCGGCGCCACGACCGCGACCTGCCCGCGCGCCAACTGGCAAAGGGTGAAGGCGTCGGTGTTCGGCCAGCCCTGTGCATCGACATCTGCGATCGACCAGGTTTGCGGCAAATCAAAGCCTGGAAAGTCAATGCCGAGACATCGCCGTGTGGTGCTCCCCACGCCATCGGCACCGATGACATAGTCGTAAGCCGACGGTCCCGCGCTGGTTTCAACGCCAACGCTGTCGCCGCGAAGTTCCAGTCCGGTCAACTCCGTGCCATAGCGCACCGATCCGCCGAAGCGGTTAAAGGCGTCCGCCAAAAGGCCCTCAGTGCGGTCCTGCGCCAGCCCGACGAGGAAGGCGTAGCCGTGCCGTGGAGACATAACGTCCAATGGCAGCGCGAGCGCCAGCCGGTTCTCGCGATAGATGCGCACTTTGGTGAATTTCATGCCTTCGGCAAGCAGACGCCCGCTCACGCCGGACGGGGTGAGGAGCTCCAGACTGCGCGGCATGATGCCGACCGCGCGGGACAATGACGATCCCTCTTCGCGCCGGTCGATGACATCTGCTTCGACGCCGCGCCGTGCAAGCTCGACCGCAGCGGTGAGGCCCGTTGGTCCGGCGCCGGCCACAAGAACCCGCATGTCACGTTTCTCCGGCCTGTCGCGGCCCGCCGTCGTCTTTCACAGCGTCGACGCCAAGCTGGCGCTGCAGTTTACGGGACAGCCCACCGGCGACGAGCAAATAGGATTGCCGAATATATGTATCAAGCTCACTGTCGCTCAACCCGGGCGCAGCATGGTGTTGTATCCACTTCATTCCGCGCGACGCCATATAGGGCGCCGGGCGCAGTCCCGCCTGCGCTTTCAGGAGCTCGTAGGAGAGCTCGCCTGCCTTGAACGTAAAGCCGGGACCATCATCGTTCCAACCGCCGATAGCGAACACCTTGCCGCCGATTTTCCAGACATGCGATCCACCCCACTGGACGACATATGTCGCGGAAGGGAGCGCGCCGCAGAGGGAGTTGAACTCGTCATAGGTCACATCGCCCACGCCTCCGTTCTTGGACGCTTGACCTAATGCCGGCGAGCGCCCGACCGTTCTGGATTTTCAAGTCCAGTGGTAGGTTGAACGTCCCTGATTCGCTAATCGGAATAAAGAATGAGCAGTCTTGTTCCAGGTGAAGAGTTTCTCGCAGCCGTTCTCGATTCCATCCCCCACAATATTTGCGTCATCGACAAAAGCGGCACTGTTGTCTGGGTCAACACCGCATGGGTGGAATTTTCCAGAAACAACGGCCGCGCCCTTCGCGATGAACGTCTTGGTATCAACTATCTTGATGTTTGCCGGCATTCTGCCGAGAGCGGGGATGGGGATGCGCGGCAGGTTCTCGACGGCATTACCGGCATGCTGGACCACCGGACCGGCGTGTTCCAGTTCGAGTATCCCTGTCACAGCCCCACGCAGCGCAGGTGGTTCATGATGCAGGTCAAGCCGCTTGTCTGGGAGGGGCCGGGACGGTTCATCATATTGCATCAGGACATCACCGGGCGCCGCGAAGCCGAGGACGAAACCCGGAAACAGGCGGACCGCTTCAAACGGTTTGCGTATGTCGCCTCGCACGATCTGCAGGGTCCGCTGCGTCAGATTTCGGCCCTGGCGGAGCTGCTTGACGGCGATCTCGACACTTCCGGCAACAAAGCCGCGGCACGCACCATCGGGCATATGCGAGATGCCGCAAAGCAGGGCAGTTCGCTGGTGCGCAATATTCTGCGCTTTTCTTCCATTGCCAATGAACGGCTCGATGTTACGTGGTTTCCCCTGCGCACGGTGCTTGAGGAAGCTATTGATCAGGTGGAGCAGGGTGGCGGCGCAATTGATCTCAGCGTGGCGTGCGATCGGCTGAGAGCGGACGAGGGTCTCTTCAGGGTCTGCGTTTCGAATATTTTGAACAATGCGGTCAAGTACAAGCACCCGCAACGGCCCCTGCAGTGCCGGATCACTTCCGCGTTTGACGCGGTTGCGAATGAATACACTCTGGCGTTTTCCGATAATGGCATCGGTTTTGACGCCGGGCAAAGTGCCGGGATCTTTGAGCCGTTCACGCGCCTTCTCGCGAGCCCGCAGGTTGAAGGCTCAGGCATTGGCCTGTCCTTTGTGAAGGACATTGTCGACGAGCACGGCTGGTCGATCGACGCCGACAGCACGCCGGGCGAGGGATCGGTGTTCACAATCACTGTCCCTGGTGGAGACGTATCGCAGGCGCCCGATGATGTCGCGGAGTGCTGAGTTCTCTCAGTCTGGGGACCAGACTCTAATACGGCAGTCCGACATAGTTTTCCGCAAGTGACGCCTTGGCGGCTTTTGATGAGAACAGGTACTCCAGATCCGTACGCTGCATGCGCGCGTCGAAGTCGCCGCTATCGGGAAAGCGGTGCAGGAGGTTGGTCATCCACCATGAAAACCGCTGTGCCTTCCAGACGCGCGCAAGGGCGCGACCGGAATAGGCGTTGAGCCCGTCGTCGTCGCCTTTTTGGTAGTGCGCGTTGAGCGCGTGATAAAGATAATAGATATCGGAAGCCGCTGAGTTCAGCCCCTTGGCGCCGGTCGGGGGTACGATGTGGGCGGCGTCGCCGGCGAGAAACAGTTGTCCCCAGCGCATCGGTTCGGCAACGAAGCTGCGCAGCGGCGCGATGGACTTTTCGATGGACTGTCCCGTGACGAGCGCCTCGGAGGTGTCACCGGGCAGCCGGGCTTTCAGCTCTTCCCAGAAACGCTCGTCCGGCCAGTTATCGACGCTGTCATCGAGCGGGCATTGCACATAATAGCGGCTCAGAACGCGCGACCGCAGCGAACAGAGCGCAAAACCGCGTTCGTGAGTGGCGTAAATCAGTTCGTCCGAGACCGGCGGTGTACGTGACAGAACGCCGAGCCAGCCGAACGGGTAGATGCGTTCGAACTGCTTCAGTCTGTCGGCCGGGATCGATTTGCGGCTGACCCCGTGAAATCCGTCGCAGCCGATAATGAAATTGCAATCGACCCGCAGGATTTCATCGCCCCTGCGGTAGGTGAGGTAGGGTGCATCGGAGGCGATGTCGTGCGGGGTGACGTCTTCGGCATTGTGAATGACGGTGCCGCCCAGGCGGTCGCGCGCCTCATAGAGGTCTTTGGTCAGTTCGGTCTGGCCGTAGACCATGACCGTTTTGCCCCCGGTTAGGCCTTCAAGGTCGATGCGGTGGCGACCGCCGCCAAAGGCGATCTCGACGCCTGCGTGGAGTTCGCCCTGCGCATCCATGCGCTCTGACACCTGCGCCTCGCGCATCAGGTCGACAAAGCCCTGTTCAAGAACGCCTGCGCGGATACGGCCGAGGACATACTCGCGGCTTCGCTTTTCGAGCACCACCGTTTCGATGCCCTTGAGATGCAGGAGCTGGGACAAGAGAAGTCCGGAGGGGCCGGCGCCTATGATGCCGACCTGGGTGCGCTGCGGTGATGTCATCTGATGGGCCTTTTCGCGTTCATTGATTTGTTCCGCCTTAAAGGTCGATCTCGACCACTCCGTCAGGCTTTGCGGCGCGGGACTGGCAGAGGATGATGGTGTTCTCCTGCTGCTTTTTCGACAGCACGAAATCGCGATGCTCGACGCCGCCCGAGACGAGACCGCCCGAAATGAGACCACATTGGCAGACGCCGCACAGGCCGTCGGAACATTTGATATCAATATGAAAGCCGTTGTCGTTCAGCGTATCGGCGGCGGATTTATCCGCCGGGACCGCAACGTCCCGGCCCGATTTCGCAAGTCTCAGCGTGAACGGGTGGTTTTCGTAGTCCGGCACTTCGGGTACCGAGAAATATTCCAGATGCCGCGCTTCTTCGGGATATCCCTGACGTTCCGCCGCCGCGATAACGCCGTCCATATAGCGGTCGGGCCCGCAGGTATAAACATGGCGGCCTTCTGCATAACCTTTGAGGATCGCATCGAAATCGGCCCGGGTGTTTTCGGCGGAGAAATGCAGGTGCACGCTATCCTTCCAGGCAAACGCCGCCAAGTCATCGAGAAAGCCTGCCCCATCGCGCGATCTGGCTGAATAATGCAGCTCAAAGTCCGCTCCGAGCGCGTGCAGGCGATGCGCCATGGCAACCATCGGCGTGATGCCGATGCCGCCGCCCATGAGAAAGCTCTTGGTGGCGCTTTCGTCGAGCGGAAAATGATTTATCGGCTTGGAGATGAAGATCTTGCGGCCCGGGGAAAATATGCGGTGCATGAGTTGCGAACCACCTCTTCCGCGATCCTCGCGCAGGACACCGATCTGGTAGGTCGACCGGTCCGCCGGATCGCCGGACATTGAATACTGGCGCAGGAATTCCGGTGCCACCACAACATCGAGATGTGCACCGGCGGTCCATTCGGGGAGCGGCGATCCGTCAAGCGGCGAGAGTTCGTATTTCGTGACATCCCCCGTCATCTTTTCAGCTTTCGTCACTTCGACGCGGATGACCGGCGCATCGCCGTCATTGCTGTAGACGTGTGCCAGGTCGTCGGTTTCTCCCGCGGCCAGACGCCGGTTGTATTCCTCAGCCGTGATCAGCGCCTGGTAGGCCTCGATGCCCTTTTCCCGGTCCATCGGAAACGGAAACGGCCAGGGGTGGGGAGCAAGGTTTGAGGGATAAACGGCAAGCGTCTGTTCCTCGTACCTGAGATCGAGGTCCTTCTGCAGGTCGCGCTCATTGACCGGTTGCGCCGTTGGCCGGTAGCCGCCGTCGCTTTCAATCTCGATATCCCACCACCACTTCTTGGCCGGATTGAGCCCGCCATTGCCGACCGCGTCATCGAGCCAGGCGAGCGATCGCGCGGCTTTCGGGATGTTCATTGCAGTCCACCGGAACGGTGCCTCGGCGAACAAACCCTCAAGGTTCCACGGGCAGGTTTTCATGCACCTCCCGCACATTGCCCCGCCGGGCGTCGTGATCCGGTAGGTGGCGCACTTCTGGCTGTCGGATTTCCAGATCTCATAGCCGTTGAACATGAACTTGGGGCCCGCGGTAATGGCACCTGAAGGACACTCGCGCGCACATTTGTTGCAGGCCTCGCAGAAGCTTTGCAGTCCGAAATCGACCGGTTTGTCGTGCACAATCGGCATGTCGGTTGTAACGATGCCGGACTTCAGGCGGGGTCCAAGATAGGGGTTCAGGATCACTTCGCCGATGCGGCTGACCTCGCCAAGGCCGGACAGCAGAAGCAGCGGCGGCTGCAGCACCTCGCCGTCAAGCACGGTGTGCGCTTTCGCGGAATACCCGAGATTTCGGATCTGCCTGGCGATCACACCCCCGAGCAGCGAAAAGCGCAGGTAGGCACGCATCGATTGCGCCACCGATATCCAGTCATCGCCCGACGCCCCCTCCATGGTCTCGTAACCCTGATCGATGATCATCGAAACCGCCTGGTCGTGCGGCGGGGTCAGCGGCTCGCCGATGGCGTCATGCGAATACCAGGTCCATTCCGGACAGCGCGACAGACCGACCGCGTCGATGCCGAGGAAGTAGCTTGCCGCCTTGATGTTCTGCGCATTGCGTTCGGCATCTTCGGCGCTCTTGGATACCGTTGCTGCCGCCGCGCCGTCCTGCAGCAGAACGAATGCACCGAGTGCGCGCCGTTGTGCCATGGAGGGTGCGGATTTGCGCGCATAGTGGCCGTTGCGCGCACCGTCCTGGACATGGGTACCGAGATCTCCGAACTGCGCGCGCGCGAACATGTCGGTACGTTTCGGCACGCGCGCAACGCGCGCCTCGTCGATGAACGTCGTTGGATCGTCAGCACGTTTCAATTTTTCAAACGGATGCTCGCCGTCGACGTAGCGGCGCTTGGCGAAAGGCTCACGGTTGAAAGCCGATTTGGCAAAGCCCTTGCCGAGCTTCCATTTAAGGCCATGGGTCTGTCCGCGGGGCTGCCGGTTGAGTGGCACCAGGGGCTTGTCCGGGGCAAGCTCAAACTCGCTGGTCACCGCCGCAACGCCGAAGCGCGTTCCCACGTAAGGGTTTACGAGGCGCCCGTCTTCAAGTGTCGCCAGCCCTGCGGCAACGCTCAGGCGGCCGAGATCGACGTCGGAAGAGGCACCGGTATGGGCGCGCGCGTCAAATCCCAGAAGCCGCAGGTAGTTGGCGATTACGACCGCGGTCTCCGCCGCGCGCAGACAGGCGCGCGCCGCCTGCGCGTCCTCGATCCATTCCGTGCCGGGTTCGTCTCCGGCCGGGTCGCGGGGATACTCGTAAAGATAGACGATCGCATGGGCATGGCCGTCCATGGGGCGCGGCGGCGCTTCCATGGACTCTTTCAGATCCGCCATGATGAGATCGATGCCGGACGCCAGTGTCTTCGTCTGACGCGTCTTGAGATCGTTCGCCAGCCGGTCGATATCGCGATTGCGGATGGGCGTCTTGAGAACGGCATCTGCCGGCAGGGCGCAGGTGCCGGCCATCGAGGCATCGGAAAAGTATCCGAAGGCCTTGAGGTGGTTTGCCCGCTCAACCGGATCCGAAGGACAATCCCCGCGCGCCTTGTTGACGAGACCGTCGCGGATGGCGTCGAGCATCGCCTGATACTCGCCCATGGCATTGACGATCGACTGCGGCGCTTCGGGACGTTGAAACGATACCGGCTGCATCGGAACAATCTGCGCGAGGTCCGGCGCCTCATCACTGCGCGCCAGCAGTTCCAGGGGATAGGGGCCCATATGCACCGGCCGGGTCTTGCTGGAGAAAATCCTCAAGTGACTGCCTCTCGTTCACCCCTGGAGGGGTCTGTTTACGCTCGACTTCATCCCCACCAAACTAGGAGTGACGATATGGTTATGTAAAATTCAAATACCGACGTTTTAATAACCACACAGTTATGCACCGTTTCATGGTGAATTTTCAGACATCGGGACCAAGGCGGTTTCAAGCGAAATTTCGTGCGGAGCAACAGCTGCAATTTCACTCAGCTTCGTGTGCAGTTTATGCGAAAGTTCCGACGCGTGGAGCGACATATCAGGGCGGGAAACAATCATGACCGAAACATGCCGCGGCAGATGCTTTTGCGGGGCCGTCAGGTTCGAACTCGATACACCGATCAAATGGTCGGTCTCCTGCCATTGCGAGAGTTGCCGGCGGCAATGCTCAGCACCCATGACGACTTACATTGGCGTGCCTGACGCACAGTGGAGATGGGCCGGGGAGACCGCCAAGATCTACCGCTCATCGCCCGGTGTCGAGCGGACGTTTTGTGCAAACTGCGGCACACCGATCTCGTTCCGGTCGGAAAAAATGACGGGCTTCATGCACTTTTACGTTGCCGCAATGGAAGACCCGGAGAGATTTCCGCCGCAGCTACAGGTCGCCTATGAGGAAAAACTGTCCTGGCTGAATGTCGGAGACGACGTGCCGGCGAAAGAGGGGCCGAAGGTCGTGATCCCGCTCTAGGGTGCTATCCGAAAGTTTGCGGTCTGCAGATTATGGTGGTCTCAAAACCGGCGGGTCACGAGACCAAAGTTTCACCCGCACCGATCTCCCGTGCAACGCCGCGCACGATTGTCATGAAGAGGTCGACGCCCTGTGCCGGCGTAACATCGGCGCGCGCGGTCAGGCCAACCGGTCCATAGGTGTCGCTTGTGTCCACAGGAAACTCGACAAGCGTGCCCTCGGACAACTCCCGCGCCGCGACGCCGTTTGAGATGAACCAGATCGCATCGCTCATATGCAGATAGGCTTGCGCGAACGCGAGCGATACCGTCTCGATCCGGTCCGGCAGATCGCCGATACCGTTCGTCGTTAAAAACCGGTCGACATCGGGCCGGATGATGGACTCCGCCGTGGGCAGAATGACGGTGTAGTCCGCTATTTCCTGAAGCTCGAACGGCTGCCGGCCGAGCAACGGGTGGCCAGGCCGGGCGATCAGCGAAATGCGCTCCGAATAAAGATGTTCGAATGTCAGGCCGGTCATGAGATCCGGTTCGGCCAGACGCCCGACCACAAGGTCGAGTTCGCCGACATGCAGCCGTGACAACAACAAAGTGTTCGGGCCGGATACCAGACGCACTGTCGCGCCGGTTCGCGCCGCGCCGAAACGTTTTACGCTCTGTGGCATGATACGAGCCGCAACGGTCGGTAGCGCGCCCACCGTAATCGCCAGATCGCTGGCTCCGCGCGCCTGCGCGACGCTGTCGATGCCGTGCCGCAGGGCGCTGACGCTGGCGCCGGCATGACGGAAAAAGGTTTCGCCGTATTCCGTGAGGGTGACGCCGCGCCTTGAGCGGTCGAACAGTTCAACGCCCAGCGTCGTTTCAAGCTCGCGCAGGGTTTTCGAAACCGCGGGCTGCGAAACGGAAAGCACATCGGCGGCTTTGCCGACACTGCGCTGCCGCGCCACTTCCAGAAAACAGCGCAGATGGCGGAACCTGATGCGGGAATCGATGTTCATATGCTCCAGTCCCCTAAGACGGCATCCGAATTGGAGACCGTGCACGGCCAATCTATAACTCACAGGGTATAGTAAATGCGCGTTTCGTCATTTTACATAACCGTAGGCAAACGCCATCCTGATCTGCGCAATGTGGCTTGCGCATGCCGAGAAGGAGTTGCTGTGGTGACAGACGACCTGCATGAACGAGGAACGGCGGTTCGCCGGGCAGTGCTTGGCGATGCGCATGTGGACGGCGCGATTGCGCGCACCACGGGCTTTGACAAGGACTTTCAGGACTACATCACGCGCTACGCGTGGGCGGACGTCTGGCAGCGGCCGGGTCTCGACCGACCGACCCGAAGCCTCCTGACGCTTGTGCTCCTGGCAGCACTTGGCCACTGGGAAGAGTTTGAAATGCATATCAGGGCGACGCGCAACACCGGAGCGACAGGCGATCAGGTCAAGGAAGCGTTGTTTCACGTCGCGCTCTATGCCGGTGTACCCGCCGCAAACCGGGCGTTTGCAATCGCCAGGGAATACTTCCCCGAACCGGATGTTCGCGAAGTGTGAGCGCGCGTGCGGCATTGCGCCAGTTGAACCGCGCGCGTGTCGGCGCGACACTTTTCAGCACCCGGCGGGAACGCTGGTGGCATCGTCACCGAGAACCGCGAGGCAGGAGAAAGACCATGGCAGAAACCGATCAGATCACCCCGCGGGACTGGTCTTCTCACCCGCCCTATAACCATCCGCCCTACCGTTCGACTGAACTGCGGGCCCCGACAAAACCGCTGATCCCGATCTCGCACACGCTCTCGGAACGTACCGGACCGGTTTACGGTCATGACGGCGTTGGACCGCTCGATCACGATCTGACCCGGAACGGTGCCCGCAACGGCGAGCCGCTCGGCGAACGCATCGTGGTGACAGGCCGCGTCCTTGACGACGCCGGGCGCCCGGTTCCTCATACGCTTATTGAGGTCTGGCAGGCCAACGCGGCGGGCCGCTACATTCACATCGTCGACCAGCATCCCGCTCCCATCGATCCAAATTTTTTCGGCGCCGGCCGTTGCGTCACCGATGCGGACGGCCGTTACAGGTTCTATTCCGTGAAGCCCGGCGCCTATCCCTGGGGCAACCACCCTAACGCCTGGCGTCCCAACCACATTCACTTCTCGCTGTTCGGGCAGAGCCTCTCGTCGCGTCTCGTGACGCAGATGTATTTCCCGGGCGACCCGCTGCTTGATCTCGATCCGATCTTTCTCGCCTCGCCGTCGGAAGCACGCAACCGGTTGATCTCGGAATTTTCCATCGACGCGACCGAACCCGAATTTGCGCTCGGCTACGTGTTCGACATCGTGCTGCGCGGCCGCGCGGCAACGCCGATGGAGGCTTGAGTTCATGTCGCAGGAAACACCCTTCAAGCAGACCCCTTCGCAAACGGTCGGCCCATACTTCGCCTACGGCCTGACGCCGGAGCAATATGGCTATTCGCATGCCGCCATTGCCGACGGCATCATGGTTTCTGGCGGCACGGAGGGCGAGCGCATCCGCGTCGAAGGCCGCGTGCTCGATGGCGCGGGAGATCCGGTCAACGACGCCATGATCGAGCTGTGGCAGGCCAACGCACATGGCCACTACAATCATCCCGAAGATGCCCGCGAAGACAATCTGCTCGACCCGGAGTTCTCCGGCTTCGGCCGTTTCGGCACCGGCGTCGATGCGGAAAACCGATTCATTTTTTCAACCATCAAGCCCGGTGCGGCCGGAGATGGCCAGGCGCCTCACATCGCTGTCGTTGTCTTCATGCGCGGCACGCTTTCGCACGCCTACACGCGGATCTATTTTTCAGACGAGCAAGATGCCAACGGTTCAGACCCGGTTCTCAATTCGGTTCCGCAAGACCGCCGCCAGACATTGATTGCCAGACGTGACGACACACCGGGCGGTCCTGTATACCGTTTCGACATTCACATGCAGGGAGAACGCGAAACAGTGTTCTTCGACGTCTGACCTGAAAGATCGCCAATGGCTGAGTTTTCCACCCTTGAAGAGGCTGTCGCCGCATGCGTGCGTGACGGCGATGCGCTCGCTATGGAAGGGTTTACGCACCTGATCCCGCATGCCGCGGCTCATGAGGTGATGCGCCAGGGCCGCACCGGCCTGACCCTCATTCGCATGACGCCGGACATCATCTACGACCAGATGATCGGTATGGGTTGCGCATCGCGTGTCGTGTTTTCCTGGGGCGGCAACCCGGGTGTCGGCTCGCTGCACCGTTTACGCGATGCCATTGAACAGAGCTGGCCGAACCCGATCGGGGTGGAGGAGCATTCCCACGCCGCCATGGCAAACGCCTACGATGCCGGCGCCGCCGGGCTGCCGTGCGCGGTGTTTCGCGGTTATCGCGGTGCCGAACTGGTGCGCGTCAACCCGAACATCAAGGCGGTCGTCTGCCCGTTCAGCGGCGAGGAGCTCGCCGCCGTGCCGGCAATCAACGCAGATGTCGCCGTTGTGCACGCCCAAAAGGCGAGCAAGAAGGGTGATATCCTCTTTGAAGGGATCGTCGGTGTGCAGAAAGAGGCCGTGCTTGGTGCGAAGCGCTCGATCATCACGGTTGAGGAAATCGTCGATGACTTCGCCGACAGCGGCCCCAACGCGGTGATCCTGCCGCACTGGACCATCGGTCACATCGTCCACGTGCCGGGCGGCGCGCATCCGTCCTACGCGCATGGCTACTACGATCGCGACAATGCCTTTTACAAGGAGTGGGACGCGATCGCGAAAGACCGCGACGGCTTCCGGGCCTGGATGGAGGAACATGTCATGCAGGGCAGTGCGGAGGATTTCGCGCGCCATCGGCCAAAGCGGACAAAGAGGAAACGGCGATGAGCGACTACACGCCCAATGAGATGATGAGCGTGACCGCGGCGCGGGCCCTGTCGGGCAACGACGTTTGCTTCGTCGGTATCGGGCTGCCGTCGGAGGCGGCCAATCTTGCCCGTCTCACCCACGCCCCGGACCTGACCCTGATCTACGAATCCGGGACACTTGGCACCCAGCCGAAAGTTCTGCCGCTCTCCATCGGCGATGGCGAACTTTGCGAAACCGCGCTCACGACGGTACCGGTGCCGGAAATGTTCCGCTACTGGCTGCAGGGCGGTCGTGTCACTGTCGGCTTTCTGGGCGCCGCCCAGCTTGACTGCTTCGGCAACATCAACACCACGGTGATCGGCGATTACGACGCGCCGAAAGTACGGTTGCCCGGCGGCGGCGGTGCGCCGGAAATCGCCATATCCTGCGGCGAGATCTTTATTGTCATGCGTCAGTCGAAGCGTTCGCTGGTCGAGAGGCTCGATTTCGTGACATCGCTCGGCCATGGCATGGGCGGCAACGACCGCGCGGAGCGCTTTGGCGTCACGACCAAGGGCCCGAGCCGTCTGATTACTGATCTCTGCGTCATGGAACCCGATCCCGAGACGAAAGCGTTTACGGTGACATCGCTGCACCCGGGCGTCACCCGGGAACAGGTAATTGAGAATACCGGGTGGGAAGCGTTGTTTGCCGATGAGATGCCGGAAACCCCGGCGCCCCTGGCGAAGGAACTCAAAGCTTTGCGCGCCCTCAAGAAACGCACCGAAAAGGCGCATGGCTGAACGTCAGGCCCATTCCGGCCCCGAGGTGCTCGACGCCGGCAAGGCTGAGTTCTGCCGCGCCGTCCTTGAAGACTTGCCCGAATGGTTCGGGATACCGGAGGCCATCGATAATTACTGTGCGGAGTCGGAACGGTGTCCCATGTACGCGATCACGGTTGACGGCGCTCCTGCCGGTCTCGTGACCGTCGATCGGATCACTCCTGACACGTCCGAAATTGTCGTCATCGCGGTGTGCCGCCGTTTCAGGAACAAAGGTTTTGGCCGGGCGCTTGTCGGTTGCGCGGAAAATCATGCGCGCGCCGATGGTGCCCGGCTCCTCAGCGTCAAGACACTGGGTGCGAGCCATCCCGATCCGCATTATTCGGAAACCCGGGCCATGTATGAGGCCTTAGGCTTTCTTGCAGTCGAAGAGTTTTCCAACCTTTGGGGCGAGGGTGTCCCGGCACTGCTCTATGTGAAGACCCTTTAGAACCTGCCCGCTATCTGTTCACTCATACAGCGGATGCGCCGTGCAGAGCTCATCGACAACGTCGCGGGCCCGCGTGACAGCGTCGCTGCGGGTGGCATTTTCCTCCGCGTTGTCCAGAAGATCGGCAATCGTTTCGCCAATGCGCGTGAAATCCGCTGCGCTGAAGCCGCGAGCGGTTCCCGCGCTTGAGCCGAGTCTGAGCCCGCTCCAATCTGCGGGTTTTGCCACATCGAACGGCACCGGGTTTTTGTTCGACGTAATGCCGGCTTCCATCAGCACATCCTGCGCAATCTGGCCTTTCATGCCGCGTGGACGCAGGTCGAGCAGTACAACATGCGTATCCGTGCCGCCGCTTACCACTGCCACCTGACGCTCCATCAGAGCAGCTGCAAGCGCCCGGGCATTTTCGACAACCTTGTGCGCATAGGTCGTGAACTCAGGCTTGAGAGCTTCGCCCAGGCATACTGCCTTCGCGGCGATGACCTGAAGGTGCACGCTGCCCTGAACGCCGGGGAACACCGCGGGCTGGAATTTGCGCGCCAAGTCGTCGTCATTCGTCAGAATGATGCCACCGCGCGCGCCCCGCAGGGTCTTTGTCGTCGTGCAGGTGACGATATCGGCGTGCGGTACCGGGCTTGGGTGGGCGCCGCCGGCGACAAGGCCCGCAAAATGCGCCATGTCGACGAGGAGGCGCGCCCCGACGCCGCTGGCAATCGTGCGCATGCGCTCAAAATCGATTTCGCGCGGATAGGCCGACCCTCCCGTAATGAGCAGCTTCGGTCCGAACTCTTCGGCCTGCGCGGCGATCGCGTCATAGTCGAGCACGCCGCTGTCGCGGTCGACCGTGTAATTTGCGATGTCGAACCAGCGGCCGGACTGGCTGGGTTTCGCGCCATGGCTCAAATGGCCGCCGGCGGCGAGATCAAGGCTCATCACCTTGTCGCCCGGTTTCAGCAGCGCGAAGAACACTGCCTGATTGGCTTGCGTGCCCGAATGCGGCTGCACGTTTGCATAGGCGCTGCCGAACAACTGCTTCGCCCGCTCGATCGCTTCGCGCTCAACGACATCGGCGTAATCGGCGCCGCCGTGGAACCGGTTGCCGGGATAACCTTCCACGGTCTTGTTGGTGATCTCCGCACCGAGCGCGTCGAGACACGCGCGGCTGACGGAGTTCTCCGATGCAATCAACTCGATCTGGCTCGCCTGGCGTTCCTTCTCCGCCTGCAGTGCGGCGGATATCACAGGATCCGTCTCGCGGATAGGCGCTCGGAAATGACTTCGGATGCTATCGCTCATGATCGTCTCGCTCCAGATTATCGTCGAAGTATAATCGTATACTATTCTATGTCAACGTTCGAAGGCAGGCCGTAACCGCCAATTTTGGTAGTTGGTTGCATGGAGCTCGGCAAGGTTTATGCGCGTCGGTTACAAAGCTTGCGGATAGATAATATAATCGTATACGATACGGATGAATTCATTCGGGGAAAGGTTATGGACTCCATAAAACAGATCGCCGAACGCTGTGCGGATCGCAGCCATTCGACGCCGGACTTTGTCGCCGCGACATTGCGTGAGGCCATCGTGTCAGGCGCCATCGCGCCCGGCAGCGTTATCCGCCAGGATACGGTTGCCGCCGAAATCGATGTCTCCAAAATCCCGGTGCGCGAGGCGCTGTCGCGGCTTGAGGCGGAAGGGCTTGTGCAGTTTCAGCGCAACCGCGGCGCCGAGGTTGCGCCCGTTTCGATCGCCCAGATGCGCGAGCTTTTCGCCATGCGCGAGCGACTTGAGTGCCTTGCTCTGGAATATTCCATTCCAAACCTGACGAAGCCCGACTTCGTGCGCGCCCGCGCCGTCATTAAACAGGCAAAGCGCAGCTCCGATCCCGTTGAGTTGTGCCGCTTCAACCATGATTTTCACGAGATTCTATACAGCGGTGCCGCCGACGGGCTTTTGCGTGACACAATCAGGCGGCTCATGACGCTGGCGGAACGCTATATCCGCATCCACCTGCGCATGACCGGCATGTCGGCGCGCACCAACGCCGAGCACAAGGAACTGATACGGCTGGCGCGCGACCGTGATATTGACGGTGCGGGCGAGCTGATGACAGTTCACCTCGCCAAGGCGGCACAACGGCTGGCGCGGCATTTTGAGAAGCAGGGATTTTCCCCCGCCGGCTGACATAGACAGCGCCAGCAAACAGGGACAGCCAATGGCAAGACCGGATAACCGTTTGGCCGTGGATATCGGCGGCACATTCACCGACGTGGCCCTCGACATGGGCGGTCGCGAGGTCACTACGAAAGTGCTCACCACACCGCATGCACCCGAACAGGGCGTACTCGACGGCGTTGCCAAGGTGCTGGACGAGGCCGGCATCGGTGCAGGCGACATTGCGCTCTTTATTCATGGCACGACCCTTGCCACCAACGCGCTAATTGAGCGCAAGGGCGTGAAGACCGCGCTGATCGTTACCGAAGGCCAGCGAGACAGCCTTGAAATGGCCTACGAAAACCGCTTCGCGCAATACGATATTCTGGCCGACCGGCCCAAACCCCTTGTGCCGCGGCACTTGAGGTTGCCGGTGCGCGAGCGGCTCGACTGGCGCGGCAATGTGCTGCTGGAACTCGACGAGAAAAGCGTCGAAGCGGTGATTCCCGAGCTTCAGCGTGAAGGCGTGGAAAGCCTCGCCATCGGGCTGATCCACGCTTACGCAAACCCGGCGCACGAGCGCCGCGTCGCCGAAATCATAGGCACGGCGATGCCGCACCTGTATATATCCACGTCAAGCTCGGTGGCTCCGGAAATCCGCGAATACGAGCGCCAGTCGACGACCGTTGCCAACGCCTATGTGCGGCCCATGATGGCGCGTTATCTGCAAGCGCTCGATGACGCGCTGCGCGAGCGCGGCCTGAACTGTCCGTTCTATCTGATGACATCGGGCGGCGGCCTCACGACCGTTGAGGCGGCGATGCAGTATCCGATCAGGCTTGTGGAGTCGGGCCCAGCCGGCGGGGCGATTCTAGCCAGCCGCATTGCGCGCGAATGCGGCCTAAACGAAGTGGTGTCCTTCGATATGGGCGGCACGACGGCGAAGATCTGCCTCATAGACGACGGCGCGCC
Source organism: Hyphomicrobiales bacterium (assembly GCA_021775755.1). Classification (GTDB taxonomy): domain Bacteria; phylum Pseudomonadota; class Alphaproteobacteria; order Rhizobiales; family JAJFHB01; genus JAJFHE01. The sequence continues at coordinate 22,338 of JAJFHE010000049.1, read as the reverse complement.
ACAGCTCTCTCGCTTCTTCGAGGTCGACCGCACCTATCGCTTCATGAAGGGCAGCGGCCTGCCGATCAAGATTCCGGTGATCGAGATGGTGGAAATCGGCACCGGCGGCGGTTCGATTGCCGCGGTCGACGGCGTCAAGCGGTTGACGGTCGGGCCCGAAAGCGCGGGCGCCGACCCGGGCCCTGCCTGTTACGACCGTGGCGGTGCTGCACCCACCGTCACCGACGCGGATGTGGTCATGGGACGTATTGACCCGGGAGCCTTCGCTGGAGGCTCCGTCATACTTAATACGCAAAAGGCCGAAGCCGCCGTGGTGTCGGGTGTCGGCGAACCGCTCGGCCTTGATGCTACCGGCGGCGCCTTCGGCATCGCCGAAATGGCCAACGAGGCGATGGCCAACGCCTCGCGCGTCCATGCCATCGAGTGGGGCAAGAACATTGCCGCGCGAACCATGATCGCCTTTGGCGGAGCCGCGCCCCTGCATGCCGCGCGTATTGCCCAGAAGCTTGAGATTGACAGAATCATCGTGCCTTCCGGCGCCGGCGTCGGTTCAGCGCTGGGGTTCCTGTCGGCACCGGTTGCGTTTGAAGTCGTGCGCTCGCAATACACACGCCTGCACGAGTTCGAAGCTCACGCCATCAACACACTGTTCGACGACATGCGCGGGGAAGCCGAAGCGATCGTGCGTGCCGCCGCGCCCTCGGGCGGTCTGATCGAGCAGCGCACCGCTGCCATGCGCTACATCGGGCAGGGCCACGAAATCACCGTCGCCGTGCCGCCGGACACACTTGGCTCTAAACATGGCGGCGTGTTGCGGGACGCCTTCACCAACACCTACGCCCAGCTCTACGGCCGCACGATCGATCACCTAGATGTGGAAGTTCTGGTGTGGTCGCTGACGCTTTCCAGCAAGGTCGCCGATCCCGAACCCGTGGCACCGGTCACAGCCGGGGCGGCACCTCCCGAACCGCACTCGCGGCGCCGCGTGTTCGACCCGGCAACCGGTGAATGGGCGCAAACGCCGGTCTATGCGCGCGATACCCTGTGCCCGGGAACATCGTTCGATGGGCCCGCGGTCATATCCGAAGACCAGACGACGACCATTGTTCCCGCCGGCATGCGCGTTGAGGTCAATGCGCTCGGCTATCTCGACCTGCGTAACATCTAAAAAGGAACGGCACCGATGTCCCGCGATGGAAATCTCTCAGAAATCGAGCGCCAGGTCCTGTGGAACCGGTTGATCTCGGTAGTCGAGGAACAAGCGCAGACGCTGATCCGCACAGCGTTCTCCAACACCGTGCGCGAGGCAGGCGATCTCTCCGCCGGCGTCTTCGATCTGAGCGGTCGTATGCTTGCGCAGGCCGTCACCGGCACCCCCGGACATGTCAACGCCATGGCGGCTTCGGTCGGATTTTTTCTGGAACGTTTCGCGCCCCAGACGATGATTGAGGGCGACGTCTACATTACCAACGATCCCTGGAAGGGCACCGGCCATCTCAACGACTTCACCGTCCTCACACCGACCTTCCTCGATGGGCGGGTCGTTGCGCTGTTTGCCGCGACCAGTCACGTGGTCGACGTCGGCGGGATCGGCTTCGGACCGGATGGACGTCAGGTTTTTGAAGAAGGCATCAACATTCCCATCATGCCGTTGTTCGAGGCGGGCACACTCAACCGTCACCTGATGCAAATTCTGCTCGTCAATGTGCGCGACCCACTGCCCGTGGAAGGTGATCTGCACGCCCTCGCCGCCTGCAACGATATCGGATCGCAGCGCCTCGTCTCGACCATGAAGGAGTTCGGACTGACCGGCCTGTCGGATGTCGCCGACCGCATCATCGAGAATTCGCGCCAGGCCATGCTTGATGAAATCCGGGCGCTGCCGCAGGGGACCTATGAGAATACCATGCGCATCGATGGCTACGACAAGCCGGTGGACCTCCGCGCCCGCATGACCATCGGCAACGAAGGCATAGCGATCGACTTCTCCGGCTCCTCGCCGGTTTCATCCTACGGCATTAACGTGCCGCTCACTTATACACAGGCTTACGCTTCGTTCGGCGTGCGCTGCATCGTTGGCTCCGAAGTGCCCAACAATGCGGGCTCGCTCGCGCCGATTGTCGTCACCGCGCCCGAAGGGTCCATCGTCAATGCGCCGCCGCCTTGTGCCGTGAGTGCGCGCCACGTTATCGGCCAGATGCTGCCCGATGTGGTGCTTGGATGTCTCGATCAGGCGATCCCGGGCCGCGCACCGGCGGAAGGCTCATCGAGCCTGTGGAATCCGGTCCTGCTTGGCGGTCACGGCGTGGTCGGCGATGCCGACTACGGCGATGCAACGCCCTTCGCCATCAACATTTTTCACTCCGGCGGTGCCGGAGCGAGGCCGCAGCGCGATGGTATGTCGGCAACCGCATTTCCGTCCGGCGTGCGCAACACGCCTGTGGAGATCAACGAAACCATTGCGCCACTTATCGTCTGGCGCAAGGAGTACCGCGAGGATTCCGGGGGCCCGGGCGAACACCGCGGCGGCCTCGGCCAGACGATGGAAATATCGCACGCCGAAGGCGCTCCCTTCGCGATTTCCGCAATGTCGGACCGCGTGACCTATCCAGCTCGCGGGCGAGCTGGCGGCCATAACGGCGCAACCGGTGCCCTCAGCCTTACCAAGGGCGGCACCCTGCGCGCCAAGGGCCGCCAGACAGTTCCGGCGGGCGACCGGCTGGTGCTCGAAATGCCGGGCGGCGGCGGCTACGGCGACCCCAAGGGCCGTCCGCGCGAAGCCATCGCTACCGACATTCGTGACGGTCTCGTCAGCGAGCAGGCGGCGCGGACTGACTATGACTTTGAAAACGAGCCTTAAGCCGCACCCGCATCGAGCGACATCAAGGGCTTATAGAGTTCAGGTCGGCGGTCGCGGAACAGGCCCCAGCCGGCACGCCGTATGCGCATGGCATCGAGATCGAAAGTCGCGGTAATCACCTCGGACGTATCCCGGCTCGCCTCTGCAACTATCTCCCCGGTTTCATCGGCGATGAAGGACGAGCCGTAAAACGTCATCTCACCGGGGCCCGACGGTTCGGTACCGATGCGGTTCGACGCTGCCAGCGCCACCATGTTCGCTGCGGCATGACCCTGCATGGCGCGCTGCCAGTGAGCACTTGAATCATGGGCGTGGTCGCCTGGCTCATTGCCGATCGCGGTCGGGTACAACAGCACGTCGGCCCCTTGCAGCGCCATCGCGCGGGCGCATTCGGGAAACCATTGGTCCCAGCAGATGCCGGCACCAATGCGGGCATAGGCCGTATCCCAGACCTTGAACCCGGTATCGCCCGGATTGAAGTAGAATTTCTCCTCATAGCCGCCGCCGTCGGGAATATGGCTCTTGCGATACTTGCCCATGATGGTGCCATCCGCATCGATCATCGCAAGGGCATTGAAATGTGCGTTGTTGGCGCGTTCAAAGAAACTCACCGGCAGCACGACGCCAAGTTCGCTCGCCAGTGCGCTGAAGTGCTGCAGCATCGGATGGCCGTCGAATGGTTTTGCCAGCGCAAACAACTCGGGTTTTTCTTCGGCGCAGAAGTAAGGAGTGGCGAACAGTTCCTGCAGAAGAACGATCTGCGCTCCTTTCGCTGCAGCCTCGCGCACCAGTATTTCGGCATTGGCGATATTTGCATCACTGTCCCAGCTGCACGCCATCTGGGTTGCCGCGATGGTGACCTTTTGAGTTGACATTGCTGCGATCTCCGCTTGGCTGTTGTCGTTCCTGGAGTAAACTTGACACAAATGCGCCACCCCACGCGATACCAACATCGGGGTATTGCAGTTGACGTGCACCTGTTTGACAGTGTTCGCTGGAGTTCAGAACGATAAGGCACGAAGGAGTGTCGGTGCCAGCGTTGGTGATCTGGGGTCTTGGCGATCGTGGGCGGTGGTAATGCGTGGGGAGGATCGGCGTGTCACCTGATGGTAAAGCGTCACAAAGCGGCAGCGCCGCGGTAGAGGCACAGCGCGTAACGAAAATCTTCGGCGGCGGCGACGATCAGGTTGTCGCGCTGGACGACGTTTCCGTACAGATCGGCGAAAACGAATTCTTCACGCTGCTGGGGCCGTCGGGCTGCGGCAAGACCACGCTTCTTCGTCTCATTGCCGGGTTCGAACATCCAACAGACGGCCGGATATTGCTTGGCGGCGAAGATATCTCGCCACTGCCGCCGTTTCAAAGGCCGGTCAACACAGTTTTCCAGAACTACGCCCTGTTTCCGCATATGACGGTTGGCGGTAACATCGGTTTCGGGCTTGAAATGCTGAACAAGAGCAAGCAGGAAGTTGATGACGCCGTGACCGAAATGCTGCGACTTGTACGCATGGAGGAGCTACGCAACCGGCGGACCAGTCAGCTGTCGGGCGGTCAGCAGCAGCGTGTTGCGCTGGCCCGTGCGCTCGCGCCGAAGCCGCGCGTATTACTGCTTGATGAACCGCTTTCCGCTCTCGATCTCAAGCTGCGCAAGGAAATGCAGATCGAACTGAAACGCCTGCAAAATGAGACCGGCATTACCTTCGTGTTCGTTACCCACGATCAGGAAGAAGCCCTCACCATGTCGGACCGCATTGCGGTCATGAAGGAAGGTGCGATTCTCCAGATCGGGGCGCCGCGCGACATTTATGACCATCCAAGCGACCGCTTCGTTGCGCATTTCATCGGCGAAACGAATTTTCTGGAAGCTGAGCTTCTCGAGCGCAAGAACGGCGCGGCAAAGGTCAAGTTTCCTTCAGGCGCCGTCCTGCCCGCGTCCCTGCCGGACGCGCCAATATCGCCGGGTAAGGTAAGTGTCGTGGTGCGTCCGGAACACAGCCGGATCGCGACGACAAAAAAGGACGCAGTGCTGTCGGGCACACTTGAGAACGTGGTCTACTTCGGGACCGACACGCATTTTCATTTTCGCCTGAACGACGGTGCGCAATTTATCGTACGCATGCAGAATGCGCGCGACAGCGGAGATGACTTCACGCCGGGCCAGGAACTCGGCATCGCTGTTGAGGCGGACGCGGTGCAGGTGTTGCGCGACTAGCGAGATGGCGCTGGGAGGCACGCCGCCAAACTACCCCCATTGGGGTATGTAACGGTGGTTTCAAATGATGCGATGCTTGGAAGGGATCGCAGAGAGCGAAACGTCAGCATGCTGACCAAGAACGGACGGTATGAGTGAGCAGGCGCAAACGATGAGCACCTCCGTGCCTGAGACCGGTGCGACAGCCGCACAATCGGCCGAGCGACGCGCCGTGCGCACGCGTTGGCTGCTGGTCAGCCCAGCGGTCGTAATCATCGGCTGCGTTGGCATCCTGCCGCTTTCCATAATCCTTTTGTACTCATTGCTTGAGCCTGCGGAATATGCCGGCGTGGTCTGGACATTCAGCCCAGAAGCATGGATGGGCCTTGTACTTGAGCGTGATATATTCGATGACACGCTTGGGTTATCGTCCGCCCATCTGACGATTTACACCCGCTCGATACTGCAGGCGCTCTTCACTACCGTACTGACGTTGATCTTCGGATTTCCCACGGCCTATTTCATTGCGACGCGGCCGGCGAAGGAACGCAATATCTGGCTGTTCCTGGTGACAATCCCGTTCTGGACGAATCTGCTGATCCGGACATTTGCGATCATGCTCATTGTGCGCGATGAGGGGTTGGTCAATCATGCCCTCATCAACATCGGTCTGATTGAGAAGCCGCTGGCAATTCTGTACACCGACGTGGCGGTTGCCATCGGGCTTGTATACGCCTACCTGCCATTCATGGTGCTGCCGCTCTACGCGAGCATGGAAAAGCTCGACTTCCGGCTGGTCGAGGCGGGCTACGATCTCTACGCCAACCGCCGCCGTGTTCTCCGCCGCGTTATCGTTCCGCTGGTCAAGCCGGGTGTCATCGCGGGCTGTATTCTTGTATTCATTCCCTCGATCGGTGCTTACGTGACGCCGCGTCTTTTAGGGGGCGGTAAGAACATGATGCTCGGCAATCTGATCGCCAACCAGTTCGGCACGTCCCGCAACTGGCCGCTCGGTTCGGCCATGGCGCTGGCGCTTATGGGCCTCGTCATGATTGCGCTGGTCATTTATGTGCGCAACGTCACGGCGGCGGGACAGAAAAGTCATGGCTGACGCGGTCACACAGGTTGACACTCCGGTGCGGGGCGCTTCATCGCCATCGCCGAAGGGACGCGGGTTCGATGTCAAGCGTCTGCCCGGCTTTGCAACCGTGGCGTGGATGTGCCTGCTGGTGCTTTACGCGCCGATGCTGGTGCTCGTTCTGTTTTCGGTAAACGACAACCGGTCGGTCACCATCTGGACCAAGTTCAGTTGGCGTTGGTACGAGGAGGTGATCAACAACGAAGGCATTCAACATGCCACCGTGCTGTCGCTGAAAGTTGCCGTAGTGGCGATGGTTGTGGCGACGGCGGTGGCAACGATGGCGGCGCTTGCGACAACGCGCACAAGAGCGTATCGCGGGCTGCCGGTCGTCTACGGTATTATCAACCAGCCGCTCATGGTCCCGGAAATCGTTACCGCCGTCGCGACGCTGTCCTTCTTTGCTCTGATCAAGCAGGCCACCGGGGTGACCGGTCTCGGCTATCTCATTCTCGCCCATACCGTATTCTGCATCCCGTTCGCCTATATGCCGATCCGCGCCCGGCTTGAGGACATGGATCTGACGCTCGAACAGGCCTCCGCCGATCTTTACGCAACACCGTGGCGAACCTTCAGGCGGGTTACTTTTCCGCTTCTGCTGCCCGGCATTTTTGCCGGCGCCATGCTGGCGTTCGTCATCTCACTTGATGATGTGGTGATTTCACTGCTGGTTGCGGGACCGGGAGAGTCGACCCTGCCAATTTACATTATCGGCCAGCTGAGGCGCGGCGTGACCCCGGAAATGAACGCTGTTTCGACCATATTCCTGGCAGTTTCGATTCTGCTGGTGACATTTTTCTTCGTGTTGGCACGGGCACGAAAATAGCCGCTACAACCGTGTTGAGTGAAACACTATTGAGGGAGGATGAACTCATGAAATTGAAAGCGACAGTGAGTGCAATTGCGCTCGGGCTGGGCCTTGCCATGGGTGGTGGAAGCGCCATGGCCGAGGGCGAACTGCACCTCTTCAACTGGGGCAACTACACCGCACCCGATCTCATCGAAGCGTTCGAAAAGGCGCATGGCGTCGAGGTGACGATCGATGACTACGATTCAAACGAAGCCATGCTCGCCAAGGTCAAGGTGGGCAGCAGCGGCTACGATGTCACCGTGCCTTCCGACTACATGGTGAAGATCATGATCGAGGAAGGACTGTTGTTGCAGTCCAACCCGCATGAGATGGAAAACTTTCAGCATATTGGCGATGCCTTCCGCTCGCCTTACTGGGATCCCAAACGCGAGTACTCCGTGCCGTGGCTGTGGGGCACCACCGGCATTTCGGTAAACACCAACTTCTATGATGTCGGCGGTGCGCCGAACGACCGCTGGAGCTGGTCGATCGTCATGGATCCGCCCGAAGAGCTGCGTGGTAAGATCAACATGGTGTCGGAAATGAACGACGTCATCGCCGCAGGCCTGTTCTACCTCGGCAAGGATCAGTGCAACGACAATCGCGACGATCTGCGCGAACTTAACGATCTCCTGCAGTCTGCCAAGGAACACTGGCGCACGATCGAGTACGGCATCATCGAGAAACTGACGTCTCTTGATGTCTATGCCTCCCATAACTGGAACGGCGCTTCGATGCGCGCCCGCCTGCAGATCCCGGAAATCGTCTACGTCTATCCCAAGGAAGGTCTCGTCGGCTGGGCGGACAACGTTGTGATCCTTGCCGACGCGCCGAACGTGGAAAATGCCAGGCTGTTCCTTAACTTCATCATGGCACCAGAAAATGCAGCCATGATGTCGAACTTTGCACGCTACGCAAATTCCGTAGACGGCTCCGAGCAGCATATGGAAGCGGCCATGTCGGACGCTCCGGAAGTCAATGCGCCGAACGGCACGCCGACACCGACGTTTATACCGCCGTGCCCACGCGAAGTGACCGAGCTTTACACCAAGATCTGGAACAACCTGCTCAAGTAGCGGATTGCGACGGGACGGGCGGCCTTCGGGCCGCCCGGTCTTTATGACTGGCGCTTGCGCGCCCGGGACACGTGCCAGCCAAGATGAAAAGCTATAGAAATTCCGATCCCCGACCGCCGATCATGCGCGGTTCGCCGCCGCCGGCGGACATGCGCGCCACGCTGGCGAACTGGGACAAACCGCCCTTCAACCGCTGGAGCTTTCAGCATGCGCGCGAAATTTTGCCGACAGCCAACGTGCACCGCGGGTCGGCGCCGGTCAGCGTGCTGCCGCGCACGCCCGTGAACCTGAGTTCGGTTGCATTTGAATCCGCCACCGGGTCGGAACTTTCTCTCGATCAGTTCGTTGAAGAAACCTACACCGATGGATTGATCGTCGTGCATCAGGGGCATGTGGTCCTGGAGCGCTACTACAACGGTATGACGGAGCGAACCCCGCATCTTTCCCAGTCGGTCGGCAAATCGATCTGCGGCACTGTTGCCGGGATTCTGATCGGACGCGGTGCTCTCGATCCAAACGCACCGGTGTCGCACTACGTGCCCGAGTTCGCGGATTGCGGTTATGGAACGGCAACGCTGCAGCAGGTTATGGACATGCGGTCCGGCGTCAGGTTCTCCGAGGTTTATACGGACCCTGCGTCCGACATTGCGCAGTATGATTACGCGGCGGGTTGGAAACCACGGCCGCCGGACTATCAGCCGGCCTGCACCTTCGATCTGATTTTGGGACTTGAACAGGACCGCGACCACGGCGGCGCCTTTCAGTATCGATCCGTGGAAAGCGATGTCATGGGGTTCTGCATGGAACGTGCGACCGGCCGCACTCTGTCGGAGCTTGTCAGTCTGGAGCTTTGGTCCAGGCTTGGCTGCGAGGAGAATGCCGATTTCACGGTTGATTCAGCCGGTTACGCCCTGGCCTCCGGAGGGTTCAATGCCACATTGCGCGACTATGCGCGCTTCGGCCTCCTGCACCTCAACGGCGGGTTCTTCAATGAACAGCAGATCGTACCGGCCGAATGGGTGGCCGATTGCCGGAACGGCGATCACAGCCTGTTCGGACCGCCCTATACGGACTCGTTGCCCAACGGAGCTTACCGCAATCAGTTCTGGATCGAGGACGCCGAGCGGCGCGCCTACATGGCGCGCGGCGTCTTCGGTCAGCTCATCTATATCGACCCGGACTTCGATCTGGTCGCCGTCAAGCTTTCGACGTGGCCCGATTTTCAGAATGCTCAGTATTCCATCGACACTGTGCGCGCCCTGCAGGCCATCGCCGACGCGCTGGCCGGCTGATGCGGCGGTACGGCAAAAGGAGACCTCCCCATGAGTGATCTTGAACTTTGTTATTTATCCGCCGATCAGGCACTGAAACGCTTTCGCGAACGCAGCCTGTCGCCGGTTGAGCTCATGCAGGCCGTGATCGACCGCGCGGAAGAGGTTGAGCCGAAAATAAACGCTTTTACGTACACCTACTTCGAAGAGGCGTTGAAAAAAGCGAAGAAGGCTGAAGACCGCTACATGAAGACGGATGGCAGGACACGGGCGCTCGAGGGGTTGCCGGTCGCGGTCAAGGACGAGAGCTACATCAAGGGCCTGCCGACGTCCAATGCATCGCTTACGATGAAGGATTTCGTGCCGGACGAGACATCGCCCGTGAACGAACGCGTGCTGCGGGCCGGCGCCATCGTGCATGCGCGCACCGCTACGCCGGAATTCTCCTGCGCCGGTTACACGAATTCGAGGCTTTGGGGGGTAACGCGAAATCCCTGGAGCCCGGAGTTTACGCCGGGCGGTTCGTCCGGCGGCAGTGCCGCATCCCTTGCTGCCGGATCGACGACGCTTGCCACCGGCTCAGATATCGGCGGTTCGGTTCGCATACCCGCCGCCACATGCGGTCTTTACGGCTATAAGCCGCCCTACGGGCGCAATCCGGAAGACGCGCCGCTTAATCTCGACTTCTACTGCCACAACGGGCCGCTGGCGCGCAGCCCTATTGACGCCACGATCCTGCAGAACGTCATGTGCGGCCCGCATCCCCATGACATAGTATCGCTTAAACCGAAACTTCGTTTGCCGACGAGCCATAAGTCGATCGAAGGGTGGAAAATTGCCTATTCCATCGATCTTGGCTTCTTCGAAGTTGACCCGGAAGTGCGGGCCAATACCCTTGCCGCCCTCGATGTCCTGCGCGACCTTGGGGCGACGGTAGAAGAGGTTGATCTCGGCTGGACGCAAGAGGTGCTGGATATCGGGCTCGCTTATCTGGAGCACATATTCGGCGCATCGCTCGCCGGTTTGCTCGAAGACCATGCCGACGATCTCACCAGCTATGCCCGGTTGTTTGCCGAGAAAGGCCAAACCTCCAAATCCACCGATTACTTCCACACGCTCGAGGTCGCAGGCGAGATGTACAAGACACTCGGGCCGATCCTTCAAAAGTACAATCTCCTGGTCTGTCCGACCAACGCGCTGCCGGCCGTGCCGGCGGATTTCGATCAGTCGAAAGACACGGTCACCATCAACAATAAAGTCGTCAATCCGATGCTCGGCTGGGTCATGACGACGCCGTTCAACACCATGAGCCGCTGCCCGGTGTTGACCGCACCGACCGGCCGCGCATCGAACGGTGTGCCGACCAGCATCCAGCTCGTTGGCCGCACCTATTGCGACAAGGATGTGTTTCGCGCGGGCTTTGCCTATGACGCCGCCGCCGGGCCCTGGTTCCGCGATGCCGGGCATCGTCCGGCATTATAGGTCCTCGCACTTGAAGCGCGTTGTCATGTGAGTTGGGCGCCGTTACGTTCTGGTTTCCCGCGGACAACACCGGAGAGGCAACATGGATCGCGTCGGCTTTATCGGCCTCGGGCGCATGGGCGAGCCCATGGCCTCGAACCTGCAGCGCAAGCGCTCGGGCCTCACGGTCTACGACACCCGCCGCGACCCGGTCGATGCGCTGGTGGCGCTCGGTGCGCAGGCCGGGAACGGTGTGGCGGGCGTGACGTCCGCCAGCGATGTTGTCATCACCATGCTGCCCAATTCCGCCGTCATTGAAGAGGTGGTACTGGGGGCCGGAGGGGTTCTTGACGCTGGCCGCGAAGGCATGCTCGTGATGGATATGAGCACTGTCGACCCTGAAACAACCGACAGACTGGCGGTAGCCGCCGGAGAGCGGGGCATGACGTTTGTCGATGCGCCCGTCGGCCGTCTTGCAAGCCATGCGGACGCGGGCGAGTCGCTGTTTATGGTCGGGGCCTCGGATGCCGATTTCGCCCGGGTTGAACCGTTGCTGGAGGCCATGGGCACGACGATCTATCACTGCGGCGCGCCGGGCGCCGGCACGCGCTCTAAACTCGTCAACAATTTCCTCGCCATCGCGTCGTGCCAGATGAACGCAGAAGCGCTGTCGCTTGCCGAAGGCTTCGGCCTTGACCTTGAAAAGACGCTCGACGTCATTCACGGCACGACGGCAACCAACGGCCAGTTGAAAATCAACTACGCCACCAAGGTTCTCGCCGGCGACACCGAGCCCGGCTTCACCGTCGACCTGGCGCACAAGGATCTCTCTCTTGTCGTCTCCGCCGCCAATCAGGCGAAGGTGCCGATGCCAATGGCAGCCGCAGCGCGCGAAAGTCTCTCGCTCGCGCGCGCTTCGGGCTATGGTTTGAAGGATTTTTCCGCCTTGCTCGACCACTGGTGCGAGCGTGCCGGTCTTAACAAAATCAGGTTCGCGAAATGACCGAAACGGATGCGCAACATCCGCGCGACTGGCGTCATGACGCCTATGACGCCCTGAAACGTCTCGATGTGCGCCATGTCGCCTATGTGCCCGACGCGGGCCTCACGCCGCTGATCGATGCCTGCCTCGATGACGATCAGATGACCACCTACGTGCTGACGACGGAGGAAGAGGGGATCGGCGTCATCGCGGGTGCTGACCTGGGCGGTGAGCGCGGTGTGTTGCTGATGCAGTCGAGCGGCGTCGGCAATTGCCCGAACGGCCTGACGCTCGTACAGAACTGCGGCTTTCCGCTGCTTACCCTCGTTACGATGCGCGGCGAGTGGGTGGAGTTCAATCCCTGGCAGGTGGCAATGGGGCAGGCCACGGCCCCGCTTCTTGAAATGGCCGGCGCGACGGTCTGGCGTGTCGATCAGGCGGACGATGTCGGCGAGACGGTGTTCGGCGCTGGCGCCACCGCCTTCGACAGCTGTGTGCCCTGCGCCGTGCTATTCTCGCAGCGCCTTATTGGAGCGAAAAAATTCTGATGGCTGCACGCTCAACAAACCGCGGTCTCGACCGTCGCGCTCTTGTCGCCGGCGTTCTCGACGACCGCGCCGATGATCTGCTTGTGGTGACCGGGCTCGGTTCGCCGACGTACGATGTCGCGGCGGCCGGCGATCATGCGCTCAACTTTCATCTATGGGGCGCCATGGGCAGTGCCGCCACCGTCGGCCTTGGGCTTGCCCGCGCGCGCCCGCAAAACCGCGTGCTTGTCATCACCGGCGATGGCGAAATGCTGATGGCGCTGGGCGCGCTCGCAACGGTCGGCGCCGCACCCGCACAGAATCTCGCCATTCTCGTCCTCGACAACGAGGCTTATGGCGAGACTGGCGGCCAGGCGAGCCACACCGCGTTCAAAACGAATATTGCTGCCGTTGCGCTGGCGTGCCGGCTGCGCGATGCCCGCACGGTGACCGAAACGGTTCAGTGCAGCGATCTGAAGGAGTTCCTTCTGAACGCCGAAGGCCCCGTTCTTGCGGTCGCAAAGATTGCACAGGATGCGCCCGAACGTGTCCTTCCAAGCCGCGACGGGCATTTTCTGAGAAGCCGTTTCCAGGCCGCGCTGCTGGGCGAAAACACACCTTGAACACAACCATATTCAGGCCTTCCGATTTGCCCTAGTGTCGGGCGGAATTTGAACGTCAGAGGCAGTCGAAATGCCGGTGCGGTCGGTCGGGAAAGGCGCGCTGAAACGCCAGTACGACTACATAATCGTCGGTGCGGGTTCGGCCGGCTGTGTGCTTGCCGAGCGATTAAGCGCCGACGAGGCGTGTTCGGTTCTGCTCATCGAGGCGGGACCGCGCGATAATCACTGGCACCTCTCGATGCCCGCCGCGCTGACCTACCCGCTGCGCGGCACGAGATTCAACTGGGCCTACGAGACGGAGCCGCAGCCGGAACTCCATAATCGGACATTGTTCTGGCCGCGCGGCCGGGTGCTTGGCGGCTCGTCCTCAATCAACGGCATGGTCTGGATCCGCGGCCACCCATGGGATTACGACAACTGGTACAATCAGGGGCTGGACGGCTGGGCCTGGTGTCAGATGCTGCCCTATTTCAAACGCCTGGAACGCTGGTCGCAAGGCGCAGATGACTACCGCGGCGGCGACGGTCCGGTCGGCGTGGTGCGATCAAGCTATCGCAATCCGATATTCGACGCCTATGTGGCGGCCGGCGGCGAGGCCGGATTTCCGGTGTCTGAAGATTTCAACGGTCGCCAGTTCGAAGGCTTTGGCCGCTTCGACATGAACATCTGGAAGGGCCGGCGGCAGAATGCATCCTTCACGCATCTGAAAAGCGCGCTGCACCGATCAAACCTGACCGTGCTCACCGGTTGCTTGGTGTCCCGCGTTCTGTTTGAAGGCACGCGCGCCTCGGGTGTGCAATATCTGGACGGCAGCGCACGGCATAAAATACTTTGTGACGGAGAGGTCATCCTGTCGGGCGGCGCCCTCAATTCGCCGCAACTTCTCATGCTTTCGGGTGTCGGGCCCGCAGGCGATCTCCGCCGACATGGGATCGATACGGTGCTCGATCTTCCAGGCGTCGGCCAGAACCTGCAGGACCATCTCAACACCTCTTTGAAGTATGAGTGTCTCAAGCCGGTGACGCTTTATGGTACCGACCGGTTTCCGAGAAATGCTCTCATCGGCCTGCAATACGCTCTGTTCCGTACCGGCGCGGGTGCGACCATGCATACAGAAGTCGGTTGTTTCGTGAAGGCGGGCGACAACGCGCCGCTGCCGGACATCCAGCACCATTTCGTGCCGATCCTCGTTTACGACAATGGCCGCACACCACCTGACCGGCACGGCTTTCAGGTGCATGTCTGTCCGCTCCGGCCGAAATCGAGAGGCCATCTGACGCTGCGCTCAGCTGACCCGCGCGACGCCCCGCTCCTGCAGCCCAACTGCCTGAGCGAACCGGGAGACGCCGCCCTCATGTGTGCGTCCATCAAATTGACGCGAGAGGCCATGGCGCAGCCTGCCATGGCGGAGTTTTGCGGCCGAGAGCTGGCGCCCGGTCCCGATGTGCAAAGCGATGCGCAGCTCATGGAGTACCTGCGTTCCTCGTCGGTCACCTGCTACCATCCGGTCGGCACCTGCCGCATGGGTAACGATGACAGGGCCGTGGTCGATGCAGAACTGCGCGTGCACGGCGCGGACGGCCTCCGTGTCGTCGATGCCTCCGTCATACCCGAACTCGTCAGTGGCAACACCAACGCTCCGATCATGGGCATGGCCGACCGTGCGTCGGATCTGGCGCTGGGCAAGGAAACGCTGGCGCCCGAGGATGTCGTCATTGCAGACTATGATCCTATTGCAAGCGCACAGCTGCGCGAGACGCGGGCGAGCTAAGAGGAGCGCACCGAAATGGCAGATGTGATCGAGCGCCCGTCAGGCGCTGAGTTCAATACTCCGCCGCCGGAAGGCTGGGCCGAAATGGACGTGTCGCTCGGCGCGGCGCCCGCCGTCTCGCTTGGACTGATTGCACTTGCCAATGACAGCGGCATTGAAGCCGATATCCATGACTACCTTTGCGACCGCGACATCGTTATCCACACAAACCGTATCTATTCGCCGCGCCATTCGAATCTTGAATCCCTGCGCGCCATGGAATCGGGGCTTGCCGCAGCCGCGGCCAATATCATGCCCGACGATGACCTTGACGCCATCGCCTATGGCTGCACATCCGCAACAATGGCGCTTGGCCCTGACGCGGTGGTCACGGGCGTGCAATCGGGCCGCGCCGGCATTCCGGTCGTCGATCCGATCAGCGCAAGTCTTGCCGGACTTGAGCAACTGGGTTGCCGCCGCATCGCGCTGCTCACGCCTTACATCGGCGAGGTCAATGAAGTCGTCGAAGCCTACATCTCAGGTCGGGGTTTCGACATCGCCGCGAAAGGGTTCTTCGGTGTGTTCGACGACCGCGAACGCTCGTCCATCCCCTATGACGCGTTTGCCGCTGCCGCCGACCGGCTCGCCGGCGACCCGGGTATCGATGCATTCTTTATGTCATGCACCGCGATGCGCACGGCAGGTGCGATTGAGAAGCTTGAGGCGAGACTCGGCAAGCCCGTAGTCGCCAGCAATCAGGCGCTTGCCTGGGCGTTGCTCAGGGCAGGGGGCGACATGCGCGCCATCGAGGGGCGCGGCCGCCTCTTCACACTTTAGGAATTGACCCGCAATGACCGAACACACCGATCCCGCGCACCTTAAGGCGCTGCTGGAGCGCCTTGTCGGGTTCAACACCGAAAACCCGCCGGGTCGCGAGGCCGAATGCGCCGCCTTCATTCTGGGCGAACTCCAGGACATGGGCTGCAGAGGCGATGCGGTCGACATCCTTCCCGGGCGCACCAACGTGATTGGCGTTTATGAAAACGGGCCGGGCCCGGCCTTTGCCTTCAACACGCATATCGACGTGGTACCTGCGGGCGAAGGCTGGACCAGTGACCCCTTCTCTCTCGCCGAACGCGACGGACGGCTTTACGGCCGCGGTTCCTGTGATGCCAAAGGACCGCTTGCCGCGATGCTTGAGGCCATGCGGTTGATGATTGCGCTGAAGGACCAGTGGTCCGGCACGCTGCTCGGCGTCTTTGTCGCCGACGAAGAGGCGGCAAGTCTCGGTGCCAAGGCGTATGTGAAGGAAGCTCCCGCAATTGACTACTGCGCTATCGGCGAGCCGACATCGTGCACCACGGTAACCGCCCACAAGGGCAGCATGCGCCCGCTGGTGCGCGTGCATGGGCACACCGCCCATTCCGGCATGCCCGACAAGGGCGTCAACGCGATCCTGAAATCCGCGCCGCTCCTGCGCCTCATCGTCGAAGAGCATGAACGGGTACGCGCCAAGACCCACAATCTCGTCGGTCAGGCGAGCCTCACGGTGACGCGGGTGTCGGGCGGCCATGCCGACAACGTGGTGCCCGAGCACTGCGATTTCCTGCTCGACCGGCGCATGGTGCCGGGCGAGGACGAGGATCAGGTCAAACGCGACATGGCCGATCTCGTGGCGCGCGCTGCCGTGGAAAGCGGCGTCGAGGCGGAGATTTTGGAATTCCGCCCGACCACCGGCGGCGCCACGGAGACCGCGCCCGGTCACCCGGTTGTCATTGCCGCGCAATCGGCCTGCCGTCATCACAATGGCCACGAAACGCCGCTGTCGGGGTTTGAAGGCGGGTGCGATCTCGTGCACTTCCGCTCCGTTGGCGCACAGGGTGTCGTCATCGGGCCCGGCGCGTTGGCGGTTGCCCATCAGCCCAATGAATTCGTGCCCGTCGATGAACTGGTGCGCGCCTCGGCGATTTATCATTCGGTGGCCCGCGCCATGCTCGGCGGCGGCGATCCGGGAACTCTCGACCTTTCATGACATGCAGGAGACGACGCCATGGGTTTGGCAGGCGCGATTGTGCCCTCGGGGCTTGAAGCAACATTTTCAAAGGGCGAACTCGATGCCCGCGTTTCCGCGGCGCGCGCTGTCCTGGTGGAGCGCGGCATCGATGTTCTGATCGTTACGGGGCCGGAGAACATCTACTACCTCACGGGCCAGCAGACGCCCGGCTACTACACGTTTCAGGCGCTGCTCCTGCCGGTCGACGGCGAGCCCGTGTTCATCGTGCGCCAGCTTGAACTCAACAATCTCGTCGCCAACAGTTACCTGCGCGAGATCGAGGTCTATCAGGACGATGCCGATCCGGTGGATGTCACCGCCGGTCTCATCGCCTGGCTCGGCTGGGGAGAAAAGCGCATCGCCATCGACGAGCGCGCCTGGTTCCTGCCGATCGCCGTCTACAAGGCGCTGCTCGAAAAGCTCGGCGCCCTTGCCGACGGCTCGCGCATCGTCGAGGCCCTGCGCGCAGTGAAGTCGCCGGGCGAGATCGCCAAGATCGAACGCGCGGCCGTCTATACCGCCATCGGCGTGGAGGCGGGTCTGGCGGCGGTTTGCGCCGGCGCCAGCGAGAACGACATCGTCGCCGCCATGATGGGCGCAACGATTGCCGCGGGCAGCGAATATGTCGGCATGGAACCATTGATGTCGTCGGGCCCGCGCTCCGGCATTCCGCACGGCACCTGGCGCCGCCGCGTCATCGAGCCCGGCGATCCGGTGTTCCTGGAGCTTTCCGGTTGTCATGACCGTTATCACGCAACGCTCATGCGCTCCGCCTGGATCGGCACGCCGCCCGATACCGCCCGCGCCATGATGGATTGCTGCCTCGAAGCGCTGGAGGCGGCACTTGCCGCGCTCCGGCCCGGCGCCACCTGCGCCGATGTCCACAACGCCTGCCAGGCCGTCGTCGACGCGCACGGGTTTACCGAGAACTTCAAGAAGCGCGCCGGCTATTGCATCGGCACATCTTTCGCACCCGACTGGGGCGAGGGCAACATTTTGAGCCTTTATACCGGTGTCGATGAGATCATCCGGCCCGGCATGGCATTTCACATTCCGCCTGCCTTGCGGATCTATGGCGAGTTCACCGTCGGTGTCAGCGAAACCGCTATCGTCACTGAAGACGGTTGCCGCACCCTCTCGACCGTGCCGCGCGATCTCCACGTCGTTTAGGGTCTTTCGCTAGGGCGCCAGACGCAGTACCAAGACGCGAAACACACACGCAAGGACGAACGACAGATGAGCTATGTGATCCCGTTTGACGAGAACCCCAGTGCCGCGGTCGAGGGCGAAGAGGCGCGTTATCCGATCCGCCGCATTTTCTGCGTCGGGCGCAACTACGCGGACCATGCGCGCGAGATGGGCCATGATCCCGACCGCGAGCCGCCGTTCTTCTTTCTGAAACCGGCCTGGTCGATTGTCGCCGCAAGCGCCGACGTGCCCTATCCCTCGCGCACGTCCGATCTGCATCATGAAATCGAACTCGTCGTGGCGATCGGCGAGGGCGGCTCGGACATCGCCGCGGGCGATGCCCTGAGCCACATCTACGGATATGCCGTGGGTGTCGACCTCACCCGCCGCGACCTGCAGGGCGAGGCCAAGAAGATGGGACGCCCGTGGGACACCGGCAAGGGATTCGATGCCTCCGCGCCGGTGGGCCCTGTCGTGCCGGCCGCGAAGATCGGCCATCCGGACGCCGGCCGCATCTGGCTCGACGTCAACGGCAAAACGACCCAGGACGGCGACATCAATCAGTTGATCTGGAACGTCCCTGAGGTTATCGCCGACCTCTCAACCCTCTTCCGTCTTGAGCCCGGTGACCTCATTTTCACGGGCACGCCCGCAGGCGTCGGCCCGTTGCAGCGCGGCGACAAGGTGACCGGCGGTGTCGACGGCATCGGCGAAATTACCTTCGCGGTGGTGTGAGACCACCCGCCAATCGCGCTGCCATCGGCATGCCGGCAAGCCCCTTCCCAACATCCCGGGCCTGACCCGGGATCCAGGGGCGGTGCCGCAAGGCCTGCCCTATTGCTGGACCCCGGCTCGGCGGCCGGGGTGTGGTGGTTGCGAGCGCTCAGAGCGTCCAGCTGCGCCGCCACGAAAAAACTAATTCGCACAATCTAATCCCCCACCCCTGAACCGCCCTTAGAGTCCCCGCTTGAGCTGCGGGCCTCGCTGCCCGCCGCTGAAAGAGTTTCAACCAGACGGACCTTTCCCCGCCGGAACGCACCGTTCCCGGCGAACGCCCCCGGTGTGCCCGGCGTGGCGCGGAGAAGGTCCGTCCTCCACAAGGGGAGGAAACACGGCAGATGAGTTTTGAAGTTGGTGGATCGGGCGGATCGAAACGCCCGCCGGGCCTGAAGATAGGGGAACCGAACCCGTTCGAGGCCTCGTTCAGGAGGTCGTTTTTCGGCGCCCCTCCGGACCCGGTCGTGAACGATATCATGGGAGAGGGCTCGAGCGAGCGCATGGCCGTTGCCGATGCCGGAAACGGCCTGATCGACCTTGAACGGAATACCAAAGACAAGATCATTGAGTTCGAACGCAAGAGCGAAGGCCCGGCAAAGGACTTTTGCACCCGCACCTGCAAGAAGTTCGCCCACGATGCCGAAGCGCTGATCCGCACCGCACCGGGCATCAACGCGCAGCGCCGGTTTCGCACCGTCGCCCGGGGGATGAGCGAGCGGATTGAACCCCTCGCCCGGCAGGCGCAGTCAGGCGTTCAGCTGCGCGAGGACAAGAAGCGCATCGACGGCAGGGTGTCGGCGCTTGCGGGCGATGTCCGGGCGGACCCCTCCAAACTTGAGGCGTCACGGCAGGCCATCTTCAAGGACTTCGACGAGATCGGGTCCGATCTCATGTCGGGCTCCGAGAAACTGTTCGCCAAGGCGGAGGCGAGCAGAAGGCTCAGGGCGAGCGCGGAAGAGGCGCAGGGAGCACGCGAGCCAGTGGGACGTGAACCAGCCGCATCCCAATCACCAGGTGCCGCGGCACCCCGGGCGCAGAGCGGCCAGGCCCGGAACGCGCAGGCCCGGAACGCGCAGGCCCGGAACGTGCAGGCGCGGAGTGCGCAAACCCGCAACGGACAGGTGCAGGATCTGCAGGCCCGGGTCATCCCGGCCGCAGAGAGCAGAGTTCGAAGCTCCACCCCTCCAGCAACTGCACAGCAGGCCGCAACGCGTGGCGTCTCCGCGGAGAACGGTCCCGGCGTTCCAGCGGAAGCCCTCGACAGGCTGCAAAGGCCTCAGGTCGTCGATACCGGCCCGGTGCGCAACCGCACCAACGAGGGCACAGACGTGCTCGATGCGGATGTGGTGTCGCCCCTCGCGGGCACCGTCATTCCGGAGAAGCTGCAACAACCCGTAACGAGGCTCTTTAACCTCGTCGGAGCGAACGCGCCGGACATCCCCGGGACCCGGCGCGGCCGTGACGAGCGGGCCGCCGAGATCAGGCTGCAGACGGCCCGGTTCTTTACCGCGTTGCGCGGCCAGAACGAAGACGTCATCCGCGAAATGGCGCGCCGGGCGGGCTTCGACCCGGACAAGGCCCTCATCGCGGTTCGCACGCTAGAGGCCACACCGCAAACGCAAGACGCCATCGGCCGGCAGATTCAGGACACCTACGCCGATCAGCCCGCCATCCGCAATCTGCTGCACGGCGTTCTGGAAACCGTAGTTGAAAACGGCAACGGCGAGGCGGTTCAGGACGCGGAACTCGGCCGCATCCTCGAGCATCTGCCGTGGCTGCTTCAGGACCCGACGAAGGACCCGAAGCTCGCCGGCCAGATCGCCGAGATCGAGGGGCTTGCCGCGGAGATCGGCGAGAACCCCGATGCCGCGCGAAATGCGCAGATCGTCGAACAGCTTACCGAGCTTGCACTTTCGGTGCTGCCGGTCTCCGGCAACATTATTTCCGGGCGCGACGCCTATGCCGCGGCCGTTGCCGCTATCGACGCCTTTAACGGAGTGAGACGGCGGAAGGGATCACCAAATCACTCGAGGCTCTCGTCAATGGTGTCGGCGCGGTGCCGGGCCTTGGTCAGGGCGTGCGCATCGGGCGCGCCGCGGCCCGCGCCGGGCGCTGGCTGTTCGATGCCCTCACGACGCGCAGGCGCGGCGGCGGCGCGACAGGCGATGGCAGCGTTCTCAATGCGGTTTCGGGCGGCGGCTCGGGGCGTGGCGGTGGGCGTGGGCGGAACCGGGACCGTGATGGTGGCGCCGGCACTGCTGATCTGCAGAGTTCCGCCACCGGCGAGGATGGAGGGAATCACCATGTCGACCGACATCCACATGACATCAAGATCGAAGACATGCTGGCGAGAGTTTCAAGAAAGGAAGAAGACATATTCGAAGAAGCGAACACAATTGCGACGCATCCAGATTTTGAGAAGCTCAGAGAAGCCCATGATGCGAGGCAACCGACAATCGTCACTATTAATGGGCGTGAGATACAGTACGAACCAGGAATGTCAGAAAGCGGGTTTACCAACCACGCCGCTGGCGGGTTCGCAATGGGGCGCGATGCTTTTACAAAGTCGCCGGACGAATGGAAAATGACCATCTTACATGAATTATATCGACTGCATCTGGGTTTGCCCGAGTCGGGTGATCTTGGCGACTTTGCCACTGTGTCAACGCGCGCCGCATCGGATTTTGCGAACAGATTTATCGGGAGGATGGAATGAAAGAAGTCATCACCAAGGAGTGGCTTAGCGCAATCAATGAACTTAAGCGCGCGGACTGCACTTCAACAAACTGTCCCGAATGTGGAGCGTCGAAATTCACCGTCAGGGAAATTCGCAGCGATGACGATCCCGATTATCTGTTAGCAAATTTTTATGCTTGCGACAGCTGCGGGGCTTCAGGTCAAACGCGCGTTGCCAAGAAAGTGCCAAGGCGGAACGCTTGAGATCTGGGGACACAATACCTATTTCTCGGCAGCCTAATTCAGCTCAGTCATTGTCGTGTGGCACACAGCTCTTGCCCGTAGAGACACAGGCGCGGTCGCACACGTCTGTGATTTAAGTATTGTGTCCCAGTAATTCGATGTCACACGAGGGATGGTGGCCGGAGAAGCGTTCCTTTTGCAGCTCGGGGGGACAGAAAATGAAAACTGAATGCGTGGTCAACATCCCCTATTGGTCGTAGTTTCGCCGAATTTCCCCCATATCGTGTGTTATCGCGAACAACACATATGAGCGGTCATGAGTGTCGGCCCACTCGATGTACTAGGCAGATTTCTACTCAGAGCATTCGAAGTGTTTGGGTTGGTTTGCGGCATCGGCATTCCTGGTATTTTCGCATGGGCACACATTTCGCTCGAGCACGAGGACTTATACCATCGGCGATCACCTTTGACCTTTGTGCGCCCACTTTCTCATTCCGATTGACGTGATGCGCTTTGGATCGTCGATCAGCCTGCTCCAAGCCTCGCATCCTGCATCGAGTATGTCGCCGTAGGTGGGGAATACGCGATTGGACAACCAGTTCTGGCGCAGATACTGCCAGATGTTTTCGACCGGGATCAATTCCGGTGAGCGCGATGGCAGCAGGATGATGG
>JAJFHE010000048.1 GCA_021775755.1 Hyphomicrobiales bacterium | reverse complement strand
GCCCACCGCAGGCCGGGTGCTTTTGCCCTCCCGCAGCGTTGCGTACTGCTTACGGTACCTGTACCGCGGCGCAGTACGCGCCTTGCCGGAGGGTAAAATCATCCCGGTGAAACGGGTCAATAATTGCCGCCCTTGGTATTAGTTTTCGTCGTATCGGCGAGGCTCGCTCAGCCTGCTACTGCCGACAATTTTCCAAGTACCGAACTCAGTGAGATCGATGGGTACAAAATGCTCATGTGGATCGACGATTTTCCACCTGGAAGTACGACGGACCCACATCGCCACTCCGGGCATGACGTTCTCTATGTTCTGGAGGGGGAAGTCGCAGTAAGAGTAGGCTACAAAACAACGGGCTACAAACGGGGAGCGGTAATCCATGTGCTTGCCGGAGAGGCAATGCAAGTAAGAAACATCAGTCATGTTCCAGCGAAAACACTGGTCGATCTGCTTGCGAAAAAAGGCGCGCCACTGAAACACAAATACTGATTTCTGGTCTGGCTCAAAGTCCGGAGTGGGTCATTTTTTGCTCTCTCCAGCCGCTTCCGCAAAACGTCCGCTGTACACCCCATTCTCACCGCCCTGCCTCGGGCGAAAGGGTCCCCTTTGGTGCACCTGGTCCGGCTGTTCGATCCTGTCGAAACTCGCGGTTCCTGCGTGTCACTACCCCCAAAGGGGTGGCGGCAAAATAACGCCACCTGCACGCACCGATGCGTGTGGACAGCGCATCGGTGGGGCAATAGCATCGCGGGCTTGTGGATGTGGGCTTGTGGATGCGGGCTGACCAGAGGGAACGGGATAAGACGACAATGCACGACAATATCAGGATCGACGGCGGCAGGTTATGGTCGTCTCTCATGGAGATGGCCGAATTCGGAGCGACGCCGAAGGGCGGCGTCTGCCGTATTTCCTTTACCGAAGAAGACCGCCAGGCCCGCAATCTCTTCACCAAATGGTGCGAAGGGGCGGGGCTTTCCGTCAGCGTCGACAAGTTCGGCAACATGTTCGGCCGCCGCGCCGGACGTAACCCCGATCTCGCCCCGGTCATGGTCGGCAGCCACCTCGACAGCCAGCCGACCGGCGGAAAATACGACGGCGCCTATGGTGTGCTTGCGGGCCTTGAGATCCTGCGCTGCCTGAATGATGCCGGCATTGAGACCGAACGCCCCATCGAGGTCGTCAACTGGACCAACGAGGAAGGCGCGATTCTCAAGCCGATGATCGGCTCGGAAGTGTATACAGGCGCCTTGCCGCTGGAGGACGCCTACGCCATGGCAACGCCCGACGGCACCGCGGAATCCGGCCTCGACCAGATTGGCTACAAGGGAACGGTCGATCTGTGGTCCTACCCGGTCCACAGCTATTTCGAAGCCTATATCGAGCAAGGCCCGATTTTGGAAGAAAACGAACTTCAAGTCGGCGTCGTCACAGGCGCGTTCACGCAGCAGTGGTACAATCTGAAATTCACCGGTCTTGAGGCCCATGCCGGACCGACGCCCATGGCCTCGCGGCGCGACGCGCTGGTCGGGGCATCGGAAGCGGTGCTCGCGATCCGCGAGATTGCCCAATCCATTGACGGCGGCCGCGGCACCGTCGGCTGTATCACGCCGTTTCCCGCGTCCCCCAACGTCATTCCGGGCATCGTCGACATGACCGTCGACTTCCGCCACGAAACCGAAGAGGCGCTGGCTGAGATGACCGCGCGCTTTGAGGCGCGCGTGCCGGAGATTGCCAAAGCGAACAAGCTCGAATTCGAACTCGTTCCCACCGTGACCATTGCGCGCGTGCCGTTTCACCCCACTCTTGTCGGCTATGTGCGTTCGGCGGCTGAAACTCTCGGCGTCGGCCACATGGACATCGTCTCGGGCGCCGGCCACGATGCCTGCCATATGGCCAAGGTGATCCCCACGACCATGGTCTTCATCCCGTGCGAAAACGGCATCAGCCACAACGAGCTGGAAAGCGCGACGCCTGAAGACTGCGAAGCCGGCTGCAATGTCATGTGTCAGGCGGTACTCGGTGCCGCCAACATGACGGACGACCTGGAGTTTCCCGCATGAGCCTGCACCACAACGCCCTCGAGACGCACGACAGCTCCTGGCCCGGACCCGGCGGTCCGCAGGACATCTTCGCCAAGGAAGATCCGGACTGGCCGCTGCCGCGCATCGTGCGGGGCGATGACATCTATCTCTTCGATGAGGCCGGCAACCGCTTTATCGATTTCTCCTCCGGCCCCGTCGCCAGCAATCTTGGCCACAACAACCGCCGCGTTATCGAAGCGATAAAGGAACAGGCCGAGAAGCTCTGCTTTGCCCAGAGCCGCGTCGCGCGCACAAACGAGAACATCGACCTTGCCGATGCGCTGGCGCAGGTTGCGGGCCCCGGATACGAGCGCGCGTTCTTTGTCTCCGGCGGCTCGGAAGCGATCGATACGGCCGTGAAATTCTCGCGCCAGTGGGCCTATGCCCGCGGCGAGTTGAACCGCACGCGCATGGTGAGCCTGATGCCGTCCTATCACGGCGGTCTGATTTCCACGCTCGGCCTCGGCGGCGACGAGGTTCCGATCGAGGTTTTCCGCGACATGACCGTCGTGTCGGAGAAAATAGACGCGCCGCTCACCTACCGTCCGCCCGAGGGCATGACGCAGGAAGAGAACGAGGATCGCATCCTTGCCGATTTTGCAGAAACGCTCGATCGCGTCGGGCCCGAGAAAGTGCTGGCCTTTATCTTCGAACCCGTCGGCGGCGTCGCGTCGGGCGCGAATGTTCTGTCGAACCGTTTTCTGAAAAGCATCCGCCAGACCTGCAACGCGCATGGTATTTTGATGATCGCCGACGAAGTCATGGCCGGCGCCGGGCGCACCGGCAGTTTTCTTGCCTCCGCCCATACGCCCGATGGCAAACCGGATCTTGTCGTTCTCGCCAAGGGCATTGGCGCCGGTTACACACCACTTGGCATCATGCTGGCGCCGGCGTCGATGGTCGATGAACTGGCGCGCTTGACCGGATATCCCTATGGCCATACGGCGGCTGCCAATCCCTTGAGCTGTGCAATCGGTCTTGCGGCTCTGCAGGAGACACTTGAGCGCGACCTGATCGGCAACGCCGCACGCGTCGGCGCCTACCTGCAGCAACAGCTTATGGGCCTTGCCGATGAGTGTCCTGTCATTGGCGATGTGCGCGGAAGAGGCTTGCTGCTCGGAACCGAGATCGTCGCCGACCCGGTGACCAAGCGGAGTTTTTCCGGAGAGATTTCCGCTCCCGACCGCATCCGCCGCATCGCCTTCGACCACGGCCTTACGATCTATGGCCGCCGCACCAATAACGGCCGTTTCGGTGATGCTCTCATGAGCTCGCCGCCGCTCATAACGACGATGGAGCAGGTTGACGAAATGGTCGCGGGCTTCGGCGCCGCGGTGAAAGACTTCATGGATGAAGCCGTGCGGCTCGGCGCGAAAATCGGATGACCGGATTGCCCGCGGAGAGGCCGGTTGCGGTCGTCACGGGCGCTGCGAGCGGCATCGGCGCAGCCTGCGCCGTTCACCTCGCCCGCGCGGGCTACGATGTTGCCGTGAACTACAACTCAAACAGCGATGGTGCTGCCGCAACAGTGGCTGCCTGTGAGGCCGAAGGTGCGGCGGCACAAGCCATTGCCGGGGATGTTGCGTCCGATGGCGACTGCCGCGTGCTAGTCGCCCGGACGGTGGACCTCTGGGGTCGACTCGATGCTCTTGTGAACAATGCCGGCGTTACCAAATTCGTCGATGCGGACGATCTCGGCGGTCTCGAGGCGGAGGACTTCCAGGATATCTTTTCCGTCAATCTCGGTGGGGCATGGTTCATGAGCCGTGCCGCGCGCGCCGAACTTGAACGCTCCGACAGGGCGTCCATCGTCAATGTCTCATCGCATTCCGGCATTTCCGGCATCGGTTCGTCGATTGCCTATGCGGCGTCGAAGGGCGCGCTCAATACGTTGACACTTGGGCTTGCCCGCACGCTTGCGCCGAAGATCCGGGTCAACGCGGTGTGCCCGGGCTATGTCACGACGGACTGGGCCCGCCAGCAGCATCCAGACGACGCCTCGGTAGAAGCGTTTCGGGCGAGCGTTGCTGAGATTTCACCTCTCAAACGAGACACCACCGCCGACGATGTCGGCGATGCGGTGCACTGGCTCACGACATCGGCGCGTGCCGTAACCGGTATTCTGCTGGTGATCGATGGCGGGACCCATCTGACTGTTGGCAGCCCAATGAAATCAGATGTTTAGACATAAATGTGGAGTCAAACGATGAATGAGAAGTTCAAGCCGGTCGATGCTTCCGTGGTGCCCCGGTTCGCCGACATCGCGACCTTCATGCGCACGAAACGCCACGACATCAGCGATGAAATCGATATCGCTTTGGTCGGTGTGCCGTTCGATCTCGGCGTCAATTTCCGCTCCGGCGCCCGCCACGGCCCTGCGCAGGTGCGTGAAATGTCGCGCCTCATCCGTCAGGTTCACCAGACCACGGGACTGCGCCCCTACGACATCTGCAATGTCGCCGATATCGGCGATACGCCGGTCAATCCGGTCGATGCGGTTGCGAGCATTGCGATGATCGAGGAGTTCTTTCACACGATACATGGCGCCGGTGCCATACCGATTGCCGTTGGCGGCGACCATACGGTGCCGCTGCCGATCTTCCGCGCCATCGCCAAGGGTGCCCCTGTCGGTGTCGTACAGTTCGATGCCCATGCCGACACGCTGGATGAGCTTTGCGGCACCAAAGTCAACCACGCGACAACCTTCCGCCGCGGCGTCGAGGAGGGCCTCGTCGATCCAAAGCGCACGGTACAAATCGGATTGCGCGGCAGCCGCTTTGGCGACGGCGACTATCAGTGGGGTCTCGATCAGGGCATGCGGTGCATCACCATTGATGAATATGAAGATCTCGGCCGCGCCGAAGTCATCAGGGAAATAGACCGGGTGACCGGCGACGGCCCGGTTTACATAAGCTTCGACATCGACGGTCTCGATCCGGCGTTCGCCATCGGTACAGGCGTGCCGGAGCCGGGCGGACTATCGGTGCGCGATTGCCAGGTCATCATCCGCTCGCTCCGGGGCAAGCATCTGGTCGGGGCGGATATCTGCGAGGTTGCCCCGCCGCTCGATCCAAGCGGTCACACGGCCATCTCGGCTGCCAATCTGATGTGGGAAATGCTCTGCGTCATCGCCGATTCAATCGACCGCCGCCGCGGCGCTTGAGGCCTGCCATGCTGCCGCGTTCCGCACTCAGTCCAAATGACCACTGGTGGGTCGGCCTGGACGTCAACAACAGCCACGGCGTGCGCTGCGGCCCGATGATCTTCATCGCCGGACAGGTCGACCTCGATGCGAAAGCGGTGCAGCAGAACCCCGGCGATCTCATGGCTCAGCTCAAGCGCTCCATGTCGCATATTGCGCGCGTGCTGGAGGAGGGCGGGGCGCAGCTCTGCGATCTCGTGAAGGTTACGGCGTATTATGTGTCGGACGGTTCCGTCGATGAACATGCCGTTCTGGAGGCCCTGGCACAGTGTCTTGGTGCGCAGTCATGTCCGGGGCCCGTTGTTACTCTCGTGCCGATCCCGGCGCTTGCGTTCCCCGGCATGGAGATCGAGATCGAAGGGATCGCCATGCGCGGACAGAATGGCGAACGGCTGGCGCGCACGGCGGCGTTCGATCCGTCCTGCTCATCGCTGCCGCCGCCGTTCTCGCAAGCGCTGCGCTGCGGCGAAATGCTGTTCACCAGCGCCATCACGGCCGAAGATGCGGACGGCGTGCTATCGGGTGCCGGCAGCCTGACCGCACAAAGCAGCATCGTGCTGCCGAAGATCGACGGGCTTCTGCGCCAGTTGGGCGGTGATCTTCAGGATGCCGTCAAGACGAACGTCTTCAACGTCGAGCCGGGCACCGCGGAGGAATGGAGCGCTCCGGCACTCACCCGCGCTGCGTTCTACAATGAGCCTGGTCCCGCCGCGACCGGTATCTCCGTGCCGGTGCTGTGGCCAAAGGGTGTCATGCTGCGCAACGATGTCATCGCCATGCGGGGGCTGGACGGTTCACGCATGACGCGCCGTCATGTCTGGCCCTCGGGCCACTGGGACTGGCCCGTTCATTTGCCCTACCGCCATGGCATTGCCTGTGGCGATCTGGTGTTTCTCGGCGGCCAGGTCGCCCTGTCGCCCGATGGCGGCGTGCTGGAGCCGGGCGACATGACAGCGCAAACCGGGATCGCCATGCAGAACATCGGCAAGGTGCTGGCCGAACTGGGCCTGGGCTTCGACAATGTCGTGAAGATCAACGCTTTCTACTCGGGCTCTGCGGGCACCGATCAGCTGAAAGAAAACGCTGAAATCCGGTTCTCGAACTTCCCGAATGCACCCGGTCCGGCATCGACCGGCGTGCCGGCTCCCTATCTCGCCTATGAGGACATGGTGATTGAAATCGACATCATCGCCATGATCTGAACGGAGACCGAACAATGTCCTCACATCGTGACCCGCATTTTTGCTCCGCCACCGAACTGGTACGACGGCTGCGTGCAGGCGAGGTTGGCAGCCGCGAGCTGCTGGAACATTTCTGGGCGCGGGTCGAGGCGCACAATCCGTCGATCAACGCCATCATCTGGCACGACATCGAGGCGGCCCGCGCGGCGGCTGACGCGGCGGATGCCAAACGTGCCGCCGGTGGCGTCCTCGGCGCGCTGCATGGTTTGCCGATGACGGTTAAGGAGAGCTTCAATCTCGCGGGCAGCCCGAACAGCTGGGGCATCCCCGCGCTCAGAGATTATCGCTGCGATGCCAACGCCGTCGCCGTCGACCGCCTGCGCGATGCCGGCGCGGTGATTTTCGGCAAAACCAACATACCGATCTATCTCGCCGACTGGCAGAGTTTCAACGAGAACTACGGAACCACCAACAATCCGTGGGATCTGACGCGAGTACCCGGAGGATCGTCCGGAGGTTCCGCCGCGGCACTTGCCGCCGGGATGACCGGGCTTGAGATGGGCAGCGATATCGGCGCCTCGATCCGCAACCCGGCGCACTATTGCGGCGTATACGGCCACAAGCCGACCTATGGCGTGGTGAGTTACTCAGGCCACACGCTGCCCGGCGTCGTCGCGCCGCCGGATATCTCCGTCGCCGGCCCGCTGGCGCGCAGTGCCGATGATCTGGCGCTCGCTCTGGACATTGTCGCGGGCGCCGATCCGATAGATTCAACAGGCTGGAAAATTGATCTCAAGCCCCCGCGCGCGCACCGTGTCGAAGATTTCCGCATTGCCGTCATGCTGACCGACCCGGTGTCGGAAGTCGACCAGACCGTCCAGGATCTGATTGCCCGGCTTGCCGATAAACTCGCCAGCATGGGCGCGAAAGTCGATTTCAAGGCCCGGCCCGATATCGACACGGGCTATGCCTTCGATCTCTATATTGCGCTGCTGCGCGCCGCGACGTCGCGGCGCCAGTCGGACGAGGAGTTTGCGGCCAACCAGGAGATTGTCGCTAGCTTTGCCGAAGGCGAGGCGAGCTACTACTCGAAGATGCTGCGGGCCTACACGGTCGGCCACCGCGACTGGCTCGGCCTCAATGAGGAGCGTCACCGGCTGCGGCTTAAATGGGCGGCCTTTTTTCAAGACTACGACGTCATGCTGTGTCCGGCCGCTGCGTCGGCTGCTTACGTGCACGATCAGGAAGGCGAGCGCCACGAGCGCACCATACCCGTGAACGGCCACGAAGTGCTCACAACCGATCAGCTGTTCTGGGCAGGCTATTCCTGCTGTTTCTACCTGCCGGGCACCGTCGCGCCCATCGGGCTGACGCCCGACGGTTTGCCGGTCGGCGTGCAGATCGTAGGGCCGCAGTATGGCGACCGCACCACGATCGAACTCGCGAGGCTTATCGAGCGCGAATACTGCGCCTTCGAGGCGCCGCCTGCCTATGCCTGATTGCCGGTAAGGTAGTCGCAGGCCGACAGCACATGGGTGCGCACAATGTGCAGAAAGTCCTCGACATCGACATGTTCATCGAACGACCCCATGCCGGTCGGAAAGGGGCCGTAGACATATGCCGGAATATCGCGTTGCCGCCACAGGCGCGCGTCGGTGCCGCCGAGGCTGACGACGGGCTTCGGCGTGAACCCGCGCAATTCTTCGACGTTCTTCTGGATGATCTGCATCATGTCGCCATAGGGGTCGCAGTATGACGGCAGGCTGCAGTTCACCTCTTCCCAAGTCGCTTCTGGGTAATCAGCGATGATCTTTTCGAATGCGTCGACGACGAATTCCTTCTCAACGCCAACCGGCAATCTGATATCGACCTCGAACGTGCACTCTCCAGGAACCATGTTGTTCTTAAGGCCGCCGGAAATGGTTCCGATGTTAAGCGTGATCTTCGGCAGGATTTCCGACGCGCCTTCACCCATCGCCTTGTCGGCGGCCTCCTGACCCTCGATGAGCGCGCGCGACAGATTGTCGGGCAACCCGGGCTTCAGGTCCTCAAGTGCGGCGAGATCACCGATCAGTTTTGCGGCAAGCCGTGTGGCGCTTGCGCTGCCGTGCGTATAGGCGCCGTGCGAACCCGGCGTCCGCACGGTAACCTTGAGCCACAGCGGCCCCTTCTCTCCGAACCGGATGGAGAAGGGGCTTGAAGGTTCCCCGTTGAGGCAGCAGTCGCCATGAACTTCGGGGTGGTGCTCCATGAGGTAGCGGGCACCCCAGGGTCCGAATGTCTCTTCGTCCGAAACGCAGGTCAGCGTGAGTTTTCCGCCGAGCTGATCCCGGACCCGGTGCAGCAGCGTGTAGGTCCAGATCGAAGCGCTGGTGCCCGCTTTCATGTCCGCCGATCCGCGGCCGTAAAGCTTGCCGTCGTCGATCTCGCCGCCCCAGGGATCTTTCGTCCAGCCTTCCGCGGACGGATCATTGCCCACCGGAAACACATCTATGTGACCGTTTAGTACGAGGTGACGTCCTTCCTCCGCGCCATCAAAGCTTGCCACCACATTTGCCATGGTCGGTTGCGGGTCGATAAGGCGGAACTCCAGACCGCGTTCCTTCAGAAACGCAGTGATGTGGGCTACCGCATTTGTTGTGTCACCTGGAGGGTTGGGTGACTTTGCGCGGACAAACGTTTGAAAAAAATCAATTATCTCGGATCTCTCGCTTTCAATCCAGGAGAGCAATTGGCCGCGCAATTCCATGGGAAATCCTCAGTCTTTGAAAACCGCGAAGTTGTTTGAGGAAATTTGCACGCTGATCGTTGATTTTCCAAGTGCAAGTTGCTGTTAACCACCTCACGACCTTGTGTCGCTTCTGGTCGCGAAATGTCGTTTTTCGGCTTTGTGTCTGCGGACTCAAACGGTTAGGGTTCCCATGGGAAGGAGTCTGTCCCGCGTGTGTCGCCATTGCGAAAACCGGAAGGGCACTAAAAAAACAGACATCTTACCGCAGATGTCCCTGCCGTAGAAAGCCGGCGCGGATCATCCGCACCCCCAGTTCAAAGACTTCTTGGGAGGAGAAGCATGTCACAACGAGAAAACATTTGGATCCCCAGGCTGAAACAACAGCTTGCGGACAAGCAGATCACGCGCCGTGAGTTTCTGCGCTATTCGACCCTGCTCGGCATGTCGGCCACCGCTGCCTACATGTGGGCTGGGAAAATCACCGGCCAGCCTTTTGCGCCGCCGGCGCGTGCGGCAAGCCTGCCCACGGGCGGCACGCTGCGCATTTCCATGCGCTGCCCGAAGATCTCCGATCCGCACACCTATTCGTGGATCTATGACAGCAACATCGGTCGCGGCGTGCATGAGTATCTGACCAAGACCGGTCAGGACAATGTCACGCGCCCATTGTTGTTTGAAAGCTGGGAAGCCAGTGACGATCTCAAGACCTGGACGTTCCGCACCCGCGACGTGAAATGGCACAACGGCCGTCAGTTCACGGCAGAAGATGCCGCGTGGAACCTCAACCATGTGCTCGACCCGGCGACCGGTTCTTCGGTTGTGGGCCTGATGAAGGGCTACATGCTGAGCGAAGTCGATTCCGGCGAAAAGAACGACGACGGTACGGCGAAAATGGTGAACCGCATCTGGGACGCCAACGCCATCGAAGTTGTCGACGATCGTACAGTTCGCATGAACCTGAAAAACGCCCAGGTGGCGGTGCCGGAGCATATGTTCCACTATCCGCTCGCGATTCTGGATCCGGAAGAAGGCGGCGTCTTCGGCGTTGGCTCGAACGGCACAGGTCCCTTCGATCTCATTGACTACGGCGTCAATCAGCGCGCGGTCCTGAAGGGCCGTTCCGACTACTGGGGTGATGGACCTTACCTCGATGAACTCCACTATATCGATCTTGGCGACAACCCCGCGGCTGAAGCCGCGGCAGCGTCGTCCGGTCAGGTGGATGGCATCTACAACGGCAACATCGAGCAGCTCAGCCTCTACAATGCCATGGACGACATGGTCATTTACCAGGCTGTCACCGCGGCAACCGCCGTCGTGCGTATGCAGGTCGACCAGCCGCAGTTCTCCGATGCCCGCGTCCGCACAGCACTGCGCTATGCGACCGATCAGACACAGGTGCTGGAGATTGCTCACTCCAACCTCGGCGGTATTGCAGAACACCACCATGTGAGCCCGATCCACCCGGACTACCACGAACTGCCCATGTTCGGGCGCGACGTCGAGAAAGCCAAGGCTCTGCTCGCCGAAGCCGGCCATCCAGATGGCATCGATCTTGAGATCGTCATCAAGCCAGATCCGGCATGGGAGCAATCCGCTGTCGAGACCATGGTTGAACAGTGGTCCGGCGCCGGCATCCGCTGCTCGATCAACGTCATGCCGTCATCCAAGTTCTGGGATGTGTGGGACAAGGTGCCGTTCGGGTTCACCGAATGGGCACACCGTCCGCTCGGCTTCATGGTGCTCGGGCTTGCGTACAGATCCGATGTGCCGTGGAACGAGACGCACTACTCCAACCCTGAGTTCGACGCGTTGTTGACCAAGGCTGAGGGTACTCTCGACGTCCAGAAGCGTTCCGAAATTATCGGACAGCTGGAAGAGATCATGCAGCAGGATGGACCGATCGTTCAGCCGCTGTGGCGTGCGATCTACGGTGCCTATCACTCCAAGGTGAAGGGCTTCCAGTTGCACCCGACACGCTACATCTTCCCCGAGGAACTGGCCGTCGAGTCCTGATCCTCAACGAAGTTAAGCGACAATCAGACCCCCGCATTCCGATGCGGGGGTTTTCTTATGCCAGGTCTTGTTTGCGCGCGATAATGCCGGACGTCTCAAGTTCTGCGATTTCATCCGCGCTCAGCCCCGCAATCCGCTGCAGGACATCTCGGGTCTGAGCGCCGAGTTCCGGTGCCGCGCGGTCGTAGTCGATTGCGGTTTCGGAAAACCGGATCGGGTTGGCCACACCGGGGATGGATTGCCCCGACGGTCTCTCGATATCGACGCGCAGACCCCGCGCCTCAACTTGCGGATTGGCGAACACCTGATCGATGGTCGCGATGGGACCGAAGGGTATCGACGCCTCTTCGAGCAAATCCGTCCATTCTTCCGACGTTCGCTGCTTCATCGCCTCGGCGACAAGGGGCGCCAGGGTTTCGCGGTGCTCGACGCGGCCACGGTTCGTAACGAAGCGCGGATCCGCCGCAACATCGTGTAGTCCCGCAATCTCGCAGAACTTTGCGAACTGGCTATCGTTCCCCACCGCCAGAATGATGTGGCCGTTGCCCGTCTCGAATGCCTGATAGGGCACGATGTTCGGGTGCGCATTGCCAAGCCGGCCTGGCGCGTTGCCGCCGACGAGATAGTTGGTCGCCTGGTTCGCAAGCATCGCCACCTGGCAGTCGAGCAGCGCCATATCGATGTGCTGGCCCCGGCCCGTGGTTTCGCGCGCCTGCAAGGCGGCGAGAATGCCGATGACGGAGTAAAGCCCGGTAAACAGATCGGCAATCGCCGTGCCGGTCTTCATCGGTTCCGCGCCCGGCGCGCCGTCTGGCTGGCCGGTAACGCTCATAATGCCGCCCATGCCCTGGATCATGAAGTCGTAACCGGCACGGGATTTCAAAGGCCCGGTCTGGCCGAAGCCGGTGATTGAGCAATAGATCAGTCGCGGGTTCACCGCGTGCAGGCTGTCATAATCGAGGCCGTATTTGCGCAAGCCCCCGACCTTGAAGTTTTCAAGTACGACGTCGCACTCGCCTGCAAGCTTGCGGATAAGTTCTTGACCCTTGGCTGTTGCCATGTCGATGCACACGGAATGTTTGCCGCGGTTGGCGGCGAGGAAATACGCCGCATCGCCTCTCTCGCCGCCGTCCTGTGCGTCAAGAAACGGAGGTCCCCATCCGCGTGTATCGTCGCCGCTGCCCGGGCGTTCGACCTTGATGACCTCGGCGCCGAGATCGGCAAGTGTCTGGCCCGCCCAGGGGCCGGCAAGAATGCGGCTGAGGTCAAGCACGCGTATGTGGGAAAGGGGGGCTGTCATGGCTGTTGTCCACGAATGGTTTTGCTATAGGTGTGGTGAAACAGAAGGCTGCGCTATAGAAGCGTGAGCGCACCAACGCAAGTATGGAATTGGATGAACCGGATCGAAATTCCCGCCGCCACTGAAATTGTATCGGTGCAGATGTCGGACGGTGCGGAGATCATTCTGCGCCGCTACGGCCAGCCGGACGGCCCGCGGCTTGCCTTTTCGCACGGCAATGGCCTCGCCATTGATGCCTACACACTGTTCTGGCAGCAGTTTTCCGACAGTCACGATGTAATCGTATTCGACATGCGCAACCATGGCCGTAACCCGCGGCACCTTACGGAAAATCACACCTGGGACCGCATCAGCCGTGATCTGTTCGAGCTTTTCGGCCTGATCGCTGCAGCCTTCGGACCGAAGCCGGTTGCCGGGATTTTTCACTCGTTGTCCGCCATATCATCCGTCCGCCAGTTGGCGCAGCACGGCCGCACGTGGCGTCAGCTTGTGCTGTTCGATCCACCGATGCGTCCTCCCGACGGCCATTGTCTGGCGGAAACCTACCGCGAGAACCTGCGATCGATCGCGGAGCTTGCCCGTCGCCGCCCGCAAACCTATTCATCGTGCGAAGAGTTCGCCGGGCAGTTGCGCGAGCGCCGCCGGTTTAAGAACTGGATGCCGGGCACACATGATCTCTTCGCCCGCACAACACTGCGCGAGACTGTTTCCGAAGGATGTTGGGAGCTCGCCTGTCCGCGGGAACTGGAAGCACATATTTTCGCAACGAACACTGATCCTGCCGTCTGGCAGTGTCTTGCCGCTGGTCTCGAAGTGCCGGTGACCATCGTCGGTGCCGACCCGCACGTTGAGAACCAGGAGGCTCCCGCCTTGATCTGCAAGTCGCTGGCCGATGAAAGCGGCATTGACTATGTGAGCGTTCCAGGCACGACCCACCTTCTGCAGCTTGAGGAGCCGGTCCTCTGCGCCGATATCGTAAAATCCCGGACCGCGGCTTTTGAGGCTGCAGATATCAAGGCGGCGGAAGTACCACTGGAGCAGGGGGAGACGTGAAGGAACGGGAAGCAGCGCCGCCAGCGGTTCCGGTTCGCCTGGAAGATGCGCGTCTGACGGCGGGTCATGGCCGGTTTATAGATGATATCGAACTTCCCGGAATGCTGTTCGCGGCATTTGTGCGCTCGCCTCTCGCCCACGCGCAGATCACGGGGATGGATTGCGAGGCCGCGCGCGCCATACCCGGTGTCCGTTGTGTGCTGGCGGCGGATGTGTTGGAGCGCGAAGGCGTCGCTCCGCTCGCCTGTGAAGCGCCGATCGCCGGTCTGTCGGATCCAGGTCGATCCGTAATGGCGTCGGATCGGGTGCGCCATGTTGGTGAAATCGTCGCCATGGTCGTCGCCGACACGGCACATCTTGCACGCGATGCAGTGGAGGCGGTCGCCGTCGAGTATGCGGAGTTGACGCCAGTTCCCGGCCTCCCGGCAAAGCAGGGCCAAACCGGCGCCCGGCTCCATGAATCCATCGCGGAGAACCGGGCATATCATTGGCAAGTCGGCGACCGGCCAGCGGTTGAGAAGGCAATCGCCGCGGCAGCGCACATCGTCGATCTGACAGTTGAAAACAACCGCCTTGTGATCAACCCGATGGAACCGCGTGGTGCTGTGGGCCTGCACGACCGCGAGACGGATGCCTATACGCTCTATGCCCCGACCCAGGGCGTCCACCTCATGCGCAACATTCTGGCCGAAAACGTACTCGGCATCGCGCGCGAGCGCTTGCGGGTAGTCACCGGCGATGTCGGGGGGGCATTCGGAATTCGGCTTCAGGTCTATCCCGAATATCCGCTTCTTCTGCTGGCGGCGCGGCTTGCGGGCGCGGCGGTCAAATGGGTTGCGGAGCGTTCCGAAACCTATCTCTGCGACGCGCATGGCCGCGCGCAGGTTAACTCCGCCCGTCTGGTGCTGGATGAACAGGGCGGTTTCACCGCGCTTCAGGTGTCGTCCCAGGCCGATCTTGGAGCCTATCTGTCGACGTTCGCGGGCATCGTCGCGAGCACATCGGGCACCCGGGTGCTGGGGCATGCTTATGCGATCCCTGCCATCCACGTTGAAGTCACCGGCATTTTCACGAACACCGTGCCGGTCGATTCATTTCGCGGCGCCGGAAAGCCGGAAATGATCTATTTGCTTGAGCGCGCAATCGAGAAGGCGGCGGTCGAGCTCGGCGTTGATCCGGTGGCGCTTCGCAGACGCAACCTGATTGCCGCCGATGCCCTGCCTTACGTTTCGCCTGTCGGAACCGAGATCGACTGCGGTGATTTCGAAGCGGCACTCGATCGCGCACTCCAAGAGGCGGACTGGGCAGGGTTTGAGGCGAAGCGGGAGGCGGCAAGGCGCCGGGGCTGGTACGCCGGCGTTGGGCTTGGACTTTATGTGCACACGGCTGGCGCATTTTCGGAAGAGCGGTCGGAAGTATCCGTGGACCCATCGGGAACCGTCTCCGTGTCGACGGGATCTCAGTCGGCCGGGCAGGGGCATGAAACCATATTTGCCGCTATCGCCGCCGACCGGCTCGGACTTGCACCCGGTGTCATCCGCATCGTTCAGGGCGATAGCGATCTCGTTCCGCCGGGCGGCGGCACCGGCGGCTCAAATTCCGTCATGGTGTCGGGAACCACTATCGCCTATGCAACCGACCGCCTGATCGAAAAGGGACGTGAGCTTGCTGCCGCCGCGCTCGAGGCAGCTTCCGGCGATGTTGAGTTCACCGAAGGTCGTTTCCGGGTCGCCGGCACCGATCTCTCCATTGGACTTTTCGACCTTGCGGCGCGGGCGTCGGAACTCGGCGAGGCTGAAGGTCTTTCGGCGGGATGTGACTATGACGGCGCTTCCGGTACCTATCCCAACGGCTGCTACATCGCCGAAGTCGAGGTCGACCCGGAAACGGGGCATATCCGCCTGACGGGATTTACCGCCGTTGACGACATTGGTGTTGCGATGAACGGTGAGGCCTCGAGGGGTCAGATCGCCGGTGGCATTGTACAGAGTATCGGACAGGCGCTGCTCGAACATACAGCCTACGACGCCGCAAGCGGCCAGCTCCTCAGCGGTTCGCTCATGGACTATGCGCTGCCGCGCGCCGATGACATTCCCGATATCAGCCATGCGCTTGAGAATATCCCGACGACGGCAAATCTGTTCGGCGCAAAGGGTGTTGGTGAAATCGGTGCGCTTGGCGCGCTCGCACCCGTCGTCAATGCGGTGCTCGATGCGCTGCGCCCGTTAGGCGTGGAGCACATCGACATGCCGCTGACGCCGGAGCGGGTCTGGCAGGCAATCAGGTCAGCCGCCGACGGCGATATCCAGCCAGCCCTGTTGCGTGACTGACGCGACATCGCCCGGGCGCAGGAGGACGGTCGTCGTGTTGGCTTCGATAACGGCCGGCCCCGCAATCGTATTGCCGGGAGAAAGTCCATCGAAATCAAGCACTTGCGCTGATACCCAGCCACCAAGGTAGATCTCGCGTGTGCGGGCTTCGCTGTTCCGGCGGCCTGTGCTCCGTGCCCGTGGTTGAGGCGGCGCCTCAAGCGCACCGACCGTCGCGACACGCGCGTTGATCACGATCGGTTCCTGGTCTTCGAGCGCATACGTGTAGAGGTCGCGATGGCGTGCTTCGAACGCGCGTTTGATGTCTTCCAGGAGGTTTGGTGAAGTGAAGTCGATCTGATCGAGTGCAACGTCGATTTCGAAAATCTGTTCGCCGTAACGCATGTCGGCGGAACGGATATGGGAAATGGTGCCATCGAACCAGCCCTCAAGGCGCGTCTTGCCGGCCGCTTCGAGATCGTCAAAGACATTGCGGATCCGATCCGAATTCAAGGTCCCGGTTTCGCCGATATGCGAACGGCTGATTTCGTAGCGCAATTCAGTTGCCAGCATTCCCCAGGCCGACAGGACGGACGCCACGCGCGGAACGATGACACGCGAAATGTTGAGAAGGCGCGCCAGTTCGCTCGCATGAAGTGCCGCAGCACCGCCGAAACCTAAAAGCGCAAAGCCTCTGGGATCGACACCCTGGCGCACGGTCGCAAGGCGAATGCCTTCGGCCATCTGTGTGTTGACGACCCGGTGCACGCCTTCCGCCGCTTTGATCCGCTCGATGCCGAGAGCCGTCGCCAGCCGGTCGAGCGCATCTTCCGCCGCTTTGCGGTCAAGCGCGGCGCGCCCGCCCAGAAAGTGCTCGGGGTCGAGGTAGCCGAGCACGACGCTTGCATCGGTAACGGTCGGCTCGGTGCCGCCGCGTCCATAGCAGGCAGGACCGGGGACCGCGCCGGCGCTTTGCGGGCCGACGGTCAGGAGGCCTGAACCATCTGTCTTCGCAATAGAACCGCCTCCCGCTCCCAGCGTTACGATATCGAGACTTGGCAGCGCAATCCGCTCATGCGCGATCGAGCGCGTGTTCGAAAGCGTTGCCGCGCCTCCGACCACAAGTGAAATGTCGCTGGATGTTCCCCCCATATCGAAGGGCACGAGGTCGGGGATATCGAGAAGGCGCGCAACGTGGCGTGCACCCGCAAGACCGCCGGCGGGGCCCGAAAGCACCGTCGCCGCGGCGATGCGGATGGCTTCCTCG
This sequence comes from Hyphomicrobiales bacterium, assembly GCA_021775755.1. Lineage (GTDB taxonomy): Bacteria > Pseudomonadota > Alphaproteobacteria > Rhizobiales > JAJFHB01 > JAJFHE01. The sequence goes on along the minus strand of JAJFHE010000048.1, from coordinate 78,092 downwards.
ACCGGCGCGACGCCGCCATGCGATAGGACTATCAACACCGGGCCGCCATAGCCCGCATCGCGCATAAGCTCTTCGAACCTTGCAAGATACCGGCGGATCAACGGGCCCACATAGGCATTCACCACCGTTGTCGATACGCGCTCATACTCCTTGATCTGAGGCAGCACGTCGCTGGAAAGCGTGATGTAGGCGCCGGGCAGGGCGTTTTGCAGGATGGCAATCGTTTCTTGTTCATGGCGGGCATCCTTATAGGCGTGCAGGTAACACACCGCGACCGCGTCGACCTTCTCTCGCTTCAGTACCTTGACCGCTTTTTCGAGAGATGCACGGTCGAGCGGCGTCTCTACCGTACCGTCCGCCTTCATACGCTCTTTGACGCCAATCCGTAGGCGCCGCGGCACAAGCGGCTCGCGCCGCGCCAGCCGCAGGTTGTAGCGTTCCGGCTTCAGGCCCTCGCGCATTTCAAGCACGTCGCGATGGCCCTCCGTGGTCAGCAGGGCGACCTTCGCGCCCTTGCGTTCGAGCAGCGCATTGGTGGCGACCGTCATGCCATGCACGATGCGCTGCGTGTCGGCGAGTAGACCGGACAGTGGGAGACCGAGTTCATCGGCCAGCTGTGCCAGGCCCTCAAGAACGCCTTGCGACTGATCCTGCGGCGTCGATGCGACCTTGACGGAGGTCAGGACGCCCTTGTCATTCACCGCCACCAGGTCCGTGAATGTGCCGCCGATATCGATGCCTATCCGGTACACGTGCTTCGTCTCACTTTTTCTTTTGGGCGGGGGCCGTCACGAAGCCGTTTTGCAGGTCGTCCCGGTGAGCGTCAACGTCGCGGGCGGATGGATCGCCCCATCCGCCGCCGCCGCCCGACAGGATCTCAAAGACCGATCGCGCTGGAACCGGCATGCCTTCTACTTTGCTTGCAAGGTCGCGTGGGCGGCCTTTTGGCGGGCGCAGGCGGTAGCGGTGGCAGGCGCCGTCGCCGCCGCCATTGCGGCCGATGGCGCCGTGACGAGTGCCTTCGCCGGCGGTGTTGGCAACCGCCGGTTTGTCGGTTTCGAGCACGAAGGTGAGCTTGCTCCCGGTGCCGCCGCGAAACATGCCCTCGCCGCCTGAATTGGCACGGAATTCGTGCGATTTGAACAACAGCGGAAACCGCACTTCGGCAACTTCGATGGAGCCGAACTTGAGGCCGCCGGCGGTGTGCCATTCGCCCGCGCCGTGCCAGCCATCGCCGCCCGAAGAGGCGCCGGCGCCCGGCCGTGCATGGAACATATGCCAGATAAACTCACGCCCTGTTCTCGGATCCTCGCCTTTGATCGCGATGCGCAGCCGTTTGCCCCAGCCGGCCATGGTGCGCTCGGGGCAGGCATCTTCCAGCGCGTCGACGATGGCCTCCACGATGTCTTGCGAACAATGCGACGTCGACATGCACACCGGTGCGCCGGGACGCGCCCACACCACGGTACCTTCCTGCGCGACGATCTCGATGGGCCGCATGGTGCCGTCGTTTTTAGGGATCTCGGGGTCGAGCAGAAAGGCGATTGCCATCGCGACGGCGGAGCGCATGTTTGCGTATGAGGAATTGATGAAGCTTTCGACCTGTGGGTCGGAGCGCGACAGGTCCACTTTGATGTCGCTCCCCGTCTTGGTCACCGTGGCGCGGATGGTGATGTCGTCATTGCCGCGGCCGTCATCGTCCATTACCGCCTCGCCCTGAAAGGTTCCGTCTTTCCAGGTTGAGATGACGGCGCGTGCCTGCTGCTCGGCGGCATCGAGCATGCGTTTCGTCGCGCCCATGAGGATTGCGGCATCGAACTCACCAAGAACATCGCCAAGACGCCGCTCGCCGAGTTTGACCGAACCGATCTGCGCTGAAAGATCGCCGAGGAAGTCGCGCCCGTGCCGCACATTGAGGGCGAGCAGGTCGAGCAGGTCCTGGCGCAGGGTGCCTTTTTCATAGAGCCGGACAGGGGGGACGCGCAGCCCCTCCTGCCAGATTTCCGTTGCCGCCGGGTTGTAGCCGCCATGCGTGGCGCCGCCGATATCTGAGTGATGCGTGCGGTTGACCGTCCACAGCAGCAATTTGCCGTCCGCGAACACCGGCACAAAGGCCGTCAGGTCGGGCAGGTGACTGCCGCCGCGATAGGGATCGTTGAGGAGAAATACGTCGCCATCGTGAACATCATCGCCAAAGCGCTCGCACAGCACGTGAACCGCCCACGGCAAGGCGCCGATATGTACCGGAATGTGTTCGGCTTGCGCCACCAAAGCGCCGTCGGCGCCGCAGATCGCGGTGGAAAAATCCCGGCTGGAGTTCAGGATTTGCGAGTAGGAGGTGCGCAGCATCGCCTCGCCCATCTCCTCCACGATGCCGACCAGCCGATGCTGGATGACGGAGACGGTAATCGGGTCGATTGTTGCATTTTTGCTGTTCATAGAGGTGGCCATCGTGTCTTGCTGTGCGGGGCTCAAGCGTTCCGAAGTGTCGAACCTGAGTGTCATTGGGTCAACCTGGAAAACGCGGTCGAATTCACCCCGGCAATCCGCATTTCCAGACAATTTTAGTCAAATCCGATTCAAACACGCCTCGAAACTGGGCGCCGGTTTCAAAGGAAAATTCAAAGCCGCCTGTTAGCGTGCACCCTTGAAGAACCCGAATTTGGGTCGAAATTTTTGCAACAGGGTACGTGACGCGATGAGCAGCCTGCGCGACATGGTGGATTTCCAGATTAAGGATTCGGCGGCTAAGTCCGGCGCCGATGGCCGGTATTCGTTTGGCGGCGGCGTCGGATCGGGAATGCGCACCAAAGTGATGATCGGTGCGGGCCTGTCATTGTGCTGCGCCGTCGGTGCCGCGGTGATGGCGAATTCCTGGTTTGAATCGCAGTACGACCGCATGCGCAACATGACCGCGAGTGCGCCGGCTGCCGTCGAGCAGGTCGAAGCCCGCAGCCTTGTTGTCGCCTCCGGCGACGTGGCCTACGGAGCTTTGATCACACGTGGCGATCTTAAGCTCATCGACTGGTATTCCGAGGAAATTCCCGAAGGTGCCTTTGAGGCGGTCGACGAACTGTTCGAGGGCTCGGAAGGCCGTTACGCGCTGTCGCCGATGACCCGCAATGAACCGGTCCTCCTTTCCAAGGTCTCACAGCCAGGCCAGCGCGCATCGGTTTCCGCGATGCTTGATGAAGGCATGAAGGCGGTAACCATTCGCGTCGACGACGTGCTCGGCGTGGCGGGGCTTGTGCATCCGGGCGACCGTGTCGATGTTTTGTTCACGCGCACGCCTTCAAACAACAGCCGGGGCGATGAAGCTTACACCGAGCTTCTGCTTCGCGACGTTTCCGTTCTCGCACTCGACCAGGTCGTGCACGAGGCGGGTGGTGACGAGGAAAACCAGGCCTTTGTGCCGCGGGCGGTGACGGTTGCCGTTGACGTTGTGGAAGCTCAGAAAGTCGCGCTTGCCGCTACCACCGGCAAACTTTATCTGGCGCTGCGGCATATGGGAGCCGAAGTTGAGGAAACCATGCGCCGCGTGACGCTGTCCGACCTGACCGCACGTACCGGCGGCGGGGAAGTGCGCGAAATTGCGGCGGATGAGAACGCGGTGGTTGCCTCCGGGTTTGATGTGCGCGCGCGCCCAGCCTCGTCGGAAGAACCGCTGACGGCTCGCACCACCTCCAGAGGTTTCAACAGATATGTCGTGGTCGGCGTGACGCGCGGGCTTGAGCGCAGCGAATACAACGTCGTGAGCAAAGATAGATAGAGCAGCGGAACGGCGTTGCCTGGCACGCCGGTCTGCGAAGCATTGCAAAAGAAAGAACTGGTGAATTCCATGAGCGGGAATAACAAAAAGAAACTGGCGGATGGCGCGTCAAACCGCAAGCGTTTGTCTTTGTGGGAGATCCTTTCCTCCATGGCCGGCGCGTTTATGATTGCGCTTACCGTGCTCCTGCAGCCGGTGGCCCTCGGTTACGATCAGGCGGAAGCGCGCGCGGCGTTCTTCCGGTTGACGGAATCGGCGCATGCCGGGCGGCTTCGCGTCGTCATGCACAAGTCGGAGACCGTCGAGGTCGATATGCCGTTCGCCGAGGTCGTTGTCGGTGATCCCGAGATCGCCGATGTGCTGCCCGTAAGCGATGTTGCCGTCTACATACTCGGCAAACAGATCGGCGCGACCAATATCTCGCTTTACAGCGAAGACCGCCGGTTGATCGGCGTGATCGACCTTGAAATTTCCTACGATGTGGTGAACGTGCGCTCCGTCATCGCACAGAACGTCGAAGGCGGCAGCATTCGTGTATCCACTGTAAACGGTCAGCTCATGTTGAGCGGCACGGTGCCGAGCGCACCGGCGATGGAACGCGCGCTCACCATCGCCCGTCAGTTCGCGCCGGACGGCGTGACCAACGCAATGAGCATCGGCACCTCGCAGCAGGTGATGCTCGAGGTTCGCTTTATCGAAGTCAACCGGACCGCGGGCCGCGATCTCGGCGTCAACTGGGATGTCGTCAACAAACACTTCAACATGCAAACCGGTGTCGGCATCCTCTCCAATGCAACGCCATTCGGCAGCATTCTCGGCTCCCTGTTGAGCGGCGGTGTCGATGCCGACATCATCGTCGATGCTCTTGAGGAACGCGGCCTTGCTCGCCGTCTTGCCGAACCTAATCTGGTAGCGCTCTCGGGCGACAGCGCGAGTTTTCTGGCGGGCGGCGAATTTCCTTTCCCCGTCGGGTCCAACGACGAGGGCATCCGCCTGGAGTTCAAGAAGTTCGGTGTCGGGCTTGAATTCACGCCGACGGTTCTCTCCGACGGATTAATCAATCTCGTGATCGAGCCGGAGGTCAGCCAGCTTGATCCGACCAACTCGCTGCGCGTCGCCGGCGTCGACATTCCAAGTCTCATCGTGCGCCGCGCCAACACAACCGTCGAACTGCGTGACGGCCAGAGCTTTGCGATTGCCGGTTTGCTGCAGGCCAACCACTCCAATGCAACAAGCGGACTGCCCTGGCTCGGTCAGGTGCCGGTTCTCGGCTCCCTGTTCCGGTCGAATTCCTTCCAGAAGGAAGAAACCGATCTGGTCATCATCGTAACGCCGCGCCTCGTGCGTCCGGCAACGCCCGACCAGAGGCTTGCGTCACCGCTTGATGGTCAGGTTCCTGGCAACGATGTCGATTTCTTCTTCAACGGTCAGATGGAAGTGTCCGACGGCGACATTGAACTGTTCCGCAGCGGCGACGCGGTGCAGGGCCCGTTCGGCCATATCATTCCCACCGGTGCCCAGCCTGTCACGGCGTCCGTTTCATACGCGCCGGCGCCGGCGGCCTTCACGGGAGACAACTACAATGTACGCTAGAGCATGTTTCGACCACACTGAACCGCTTGATGGCGCCAAATCCGTCCACTCGGTTAGGCGCGGCGCGCAGTGCGATGCCGGGCATCGGGCAAGCGCCGGAACGACGCCGATGGGCGGATTTGGCCCACCGAAGGCCGGCTTTTCGCGCTTTCTGGACAGCGTTGGACACTGCTTGTGGTCGATCAGACCACGGCACAGTGTCCGCCTCGCCAGCAAACGCGAAAACCCGGTCAAGTGCTTCAGTGTGGTCGAAATATGCTCTAGAATCCGCAAGATTTCGGCGATCGCCGCGGCGTTAAGCGCCCTGGGATTCAGCGCCTGCAGCCAGGAGTATTATCAGCGCAGCGAGACGGTCTATCTCGGTGCCGGCGATGCGGTTCGCCGCAACATCGCCATCCACACCATCAATCCGACACCCGATCACGCCTACCGCACACACATTCACACCAGCGGCCAGCGCATGGAGCATGCCATGGAGAGCTATGCGGCGGGCCCGGAAGCTGAAGGCGGTGATGGCGAGGAAGGCGGCGACATCGAATCTGTCGACGACGACGGCCCGCAGGTCGGCGACCCCGAATAGAAAGCTTTTCAAGACAGCGCTTGGTTCATCCCTGTCGGGAGCGCGCACGGTCCACTCAATGGGCTGTGCGCGTTTCTTTGTGAGGGTAATCAGAGTTAATGAAGCGTTATCCCGATTGCTCGGATTTGATGCGATATTACGTTTCACATTTCATAGCAATTTCAATCGTTTGTACTAATCTGAAGACTGAATGATACAGCAGAGATCGGGTCCTGATCCGAAGCCGCAGGGGAGGCGCAGAGTGACTTTCAAATTTACAGCGAGCATCGCGCTTCTTGCCGTGAGCCTTGGCCTTTCGGGATGCATCACAAGCGACGGCACGAGCGTTAGCTTCGCCGACCTGCAGCTTGCCGGCGGCATCGCTCCCCCGGAGCCGACGCCGGATCTGGATGAAACGGAACTTCCCTTCGTGCCGTCCGACAAGCCCATGGAAAAGGCGAATTTTCACTTCGGGCGAGGTGAGTTCGGCCACGCTGAGCGCTACTACCGCGAGGCTGCGGAAATGCGCCCGGACGCCGTGGACGCATGGATCGGTCTTGCCGCATCCTACGATCAGCTGCGCAGGTTCGACCTTTCAGCTCGTGCCTATAACCGGGCCATTTCACTTGTTGGACCGTCCGCGACGATCCTCAACAATATGGGATACTCGTACCTGCTTCAGGGCAACCTGCCGCAGGCGCGCAAGAATCTCCTGGCAGCCTATGAGCTGGAGCCGGAAAACCCGCACGTCCAGGCCAATCTGGAACTGCTACGCGGGGGCGTGACCCGCGCCCAGGAGCGTCACCGCTCGTAATGCTTCGGTTTCGTGCCGGCTAACCGCTATCGTTCAATATTGGCGCCGCCCTCCATTGTGCGCCGGGCGATGAAGGCGTCGATTTCTTCAAGGCACGAAGGGTCAATCTCTGGCGGCTCGAATGACGCCAGCGTTTCCTTGTAAATGCGGTTTGCCCTCTCGGTCGTGTCGATCGAGCCATTGTCACGCCAATTTTCAAAGTTGCTCCAGTCCGACAAGAGCGGCGAATAGAACGCCGTTTCGAAGCGGTCCAATGTGTGTTGCGTACCGAAAAAGTGTCCGCCATGACCAACCTCGGAAATCGCATCGACCCCCAGCGTTGCATCGTTTACATCAACCGGTTTGAAGAGTTCGGCGAACATCTGCAGCATTTCCACGTCAATAATAAATTTCTCCGCCGATGCGGTGAGGCCGCCTTCAAGCCATCCCGCGCCATGCAGAAGCATGTTCGTACCGCCCATCAGGGCGCCCCACAGGGCCATCTGCATTTCATAGGCGGCCTGCGATCGGGTGCATTGGAAGCGGTTACGCCCGACGACCTCAGGGGCAGACCGTAGCGGCGCGCGAGCTGGCCCGACGCAAACGCCGCTTTGGTGTATTCCGGTGTTCCGAATGCCGGCGATCCGGTTTTCATGTCAACGTTGCTGGTGAAGCTGCCATAGCAAACCGGTGCTCCCGGTTTTACGATTTGCGACAGTGCGAGACCGGCGAGTGCCTCTGCATTTTGCAGCACCAATGCGCCTGCAAGGGTCACCGGCGCCATGGCCCCTGCCAGCGTGAACGGCGTTAGCACCATCATCTGGCCGGCCATTGCAGCATCGATAATCCCGCGGCACATGAGGTGGTCGAGCTGGAGCGGCGAGTTTGAATTGGCGATGGAGTAGCAAACCGGCGTGTTGTGGAACCGTTCCGCCGTCATTCCGTGCGCTATGCGGATGATTTCATAGGCGTCGGCGACAGCTTCCGTGCCGCGAAAGAAGACGAAGGGAACTTTGTCCGTCAGGGTCAGAACGGAACGTGTCATATGCAGATGCCTCAGCTTTGTTGGGATATCCTGCGGTTCGACGAAGGGGCCGATCAGATGGATGACATCAAAACTCTGCGCAAGTCGGCACAGATCATCGAGCGAGGAGAGGGTGCCCGGGCGCCTGCCGCGGTCGAGATCCGAAAAATTGGGCGTCCCGCCGGTGGTGCAGACGCCGACATGCCGCCCCCCAATTGTGACATCGCGGCCATCGCCGCGCCCGTGCAGCGTAACCTCGCCGGGTGCATTGGCTATGAGGTCAAGCAGATGGTCCGGATCGAGCCGCACGATGCCTTCACCGGAGACGTCCATTCCCGCCTTGGCGTAAATTCCGCAGGCCTCCGGGCTGAGAATCTTGATGCCTGTTTCCCGCAGGACCTTAAGGGACGCCTCGTGAACGGCTTCAATCTGATCTGCGCTGAATTGCTCAATCGGCCGATATGGGTTTTCCCATCTCCGCCACGCGTGATCGAATGTGCGTTGGGCCGCACTCTGGCGTTTTGCCACTCGCGCATTGCGGCCACCAGACCGTCGCGCCTTCATGTGTTCGCTCTTTCGTGGGCGATGCGGGTGAGGAACGCTTCGGCCAAACGTTCATCGATTTGTCGACCTGTGAAGCATTGAAAATACGCTGCCAGATAGTGCATCCGCTGCGTTAGCGGTTCCTCGATGCCGAGCGCGTAGTAACTGACCTGAGTGAAATAGATGACCCGTGCGCGAATGAAGGCTTCGGTTGCCTCATAGCCATGCTTTTCGAAGAACGCTGCGATTGACTTCACCCGGTTCTCGTCCTCCTCCGCGACGCGGCCGCGAACGTCGATTGAGCGCCGCGCCCAGTCGCGAACCGCCTGATCGAGCTTGGGGTCGAATCTCGTGTGATCGACCCATATGGAGAACAACTCCAGGATGCCATCGGCAAGAGTTGGCGCTGCCGACAATGCATCGAGCATGACGCCGGTATTGCGGGCGCGCCATTCGCTCATCAGAGCCCCGAGCAGCTCTTCCCTCGACTTGAAATGCCAGTAGAAGCTTCCCCGGGTGACATCCAGAAGCCGGGACAGGTGTGTGATCTGAACGGCCTCGATGCCGTCTTCGATCAGCACCGAAAGCGCTTTCTCAATCCAGTCGTCCCGGGTGAGCTGAGGGACGCGTTTGGCGTCGTCACGTGTTGAGAGCAATGTCATCGCATAGTATGTCCATACAACATTGACGGTTTCAATACACCCTTGTATGTTCTTCGTCAACCAACCCTTCGCCCAGTAATTTGGAGGTTGCAAAAGTGATGTGTTCTGAGACAGCTCCGCCGCGGCGGATTGCGTTTGATGGCGTAACCTTTGCGCCAAGATTTGCCTACGGTGACCAGGCTGAAATTGCGGAAATTACCGGACAGGCCGACGGCACGGTGCTGGGTACCGGTTTTGCAAGATTTTCCGATGCGTCCATTCCATGGACCGTCCGCTATGACGAGGTTTTGATAGTGATCGAAGGCGAAGTCACAGTGCGCACGGGCGACGGTGATCTGGTCGCTGGCCCCAGGGACTGCATCTGGCTGCCGGCCGGTACCGAACTCACTTACCAGTCAAAATCAGCGCTCGTATTCTATGCCGTTCACCCGAGTAACTGGGCGGAGACGGGGGCATGAGAATTTCGCGCCTGCCGCACAACGACGAAACGAATGGCTGGAGCGCTGTGCTGCCACGGCGCGAGCCGCGTGCGCCGCTCACGGGAGACATCGCCGCGGACTGGATCGTGCTGGGCGCGGGTTATGCGGGTCTCGCCGCCGCGCGGCGGCTCGCCGAGAATTGCCCGGATCAGTCCATTGCCCTGATTGATGCAGGCGAAACGGGAGAAAACGCGTCGGGGCGGAATTCGGGGTTTGCGATTGATCTGCCGCACAATGTGGGCTCGTCTCTGGACGAACTTGAGGGCGCACACCGTTTCATGCGGCTGGCGCGTTCGGCAATCTCTCAGCTGGAGTCCATCGTACAATCCAGCGGCATGGACTGCGAATGGTCGAAGGACGGCAAGTATCACACGGCCGTTTCGCCCCGGGGGGTGTCGGAAGTCCTGGAGCCCTTCGCCAGAGAGCTCGAGGCTCTCGGTGAGCCGTTTCAATGGATCGAGGGAGATGAGCTCAGAGAAAAACTAGGTTCCGACCATTTTACCGCTGCCATATATACGGTCGGCGGAGCTCTCATGAACCCTGCCGCACTGACGCGCGGTCTGGCGGAGGCGCTGCCCGGAAATGTCACCCTCTACGAGAACTCTCCTGTTATCGAGGCCAACTTCCAGAACGGCACGCACCTGAAGACATCCGCAGGCTCGTTGCGCGCCCCAAAGATCATATTTGCCGCAAACGGATATACCGAGCAGTTCGGCTTCTATCGAAACCGGTTCCTGCATCTGTCCGCTTATGCCAGTCTCACGCGGCGCCTGTCGGAAGATGAGCGCAAGGCCTACGGCGTCAAGGCTCCGTGGGGTCTGACGCCGGCAAATGCATTTGCCGGAATTACCATGCGCTACACCAACGATTACCGCATCCTGATCCGCCAGGGCCTGGGATACTGCCCGAGCCAGAATATCAGCGAAGCAGAGCGGGTGAAGGCTAGACGCCGCCACAAAGTGCTCTTCGACCTGCGGTTCCCCAGGCTAGCGAAGGTTGAGATCGAACACACCTGGACCGGCATCGTGTGCCTCTCGCAAAACAGTGCTCCCGGGTTCGGCCAGCTTGCGCCCAACATCTGGTCCGCCGTTTGCCAGAATGCTGTTGGCGTGACCAAGGGCACGTTTGGCGGAACACTCGCCGCCGATATGGCCTGCGGCAGAGAAAACCCGCTGATCGCGGATATGCTTTCGCTCGGCGAGCCAAACCGGCTGCCGCCGCGGCCATTCCTCGATCTGGGGGTGCGTGCCCGTTTTGCCTGGGAACTCTGGTCCAATCGCCACGAAGCCTGAGAGTGAGCAATCTCAGACGATGACCGGTTGCAGTCAGGCGTCGCCCTGTGCTTCGAGCCGCTCGCGCCGCCGCGCCAGTTTGGCGATGAGGTTGGGAGCGACACCGGGCCGGCTCCACGGGCACACCGCGATGCAAATGGCGCAGCCGAAGGTTTCCCCGAAATAGGGAATGCACTTGTCGAAATCGACATACCATTTCTTGCGCCCGCGAACTGTCTGCTTTTCCGGGAAAATCGCATCGGGCGGACAGGCGTTGGAACAGACCTGACAGTTCATGCAGAACTCATCCGCACCGAAGGCGCGAGCCTCGTCGTAAACGAGCGGCATATCGGTTGCAACGGCTGACAACCTGAACGACGATCCATACGCAGAGTTGATCATCGAGCCGTGTTTGCCGAGTTCTCCAAACCCGGCGGCAATTGCCGCCGGTATCATGTTGAGCGCCGTTGCGTGCGGGCCTGGAAACGCCTTGGCGTCGTAGCCTGCCGCGAGAATTCGGTTGCTGAGTTTACGCGCTGCGCGTGCAGCCTGGTTGTATTTGAGACCGACCTCGACCGCGCCACGCATGTCGTCAATGCTGCTGGGAACGTTGGAGAGTTCTGTGTGATCCATCGCAACACCGACAATGATCAGATTAGGCAGCGGCAATTCGTAGCCTTCGTAGACATATTCACCCAGCGTTGGCGTAATGCCGACAAGATCTGCTTCGTTCGACCGTGCAAACGCCTTGATCTCGCCGGCCCAGTCTTCAGGCGCGCGGCGGTCTGGCATTTCCGCCTTCTCGAGGGGCCTTGGCCCGCGGTCGGCGTCACGCGAATAGATGGCCGCGATGTCCGGTGACTGATGCTGGTGCGCGATAACGGCCTGCTGCAGATCGCCGAAGGCGTGGCGGTCCGGTGGATGCCAGAAAAACGGCTGCGGTGTGCCGCGCTCCTCAACCCCGAGCCCGTTGACCTCATTGCCGGATGTATCGGGCAGCAGCTTCTTGAAGGTGTCCTGAGTGCGGTGAATGTAGCCGTCGCTCATGCTGTCTCCCCAGTACTGAAACTGCCTCAGTCGTTGTCGGTCAGCCCCGCGCCGGCACCGTGCAACAGAGATTCTTCCGTTTCGGGAACGAGGATCTTTGAGGCATAGACCGATACGCGCTCGTACGATCGCGGGTCGACATTCAGACCGTTCTGATAGGCGTCAACAATACGCGCCGCAAGGGTCGCCGGATCGACAATCGTGGTTTGGTTTTCGTTGCCCCCGGGCGGAGCGGGCTCGCCGCCAGCCGGCCGGCAGCCGAGCACGGCGCTCACCACGCCGGGCGTATCGCAGTCTTCCGCCGCGCAGTTTTGACCCGCAAACACGCCGGCCCGGCCCGCCATGGCCACAGCGCAAAAGGTGCGGCCGTGAGCGTCGGGCCACTCAATGGAGATGGCCTGGCCCGCGGGAGCAAATCGCGACGCGGCTGCCAGCAGCACCAGCGGGTGCTGCAATCCGATGACGCGGAGTGAGGCTTTCTGCCCGTTGTCCCGGGCCGCCAGGCCAAGAAGATGGTCGATCGCAGAGGCGGCGAAGAACACGGCAGACCTCCCGCCGGCGTCAAGCGCGGAAGGGTCGCCTACGCCAAGCTCAAGACCCGCGCCTCTTTGCTCGCGTTCGCTCGCGTCCAGGGCATCGGCGAGTATCCGCAAGCCCGGCCAGCGTGCAGCTTCCAACCAGGCGATAGCAAGTGCTGAATCCTCGTCGATGCCGGGCGCCGCGCCCCCGGCGTCAAGCGCCCGCACCGACTGGCGGCGGACCTGATCGAACGACACCGTCATGGCGCCACCCCGCCATCGCTTGGCGCGACATCGAAGATCCAGTCATCGGCGTCGTCGCGGCTTATTTCATCGAGCAGCGGTGCACCCTGAAACATGGTGATGCGCGTCCACAAATCCGATTTCGGATCGAACTTGGTGGCGCCGAAAAACGAGAGCTTCGAGCGCAGCATGTCGATCGGCAGGCAGTCTTTGCTCAGGAGATTGTCGCGGATCTCACCATAAGGATAGGCCTGCAGGGTTTGTACCCGGCGCACCACGGCGCGCCATTGCGGCTGACCCAGCAGGAACTCGGCCGTTGTCGTGCCGAGTTCTCCGCCGCTCATTGCGGAGAGAACTTTGTGGAGTGCATGGACATCGCGGCCGAAACCAAGCCGCATCTCGCAGTCGGCGCCCGGCTCCTCAAAGCGTGCTCCGCGTCTCGGCTCTTCCTTGCCTTCGGAGTAGTACCAGAAGTGATGTTCGGCCTCCTGTGTGCCGAAGGCAATCTCCAGCGCCCAACCATAGTCGCGCTCCAGCAGCGATTTCAGATCGGCGAGGCTCATGCCCGGTTCGGTTTTCTCAATCTGATTGGTCGCCATTTCGCTTTCCAGCGGCTCGACGAGGTCCGGATAGAGCTCGATCAGAATTGAGACGCAAAGTTCCTGTGCCTCAAGACTGCAAGTCTCCTCCATGCGCCGGTAGAGCGTGTCCCAGGGTGCGCCCGGCGGCAGTACATCTCCGGGCGATGTCTCGTAGGCCGATTTCAGCTCATCGAGTTCCGCGCGCAGTGTTTCGATACGCGCCTGTTGCCGCTCGTCTTCGACGTTCCACTCACCGATATGGACGATGGCGCGCTCAAGCAGGGATTTGAAATGCGCTTTTTCCGCATCGCCCGCCTGCGCCACCGCGCGTACCCGCGCTAGTGCCGTTTCGCGCGCCTGCATCCAGCGATGGATGAGAATGGGGTGCTTGACGAGGAACGGCGCCATGCCAAGGCCGGTGGCATTGCCGATGCCGAGCATGCGCTGGCGCTCCGGTGACAGCGCCACGGCGTGTTCCGGGTCGCGCGCCTTGGCCACGTGATTGAGCAGTTCAAGTGAGAAGTTGCGGATCAGATAGACGATCAGCATTTCGGCCTGATAGGGCGAATTGAAAACGTTCCTGCCGAACAGTTTGGCGAAATCGCCCATGCCGAACTTGCCGTTGCCATAGACCGCCGTGGTGCGCATGAGATAGCCGATGGCGGCAAGCCGTGCGATGTCGGGTTGGCGTCCCGCGGCAAGTTCCTCGCTCACGTATTCGAACAGCCGTACGCTCTTGTTCGCCCGGCTCAAGACCAGTTCGCGCGCCGAAACCTGGCCTGCTTCCTGTTTCGGCACGTGTTCTTCGAGGCGGTCGAGGTCGGCCTCGTCAACGCGGCCCTCGACGAGAGTGAAGGTCGCGTCCCAGCGTTCCGCAATGACCCGGTCGGTGCGTTCTTCTGGCGCCAGATAATGCGAAAACGCCACGAAGCTGAAATCGCCATGCGGTGTTTCAACGAGATAGACGGCGCGGCCAAACCCGCCGTCAGCGAGCGTCCACACCTGCCGTGTTACGTTCCAGTTCTCACGCTGCATGCGGCGGATCAGGGAGCGCATGAAACTGATGCGCGTGGCAAAAAATGAGCCCATGCGCTCAAGCCGCATGACTTGTTCTGGTGGTCTCAGCGCAACGGCTGGAATGGCGGCTTCGGTTCGCTCAGATGCCGTTGCCATGATCGCTCGCGCTCCCTACGCTTTTTCCTGCGGCCCGAAAGATGTTTCGTAGAACTTTAGCCAGTTGCCGCCCATCACTTTGTCAATGTCCGTTTCCGTGAAGCCTTTGGCACGCAAGCCCTCCACGATGTTGCCGAAGTCCCGGTTCCCGCCGAACCATGGTAGAGGATCGGGCCAGCCCGCATTGTCTTTCGAACCCTCGCCGAAATCCATGTCGAGCGACCAGCGGCCGTTGCGCATCCATTCAACCACCTCATTGCCATGGCCCTGCACCAGATCGGTGCCGATGCCGATATTGTCGAGCCCCATGAGATCGGCGGTGTCGGCGATCATCGAACAGAACTCATCGAGGCGGCACTCGGTGGTGTTTTTCAAATGGAACGGATAGAGGCTGAAACCGAGCATACCACCGCTCGCGCCCAGCGCTTTCAGAACGTCGTCGGACTTGTTGCGAAGGGCGGGGTGCCAGAACGCCGGGTTGGCATGCGTGATGGCGATGGGGCGCTGCGACAACTCGATCGCCTCAAGCGTTGAGCGCTCTGCGGAGTGCGACATGTCGATGACCAGGCCAACACGGTTCATTTCCCCGATCGCCTGCTTGCCGAAGCGCGTGATGCCCGGGTCTTCCGCTTCATAGCACCCGGTCGCGAGCAAGCTCTGATTATTGTAGGACAGCTGCATGAAGCGCGCGCCGAGTTGGTGCACGATTTCAATCAGTCCGACGTCGTCTTCGATCGGCGAGCAGTTCTGGAAGCCGAAGATGATCGCGGTGCGGCCGCTTTCATGGGCGGCACGCACGTCGTCGGCGGTGCGGCCTGGAACAATGAGGTCGCCGTGTTGCTGAAACCACCGGTTCCACTGCTCGATATTGGTGACGGTCTCGCGGAACTGCTCGTGGTAGCAGATCGTCACGTGCACGGCGCTGACACCGCCGGCCCGCATCTCTTCAAAGATCTCCCGCGACCAGTTGCAGTACTGAAGGCAGTCGATGATGATACGGCCTTGTCCGGTCACGTTGGTTCTGCTCCCTCGGCCAAGGGGTTGATCCCTTGTGCAATTTGCGGGCTCCCGGTTCCTGGAGGCCGCTGTTTATCGGCGTGAGGTTACGCCGATCTTGAGCGTCCCGGCAATATCGCCGTTGGCCGTGACAGGCTTAAAGGGCTGCGGCGGATGGAAGCGCGGGGAGCAGAGCGGGTTCTGGTTGGCTCTGACGGCGCTTTGCCGTTGCCGAACCCATTATTCTGTGGCGAGGGCGTCGCGGATCAGCGTAATTTTCACCGCGACCGATGCCAGGAGTGCGAGCCGTGTCCGTTCGCTGCCAAGCTTCGCAGCGAGGGCAAGGACACGGTCAATATCGTTGACGAGCGTTGAAGAGCCGGCTGGAGCCGTGGCGTTGCGAAGGCGCAATTGCGTTTCCGGGTCAAGAAGCGAAGACAGCCCCGGCCTGCCGGCCTGCGCATCGGTCAGTTCCCATGCCGCGACGATTGCCGGGCGCAGGGCCGAGACGCCAAGATCCGAGCGCCACGCAACTGTTTCCGAATCCGGTTCGCCGGCGATCTCTCCGGAGATCTTTTCGATGGCCGCCAGCGTGTGAGTGAACTCCGCGGCAAGGTCCGATCTGAAGCCGGCGAGCCAGGCCTCATCGTCTGCGGGCAGGAACTCGACCGACGCGACAAACAGGTCGCTCGTCACGCTTTGCAATTCCTGAGTACTCCCAAGGGCGGTATCGCAATGGTCGCTTTTTCCCCAGGCGGCAACCTCGTCCCCGTGAAGCAGCGTGCCGAGAGCGTCGAAGTCGACCGGGTCCGGGCGGGCCACGGTAGCCGCCGCACTGCCGGAGAGAGGACGGGTGCCGATCCAGGCGAGCCAGGCATCGGCCGCGGCATGGCGTGCGGCGTCGAGATGTAGCTGGTCGGGGGTGCCACACAGCGCTTCAACGTGAAGGGCGAGGTCCCGCGTGCGGCGGGCGAGGTGTTCGTGGCGCGGTACGACGTGATGCGCCTTGACGGCAAGAACGGCAGTGGCGGCGTCGGCCAGTGCCGGAGCCGAGTGCGCCAAGAGAAAAGCCGACACGGACATCGCGCAAGCGGTGGCGGCTCCAAGCAACGTACGTTTCATAATGAGCTCACAAATTCGATCAGGCGATCGCGCTCTTCGCCGGTCATATCAATGACGTTCTGCCTTGCGGTCACCGCTTCACCGCCATGCCACAGAATGGCTTCCAGCAGCGAACGTGCCCGGCCGTCATGCAGATAAAGTGTATGGCCGTTTACGGTATTCGTGAGGCCGATACCCCAAAGTGGCGGCGTCCGCCATTCGCGCCCTGACGCCGATCCTTCCGGACGACTGTCTGCAAGCCCTTCACCCATGTCGTGCAGAAGAAGGTCCGTGTAGGGCCAAATGGTTTGGCCGGCGAGTTCGCGCTGCGGGTAATCTTCAAGTGTTTCGAACCGTGGCCTGTGACAGGCAGCGCAGCCGCTTTCATGAAACAGCCGCTTGCCTTCGAGGATGTCCGGTTCATCGGCATTGCGGCGTGGTGGAACCGCGAGGTTGCGCGCATAAAACAACACGAACGCAAGCGCCTCGTTGGAAACTTCGGCAGCTCCAAGGCGCTGCGTATTGCCGGTGGGTGCTGAAAGGCATTCGGACTGGTGCTCGGTGCAATCGCCGCTCGGTGTTGGCAGAATGGACGTCGAAAGTCCGATATCGCGGGACAGGGCGGCCACCGTTTGCGCGCGGACCGATGGCTGGCCGGCCTTCCACCCGAAGCGTCCGAGCGTTTGTGCGCCCCGTTCGCCGTCCCAAACCCGGGCCGCGCGTCCCGAAATGCCATCGTCATCGCCATCTGTGGGATCTGCAAGCGCTTCGATCTCCGCCGCATCGATTGCCTCAAGAAGGCCAAGGCCGATCATTTGATTTGCCACGCGCGGCGACGTCATCGTGCCCGGTGAAAGCGGCCCGTAGCCTGCGTCGGCGACTGCGTATGCCGGCGCCCTTAGCGAAACGGTCTCGCCGTTGGAGAGCTGCACGTGCCGTTCGCTGTAAGTCACCGCGATCCGGCCTTCCGGTGTGTGGCCGGCAATCGCAAAATCCTGCAGCTGCGCGCCGTAGGTCGGTTCGGGCGTCGTTTGGTCTGCATCCGGTGACGGCACGCTCAGAAGCAGTATCATCGATATCGCATCGTCCTCGCGCGATGCGGGAGGGTGCCCACGGCCGTCGCGGATGTGACAGCGCCGGCATGAGCGTGCGTTATAGAGTGGGCCCAGACCATCGGTGCTTTCCGACGCCGACGGGGCCGGCTCCCACACGCGGCCGAATATGCGGTTGCCGATCTCAAAATCGAGACGCCGCGCCGCGCCGAGATTCCCGGAGGGATGCGAAAACGCGTTCGCGTCGATTTCCGCAAATGCCGAAGTCGCCGTGCCGCCGGGACGCGCTTCACCGGGTTCTGCCCGGTCGAACTGTTGCGCGGGCGCAGCCGTAACGGGCAACACGGCGAGCACGATGGCGGCCATGAACCCGCGATACTCTCCGGCGCGACATGTCTTTGTCACCACCCGCGCGATGTCGTTTCCTTCCGTCCGGACCTGAACCGCTCTATTGTTCGAAACCGACTATGTAGGAGACCCCGCCTTGATGTCCATGTCCCGCCCCGTCCATCTCTGCCGTTCCTGGTTGTTTCTCAACGGTGCGGAGGAGGAGGGTCTTGCGTCGGCGCCCGCTAGCGGCGCGGATGTGTTGATCCATGAACTGGAGGATTTCACGCCTCCAGACCTGCGCCCGAAGGCCAGGGAGCTGGCGCGCGACCTCTATGATGCCTGGCGCGCGGCGGGTGCCGTTGCAGCGGTGCGTGTCAATCCGCTCGATGGCGAAGGCATGGACGATCTCGCCGCCGTAATGCGCGGCGCGCCGGACGTTGTGGCCCTGCCCAAGGTTGCCGAACCGGAGCATGTTGTTGAACTCGAAGCGGCGGTGTTGCGGTTTGAGCGCGACTACGGGCTATCGGTCGGTTCAACCGCGCTCCTCCCGAATATTGAGTTTGCCCGCGGCCTGGTGCAGACCGGAGACATCGCGCGCGCCAGCGCCCGAACCGTTGGCTGCCTCATGGCGGCGGAGGACCTTGCCGCTGACCTTGGCGCGGAACGGGCGCCGGACGGCGTCGAACTCGCCTATGCGCGCCAGAGGTTCCTCGTCGAATGCGTCGCCTCTGGAACGCTTGCTGTCGACTGCCCTTATACCTGGTCGGACGAGGCCGGCGTCGAGCGCGATACATTCTGGGCAAAGCGCCTCGGGTATAAGGCGAAAAGCGCCGTCTCCACGTCACACGCCGCGGTCATCAATCATGTGCTGACACCGACGCAGGACGAGGTTGTGCGTGCCCGCCGCGTCGTCGAAGCGTTCGAGGCTGCCCAGGCTCGGGGGCTGGGCCGTGTCGAACTCGACGGATCGCTAATCGAAGTACCCATCTACACCAACGCGCAACGCCTCATCGCACGGGCCGAGGAACTGGATCGCGCGGGTTAGGGCGCTAGCTGCTCGAAGCCGCAATTTCCGTCAGGCGCAGCAGGGCGATGCGGTTGATCTGGCGCAACGCTTCTGTGAACTCAGTGTCCGGGTCGTTACCGATGCGTGCTTCGAAGTTTTCAAGGATGGCGCTGCGGTGCCGGCCGCGGACAGCAAGTATGTAGGGGAAGCCGAACTTTTCCTTGTAGGCGGCGTTGAGTTCCTGGAAGTGCGCGAATTCCTCCGTGCTGCACTCGTCGAGCCCGGCGCCGGCTTGTTCGGAGCGCGAATCCTCCGTCAGCTCGCCGCGCACCGCCGCCTTGCCGGCAAGGTCGGGGTGAGCACGGATCAGGGCAAGCTGCTCATCGCGCGATGCTTTAGCCAGAATGCCCTGCAATCCTTCATGCAGCCCCGCCACACCGTCATGCGCCGTGTCGATTCCCTTGTCCCACAGCTGTTCCGCGATCCACGGGGAATGTTCGTAGACTCCGCCGAATTGCGCGACAAAGGCCGCGCGCGAGAGCGCGGTTGGCGCGGGTGAGAAGGATTCGTTCTTGTCGGGCATGGTCTGCTTTCGCTGCGGGAAGAGCTCCACAACGGCTTTTAGCATTTTTTGTATTTCTTGATAAACGGCGCTATTTTCAAGAAAATGTAAAAAGTGTTTCGAAACCGCAGGCTCTAGCAAACCGCGCTCGGCGGTGTCACCGTGTGCGGATAACAAAAACCCCGGACGCATGAGCTGAACCGGCGGTCCAACATCAGGTGGAAGCGACGCCATGGGAAGGTTGACGACCCACGTGCTGGACACGGCTCACGGGTCTCCGGCGAAGGGGTTACGCATAACCCTTGAGCACATTGCCGACGATGGTCCGGTTACGATCTGCAGCGTCGTGACAAACGACGACGGGCGGTGCGACGGGCCGCTGCTCGACGAAACGGCCTTTCAGACTGGCCGCTACCGGTTGACATTCAGCGCCGGCGCCTATTTCGACGCGCTTGGCCTCGATCTGCCCAATCCGAAGTTTCTGGATAACGTCGTCATCGAGTTCGGCATCGCCGATGCCGGGGCGCATTACCACGTCCCGCTTCTGATTTCCCCCTTCGGCTATTCGACGTACCGGGGGAGCTGATGCGCGACGGCGTTCGATTTTTGCTGGGCAATGAAACGCGGGAGCTTGAAAGCGTCGATCCGACGCTCACCGTCCTGCGCTATCTGCGAGAAGTCGAACGTCGCATGGGCACCAAGGAGGGTTGTGCGGAGGGCGATTGCGGCGCCTGCACGGTGGTGATCGGCGAACCCGGTCCCGACGGCATGCGCTACAAGGCCGTGAACTCCTGCATTCAGTTTGTGCCGACGCTCGACGGCAAGCAGCTCCTGACCGTCGAGGATCTTGCGCAGGCCGACGGCACCCTGCATCCCGTCCAGGATGCCCTGTGCGATACGCACGCGTCGCAATGCGGATTTTGTACGCCGGGCTTCGTCATGTCGCTCTACGCACAAAGCATCAACGGCGAAAAACCCGCTCGCTCGGAGTTGAAGGACATCCTTGCCGGGAACCTTTGCCGCTGCACCGGCTACGGTCCGATCCTCGATGCGGGCGATCGCATGGGCGATCGGCCTGCCCCTGTGCCCGCTGATGCCAGCGATACGCTGAACGCCTGGGCCGGCGAGGCCGTAACGATATCGGGAAAGGGGCGGCGGTTTCATGCCCCCGCGAGTGGCGACGAACTGGCCGAGTTATATGAGCAGTATCCGGACGCCCTCATAATTTCCGGGCTGACGGATGTCGGACTGTGGGTCACCAAGCAGCACCGCGATCTGGTGCACCTGATCTCTCTCGGCAAAGCCTCGGACCTCACCACCATCGACGTGGCGGACGGACATGTTTCCATCGGCGCCGGCGTGACGATTGCCGACGCGCACGCCGTTCTGGGTGAACACTTCGGCGATCTTGGCGAACTCATCCGCCGCTTCGCCTCGCTGCAAATCCGCAATGCGGCTACCGTGTGCGGCAACATCGCCAACGGATCCCCGATCGGCGATCTGCCGCCGGCGCTGATCGCGCTTGGTGCAGAGCTTACGCTGCGCCGTGGCTCCGTGCGTCGCACGTTGCCGCTGGAAGATTACTTCATCGAATATGGCAGGCAGGATCGACAGGTGGGCGAATTCGTCGAAGCGGTGCGTGTGCCGTTACTGCCGGAGGGCCGCCGGTTCCGCTGCTACAAACTCACCAAGCGATTCGATCAGGACATCTCCGCGGTGTGCGCCGCGTTTGCATTTTCGCTCAAGGACGGTACTGCCCGCGATGTGCGCATCTGCTATGGCGGCATGGCCGGAACGCCCAAACGGGCCGGCGCGGCGGAAGCGGTGCTGGAAGGTGCCGAGTGGACCGAAGAGATCATCCGCGCCGCAATGGTGGCACTGGAGAGCGACTACACACCGATGACCGATATGCGCGGTTCCGCAGACTACCGCATGGTTTCAGCGCAGAATCTGCTTCTCAAAACCTACCTCGAAACCACTGATCGAAAAGACGAAACCCGGGTGCTCGAAACGCAAGGCGGCGGCACATGACCAGCGCTCCCGCCACCAATGAAAACATCCGCGGTGCCGTCCACACCTCAAGCATCCACGACAGCTCGCACAAGCACGTCGCCGGTACCGCCGTTTACATCGACGATATTCCCGAGCTGCCGGGTACGCTTCAGGTCTATATCGCCATGAGCACGCGGCCCCATGCCAGGCTTGCGTCGCTCGACCTTGCGCCCGTCCGCTCCGCCCCAGGTGTCGCCTGCGTCCTGAGCGCCGCCGATGTGCCCGGCATCAATGACGCAAGCCCCGTCATGGGCGACGACCCGGTCTTTGCCGAGACGGAAGTCTGTTATGTCGGTCAGTCGATTTTCGCGGTTGCCGCCCCTTCGATCGACGAGGCCCGCGCTGCCGCCGGTCTGGCGGTTATCGAGTATGAGGACTTGGAAGCCTACCTGACGGTCGATGAAGCGCTCGCGGCGAAATCATTCGTTCTGCCGCAGATGAAGATGAAGCTGGGCGATGCGGCACAGGCGCTTGAAACGGCGCCCAATCGCCATTCAGGCCGGATGCGCATCGGCGGGCAGGATCATTTTTACCTCGAAGGCCAGGTCGCCTACGCGGTGCCCGGCGAAGATGCCGACGTGCATGTCTATTCTTCCACCCAGCACCCGAGCGAAGTTCAGCACAATGTCGCCAAGGTGCTCGGCGTGCCCGATCATGCGGTGACCGTTGAACTGCGCCGTATGGGCGGAGGGTTCGGCGGCAAGGAGAGCCAGCCCGCTCTGATGGCCGCCATTGCCGCCCTGGTGGTGCGCAACACCGGCCGGCCCGCGAAGGTGCGCCTTGACCGCGATGACGACATGGAGATGACCGGCAAGCGCCACGACTTCGTCATCGAGCACGACGTTGCTTATGACGACGATGGTGTGATCCAGGGCATCGAATTTATGCAGGCGGCAAGATGCGGTATGTCGGCGGACCTCTCCGGCGCCATCTGCGACCGTGCCATGTTCCACTCGGACAACTGTTATTATCTGCAGAACGCCACCATCACCTCGCACCGCTGCAAGACCCACACCGTGTCGAACACGGCGTTCCGCGGGTTCGGCGGCCCCCAGGGCATGGTCGCAATCGAGCGCGTCATGGACGAGATCGCGCTGCAGACCGGGCGCGACCCGCTCGACGTACGCAAGGCCAATCTCTACGGAACCGGCGACCGCAACGTGACGCCCTACCACATGACCGTGGAGGACAATGTCGCGCCGGAACTGATCGAGGAGTTGGAAACAAGTTCGAACTACCGGGCGCGCCGCGCCACGATCCGCGAGTACAACGCTGCCGGCAACATACTCAAGAAAGGCATCGCGCTGACGCCGGTGAAATTCGGCATATCTTTCACGAACACGTTTCTCAACCAGGCCGGTGCGCTGGTGCATGTCTACAAGGACGGCAGCGTGCATCTGAACCACGGCGGCACGGAGATGGGCCAGGGCCTCTTCGTCAAGGTGGCGCAGGTGGTGGCGCAGGAATTCCAGATCGATATCGAACGCGTCAAGATTACCTCGACAACAACCGCCAAGGTGCCGAACACGTCCGCTACCGCGGCATCGTCGGGTTCGGATCTTAACGGCATGGCAGCGCAGGCCGCCGCGCGCACGATCAAGGAACGCCTCATCCAGCATGCGATAGACGCCCACAATGTCCCGCGCGAACAGATCGTCTTCCTGCCCAACCGCGTGCGGATCGGCAACGAGGAGATGAGCTTCGCCGATCTCGTCAACGAGGCCTATATGGCGCGTGTGTCGCTTTCGGCCACCGGTTTCTACAAGACGCCGAAAATCCACTGGGACCCGATGACCGGCCGCGGCCGGCCATTCTACTACTTTGCCTATGGCGCGGCTGTGAGCGAGGTCATTGTCGACACCCTGACCGGCGAGAACCGTGTCACCCGGGTGGATATCCTTCACGATGCGGGGCAATCGCTTAATCCGGCAATCGATCTTGGCCAGATCGAGGGCGGTTTCATTCAAGGCATGGGCTGGCTCACCACTGAAGAACTCTGGTGGAACGATGCCGGACGCCTCATGACCCATGCGCCATCGACCTACAAGATCCCCGCCTGCAGCGACCGGCCGGACGACTTCCGCATTGCCATCTGGGATAAGGGCCGCAACGTCGAAGACACGATCTACCGCTCCAAGGCGATCGGTGAGCCGCCGTTGATGCTGGCCATCTCCGTACTGAGCGCGTTAACAGATGCCGTCGCCTCGGTGGGCGGATACAAACTGCTGCCGGACCTCGATGCCCCGGCAACGCCGGAGCGTCTGCTCGCGGCCATTTCCGGTCTGAAGGCGAGGGCGGCGTCATGAAACCCTGGCACGGAGTGTTGTGCGATCTGCTAAGCGGCGGCACGCCCGTCGTCTCGGTGACGGTCATCGACGTTCAGGGCTCGGTGCCGCGCGAACCCGGGGCCCGTATGCTGGTGCATCAGGGCGGTTTTGAAGACACGATCGGCGGTGGCCAGCTTGAGTTCGAAACTTTGGCAACGGCGCGGGACATGCTCGGCGGCGCGCAGGCCGCGGCGCTCCGGCAGTTTTCGCTCGGCCCGGAACTTGGCCAATGCTGCGGCGGCACGGCGCGGCTGTTGTTTGAACTCTTCGCACCGACGGACGAAGCCTGGGCGCAGAATCTCAATGCCGCCGCCGGAGCGCCGTGCCGTGCTGCCTATGTCGCCGTGTTTGGAGAGGACGGAATCTATCGCCGGGACGTTGTGACGGCGGACGCATCCGTGCCCGATGGATCGGAGGAATTGCAATCCCTCATAGCTGAGGTTCTTTCCGGTACCAGCCGCTTTGCCGTCGCGCTGGGGGAAAGCGATTGTGCGCTCGTCGATTATCTCGGCGATGAGCGCCAGCCGGTCTGGCTCTTCGGCGCGGGCCATGTGGGGCGTGCCGTGGTGCGCGCGCTGATGCCGCTGCCCTTTGCACTTACCTGGATCGACAGCCGTGACGATGCATTTGAGGGAGATATCCCCGACGGTGTCGACGTGCTGCAATCCGCAATGCCGCAATATGCGGTTGAAGACGCGCCGCCGGATACGTTCTTTCTGGTCATGACTCATTCCCACGATCTCGATCAGGCGGTGTGCGAAGCGGTTCTGCGCCGCGGCGACGGCGCCTATCTCGGCCTCATCGGGTCGGCGACCAAAAAGGCCCGCTTCCTGTCGCGGCTGAGCGCCAAGGGTCTTGGCGACGAAACGCTCGCCCGCCTCATCTGCCCCATCGGTCTTGACACCATCTCCGGCAAGGAACCCGCTGTCATTGCCGCCTCGGTCGCGGCTGATTTGCTTACCCGTCTCAGTCGGCCCGTTGCTGAAACCTCGGAACGAAAATCGCAAGGAGCCCGGCGCCATGTCTGACGCCCACGCCAGATTTATGGGCCGCGCCATTGAGCTGTCGGCTGAACGCATGCGCGCCAATCTCGGCGGTCCCTTCGGTGCGGTGATCGTCCGCGATGGCGAGATCGTGTCCGAGGGGTTCAACAAGGTCACAAGCGCCAACGATCCGACCGCGCACGCTGAGGTTTCGGCAATCCGCGAGGCGTGCACCGCGCTTGGGACGTTCTCGCTGGAAGGCTGCGTCATCTACACAAGCTGCGAGCCGTGCCCGATGTGTCTGGCGGCAATCTACTGGGCGCGCCTCGACGCGGTTTACTTTGCCAACACGCGCAAGGATGCCGCGGATATCGGATTTGACGACGATCACATCTACCGCGAAATCCCGAAAGAGATCGAAGACCGCGCCATTGAAATGCGTCACGTCGAGCTTCAGGAAGCGCGGGATATCTTCGAGGAATGGCGGGTTAAGCCCGACAAAATCATGTATTAGGAAGCACGCGTTAGAGTGCGGGGAGGGCGCTTTGTCGACATCACAACTGGAACTTAAAGGGATCACCAAGCAGTATCCCGGCGTGCTTGCGAACGATGCAATTGACCTCGCCATCCTGCCCGGTGAAGTGCATGCGCTGCTTGGCGAGAACGGCGCCGGCAAGTCGACGCTGGTCAAGATCATTTATGGCGTGGTGCGCGCCGATGCGGGCGAAATCCTGTGGAACGGGGCGCCCGTGCACATCGCAAATCCGAGCCAGGCGCGCGCCCTCGGCATCGGCATGGTGTTCCAGCACTTCAACCTGTTCGATACGCTGACGGTGGCGGAGAACATTTCGCTCGGCATCGACGAAGCGCATGATTTGAAAGTGCTGACATCGGAAATCGAAGAGATTTCAGAGCGTTACGGCCTGCCGATCAACCCGCATCAGCACGTCCATGCGCTCTCCGTCGGCGAGCGCCAGCGCGTTGAGATCATCCGCTGCCTGGTGCAGGACCCGAAAGTCCTGATCATGGATGAGCCGACATCGGTGCTGACGCCGCAGGAAGTCGAGAAGCTTTTCGAAACATTGCAGCGGCTCTCAAGCGAAGGCTGCAGCATCCTTTATATCTCCCACAAGCTTGAGGAAATTCAGGTGCTTTGCGACAGCGCCACCGTGCTGCGGGGCGGCAAGGTGACGGCGCATTGCACCCCGCGTGAGGAAACGCCGAAGAGCCTTGCGGAAATGATGATCGGTTCCGAGCTACCGGTCTGCAAACGCGATGGCCGCGCCCTTGAAGGCGAGACACAGCTGAGTTTGCACGGTCTTGCGATCCCGTCGCCCGACCCGCACGGCACGGATCTCAATGGCATCGATCTCACCGTCCGGAAGGGAGAGGTTCTGGGCATCGCGGGCGTTGCCGGTAACGGCCAAAAGGAGCTGCTTGCCGCGATCAACGGCGAGTTGATTTCGCCCAGATCCGACATGATCCGGATTGACGGTGAGGGCGTGGCAACCGTGTCGCCGGCGCGCCGGCGCGCGCGTGGTCTCGCTTTCGTGCCCGAAGAGCGGCTCGGCCGCGGCGCGGTGCCGGAAATGTCGCTTGCCAACAATGCGCTGCTTACCTCCTACCAGCACGAAATGGTATCGCCGCAGGGCTTCATCGATTTCGGTCACATGCGCGACTATGCAACGCGCATCCGGAAAAACTTCGACGTGCGTTCCGATGGCATCGACGCGGAAGCAAAGAGCCTTTCCGGCGGCAACCTGCAGAAATTCATCATCGGCCGCGAAATCATGCTGGAGCCGAAGATTCTGGTTCTGGGCCACCCGACCTGGGGCGTCGATGTCGGCGCGGCGACGATCATTCATCAGGCGATTATCGACCTGGCGTCACGCGGGGCCTCGGTACTGGTGGTATCGGAAGATCTCGATGAACTGTTTGAAATCTGCGACAGCATTGCCGTGATCTCGGAGGGGCGGCTGTCGCCTGTCAGACCGACGAGCGAGACCAATGTCGAAGAGATCGGCCGCTGGATGAGCGGGCAATTTGCCGATGCGACACAGGAGGTGCACCATGCTGCTCCGGCTTGAACCGCGCCAGACCTCGTCGAAATGGATGCAGTATGCGACGCCGCTCATTGCGGCGGCACTTACCGTCATCACGGGCGTCATCCTGTTTACGGCACTCGGCCGCGATCCCTTTCTGGCGCTCTACACCTTCTTTGTGCGGCCGTTGACCAGCGTCTACGGCATTGGCGAGTGGGCCATCAAGGCAACGCCCTTGCTGCTTTGCGCCGTCGGCCTGTCGGTTGGTTTTCGCGGCAATGTCTGGAACATCGGTGCTGAAGGCCAACTCACCATGGGCGCCATCTGCGGCGGTGGCGTGGCGCTCGCCTTCTGGGGAAATGAAGGCATATGGCTGCTGCCGCTGATGTTGATTGCCGGTGCCGCGGGCGGGCTCGCCTGGGGCGCCATTCCCGCAATCCTCAAGAACCGCTTCAATGCCAACGAGATCCTCACCAGCTTGATGCTGACCTATGTCGCGATCCAGTTTCTCGGCTATCTGGTGCACGGGCCGTGGCGCGATCCGGACGGCTTTAATTTCCCCGAAACCCGGCTCTTCAACGACTATGGCCTGATGCCGGTTCTGGTGGAGGGCACGAGACTTCATGCCGGCGTCATCCTGGCGGTGATTGTAACGATCATCGTGTGGATCTTCATGTCACGCACCTTTCAGGGCTTCAAGGTCCAGGTCGCAGGCCAGGCGCCGGCGGCTGCCGCCTATGCGGGCTACAGCCAGAAAGGTGTCGTGCTCCTGAGCTTCCTTGTCTCGGGGGCGCTCGCCGGGCTTGCCGGGATCTCGGAAGTGTCGGGAACCATTGGCCAGCTGCAGCCCGTTGTCTCGCCGGGCTACGGGTTCGCCGCGATCATCGTTGCCTTTCTCGGGCGCCTGCATCCGTTTGGCATTGTGCTGGCGAGCCTTTTGATGTCGCTCATGTATCTCGGCGGCGAGTCGCTGCAGATCAATCTCAACCTGCCACTTGCGGTCACCGGTGTGTTCCAGGGACTGCTCCTGTTTTTCGTTCTCGGTTCGGAAGTTCTGGTGCGCTACCGCATCAAGCTGACGGCCACGCCCAAGGAGGCCTGACGCCATGGATGGTATGGACACCGCAATTGCCATTCTTGTCGGAACCATTCGTGCCGGTACGCCGCTTGTCTTTGCGGCGCTCGGCGAACTGATTGCCGAAAAGTCCGGCGTGCTGAACCTCGGTGTGGAGGGCATGATGCTCGTCGGCGCCGTTGCCGGATTCATTGCGACGGTGCTCACCGGCAATCCCTATTTCGGCATCCTCGCCGCGATTGCCGCCGGCATCCTCCTGTCGCTCGTGTTCGGCACGCTGACCCAGGTGCTTCTCACCAACCAGGTGGCGACCGGTCTGGCGCTGACGATTTTCGGTATCGGCATGTCCGCGTTCATCGGCCTCGACTTTGTCGGTACGCCGATCGAGGGTCTGAAGCCGATCCCCATCCCGTTCCTCGCTGACATCCCGATCGTCGGGCCGTTGCTCTTTAATCATGACGCATTGATTTATTTCTCGATCGTCATGTTCGCGCTTGTCTCGTGGTTCCTCTTCCACTCGCGTGGCGGTCTTATCCTGCGCGCCGTAGGTGAGTCGCATCATGCGGCCCACGCCATCGGCTATTCGGTCGTGAAGATCCGCTTTTTGGCCGTTATGTTCGGGGGCGCCATGGCGGGGCTGGCGGGCGCCTATCTCTCGCTCGTCTATACGCCGCAGTGGGCGGAAAACATGACGGCGGGGCGCGGCTGGATCGCGCTGGCGCTGGTCGTGTTCGCAACCTGGCGTCCGGGACGCGTTTTGATCGGAGCCTATCTCTTCGGCGGCATCACCATTTTGAGCCTGCACGTGCAGGCAGTGGGGTACGACGTCTCGTCCCATCTGGTCGCCACGTTGCCCTATCTTGCCACCGTCATCGTGCTCGCGATGATCTCGCGCGATGCCACCAAGATCCGGTTGAATGCGCCCGCATCGCTCGGCAAACCATTCCACCCGGGCGCCTGAGCAGCGTCCGGTCACAGCTTACATGTAGTTCAGGTAAAGGGAGATAACACAATGAAAACAGACCAGAAATTGCAACGAATAACCGCGTTCTTTGCGGTCGCGGTTATCGCGGTGGCCGCGGGCGCAGGGCTGCTGCGGGCCGATGATCCGTTGAAAATCGGCTTCGTCTATGTGAGCCCGATCGGCGATGCCGGCTGGACCTACCAGCATGAACTGGGACGCCAGGCGATCATTGCCGAGTTCGGCGACCGCATAGACACGAGCTACGTGGAATCGGTGCCTGAAGGTGCCGATGCCGAGCGCGTCATCCGCCAACTTGCCGCCGATGGCAATACGCTGATTTTCACGACATCGTTCGGCTACATGAACCCGACCATCAAGGTCGCGCGACAGTTCCCGAATGTCACCTTCGCCCATGCCACGGGCTACAAGCGCTCTGATAACGTCTCGACCTATCTCGCACGCTTCTACGAAGGCCGCTACCTGACCGGCATCGTCGCCGGCTCCATGACCAAGTCGAACATCATCGGCTATGTGGCGGCGTTCCCTATCCCCGAAGTCGTGCGCGGCATCAACGCGTTTACGCGCGGCGCCCGCAGTGTCAATCCGGACATCGAGGTTCGTGTCGTCTGGGTGTCGTCCTGGTA
The DNA here is from genome assembly GCA_021775755.1 of Hyphomicrobiales bacterium. Taxonomy (GTDB): domain Bacteria; phylum Pseudomonadota; class Alphaproteobacteria; order Rhizobiales; family JAJFHB01; genus JAJFHE01. The sequence continues at coordinate 48,703 of JAJFHE010000048.1, read as the reverse complement.
CGATCCCGGCAAAGAACGCGAAGCCGCCGAAGCCCTCATCGACCAGGGCGCCGACGTGGTGACCCAACACACCGACTCCACGGCAGTGGTTCAGGCCGCGCAGGACCGTGAGGTTTATGCCATCGGCTATCACTCCGACATGTCGAAATACGGGCCCGACGCCCATCTGACCGCCAGCACTCACGTCTGGAACGGCTACTACATCGACAGCGTGAATGCGGTTCTTGGCGGCGGTGCCTCCTCGACCGATGTCTGGGGCGGTATTGCCCAGGATATGGTCGAGCTCGCGCCGCTGAACGATGCGGTGCCGGCAGATGTACGGGCGCAGGTCGAAACCGCGCGAGAGGCCATCTCGAATGGCGAACTGCATCCCTTCGCCGGGCCGGTCAACGATAATTCCGGAACCGAACGTGTTCCCGCCGGCGAGGTTCTAAGCGACGGGGATCTCCTGTCGATGGATTACTATGTCGAAGGCGTGCAGGGCACCCTGCCGTAGCAGCGCTGTGAAATGTCGGAACGGCCGCTGGTGATTGCCGGCGGCCGTTTTGGTATCATGGTCCGATGATCTATCTCGACAACCTGGGAACCACACAGCTTGACCCGCGCGTGCGTGCGGCGATGGACGCCGTGCTTGATTTCGGGCCCGGCAATCCGCACGCCGCGCACGGTTTCGGCTGGAAAGCGGCGGAAGCCGTCGATGAGGCGCGCCGCGCGATTGCCACGATGATCGGCGCGCGCGCATCCGAGATCGTCTTTACCTCCGGCGCCACCGAAGCCAACAACCTCGCCATCAAGGGCGTTGCGTCGGCACGGGGGCCGGGCCGCATCGTCGTTTCCGCCATCGAACACCCCTGCGTCCTGAACTCGGCTGCAGCGCTTGAGCCGCAGGGCTTTGAACGCCGCATCGTTGGCGTTGACAGCGAAGGGCGCATCGATGTTGCGGAACTGGAGGCGGCGCTCACCGACAATACGGCGCTCGTTTCGGTCATGCTTGCCAACAATGAAATCGGCACCATCGAGCCCCTTGCCGAAATTGCCGGTCTCTGTCGGGCGCGCGGCATTGCCTTTCACACGGACGCCGTGCAGGCGGCGGGACGGATGGCAATCGATGTCGGCGCTCTCGGTGTAGATCTCCTGTCGCTCTCCGCGCACAAGTTCTACGGGCCGCTCGGCATTGGCATTCTCTATGCGCGCCAGGGCACGAAGCTGCAGCCGATCCTGCATGGCGGTGCGCAGCAGGGCGGCTTGCGTGCCGGCACCGTCTCGGCGCCGCTTGTCGTCGGCATGGGCGCCGCGGCTCGAATTGCTGTCGAAGAGCTACCTTTGCAAATCAACCATTTAGCCGAACTGACGGACTCACTTTACGAGCACCTGCGGGGTGCCGTTCGCGGTCTCGTGCTGAACGGTCCGGCAGAGGGCCGCTTGCCCGGTTGCCTCAACGTCTCTGTTCCCGGCGTCGATGCGGAACAATGGCTGCTCGCCTGTCCGGGGCTTGCGGCCTCGACCGGATCTGCCTGCGCCAGCGGCGGCATGCGCCCTTCTCATGTGCTTGAGGCCATTGGCTTGAGCGCTGAGCTGTCGGCTGCATCCGTGCGGCTCAGCGTCGGACGGTTTACCACTCACGAAGACGTCGAAGAGGCGGGCCGGCTGCTTGTGGAAGGTGTGCGGCAGGTGGTGCCGGACGCCGTTTCGGTTTCCGCCTGACGTTAGACCGCTTATTGTGAATCGCCCGATGCGAGTTCTTTCAGCTCCGCAATCAAAAGTGCTGCCCGCTCCATCACCGGTTGGCCGCGATGGCCCACCATGTCGGAGTATTCGTTGACGAACACCGCATTTGGAAACCGCGCGGTGCGCGTCAGGAACAGCACATACTCCAGACCCGTTCTGACGGGCACGACGCAGAGATAGGGCGTGGCGCTGTAAACGATGGCGTTGATGCTGGCACCATCTTTGTAGGTTTCGGAGACATCGAGGGTGATCTCGAGCAACTCGCAGTGAATGCCGGTACACTCCTGACCAAGTTCGGAGACATTGATCAGCCGCGATTGGGTCACGCGCGCCCGTACGACACCGGCGGACTGATTGAACAACTCCGCTGTGCTCATGGGCGGCGGTGGCTGACACGCGAGCGCAACGCCGGTCGAGAGGGCCAGAAGCAGGGCGAGCGCCGCGCCGGCGGTGCTGATGGAGGTGCGGATCATGATCTGCTCTCGCGGTTGGTTGCTCGAAGCCCGCCCTCTAACAGGCCCGATCCCCTTACCACGCGGCGGCCGCGAACGCACCTTACAAGGCAGTAACGCGGCCGTTAATTCGGCCCGCTCATCGCATGACGAGTACCGAGCACGTCGCATGCCGCACAACGCGCCCGGCCGTCGATCCGAGCAGATAGTCCGCCATGCCGGGCCGGTGCGACCCGATGATGATGAGGTCGGCCTCGCAGTCCTCCGCCGCCGACAGGATCGCGGAGTGGGGCCGCCCCGAGCGCACCTCGGTATCGGCCTTGAGACCGGCGGCATTGGCGAAGGCCTTCAGACCTTCGCTCGCCTCGTCGCGGGCCTTGTCGATAACGCCCGAGGGCAGCTGCGCGGCGATAAAGGTGGGGATGTCCTCGACGACATTGACGAGCCGGACCTTCGTGTCCTTGCCGGCCAGTGTCGTGGCGGCCTTGAGGGAGTGCTTGCCCTTTTCGGCGTGGGCCATGTCGATGGGAATCAGAATGGAATTGTACATTGCTGCACCTCCTGCAAGCTGTTTCCCCGCCCTGATCAAGGATCAGCTTAGGCTCTCCCCGTTTTGGGGCCTTGATACATATCAAGTTTCGCCGGTGCCGGAGGGGTGGGTTCCGCGCCTTGAAGGCCGGTGATAGTGTCGCCGCCCGCGCTGTCGCTCGAATTTAGGGAAACACCACCATGACCGACCTGACGCTGCCGGTCCGCGAAAATGCGTTTCAGAAAGAGCGCACTTACACGCTTGGACCGGACGAGCTCACTTGGCGGGGGCCCGGTGGCGAGGGCCGGGTCGGTTACGCGGACGTGGGGGTCGTGCGCCTGTTTAGATATCCGCGCCTCTTTGCGCTCAAGGGCTCCGCCCCGATGGAATGCACGCTGCGCGGCAGCTCGGGCGACATCGCCAATCTGTCGTCGTCGCGTTTCGCGGGTTTTGGCAAAACGCAGGACATGCGGGACGTCTACATCCCGTTTGTGCGCGAACTCTGCATTCGAGTGGTAAGTGCCAACCGGCTTACCAGATTTGCCACCGGCAACCCTCGCTTGCGTCTTGGTTTCGTCGCGCTTCTGGCCTTGTACTTTTCGGCTCTGGCGCTAGCCGTCGCCAATGCCGTAAACGATCCCGAACGCCCCATGGGTATCCTGATCGGTTTCGCTGTCATCGCGCCGGTTATTTTGCCGGCAATCCCGATTGTGAAGAACGCGCGCCTTCGCCCCTTCGACCCGCGCAATCCGCCGGAAGAGTTTCTTGGCTGAGCGGTTCCGGTTTGATCTACCGGCCGAGTGCACCGAAATTGATGCGGACCCCGGCGGTAGCCAGGTGCGTGAAACTGACGGCCTTGCAGGTGTCGACTAACGTCCCGTTAATGTTGAAACTCGCTGCGTCGGTAAGGCATCGCGATATGCGAGTCTGTTGCTTGAAATCTACTTCAAACCTGCAGGCCTATTATCCCAATGTCGGAATGCGAAGGGTCGTTTTGAGTGCAGGTATGGTAAAATTATCGGCCGCAGCCGGAGACCATAGATGACCCAGGATTTACCCGTTGGCGCCGTAACGGAGTTCTACGAAACGCATCCGATCAGCGAGCAGCAGATTATCGACAAGCTGCAAATGGACGGGGTTGACCCGGCCCTTGTCACCGAAGATATCCTGCAGGACTACGATCAGGACCACTACGGCGGAGTTGCGGCGAATGATGCGCTCGCTGAACTCGCAAGTATCGATGATGGCTGCCATGTTCTGGACGTGTGTTGCGGTCTGGGAGGTTCGTGTCGTTATCTGGCGCACAATTACGAATGCCGTGTAACGGGTGTCGACCTCACCGAAAGCCGGGTCGAAGGAGCAAAGAGGCTGACCGCAATGGTTGGGCTGGGCGACCGGGTCGCGTTCCAGACTGCCAACGCGCTGGACCTTCCTTTCGGCGACGGGACCTTCGATGCCGTGATCAGTCAGGAGGGGTTCTGCCATATACCGGACAAAGACCGGCTGGTGGCGCAGTGCGTGCGTGTGCTGAAGTCCGGCGGGCGTTTGGCCTTTACCGACATCCTCGCAACCGACAGCACTACCCAACGCACGAGGCAACGGCTGCAGCGCGACATGGCATTTATCGAACTTGGGTCGCACAACAGCTATCGCACCCGGCTTGAACGTGAAGGATGCGTCGTCGAAGTTGAGGACGTGGGCGATGTATGGCGCGCCATTCTTGTTGATCGCCTTGCCATGTTTCGCAGTCTGAAAGACCAGACGGTTGAACGCTTCGGCAGTTCTCACTTCGCCAAATGGGATGATACCTACAGCTTCTTCGTCGGCCTGTACGAGACCGGAGAACTCGGCGGCGGCCGCTTTCTTGCCCAACCCGGGCACGGTTAGGGCGCTTGCCCCCGAGCCTGGCCTTTGCCAGCGTCGGCGTTCGCGGATGCGTCCGTCTCCCAGTATGGCTTCGGCCCGTAGCATTCCGCGAGATAGTCGATGAACGTGCGCACTCTTGGCGGCATGAGGCGGCCGTGCGGGTAGATGGCGTAGATCGCATGGCCGCTCGGGCTCCAGTCAGGCAGCACCGGGTGCAGCGCGCCTGATCGGATGTGTTCGCCCACCTCCCACATGGATTTGAGAGCCAGTCCGGCACCGTCGAGACACCAGTCGAGCAGAACCTCGCCATTGTCGGAATCGAGATTGCCGGAGACGGGGAGGGTGACGCTGTCTTCCGGCCCTTGCAGCGTCCATTGAAACTGTTCCGAGCCCGGAAACCGCAACAACAGGCAATTGTGCTTGAGAAGATCCTGCGGTGTCTGCGGCACGCCGTGCTTTTCCAGATAGCTTGGGGCGGCGACCACGGCACGTGAATTTGAGGCCAGCTTCTTGGCGATAAAACTGTAGGCGCGAAGATCGGCGATGCGGATTGCGATGTCGGTACCTTCCGCAATGACGTCGGTCATCCGGTCGGTAACGTGAAGCCGCACCCGTATTTCAGGAAACTTTTCCACGAAAGCCGGCATGAACGGTGCGATGTGGCGGCGCCCGAAACCGGCCGGCGCGGTCACCGTGATCGCGCCCTTCGGTGTGCCCGAACGCGTACCGATGGTTGTCTCGATAAGTTCAATTTCGTGCAGGATTCGGGTGCAGTGCTGATAGAAAATCTGCCCCTCTTCGGTGAGATTAACCCGCCGTGTCGTGCGGTTGAGAAGGCGCACGCCGAGCAGCTTTTCGAGCTTGGCGATGCGGTTGGAGATGACGGCGGCGGACAGCCTCAGATCGCGCCCGGCCGCGGACAGGCTTTTCAGTTCCGCGGTGCGCGCAAAGACTGCCCAATCGGAAACATCTGTCATGATCGATCTTTTCGTGAAAATTGAAAGTGTTTCTGATTTTTGCGTTATTCTTTATAATCGTCAATGCGCCTCTACTTGCTGTAAATTGAGACAAAGCGCGCCGTTTCAGCGCGCGCGGTATGCATCGCGGGGAGAGGGCTTCCAAGGGCCATGACTGCATTTTTGTTGGACTGGGCGGGTTTGCTGCTGCGCTGGGCGCACCTTCTCGCCGGAATCGCCTGGATCGGATCGTCGTTCTATTTCATCTGGCTCGACTCAAGTCTGCGCAAGCGCAAGATGGACAACGACGCGATCGCCGGCGAAAGCTGGATGGTGCATGGCGGCGGTTTCTATCAGGTCGAGAAGTACCTAGTTGCGCCCGACAAGCTGCCCGACGAACTGCACTGGTTCAAATACGAAGCCTATTTCACCTGGCTCACCGGCTTCGTGCTCATGGCGGTCATCTACTACTGGGGTGCGGAAGCCTTTCTGATCAATTCCTCCGTCATGGAACTGACGCCCTTGCAGGCCATCGGCCTAAGTATCGGTTCGCTGTTTGCCGGATGGGTGTTCTACGATCTTCTGTGCCGCTCGCCGGTAGGCCAGAACACCGGCGCGCTTGCGCTCGGGGTCTTGATGCTCGTCGCCGCGGCCTGCATCGCCTACGTCAATTTGTTCTCAGGCCGGGCCGCCTTCATCCATATCGGTGCCTTTATCGGCACGATCATGGCGGCGAACGTGTTTTTCATCATTATCCCGAACCAGAAGAAGACAGTAGCCGCCCTGCTGGAAGGCACCGCGCCCGATCCGGCCTGGGGTCTGCAGGCCAAGCAGCGGTCTTTGCACAACAACTACCTGACCCTGCCCGTGCTCTTCATGATGATTTCCAACCACTATCCGATAGTCTTCGGGCATTCCTTGAGCTGGCTGGTGGCGCTCGGCATCGTCATCGCCGGCGGCCTCATGCGCCACTTCTTCAATCAGTACGATGCCGCGAAGCTCAACTGGACCGGCCGCGTTGCGCTGCCGCTTGCGGCTCTCGCGGTCCTGGCGCTCATCGTCGTGACCGGAAACCGCATCGGCACGGGCGCCGGCAAAGACGAAGTGCCGTTTGCTGAAGTACGCCAGATCATCGTGACGCGCTGTTTGTCGTGCCATGCCGTGGTACCGAGCGACGAGGGCTTCGAAGAGGCTCCCGCCGGTGTTGTCTTTGACAAACCTGAAGACATCAAGCGCTATGCGGCGAACATCTTGGCGCAGGCCGTTATTACCGACACCATGCCGCTCGGCAATCTGACGGAGATGACCGAGGACGAACGCGAAGTTCTCGGTGCATGGGTGGCGCAGGGCGCCAAGATCGACTAGGAGGTGGACCTACCGATCCATCCAGCCCGGGAACTCAGAATGTCCGATAGCGTCACCCTCACTTTCGAAGAAGCCGATGCGCTTGTCATGCGCGCGCTGACCGCGTCCGGCACATCGCCGGAGAATGCGCGCAAGCTTGCCGACGGTGTCATGGGTGCCGAACTCGATGGCATTTCAAGCCATGGCCTCATGTATGTGCCGATCTATTGTGCGCACGCCTCGTGCGGCAAGATCGACGGCAAGGCGAAGCCGACAGTTGAGGAAATTTCGCCGTCAGCCTTTAAAGCCGACGCAAAGAGCGGCTTTGCTCATCCGGCCATTGCGCTCGGGTTTGAGCGCCTGATTCCGGCGGCTAAGGAGCAGGCGATCGCCAGTCTAGCTGTGACCAATTCCTATAACTGCGGCGTGCTCGGCTTTCACGTTTCCAATCTCGCCGAGGCGGGGCTTCTCGGCATCGGTTTCACCAACGCGCCTGCCTCGATTGCGCCGCAGGGCGGGTCCAAGCCCGTCATCGGCACCAACCCCTTCGCCTGTGGCGTGCCGGCGCGCGATGGCGGCGTGGCGCTTCTGATCGATCAATCCTCAAGCGTCATCGCCAAGAGCGAAGTGACGAAGCACGCCAATGCGGGCAAACCCATCCCCGAAGGATGGGCGCTTGACGCTGACGGCAACCCGACGACGGATGCGAAAGTCGCGCTCAAGGGCACCATGGTGCCGAGCGGCGGTTACAAGGGCGTTGGCATCGGGCTCCTTGTAGAGATTCTCGCCGCCGCCGTTTCAGGCGCTACGCTTGGCATTCATGCAAGCTCGTTTGCCACAAATGACGGCGGGTCGCCGAACACCGGACAGTTCTTCATTGCCATCAATCCGGACAGGTTCTCCGGAGGTGCGTTTCATGACCGGATGGGAGATCTGATCGAGGCGATTTCCGCTCAGGGCAATGCCCGCGTGCCCGGGTCCCGCCGGCTTGCCGCGCGCAAGCGTGTGCCCAACGAAGGAGTGACCGCCCCCAAGGCGTTGCTTGAGCGCATCGAAGGCTTTTGCGGCTGACAGGAGCGCAACGTGAGCGAGGATATCAAAGGCTACCCCCGCGACATGATCGGCTACGGGCGCAATCCGCCTGATCCGAAATGGCCCGGCATTGCGCGTATCGCGGTGCAGTTCGTCATCAATTACGAAGAGGGTGGGGAGAACTCGATCCTGCACGGCGATGCGGCCTCGGAAGCTTTTTTGTCTGAGATCGTCGGCGCGGAAGCCTGGCCCGGCCAGCGTCATCTCAATATGGAATCGATCTATGAGTACGGCTCCCGTGCCGGCTTCTGGCGGCTTTGGCGCCTGTTCACCGAGCGCCATATGCCGGTCACCGTGTTCGGCGTCGCCATGGCACTGCAACGCAACCTGGAGGCGGTCGAGGCCATGCTCGAGGCCGACTGGGAAATCGCCAGTCATGGACTGCGCTGGATCGACTACAAGGACATGGACAAGGACGAGGAGCGCCGCCATCTTCAAGAGGCGATCCGCATCCACACCGAAACGACCGGTTCGAGGCCGCTTGGCTGGTATACGGGCAGGTGTTCAGACAACACCCGCGACCTGGTGATGGAAGACGGCGGTTTCCTCTACGATGCCGACAGCTATGCCGACGATCTGCCCTGCTGGGTTGAAGGGCCGGACGGGCCGCATCTCATCGTGCCCTATACGCTTGATGCTAACGACATGCGCTATGCCACACCGCAAGGCTTCAACTCGGGCGATCAGTTTTTCGCCTATCTGAAGGACAGTTTCGACACGCTTTACGCTGAAGGAGAAACTGCGCCGAAGATGATGTCGATCGGCCTCCACTGTCGCCTCGCGGGCAGGCCGGGTCGGGCGGCGGCACTGGCGCGCTTTCTGGACTATGTGCAGCACCACGAGCGCGTCTGGGTCGCGCGCCGGGTTGATATTGCGCACCATTGGCATCGACATCACGCGCCCGGGAGTACCGAAGAATGAGCGATGAAAGATGGATCGCCGCGAAGACCGATCCGCGCGCCGAAGAACTGGCGCGGCAATGGGTCGACCTCGCGCACCCACGCCTCGGCAGTGTCGCCATATCGACCAGCGATGACTTTTTTGCACCGATGGAGCGGCTCATCGATCCCGCGCTGCCGGTCTTCGTGCCTGGCAAGTACGACGACAATGGCAAATGGATGGATGGCTGGGAGAGCCGCCGAAAGCGCGTGCCGGGTCACGATGACTGTGTCATCCGGCTCGGCTGTCCAGGCCGTATCCATGCACTCGACATCGACACCAGCCATTTTACCGGCAACTACGCGCCGGAAGCCTGCGTTGAAGCGTGGGCCGGCGATGGCGAACCGGGAGAGGGATCCGAGTGGGTTGAAATCGCTCCCCGCATGACGCTTGCCGGCGACAGCCATCACATCGTGGATGTGTCTTCCGACACGGTCTGGAGCCATTTGCGGCTGCACATCTATCCAGACGGTGGGGTGGCCCGGTTGCGCGTGTTTGGCGAAATCCACAAGGACTGGTCCACCGTCACGCCGGACGATGTGCTCGACCTTGCAGCCCAGATCAACGGTGCGACGGCGGTTGCCTGGAACGATGCCCACTTCGGTGTTCCCTCAAACTTGCTGGCACCGGACCGGGGCGCCAATATGGGGGACGGTTGGGAAACCCGCCGCCGCCGCGAACCGGGAAATGACTGGGCGGTGATCAGGCTGGGCCATGCGGGCACTATCGAGCGCGCACTCGTCGACACGGCATTTTTCAAGGGCAATTATCCGGACCGCTGCTCGCTGCAGGGCGCCGCTTTGGACGCGGGCGCCGAGGTCACGGAAAGCTCCAGCAATTCCTGGCAAGTGATTCTGCCCGAACAGAAACTTGAGGCCGATGCCGAGCACCGGTTCGAAGCCGTGGCGTTTGCGGCGCACGAGCCGATCTCCCATGTGCGGCTCAATATATTCCCCGACGGCGGCATCAGCCGGCTGCGGCTGTTCGGTCGCATTGCGACGCCGTGATGGCACCGGCGCGACTCATTGCGGAACCGTTGACGCGCGCAGCTTTTGAACCCTTCGGCGACGTTATCGAGACGCAGGGTGCGGAGCATTTCGCCATCAACAACGGCACGACCGAGCGCTATCACGATCTTGCGAATATTGACGTCACCGGTGAGGGTGCACGTGTAATTGCCAACATCTTTTGCGGCGAACCCTGGGTACCGCCCATCGAGATCAAAATGCTGGAACGGCATCCACTCGGCTCCCAGGCGTTTATGCCGATCGGGCCTCATCCCTATCTGGCCGTTGTTGCCGACAGCGGCGCGGATGGCCTGCCGGGCGAGCTTAAGGCCTTCCTGTGCCAGTGCGACCAGGGCGTCAATTATGCGCGCGGCATTTGGCATCATCCGCTGCTGTCGCTTGAGGCGCGCTCCGACTTTCTGGTCATTGACCGCGGCGGCCCCGGCATCAACCTTGAGGAGCGCACCTTGCCGTCGCCGATGCTGCTCGAGTTGTCGCAATAGGCCTTCCGGCTGGGTCCATCACAAGCTCTTGTGCATTCGCACCCTTGCGATTTTGGCGTGCGGCGGCTACCCAGACAATGAGGGAAGGCATTGGCAACGCAGGAGGAGCCGCCTATGGCAGCGCGACGGCAACCACAACCACTCGGAGCGGAAAAATTGCGGCGCGTCTGCGATCCCGCCCGCTTCCGATTTTCATCGACCGCGTCGCTCAGACCTCCGAAAAGCCTGCTCGGCCAGGACCGGGCCATCGAGGCCATCGAGCTCGCCTGCGACATCGAACACGACGGATTTCATCTGTTTGTGCTCGGCGCGCCGGGATGCGGCATGCAGGATGCCGTGCTGCGGCTGCTTGAGCGCAAGGCGCGTGAGCTGCCCGCGCCCTGTGACTGGATCTACGTTTTCAATTTCGAGGCGCATGACAAACCGAATGCCATCTGCCTGCCGCCCGGCCGCGGCAATGCCTTCCGCGATGCCATGGAGACGATGATCGAGGATCTGCGTTCCATCGCGCGTTCTCTGTTTGAATCGGAAGAATATCAAAACCGCCGGCGCAATCTGGAGGAAGGGTTCAAGCAAACCCAGGACTCGGCATTTCAGAATTTGCAGAAAAAGGCTGAATCCCAAGGCACGACCATCGTCCAGACGCCGGCCGGATTTGCCGTGGCGCCGACCAAGAACGGCGAGGTGATCAAACCCGAACAGTTCAAGGCCCTCGGCAAGGCTGAGAAAGAGAAGATCGAGCGGACACTGACGGAGATACAGCGCGAGCTGCAGGATGTCCTGCAGGCCGTACCGAAAATGATGACGGAAGTGCGCCGTGCGGTGCGCGATCTCGACCGTGAGTATGCCCAGATCGCCATTGGTCAGGCGATTGGGGATGTAACGGAAGCCTTCGGCGGCACCGCCGAAGTGGCCACCTATCTCGAGGCGGTTCGTGAAGATCTGGCAAAGAACATTCACGCGTTTCTGGTGACGCCGGAAATGATGCAGCAGGAAGGCGGGCCGGGACCGATGCAGGGCGGCGCTCCGGGCGGTGAAGTGCAGCTGCGGCGCTACAAGGTCAATGTCGTGGTGTCGTCTCCAAAAGGAACAAACGGCAAGGGCGCGCCGATCGTGCGCGACGAAAACCCGGCGCTTGGTAGTGTCGTCGGCCGCATTGAGCACATCTCGCAGATGGGGGCTCTGGTCACCGATTTTACGCTCATCAAACCGGGCTCCCTGCACCGGGCGAACGGCGGCTTCCTGCTCGTCGATGCGCGCAAGGTTCTGATGCAGCCTTTTGCATGGGAGGCGCTCAAGAGGGCGCTCAAGAACCGTCACGTCAAGATTGAAACGGCGGCCGAATTTGCAGGCGCCTTCTCGACCATGTCTCTCGATCCCGAACCGATCCCGCTCGACATCAAGGTCGTCCTGTTTGGCGACCACATGCTCTATTACATGCTCTCCACCAAGGAACCTGAATTCGCCGAGTACTTCAAGGTCGAGGCCGAGTTCAACGAGGTTTTGACGCGCAACCGCTCCGCTGAACCGCAATATGCTGCCTGGCTTGCGGAAGTGGCGCGCTGTGCCGGGGTGCGGCCGCTCGACCCTTCAGGCGTCGGCGCCGTAATCGACCACTCCGCGCGCATGGTGTCGGATTCCGAACGTCTGTCGCTGCAAAGCGATGTGTTGAGCGATCTCATGCGCGAGGCCGATCACTGGGCGCGCAAAGACGGGGCTGAGCTGATCGACAGTACGCATGTTGCCACCGCCATCGCCGGGCGCCGCCGCCGCGCCGACCGCATGCGTGAGCGCCAGATGGAAGCGATCGAGCGCGAAATCGTCATGGTCGATACGTCGGGCACCACTATTGGCCAGATCAACGGTTTGAGCGTGCTGCAGATCGCCGACTATTCCTTCGGCAAACCCTCGCGGGTCACGGCGAGTGTGCGCATGGGAACCGGGCAGGTGGTCGACATCGAGCGCGAGGTCGAACTGGGCGGGCCGCTGCATTCGAAAGGTGTGCTGATCCTCTCCGCCTATATCGCCGCCCATTACACAAAGGACATTCCGCTTGCCTTTGCCGCTAGCCTTGTGTTCGAGCAGTCCTATGGCGGCGTCGATGGCGACAGTGCTTCGTCAACCGAACTCTATGCGCTTTTGTCCGCACTCTCCGGCGTTCCGATAAAACAGAGCTTTGCGGTAACCGGCTCCGTCAACCAGCACGGGCAGGTGCAGGCGATCGGCGGCGCGAACCAGAAGATCGAAGGGTTTTTCGACCTGTGCGCATCGCGCGGGCTGACCGGAAAGCAGGGTGTCATGATTCCGGCCTCGAACGTGCAGCATCTGATGCTGCGCGAAGATGTGGTCGAGGCCTGCGAGGCGGGCCGGTTCGCGATCTATCCTGTCTCGACCATCGATCAGGGCATTGAGCTTCTGACCGGCGTTGCCGCCGGTGAGCGCGCGAGCGATGGCGGTTATCCCGCCGGCACCATCAACCGACTTGTCGAGGACCGTCTCATCGGCCTTGCCGAAGCGCGCCGCGATTTCATGAAGGGAACCGGCGGGATGGAAGGGCAGGCCTATGGCTGAGTCTGCCGTCACGCGCGAAGACCTCTCAGACATCCGGCAGGTAACGTTGGCGCTCGATTGTTCCGCGCTCAATCTGGAAGCGATCCGCATCGCGGTGGCGCTTGCTTCGGCAAGCGGCGCACGACTGCGCGCCGTATTTGTCGAGGACCAGTGCCTCTATCATCTCGCTGGCCTGCCGATGGCGCGCGAAGTGTCCCACAGCGGCCGCGATGTGCGCGATCTTGAGGTAAGCCGCATCCGCGCCGAAATTGCCCGCTCCGCAGCGGCTGCCCGCCGCGCTGTCGCCCACGCTGCAACGCGGGCGCATGTGGAATGGGTCTTCGACACCATGCGCGGCATGGTGGACGAAGCGCTCGGCAAAGTCTCCCGCGACGCGGAGGTGCTGGCGCTTGGCGGCGGCGGTACGCGCGCCGGCTGTGGCCACGAAGTGGTTGCGCTGCGCGCTTCGCTGCGTCATGGCACCGGTGTTCTGGTGACGCCGAAACGGGTGTTGTTCGAGCGTGGGCCCCTTGTCGCGGTTATCGGCTCCGGTGTTCATGTCGCGTCGATGGTCCGCGGCGCCGAGCAGCTGGCGCGCCGGCTGTTACGGCCGCACAGGTTTATTGTCGCCACGCACGGCGTCGACCTGCGGGCCGATCTCTTTGAGGCGGTTGAAGCCGCAATGAACGTTGAGGCGGAGGTTATCCCGGCAACCGGGGCGGGCCTTGCCAATGTCACCTGGGCGGTACGACGCCAGCGCGCTGGCTTCGTGATGGCCGATATCGACCATCCGATGTTCGGCGAAGTGGCCTATGCGGAACGCGCGACGGACGCTTTTGCCGCGCCGCTCCTGCTTATGCAGTATTAGGGTTCATCACATGAGTTCGTCCGTCAGGCGAGCCGTTCCAGCTCGCCGCGCGCGACCTGTTCGCGCAGTTCGACCTTGCGGATCTTGCCTGACGGCGTGAGCGGAAAGGCTTGCGCAACAAAGACTTCAGTTGGGATATTGAATCTGGCTATGCGGTCGGCACAGAACGCCTGAAGCTCGCCCGCACTGGTTTCGCCTGACAGCACGACGGTGGCTGTAACGCGCTCACCATAGTATACGTCCGTAACGCCGAAGACCGCCACCGACGAGACAGCCGGATGCTCCTGCAGCAGATTTTCGATTTCCGCGGGATAGATGTTCTCGCCGCCGCGAATGATCATGTCGCCCAGTCTGCCGCCCGAAATCACAAGATGCCCCGTTTCGGTGAGATAGCCGAGATCGCCGGTGTGCAGCCAGCCATCATCGTCGAGAGTTTCTTCCGTGGCGTCCGGCGCGCCGAAGTAGCAGGTCATCACCATGGGGCCGCGGGCGCGAATTTCACCGATGGCGCCGGGCGGCTGCTCGGCACCTGTCGCAGGCTCGATGATGCGTACTTCGTGATCGGCAAGCGGCGGGCCCGCGGTTTCGAACCGTAGGGGATCGGATGCATCCGGCGCGGCGATGAGCGTGCACGCCTCGGTCTGTCCGTAAACCTGGCAGATCTGCGGTATCGGATAATCGCGCGCACACGCTTTGAGCACATCCGCATTGCAGTCGGCCCCGCCGCACGTGCCGGTGCGCAGCGACGTCAGATCGAACTCTGCCCGGAGTGGGTGTTCGAGCATCGCCAGGAACGATGTCGGCACGCCGGAGAGCACCGTGCAGCGTTCCGCCTCGATCGTTTCGAACATCGAGACGGGCTCAAACGCGGGCACGCCGACATAGCAGGCACCGTGCTGCAGGCCGCCGAGCAGGCTCATAATGCAGCCGGCGCAGTGAAACAGCGGAATGATCGAGGTCCAGCGGTCACCCGGGCCGATGCCGAGGCGCAAAGCCGTCTGGTGGGCGTTGAGCATCATGCCGCGATGCGTCAGCATGGCGCCCTTCGGTGTGCCGGTTGTGCCGGATGTGAACAGCATGGCCCCGTCCTGAGTGCCGTCCCGCTCGGGCAGCACCATGCCCGGCCGGGCACGGCCGCTATCCACGAGCGCTTCATAGGACAGTTCCTCTCTGCCCGCATCGCCGCCTCTCGCATCGCCGCCTCTCGCATCGCCAATGACAATCACGTGGTCCAGGTCGCGAAGCAGACCGCGCATATCGCGGATATGGTCGAGATAGGGATTGGACCGGAACGCCGGCACTGTAATCAGCGCGTCGGCGCGGGAGTGCCGCAGCACCGTTTCAAGATCGTCGCGGCGGTAATGCGTGTTGAGCGGCACGAAGATGCTGCCGGCAAGCGCCACGGCGAGCTGAACCACGGGCCATTCACGCCGGTTTTCGGCCATCAGGGCGATGTGGCGGTCGGGGCCGAGACCCAGCGCCAGAAGACCGCGGGCGAGCGCATAGGCCTCGTCCGCCCATTGTTCATATGTCGCGCCGCCGCCCGATTGCGGAAAGCTCAGCGCCTGCTCGCCGCCGCGATGGGTAACGCAGTGATCGAGCGCGTCAGCTGGATGCAGGAAGGCTTCGCTCACCGGACCGTTGACCTTACATTTCCGGATAGGTGAAGAGGTCTGTGCGCGACGTTGCAAACGCACCTTGGTCGATGACCTTGTTGATGCGCTCAAGATCGTCGGCGAAACAACGGTCGCGATCCCAGAATGCCACCGCGCTGCGGATCTCCGCGTGCGCCGCCTCAAGCACGCGCGAACTCTTGAGCGGCCTGCGGAAGTCGATGCCTTGTGCCGCCGACAACAGCTCAATGGCGATGATGTCGCGCGTGTTCGTGTTCATCCCGTCCAGTCTGTTCGCGGCGTTCGTTGCCATGCTCACGTGGTCTTCCTGGTTGGCCGACGTTGGCAGGCTGTCGGTGGATCTTGGATGCGCCAGCGCCTTGTTTTCGCTGGCGAGCGCTGCGGCCGTCACCTGCGCCATCATGAAGCCTGAGTTGACGCCGGGCTCAGAGACCAGGAACGGCGGCAATTCGGAAATGTTGGCGTCGATCATGGCCGCCGAGCGCCGTTCGGACAAGGCGCCGACTTCGGCGATGGCAAGCGCCAGGGCATCGGCGGCAAATGCCACCGGTTCGGCGTGAAAGTTGCCGCCGGACAAGGCATCGCCGGTCGACGCGAAGATCAATGGATTGTCGGTGACCGAGTTCGCCTCGATCAGGAGCTTGCGCGCCACATCGAACATCTGGTCGAGGCACGCGCCCATGACCTGCGGCTGACAGCGGAAGGAGTAGGGATCCTGCACCCGTTCGCAGTTCACGTGCGACGCGCGGATTTTGCTTCCCCGCAGAATTTTGCGGATCGCGGCAGCACTTGCGGCCTGGCCTGGATGCGGACGCAGGGCATGAATGCGCGCATCGAAAGGCGTATCGCTGCCGAGGATCGCATCGACCGACATGGCGCCGGTGAGGAGCGCGGTGGCGAACAGGTCTTCCGCGCGGAACAGCGCATCGAGCGTAATCGCGGTTGAGACCTGTGTGCCGTTGAGGAGTGCCAGACCTTCCTTGGGCGCGGGCTCCAGCGGTTCGATGCCAGCTCCGCCGAGTGCCTTGGCAGCGCTCACGGTCCTGCCATCGACACGCGCTTTGCCTTCGCCGATGAGGACGAGCGACATATGCGCAAGCGGCGCCAGATCGCCCGACGCACCGACCGAGCCGCGCGACGGGATCACCGGCAGAATGTTGTGCGCAAGCAAACTGGCCAGCTTGTCGATGAGTTCGAGCCGAACACCCGAATGGCCGAAACTGAGACTCTTGATCTTGAGCAGCAGTATGAGCCTGACAATGCTGTCGGAAAGGGCTGGACCGGTTCCGGCCGCATGGCTTCGGATCAGATTAAGCTGCAGGTCGACCAGATGATCGTTGTCGATGCGTGTCTGCGCCAGTTTTCCAAAGCCCGTATTGACGCCGTAAACCGCATCGTCGCCTTTGGTCACACTGGCGATAGTGCCGGCAGCCCGCGTCACTCGCTTCTGCGCCGATTTGGCAAGCGTGACGCCGGCAGGATCCGTATGCGCCAGGCGCAGGTCGCGCCACGTCAGGGGGCGTTCGGAGATTTTGATAGCGGGAGGTGTCATGGGGGTCACTCCGAAAGCCGGTCGATGGTGGCGCGGTAATCCGCAAGAATATCATCTTCATGGATGTGGCGGCCACCCGCCACCACCTGAACGCCGCCGACAAAGACGTTCGACACGCAGGGCTGGTTGCCGGAAAAGATCCAGGAGTCGATGAGGGCGTCGCCCTCGCGGCCGTAGAGCGCCGGTGCATCGGTGTCGAGCACGACGATGTCGGCACGGTTTCCGACGCTGAGAGCGCCGATGGCGCGCCCGAGGCACTGCGCACCTCCGCTAAGCACATGATTGAGCAGCGTGCGCCCCGTCGAGGCGTGTGCGCCCGCCGCCAGAACATTGCGTTCGCGAGTGATCAGCCTTTGGCCGTATTCGAGAAGTCTGAGTTCTTCGACCGGCGAAACGGAGATGTGGCTGTCGCTGCCGATGGCAATGCGGCCCTGCGCTGCAAGATAGAGCGGGGCGGGGAAGATGCCGTCGCCGAGATTGGCTTCCGTCGCCGGACAGAGGCCGACCACGGCACCGCTGGCTGCGACTGCCCGGGTTTCGTCATCGCTCATATGGGTTGCGTGTATGAGGCACCATCTGTCGCCGACATCGAAGGTCTCCATGAGGAGGTCAACGGGCCGCTTGCCGCACCACTCAATGCAGTCCTCGACTTCGCGCACTTGTTCGGCAATGTGAATGTGGATCGGCGCGTTCTCTGTGAGGGCATCAAGGCCGGCGATTACTTCTCCGAGCAGTTCAGACGTCACCGCGCGCAGGGAATGGGGCGAGATGCCAAGCCCGTGGTTCGGGTTGCCTTGGGAGCGTTTGTGCAGGCTCGATACGATGTCGAGATAGCGGTCCGCGCCGTTGAGGAAGCGTTCCTGCCGCGGGTTGGGTTCGGCGCCGCCGAAGCCGCCATAGGCATAAAGCGTCGGTAGGCTGGTGATGCCGATGCCGGCATGGTCGGCGGCATCGAGCGTGCGCAACGACATTTCCGCCGTTTCGCCGTAAGGCGTGCCACCGGGTCCGTGATGCAGGTACTGGAACTCGCCGACCGATGTGAAGCCCGACTTCAGCATCTCCACATAAAGCTGCGCGGCGATGGCCTGCAGGTCATCCGGCGTCATGCGCGCGAGAAAGCCGTACATCACCTCGCGCCAGGTCCAGAAACTGTCGCGATCCGGGCCGGCGCGCTCCGCGAGCCCCGCCATGGCGCGCTGGTGGGCGTGCGAATGCACATTCGGCACGCCGGGCAGGGCCGCGCCCGCCACATGATGTGCCCCGGCATCCGCAATCTCGGAATCAACTGAACTTATGTTGCCCCCGTCATCCACTGCGATCGTGACGTCGTTTTGCCACCCGGAGGGCAGGAGCGCGCTGTCAAAATGGAGCTTGCGTATTGTCATTTTCCGAAATTAGTATATACAGCCTTATACAGGCAACATATTTTTTTGCGGGACCCACCGCCTTTCCGGGCGGCAGACACGCTCAAACGGAGTGCCGGACATGCCGCAGGGCGATACTCACACAATTTTGCGCAACATACGCCTCGCCACAATGGCCGGTGGCGGCGCGCCTTACGGTCTGGTCGAAAATGGTGCTTTGGTTATTTCCGGCGATGAAATCACGTGGGCCGGACCTGAAAAGGCCATAGACGCGGGCCTTGCAAGCGATCCGGGCGTGCAGATTGTCGATGGGGGAGGCCGGGTCGCAACGCCCGGGCTCATCGACTGTCACACGCACCTCGTTTATGGCGGCAACCGCGCAAACGAGTTCGAAGAACGCCTCAATGGCGTGCCCTACGCGGAAATTTCACGGCGCGGCGGCGGTATCGTCTCAACGGTCGCTGCAACGCGCAGGGAATCGCAAGACGAGCTTTTTGCCTCGGCGGCCCGGCGGCTTGGATATCTCAAGGCCGAAGGCGTCACTACGGTTGAAATCAAGTCGGGCTACGGGCTCGACACCGAAACCGAATGCAAGATGCTTCGCGTCGCTCGGGCGCTCGGCGAAGCGCCCGACATCGATGTGGTCACGAGCTTTCTCGGCGCCCACGCCCTGCCGCCGGAATTTGCTGGCCGCTCCGATGAGTTCATCGATCTGGTGTGTACCGAGATGCTGCCGGCCGCCGTCCGCGATGGGCTGGCCGACGCGGTCGATGGTTTTTGCGAAAACATCGCGTTTTCCGTCGAACAAACCAAGCGGGTGTTCGAGGCGGCGGAGGCACATGAACTGCCGGTCAAGCTTCACGCCGAACAACTCAGCAATCTCGGCGGTACGAAACTCGCCGCCAGTTTTGGCGCCCTTTCGGCCGACCATCTTGAATATCTCGATGCCGACGGCGTTGCCGCGATGGCCGATGCGGGCACCGCCGCGGTGATCCTTCCCGGCGCCTTTTACTACCTGCGCGAAACAAAGGAACCTCCGGTCGATCTTCTGCGCGAGGCGGGCGTTCCGATCGTCGTCGCCACCGATCTCAACCCCGGCTCCTCGCCGGTCAACTCGCTGCTGTCGGCCATGAATATGGCTTGCGTGCTCTTCCGCCTGACACCGCAAGAAGCCCTGCACGGCGTTACCGTCAATGCCGCGCGCGCGCTCGGGTTCGAGGATCGCGGACGTCTTGAGGCAGGGCAGAAGGCGGACATCGCGCTGTGGGACATCGAAGGTCCGGGCGAGCTTTGCTATCCGCTTGGCGCCAACCCGTGTGCCGCCGTCTTCAAGAGCGGTTCCCTCGTGCGCGGCAGCGTCGATGGTGCGGGAGCTGTGCAATGAGTGAGGTTATGCTCGGCGTGGGCGGCACACCTCAGCCGCTTTACCGGCGCATCAAGGACCACATTCTGGAGCGCATCCGCTCCGACGACTGGCCCACCGGACACCGCATTCCGTCCGAGAACAAACTCGTCGATGAGTTCGGCATCTCGCGCATGACGGTCAACCGCGCCCTTCGCGAACTTGCCCGCGACGGCTATCTGTCGCGTGTCGCCGGCGTCGGCACCTTCGTGCGCGAACAGCCGCGCCAGACCAGCCTCATCGACATCATGAACATTGCCGATGAAATCGCCGAGCGCGGCGGCATCCATTCGTGCGAGGTGATCGCGTTGCACACGCTCACCGCCCGCGCTGAACTGGCCGAGCGTTTCGAGGCCGCCGACGGCATGGAGCTCTTCCACATTGTTGCCGTGCATTCCGAAAACGGTGTGCCGGTGCAGCTTGAGGAACGCTTCGTAAATCCAGCGGTGGCTCCCGACTTTCCGGCGCAGGATTTCACCAAGCTGACGCCGACCGAATACCTTTTGAAGGTAGCGGGCGTTGAGCGGCTCGAACATGTCGTTCAGGCAATCCTCCCTTCATCGGCGCAACAGAATCTGTTGAACATCGCGGAGGGCGAGCCCTGCCTCGCTCTGCACCGGCGCAGTTGGTCGGGCGGCAAGGTCGCCTCCTCCGCAGTACTGATCTACCCCTCAAGCCGATACGAACTGCGCGGCGCTTACGCCACGAACACACTGGGTCGCCTGGGCACGGAACCTGGCGCCTGAAGAGAAGAACGAGGAGGCCGCCATGGCTGAAGCTGGACACCGCATCGACAATACCCGCGAAATTCACGCCCCGCACGGACCGGAGATCACCGCCAAGAGTTGGCTCACCGAAGCGCCCATGCGCATGATCATGAACAATCTCGATCCTGACGTTGCCGAGCGGCCGCAGGAGCTGGTTGTTTACGGTGGCATTGGCCGGGCAGCGCGCGACTGGGAAAGCTTCGACAAGATTGTCGAGAGCCTGAAGAATCTCGAAGGCGACGAGTCGCTGCTTGTTCAGTCGGGCAAGCCGGTCGGCGTCTTCCGCACCCATCCCGACGCCCCGCGCGTCCTCATCGCCAATTCAAACCTCGTGCCTGAGTGGGCCAACTGGGAGCACTTCAACGAACTCGATAAGAAGGGCCTCATGATGTACGGCCAGATGACCGCGGGCTCGTGGATCTATATCGGCAGTCAGGGCATTGTGCAGGGCACTTACGAGACCTTCGTGGAAATGGGCCGCCAGCATTTTGGCGGATCGCTCAAGGGCAAGTGGATCCTCACCGCCGGGCTCGGCGGCATGGGCGGCGCCCAGCCGCTTGCCGCGACCATGGCCGGCGCCTCGATGCTCGCCGTCGAATGCCGCCCGTCCAGCATCGATATGCGCCTGCGCACCGGTTACCTCGATGAAAGCGCCAACGATCTCGATGAAGCCCTCGCCATTATCGACAAGGCCTGCGCGGAGGGCAGGGCGGTTTCCGTCGGCCTCCTCGGCAACGCGGCGGACGTGTTTCCCGAACTGGTACGACGTGGCGTCAAACCCGACGCGGTCACCGACCAGACCGCCGCGCACGACCCGCTGAACGGCTACCTGCCCAAAGGCTGGACGCTCGGCGAATGGGAAGACCGCATCGCGCGCGATCCCGAAGGCACCGTCAAGGCGGCGTGCAACAGCATGGCCGAACACGTGCGCGCCATGCTCGCTTTCCACGAGCAGGGCATCCCGACAGTCGACTACGGCAACAACATCCGCCAGGTCGCTTTCGACACCGGCGTTGAAAACGCCTTCGATTTTCCAGGTTTCGTGCCGGCCTATATCCGCCCGCTGTTCTGCCGCGGTGTCGGGCCGTTCCGCTGGGTCGCGCTTTCCGGAAACCCGGAAGACATCTACAAGACCGACGCCAGGGTGAAGGAACTGATCCCCGACGATCCGCACCTCCACAACTGGCTCGACATGGCGCGCGAGCGCATCCACTTCCAGGGCCTGCCGTCCCGCATCTGCTGGGTGGGCCTGGGCCAGCGCGACAAACTCGGCCTCGCCTTTAACGAGATGGTGCGTAATGGCGAACTTGAAGCCCCCATTGTCATCGGCCGCGATCATCTGGACTCCGGCTCCGTCGCCAGCCCCAACCGCGAGACCGAAGCCATGAAGGACGGCACCGACGCCGTCTCCGACTGGCCGCTCCTCAACGCGCTCCTCAACACCGCCGCGGGTGCCACCTGGGTGTCGCTGCACCACGGCGGCGGCGTTGGCATGGGCTATTCCCAGCACGCCGGAATGGTCATCGTTTGCGACGGCACGCAAGAAGCCGACGCGCGCCTCGCCCGCGTGCTGTGGAACGACCCGGCCACCGGCGTCATGCGCCACGCCGATGCGGGCTACGAGATCGCACAAGACTGCGCGCGCGAGAAAGGGCTGAATTTGCCGGGGATACTTTAGCGCCCGTCAAGGTATGGCTGGACCCTGCCGTTCAACAGTCTGTCGGTTACGGTCCACATTTTTTCCAAGGCCTGCTCGGAATTGATCGAGTCGGGCGACACGGCCAGCCGTGCCCAATATCCATCGATCAGCGTTCCGATCTCTTCGACCGCCGCCAGGGCTTTATCTTCCGGCAGAAGCTTCCGGAAGTCGTGCATGAAATTGCTGAACAGCCGTCGCTCGATCATGGTTTGCAGGCGGACGAACTCCGGGTTGAACGGAACCCGGGCGAGAAACGACACCCACGCGAAGGCATTCTCCCGGGTGTATTGTTGTGTTCTGAAGTTGGCGTCGAGCAGGATCAGAATGCGCTCCACCGGATCGTTCGCGCGCGGCAGCGCTTCAGCCAAATAAGTCCTCATATCCCCATAGAGAACCCGGATCGTTTCAGCCAGCAGTTCATCTTTCCCTGAGAAGTGGTGGTGCAGATAGCCCATCGAAAAACCGGCTCTGCTGGATATCTTCGCGATCGTGGCGGCTTCGAACCCGCACTCGGCGATTACGTCGCGCGTCGCCTCGATAAGCTCCCTGCGTCTCAATTCGCGAATGTTGGTTCTCATGCAGCGGTGGTCCGGCAATGGCAAAATCTTTGTAAGGCGCCTCAGCGCTTGCGTAGCATTTCCGCGGTGCGTTCACAATTGCAGGAGAACGGTAATTCAAAAAATTGAGAATAATATAAAAATTTGAAAGTATTTCAATTTTCTGCCATATTCCCGCAACCCGTCCTTTTGACGGGGACGATTTTGGATAAGGACAATTGTGAGCGGGGCGGAGAGCTGAAGCCTTCGCAGCGCGCTTTGGGAGGGTTAAATGCACAGAATTTTGGCGGCGGTTACTATTGCGCTGACGTGTTTTATCGGCGGCGCCAGGGCCGAGTACGTTGCTTTGAGCAGCGATCTCACGATTCACTACGAGACGTCGGGCAGCGGCGCGACGATGATTGTATTCATTCCCGGCTGGACCATGTCGACGGATGTGTTCGTTCACCAGCTTGCGCATTTCGAAGGGTCCACCGACTTCACCGCTCTCACCTACGACCCACGCGGGCAGGGCCGTTCGTCAAGCCCCGTGGAGGGTCATACTTACCAGCAGCATGGACGAGACCTGGCGGCTCTGATCGATGCCCTGAAACTCGACAAGGTCATCCTTGCCGGCTGGTCTTACGGCGTCACGGAACAGCTCGCCTACCTCGATCAGTTCGGTGCCGATAAGCTCGCCGGCATGATCCTCATCGACACCGGCCCCGATGTATCCGGAGCCAGCTATGAGGAATGGGTGTGGTATCTGAGTGACGATTCCGACGGCTATTCGCGGTGGTTCACCGAGGGCATTAACGAGGACCGTCAAACGGTCATCGTGGAATTCGCCAAATGGATGCTTGAAGACCCATCGCCTGAGAACATCGCGTGGGTGACGAACATCGCAAACATGACATCTGGAACCGTCGCATCGGTGCTCAACGCGACCGGGTTCTACCTTGATTACAGTGAAGACCTTGTGGCGCTTGAGGGAAATATCCCGCTGCTCTATGTCACCAGAGAAGAGTGGCGTGAGGTGGCGGACCGTTGGATCCAGGCGAACACACCGAGCGCGCAGGCCGAGTATCTCGGCAAGCATTTGATGTTCTGGGAGCGCCCGGACGAATTCAACAAGATCCTCGACACCTATTTGGGACAGTTCTAGTCCCATTGCCCGGGCTTGGCGCAGCCGGCTGGCCCGCGGCTTATCGGTAATTGCCGGCCTGCTCCGTAAACTGTGGGCGGGCCGGCAACTTACCCGACACCCGCTATTCGGCCGCCACCATGCGCTCGCCGAAGGTTCCTTCGGCCTGCCAACGCGTGGCGATGTCCTTAAGTGAGTCGAGTACCGTTCCAAGCTCATCACCGCGCGCGGTAAGGCCGTAGGTGACCGCGGGCGGAATGGTCTGTGTCTGTTCGCGCCAGATCACGCCGGCGTCCTGCAGCATGCGCAACCTCTCGGTCAGTACCCGGCTCGATATGCCGGGCACGGCACGTTTCAGCACGCCGAAGCGCTGCGCCCCCTGATCCCTCAGGACCCACAGTATATAAGTTGTCCATGGTCCCATCAGCAGACGCAGGATCGAGTCCATGGGACAGGCGGAAGGTGTAGATTGTTTCATCGGCGCACGATCTGGTTAGATAGTTACTTTTCAGTGCCTACTTTTCTTTTGAAAGCAGATTGATTATTAATACTACGATGGCGGGCGCGTTGCGGCAAGCCACATCGGTTGCCCCTCGATATGAATCGCACCTCGAATTAGATTGCTCCTCAAAATTGGCCTGAAGGAAGCGCGACATGAGCCGAATGCCCACGATGTTCATTCCGCACGGTGGCGGCCCGTGCTTTTTCATGGACTGGAATCCACCCGATGCCTGGGACCGACAGCGCAAATTTCTGCAGGACCTGCCCGGCAGCCTGCCGCAACAACCAACGGCTTTGCTGGTGGTCTCCGGGCATTGGGAGGAACGCGAGTTCACGGTGCAGCACAATCCAGCACCCCCGTTATTGTACGATTACGGCGGCTTTCCGCCCCATACCTACGAGCTGACCTGGCCCGCACCCGGCGATCCGGCGCTGGCGGAGAGCGTGCACGATTTGCTGGAGGCCGCCGGGTTTCCCTGCGGCTATGAAAACCAGCGCGGCTTTGACCATGGTGTCTTCGTGCCGTTAAAGGTCGCGTTCCCCGGGGCGGACATTCCGACCGTACAACTCAGCCTGCGGGCCGATCTCGATGCCGATGCGCATCTGGCCGCCGGCCGGGCGCTGGCGCCGCTGCGCGATGAAGGCGTTCTGATCATCGGCTCGGGCAACACCTACCACAACATGCAGGTCCTGATGCAGTCCGTCCGGGGCGGCGGCGGGGGAGGGGTTCCGCAGGGCGTGGAGTTCGACCGCTGGCTGAGCGATGCCGCGACGCGACCCGACCCGCTTGAGCGCGACCGTTTGCTTGCCGGGTGGGACCGCGCGCCGGGCGCCCGCGATTCCAACCCGCGCGAGGAGCACCTGATCCCGCTGCATGTCGCCGCCGGCGCGGCCGGCTCCGACCCCGGGCACAAGACACTTGAAGATCACGTCATGGGCGCCATCGAAAGCGCCTTCAGCTTCGGCTGAAAAGGAAACCCATCGTTCACACCAATCGGAAGGACCGATCGTATGGCCAAAGGAACAGTTGCGGGCACCGCCCCCATCGCAGTCGATGTCGAGGAGGGCAAGGGCTATTTCTGGTGCAGCTGCGGGCAATCGCAGAACCAGCCGTTTTGCGACGGCAGCCACAAGGATACAGGGTTCACGCCCGTAAAATGGACGGCGGAGGCATCGGAAACAAAGTACTTCTGCACCTGCAAGCAGACCGGCAACGAACCGTTCTGCGACGGCAGTCACAAAAGGCTGCCGGCCGCCTAGAGCCTTTTGGCCGCCAGCCAGATAACGTGCCGCGCCCCGCGCTTGCCGCGGGCGCGCACCTTGACCTCGTTTGTGTCGAAGCCGGTTCGTTCGAGGCGTTGCGTGAATTCCCTGTTCGGCCCCGATGACCACACGGCCAGCACCCCGCCGGGACGCAAGGCCGCGTGCGCCGCGCTCAAACCGGCGGCGCTGTAAATGTCGTCATTGGCTTTGCGCGTGAGGCCCTCGGGGCCGTTGTCGACATCAAGCAGGATCGCGTCATAAGCAGCATTGGCCGCCCCTATCTGGCGCCGGACATCGCCCTCGCAGATGCTGACGCGTGGATCGTCCAGACAATCGCCGAAGAGCTCGCGCATAGGGCCTCGAGCCCATGCCACAACGGCAGGCACCAGCACCGCGACAGTGACAGAGGCATCCTCGCCCAGCGCGGCAAGGGCCGCACGCAAGGTGAAGCCCATGCCGAGACCGCCGATCAGGATCTGCGGGTGCTCGCGGCCTTGAAGCATGTCGCATGACAGTGTGGCGAGCGCCTCTTCGGAGCCGCTCAAGCGGCTGTTCATCAGCTCGTTGGTGCCGAGCATGATTGAAAATTCGGTGCCGCGCTGCTTGAGGCGAAGCGTGCCACCGCCATCGGGCATTTCCGCAGTTGCAAGATTGGACCAGGGTATCACGGCGGCAGCTTTCTAAATGGTGCAGATGCGTTGCGCGCCGCAGCGCCGGCGCATCACCCGAATGCTGCCCGCAGCTCCTGCTTCAGCACCTTGCCCGTAGCATTGCGCGGCAGAATGTCGGTGAAAACGACTGACTTGGGCAGCTTGTAATTGCCGATCTTGCCGGTGCAGTAGTCAATGACATCGGCCTCGGTAAGCTCCGTCCCCTCCGACAGCACGATGACGGCGCGGCCCACTTCGCCCCACTTTTCGTCTTCGACGCCAATGACCGCGGCTTCGACGACGCCGGGCAGCTGATAGAGGACTTCCTCGACCTCTGCTGGGTAAACATTCTCGCCGCCGGAGATGTACATGTCCTTCCAGCGGTCGACGATGTAGTAGAACCCTTCCTCATCGACGCGTGTGGCATCGCCCGTGTGCAGCCAGCCATCGGTGATCGCCTGCGCCGTCTCGTCGGGCTTGTTCCAGTAGCCAGGCGTGATGTTGGGACCGCGCACCCAAAGTTCGCCGACCTCACCGGGCTCGACGTCGTTGCCTTCCGGATCGACAACGCGCAGCTCGTTGTGAAGCACGGGCTTTCCCGCCGAGCCGATTTTGCGTTCGCAGTCCGATGCCTTCAAGAACATGACGCCGGGGCTTGTTTCGGTCATGCCGTAGCCCTGCTGCAGCTTGACGCCGCGTGTCGTCCACGCCTCGATGAGGGCGGTCGAGATGGGCGCGCCGCCGACACCGGCACCTTCGATCCGCGACAGATCCGTCTCGGCGAACTGCGGCTGCTGCGCCATAAACATGTAGATCGCCGGCACGCCGAAGAAATGCGTGATGCCCGCCTCTTCGCTGTCGAACAGGGCGAGCGTCTCGGCCGGGTCGTAGGCACGCATGACCACAACGCAACCGCCGGTGTGAAGCACCGGGTTGGCATGACAGTTGAGGCCCGCCGAATGGAACAGCGGCAGCACCGTCAGGAACACCGTGTTGGACGTCAGGCTGAACGGGATGCCGAGATTGATGGCATTCCAGAACACCATGCCGTGGGTGATGATTGCCCCCTTCGGTCGTCCGGTGGTGCCGGATGTGTAGAGGATGGTGCAGATGTCGTCATGTGTCTGCTGGACCATCGTGACAACGGGGTCGGCATCCTTGATGCCGGTCTCAAAGGCGCTTTCGCCACCGTCCCCCCGCATATCGATCAGATGAGCGATGCCTGCGGATGCCTTGAGTTCCTGGCTGGTCTTCCAGTTGTCCTCGTCCGACAGCAGTACTTTGGGGCTGGCATCGGCGGCGATATAAGACAGCTCGGTAACCGCGAGCCGCCAGTTCAGCGGCACGAATACGGCACCGATGCGGAAACACGCAAACTGGATTTCGAAGATGTCCGACGAGTTGGCCGCGAGCACCGCAACGCGGTCGCCCGGCGACACGCTCAATCCGTCGCGCAGATATCCCGCAATGCGCCCCACACGGCCATCGAACTCGCGATAGCTGTAGCGGCGACCGCTATGGAGGTCGACGAGTGCTTCGTCCTCCGGTGCATGGTTCGCATGATGGGATATCCAGTCGTATACGGGGGTGCCCATGTCGGAGGTCCTTATCCATTTGCCGGCCACGGCCAACCGTGCGCGGTCCCTGGCGGGAACGGTGCCGTCAAGCGGCTTCCATAAGTGGTCCAGACCGTCGCCAGCGCGAGGCATGGTTGCCGAACTTGCCGGCCGGCACAACCCCGGTGGCATTGCGTGTTGGAAGATCGCTCACGAACGCATGCTCAGAGCTTGCACAGCGGGCGTTGACGAGACCGATAAATTAGTGCGGATATCCCGGACGGCCTTCTCAACGCTGTCCGGATGGCGCTTGTCTCTGTTCGTCATCGTTGTCCCTTGCAGGGTTACGATGAGCCAGAAACCATCTCTTATGCAATCAGCTCAATCTGTCCGGTTGGTGCTGACGGCGAACACGCATGTGCATCAGGTGTCGCGATCGCCCATGAAGATCCTCCCGCCCTACAGCCTGGGTGAAATTCCGCCAACCGCGAACTAACACGACGCGTTCAGCAAGAAAATCAGGCAGGAACATCGAACGTGGAGAGAACGCTCGTTACCTGCAGACGTCGTGATGGGCCTGTGCGTAGTTGACCGTCGTCCACATTTCGCCTGTCGATTTCACCCGATAGTAGTACTCTTTTGCGCTCTCATCCCAGCGTATCCACATGTAGGTGCCGTCCCTGCAATCGACAGCCCAGGCGATTTCCGAGCCGTTGGCAACCTCGGGTGACGGCAAGGACCCTTGGCCGGACCAGATTTCGGAAACTTCGGTACTGTCTGAGTCGTCGTCGGGCAATGGCGACGCCTCGGTCCATTGGTCGGGATGGCAAACGATGCACCCATCATCGCTCGGGAACCGATGCCAGCCATCACCCATGAGCGAGGTACAAACCGCTTCTTCTTGCACCGGGTCGTCCATCGTAATCTCGGTCCAGTTTGAGCAGGTTCCGCTCAGCGATGTGGCTGCGGCAGGTTTGGCCTGTATCAGCGAAACGGATGCAAACAAACACACGGTCAACGCCAGTCGAATGTGAAGCGTCATGTCATACCTCTCTGCGTTACGGGCGATTTACCGTCACCATATAGCCGATATATCCCGGATGAGGCTGGGTCAGATCGAATTGTTGGCATAAACGCCTCCTTTTTCCAAGACCACTGAGGCTTCCTGCTCGCCGTACACCGGGCTTTCGGAACTATCGATATCAAGGAACAGATTGGTCGATCCGCGCAAACGCTGAACCCGGTCAATCCACTTGCCGTTGAGATTTGCCAGCGCCGTCAAATTCTTGCTGCTTGGGAGTGTGCCTGTCTCGAACCGGCCCATCTGACTCTCCGAAGCTGCGGGCCGGTCAAAGTCCTTTGTTCCCGTAATGGCCCGCATTGCTGGATCGCGACTGAGCCGCCCGGCATCATTGACATCTTCACATCCGGCAAGCCGACCAAAGACGGACCGGCGGAACATAGCGAGCAGATTATGGCGAGAGTTCTTGCCGGTGCGGCTATCGCGCAACTCCCACGATGCCATCTCGGTCCGGCCGAGGGCATCGTCGAACTTACGAAACATCATCAACCCACCGTCTGAACTCAGCATTGCACCATGGAACTGAAGCTTCAAACGCCGGTCAAATTCGATCTTCAAAGGTGTTGAAATCGGTTCACCCGTAACATCACCCTGAAATCCCGACATAAAGTCCACCTTGTGAGTTGATTTTCTTAAACAAACCAGAATCCATTAGGCCAATCATGTCAAACCATCTGGAGGATAGGGGATTATACCAAGGGCGGCCATTATTTAACCAATTCAATGGCCAATACAGCGAGCGCGAGGAGGCGCGGGCCGCAGCGCGATGCGGTGTATCGGACAGGGCCCGCAACGCGGTCGACGGGCCGGAATGGCCCACCGCAGGCCGGGTTCTTTTGCCCTCCCGCAGCGTTGCGTACTGCTTACGGTACCTGTACCGCAGCGCAGTACGCGCCTTGCCGGAGGGCAAAATCATCCCGGTGAAATGGGTCAACAATTGCCGCCCTTGGTATTAGCCGAGCCGGGCTGCAATGACATCGGCAAGCGTTTCCGCGTCGGACGCCGTTTCTGCGTCCGGCAGCGCCGGGCGTTCAACCATGATGACGGGCAGACCGGCATTGCGAGCCGCTTCGAGTTTTGTTGCTGTTGCAGTCCCACCTGAGTTTTTTGTGACCAGCACCGAAATGTCTTCGGCGTAGAACAGGGTGCGCTCCTGCTCTTCCGTAAAGGGCGGTCGGGCGAGAATGATTTTGCAGTTCCCGGGGACGGCAATCTCCGGCGGCTCGATCATGCGCGCTACACAGCGAAGGTCACCTCGTGCAAAGAAAGGCGCAAGCTCCTGACGCCCGACAGTCACCAGTGCGGTGGCACCGGACTCCAGAACATCCGCAGCCGCCTGAATGCCTGCCACGCGCTGCCAGTCGTCACCGGGCCGTGGCGTCCATGCCGGGCGCTCAAGCCGCACATAGGGAACTCCTGCAGTGTC
The DNA here is from genome assembly GCA_021775755.1 of Hyphomicrobiales bacterium. GTDB lineage: Bacteria > Pseudomonadota > Alphaproteobacteria > Rhizobiales > JAJFHB01 > JAJFHE01. The sequence goes on along the minus strand of JAJFHE010000048.1, from coordinate 18,294 downwards.
GCAGGCCGTAACTGCATTCCGGCTGATTTGCCCGGCAAAGGGATGCGTGGCGTCGGCAACGAGGGCGATGTTTTCTGCCCGCAAATAGTCGGCGAGCCCCACCGCGCCACCAAATCCGCCGGTCCGAACCGCGCCTTCAGGAAGAGCCGGCTCGCGCGTGCGCCCGACAAGCGATGTTGTGACATCAAGGCCCGGCACGCTTGTGAGGAGCTCTGCGAGCATGCGCGCTTCGCGCGTGCCGCCGAGGATCAGAACCCACGCCACTCACCCATCCTCCCGGGCGCGCCCGATGACGGCGCCGGCACGGTCGATCACCGCGATGTCGATCAGGACCGGTGCATTGCGCAAGGTATTTCGTGCCGATGAGAGCGCCTGTCCGGCGACGTAGTCCGCAAGCCCCGGTGCGGCTGCTGCCGCATCGCTCAGAACCTGCGCCGCCGTGTTGGCGGTGCGTGCGCTTTCGCAGATGCTTTCGTCGGCGCCAAGTGATTTGACGGCGGCGGCCAGCCAGTCGAAATCGACCTGGCTGCGGCCTGAATGAAGGTCGAGGAACCCTTGCGCGAGCTTTGTCATCTTGCCGAAGCCGCCGGCGATGGTCACCCGCTCAACGGGATGTTTGCGCAGATACTTCAACATGCCGCCGACGAAGTCGCCCATGTCGAGCATTGCCTGATCGCTCAAGCCATGAAGCTTCTGCGCGGCGGCCTCCGATGTCGATCCCGTGGCGCCTGCCACATGGGTCAGCCCTTCGGCCTTTGCCACGTCGATGCCGCGGTGGATCGAGTGGATCCAGGCTGAACAGGAAAACGGATGCACGATACCGGTGGTGCCGAGGATCGAAAGCCCGCCGACGATACCGAGCCGTGGGTTCCAGGTCTTCCCGGCAAGCGTTTCGCCGTTGGGAATGGAGATTTCGATGGCGATGTCGCCCGCATCTTTGTGTTGCGCCGCAAGCTGGGCCACGACATCGCGCATCATCTGGCGCGGCACCGGGTTTATCGCCGGTTCGCCGGGCGGTATCGGCAGACCTTCCTTCGTCACCGTGCCGACCCCGGTCCCGGCATGGAATGTCACGCCCGCGCCCTCTTCTCCGCGCCGCACGGTCGCGATTATGAGCGCGCCATGGGTGACATCGGGATCGTCTCCGGCATCCTTGACGATGCCTGCGCGGGCGAATGCGTCGCCCAATTCCTCCACCGCCAGCGCGAATGACGGTGTCTCGCCCCTCGGCAGCACGATCTGCACGGGATCTGGAAACGCACCGTCCAGCAATGCCGCATATGCAGCGCGAACCGCCGCTGTGGCGCAAGCGCCGGTGGTCCAGCCGCGCCTCAATTGCCGCGTGTCTTCGTTGCTGGCCTGGGTCATAATCACGCTGTATACAACGGCGTGAACCGGGTCTGCACCGAATAAATGTCAAGGACCCCCGGGCCAAACGGGCTTTGCGCGAACAATGTCGATCAATTCATCGAAGGACGATCCCGATTTGGGTGGCGATGGTGCCACCGCGGCGGGTTTTGCGCGACTGGATAGTGCACCGTTTCCCTCGTTCGATGCCGGAACGGTCTGGCTCGTCGGCGCCGGACCAGGGGCCCCCGGCCTGTTGACCCTGCTTGGCTATCACGCCCTCCAGCAGGCCGACATTGTCGTTTACGATGCGCTCGTCGATGCGGAAATCCTGAAATGGGTGCGTCCTGGTGTGACCGTCGAGTACGCCGGCAAACGCGGCGGCAAGCCGTCATCCAAACAACGCGATATATCGCTCAGACTGGTGGAACTGGCGCAGGAAGGCCGCAAGGTTCTGCGGCTCAAGGGCGGCGACCCGTTCATCTTCGGAAGAGGCGGTGAGGAATGTCAGACGCTGGCGCGCGCCGGCGTTGCTTTCCGCATCGTTCCGGGCATCTCGTCGGGCGTTGGCGGGCTCGCCTATGCCGGCATTCCGGCAACCCACCGCGACGTCAACCATTCGGTCATTTTCCTCACCGGCCACGACTCAAACGGTGAAGTGCCCGCCGGGGTCGACTGGGGCGCCATTGCCACCGCATCGCCGGTTATCGTCATGTACATGGCGGTGAAAAATCTGGACGGCATTGCGGCCAAGCTGCTTGAGGCCGGCCGCGCCGGGGACGATCCGGTCGCCATTGTGTCGAACGCCTCTCTGCCCGGTCAGAGCGTCTATGAAACGACGCTTGGCGATGCCGGACGAATTGCTACAGAAGAGAACCTGCCGACGCCCGCCATCGTGGTTGTCGGGCATGTGGTCGGGTTTCGCGACATGCTGGACTGGTACGGCGAAGCCCTGCGGGAGAACCGTCTTGGCTGACGCGTCGGGCATCGTTGTCGCGGCACCGTCTTCCGGGTCCGGCAAGACCGTGGCGACGCTTGGGCTTTTGCGCGCGCTGTCGCGCGGCGGGCGGCAACTCGTCTCCGCCAAGGTCGGGCCCGACTATATCGACCCGCGTTACCACGAAGCGGCATGCGGGCGGCCATGCGTCAATCTCGATGGCTGGGCGATGCGCCATGATCACGTGCGTTGCCTTTTGAATGCCGCCGCGCAGGATCTCGACCTGTGCGTTGTTGAGGGTGTCATGGGCCTGTTCGACGGCCCGGTGCAGGGGTTCGGCTCCACGGCCGATCTTGCCGCGCTTTTGAAACTGCCCGTCGTGCTGGTGCTCGATGTGCGCACCCAGGCGCAATCGGCCGCCGCGCTGGTGCATGGTTTTGCCACCTTCCGCGACGATTGCCGACTTGCCGGCGTCATCCTCAACCGCACCGGCAGCCCGCGCCACGCGGACATGATAGAGGCGGCTCTGATGGATCGTTCGATCCCGGTGCTCGGCGCCATCCCCAATGCCCAGGGCCTCGATCTGCCGTCGCGCCATCTCGGTCTGGTGCAGGCTGGCGAACATCCTGAACTTGAAACCTTCATCTCGCTCGCCGCCGGCCTGGTTGCCGATCACATCGATCTTGACCGTTTTGCAGCGCTTGCGGGGCCGCTGCCCGCCGCGCTGGAACCCGCACCGGCTTTGCCGCCGCTCGCCCAGACCATCGCGGTCGCGCGCGATGAGGCTTTTGGTTTCGCTTACACGCACCTGCTTGAGGGCTGGCACCGGCAGGGGGCTGAGATTTCAATCTTTTCACCGCTTGCCGATGAGGCGCCGCCGGTCGCCGGCGCCGTCTTCCTGCCGGGCGGCTATCCGGAACTGCACGCCGGGCGGCTCGCCGCAAACACGACGTTTCTGGACGGACTGAAACAGGCGGCTACCCGCGGCGCTCTGGTCTATGGCGAGTGCGGTGGCTTCATGGTGCTCGGCGACCAGCTCACCGGCGCCGATGGTGAGGATCATGCAATGGCGGGGCTCCTGCCGGTCCACACGAGCTTTGCCGAACGCAAACTGCAGCTTGGCTACCGCCGCCTTGAACAGACCGGTGCACTGCCTTGGCCGGGCGCACTGCGCGGTCATGAGTTTCATTACTCGGTGCTTGCGCATCAGGGCGCTTGCGAGAGCCTGTTTACGGCGGCTGACTCGTCCGGCAACGATCTTGGAGCCATTGGCGCAAAACGCGGCTCCGTGATGGGTTCCTACGCCCATGTCATCGACATGGAGGTGCCGGCATGACCGCCGCCCTCATGGTTCAGGGAACGGGCTCCGATGTCGGCAAGTCGCTGATCGTCGCCGGTCTCTGCCGGGCGTGCTTCCGGCGCGGTATGGCGGTGCGGCCATTCAAGCCGCAGAACATGTCCAACAATGCCGCCGTAACCGTTGATGGCGGCGAGATCGGCCGTGCCCAGGCGCTACAGGCGCTCGCCTGTGGCGTTGATCCAGTGTGCGATATGAACCCGCTTCTGCTCAAGCCCGAGACCGACAGGGGTGCCCAGGTGATTGTGCGCGGGCAACGCACGGCGACGCTTGATGCGCGCAGCTTCATGGCCGAGCGCGACAGGTTTTTCCCGCAGGTGCTGGCGAGCTTCGAAGCACTCCGGGACACCGCGGATCTGGTCTTCGTCGAGGGTGCGGGCAGCCCGGCGGAAATCAACCTGCGCGATGGCGACATCGCGAATATGGGGTTTGCCCATGCCGCCGGCGTGCCGGTACTGCTATTGGGCGACATCCACCGCGGCGGCGTCATCGCCAGTCTGGTCGGCACCCTGAATGTGATTGCGCAAGAAGACGCGGAGCTTATCAGGGCCTTCGCGGTGAACAATTTCAGGGGCGATATTTCTCTTTTCGACGAAGGTGTGCGGTATCTTGAAGAGGCCACGGCACGGCCATGTGCTGGTGTCGTGCCGCATTTCGCCAACGCCTCGAAGCTGCCCGCCGAAGACGCCGTGGCGCTGGAGCGGGCTGTGCCGAGGGATGACGGACCTTTGGTCATCGCCGTGCCGCGTCTGTCGCGCATCGCTAATTTCGATGATCTCGACCCCTTGCGCCTTGAGAGCGGGGTGAGCGTGCGGTTTATCGCTCCGGGCGAACCACTCCCCGCCGATGCGGATCTAGTGCTGCTGCCGGGATCGAAATCTACGATCGGCGACCTTAGGGATATGCGTGCCCAGGGCTGGGATATCGATCTCAAGGCACATGTCCGCCGGGGCGGGCGGGTGCTCGGGATCTGCGGCGGATACCAGATGCTGGGGCGCGCCATTCACGACCCGCAAGGCCTCGAGGGTTTCCCCGAAACCGTTGAGGGTCTCGCCTTGCTCGATATCGAAACGACCCTGGAACCGGTTAAGAACCTGCAGCATGTTTCTGCCGTTCACGCCATAAGCGGCGTTGCCTTCAAAGGTTATGAAATGCACCTCGGCGTAACCCATGGCGGCGATTGTGCCCGCCCCTTCGCAGATGTCGGGGGCCGGGCCGATGGCGCGCGCTCAACCAGCGGCCTGGTGGAGGGAACCTATCTGCACGGCATGTTTACCGCCGACGGGTTCCGCCGCGCCTATCTGGCATCACTTGGAGCGGCAACGGACGACGAACTCGGTTACACTGCCGCGATAGACGAAACGCTCGACGATCTTGCAAGGCATCTGGAAACGCACATGGATATCGCCCTGTTGCTGGAGATCGCGGCAACGGCCGGCAACCGCACAATGAAAACAGCGACGCGGGAGGTGGCGGAATGACGTCGTTCGACGACAGATTCCGCGATGATCTGGAGCGCCTGATCCGCTGGCGCCGTGACGTTCGGAAATTCCGCTCCGACGCGGTCGATCCAGGCCTCTTGTCCTACCTGCTGGGACTTGCCGACCATGCGCCATCCGTCGGACTGAGCCAGCCGTGGCGCTTTGTCGAGATCTGCGACACCGCGCGCCGCGACCGGGTCATTGCCTCGTTTGAGCGCTGCAACGCAGATGCCCTTGCCGCCTATGACGGTTCCGCGCGAACCGACTACGCTCGCCTGAAACTTGAGGGCCTGCACGAGGCGCCGGTTCATCTCGCCGTTTTCGCCGACGAGGTGACGGAAAAAGGCCGCGGTCTCGGCCGCCGCACCATGCCTGAAATGCTGCGCTATTCCGTGGTGACAGCGGTGCACACGTTCTGGCTGGCCGCGCGCGCTTCTGGTCTCGGTGTCGGATGGGTATCGATCCTCGAGCCGGACGATGTCCGCCTCGCCGCCGACGTTCCTTCAGACTGGCAGCTGGTCGCCTATCTTTGCGTCGGCTGGCCGCTGGAGGAGGCGGAGACCCCCGAACTGGAACGTTCCGGGTGGGAAAGCCGCGCGAGCGATGGTCCCGAGCATCTTGTGCGCTGACGCGCCCGAGCCCGGTCCCCCAGGAGGGCCCGGCACCGCAGGAGAATGCAACCGATGGCTCAGGCCCTCCTGTTCAGCTCTGCATCTTTGACCGTGGCGCTCCTCGCCTTTGCGGTGGAGCGCTTTATCGGCTGGCCGCGGGTGTTGCAGCGTGTGGTTTCGCACCCGGTAGTATGGGTCGGCTGGCTGATCGCGCGGCTCGACGCCTTGCTGAACCGCGATGGCGACGGCGATGTCGCGCGGAAACTTCTGGGGACAGCCGCGCTCGCGGCCGTTCTGGCGCTCGTCGCGGCTCTGACCGTTCCTCTCACCTTGTGGCTACGCGGTCTTCCCGGCGGTGCTTTTCTGGAAGCCCTGCTCGCGGTGCCTCTGGTCGCGTCCAAATCGTTGCGCGAGCATGTCCTGGCCGTGCGTGATGGCCTTGGCCGCGGTATCGGCGAGGCGCGCGCCGCCCTCGGCCACATCGTTGGCCGCGATACGGCCGCACTCGATGAGAGTGAAATTGCCAAAGGCGCCATAGAAAGCCTCGCAGAGAATGCGTCGGACGGTGTTATTGCGCCTTTGTTGTGGCTTGTCGTCTTCGGTCTGCCGGGGGCTGCCCTCTACAAGACCATCAACACGGCCGACAGCATGATCGGGTACAAATCGGACCGGCATCTTCATTTCGGCCGCGCCGCAGCACGGCTTGACGACCTGGTCAACATCCCGGCGGCCCGGGCGACGGCTGCGCTATTCGCGGCCACTGCGGCACTGGGCGCAAGCCGCTCGGGCGCGGCGGCCTGGGGTGCCGCCCGCCGCGATGCGCCACACCATCTGTCGCCCAATGCGGGATGGAGCGAGGCGTCGATGGCCGGCGCCCTCGGTATCCGGCTGGGAGGGCCGCGCCGCTATGAGGGCCGGTCCGTGGATCTGGCCTATATGGGTCGCGATGGCAAAGACCCGGAAACGGGCGACATTGTCCGCGCGGTGGCGTTTTTCGACCGCGCCTGCCTCATGTTCTTCGCAGCGCTTGCCGCCGCGGTTTTGCTCAGTTTGGCGTTCTGACCACCGCAACGGTGACCCCGCACGGGCGCAAGATGATCAAATCCCCGGCAATCGCTTAAGCCCTTGTTAACTGCTTGGGCCGTTGAATGAGGGTCTGTTGCGCCCAGTATGGAGGAGGAGGGTGATGGTGTTTCCTGCTTCTGCGTCTTATGAAGACGAGCTTTGTCCGGTCCCCGAAGAGATTTTCTCCGAAGTTGCCGGTGGAACGCCGCCCAACGCGGTGGAGGTTGCAAATGCACTGCCCGAGGCGCAACGCGCCCATCTGGCGGTATTTTGCTACCGCAAACGACATCTGCATGAGCTCGGGTTGATGATAGCGTCGACCTGCAGCTGCAATGCGCTGATGGAGGTTGCAGGCGTTGGTGGAAGGATCATCTTCGAGCAGTCCCGCGAGCCCGAGGCGACACTGTCGAAAGAACGTCAGTCGCAGTCCAGACTCGGCCCCAAGCCGGTGACACTGGCAACCAGCGTCGAAGACTGAACGCTTACCGCATAAATCGGTTGAATATCCGCCGCAGCCATGACGGTTGCTTGCGCTCATACACCACATCGCCATGCCAGGGCACCACTGTGGTGCGCCTGACAAAGCCGAGCTTTGTGATGTAGGCGTTGAGTTCGTCGAACAGAACACCGCCCTCGTAGAGCGCTTCGGTGGAAACCTCGCACTCCAAAAACCGTACCGACTGCATGGTTTTGTGGGCGCCGCGCAGGCACTTGAGTTCACTGCCCTGGCCATCGATCACAAGCACGTCCGGTGCGACGCCTGGATGCCCGTCAAGCAGCACGTCGAGTGTCGCGGTCTGGACGTCCACCGGTTCACCTTCCGGCACAACACTTGGGAATTTGCGTTGGTGCGGCGGCAGCATTTGAAACAGGCTGTTGGATGCCCCGTCATTGGAAAACCGGTACAGCAGTGCGGTTTCGCCATCCGTGTCTGACACGGCCGCCTGAATGACGTGCTGTGTTGCACGATAGTTTGCCGCGTTCTCCTCCATGCGTTGCTTGAGGGTCTGGAAGAGATTCGGATCGGCTTCGATCCAGGTCACTGATTGAGGAGAGAATTCGTCATAGGCGCCGGCCTCCTCGCCCCAATGCGCACCCACATGCACGATTTTCCCGACCTTGTAGTCCGGCCGCTCGTTTTTCAGAAACTCGGTGATGATCATGATCTGACCTAGAAATGCGTGATGTAACCGCCATCGACAATGAGCGTGTGTCCGGTGACGTAAGAAGCGGCGGGGGAGGCCAGAAAGACGACGGCGCCGGCGATTTCTTCAGGCCGGGCCCAGCGGCCGAGCGCCGTCTTGTGCTTGAGCCACTCTGTTATCGATGGATCGGACAGCTTGTCGGCATTTGCCTCGGTCGCGAAGAAACCCGGAGCCACGGCATTGACGGTGATGCCCGAGGGCCCAAGCTCCGCGGCAAACGCCCGGGTCATGGCCTCCAGACCGCCTTTGGCGGTCGTGTAGGCGGCATCGCCCGACCCAGCGATAGGGCCGGCAATCGAGGTGATGTTGATAATGCGCCCCGAGCCCTGCGCGACCATCAATCGCGCCGCTTCGCGCGCCAGGTTGAAGGGGGCGACGAGGTTGACGTCGATCATCCGTGAAATGGCTTCGTGTTCGAACTCGAACAGCGCGCGCCTGTCGCGGAGGCCGACATTGTTGACGAGAATATCGAGCTTGCCCTGAGCGGATACGATTTCGGCCAGACCTTTCACGGCCGCGTCGGGGTCGGCAATATCGAAAGCCGTAACGGATGCGGCACCGCCTTCATCCAGAATATCCCGGCACACTGCCTGCAACGGTTGTTCGCTGCGACCGTTGAGAACCACATGCGCGCCGGCGCGGGCGAGCGCCCGGGCCATTTCAAGGCCGAGGCCGCGCCCTGACCCGGTGACCAGCGCCACCTGTCCTGAGAGATCAAATATCGTTTGCGTCACCAAACGCGCTCCTCTGATCCTGGTTTAGTGCATGGCGGTTGCCCGCGCATGAAATTTTCAATCGCGATCGCTGACGCCGGCTTCGGCAAAGGTTGCCATGCCATTGTGCGCCGCAAGCGCACAGCGTAATACCCCAAGCGCCACCGCGGCGCCGCTTCCCTCACCAAGCCGCATGCCGAAATCGAGAAGCGGATCGAGGTGAAGCGCTTCGAGAAGTCGAGCATGGCCGGGTTCGCCGGAACGGTGTCCGGCAATGCAGTGGCTGAGTGCGCCGGGCTGGGCCCACACAAGGACACCGGCCGATGCGGTTGAAATGAAACCGTCGAGTATGACCGGTATCCGGTTCGACCGGGCGGCGAGCACCGCACCTGCAATCGCTGCCTGCTCGCGCCCGCCGAGCCGCGACAGGAGATCGAACGGGCCAGAAATGTGAGGCTTGTGCAGGGCGATGGCTTCTTCCACGACACGCGCCTTCATGGACACGCCGTCCGCGTCGAGGCCTGTGCCGGGTCCGGCCCAATCCGCGCCGGTGCCGCCGAAACAGGCGAGAGCCAGAGCCGCCGCAATCGTCGTATTACCGATGCCCATTTCACCGAGGATCAAGACGTCCGCATCGCTGGGCACCGCCCCCATGCCGGCATTCAACGCTGCAAGGCATTCTTCCTCACTGAGGGCGGGCCCGGACGTGATGTCGCCTGTCGGTGTCTCAAGATCGAGTGCGATGACATCAAGTTCCGCACCGCAAGCGTCGCACATCTGATTGATGGCCGCCCCGCCGGCGTGGAAGTTCGCCACCATCTGCGCGGTGACCTCTGGCGGATAGGGCGAGATACCGCGGGCCGTCACACCATGGTTGCCAGCGAAGACCAGGGCGTGCGCCCGCGTCAGTGCAGGAGTTGCGCTGCCGCGCCAGCCCGCATACCAGACCGCAAGATCTTCAAGCCGCCCCAGCGACCCCGGCGGTTTGGTGAGCGTTGCCTGCCGCGACCTTGCGGCATCCCCTGCCGTGTCATCGCTGCCGGGAAGAGCGGCAAGCAGCCGGTCCAGGTCGCCGGGAGATGAAAGACTGATACTCATGATGGCGCCCCGTTTTGCTTCACGGTCATCGGCAGGCCGGAAACCATGAAAATGACCGTGTCGGACACCGCCGCGATCTGCTGATTGGCGTGTCCGGCCGCATCGCGAAACCGGCGCGCGAGCGCGTTTTCAGGCACGATTCCGAGGCCAACTTCATTCGACACGGCGACAATGGTCCCCGGCGCCTTGGGCAGCAACGCACACAGCTCCGACACGCTCGCATCAATATCGCGGCCTTCATGCATAAGGTTGCTGATCCAGAGCGTGATGCAGTCGATGAGGATAAATCTCTGGGAAGCGGCCTCGCGGGCGATGAGCGCCGGCAGCGCCAGCGGTTCTTCGTGCGTTTCCCAGTCCCCGCCGCGGCGCGCGCGATGCAGCGCAATGCGCTCCGCCATCTCCGCGTCGCCGGCCTGCGCCGTCGCGATGTACAACAGCGGCCCCTCATGCAGACGCCCGAGTTCTTCGGCATAGGCGCTTTTGCCCGACCGCGCACCGCCCAGAACGAAGACATTTGGACTCTCAGCCGTCATGTTCGGTGTCGTGCAAGGTGACGCCGTCATTTGGCGGAATGCGGGCGATGAAGTGGCCGCGCATGCCGTCCGGCCATTCGCGGAACGAAACCGCCCCTGTCTCGGACGCACCATGCATGTCGAACCACTCCAGAATTGCTTCGGCACTGGGGCGCTCGGGAGCAAAGTCCCCCGTCAGGTAGCTGAACTTGTCTTCGTCGCGCAGATAGACATTGCAGTGGCGCGTACACGACCACAGACAGGCCTGCGTCGCGATGGTGACATCGGAGCGCTTTCGCTCGGCGAGAAGGTCGCGCATTTCCTGCGCCAGCATCTCTCCGCCGGTACGCCCGTCCGGCGCCAGTTTCTCTTCCTTTGAGAATTTGCACGTTTCGCAAAACACGATCATGCGGCTCATGCAGCAGGTTCCTCGATGGTTGCAATTCCGGCGCTCAAAACAGCACTAAACGGCACGCGGCACAAGTGCGAACGACCCGCGCAATTGCTCTCACAGCTCTTCACGCAGCTTGCGCGTTGACGCACAGGGACGATGGGCGTGTCGGGCATCTGCACATCGGCGCCACGTCTATTTTTCAAGACTGCAAGCGTGTTGTCCCAGATGCCCGCCTTGCGCCAGCGATTAAAGCGGTTTTAGCAGGTCGTGTGCGGCCCATGGCATTCGGGCAGATCATGCCATGCCCGGCAATGAGCCTGCCCACATGTCCGGATTCGGGTGCACCTTCACCGTCAGTTTAACGGATCCGAAACGGAGAAAAATGACCCTTATGCGACATTGGCCCTTTGGAAAACCCGAGGTGTTAGGAGGACATAATCGACCGCAGAACAGGGTGTGAGTTGATGTCCGTAATTGGAGGGTTTACGGTAGTTCGGCGGGCTTGCCCGAGGTCACCGAAGTGTCAATTTTCTCCACTCATTCCTCAAAGGCCAATTTAGCTGTTCTGCGGCAGGCCGAGAATTTCTTTGGGATGTTCCGAAGCGGCCAGGCCAAGATCTCCATCCAGGGCGAAACGGTCACCGGGATAGGACAGATAGGCCATCGATACGGCCTGCTCGCCGCGGAAAAGCCGCCGCTCCAGTACGACACAGGCTGCACCCACAGGCACTTGCAGCAGGCCAGCAAGACGAGGTGCGGCGTTGACCGCGTAGATCCGCTTGCGGATCCAGGTCCACTTTGCATTGCGCAACATCCACTGACCCGGTGGCGCATCCGTGAATGTCTGATGCTCAGCCTCGGGGAGCGCATCCAGATTGATCAGGCGCCGTTCAAATTGGGCGGCAATGTTGTCTGCGCAATGCAGCGCCTCGACCTGCACGAAGCGCGTGCCCGCCGGCAAATCGGTCCACTGGAGCTGGCCCTCGCCATTGCTGTGAATTGCGATGTCCAGGATCTCGTACTCATACATGCCACCGCGCTCCATGATTTCCTGGGAGATATCCCGGGCAGGCATTGCAAAATGCTCCCGGAAGCCGTGCGCAACAGTGGTCCCGGCGCGTTTGTTGCGCTCCAGAACCCCCTGATCGGCCAAGCCGGTGAGCGCCTTGCCGATAGTTTGACGGGACAGCCCGTAAATCTTCACCAGCTCAGCTTCCGGCTCCACCCGGTCTCCGGGCACGAGCTCGCCTGAGACGATTTTCTGCACGATCTCCCGTTGGAATTGCTTGAACAGAGGGCCTTCTCCGTCGAGGCGCGATGACATTTGGTGTGTCCTTTCAGTCCGAACTGGGTCGTTCTAAGCCGCTTTCATCATTAATGTACACGTTTTGGAAAATAATGTCATTCAATAAATAAACCGTGATTGACGGTAATATCGATCAAAAAACTCTCCACATATAAGGAAAAGTTGGACGAAATCTGGAAAACTATGCAAGCTGGTTACGTGATGGATCCTCCTTTCAAGCCGCATAAATGCGCAGATGTTGAAATTTTCTTCGATAATATAAACACAAAAAAGTTATTGACATTCTTTATTGATGCCAGTGTAGTGCTTTAACGCAATTTTCCGGTCGGCCACACTCAAATTCAGGTTGGCGTCCGTCCGGTCTCCAGATCTACAGGAAAAGTTAAATGGCACCGTCTCCCAACACACTGAAGCATCTTCAGCCAGGCGGCGGCACGCTCCTCGGCGCGGCGCTGGCAACGGCACAGTCCCCGGGCGTGGCGATGCTCATGGCCAAGCTTGGAGTGGGCTATCTTGAGGTTGACGGCACCGCGATGTCTCCTTCGGCGGCCAGTTCGATCAGCCTCATGGGCCGTGCGCTGGGGTTGCCGGTCATTCAACGGGTCCACGGCTTTCATCGTGCCTATTTCGGACCGGCGCTGGAGGGCGGTGCGCGGGGGTTGAGCGTGCCCGGCGTCAGAAACCTGGCGGACGCTCAGGAGGTTGTGATGGGCAGCCGCTATTCGCCGCTCGGCGTGCGCGGAACTTTCGAACCGAGCCCCCACAATAACTACCAGGACGATCCCCAGGACCTTGCCAGCCTCAATCGTGATCTGCACGTAACCTTGCGCTTGTCACCGGACATACCTGCCGAGGAGGTCGGGCGGATCGCCGCTGTGGAGGGTATTGATGCCATCGAATTCGAAGGAGCTTCAGCGACGGATCATGCAGGCGCCCTTGTGGTAGCGACGGCAGCCGTCACCGCCTCAGGAACCTTGCTCTCTGCCCAGGCGCGCTGCGTTGAGGATCTATCTGAGCTGGCACGGGCCGGGGTGCAGCTGTTGCGCTACGCCGATGATGCCGATCTGCTGGCCGGCTATTTCAGCGATGAGCTTTCGCACCTCCGCAAGACAATCGAACAAGCAAGGGATGTGGCATGACGCAATCCCCCACAGCCTTCCCGCGGTTTGGAACCTGGTCGATGCTTTTTCACGGCACACCTGCGCTCGAGCGGCTCTCCGGCGCCGGCCTGGATTTTATCCGGCTGGACATGGAGCACACGCCCGTTGACGATGCGGTTGTGGCCCGGTTGGTTCGCGAGGCAGAGGACCTGCCCATCGATATCAGCCTTCGTCCGGCCTCGGCCCGGCCAGCGGACCTGGAGCGGGCCTTGGCCACCGGTGCGCGGCGGTTATGCGTCCCGCAGGTCGAGACGGCGCAGCTGGCCCGGTCCATTGTCGAAACTGTCCGCCAGCTGCTTCCAGATGGCCCGTCTGTGCACCTGGCCGTGATGTTGGAAAGCCCCAAGGCGTTTCAAAACTGCCAAGCCATTGCCGCTGTCGAAGGGATCGACCTGCTCGTCATAGGACCAGCCGATCTTGCTCAGGAACTGGGCATCTCAGGCACGCCGGATGAGGAAGAGAAACTGGACAAATACCGTTATCTGCTGGCTGAAGCTGCGATCAAGCATGGCAAGCCTTGGGAGATTGGCGTGTGGACACAAGAGAGCGCATTGCGCTGGGCGCACGAAGGCTGCCCGGTTCTCATGTACATGACCGATACCTCTGCGGTGCAGGCGTGTTACGGGCCGGCTCTGGCGGAAATGGATCAATTGGCGGACGGTGGATGATGGGGATGTCAGGCGAACCATCGATAGACCGCTTCGCGGACCTCATTGTCGAAAGCTGCATCCGGCAGGACTTGCGTGAGGACCTGCCGGCGCCCGGAATATCCTCAATCGAAGAGGCCTACGGGATACAGGACCGGATTTTTGCACGTCGGACAGAGCCGGGTGCAGAAGCGGCCGGCTGGTTTGTTGCCGCAACGAACGCGTCGATGAGAACCCAGCTGGGTCTGAAAGAACCCTATGCGGCCCGCTGGCGGCCCGGCCGTATTGTCGAGGCTCCGGTCTCGCCGCTTGTCATCGGCCCCCTCGGTGCTGCGCTGGAACTTGAGGTCAGTTTTGAAATGGCAAAAGACCTGCCGCCTCGGTCTCACCCGTTCAGCGAGCAGGACGTTCTGGCTGCGGTGCGCAGCGTGCGCCCCAGCATCGAAGTGGTGATTACCTGTTTTGCCGACTGGATGAACCAGAAACCGCTCAACGTCATCGCCGAGGGCGGCTGCGACCAATGGCTGGTGGTTGGCCCGGCGGTGGAGAACTGGCAGGCGCTGCCTCTTGACCGGATGCCGGTCAAGCTTCTGATCGATGGCCATGAAGCCACGAACGGCTCCACCAGCGCGGTGATGGACGGGCCGGTGAGCGTCCTTCACTGGCTCGCCAATCATGCGGCGGCCCGGGCGGGCGGCCTGCGCGAGGGGCAGATCTGCAATACCGGGATGTGCGCCCCTGTGCACTTCACGGCACCGGGCGAGCGCGCGCGCGCAGATTTCGGGCAATTGGGGAACATTGAACTCACCGTCGCGGCAACGCTGGCGACCGCAGAGGATGTGAACAACCTAACGAGCTTGGAGGATGGCCAATGAGCAACATCACGACGACACAAACCGGGGCGGCGCTCGGCGCAGCGGTCTCAGGGCTCGATCCGTCCGCAGCCCTGAGCGAGGACGAAAAGGCGCAAGTCCGCCAAGCCTTTCTCGACCACAAAGTGATCTTCATTCGCGGCCAGCAGATGAGCGATCCGGAACTGCTCGAGTTTTCATCCATTTTCGGCGAGGTCCTGTATGACCCACGTCCGGTGGATTACCACCGCGAGCTGGATACCGACTATCCGGGGCTGATTGACGTTGTCTCAAACATAGAAGTGGACGGAAAGCCCATCGGCGCCCTGGGGACAGGCGAGGCCGTCTGGCACACGGATACGATGCCGATGCCCAACGGGGCACTGGTCCTGCATGGGCTGGAAGTGCCGGACGCCGGCGCCAACACCCGGTTCATCAACACTGCAGCCGCTTATCGCGCTCTGCCGGAAAAGCTGAAAGAGACGATTGACCGAAAGATCGTCATCCATGGCCGCAAGAACTACAACCTTGTGGTTGGCGAGGATGGTGAAGAGTTTGACCGGTCACAGTCTCCCGGTCCGTGGGTTCCGTTGGTCCGGCGCCACGGCGAGACGGGAGAGCAAGCCCTGTTCCTTGGCCGCCAGGCGGATGGCTACATTGTCGGCCTGCCGCTGGAGGAAAGTGACGCCATCCTCGAAGAAGTGTGGTCCTATGTGCTGAAGGACGAGTTCCGCTGGGAGCACGAGTGGCAGCAGGGCGACACGGTGATTTGGGACAACCGCTGCACCGTCCACAGCCGCGGTGCCGTGGTGGCCGGGCGGCGTCGGATGCACCGCACGACGGTTTCCGGCGAGTGGCCGAGCTGGTGATCCTTGTGTTGAACGCATTGAATAGGCTGGATGCATGAGTGACCGACGCCGGATACCGGCTCGCGACTGGTACACGACCGAACCTTTGTCTGATGGGGTCACTCTGATTTCAGAGCCCTTTATCCAACCGTTCTACCGTTGCAACATGTGGCACGTGCGGGGCCGGGACAGGGACATGCTCATCGACAGCGGCATGGGCGTTGTTTCGCTGCGGACCTGGGTGCCGCTGGTCACCGAGCGTGATGTGCTTGCTATCGCCAGCCACACGCATTTCGACCATATCGGCTGCCATCACGAGTTCGAGGACAGGGCGGTGCACAGTGCCGAGGCCGAGCTGCTGTCCCGGCCCACACGAAGCAACACACTCGCCGATCCCTATGTCACCGACGAGATCTTTGATGCCCTGCCGCCGGAACCTTACGTCTCTGAGAGCTACGCGGTTCCAGCCGCTCCGGCGGGGCGGCTGTTGGATGACGGCGATGTGGTCGATCTGGGCGACCGGGCCTTTGAGGTCATCCACACCCCGGGACACAGCCCCGGCGGCATAGCGCTTTGGGAAAAGGCGAGGCAGACGCTCTATTCCGGCGATATCGTCTATGACGGACCGCTGATCGAAGACACCTATCATTCCAATGCCGATGACTATGTGGCATCGATGGAGCGGCTTCTGACCCTTCCGGTAGAGACCGTGCACGGAGGCCATTTCCCCAGCTTCAGCGGCGCGCGGCTCAGGACCATTGTGACCGAATGGCTGTTGTCCAAGACCCGTGCATGACATGATGGACCAGGAGACCCAGATGACGAATCTGCTGACCAGCGCGGGGCGACCCCAATGAAGACGTTGGTCATCTACGCCCACCCCGCCGAGGACAGCCTTAACGCAGAGATCCTCTCGCGGCTTTCAGCCTGCATTGCGCCAGAGAATCTCCGGGTCCGGAAAATCTCCGCGGAGGACTTTGATCCGTTGATCAATTTGCAGCGCTACCGGATGTTCAACAACATTCCGGAGAACCGGGCGGGCGTCGAGGACCACGTGGCGGATGTGGAGTGGGCCGAGGCGCTGATCTTCGTCTACCCCACTTGGTGGTATGGCCTGCCGGCAATCCTCAAAGGCTGGCTGGAGCGGGTCCTGATACCGGGCGTGGCCATGAAGATCGATGCGGCAGGCAAACCGGCAGGGCCCCTGCTGTCCCACATCCGGCTGTTCGGCGCGATCGCAACCTATGGTGCGCCGTGGTGGTGGACGCGCTTTGTGGGCGACCCAGGCCGGCGCACGCTCATGCGCGGCGTGCGGTGGCTGTGCTTCACCTCCTGCCGGACATTCTGGATAGCTCATTACGATATCCACCGTCGTTCGCAGAAGAGCATCGGGGCAGGACTCGACCGGATGGAAGCCAAACTGCGCCGTCTCCTTAGAACCGGCAGCAAGGAGACGCGATCATGAGTACGCCCGTGGCACTCGTCACTGGCGCCGGCGCCGGGATCGGCAAGGCCGTGGCCGAGGAGTTGTCGGAACGGGGCTACGATCTGGTGCTGATGACCCGTTCGGACGGCGCGGCGAAGGTCGCTGCGAAGCTGGGCGGTGTGGCGCTTCGCGGCTCGGTCACCGAAACTGCCGACCTGGGGCGCATGGTGCAGACGGCACTGGACCGGTTTGGCCGCATCGACGCCGTGCTCAACAATACCGGCCAGGCACCGAACACCGGGGTGCCCGCAACCGGCGGGCGCTTCGACCGGGAGACCGAGTTGCGATTGCTCGACCTGACCGACGTGGAGTGGGAGCAGGCGTTCGAGATGATTTTCCTCAGCGTCGTTCGCATGACGCGCCTTGTGGCCCCGGTCATGGCACGACAAGGGGGCGGCGCCATCGTGAACATCACCAGCTTCGCCCAGCGGGAGCCCAGCTACGCCTTTCCGACAGGGAGCGCGATGCGCATGGCGCTCGCGGGATACAGCAAGCTCTTCAGCGATTCCTGGGGCCGGCAGAACGTCCGTATGAACAGCGTTCTGCCGGGCTTCATGGAGAACTATCCGTTGGAGGATCACGCCCGCGATCAGATACCTCTGGGCCGATCTGGCCTGATGAGCGAATTGGCCAAGACAGTCGCCTTCCTGATGGGCCCGGACGCCGGCTACATCACGGGCCAGAGCCTCCTGTTGGATGGCGGAATGAACCGCAGCGTGTAATGCAGGCCACCGCGGCTGGTACCCGTTGAACGTACGGTGAGTTTCAGGAGCAGAGCAGAAGTCACTCAACTAACAGGCGCTTGACCTGATGATCGCCACCAGCCTGCGTCGCTTCGCAATGCTCGGACGGAGAAAATTGGCACATTCCGGAAGTCGGGAGCCCAGTGGGTTTGTGCCCGGAAACGGGGTGCCAGTTCAAGCGGACATTCTCCACCTTTGTCTCATTGGGCCGCATTAATGAGTACACGGCCTAATTCTTGCGGCACGGGGCGCAAATACCCCTGAGTTCGATCGTCGTCTTGCGGGGCTGAAAGCCATCGCCCGCGGCCAGCGTGTCGAGGGTGGTCACGAGATCATCATCGGCAATCTCCGAAACCTTGCCGCAATCCTCGCAGATCGTGAAGGCGATGGTCTCGTGCGCGTCGCACTCGGGGTGGCGGCAGGCGACAAAGGCATTGAGGCTTTCGAGCCGGTGCACCATGCCGAATTCAACGAGCTTCTCCAGCGCGCGGTATACCTGTGGTGGTGCCCGGAACCCGTGATCGCGCAGCTGA
>JAJFHE010000047.1 GCA_021775755.1 Hyphomicrobiales bacterium | reverse complement strand
AGTGCGAAGGGCGCTTGCCGTGTAGTCCGTGCGTACATGAAGTGCTGCTGACATCGCTCTAACCTCCAATGCCAAACAGGAATCACACGCAAACTGATTTGAGAACCCTCTTTAAGAGTCAGTGACGATCACCGCTGGTATAACTCGCCCTCTTCGGACATCAAGGTCAAAAGATGCGACCTGAGGCAAGACACAGACTTCGGCAGCAGGCCAGACAACCCGTTTGGCACGAGGCTGTCACCCATGTCTTAGGAACAATCTGTTACCTGTGTCTCCGGTATGGACAAGGAAAACATTGGTGGGCGCACAAGGACTCGAACCTTGGACCCGCTGATTAAGAGTCAGCTGCTCTGCCAACTGAGCTATGCGCCCGCACCAATGACGCGGCCGCATGGGGCCGCGCTGAAGGCACTCTCTAGCAAAGCGCCCTTTGCCGGTCCAGCCTTTTAGGAAACGTCTGCGTTACTTTCGCACCGGCCATTTGGGCAGGGCGATACTCCCACCGCCCCCGCTACCGCCGCGCTCAAGCGGCATCGACCTGTGCAGCGCCACGTTGAGCACGAGACCGAGCCCCGCCATCAGCGTCAACAACGCCGTGCCGCCATAGGAAACGAGCGGCAGCGGCACGCCCACCACCGGCACAAGTCCGGTGACCATCGCGACATTGATGAAAATGTAGAGAAAGAACATGAAGGTCACACCGCCGGCGACAAGCTGGCCGAAGCGGCTTTCCGCACGCCATGCGGTATAGACACCGAACGCCAGCAGCAAGGCGTAGAGGCCGAGCAGGCCGGACGCACCGATCAGGCCGAGCTCTTCGGCGAGCGTCGTAAAGATGAAGTCCGTGTGTTTCTCGGGCAGAAAGTTGAGCTGGCTCTGGGTGCCGCCCATCAGGCCCTTGCCCTCAAGCCCACCCGACCCGACGGCAATCTTCGACTGGAGAATGTGATAGCCGGCCCCCAGCGGATCGCGCTCGGGATCGAGGAACGTATAGATGCGCTCTTTTTGATAATCGCGCAGGGTGTGCCACAAAAACGGCAGCGCGGAACACACCGCAATGCCGCCGGCCACGAAATAGGCCCAGTGCACCCCGGCCTGGAAAATCACGGCGAGTCCGACGACGAGGATCAGCGCGGCAGTGCCAAGGTCGGGCTGCTTCACGATGAGGGCCGCCGGCACCGCAACGAGAACCAACGGCACTATGAGATACAGCGGCTTGGAAATCTTCCCGTCGGCGCAATAGTGGAAGTAAGCACCGAGCGCCATGACGAGCGAAACCTTCATGAGTTCGGAGGGCTGCAGCTGAATGCCGCCGCCAAACTCCAGCCAGCGCCGCGCACCACCGGCGCTCGTGCCGAAATAGGGAACCGCCACCAGAAGCGCCAGGACCACCGCATAAATCGGGAAGCTCGCCGCAAGCCACACGCGCAAATCGACAAGTGCGATGACCAGCAAAAGCACAAGACCGGCGCCCAGACGCCAGATCTGCCGCTCCGCCCAGCCCTCCAGGGTACCCCCCGCCACGGAATAGAGCATGACCACGCCGAGCGCCCCGATTGCGGCGATGACGAGCACGGCAATCCAGTTGAGACGCAGCACCTTCGAGGGCAGCGCGAAGTTCTTCTCCGAGCGCCAGCTGTCAGCCATTGCCCGTCTCCGGCCAGCGCGTCTCCGGCCAGTGCGGAAGCGGGTTGGCGTGCTCGTCCGGGTCCGGCGCGGCGTCAGCCGGCAGATCCCGCTCCAGCACGCGCGTCATGATGTCTTTTGCCACCGGCGCCGCGGCGCGCGAACCGCCGCCGCCGTGTTCCACAACCACGGAAATCGCGTAGCGGGGCTCCTCCACCGGCGCGAAGGCGACAAACAACGCATGGTCGCGGTAGCGCCGTTCCACTTCACCGCCGTTGCGCTGGCTCGAGGCGCGCGCCACCGCAAGGCTTGCCACCTGGCTGGTGCCGGTCTTGCCGGCCATCGTCATGCCGTTGACATCGATGCGTGAGCGCGCGGCGGTGCCGCCGCGATTGACGACCGAGTCCATCGCATCGCGCACGAATGCAAGAGACTCAGGCGCGATGCCAAGATCCGGCCATTCTTCGGGATAGGTCGGTTCATCGCCGATGGCGCGCACAAGCCTTGGCTGTACCGCGCGCCCGCCATTTGCAATGCGCGCCGCATACACGCACAACTGCATCGGCGTCGCCAGAACATACCCCTGCCCGATGCCGGCAATCAGCGTCTCTCCGGGATACCAGGGCTCACCAAGCGTCGCGAGTTTCCACCCCACGGAGGGAATGATGCCCGGCTTGGCATCTGAATAGTCCAGGTCCTCCAGGCCGCCCATCCCCAGCTTGCGCGCCATTTTCGCAATGCGGTCGATGCCGACGCGGCGCGCCACCTCGTAGAAATAGTAGTCGCACGAGCGCTGAATGCCGTCGTGCATGTTGACCTTTCCATGGCCCGACCTCTTCCAGCACCCGTAGCTCGCGTTGCCGAGGTGATAGCGCCCGGTGCAGCGAATGCGCTCTTTGGTTGAGATCACGCCGCTTTCGAGCGCGGCAAGCGCGACGACCATCTTGAAGGTCGAACCGGGCGGGTACTGTCCCTCAACGGCGCGGTTGAGCAGCGGTTTTCCAGGGTGCGCAAGCAAGGCGCGCCAGTGAGCATGCGAGATGCCGCCGACAAACTGGCTTGAATCGAAACTCGGCGTTGAGGCCATGACCAGAACCTCGCCGGTCCTGACGTCCATGACCACGGTGGCGGCGGTTTCGCCCCCAAGCCTTTCCAGGGCAAACCGCTGCAGCTCAAGATCGACACTCAGAAAAATGTTTTCACCGTTGCCCGGCGGCGTGCGGTCAAGCTCGCGGATGATGCGCCCGCCCGCATTCACCTCGACACGGCGAACACCCGGTGTGCCGCGCAGGCGCCGGTCGTAGCTGCGCTCGACACCGTCCTTGCCGATCTCAAAATCGCGCATTTGCAAAAGCCGCTCATCATCCGCTTCCCAGCGGTCGACACCGCCGACATATCCAACCACATGCGCGAGCTCGGGGCCGAAGTGATATTCCCGCACCGATGCTGCTTCAGGAAAGACGCCCGGAAATGACGGCGCCTGCGCGTTGAGCTTTGCAAATTCCGCCCAGGTCAGGTGCTCCATGACCATCACCGGCACAAAGGCGCGCTGCCGGCTTGCCCGGCGCAGCACCCGGGCGCGGTTTTCCTCCGATACTTCCGCAATCCGGGATATGCGGTCCAAAGTCCCGCGCACATCGCCGGCGGCTTCCGGCACGATAATGACCTTCAGGTTGGCACGGTTGGACGCCACCAGCAGGCCCGAACGCTCATAGATGCGCCCGCGCAGCGGCGCGATCGGCTGATAGTTGATGCGGTTTTCATCCGACAGGGTGGTGTACTGATCGGCATCGACAATCTGCAAGGTGTAAAGCCGGCCGAACAGAACGCCGAGCCCGGCCACCTGAACGCCGCCGAGCAGCAGGGCGCGGCGCGAAACCTTGGCCCCTCCCCCTTCATCGTCCGCCCGGCCGCCCGCCATCGCCTAGAGCCCCTTCGCCACCGCGCGCGACCGCACGGTGCCTTGCAACCGTTCCGCCATCCAGGCGATGGCTGGAAATGCAATACACGCGGCCATCGCGCCCGTGGCAAGGCCAACCGGAGAAATCCAGGCACCGAAATAAAGGCTGGCAAGAGCCCAGGCAAACCCGCTGACCGCCGCGTCAACGGCACAAAACCCGGTCCAGCGCAGAACCGCGCGCCGGCTTGCCAACACCCGGGCGATGAGAAAACTGAGCGCCTGCGCGATCAGACACACCAGCGCCCAGAACCCGATCGGACCGGCGCTGAACAGGTCGAGCAGAAGGCCCAGCGCAAACACGCCAGCCGCCGGCAGACGCGCCGACGGTCCCATGGCACAAAGATAGATAATCGAAAACAGAAAATGCGGTCCAAGCGTCAACCCGATGCCGTCTCCCCCCAGGGGCAGAAGCGAGGCGACGACAATCGACAGCCCGAGAAGCATCGGCATGCACCAGCCCAGCAAACCTCTCTGCCCCCGCAATTCAATCATCTGACCTCCCAACGCTGTTTGGCGCCGCTTGCCGCGGCTGCTCAATGTTCAAGGTATTCAATTCTCCGGTTGTTCGAGGGCCACCTCCGCCGCACCGGTTTCAAGGGACGCCGCTTCGGCCGGCTCGGCGGCCTCGCCCCCGCTATCCAGCGCATCCGGCATGTCGTTGCGCGCGTCGATGGCGAGCGAGGGCTGGTACTCGAAGATCCGCACAAATCGCAGCCTGTGCGTCTGCGCGTAAGGTGCAACCCGCGGCGAGCCTGCACCCGAGATCGAGATTACGCCGATCGGCAACCCGGGCGGCAACTGCCCGCCATCGCCCGATGTGTAGACTTCGTCACCGTCCTGCACTTGCGTATTGGAGGGGAGAAAGTCGATGCGCGGATGAGGGTTGTTCGTGCCCGTCAGGATCGCCCGCACGCCCTGCGGTTCGATCCGCACGGGAATGCGGCTGTCGAGATCCGTCACCAGCAGCACGCGCGAAGCTTCCTCGCCGATGGCAATGGTGCGCCCGACAAGCCCGCGCCCGTCCATAACCGCCTGGTTCTGCCGCACACCTTGGCGCGTGCCGGCATTGACCAGAACCGTGCGCACGAACGGCCCGCGCGCATCCGCAATGACCCGCGCCGTAACAAATGCGAGTTCCGGCTCCTTGCGCACGTTGAGCAATTCCTCGTAACGCACAAGCGTTGACTGCATTTCACGCGCCCGCGTCTGCCAGGATCTCAGTTCCTCGTTTTCGCGGCGCAGTCTTGCGACCTCGTCGGACAGATATGTGTAAGAACCGATTTGCGCCGCAAAACTCCGCAAACTGCCGATAGGTCCGGACGCGGCCTCAAACGCCGGCGCTGTCAGGTCGGTGACCGCGAGCCTCAGACTGTCGACCACGTCGCTGTCCTTGCGGCCTACGATAAGCAGGAATACGGATGTCAGAACAAGTGCATAGAGCCAGACGCTGCGGGTCAGAAACCCCTGCGCGGAAGGACGTTTTCTCCCTGGGCCGATCGACACCGGTCCACACCCCTCTTTATCGTCCAGAGAGGTTGTGCCTCCCTGAAACTTTGTCGTTCGAGTGTATTTCCGCCGTCCCCGTGATCAGTATACCGAAGACAGCACGTTTTTCATCACCTTTAGATGCTCAACCGCCTCACCCGTCCCAAGTGCGACGCAACTGAGCGCATCCTCCGCCACGGTCACGGGCAGATTTGTCTCGTGTCCCAACACCTTATCGAGATTGGCAAGCAGTGCCCCGCCCCCTGTCAGCACGATACCGCTATCCACAATATCGCCGACAAGTTCGGGCGGCGTGACCTCAAGCGCCACTTTGACGGCTTCGATAATCTGCCCGACCGGCTCCGCCAGCGCTTCGGCGATCTGCGCTTGTCCAAGTTTGATGGCCTTGGGCACGCCGGTCGCGAGATCGCGCCCTTTTATGGTGATTTTCACTTCTTCGCCGTTCATGTGCGCGGCCGCGGTTCCGCATTCTTTCTTGATGCGTTCCGCACTCGCCTCCCCGAGAAGAAGATTGTAGGAGCGCCGGATGTAGTTGATGATCGCCTGATCCATCTTGTCGCCGCCGACACGCACCGAGCTTGAATAGACGATGCCGCCGAGCGACACGACAGCGACCTCCGTGGTGCCGCCGCCGATATCGACAATCATCGAGCCCACCGGTTCGTTGACCGGCAGGCCGGCGCCGATCGCGGCCGCCATGGGTTCTTCAATCAGGTAGACCTTGCGCGCACCCGCAGCCATCGCCGATTCCTGAATGGCGCGGCGTTCAACGGGCGTGGCGCCCGACGGCACGCAGATTACCACCTGCGGGCTTGCGAATGTGCGGCGTTTGTGAACCTTGCGGATGAAATGCTTGATCATCTCTTCCGCCACTTCGAAGTCGGCTATGACGCCTTCGCGCAGCGGCCGGATCGCTTCGATGTTGCCCGGCGTGCGGCCAAGCATGATCTTGGCTTCCTCGCCAACGGCCAGGATATCGCGTTTGCCTTCATGTTCGATGATCGCAACAACGGAGGGCTCGTCGAGCACGATGCCGCGGCCCTTGACGTATACCAACGTATTGGCTGTCCCCAGGTCTATGGCCATGTCGGCCGAGAATGCACCGAGAACGTTAGAGAACATCTGTACCGTTACTCCTCAACGCACTAACTGCAATCCCGGACTGTCAGGATCACGCGACCCGTACACTAGCGAGATGACGACACCATCATCACCGCCTCACAACTCACAGGATCATAACTCATGATTCGGCATTGGGAAAAATAATCGGTCCGGCGAGCACGATTTTCTGAGAAAATTTTGGCCGCGCCTTCACATGCGCATGTCGCGGGCGGTCGTGCCGTCGGCGGAACCGTCCGCATAACGCGCATAAGACTTCACATGATAATCCGCATCGTGAGCGGTTCGGCGCACTGACTGGCGTTCCCCCATCGCTTCGAGCCACGCCCTGATCGCCCCGCATTCGCGCGGCAGGGCAATGCCGCGGTAGGCCTCCAGCACGGCAAGCCTTTCCATGTGCGGGTAGACGGCAAGATCGACCAGCGAAACCTCATCGCCGAGCCAGTAGTTGCCACCGGCCCCGGACCCCAGCGCTTCGCGTTCGACGAACCGCCAGCCATCGACGATCGTCTCCGCCAATTCGCGGCGCCGCGCCGCATCGTCGGCAAGCAGCACCTTGTAGAAGGCCGGTACGAATTTGACGTTGTCGAAGTCGATCCAGATGCGCGCCTGCGCCCGCGCACCGGCATCTGCGGGCAGCAATGCGGGCTCGCGATACACCTCCTCCAGATACTCATTGATGATGGAGGATTCGTAGACGCGCGTTTCTCCGTGCTTCAGCACCGGCACCTTGCTGTAGGGCGAAACCTTCTCAAACCACTCAGGTTTGTTGCGAAGATCTATCTCTATGTGCTCGTATTCTATGCCTTTTTCCATAAGCGCCAAGAGCGACCTCTGGGCAAACGGGCAAACCTCCGCGCTGTAAAACTGAAGATCACTCATGTGATTTTTGCTCCCTGCCATCCACGATCTTGTGGATATCCTGACCGAAACACTGGCGCCTGTCGCCTGCCTGTCCCACTATATGGGTGACCAAGATGGTGAGAAAGAGCTTCGGTTCTTGATGACCAGACAGGTCACAGGGAGGCAGGATCGCGCTTCGGTGCGAACCTGTCTTTCTCTTTGGGGGGGCCGCCTTTTTCTTTTTGGGTAAAGGCTTTCCTGGCGGCGTTCAGCCGAACACCTGAAACACCACAAATATTGCAAATAGCGTCACCAGCCAGCAGCCGACCAGATAAAGGCCGGCGCGGAACTGATCGCGAATAAAGGTGATCAGGAAAATTGCGAGCAGCGCGACGGCGGAAATCCCGAGCAACAGATAAGCGACAGGTTCAAGCAGCGGGAGGCCCGCAAGCCGCGTTCCCAAAGCAGCGTAGGCAGCAAGCAGAGCGGCAACAATGCACCCGACCGCGAATATGGCCCCCCCGACCCGCAGCTCCGTGGGCGCACCGCCCAAAAAGCTGTGATCGTCCGAACGCTCCTCAAAGCGTGGCTGGATTATCATGGCCGTTCGCCTCGCCGTTCGCCTTATTGTCGCCAGAACCGGTCCGGACTGGATATCGGGCAGATGGCACCGTGATCCAAGTATAGCCGCAAACGTGACGCGCGTAAGGCGCGGACTGCCTTCGCAGAACGGCGGCTCACGAGCTATAATGTTTGCGCAGCAACGATTCTCAAAAAATGTTCTTGAACATATTTTGTGTTGCCCGAGACTACGTCCTTCGACTTTTCAATCTCGAACGGGAGACAGCAGCATGACCCCTGATCTTGGTTATCTCGCCTGGACGGCGCTTCTGACAGGCCTTTTGTGGATCCCTTACATTGCCGGGCAGGTAATGACCAACGGGTTCCTCTCAGCCGAAAATTACCGCGATCCGGCATCAAGACCTGTGCCCCTTTGGGCGCAGCGCGCCAACCGCGCGCATCTCAATGCCGTTGAAGTGTTCGCGCCCTTCGCCGCTCTGGTCCTGGTTGCCCATGCCACCGGCCAGTCGAACGCCACGACGGCAATGTGGGCGGCGATATTCTTCTGGAGCCGCGTCGCACATGCGCTGGTTTATTATTTTGCCGTCCCCTTCGTGCGCACGCTGGTTTTCGCCGTTGGCACGGTGGCCATTGTTGGCCTCTTCTGGGAAGTCATCAACTAGCTCCCAGCGGTCATCGGAACATTAAGCGCCCGCGGTGCCCAGCGCACGGCGGGCGTTTTTGCGCGTGGCATTATCCGGTTTACAAGATGCTGAATCCCATCGCATTCTCGCGAAAATCGAAACACAAACTCGGAAACCTTTGCTCATGCCTATGATCCGCGTCGAAATGTATGAGGGCCGCACGGTCGACCAGAAGCGAGCGCTCGTAAAACAGGTGACGGAAGCTTTCATCGACACCTGCGGCGGCACGCCGGAAAGTGTGCAGGTCATGATCACCGACGTGTCGAAGGAGGATTGGGCAACTGCTGGTGTTCTTGCCGCTGACAAATAGGCCGCAGCAGCATTAGCCGCGCCGCCAGCCCGGCACGTATCTTGGATCGGGCAGATATTCTTCCAGATCCTGATCGTGGATGATTTCAAGCTGGGCACGGGATTTGAAGTAGGCCCAAACCTCCATCAGCCCGCCGCCGGCCCCCGGTTCGATGGGCACGCGGCTTCGCTGGTACCCGTGCGGCACATGCGTGCCTTCCAATTCGTCAAGGCGGGCAAGCACCTCGTCGCCGACGCCATAAAGTTCGCCCAGAACCCGCTGACCGCTGCCGCGCTCGTCAATCAGGACGGGCGAGAACCATCGTCCCGCCACGACCAGCGGGTAGCTGTGGCACGTACGGTAGCACCCGATCAGCCATTCGCCCGCAAGATTGCTCTCATGATAGGGGTGCTTGCGTTTCAGCGTGCCATAGACAAAGACGTGGTTCATGGGGTGGGACCCGCCGGTAAGCAAAACGCCGCCGCCAGAGATCATCTCTCAAGCGGCGGCGCCGTTAACGTGGTGAAATGTTTCAGGACGCGGCCAGCGCTTCCGGTTTGGTTTTCTGGCGTTTGACCATCAGCTTGTTCAAGGCGCTCACATAGGCCTTGGCGGAAGACACCAAAGTGTCGGTGTCGGCGCCACGGCCGGTGACAGTCTTGCCGTCTTCTTCAAGCCTGACACTCACTTCAGCCTGCGCATCCGTGCCTTCGGTCACCGCACTCACCTGAAAGAGCTGCAGGCTCGCGGAGTGATCGACAATCGCCTTAATGGCATTGAACGTCGCGTCCACCGGACCATCGCCGGTACATTCCTTGGTGATGTGCCGGTCGTCGACCTCGAGCGTCAATGTCGCCTTCTGCGGACCGCCAGTTCCCGCGATAACCGTCAGCGCCACGACCTTGATGTTATCGTCGGCATGGGCGATCTGATCGTCAACCAGAGCTTCGATGTCCTCGTCGTAGACATGCTTCTTCTTGTCAGCGAGATCCTTGAAGCGGGCGAACACATCCTGGAACTGATTGTCACCCAGCTCGTAGCCCATTTCTTCCAGCTTGGTGCGGAAGGCGTGGCGGCCTGAATGCTTACCCATGACGAGGGAGCTTTCCTTCAGACCAACGCTTTCCGGCGTCATGATCTCGTAGGTTTCCGCGTTCTTCAGCATGCCGTCCTGATGAATGCCGCTTTCATGCGCAAAGGCATTCTTGCCGACGATCGCCTTGTTGTACTGCACGGGAAACGCGGTGACGTTCGAAACCAGTTTGGAGACCCGCGTGATCACTTCCGTGTTCACGCTGCTGTCGTAAGGCAGCACGTCGCCGCGGGTCCGCAGCGCCATGACGATCTCTTCCAGCGCCGCATTGCCCGCACGCTCGCCCATTCCGTTTATTGTGCACTCAATCTGGCGTGCACCGGCGCGCACCGCCGCCAGCGAGTTTGCAACCGCCATGCCCAGATCATTGTGGCAATGGGCGGAGAAGATCGCCTTGTCGGAATTCGGGACACGCTGGCGCAGCATTGTGAAGAGTTCAAAGTGCTCTTCGGGCACCGTGTAGCCTACCGTGTCCGGCACATTGATGGTGGTCGCGCCTGCCTTGATCGCGGCCTCGACGCAGCGGCACATGAAATCGTGCTCCGTGCGCGTGCCGTCCTCGCAGGACCATTCGACGTTATCGGTATAGCCGCGCGCCCGCGTTACCGACGAGATCACCGCCTCGTAAACTTCTTCCGGCTCCATCTGCAGCTTGAACTTCATGTGCAGGGGGCTGGTTGAGATGAACGTGTGGATGCGCGATTGCTTGGCATGCTTGAGCGCATCGGCGGCGCGGTCGATGTCCTTGTCACCGGCGCGCGCCAGCCCGCACACCACCGCGTTCTTGACCATCTTGGAGACTTCGGTAACAGCCTCGAAATCGCCGTTGGAGGCAATCGGAAAGCCCGCCTCGATGATGTCGACGCCCATCTCGTCGAGCACTTCGGCGATCTGCAGTTTCTCGCCCAGTGTCATCGAGGCGCCCGGTGACTGTTCGCCATCGCGCAGCGTCGTGTCGAATATGTAGACGCGGTCTTTGGAATTATCGTTAGTCATGTTGTCGTTTCCTTATCGGGAGAGCGCCGCGTTCTCCGCCGGCGCATTCACTGGTGTTCTTGTCTTGCTTGAACTCCCCTAAACACCCGCCCGCAAGGGACCGTCAGCGCTCAGGGGCTGATAAGGAGGAGGTCCAGTGAAAGGAGGAGAGCCGCACGCGCGGATGCGCCAGTGCCGGCGTCCGCCGGTACTGGGGTCATGGTGTCTTCGCTTGCTTGCGACAATGCCATCGACATGCAATCCGTTTCGCTCAAATGCGCTCTAACCGGCCAAGAATTAACCGTTAAGGGCACGATATGCAAGAGGGTACGTGGCGGGCATTAATTCTGCGTTAACCATGATCGCTTGTGCGAGACTTGCCCCCAAAGCACCGAAAAAGCGATAACGAAGCCAGTTGAATTCGTTTGAAACGATAAAAGCCGCCCGCCAGATGCCCCATCTCATCCGCCCCTGCCGCCCCGATGAAAGCGATGCCATCCTCGCCATTGTCAACGATGCGGCGCGCGCCTATGCGGGCATAATTCCCGTGGATCGTTATCGCGAACCCTACATGAGCGCTGACGCGCTTGCCGTAGAGATCGCAGCCGGCGTGATTTTCTGGGGATACGAGGCAGACGGAACGCTGTTTGGCGTCATGGGCATTCAGGACGTGCAGAACGTGACGCTGATCCGCCATGCCTATGTGGCAAGCAAGGCGCAGGGCGTCGGCATTGGCGGCGCGCTCCTGGCGCATCTGCGCCCGCTCGCTCCAAACCCCATGCTCATAGGCACCTGGGCAGCCGCGGACTGGGCGATAGGGTTTTACGAAAAACACGGGTTCAAGCTCGTGCCGCGCGACGAGGTTCCAGAACTTCTCAATCGCTATTGGTCGATCCCGGCGCGGCAAGTCGAGACATCGGTGGTGCTTGGCGCACCGGAATGGTTTGGAAGGGCCGGCTAGCGCTCGCCGTTGAAGCCGTCGAGGAAACGGCGCACCGAGCGCCCCGCCGCGCGCGCCTTGTCGTCTTCCTTCGCGATTGCCTGAGCTTCCTGGGCAACCGCGCGCGCAACGTCTCCCGCCTTTTCACGCACCTGCGGGTTCTGGGCGATCTTCTGCGCCGCAAAGCGGGCGAGACGGTTGAGCAGCAAGGCCATGGGCACCAGCATAGCGGACCCGCTCCGCGACCACCATACCCGCTTGACGAAAAGCCTGCCCTCCGCGACGCTAAAACTCGGGCAGGAACATCGGGAGACCGAGACAATGGAGATTGAGAGATTCTCGGTCGGCTATCCGTTCAAGGGGGATGACCCATCCGCCAATGCGGATGAAACGGAAGCGGCCGCAATCAAGGAACTCTACGAAACTTACGGCACGCCCATGCTCGAAGGGTTCGACGCAACGCTGAAGGCCGCCGGCCCGAGCGGCTGATACCTGCCATTGCGTCCCGTCGCCGCGTTGCTTCCCGCGCGTTTATGCAGCATCATGATCCTTGGCGAAATCGATCCGTGACAAATCCGGTCGGAGAGTTCGCCTACGCCAGAACGTGCCTCGCTCCTCGCCCAGTTTGCCCGTCGACCGAGAGCACAGAGGAGGCGGTCATGCGAAACGCTTCTCCCATCGTGGTCATCATGGCGTTACTCGTCTTCACGACTGGCGCCAACGGCGGCGATGCAACGTGTCCGTATTCCCTGCAGAACGTGATGGGAGTTCTGAGTGACGGCGAATGGGGCAGTTTGAATCTCTCGCCAGACCAACCGCTCGCCGAAGAGTATGGGATGATCCAGTACTTAGGATACCTTGTCGGCAAGGCACGCTCTGCAGCAAATCCAGACTCCCAAACCGCCGCCTGTTTGTCGATGTTCAGCACACACGTGACAGATAATGAAACTCCCGCCAAAGCAACAGCGTTCACCGCCGGACTTGCCGGTTTGGCACCTCCCAATGTAGATATTCGCATCGATGAAGATGAAATTGGCGCAGCTGTCGTCAGGCGGCTGGGTGGGGTTCCAATCGAGGAACAGGGTGATGGCTCGGACGCCGCTGCCCTTCTGCTTGGCACCTGGGACATGGTCGAGTTGACTTTTGAGATCGGCGACCAAAGGGATACCCAAGCCGTCGAATCCGGTGGCTACGTCATGCACTTTGGCGGTGACGGCAGTGTTACGATCGGCATGACTCTGTTCAGCGAGGACGGCACCATGACGACGAGCGAGGGCGCCTGGTCCTACGATAGCGCAACCAAGGTCATCACGGTGATCGTCGATGAGGAAGCAGCGCCGTTGCCGGTGGAATCCCTTGCGCGCGATCGCCTGGTGCTTCGGGTTTTCGACGATAAAAGTCAGATTATGCAAACGATGGTATTCGTGCGCACTGGCGGATAGTGCCTCGTCCAGACCGCAGCGCTCAAACCTCGATCACGCCCGCGCTCACGCGCACCGCGCTGCCACCGACGCGCACGGCCGCGAGGTTGCCGTTCTCCACATCCGCTTCGATGTAGATCTGGCTCGGGCGGCCCATTTCATAGCCCTGCTCGACGAGCCAGGAATGGGTGCCGTCCGAGAGCGCTTCGCAGGCGGCAATCTGGCCCGGGAAGGTCGCCGCGGCGGAGCCCGTCGCGGGGTCTTCCGGCACACCGAAATCGGGACCATACATGCGCGCGTGAAAGGCCGCCTCCGGCACCGTCCCGCCAGCGCAATAGACCTGCACACCGATCCAGCCGCGCCCGGATGAAATCACTTTCCAGGCCGCTGTGTCAATTTCAGAACGCGCTACCGCATCGAGATTCTTGACCGGTACGAATAGGAATGTATTGCCCGCGTTGACGACGCCGGGCACATGGCCGTTGCCGCCGATTTCTCTCTCATCGAGCGACAAGGCGCGCGCGATGGCATCCGTTGCCGGAACCTCGCCGTCAGGCTTGGGGAGAACGGCGGCGGTGAAACGACCGAAGGTCGGGGCGCCGTTTGTCCGCGACACGGCGACAGGCACGACCCCGACTTTCTCCTCAAGGAGGATTTCACCCTTGATATCGTCTCCTTCGTGCGCATCGAGTTCCGCCAGCAGTGCCGCCGTGCCCACGGTCGGGTGACCGGCGAAGGGGAGTTCGCTGGCGGGCGTGAAAATGCGCACATTGGCGGTGTTCGCCGCATCCTCGGGCGGCAGGACAAACACCGTTTCGCTCAGATTGAACTCAAGCGCAATGCGTTGCATCTGCGCGCCGTCAAGCCCGGTAGCATCCGGCAGAACCGCGAGCGGATTACCGCCAAATCGTTCTTCGGTGAACACGTCGAGCGTGTGATACTCGTACTTCATCTGAGCCTCCGTTAATGTCTTTGCTGCGTTCAAATTTCTTGTGAGATCAGCGCTTTGGCGGCACCGATTGCCGCATCGCTGCGTCTGTAGAATGTCCACTGCTTGATACGCTTGGCCTCCAGCAACTCGGCCTGCACCAGCGCCTTAAGATGCTGCGCTGCGGTTGGCTGGCTGACACCAAGTTTTTCGGTGATCAGCAGCGCACACACACCATCGTCCACAAGATCGCCATCGGCCTGCGGCGGAAAATGCGCCACCGGGTCCTTAAGCCAATCGAGGATCTGCAGCCTCTTGTCGTTGGCCAGCGCCTTGAGAACGGTTTCAAGCGGTTTAGTCATATTGCAATATAGCTTTATTGCGATATTACGATCAACCAATTTCTTTCCGCCTGACTGCATGGTTTGTTAGAATTGCAAGAGTTGAAGGCAGACAGGATCGACCATGCGTGCCGCAGACCTCCTCACCCCGCAACAGACCGATGCCGTCCAGGCGCGCTCGACGTTGCGCGCGGTCGCGCTCATCGCCCATGCCTGGGTGGTAATCCTGGGCTCGATGACGGTCTTTGCGCTGTGGCCGAACCCGCTCACCTTCATCGCCGCGGTTGTCATCGTCGCGGGCCGTCAGCTTGGCCTGTCAATCCTCATGCATGACGGCGCCCACGGGCTCATCGCCCGCGATGCCGGCTGGAACCTCAGGCTCAGCCAGTGGCTCTGCGCCTATCCGGTGCTGCTCGATACGGAGGCCTACCGCAAGTATCACCTGAAACACCACGCCCGCACGCAACAGCCCGACGACCCTGATCTCGTGCTCTCGGCGCCCTTCCCGGTGACCCGCAAAAGCTTCCGCCGCAAAATGATCCGCGACATTACCGGTCAAACCGGCCTGCAGCAGCGCCTTGCACAGTTCGCGTCGGCATTTGGAAACAAATCAATGGGTTGGCGCGCGAAGCTGCATCACTTTCGCGGCAAGCTTGGGCCTCAAGTCACGGCCAATCTCGTGCTCTTCGGTGGGCTTGCCGCGACCGGCCACTGGTATCTTTATCCGCTCTTGTGGCTCGTGCCGCTGCTCACTGTCTATCAGCTCGTGCTTCGAATCCGCAATATCGCCGAGCACGCCATGGTGCCGGACGATACCGACCCGTTCCGCAACGCCCGCACGACGCTGGCCGGGCCTCTTGCCCGCCTGACGGTCGCCCCCTACTGGGTCAACTATCACGTCGAGCACCACCTGCTCATGTGGGTGCCTTGCTACAATCTGCCGAAGTTCCACCGCTATTTGATGGCGGGTGAGTTCGCCGGCCGCCTCGAGGTCAAACCGAACTATCGGGAAATCCTGAAGCTCGCCACATCGCGCCCGACGATGGCAGCGGCGACACCTCACGGGTCCACACCGGCAAGCGCAGCGTCACCGGTCTCGTCATGGAGGTGGATGACGATGACACCTTTGATCATACAGGCGGCAAGGCCGCCTAAAGCGACTTGATCATCCGCGGCAGCATGCGTCCCGGGATCGAGCCGGACGGTGCTTCGCCCACGACTTTCGCTCCCATGTGCTCGTAGTAGCCGACCGCGTTCGGATCGGCATCGATGCCGATTTTGCGTGCGCCCATCTCGCATGCCACTTCTTCAAGCTTGCGCCACAGGAGCGAGCCCGCCCCCTGCCCCATGGCCGGTGGATCGACGAATACGTCGTAAACTTCCGCGACATCGTCTTCGAGGCGGAGATCGAAAAAGCCGGCGAGGTCGCCCCCGCCGGCTTCGCAAACCCAGACATGCCCGGCTTCGATGGTCGCAGCGCTCACGGTGAGCTCCGCCCGGCATGCTTGCATAAAGGCGTCGTCGTATCCCCAATGCGCCTTCGAGCGCATCGCAAGATCGCTCAGGGCAGCGGCTTCACTCACACGAGCCTGCCGCAACCTGAACGTCACGGGGACCGCCTTTTAGTTCTTCTCTTTGTCAACGAGGCGCTTCTCGGTGATCCACGGCATCATGCCACGCAGCTGCTCGCCGACTTCCTCGATTGGATGGGCGTTATTGCGCGCCCGCGTTGCCTTGAACGAGGTCTGGTTGACTTTGTTCTCCAACATCCAGTCGCGCGTGAAGGCGCCGGACTGAATATCGGCAAGCACGCGGCGCATTTCCGCCTTGGTCTCGTCCGTCACGATGCGCGGACCCGACTTGTACTCGCCGTACTCCGCAGTGTTCGAAATGGAGTAGTTCATATTGGCGATGCCACCTTCGTAAATCAGATCGACGATCAGCTTCACTTCGTGCAGACACTCGAAGTACGCCATCTCCGGCGCATAACCCGCCTCGACCAGCGTTTCGAAACCACCACGGATGAGTTCAACCAGGCCGCCGCAGAGCACCACCTGCTCGCCGAACAGGTCGGTTTCGCATTCCTCGCGGAAGTCGGTCTCGATGATGCCCGAGCGTCCGCCGCCGATGGCCGATGCATAGGAGATCGCCAGATCGTGGCCGTTACCCGAGGGGTCTTGGTGGATTGCCACGAGGCAGGGCACGCCGCCGCCGCGGGCATACTCTGAACGTACCGTGTGGCCGGGGCCCTTCGGCGCGACCATGAGGATATCGAGGTCGGCGCGCGGCTCGATGAGGTTGAAGTGAATGTTGAGGCCGTGCGCGAACATCAGCGCAGCGCCTTCCTTCATATTGGCGGCCAGATGATCGTTGTAGATTTCGGCCTGCAGTTCATCGGGGGTGAGCATCATTATGACGTCGGCCCACTGCGCGGCTTCCGCCACACCCATGACCTTCAGGCCTTCGGCTTCGGCTTTCTTGGCGGAGCCAGAGCCCTCGCGCAATGCCACCACCACGTTCTGCGCGCCACTGTCGCGCAGGTTCAGGGCATGTGCATGCCCCTGACTGCCATATCCAACGATTGCAACGTTCTTGCCCTTGATCAGGTTAACGTCTGCATCCCTGTCGTAATAAACCCTCATTGCTCGTACCCTTTCCAAGCCCTGGTCGTGTTTGTCGTATCGTTCCCACGCCGCGCTCCAATACAATTCAAACGGCGGTGGGGAGTTGAAATTCGGCCGCGAGAATAGCGGCAATCAAAAAGATGACAAGCGAAGACGCACCGGCGCTTTGTCGCGCTCAGCCTGTGCCGTTGCCGCCGTTTTCGCCGCGCGATATGGCGGCAACGCCCGTTCGCGCGACTTCCACCAGACCCAGTTCCTGCATCAGCGAGATGAACTGGTCGATCTTTTTCGTGCGCCCGGTGATTTCAAACACGAATGACCCTGTCGATGCATCCACCACCCGGGCGCGGAACGCATCCGCCAACCGCAGGGCCTCGACCCGCTTCTCGCCCTTACCGATCACCTTGATGAGCGCCAGTTCGCGCTCAAGCGATGCGCCCTGCACGGTAAGGTCCGCCACTGTGTGCACCGGCACAAGCCGCTCGAGCTGGGCCTTGATCTGCTCGATCACCATCGGCGTACCCGCGGTTACGATGGTAATGCGCGACAGATGGGATTCTTGCTCGGTTTCCGTCACGGTCAGCGAGTCGATGTTGTAACCGCGGCCGGAAAACAGGCCGATGACGCGGGCGAGTACGCCCGGTTCATTGTCAACAATAATAGAGATCGTGTGGCTTTCGATTGTGGCTGGCGGTGTCATGAAATCTACTCTGATTTATCTGGGTCGGGCGCAGACAGCGCGCATAGGCGCCCGCAAGCGAGCGCGCGTGCCGGTCGCGCCGGATTTGCTTTTCTTACACGAGAACCTTGCCCGCGTCGGAAACTTCCTGAAGTTCGGGCTCGTCGCCGAGGAGCATGTTGTTGTGCGCCTGTCCCGACGGGATCATCGGGTAACAGTTGGCAAGTTTATGCACCCGGCAGTCGAACAGCACCGGCCCGTTGGCGGCAATCATTTCCTTGATCGCATCGTCGAGCTCGTCCGGCTTTTCCGCTCGGATCCCCACGCCGCCATAAGCTTCCGCTAGTTTCACGAAATCCGGCAGGGAATCCATGTAGGAGTGCGACAGGCGGTTGCCGTGCAGCAGTTGCTGCCACTGGCGTACCATACCCATGTACTCGTTGTTCAGGATGAACACCTTGACCGGCAGCTTGTGCTGGATGGCCGTCGACATCTCCTGCATGTTCATGAGGATCGAAGCTTCACCGGCGATGTCGATGACGAGCGCGTCGGGATGGGCGCGTTGAGCACCGATTGCTGCCGGCAGGCCATAGCCCATGGTGCCGAGGCCACCGCTCGTCATCCAGCGGTTCGGCTCCTCGAAGCGGTAAAACTGCGCCGCCCACATCTGATGCTGGCCGACTTCGGTGGTGATGTAGGTTTCGCGGTCCTTGGTCAGC
Organism: Hyphomicrobiales bacterium; assembly: GCA_021775755.1. Taxonomy (GTDB): domain Bacteria; phylum Pseudomonadota; class Alphaproteobacteria; order Rhizobiales; family JAJFHB01; genus JAJFHE01. Next base: position 61,859 of record JAJFHE010000047.1, on the reverse strand, counting down.
TCATAGAGTCGCTGGATCGCATATTGCGGCATAATGTAGTCATCGGGCTGCTCGAATTTCAGACAGTCGCGCCCGCGCCACTCATCGATCTGATCCCACCACGCTTTCATATCGGCCTTGTCCGGCTGCACGGATCGCGCCTTCCAGATGCGGATCATATCTTCCAGAACATGACCGCAATCGCCGATGATCGGAATATCGACATGCACGTTCTTGTTGATCGACGATGCATCGATATCGACGTGAATTTTCGTCGAGTTCGGCGAGAAGGCGTCGATGCGCCCGGTGATGCGGTCGTCGAAGCGTGCACCAATGCAGATCATCACGTCGCAATCGTGCATCGCCATGTTGGCTTCGTAGGTGCCATGCATGCCGAGCATGCCAAGCCAGTGTTTTCCCGCCGCCGGATAGGCGCCAAGGCCCATCAGGGTCGAGGTGATCGGAAATCCCGTCATCTCGACCAGATTGCGCAGAAGCCTCGATGCGGACGGTCCGGAGTTGATGACGCCGCCGCCGGAATAGATGATCGGCTTGCGGGCGCTCGTCATGGCATCGACCGCTGCCCGGATCGCATGCTGGTCGCCCTTGATCCTCGGCTGATAGGTCTTGTGCCGCACCGTCTTTGCAACGTCGTAGGTACCCGTTGCGAACTGAACATCCTTTGGTATGTCGACGACGACCGGCCCCGGCCGCCCGTTCGATGCAACGTAGAAGGCCTCGTTCAGAACCCGCCCGAGATCGTTCACGTCCTTGACGAGATAATTATGCTTGGTGCACGGCCGCGTAATACCGACGGTGTCGCACTCCTGAAAGGCGTCATTGCCGATGAGATGCGTCGCCACCTGGCCGGTAATGCAGACGACGGGAATCGAATCCATCAGCGCATCGGTCAACCCGGTGACCGCATTGGTCGCACCCGGCCCCGACGTCACGAGGACGACACCAACCTTGCCGGTGGAACGCGCATAACCTTCCGCGGCGTGCACCGCGCCCTGCTCGTGACGCACCAGCACGTGCTCAACCTTGTCCTGCTGAAACAGCGCATCGTAAATCGGAAGTACCGCGCCACCCGGATAGCCGAAAACGTCGACTACGCCCTGGTCGACCAGAGCTTGAATGACCATTTCCGCTCCTGTCATTTCACGGGCCATCGGTAAAACCTTTCAAATTCTTCCAGTTTGAAAATCTGGAAACACAAAAATAACGTCCGCGCAAAACAGGATGTCTTGCGCGGGCTCTTCGGCGGCGCACCCTAAAGGGTGATGTTCACCCGGTCAACTCGTTTTCGCGAAGAATCGCAAAAACTTCCCTCATCATTCTTTCCGATTGTTGCTCAAAAACCTTATTCCACGAAATCATATTGCTTCGAAACCATGTCAGCTGCCGCTTCGCATAGCGCCGCGTAAGCGTCTGAGTTTGCAACACAGCATCTTCGATGCTGCACTGCCCATCAAGCGTCGCGATCAATTGCGGCACGCCAAGCGCCTTCATGGCGGGAAGGTCGGGATCGAGCTCCATGTCCTTGAGCGTGGCGACCTCTTGAAGCGCGCCGTCCTCGACCATCCGCTCCAGCCGCGCATCGCAACGCCGGTAGAGCAGTTCGCGGTCAGGCCACAAAACGATCCGCACCACAGACACGTTCTCCAAAATGCCGGAACGCGGCGGCGTCTCCTGCCAAACACGCAGCGGCGTTCCGGTTGCCGCGATCACCTCGAGTGCGCGCACAACGCGCTGCCCGTCGCCGGGCTTCAGGCGTTCCGCTGTTAGCGCATCCAGCCCCCGCAATTGTTCGTGAAGCTCGGGAGCACCGCGCGCGAGCAGTTCATCTTGCCAATGTTCACGCACTGCCTGCGGGATCTCCGGCACCGGCGCCAGCCCCTCTTGAAGCGCCTTGAAGTAGAGCCCCGTCCCTCCGACGACAACCGGCGTACCTCCCTCGCTCCAGATCGCGCCGAGCGCGTCGGATGCAAGCTCAAGCCACCGCGCGGCGGAAAACCGCTCGGCGGCGGAAATTACACCGTAGAGCCGGTGGGGAGCCTGCGCCTCTTCCCTCGCACTCGGCCGCGCCGTAAGCACGCGCAATTCGCGGTAAACCTGCATCGAATCCGCGTTGACAATGGTGCCGCCAAGCAGCCGCGCAACTTCCAGCGCCACGGCTGACTTGCCGCTTGCGGTTGGACCTGCAATAAGAACCGCCGTTCTGTCCGACACCGGTGGACCTCCAAATTGAAAGCGCATTTATAGGCGAAGGCTAGGTGGCACACACCATGGAATACGCGTTGCTTGCAATGACCGCCCAGGAGACTCCGGTTATTGACGCAAACCTTGCCGCCGGCATTGCCGACGCCGCCCGTGCCACCGGCGGGCCGCGCTGGCTGCAGGACAACGTCGCCTGCGAGTTTGCCATCACCTGCCGCGATGCCGATCACGCCGCAGGCATCGTGCGGGAGGTTCAGCGCAGCATCGACGGGCAACGGCTCGACATCGCCGCAGTACCGCAGGAAAACCGCCGCAAAAAGCTCCTGCTCGCGGATATGGACTCAACCATTATCGGCCAGGAATGCATCGATGAGCTGGGCATACTGACCGGACTTGGCGACAAGATTATCACCATCACCGAGCGCGCCATGCGCGGCGAGCTCGACTTTTCGCAAGCCCTGCGCGAGCGCGTCGGCCTGATGAAAGGGCTCGATGCCAATCTCATTCAAAGGGTTATCGATGAGCGCGTTACGTTCAACCCGGGTGGCCGAACTCTGGTTCAGACTATGCGCGCCCACGGTGCCCGCACGGTGCTCGTCTCGGGCGGTTTTTCGGATTTCACCACCTTCGTGGCGGCTGAAACCGGCTTTGACGACACCCACGCCAACCACCTTGTGATAGAAGACGGGAAGCTTGCCGGAAGGGTTGAGGAGCCGATCCTCGGGCGCAGCGCCAAGCTTGAAACCCTGCACCGGTACTGCAGCGACCTGTCGCTCGAGGCGTCCGATGCCATTGCCGTTGGCGACGGCGCCAACGATCTCGACATGCTGCAGGGCTCGGGCTTCGGCATCGCCTACCGGGCCAAGCCCGTGGTGGCGCGCGCCGCCGATGTCAGCCTGGTGCACGCCGACCTCACCGCCCTGCTCTTCGTACAGGGCTACTGCAAGCACGATTTTTCCACCTGACTACGGACGACGGAACCACACCCATGGCACACCACAAATACGAACGCCTGTTCACGCCTCTCGACCTCGGGTTCACGACCATCAAGAACCGCGTCATCATGGGATCGATGCATACCGGCATCGAAGATCTGGACAACGCCCACGAGCGTCTCGCGAGATTCTACGCAGAACGTGCGGCAAACGACGTCGGCATGATCATCACCGGAGGTCACGGCCCCAATGAGGAAGGCAGCATCGAGGGCGCCAAGCTGACGACGGACGCGGAAGTCGCCGGCCACCGCATCATTACCGATGCCGTCCACTCAGCTGCACCCGATGCCAAAATCTGCCTGCAGATCCTTCACCCCGGACCGCTGGGAGACAGCGAGAAGAGCGTCGCGCCTTCCGCAATCAAATCCCCGATCAAGCGGTTCGTACCCAATGAGCTCGACGAGGTCGGCATCGAAAAACAGATTGAAGATCATGCCCGTTGCGCGGTTCTGGCGCGCGAAGCGGGTTACGACGGCGTCGAGATCATCGGTTCGGCGGGTTATCTCGTGAGCACGTTTCTGGTCGAGAAAACCAACCACCGTACCGACAAATGGGGCGGTTCGTTTGAAAACCGCATGCGCTTTGCCGTTGAGATCGTCGCTCGGACGCGCGCCGCGGTCGGGAGCGATTTCATAATTGCGTTCCGGGTGCCGGCCATGGACATGCTCCAGGGCGGACTGGCATTCGATGAGGTCGTACAGCTCGCCCAAGGTGTCGAGGCCGCCGGCGCCAACATCGTGAGTTCCCACTTCACCTGGCATGAATCCCCGGTTCCGACGATCGCCACCATGGTGCCGCGCGCCGCCTTTGCCAGCGTCTCCGGCCGCATCCGAGAAAAGCTCTCCATCCCGGTGGTCACCAGCAACCGCATCAACATGCCAGATATCGCCGAGGATGTGCTTGCGCGAGGCCATGCCGACCTCGTCTCCATGGGACGGCCGATGCTCGCGGACCCCGAACTCGTCGCCAAGGCCATGGAGGGCCGCGAAGACGAGATCAACACCTGCATCGCCTGCAACCAGGCGTGCCTCGACCACCTCTTTACCGGCCGTTACGCCACCTGCCTTGTCAATCCGCGCGCCTGCAACGAGACGGAGCTCAACTATCTGCCGGTTACCGAGAAGAAGAAAGTCGCCGTCGTGGGGGCGGGGCCGGCCGGTCTGGCATTTTCCACCGTTGCTGCCGGCCGCGGTCATGCGGTGACCCTTTACGAGGCGTCAGACGGTATTGGTGGCCAGTTCAATCTGGCCAAGCGCATTCCCGGCAAGGAAGAGTTTCACGAAACCCTGCGCTACTACGGGCGCATGCTCGAAGTGCATGGGGTCGACCTGAAGCTGAACACGACGGCAGACCCCGGCTCGCTTGCGGACGGCGGTTTCGACGAGATCGTCATCGCGGCCGGGATCACACCGCGCCACCCCGACATTGAAGGTATCGATCACAAAAGCGTCGTCGGCTATATCGACGTCATCATGGGACGAGCACATGTTGGCGACACCGTCGCGATCATCGGTGCCGGTGGCATTGGTTTCGACGTCGCCGAGCACATAACCCATGCGGGCACATCCGCCGCGCTCGACATTGGCATTTTCGCGCGCGAATGGGGTATCGACTTCAAACACCATCCGCGCGGCGGCGTGACCGGTGTCGAGCCGGCAGTAGAAACGTCGGGACGCGAAGTTCATCTCCTGCAGCGCAAAACAACCCGCGTTGGAGCAGGCCTCGGCAAGACCACCGGCTGGACCCACCGCATCACTCTCGCGCGCCGCGGCGTGCAGATGGTTTCAGGCGTTGAATATCTGAAGATCGACGATGACGGGTTGCACACGATGGTGAACGACGAATACCGCCTGTTCGACGTCGAAACCATCATCGTCTGTGCCGGCCAGCTGCCGCATCGCACCTTGCACGATGAACTGGCCGAACGCGATCAGGCCAGTCACCTCATCGGCGGAGCCTTTGAAGCCGTTGAACTCGACGCCAAGCGCGCCATCGACCAAGCCTCCCGGCTGGCGGCAGCCATCTAGACCGTTTCACGTCCATATGGAAACGTTTGATGGGCCAAACCGGCTCATCCGGCAAGGCGTGGCGAGAAGCGCGATGCGGTTGTATCGGGCAAGCGCCGCAACGCAGCCGGTGGGTCGCTTTGGCCCACCGAAGGCCGATGTTTCGCGCCCGCTGGACTGCCTTATACCAAGGGCGGCAATTATTGACCCGTTTCACCGGGATGATTTTACCCTCCGGCAAGGCGCGTACTGCGCTGCGGTACAGGTACCGTAAGCAGTACGCAACGCTGCGGGAGGGTAAAAGCACCCGGCCTGCGGTGGGCCATTCCGGCCCGTCGACCACGTTGCGGGCCTTGTCCGATACACCGCATCGCACTGCGGCCCGCGCCTCGTCGAGCGTGCCGGAATGGCTCATGAAATGGGTCAATAATTGCCGCCCTTGGTATTAACGGCTCCCTTGTGGACAACCGGTCCACGGCGGAACCCGTGCCTTGCCAGCGGACGCGAAACACCGGTCAAACGTTTCCATATGAACGAGAAACGGTCTAGCGACAGGCAAGGAAAAGTCGGCCGACGAGAACGCCGACCGCCCAGTTCTTTTCAAATCGCTGAAGCGGTTCAGTTGTCGGTGAACCGCAGTGCGGCGAAGCGCAGATCGCCGTTCTTGCTCGCCAGCAGCAACAAAACCGTGCTGCGACCCTGATCTTCCAGTTCACGCACCAGCCGCACCACATCGCCTGGCGTTTCGACCGACTGCTTGTCGACCTTGACGATGACATCGCCGGGCCGGATACGCTTCTCGGCCGCCGAGCTCTCAGGCTCCACCTCGACGATCAGCACACCGTCGACGTTGCCGGAGATTTCAAACTGCGTGCGCAGATCGTCGGTCAGCGGCGACAGGTTGAGACCGAGCGCCGACTGTACCGTGCGCGTCTGCCCCGGCTGCTCCGGCTCGCTCGCGCTTTGGCTCGCCATGAGGCGTTCGCCATCTTCCAGCCTGCCAAGCGTGACAGGCACCGAGACTTCTTCGCCATTGCGGATGACCACCACATCGACATCGCTGCCGACAGCGGTTTCCGCGACGATCTTGGGCAGATCGCGCATCTCCGGCACGTCCCTGCCGTCGAAGCGCACAATTACATCGCCAGGCTCAAGGCCTGCCGCTTCCGCCGGACCGCCTTCGGTCACATCGGCCACAAGTGCGCCGTGCGGCTCGTCCAGGCCAAGCGATTCAGCCAGGCTCTCGTTGAGCGATTGAATACGCACGCCAAGCCATCCCCGGCGCGTTTCGCCGAATTCGCGCAGCTGATTGATCACCGGAGACGCGGTCGACGTCGGAATTGCAAATCCAATACCCACCGAACCGCCACTCGGCAGGGGTGAAATGATCGCCGTGTTGATACCGATCACCTCGCCTTGCATATTGAACAGCGGGCCGCCTGAGTTGCCACGGTTGATAGCGGCATCCGTCTGGATGAAATCGTCGTAAGGGCCAGAATCGATGTCGCGGTTGCGGGCAGAGACTATGCCCACCGTCACCGTGCCGCCGAGACCGAACGGGTTGCCGATCGCCATGACCCAGTCGCCGACACGCAATGTGTCGGAGTTGCCCATGGGCACCGCAGTCAGCGGAGATTCCGGCTCGACGCGGAGGAGTGCGATATCCGTTTTCGTGTCCCTGCCGATCACTTCCGCCGACAAAACAGTGCCATCGGTGAACGTCACCTCGATCTTGTCGGCGTCCTGAATGACGTGGTTGTTGGTGACGATAATGCCGTCCGCACCGATCACGAAACCCGAACCGAGCGAACTTGCACGCTGGCGCGGATTGCCGTCGGGACGCTGACGGTTGAAGAAGTCTTCAAAGAACTCCCGGAACGGCGCATTGGGCGGCAGTTCGGGAATTTCAATGCCGCTTTCATTGTTCACTTCCTGCGTCGTCGATATGTAGACGACCGCGCCCGACAGCTCTTCTGCAAGGTCGGCAACCGACGCCGGGCCTTGCGCCCGGGCCGGCGCAGCGATGTGGAGCGTCACCGCCAGCAGCGCAACCGCGAAGATGCGCGCCGGGCGGCTGATCCACATGGATTTCATTGGACTTTCGATCATGTTCCCATCCGTTCGGAGTTGTCCGAGAGGTTCGGCTCATTCTAGGTTGCACGGCTAAGCTTGACGAGCCGACACATCATTAAATCTCGTTCATGTGATGCGTCGGCGATCGCACAAAAGGCGATCGCCGGGATCAGTTCGCATACCGGCGCCGGGTTATCGCGCCAGCCATACAATGAAGACACCAACGCCAAGCGCGATAACACCGCCCGTACGCAGGCTCTGGTCCGGCATTTCCTGGGCGAGCACCATCATGCGTTTCAGGCCCGCCGGGAACAGGGCGTACACCAGCCCCTCAATGACCAGCACAAGCCCCAGCGCGACAATCAAATCGCCCATTACTCTCCTGCGGCAGGCTGGTTCCCGGGAGTGCCTGCGCGGCCACTGAAGTACTCAAAGAACTCCGAATCCGGGCTGAGCACGAAAGTCGTGTCAGATCCCTGCAAACTGTTGGCGTAAGCTTTCATGGAACGATAGAACGCGAAGAACTCGGGGTTTTGCTGGAACGCGGAGGCAAAGATGCCGTTCCGCTTAGCCTCGCCCTCGCCCCGGATAATCTCCGCGTCGCGTTGCGCTTCAGCCACCAGCACGACCGCCTGACGGTCCGCCTGCGCCCTGATCTGCAGGCTCCGTTCCGTACCGACAGCGCGGATTTCGGCAGCTTCTGCAAGCCGTTCCGCGCTCATGCGGTCATAGGTCGAGCGCAACACCTCAGGCAGAAGATCCATGCGGCGGACACGCACATCGACAATCTCAATGCCGATGTCGCGGGCCTGCGGACGCAGGGAATCGCGAATCTCACGCATCATCTCGCCGCGTTTCTCAGACAGCGCCTCTTCAAAGGTGCGCCGGCCGTAGGTCGCCTTGAGTGCCGCCTCCAGCCGTGTATCGATACGGTCGCGCGCGCGCGACAGGCTGGCCTGAACCGATTCCCTGAACCGCGTTGAATCCACGATGCGGAACATGGTGATGGTGTCGACCAGATAGCGCCGGCTGTCGATCACCTGCACCGGCTTGTCGCTGGTTTCGAAGAACAGGATACGATCGTCGATATAGATCACCTGATCGACAACGAACGGCAGTTTAAAGTAAAGGCCGGGTTCCGTGATCGTACGGTCAATTTTACCGAAGCGGACAACCAGTGCCTGCTCACGTTCGTCGACAACGAACGTGCACGTATAGGCAACCAGCGCTGCAATGCCGACGAGGACAAGAACGGATGTTCTGAACAATCTTTTCATCACTGGCCTCCCGTCGTCGAGTTACGCTGCTGCACTTCAGGCAGCGGCAGATAGGGTACGACCCCGGAGCCACCGGCTTCGGATTCGATAATGATCTTGTTGGAGCCACCCAGCACCTGTTCCAGAGTTTCAATGAACAGGCGGCGGCGGGTGACGTCTTCAGCTTTTTCATATTCCGCCAGCACCGACAGGAAGCGCTGCGCCTCACCTTCGGCTTCGGCTACGACACGGCCGCGATAACCTTCCGCGGCTTCGCGCAACTGCGCCGCCTCGCCTCGCGCCTCACCCAGACGGCGGTTCGAATACTGCGTCGCATCCTCGATGAATTTCGATTGATCCTGTTTGGCACGCTGCACCTCCTCGAACGAGTCCGATACAGCTTCTGGCGGCTCCGCCTTTTCGATCTTCACACCGGTAATGCGGACACCTGCCTCATAGCTGTTAAGCGTTGACTGGATCGCTTCGGTAGCCGCGGCCTCGGCATCATCACGTCCTGTTGTTCTGAGCGTCTGGGCATCTGTCTGACCGACGACCTCGCGCATCGCGCTCTCGGCAACCACACGTACCATGGCGCGCTGTTCGGAGATGTTGAACAGGAAGCCGCGCGGATCGCTGACCCGCCACAGGACGGCGAATTCGATCTGCACGATGTTCTGATCCTTCGTCAGCATCAGGCTTTCCGCCGAGCCGCTGCGCGCCGTCGTACCGCCGAGATTTTCGACCTGCTCAAATTCCACTGCAGGCGTCTCGACTGTTTCAAACGGCCAGAGATGAAAATTCAGTCCCGGAGGATTATCACCGTCCTTGGCAGCCCCGAACAGAAGTTCGATACCCACCTGGTCCGGTTGCACCTGATAAAAGCCCTTCATCATGTAGAGCGCCGCCAAACCGACGATTGCGACAATAATCACAATTTTGCTCGGCCCGCCGCCGCCACCGCCCGGCATGATGTCGCGCAGCCGCTCCTGGCCCTTCTTGATCAGATCCTCAAGATCCGGAGGAGTTGGCCCGCGCCCGCCTGAACCGCCAGATCCCTGTCCCCAGGGCCCTCCGCGATTTCCGCCACCGCCTTGCCAACCGCCGCCGCCGTCTCCGCCGCCGCTTTGATTACTCCAGGGCATCTGTATTTTGTCCTTTCAAACTGGGAAGGGGTTTGTCTCGCGGAATCCGCATTTACATCAGCGGAAGCTGCCGTGTGGCATCGGACCCAATGCTCCGAGCGAGACCGATTCCCGAAATCATCCGCGTTATAGGCCAGACGCTTCGCCGGTGCAACGCGTACGCGCGTGCAATCGCGCCCGGCCTCAAGCCGTACGTAAACCAGATTTGGCTTCGCCTGTCAGATTTTCAAGCCCCAAGCGCCTTGGCGTGATGGGCTATGTGATCGGCCATGAAACTGGCAATGAAGAAATAGCTGTGATCGTATCCCGGCTGCATCCTCAAAGTGAGTGGGTGGCTGGCCGCGGCGCAGGCTTCCTTAAGCAGGTGCGGCTTCAGCTGTTCGTCGAGAAAGCCGTCCTCCAACCCTTGGTCCACCAGCAGCGGCAGCTTCTCGCCGCCTTGCGCGATGAGCGCGCACGCATCGTGGTGCGCCCAGGCATCGCGATCGTCTCCGAGATATCCTCCTAACGCCTTGTGCCCCCACGGACAGTGGCTTGGCGCACAAATTGGCGCAAAAGCCGATACCGAGCGGTATTTACCCGGATTGCGCAGAGCAATCGTCAATGCGCCATGTCCGCCCATGGAGTGGCCGGAAATACCCTGACGCCCGGTATCGACCGGAAACTCCGCCGCGATCAGTTGCGGCAGTTCTTCGCTCACATAGTCGTACATTCGATAGTGCCGCGCCCAGGGTTGCTGCGTTGCATTCACGTAAAACCCCGCCGCCAGACCGAAATCATAGGCGCCGTCGGGGTCGTCGGCGACACCCTCGCCACGCGGGCTGGTGTCCGGCGCCACAATCGCCACGCCATGCTGCGCGGCATAGGCCTGCGCACCTGCCTTGGTCACGAAATTTTCATCGGTGCAGGTCAGCCCGGAAAGCCAATAGAGGACCGGCACCTGACCGTCCCCGGCCTGCGGCGGCAGGTAGATGGCAAATGTCATGTCGCAATCGCACGCCTGCGAGACATGCGTAAAACGCAGCTGCCGCCCGCCAAAGCTCTTGTTCTCGCCAATCTGCTCAAGCGTCATGAAGGGCTCCTGTGAGTGAAAATACGGGCGCCGGGACAATGTCGTCCAGGCGCCCGCATGGGTTTTGCAATGGATGGCGTCAGTAGATAACGACGGACCGGATGCTTTCGCCTGCATGCATCAGATCGAAGCCCTTGTTGATGTCGTCGAGCGGCATGGTGTGGGTGATCATCGGGTCGATCTCGATCTTGCCATCCATGTACCAGTCGACGATACGCGGCACATCCGTGCGGCCGCGGGCACCGCCAAACGCCGTGCCGCGCCAGACCCGGCCGGTGACGAGCTGGAACGGGCGCGTTGCTATTTCCTGCCCCGCACCGGCAACGCCGATAATGACCGACTCGCCCCAGCCCTTGTGGCAACACTCCAGTGCCGCGCGCATGACCTGGACATTGCCGATGCATTCAAACGAATAGTCGGCACCGCCGCCGGTTACCTCAACAAGGTGCGCAACAAGGTCGCCCTCCACCTCGCTTGGATTGACGAAATGCGTCATGCCAAATTTTTCGCCCATGGCCTTGCGGTCCGGATTGAGATCGACGCCGACAATCATGTTGGCACCGACAAGGCGCAGTCCCTGCAACACATTGAGGCCGATACCGCCAAGACCGAACACGACGCAATTGGCACCCGCTTCGACTTTCGCGGTGTTGATCACCGCGCCGATACCTGTAGTGACGCCGCAGCCGATGTAGCAGATCTTGTCGAACGGCGCGTCCTCGCGCACCTTGGCGAGGGCGATCTCCGGCAGCACGGTGAAGTTGGCGAAGGTCGATGTGCCCATGTAGTGGTGTATCGGCTCTCCATCGATGGAAAAGCGGCTCGTGCCATCGGGCATGAGACCCTGGCCCTGGGTTACGCGGATGGCCTGACAAAGATTGGTTTTGCCGGATGTGCAGTACTCGCACTGGCGGCACTCGGGCGTATAGAGCGGAATGACGTGGTCGCCCTTCTTGAGCGAGGTCACACCAGGACCCGTATCGACGACGACACCAGCTCCCTCGTGGCCCAGAATAGCAGGGAAAAGACCTTCCGGATCGGCCCCTGAAAGCGTGAATTCGTCGGTGTGGCAGATGCCGGTCGCCTTGACCTCGACTAGAACTTCGCCTTCTTTCGGCCCTTCCAGCTGCACCGTTGTAATTTCCAACGGTTTGCCGGCCTCGACCGCCAGCGCTGCACGAACGTCCATGTAAGCTACCCTCCCAACGGAAATAATGGTGATTTCGTCGCGCGGGAGTTTGGCAGCGTCGCCAGCCCCATGCAAGAACGCAAGGCTTGTGTGTGACAAAAAACTTGGCGGAGTGACCGGATCAAGGATCACTCCGCCACAGACACCGGCGCTTCAGTCAAAAACACCCCATGATGAAAGGTGCCGCCGGCGCGTCTCCCGCGTCAGGCCGCGCTTTCGGTTTGCTGAAGCTCCGCAGACCGGACTCCAAGCCGCGTTGCCACGCCGACGCCGTAAGATTCGTCCGCCCGGTAAAAGTGCCGGACCTGACGGATCTGGATTTCCTCCGCCACACCGGCCATGGCGACGGCGATGTTGTCCATCAGGCGATGGCGCGCCGCATCCGACATCAAACGGAACAATGCGCCGGCCTGGGAATAGTCGTCGTTTCCATCACGATGGTTGTAGCGGTCCGCGTCGCCTGAAATCCTCAGTGGCGGTTCAGCATAGGAAGGATTCTGCGAAGGGCCACTGAAAGAGTTCGGTTCGTAATAGGCGTCCGGCTGCGGATTGTTTGCGAAGAACCGCATGGGACCGTCCTTGTGATAATGGCGCACCGGACACTTTGGCGCGTTCACCGGAAGCGCCTCATAGTGCGTGCCGAGGCGGTAACGGTGCGCATCCGCATAGGAGAAAATGCGCGCCTGCAACATCTTGTCCGGCGAGAAGCCGATGCCCGGAACGATGTTGGAGGGCGAAAACGCCGCCTGTTCGATCTCCGCGAAATAGTTATCCGGATTGCGGTTGAGCTCCATGATGCCAACCTCGATCAGCGGATAATCCTCATGCGGCCACACCTTGGTGAGGTCGAACGGATTGTATGGCGTTTTTTCAGCATCGAGCTCCGGCATCACCTGAATGCACATGCGCCATTGAGGGCAATCGCCACTTTCGATGGCGCCATAAAGATCGATCTGCGTCGATTCCCGCGTACGGCCGACAATTTCCTCGGACTCCGCATTCGTCCAGTGCTTGTGACCCTGGAGGGACTTGAAGTGAAACTTCACCCAGAACCGCTCATTGTCGGCATTGATCATGGAGAAAGTGTGCGAACCATAACCGTTCATGTGCCGCACGGTTTGCGGAAGGCCGCGGTCCGACATCAGTATGGTGATCTGGTGCAGGCTTTCCGGCGACAGCGACCAGAAGTCCCACATCGCCGTGGCCGACCTCAGATTGGTTTTGGGATGGCGCTTTTGCGTGTGGATGAAATCCGGGAATTTGTAGGGATCGCGCACGAAGAACACCGGCGTGTTGTTGCCTACCAAATCCCAGTTGCCCTCTTCTGTATAGAACTTTACCGCAAACCCGCGCACGTCGCGTTCCGCGTCGGCCGCACCTTGCTCGCCTGCAACGGTGGAGAACCGCGTCAACAATTCCGTCTTCTTTCCGACTTCGGAAAACAGCGCTGCACGGGAGTATCCCGTAATGTCATTGGTAATGGTCAGTGTGCCGAATGCGCCCCAGCCCTTGGCATGCACCGTGCGCTCCGGGATACGTTCTCGGTTTTGATGCGCAAGCTTTTCAATCAGTTGATAGTCCTGCATCAGAACCGGTCCGCGCGGGCCGGCCGTCATGCTGTTCTGGTTGTCGACGACCGGTGATCCTCCGCTCGTCGTGAGAGTTGTCTTGTCCACCATGATCCACCTCGTTGGAAACAATGTGGTGGCACCATGCGCTGCACTTTGATATAAGCTCCAATCGTTCTTATTGGATCTATTGATAAGAAAAACTAATATCGTGACGACTCTACGCCAACTCCGCTATTTCGGCACACTTGCCGAAACCCTGCATTTCGGCCGTGCGGCGGAGCGATGCCACATCACGCAGCCCGCCATGAGCCTGCAGATCGCGGAATTGGAGAAATCCCTGCGCGTCGCCCTGATCGAACGCCGCTCGCGCGGCATCACCCTGACGCAGGAAGGCGAAGAGATTGCGCGGCGCATACGCGCGATCCTGACCGATGTGAAAGATCTGGAAGATTACGCCCATCACCGCAGCAAGATGCTGGTCGGCCAACTCAAGCTTGGCGTGATACCGACCATAGGTCCTTACGTGCTGCCCAGTGTCCTGCCGGCCCTGAAGCAGGAGTTTCCCCATCTTGAGCTGGCGGTGCGGGAAACCCACACCGAACATCTGGTGCGCGAACTTCACGAGACCAAAATCGACGTCGCCCTGCTGGCGTTACCGGTCGACAGCCCGGGGCTGGAGGAGCTGGCGCTGTTCAATGACGCCTTTCATCTGGCAGTGCCGGCCGATCATCCTCTGGCAAACCAGAACACCGTCTCGCACGACGCCCTGCAGGAAGAACGTATTCTGCTGCTCGAGGAGGGCCATTGCCTGCGCGATCAGGCGGTCGCGTTCTGTCAGACCGCGCGGGCCGGCGGGTTCGACGAGCTGGCGGCGTCGTCTCTGTCGACGATCGCGCAAATGGTGGCGAACGGCTACGGCGTCACCTTGCTGCCGGACATGGCCACGGCGGTGGAGATGCGCGACGAAGACGATATGCACATCCTGAGGTTCCACGAACCCGCGCCCTATCGCATCATCGGTCTGGTTTGGCGGCGCACCTCACCGCGCAAGGAAGAGTTCGCCGAACTTGGCCGGGCGATTACCCGAACGTTGACGGGCGCGGCCGCATAAGCCAAACGCGTGGAGCTACACGAGCGCCGTGCGCAGGTCGTCCAGCAGGTCGTCGATATCCTCAACACCCACCGAAAGGCGCACCAGTCCGTCGTCAATGCCGATTTTGGCGCGGATTTCCGGAGGGATGGAAGCGTGCGTCATGATCGCCGGATGCTCGATAAGGCTTTCCACACCGCCGAGGCTTTCCGCCAGCGCAAAAAGTTGCGTGCGCTCAAGAAACCGCGTCGCCGCATCGAGCCCGCCGTCAAGCACCGCGGTCACCATGCCGCCGAACCCGTTCATCTGACGCTTCGCGATGTCGTGCTGGCCGTGCGTGGTGAGGCCTGGAAAATAGACTTTTGAGATCTTCGGATGGTTTTCCAGGAACTCAGCCACAGCGCGCGCGTTCTCGCAGTGGCGCTCCATGCGCAGCGGCAAGGTCTTGAGCGACCGCAGCACCAGGAAACTGTCGAACGGGCCCGGGACGCCGCCGACCGCGTTCTGCAGGTAGGCGAGACGGTCGGTAAGATCGCTGTGGCGCGTTGCGCCCGAAACGATGGCAACGCCGCCCACCACATCCGAATGGCCGTTGAGATATTTCGTTGTCGAATGCACGACCACATCGATACCCCAGTCGAGCGGACGCTGAACGTAGGGGCTGCAGAAGGTGTTGTCGCAAACCGCGATGAGATCGTGCCGCCGCGCGATGTCCGCCACAGCCTCAAGGTCGATCACTTTCAACAGGGGATTGGTCGGGGTTTCGACCCAGATCATGCGCGTTTCCGGCCGCACTGCCGCTTCGACGGCTTCCAGATCGGAAAAGTCGATGAATGTAAAATCAAGGCCGGAGGAGCGTTTTCGAACATTCTCAAACAGGCGGTAGGTGCCACCATAGAGATCGTCGCCGGCGATCACATGCGCGCCTGAATCGAGCAATTCAAGGACTGTCGCGGACGCCGCCATACCTGATCCGAAAGCAAATCCCGCCGCACCGTTTTCAAGGTCGGCCACGCACGCCTCGAGTGCCTGGCGGGTCGGGTTCTGACTGCGCGAGTACTCATAGCCCTTGTGGACGCCGGGGCTTTCCTGAACATAGGTCGACGTCGCGTAAATCGGCGTCATGATGGCGCCGGTCACGGGGTCGGGCTCCTGGCCTGCATGAATAGCGCGCGTCGAAAAACCCTGACGGTTCTTGCTCATGTCAATTTCCTGTTTCTTGCCGGAGCGAACTCAGCCGAGCATCGATCCGTGCAGCCGCATATGGTTGAGAACATCGATTTTCGTGATCAGCCCCTGGAAGCGTCCCTCAAGCAGGACCGGCACAACCATGCCGCGGGACAGAATGAGAAGTACGCGCTCAAGGCTCTCTTCGGCTTCAACCGTGCGCAGATCCGACGTCATGACATCGGCAACGGTCCCGGTGAACTCGCCGCCATGGTCATACACCTTCATGAGGAGATCCTCCTCATCAAGAATACCCACAAGCCTGTCATTCTCGACCACTGGCAGCTGCGAGATATCATAAAGTTTCATCTGTTTGTAGGCTTCCTCAAGCGGCCGGCTCGGGCGGATCGTAACCGCCTGATGTTCGGCATGCTTGCGCGCGATGAGATCGCGCAGATCGCCGCGGCTCGGTGTTTTGACGAAGCCGTTGTCGATCATCCAGTAGTCGTTGAACATCTTTGAAAGGTACTTGTTGCCGCTGTCGCAAACGAAGCTGACGACGGTCTTCGGGCTCGTCTGCTCGCGCGCATATTTCAGCGCCGCCGAAATCAGTGTGCCCGACGACGAACCGGCGAGCACGCCTTCATGCAGCAAAAGTTCGCGTGCCGTCGAGAAGGCTTCCGCATCGCTCACCGTATAGGCTTTGCGCACACGGGAAAAATCGGAAACCGGTGGAACAAAATCCTCACCGATACCCTCCACCATCCAGGAACCGACATCCTCGGAGATCTCACCGGTGTCAATATAGTGCGCAAGGATCGAGCCTTCCGGGTCCGCCAGCACCATTTCGGTGTCTGGATTTACCTTGGCGAAATACCGCGACAGCCCTGTGATCGTCCCGCCGGACCCCACACCGCAGACAACCGCATCCGGTGTCACGCCGGCGGTCTTGCACTGCTCCAGAATTTCCGGGCCGGTGGTGGTTTCATGCGCCAGAGGATTGGCGTCATTGCCGAACTGGTTGACGAAAAGATAGCCGTTCTCATTGGCGATGCGCTCCGCCATGTCCTGATAGTACTCAGGATGGCCCTTGCCCACATCGGAACGGGTGATAATCACATCAACGCCCATGGCGCGCAGATGGAACACCTTTTCCTGCGCCATCTTGTCGGGCACGACGAGAATGAGCTTATAGCCCTTCTGGCCGGCGACGAGCGCCAGTCCAAGCCCGGTATTACCGGCCGTCGCCTCTATCATCGTGCCGCCGGGCTTGAGCGCACCGGAGGCTTCCGCCGCCTCGATCATGGAGCGCCCGATCCGGTCCTTGATCGAACCGCCCGGGTTCTGGTTTTCAAGCTTCAGAAACAAACGGCACGGCCCGGTGTCGATCCTCGTGACCTCATGCAACGGTGTATTGCCAATGGCATCGAGGACGGATCCGTAAACAGGAAGGGGGTCACTCATTTGATATCTCGTTGCGGAGAGCTGGTTTGTGCGGCCTATGTTGTGCAGACCGCGCGGCAAATCAAGAAAAACCGGTCAGTTCGATTAAACGGGTTCGCCGCACGGGCGCCATGATCGGGCGCGCAACGCCGCACAGGCGTTGCATGTCGTTGAATGCATGTTTGATGTTTTCGAAGAATTTCGCGCCACAAGGCCTTTAAGCACCGTGATGGGAGCATCGTGCTGGCACCGCGCTTCGATCAGCCCCTGCCCGGCCGGCGCTCCAGCACCGCGAGCGTAAAGTCGGCATTGTCATTTTCAGATGCCGGAAAGAAGGTTCTCTCCACTTCGCGCCAATCGTCTTCGCCAAGATCTGGAAACCTCGTATCTCCCTCTACGCTCATGTGTATCTGTGTGCGGTAAATCCGGTCCGTAACCGGCAACGCCTGCATATAGATTTCACCGCCGCCCACAACGCAAACCTCATCCGCACCGGTACGTCCCGCAACGTCGCGGGCCATTTCAAGTGCCGTCTCAAGATCGCCCGCCACAACCACATTGTCCGCCTCGAACGTCCGGTCCCGCGTCACGACAATGTTCGTGCGCCCCGGCAGAGCGCGTCCGATCGACTGGAATGTCTTGCGCCCCATGACGATCGGCTTGCCCATGGTGATTTTCTTGAAGAGCTTGAGATCGGAAGACAGGCGCCAGGGCAGTCCTCCGGCGCGGCCGATCACGCCGTTTTCCGAAACAGCAACTACGATCGCGATGATCATGAGTGACTACCGGCCCAGTTCCACTGCTCACTCACACGGCGACCGGGGCGGCAATGTGCGGATGGGACTCGTAGCCGACGATCTCAAAATCCTCGAAGACGAAATCGTCGAGCGTCGCGCGGTCCGCTTTGATGGCAAGACGCGGCAGCGGCAGGGGTTCGCGCGCAAGCTGCGCATCGACCTGCTCAAGGTGATTGAGATAGATGTGCGCATCGCCAAACGTATGGACGAAATCGCCCACTCTCAGGCCCGTGACATGGGCAACCATATGCGTCAGCAACGCGTAGGAGGCGATATTGAACGGGACGCCCAGAAAAATATCGGCGCTGCGCTGGTAGAGCTGGCAGGAGAGCCGGTCTGCGGCAACGTGGAACTGAAAAAGGCAGTGGCATGGCGGCAGTGCCATATCGTCGACGTCGCCCGGATTCCACGCACTGACAATCAGGCGGCGCGAGTGCGGATTGTGATTGATGGCATCGACAAGGCCTGCGATCTGATCGATGGCGCGCCCGTCAATCGCCGGCCAGCTGCGCCACTGGTGACCATAGACAGGCCCGAGATCGCCGTCTTCATCGGCCCACTCATCCCAGATCCGCACGCCGTTTTCTTTGAGATAGCTAATGTTCGTGTCGCCGCGCAAAAACCACAGCAGCTCATAAATTATGGATTTGAGATGCAGCCGCTTTGTCGTTACGAGCGGAAAGCCGTGCGCCAGATCAAACCGCATCTGGTGGCCGAACACGCTGAGCGTGCCGGTGCCCGTGCGGTCGGCCTTACGGACGCCGTGTTCGCGCACACGGCGCATCAAATCGAGATATTGCTCCATTACCTCTTCCGGCCCCAGTCTCTCTTCCGGCCCCAGTCTCTTTTTCGCATGTGTAGGTTAGGCGCCGCCATATCCGCCGTAGTAAATCAGGCCCGCCAGCAAGTTTATCACAGCATGCGCGGCAACGGACGGCCACAATGAGCCCGACTGCCAGCGCACCACTCCGAATACGACCCCGTAAATGAAGATCTGCGTCATAACAAGCCAGTCATACTGCACATGGATCACCGTCCACACGAGTGACGTAACGATGATCGCCCCGATTGGGCCAATAGGCGAGGGCGCAAGGCCGCCGTAGACGAACCCGCGGAACAACAGCTCCTCAGATAGAGGCGCCAGCACCACCAGTATGAACATCCCGAGCCACACCGGCTGTAAAATGCCGAGCCACTCAAGCGCCGTCTCCTGTCCGATGTCGATGAATATTTGCGGCACTTCGGAGAGGATGAAGACGGCGCCAATCGCGACGAGTGTCCATTTCACCAAATACCCGGCCGAAATGCGTTGCAGCGCCAGCATCCCGGTGCGTGTCAATGTACCCCTGGAACGCGTCACGAGAAGCACCAGACCAATCAGGATAAGCGCCTGAGCCGCGGTCAGTACGCCAAGATTGTTCTCCATACTGCGCTGGAAAACCAGGGTCATCGCCTCGACGCCTGTGTCACCCGGCCGCCCGTCGCCGACCGCGAATTCAATGAACACGATGGCAACGCCCAGCCCGATCACAAGCACTGTCGTCAAGATGCCAATGGCCACAAGCCAGGCAATGGTCATGCCCGGGCCCCAGCGGAACGTCTTTTGTGCCGTGCTGCCGGTATCGGCCGGGCTCTGATCGTGAAGTGTCGTCGGATCGCTCATGTGGTTGTAATCATAGTTCGATTCGCACAGTTTCCACTGCCCTGTGCAATGCCGCAACGCGGGCCTTTTTTTGGTAACAATTAGCGCCTATATTGAACCTGTCAGTTCTGCTGACTATGGCGATAAATGGCCATCGTAATAAACCCATCGGACCCGGGGGCGGTACCCGGCACCTCCACCAAATCCCAGCATCGCCGCAGCGGCGCTTTCTGGGGGTGAAATAGGATCGACGAGGGCGTAAAGGGTGTGTTTTTGCCCGGCATGGTTCCGCCGTTATCGGGCCATTATAGTAGTTGCAAACGACAACTATGCTGAGGCTGCTCTCGCTGCGTAATGCAGTGCGAGTACCTACTTAAAGTCCTAGGCCCTCAGCAGGTCTAGGCGGGGTTCAGAGGGCACCTGGCAACAGAAGCCCTCGCTGCCTTCGCGGCGTTTATTGGGGATTAGGGGTTCTTCGAAACCATCGAATCAAGCAACTATTGTCCCGCGGGCTAAATATTGCCCAACGCCTGGAGGGACAAAAGCGGGAAGCGCAATGGCTGAAGACTTGATGCGGTACGACTTGCTGGCGCAGGACGCGCTGAAAGGGGTCGTAAGGTTTGCCCTGAAACGTGTGGAACGTACCGGGCTTCCCGGTGAACACCATTTCTACATCGCCTTCGAAACCGAAGCGCCCGGTGTAAAAATTTCCGAACGGCTCGGCAAACAGTATCCCAAGGAAATGACAATCGTGCTGCAGCACCAGTACTGGGGGCTGGAAGTGCTGGAGGACCGGTTCCATGTAGAGCTGAGTTTCGAGAACATTCCCGAAAAGCTCACCGTGCCATTCGCCGCGATCAAGGGTTTCTTCGACCCGAGCGTGCAGTTCGGCCTTCAGTTTGAAATCGGCGAAGCGAACGAGAACGCTGAACTCGACCTGAAAACCGACGATGTGGATGATGAAACAACCGTGCAGGCGCGCGTTGCCGGTGGCGACGAACAGTCCGCGGCAGGTTCCGAACCTGTGTTGTCGGAGCAGGAAGCATCGAATACCAACATCGTGCGGCTGGATACGTTCCGAAAATAACCACGGCGCACCGCTTGAGCGCGCCGGCACGCGGTCAGGAAGCGCGAGCCGCCTGAGTGGATTTGGATGAGCCGGCGGCTTTGGCGCGCAGGGCTCTGGCGGCGCCCGACGCAATTGCCGCGAACAAGTCTTTTGGCACGATTGGTTTGGTCACGCAGTCGTCAATGCCCGCCGCCAGGTAGGCGGAACGTTCCTCGGGCATCGCATTGGCGGTCAGGGCAATGATCGGCACATCAGCGCACGGGCCCGAAGACGAGCGGATTGCGCGTGTCGCCTCAACGCCGTCCATCCCCGGCATACGAATGTCCATCAAAATAAGATCATAGTGCCGATCGGCCGCCCGTTTCACCACGGTTGGACCATCTTCAACGAGGTCCAGATCAAGCCCGGGTTGTTCAAGTATTGCCGAGATCACCATCCGGTTCATCGCATTGTCTTCCGCGATGAGAATGTTCAATTTCCCGAAAGGCATCTCGGCATTGCCGTATTCATCAGCGGGAGCCGTCGGCGTGTCGTCCACCGCTGCGGCCACTGCCGACAGATCGGCTGCCAGCGTGAACCAGAACAGCGCGCCCCTGCCCGCACGAACCTCAGCTCCAATTTCGCCGCCCATCAGCTGCACCAGTTCCCTGCTGATGGCAAGACCAAGTCCGGTACCTTGAATTTGGCGGTTTCCATGCTCGTGGCCCTGGCCGAACTTTTCAAAGATTACATCTCGATCCTGTTTGCTTATCCCCACGCCCTGGTCGGCAACGGAGATCCGCAAGGCAGTCCGGTCAACTCCTGCCGCCTGTGTTTCGACCGTGATACAGATTTCTCCTGCATCGGAGAACTTAACCGCATTGCTGACAAGGTTTGACAGCACCTGCCGCGCCCTGTTCGCATCTCCACTGGCCAACGGACTTTCGGCATCAGGCAGCTTTACGCGCAGTGTCAGGCCTTTTTCGATCGCCCGGCTTTGCCACAACTCAACAACTTCGCGAACGATCGAGGTCATGTCGAAACTGCGCATCTCGACGTCGAGTTTGCCCGCTTCGATTTTGGAAATATCGAGCAGATCGTTCAGGATATCCAGCAACACATCGCCGGAGCGTCTGACCACCTCGAGACGCTCGCGCAAACTGCCGTCAATATCGCCCGAAAGCACGGCGTGCAGCATTCCGATGATGCCGTTGAGCGGTGTGCGGATTTCATGGCTCATGGAGGCCAGGAATTCGCTCTTGGCATTGTTGGCGCGTTCTGCGTCCACCCTCGCGACTTCCAGCGCCGCTTCGATTTCCTTTTGCTGCGTGATCTCGGTCAGCGTTCCGATGAAACCGGTGACGCGGCCCACGGCGTCATGGGAAGATGCCATCGCCCGGTCGATGACCCACACGATGCGGCCATCATCGTGAAGATATCGGTAGACGCAGTAAGACTTTCCGGTGCCGACGGCCTGGTCCCACTCCTCGTTCGCCGCTTCGAGATCGTCGGGATGAATGCGGGCGTTCCAATCGGCTTCTGAGACATCCTTCTTGTCGATACCGAGGATTTCCCTGAACCGGTCGTTTGCGAACACGATGTTTCCGAGGTGATCAGCTTGGTAGATACCCGTCGGCGCGACCTGGCAAAGCTGCCGGTAATGCTGCTGGCTGTGTTCCAGTTCCACGGTCGCGTTGATGACAGCACTTTGCAGCCGTTGCGGCCAGCGCAGGACAAGCACTGTCAGGCCGCCGCCAATAAGCGCAAGCACCAGACCAAGCCCCCACAAAGTATAGCGGCCTTCCCAGGGGCCAAACCAGGTCGGCGCCGCTCGCGCACCGAGAACCCAACTGCCGCCACCGGGCAGCACAATCCGTTTGACGATTACATCCTTGGCTTCGAAAACGCCCGCCGCGCCGTGAAAGACAGCGCCATCGAACCCGTCGCCGTCTTCGCCTCGAAGCGCGAAACTGAAGTCGTCGAAATTGCGGTGGAGCTCCACTTCCTGCAGAAGTTCGTCGATGTCGATAATCACCTGGGCAAAACCCCACAAGCGGTCCGCACCTTCGCCATCGCTCACGAAGATCGGCATCCGGCCGACAATGCCACGGGAGTTTTCCGCAAGCGGCAATGGGCCGGCGACCACATAGCGGCGCTCCTGCATCGCACGGGAAACTGCCGGGCGCCAATACATGCTTGCAAACAGACCGATGCCCAGAGCCGGATCGTTTTCGCGCCGTTTGGAGAGATATCTCACCATTCCGCCCGGCGCCAGCTGTACGCTGCGGATGCCGTTCCATCGCCTTTCGAGGGCGGCGGCGAACTCGTGAAACTCGTGCTCGGTGAAATCGGGGTTGCCGATGACGAACGCCTCAAGCCCCCAAATCAGATTGAGCCTGTTATTGACATTGCTTTCAAGACTGCCGCGCGTTGTGTCCAGCCAGTCGGCGACCCGCAGTTCGCGTGCGCGTTCGGCACCTGAGTGATCGGCGCCTGCTACGATGGCGAGGATCATCAATGATACGAGTAACCCGCACAGCACTGGAATGGACTTATGCACTCAGCCCCCGAACGAGCCCTTAAACACTTAAGTTTCGACGTGGCAGGTATACCAGCGACGGGTTGACAAAGCCTTAGGAACTAAACGCATAAACACGATGGGCACGAATGTGTACTACGGTAACGGCGGTGCCGGTCGATCGGGAGGACAAGCTATGCGGAAGCGTCTGGCGCAAATCATGGTCTGTGCGATGGCCGTTGCGGTGATCGGTTGGACGGCAAGTTTGCCCGATGCTTACGCCGAAGTAGTGAATTACCCACTCCCCTGGGAGAAACCGGCCAAACTTTTGTTTGGCCACAAAGATTTACCGGCAAATCTTGCACCAAGATCGGAAGGTTCGTACGCGCGCGGCTGTCTGGCCGGAGGCCGCGAACTGGCGACGACCGGGTCGCACTGGCAGGCGATGCGCCTGTCACGCAATCGTAACTGGGGCCATCCCGCCCTGATCGGCTATCTGGAACGCCTCGCCCGCGAAGCGGTCGAGAACGGAGACTGGCCAGGACTGCTGGTTGGCGATCTGTCACAACCACGCGGCGGCCCGATGCTGACCGGCCATGCAAGTCATCAGATCGGGCTCGACGCGGATATCTGGCTGCGCGCCTCCCCCGGACGCGAACTGTCGCGCCGCGAACGCGAAGACATAAGCTCCACTTCGGTGATATCGGGCCGCACCAGCATAAATTCCGAAGTCTGGACCGAGCGCCACGCAAGACTGATCCGCCGCGCCGCCTCCAATTCGGAAGTTGCGCGCATTTTCGTGCATCCAGCGATCAAAAAAGAACTGTGCCGTTGGGCAACAGGAGACCGCTCATGGCTGCGCGTTGTGCGTCCATGGTATGGGCACCACTATCATTTTCATGTGCGCCTGGCTTGTCCGGGCGGTAGCAACAACTGCCGCAATCAACAGCCCCCTCCTGCCGGCGATGGCTGCGGCGGCGAGCTGAACTGGTGGCTGTCGGATGAGCCGTACAAGCCGAAACCCGACACCAATCCCGCACAAGCAGCACGACCTGTGACCATCAACGACCTGCCGGATTACTGCGCCGTGGTCCTGCAGGCGGACGATCAGTAGAGCGCCAGCGCACGCCAGATCAGTACCGCCCCGAGCGATAGCAGGACAACAAGCACAAGCTTGCGAAAGACTTCCGGCATCAGCCGTTTGCGCAACTGGTTGCCGATTGCCGCACCGCCGATGGCTGGCACAATGCCCGCAACCGAGATTGCCAGATCTCCGCTGTCGAACAGGTTGAGGTGCAACAAACCGATTGCCATGACGACGCTTGACGACGTGAACGAGATGTTGATGGCCTGAACGAGACGGTTTGGGTCGAGCTGAAGAGCAAATACATACGGCAACAGCGGCATAACCTGCGACCCGGTCAAGCCGTTGACAAACCCCGTCAGGAGGCCTGTCAGGGGTGCCAGCGGCCGTTCAAGATGCGCTCGCATCGGTTTTGGCTTCATGGCCAGCGCATATATCGCGTACAGCATCAAGACGGCGCCGAGAACCGCCGCGGCTTGCGCACCATCGACCACCGACAGCGCCCAAAGCCCCGCTGCCAACCCCGGAACGAGCGCCACATAGAGAGGCCAGAACCGCCGCAGCGTTTCGCGGAAGTGCCCCGCCGCGCGCATGATCACCACATTGCTCGAAAACGAGGGGATGATGACGAGCGGCAGCGCGTCTTTCAAGCCGATGGCAAGCGCCAGCAGCGGCAAGCAGGTTGTGGAGAAGCCAAGTCCCGTGGCACCCTTGACCAGGCCGGCCGCCAGATAGGCGGCCATAATGATGATCAGTATTTCGGTATCCAAGCGCGCGCTCCTGCGAATGAGTATGCGTTGTAGGGCAAACACACGTACATGCCCAGCACCCGCCCGGTGCGCGCCGGTTTGCACAAAAGTTGGAGCCTCGCAGACTGGCCCGCATTGATGGGGCGTGCTAGGTCGTGAGCAACAACCCCATGCTGTAAGCGCGCGGAGCAATCATGACAACGACACGTACGGAAACCGATTCCTTTGGCCCTCTCGAAGTCCCGGCGGACAAATACTGGGGCGCCCAGACCCAACGCTCACTCGGCAATTTCAAGATTGGTAACGAAACGATGCCGGTGCCCCTGGTCCGCGCGCTCGGCATCATCAAGCGCGCCGCGGCTCTGGCCAACATGGAACTCGGCAATCTCGACGAAACCGTCGGCAAAGCCATCGCCGAAGCGGCGAACGAGGTTATCGAGGGAAAACTCAACGACAACTTCCCCCTTGTCGTGTGGCAGACCGGATCGGGCACACAGTCCAACATGAACTCCAACGAAGTGATCTCCAACCGCGCCATCGAGCTGATGGGCGGCGTGATGGGCAGCAAGGAACCCGTCCACCCGAATGATCACTGCAACCGCTCGCAATCGTCGAACGACACGTTCCCGACCGCAATGCACATTGCAACGGTCGAAGAAATCGCACACCGGCTGACCCCCTCCCTTGAACACCTGCGCGCCGCCCTCGCCGCCAAGGCCGAAGAATGGAGCTCAATCATCAAGATCGGCCGCACGCATTTGCAGGATGCGACGCCACTGACTTTGGGACAGGAGTTCTCAGGCTATGCCGAACAGTTGCGCCTTTCCATCGCCCGGGTGGGGGATGCCCTGCCGAGGCTCTACCCGCTGGCGCAGGGCGGTACGGCGGTCGGCACCGGTCTCAATGCCAAACCGGAATTCGCCGAAACCTTTGCAGCGCACGTCGCCGACATCACCGGCCTCCCTTTCGTGACCGCGCCCAACAAATTCGAGGCGCTCGCCGCCCACGACGCCATGGTCGAGTTTTCAGGCGTTGCCAATACGATCGCTGCAAGTCTCTTCAAGATCGCAAACGACGTCAGACTGCTGGGCTCCGGCCCCCGTTCAGGCCTTGGCGAACTGTCACTGCCTGAAAACGAGCCTGGGTCATCGATCATGCCGGGCAAGGTCAACCCCACCCAGTGCGAGGCGCTGACCATGGTGTGCGCTCAAGTCATGGGCAATCATACGGCCGTCACCATCGCCGGCAGCCAGGGCCATTTTGAGCTCAATGTTTTCAAACCCGTCATCGCCTACAACGTGCTGCAGTCCATTCGCCTCATCGCCGATGCAGCCGTGAGCTTTACCGACAACTGCATTGTCGGCACCAAGGCCAACGAAGAGCAGATCGCCGCCTTGATGCAGCGCTCACTCATGCTGGTGACCGCGCTTGCCCCCAAAATCGGATACGACAGGGCAACGGAAGTCGCCAAAACGGCTCACAAAAACGGTACGACACTGCGCGAGGAAGCACTGCGGCTCGGCTACGTCACCGGCGAAGAGTTCGATGAAGTGGTTCGGCCTGAGGAAATGATCGGGCCGAAGTAGATGACGCGCCCGGTCAAGCGGTCCGTGACGATCGCCGGCCACAGCACAAGCATCTCGCTTGAACCTGAATTCTGGGATGCGTTGCGCGGTATCTGCCGCGAACGCGGTGTGTCAGTTGCGGCGCTGCTCGAAGAAATCGACGCGCTGCGCCAGGACTCCGGTCTTTCGTCGGCCGCACGAGTCTATGCGCTCGGCTATTTCAGAATATCGTTGGGATTGTTGGAGAACACGTCAGCACCTCCGGTCGAGGACGGCTGAGCGGGTGCCTCGGCGGGCTCGCTCTCCGCGGGCGGTTGGGCGGGCTGTGCAGGGACGATGATACGCGGCGCTTCAGCCGGCCGCACGGCTTGCGGAATTTCTATGACAACCACTTCGTTTTCAGGCTCAGGGGCGGGTTCTGGTTCGGGAAGCCGTATAACCTCACCGTCCTCCAGCGTCGGCGCGGACGCCAGTGTTTCAGGTTGCTGCGGCTCCGGCGCGGCAGCAGGAGCTTCGGCGGGCTCGGGTTGAGACGGCGTAATGGACGCCGTCGCCTCGGCGCCCTCCAAACTGCCGCCTACACCGGGCGCCGCACGTGGGCGGATTTCAACACCCGCTCCGGCGCGGACAATGCTTTGCGCCCGTTCAAAGGCCCGCCGGCGGGCCTGCTCGCGGGCGCGGCGTTCGAACTCTTCAATACGCGCCAGTTGCGCTTCTTCCTGGCGTTGCAGCTCTTCGAGCTGCCGCATGCCCTCCGCCAGTGCCAGAACCGTAAAGTGCGAGCGCAGGTCGGCGAACTCGAAGCTACGCTGCGGCGATGCCATTGAGCCAGAATAGACAATGCCGAGATCGGGTGCGTCCGGGTGTTCCGTCAACCCGACCCACGATTGCGCACGCAGCGTCCAGGCGGGAAGGTCGAAACGGGCCTCGACGATGCCGTCCGCGCCATCGGTCTCGAACCGCAACGGCACGAATTGTGCGACACCGTCCTTGATCGAATAGCGGCCGGCAAGCCGCGGCACGGACATTTCGCCGGAGCCCAGCTGACTGGCAAGCGTAGTTTCGAGTTCCGGCACGCTGGTCGATGCACCAAGCGCTTCTGCAAGCGATTGTGGCGCAACGCCTGCCAAATACGCCTGCGTCAGTGTCAACTCGCCGCCGCCCGACAGCGTCGACACGAGGCCGCGCATGCTGCGCCCGCTGCCTGAAACGTCTCCCGATAACGACACGAGCCCGCGAAGCAAGGCGGCATCGTCATTGCCATTACCTGCGGCAAGATCGCCCGCCTGGGCATTCTCCAGCGCGTAGCGGGCACTGGCGCGCAGCGGTCCGCCGGTGCGTTCGACTTCCCCGTCGACGGTCAGGCGGCCGCCGAACAGGTCCATCGATGCCGCGCTTACGGCCACTTTCCCATCCAGCGCCTCAACCCGCCCGGTGACGGAGTACGCCGTGATGCCCTCGTTCAGCTCAAGCTCACCCGCGAACACAACCACATCCAGAGCCATCATCGCGGCAGCTCTGGTTGAAAATGCCGTTGCCGGCCATTCGCCTCCCGCGTCCGGTGCAACGCCGAGCGTGTGCTGCAGCAAACCGGGCAGAGATACCGATGACAAGGTCAGATTACCGGTCGCCAGTGGCACCGGAGCACTTAAATCGAGCGTTCCGTTGAAGCCGGTATCGAGGGCGCCCAGGCGGCCGCCGAAACTCGGCACATCGAATATGAGCCCCTGCCCCAGCAGCGTGCCTGCCAGATGCACCGGGCCGAATCCGTCTTCGTCTTCCGATACGAACCCGAACGCACCGAGCAACACATCGGAACTCTCCGCGTCCACTGTGACTTCGCCGCTTGTCTTGCCCGCCCCATCGGCGAACTGCACGACGCCTTCCGCGGCGATGCGGCTGTCGAGCACCGACAATACAGCTGTTGCCGTGGCGCCCTCCCGCAACGGTCCGCCAAGCTGCAGCAACAGCAAGTCGCGCACCTCCCCGCTGTCAGCGCCCGGCACCGTCTCAATCCCCGCGAACGCCAGAATATCGTTGTCATTGCGCCCGCTTATCCGTGCCTCAAGATCGAGTCGGTTGTTTTCAGGCGTTTCCAGATCGCCTTCCACATACCCGGAGCTGGATACCTGCAGGGCGCCCAGATCCGCATCGAGCTCGTATGATAGTCGCGTCCCGTCACCCGAGCCGTTCAACGACACGGCAGCACCGATCTTTGCCGGCGACAGCCGCTGCGCCAGGCCGTCTGTATCTGCCCCGCCTGCAAGCATTTCGATGTCAGATGCCACGAGTTCGACCAGCGCGCCGGTGCGCGGTGTTTCAATTTCAGACTGCAGGGCACCCCGCAGATGGCCTTCCGGCCAGGTAAGCTGGCCACTTGCCGAAATAGTCACGTCGTTGAAACCCGAAACGGCGAGTTCAGACAGCCGCAGCGTGCCTTCGTCAAGCGTCGCGGCAAGGCTGAACGTTTCGCCTGAATACCCCGACCATGCAATGCGGTCCGCGCTCACCTTGACTTGCGCATCGTAAGCCCGCGCCATTTCCGGAAGAAACGCCTCAAGGGCATATACGGCTGCCTGCCGCAGGTTGCCGCGCACGTCTTCTCCAGCCGGAGCAGCGGTGGGGATAATCTTGTCGACCAGCAGCTGATCGAACCGCAGATCGGCGCGAACGACCGGCCGTTCTCCAGGATCGATGCCGAGCGCTCCGGTAATCGTTCCATCGCGCTGCTCAAACCGGGCATCGACGAGGTCGATGCCGGAGCCCTCCACGCGGATTGTACCGCTGAGTTCGGAGCGCCCCTTGAGGCTTGCCGGCATGGCGTCGAGCCAGTTGCCGAGTTGCGGTGCCGCCCACCGCAGCAGCCCGCGCGTGTCGCGGCTTCTGAGCGCAAACCCGCCGACGAACGCAGCGCCGTCATCGCGGATCTCATAACGCGCGTCATCGACACTCAGATCGCCGCGGCCCGGCAGACGTCCCGCCAGCCGGTCGACACGCAGGACGCCGTCGCGGAACGAGCTATCGAACCTCAGCGTATCGGCCGTCTCGCCGGCAATAGTGAGGGCGGCGGCGCGAAAAGACAGCCGCGCGTCGAGGTCAAGCGGCAGCAGCGCCACCAGCCCCGTCAGATCATCGACGAGCGCCAGATCCGGCACGAGATCGCCTGCCCCCAGGCCCCGGGTTGCCGCGAGCCGGTCGAAATCGAGGTGCCCCGCGGCAAGCCGCACTGACAAGCTCATCACATCACCAAGGGCCGCCTCGACAGCACCGGTCACCTCGGTTGCCGCATCGTCCTCGTCGAGGAGCAGCGAAATGTTGTCGAGCTTGAACTGGGCGAGCGTGCCGACTAGCCGCGCCACCAGGACATACGGCAGATGCGTTTCGGCAGCCGCGGCGTCTTCCGGCGTCTCGGGCTTGCCCGCCTGCACCGTGAGTAGGCCGTCGACATGCGGCCCCGTTTCGTCGTTCTTCTGATAACCGTCGAAACTGTATGTCGGCCCGGAACCGTCTTGTTGAACCAGTTTAATGCTGAGCGGCAGCTCTGCCGTGTCGCGGCGCTTGCCCGTCGCAACCGAAATGGCGATCGGCACGTCTTCATGCTCCATCGAGCCGCGCACCCGGTAGGGACCGGCAAGCGATGGCGCGGAAATCTCCAGCTCGACATTCTCAAGGCTCGCATTGCCGGCACGCGTCGTATCGCGCAGATGCACGACACCGTTGCGGATGACCGCGCGATTGAGCGCAATATTGTCTGCCCCAAACAGAGCCGGAATGTCGCCGCTCGGTTCAATAGACCAGTTGCCTTCGCCGCCGCCCGTGTGCTCAAGGACAAACACCGGGTTATCGAGGATGACCGATGTGATCTCGATCTGTCCCTTCAGCAAAGGATTGAGAGCGATTTCGACCGCCACGTTCTCCGCATCGAGCAGCGGCGCGCCACCACCGTCGTCCTGCGATCCACCACCGATGCGAAGCATCGTAAGATGCACGTTCGGCGTCGGCAGAAGCCTGATGTCGATGTCGCCTGCAAGCTCGACATGGCGTCCGGTGAGCTGGCGGGCATAGGCCTCAATCTGGCCACGGTACTGCGACCAGTCGATGAAAAACGGTGCGACCAGCGCCGTGCACAACACGACGACAAGCAGCCCGGCAAGGAGGAGGAGTGGTGATCTCATCGCATCGCCCCCGACGCGCACGAGCGGTCAGCGTGCCCTCGCACACCGGCACTGCCGTTTGACACGGCTATGGTCAGACGTTCACCAGGTTTCACAGTCAGTACTTGTCAGTTTGCTTCCCTGATCCGCGCACCGGGGAAGCGAGCCTCAATTCGAATGTAGCGTAACCTAATCAATTGCTTACGGCACGGCCATAGGCTGATTTGGGATTCGACACAATGTGCACCGACTTCTGGACAGATTTATGTCACAAAGTGATGATCTTGCCGGGGTTCATGATGTTCTGCGGATCGATCGCCTGTTTGATCGTGCGCATGACCTGCAGTCCGGCCCCGTGTTCGGCCTGGAGAAACTTCATCTTGCCCTGACCGATACCGTGTTCGCCGGTACAGGTGCCGTCCATGGCAAGCGCGCGCATGACCAGCCGGTCAAGAAATTCATTTGCCTGCTTAACTTCTTCGGCGTCATCCATGTCGCAGAAAAGGACGACGTGGAAATTTCCGTCGCCGACGTGGCCGACGATCGGGCCGTAAAGCCCATGTTCAGCAAGATCGCGGCGTGTTTCCTCAACGCATTCGGCAAGCCGCGAAATCGGCACGCAGACATCGGAGGCCACTGATTCCTTGCCAGGCATCGCGGTTTTCGCCGCCCAGAATGCATCATGTCGCGCCTGCCACAACTTGTTGCGGTCTTCGGTTTTCGTGGCCCAGTCGAATGGCCCGCCGCCGAGCTCGTCGGCAATTTCACCGAACATTTCCGATTGCTCGACAACGCCCGCCTGCGTGCCGTGAAACTCCAAAAACAATGTCGGCGATTCCTTAAGGCCGAGATCCGAATAGGCATTCGACAACTGGACCTGTAGTTCATCGAGAAGTTCGATGCGGGCCACCGGTATCCCCATTTGAATGGTCAGGATGACCGCTTCGCAAGCCGCTTCGACACTCGGGAACGGACACACACCCGCCGAAATGCCCTCGGGAATACCGTAAAGCCTGAGATTGACTTCGGTAATGACCCCGAGCGTTCCCTCCGATCCAACCAGAAGGCGGGTCAGATCGTATCCGGCGGAAGACTTTCGCGCCCGCCGCGAGGTACGCACCACCTCGCCGTTCGGCATCACCGCCGTCAGGCCTAGCACGTTCTCGCGCATCGTGCCGTAGCGCACCGCATTGGTGCCGGAAGCGCGCGTCGAGGTCATACCGCCAATGCTGGCATCGGCACCCGGATCGATCGGAAAGAACAGTCCGGTATCGCGCAGGTGCTCGTTCAATGCCTTGCGCGTCACGCCGGGCTCGACAACGCAATCGAGATCCTCCGGATTGACGGCTATGATGTTGTTCATCTGAGAGAGGTCGACGCTGACCCCTCCGAGCGGCGCGCTGATATGCCCTTCAAGCGAGGTCCCGGTGCCGTAAGGAATGATCGGCACAGAATACTTGCCGCAGATACCGACCAGCTTTTCAACTTCGCCGGTTGTTTGCACAAAGGCCACCGCATCGGGCGGCTGCCCCTTGTTCCAGGTGAGGTCGTCGCCATGCTGCTCGCGCACTGCCTGTGCCGTCGACAGGCGGTCGCCAAGGAATTCGGAAAGCTCCGCAATGGCCTGCGGCACCGAATTGCGCCGTGAACTCTCCGCCGTAACCGACATGCTCACCATCCTCGTCACAGGTCATCGCTTAAACCATTGACCTGCCGGGGTACGCGCGGCTATAGCGCAACCCCGGAAGGCCCGACCTTTGATACCAGACATGGCGCGCCTTTCCAATGGATGGCCGCGGTGCGCATTGCTGGCGAACCGCAAGACCGAGACAGGAAACAGGGATCCGCCATGGAGTTCGCCGCACCGTTCACCGCCCCCGTCACGGCCATCAAGCCGGAGTGGATCGACTATAACGGCCACCTCAACATGGCCTACTATCTAGTGCTCTTCGACCACTGCGTCGACCATGCCTTCGACGCCATGGGTATGGGTCCTGAATATGCGAAAACCGAGAACGCCTCATTCTATACGCTCGAAGCCCACCTCACCTATCAGCGCGAACTGCATCTCGACGCGCCGGTGCTGGTTACCTTGCAGATGATCGACTTCGATGAGAAGCGCACGCACTATTTCGAGCACATGTACAACGAGCGCGAAGGCTTTCTCGCCGCCACTATGGAATGCATCTGCATGCACGTGGATCTTGAAACGCGGCGCTCATCGCCCTTCCCACCGCACGTCTACGAGCGCGTCGAAGCCATGTACAAGGCGCACCAGGCGCTGGACACGCCGGCCGAACTCGGCCACCAGATCGGCATCCGCCGCAAGGGCTGAAGCGCCTACTGCAATCTGATCAGGACCGACAGCGGCAAGTATCCCACGACCCGTCCATCGCGCGCGACGCGGGCCCACCCGCCGCTCTCCTCGATGACCGCGACCTGATGGCCGGTCTGCAGCTCGCCGACGGCATCCGCCCCTTCGTCCGCGGCCGCGCGCACCGGTGTTTGCGACACCACCACGTGGGTCGGCGTCGTCGGGATTTCCGGGGCGGGTTCGTCGCCGGTGGAGAGCGATGCGAGCTGGACACCAATCGGGAAGTTCGATCCTACGATGCGCATCTGCGGCACCTGGCGGATACCGAACGCCTGATGGCTGATAATCGGCACCCGCTCATCCACATGGGTCGCGAGCTCAGTGACCTCGATCCGGTCGTTGCCGTTGACATCCGCCTGCCCGAGCGCTTCTAGCAGCGCATAGGTGAAGACACCGTGGCCTCGATAACCTTCAAGTGCCGGCGCATCGTCCGTCGCCGCCGACAACACGGTGCGCCCCATGGCTCGGGTCAGCTTGTCCATGGCGGTGAGCCGCCCGATGCCGCGCTGCGCAATGCGATCGCCAGTCAAAGAGCCGCTCTCGCAGGTGTCATAGAGCAGCACCGACTTGCGCGCCTGGATCCGCGCGAACCAGTCCTGCCAGCGGTCCTGACCGATACCATCGGTGAGGATTGAGTCCTCGTTGCGGAACCGGAAGTCCTGCGGCAGGAAGTAGTAGCGCCCGTCCACCGTCTTGCCGTGACCGGCAATGAAGAACACGAACACATCCTGCGGGCGAACCTCATTTGCGAGTGCCGAGAACGCCCGTTCCAGCCCGCCAACCGTCACATCTTCATCGAACACGGTGTGCACATGGATTTCATCGTACAGTCCGGGGCCCGCCTCTCCGAATGCTTCCGCCAGCGCCCGTGCATCCGGCACCGCGTAGTTGAGACGCAACTGGCTGTCCCAGTAATCGTTGACGCCCACCGCCATGATATGGAGGTCCGGCGGACCGCTGCCGGACACGCCGTCCCACTGCAAGGACAGTGTCACCGGTTCCGAGGCGATGTGGTTGGCGGCGTTATAGGCGACGACCTCGATAACGTTCTCGCCGGGCTCGAGCAGCAATGTACGCGAGAGTTCAAGAGTGCGTTCCGCGCCGCCCGTCTCACCTTCGATCCGTGCCAGCCCGCGCTCACCAACGCCGATGGTCGTGCCGTTGATCTTCCATTCGACCCGTCCGACACCGCCACCCCGGTCGGTGACCTTGATTGACATGTCGATGCTTTCCGCGCCGGCTCTTTGCGAGGGCTCCGGCGCAATAATCTCGATCGCCGGCGGTCCGCCACCGCCGATGACGGCATCGAGACTGAGTTCGTGCGCGGCGGCCGCCACCTCTCCGTCCGGATCGTCCGCAAAGGCCGAGCGCACAAGATCCGGGCGGTAAAGCGTCTGATAGAACTGTTCGATCGAGTAGACATCCTCGCCGCTTCTGACCGCCATATTGCGCGAGGCACCCGACGATGATGAAAAGAAGCCCGACGGCAGCGTTGTGATCCACTCATCGTCAGCAAGCCCGCGCATGGACGCAAGCTCCCGCATGCCGCCTAGCGACCAAAGCCGCAGCGTGCCGTCCGCACCGCCCGATACGAAAAGGTCGGAACCGGCTATGAACTGACCGCTCGTGACATCATTTGTGTGTCCGTGCAAGCGCGCCACGACGTTGCCGTCACGGGCCGCGATCAGCACGATCTTGTCGATCTCACTGATCGCAATCAGACTGCCATCTTGTGAAAACGCACCCACGTCCGCCTTCCAGCCGCCCATCTTTTTTTCAATGCTTGAGCGCCAGATTTCACGCCAGTCAGCAGTATCCCACATCTGGACAGCATATCGGTAGGGATGGTTGACGACAGTAATCAGGCGAGCGCCTCCCGGAGCAAAACTCATCCACTCAACCGCCTGAGGAATTTCGGCATTCTGGTCCAGCGGCAACTCTTGCACAGGCGCAGTTGCTTCCGGATTCCACACCTTGCATGTCCCATCATGCCCGCAGGTAACCAGCACGTCACCATCCGGCGATACGGCAGCTTCATGAATGAGTTTCTGTTGCGCCCGCCACCGGCGCAGCATTTCGCCGGTGCGGATATTCCACAGTATCGCGGTTCCCTGAGAGTCACCTGAGAGAAGGAAATCGCCAGATTCCGACATTGCTGCAACATTGATTTCCGCGTCGTGACCTGCCAGTTCGAAGCGACGCGCCCCGCTCTCCGCATCCCAGCCGCGCACCCGCTTGTCATGCCCCACCGTGACCAACACCGACCCGTCCGGCGTGTAAAGTACGGTGTCCAGAAGACCCGCATGCGCATCGATCGTGGATATCTGCTCACCGGACAGGCGATCCCATACGCGAACCGTGCCGTCACTGCCGCCAGTGGCAATACGTTGACGATCCGGAGAAACCGCAACCGACGTGATCGCCGGCACTTCGCCGCCAAATGCCCGCACTTGCCGTCCCGTCGCCACATCCCAGAGCAGGATCGATCCGTCTGCACCGCCGGTTACAACCTGCTCGTCGTTTTCCGCCAGGCGAGCGGACGTTACGTGCGAGCCCTCATGCGCAAAGGTGTTGAGCACCTCGCCGTTGCGCGTATCCCAGATTTGCGCTTCTTCGAATGTGCGGACAAGAAGCCTGTTCCCATCCGCGAAGAAAGTCAGGCGCTGGTTACGCGGATAAAACACATCGCCGGCGTATTCCGTGCGCGACAACTCTTTCCCCGTTGCCACCTCGAAAACCATCAAGTATTTGGCATCACTGATGTTTTGCGCTGTTCCGGCGATAACGGCGACACGGTCATTATCGGGCGACCAGCCGACCGAACCGGCATTGTTCTCGTAGGCAAGTTCCCCGGGCAATGTAAACTGGCTGACTGTCTCACCGGTCGTTGCATCCGCGATGCGAAGGCCTCGTCGGCGGTCGATCGCCTGGATCATCAGGGAACGATCCGGCGACAGCCCAGTGCCCAGCCCTCCGCTCATCACACGCCGGTTGCCGGTCGCCAGGTCCGATGTGCCCACATTGATCGTTTCCGCCATCATGAGGCTGCGGCCATCGTCGTGAAACCACAGTGCCTCCACCGCGTCACGAAAACCACCGACGCGTTGTACAATTTCACCCGTTGAAGTGTTCCAGACAAGCACTGTGTGATCGTTTCCGCCCGAAGCCACCAGAGATCCGTCCGGCGAAATCGCGACGCTTAGAACAGTTTCACTATGCTTCTTGAGCACGTTCAGCACCTCACCCGTTTCAATGTCCCAGAGAATGACGGCGTTGTCGGCGCCACCCGAAGCCAGCATGCGGCCATCGTGCGACAGCGCCAGAGAAGAAACCCAAGCCGAGTGGCCGAACTGCGGCACAATGGCAGCGTTGCCGCCATGCGTCCTTCCACCTGGATTTGCCTCGCCCGCCGTGTGCGAGTCAACGGCGCGCTGACCCGCCCGTTTTGCGAGTTCGAGATGAACAGTCAGTACGGTGAAATTGACGGCGCCGTTGGGCTTCCAAAGGGCGTCCTCCAGTCCCCGGTCGTGCGCGAACACACGTGCGGCTGAGAGCGCCTGCGCCTCCCAGTCGCCATCAACGGGTCCCACTTCATAGCCAAGGTCGGACAGCAGCTGTTCGACCTGCATAGTCCGGTCGGGCGCCGTTTCGGCGCCACCGGTCTGCGCCTGCGCTGTTTGCGCTTCAATCCGTTCCTGCTTGGCGGCGGTGAGCGCCTCAATTAGTGCATCTCCATCTATCTGACCCGGAGCGGGGGACAGATCGTCGAAATTCAGATCGTTCTGATTTGCAAGCCGCAATACGGCGATCGTCATACCGACAGACCAAGTATCGTTATTAACGGCGAAGAACGGATAATCAATATCGCGAAGAAGCGTTTGAACTTCCCTGTTAACGGCCCACCTCAATCCAGGACCCCACTCCCACTCTTCCGACGTCGCAATAGCCGCCCACTGCACGTGATGGCCGGCGGCGGCGGCACGTCCGAGCTCTTCAATCAGCGCATCGGGATCGATGCGGCCTTCCGGCCTCCAGGCAGTGTCATCCAGGCTTCGGTCTCTGGCAAACCACTGTGCGGCAACGAAAGTTTCATCGCTCCAGTGGCCATCCAGCCATGCGATCAGGTATCCGAGACTGTCCAGCAGAAGCTCTATCTTTCGCACTTGCGCGATCGTGATGTCAGTGAAACGTGCAGCACCCGAAACCGCCGCCTGGGTTTCGGTTTCGTGCTCATGGCGTGATCTGCCACTGTGTCCCTGCCGTCTGGCAAGCTTCAGGTGAACCTGAAGAGCTAATGCATTGATTCTCCCGCCCGACCGCCATGTGTCTGCTTCGAGCGAACGGTCCAGTGCAAACTGCTCCGTCGCCAGACGGGTGTCGATGGTCCACACGCCATCGCGCGCTCCGGGATCGTAGCCAAGTGTTGCCAGGAGGATTTGTATCTCTCGAACTTCCTGTATAGAGGGCGCGCCGCCGCTCCGTACATCTGACCGATAGATGGCCGGGAACGAGGAAGCCCGATGGCCATCGTACTCACCACGTTCGAGCTCCGAAATGAGCGCATCGGGATTGATACGACCGCCTGAATGCCAAGCAGCCTCATCGAGGCTTCGGCCTCTTGCAAATAGCAGCGCGGCAGCGAATGTTTCATCGGTCCAGTGGCCGTCCGGCTTTTCGGTCAGGTATCCGAGCTTGTCCAGCAGCTTCTCTATCCTTCGCACTTTCGCGTCCGTGATATCGGTGAAACGTGAATCATCCCAAACCGTCACCTGAGTAACGGAATCACGCCCGTGGGATCCGCGCCGCAGCTCATTCAGGAGAACCTGCACGCGCACCCGCTGACCCTGCCTCCACACAATGTTCCGGGAACTTTCGGCCACGAACTGCTTGACCGCTGCGTTGGTAGCGTCGTCCCAAACACCATTCGGCACTTGATCGAAATACCCAAGCGCCACAAGCAGCTTTTCGACCCGTTCGGTCTGTTGAGCTGATGGAGTGCGCAACCTTCCGTCCGCAGTGTCTTGCAACGCGCCCGCGCGGCCATTGCCGCTGTTCGAGCGTATCTCAAGTGATGTAAGGAGGCGGTTGTAGTCCACTCCATAGTCGCGGAAGACGTACGATATAGGTCGGGAATTGTCGCGCAGAAACTGCCGTACTGCACGTTCGGTGCGGCTCCCCCAGGCACCGTCAACCGGACCCGGATTGTAGCCAAGCTCGGTGAGAGAGCGCTGGATCTGCGCAACCCGGCTATCACTGTAAGCCTCATCCTGCGGCGGCATGGCGAACAGGAACAGGCCGCACAGTAAAAGTACAAGCAGTTTGCGCATCATCAACCAATCCTCCGCTTCGAGCGTGTTTGGGCGTTACCAACGCACCATCACTCCCCTCCCGGATTGAAGTAAAGCGCTTCGC
The DNA here is from genome assembly GCA_021775755.1 of Hyphomicrobiales bacterium. Lineage (GTDB taxonomy): Bacteria > Pseudomonadota > Alphaproteobacteria > Rhizobiales > JAJFHB01 > JAJFHE01. Next base: position 23,313 of record JAJFHE010000047.1, on the reverse strand, counting down.
TCGGCAACGAGCCGTAAACGTAAGGCTCCTGCGCCTGACCGGTGAGCTGGCGCACCGTGTCTCGCACGTGGCGGAACAGCAGACTGATTTCGAGCTTTTCCGTGTCCAGATGCTGTAACAGCGCGCTGACATAGGGACTGTTGGCGCCATCTCCGTCGAGCGCCACCTGCCCGTGCCGGGCCGCATAGGCGACCAGCGTGCCGCCCTCAGGCTCGATCAGCGCAAGGCCGCGCCCGATGCTGCGTGTTGAGGAGGTTTGCATGCGGCTTGTGAACGGGTTGTTTCTGCAGGCGTCGAGAATCGCCAACCTGATCTTGCTGGCACCGGTCATGGCGCCGAGAACGTCATCCAGTTGAATTGCCTCCCAGCGCAGATGCGTATCGCGCTCGAGCTTGGCGTCGACCGGAACCAGATAATTGACCCCGTCGACTTCGAAGCCATGGCCGGCGAAATAGATCACCGCCCAATCCGCGGTCAGGGCCTGATCGCCAAATGAGCGCAAGGCCGATGCCAGTGCGTCGCGGCCGAGATCGAGTTCTAGCGTAACCTGCGAAAACCCAAGTTCCCGGAAAGCATCGGCCATGGCGCGGGCGTCTCCCGCCGGGTTACGTAACGAGGCGGCATGCTCGTAGCGCGAGTTGCCGATGACGAGCGCGACGCGGGTCTCGTCGAGCGCCGCCGGTGCGGTTGGTTGCGGCGCCACGGCTACGGAAGTTTCTGGCACCGGCGCAGAGGCACCGTCTGCACGGTGCCCAACTTCACCGGCAGCGATGAGAAGATGGGCCAGGACCTCATGATCGACTATGCCGGCCTCTATCACAATTTCTTCGTACTTTCCCAGCGAGTTCGCAAATGCGCGAACAGCCAGACCGGTATCATCTGTCCATCTTCCATCCAGGTTTCCAGGGTCGTACCCCATCCCAGCCAGCATGCTTTCGATGCGGCGGATGGCAAGACGGGAAGCGGAGTTCCGCATAAGCTGTGGCGGGGCCGCCGCTTCCGACAGCGATGATGGCGCATTCTGTCCTGCCGGATTAACTCGACCCGCCTCGCGAGCATCAACGAGATATATGATGAGAAGCGGCGCGCCCGCCATGCCACGGGTCCCCAGTTCGATCGATGTGAGGTGATTATGGTCCACGAAGCGGCTGGCGGCCAATTTGGTCGCCACGCTCCAAACAGGGTCGGGTGTCTGGGAAAAGTAACCAAGCGCCGCCAGCAACTTTTCAATACGCTCCGTGTCGTTTGTTCCCGGCACGCTCCGCCGCGCCACCTCGGCAGCGTCAGAAAAAGTGCGCAGTGCATCTAAGAGTTGGGAAAGATCGCCAGTATCCGCCCGGTGATCGAACAACTCAAAATCGGATGGGTTCAACTGTGCTGCCGAGAGAAAGTTGCGTGCGCCGCGTGCCGGCACGTCATACCACGAGAGATTCTGCGGCCCCGTATTAAAGCCCAAATCCCCTAGCAGGGCCTTGATTTCTGTCACCTGAGACGCATGTGCGTCTCGACAGTGGTTCGTCACAGTTACGGCAAGCGTAAGCAGGACAAGAATAACGATCTTTCGAAGATTGACTGCCATAGCCTCATTCCCCTCCCGGGTTGAAGTAAAGCTCCTCACTCGGTAGCGAGCCATAGACGTAAGGTTCCTGCGCCTGTCCGGTGAGCTGGCGCACGGTGTCGCGCACGCGGCGGAAGAGCAGGTTGATCTCAAGCCCCTGCGTTGTCAGGTGCTGCAGCAGCGCGCTGACATAAGGGCTGTTGGCGCCATCGCCATCGAGTGCCACCTGACCGTGCCGCGCCGCATAGGCGACGAGCGTGCCGCCCTCCGGCTCGATCAGACCAAGCCCACGCCCCACGCTGCGTGTAGAGGCAACCTGCATACGGCTCGTGAACGGGTTGTTGCGGCAGGCATCGAGGATCGCAAGGCGCAGCTTGCGCGCGCCCTCCATGGAACTCAGAAGATCGTCGAGCGCGATCGCCTCCCAGCGCACATGGGCATCGCGTTCAAGCCGTGCGTCGACGGGTACGAGATAGTTGACGCCGTCGATCTCAAATCCGTGCCCGGCGAAATAGACGACTGCCCAGTCGGCAACGGAGGCCTTGTCGCCGAACGTGCGCAACGCCGATATGAGGGCTTCCCGGCCGAGATCGAATTGCAACGTAACTTCGGAAAACCCGAGGCGTTCAAACGCCTCCGCCACGGCGCGCGCATCGCCTTGAGGGTTGCGCAGCGAGGCCGCGTGTTCATAGCGCGAATTGCCGATGACGAGCGCCACGCGTCGTTCAGCAATCGCAGAGGGGGTGGGTGCGGATGCCGGTGCAGGCGTGGTTCCCGCCGCGAGGCTCTGCGCCGTCTGCGACAGCGCCGCCTGATAACGCGCATTGCCTGGTTCAAGCCGCAATGCGGCTGCCCGGTCCTCGAGTGCACGAGCAAAATTGCCGTCGCGCTCGTAGGCCGTTGCCCGGTTTGCATGCGCAAGCGCAAAACTGCTGTCGAGTTCGATGGCGCGGGTAAAGTCCGCGATGGCACGGACCGTGTCGCCATCGGCGAGATAGGTTCGGCCCCGGTAGTCATGTGCATCGGCGCGTCCGCCATCAAGTTCCAGCGCCCTTGAGAAGGCGGCAAGCGCATCGCCATGTTTACCGCTCAAAAGCGCCACTGCCCCGCTTTGGATCAGGCTGTCGGCGGTCTCCCCGGGGGCGGTGGAAGGTGCCACGGGTCCGTCAGCCACCGTGGGCGATTGAGGTTGTGCCGCAGTGCCGGCGCCGGCTTCCTGCAACTCCGCCAGAACAACATCGTATCTGATACGGCCGTTGCGCCGCCAGTTGATGCTTTCGCGCCCGCGGCTGCGAAGGAACTGTCGCACCGCAACGTTCGTGGCAAAGTCGTATCTGCCGTCGATCTCGCCGGGATCGTAACCGAACCCGGACAGCAAACGCTCGATTTGCAATGTTTCCCTGGCCGCGACGCCTTGCGGATTGTGTTCGCGTTCCGCCAGCGCGAGCTGGCCAAGCAATGCTGTTGGTGAAATGCGACCGCCGGGCCGCCAGTAGTTGTCGTTCAGCCCGCGCGTGCGGGCGAACTTGTGTGCCGCAGCGGCGGCCCGCACATCCCACACCCCGTCGGACTGCCCCGGGTCATAGCCCAGAAGCGCAAGCAGCTCCTCGATCCGGTGGATGTCTTCCCTTGTCGCACCGCCGCCCAGCGAGTTGGCAGCGCTGGTCACCGTTGTTGTTTCAGCACGATGTCCGGTCGCCAGCGCCGCAGACAGGTGGCCTGCCAATGCGCTGCGGTCAACTTCCCCGCCGTTCGGGACGACTTCGCCCGCCACTCCAAGCGCAACGGCAAAGGCATGTGCTGCGGCGGATGTGTCCTGCGTCCACCGACCATCGACCAGGCCCGGGTCATAGCCCATTCGTGCAAGCTGGGTTTCGGCCCGCCGGACAACGAACGGTGCATTGAAGTTGGTCGCATACTGGCCGGAGCCCGATACCGATTGCCCCTGAGCTTGCACCGGCGTTTCACGTTGCGAGTTCCCCAAACTTTGCGAGTTTGCACTCAGGGAACCGCCGGCCTCGTCACCCGACCCCTGCTGAATTCCGGAACTCCCCGAAGACGAGCCCGTTCCGCTGCCTCCCGACTGCGTGATCGTACTGCCCTGAGGTGGCGCGGTCTGGGGTTGTCCGTTCTGCGCGATAAGCGCCCGGTTCAAAGCCTTGACAAGACGTCTTGCGAAAAGCGTACCGGAAACGAATATCCGGCTCGCGTCGAGGCCGTTATCGGAAATGAACTTCCGTGCCTCCCGCTCGGTTTGGCCGCCCCACACGCCGTCGATCGTGCCGGGACTGTATCCAAGGCGGATAAGCGACTGCTGGATGTTGATGATCTCACCGCGTGTGTTTGCGGCTTGCGCACCATCACCGGGCAGGATCACAAGGGCCAGCGCACCGACCACCAGCAGAAACGCAACCAGCCTGCGCAGCATCGACATCGTCTCACTCCCCGCCCGGGTTGAAGTAAAGCGCCTCGCTCGGCAGCGAGCCGTAGACATAGGGCTCCTGCGACTGGCCGGTGAGCTGGCGCACCGTATCGCGCACGTGGCGGAAAAGAAGGCCGATTTCGAGCTTTTCTGTTGCCATATGCTGCAGAAGCGCACTGACATAAGGACTGTTGGCGCCATCGCCATCGAGCGCCACCTGCCCGTGCCGGGCGGCGTAGGCGACCAGCGTGCCGCCCTCGGGCTCGATCAGCCCGAGCCCGCGCCCGACACTGCGGGTACCCGACATCTGCATGCGGCTGGTGAACGGGTTGTTGCGGCAGGCATCGAGGATGGCCAGCCGCAGTTTGCGCGCACCGGACATCGCCGTCAGCAACTGGTCGAGCTGCACCGCCTCGAAGCTTGCATGCGTATCGCGCACAAGCTTTGCATCGACCGGCACCAGATAATTGACGCCGCCCATCTCAAAGCCGTGGCCGGCGAAGTAGACCACCGCCCAGTCGGCTGTCACCGCCTTGTCGGAGAATGTTCTCAATGCATCGATGAGTTCGTCGCGGCCAAGATCGAACCTGAGTGTGACGTCAGAAAACCCCAGCCGCTCGAACGACGTGGCAACCGCACGCGCATCGCCCTCCGGATTGCGCAGGGAGGGCACGTTGTCATATCGCGAGTTGCCGATGACCAGCGCCACGCGGGTCTCCGTGCTTACGGACACTGGCGGTGGAGATGCCTGCGCAGGCGCGGGCGACGCGGCTGGAGCCGCCACCAGAAGCTGCGCCGTGCGCGCCAAGGCCGCCTGATACTCGGTATTATCAGGTTCCAGCCTGACCGCCGCTGCAAGGTCTTCCAACGCGCGGGTCAAGCGGCCAACGCGTTCATGGGCTCCGGCTCTGTTCGCGTGAGCAAGAGCAAAAGCGCTGTTGAGTTCAATGGCCCGGGTAAATTCGGCAATAGCGCGTGTCGTGTCTCCCCGGGCGAGATAGGTGCGACCGCGGTAATCATGCGCTTCGGCACGACCCGGCTCGCGCTCGAGCGCTTTTGAAAACGCCGCGAGCGCTTCATCGTACTTACGGCTGAGCAATGCCAACGCCCCGGTGCGAACAAGACTGTCTGCCGTCTCTCCTGTCGACTCCCCTGTCGACCCCCCTGTCGACCCTCCTGTCGATTCTGGCACATTTTGCGCAGCGGATGCATAGTGCCCTTGGCGCTGCGCGAGGCGGAGCTGATTGTAAAACACGGCGCGAACGACTGTGCCGTCACGAAACCACGCATCTTCCTCAAGGCCCCATGACTGCGCAAATCGGCGGGCTGCCGACATCATTTGTTCATCCCAACGATTGTCCTGAGATCCCGGATCGTAACCCAGCACAGCAAGCAGTTGCTTGATTGTCCGAACCTGCAGCGTAGTTAGCCCTGCCTGATCTCGATACTCCTGCGTTCCAGCGTTAGCCGTTTGCGTATTTGTCTGCGCCTGGTCCCGACGACGATAAGCGATCTCGAGCCGGCGGATAAGCATACTGGTTCTGACCCGATTACCGTTCTTCCAGTTCAAGTTCGAGAGGTCATTGGCTGCAAGAAAGCGTTCGACCGCACGTTCCGTCGTGGCATTCCAAGTACCGTCAGGGGGTAGCGACAAATACTCAAGATCGGAGAGGAGTGTTTCAATACGGCGCGTGTCGCTCGGCGAAGGCCTGGCCTGCGCCGCAGAACTCGCACTATCCGAGGAAGAACCAGCAACACTGCTTCCACTCCGCTCGGCGATGACGAGCTGATTGATGATAATGGAAGCGTCTTCACGGTTAATGCGCCCCCAGTTTCGGCCCCCGATCCGCCGTTCGCGGGCGAAATGCCGTGCTGCCGTCTCAGACTGCCGGTTCCAGACGCCATCCACCGGCCCGGGATCATGGCCGACCTTCGCGAGCAGCTCCTCGATCCGCTTCAGGCGTTCCCGGGAAACACTACCGCCCGATGCAGCCTGCCCGGAACCCGACGACGCCGTTTGCGTCGATCCCGCCCGGTGTCCTGAGCGTTTCGCCAGCCTCAGGTGAACCATTAGAGCGGAAGCACTGACACGGTTGCCCGGCCGCCAGATGCTTGTATCGATGGACCGGTCGCGGGCGAAGCGCCGGACCGCAGCGAGCGTCTTGGCGTCCCATACGCCATCGCGCGAGCCCGGGTCATAGCCAAGAGTGCCGAGCAGAATTTCGATTGCCCGCACATCCGCACGCGTCGGCGCGGAACCGTGCCACTCTCCCGAAGCGGCGACCGACGTGCGGCCGGCGCGGTGGCCGGCCCGCTGGGCAAGCTTCAAATGCACAAGAAGCGCTGAGTAACTGACCCGCCCCTGAGGCCGCCAGATCGACGACGACAGAGAGCGCGCCGCCGCAAACCGCCGCGCCGCCGACAACACTGTATTGTCCCACCGGCCATCCGCGGTTCCCGGGCTGTATCCCATTTGTGCGAGGAGGCGTTGTATCTTTTTGACATCACCGGTCGCGGTTCTGGTTCCCGACGAGCGCAGAAGACCAAGCAGCTTGTTTACATCGACCCTGCCGGAGCGGAACACCTGAGAGAGATTGTAGTTCTTCGAGCGCATGAAGCGGCGCGCTGCCCGCTCTGTCTGCTGGCCCCAGGCCCCGTCCACGGGCCCCGGGTTATAGCCGAGGTTTTTCAGTTCCTGCTGGACTGCACTGACGCGCGTATCGCCATAGGCCGGGTCCAGCGAGGGAACGGCGAACACGAACACTCCTACCACCAGGAGTACGAACAGTTTGCGCAGCATCGACATTGATCACTCCACACCCAGATTGAAGTAGAGCTCCTCGCTCGGCAGCGAGCCGTAAACGTAGGGCTCCTGCGACTGGCCGGTGAGTTGGCGCACCGTATCGCGCACGCGGCGGAACAGGAGGTTGATTTCGAGTTTCTCCGTGTTCAGGTGCTGCAGCAGCGCGTTCACATAGGGGCTGTTCGTGCCATCGCCGTCGAGCGCCACCTGCCCGTGCCGCGCGGCGTAGGCCACCAGCGTGCCGCCTTCCGGTTCGATCAGCCCCAGCCCGCGGCCGACGCTGCGCGTGCCCGACATCTGCATACGGTTCGTGAACGGGTTGTTGCGGCAGGCATCGAGTATGGCAAGTCTGAGTTTGCGCGCGCCCGACATGGCGGCAAGCAATTGATCGAGTTGCACCGCCTCGAAATTCGCGTGCGTATCGCGCACAAGTTTTGCATCGACCGGCACCAGATAGTTGACGCCGCCCATCTCAAAACCGTGACCGGCGTAATAGACCACCGCCCAGTCCGCCGTCACCGCCTTGTCGGAAAAGTCGCGCAATGCTGCGATCAGCGCTTCACGACCCAGGTCGAATCTGAGTGTGACATCGGAGAACCCGAGCCGCTCGAACGATGCCGCAACCGCGCGCGCATCGCCTTGCGGGTTGCGTAAAGACGGCACCTCTTCGTAACGCGAGTTGCCGATGACCAGCGCCACGCGGGTTTCGTTAAGCGCCGCTGGCGCGGCCGGTTGCGGCTGCGCTTGCTGCACCGGAGCCTGGGCACTCTGCGTACCCCCGGCCATAAGCGTCGCGACCCGTTGCAGCGCGGCAAGGTACGCGCCGTTCGCCGGGTCGTGGCGCATGGCGTTCAGATGATCATGATGCGCGGCCGTGAGCCGGCGCTGGCGCTCTCGGGCGAGGCCGCGATTGTAGTAGGCCTGGGCGTAATCCGGTTTCAGTTCAACGGCGCGTGTGAAATCAGCAACCGCCGACGCATAGTCTCTGTTGCCGAGATAGGCGCGGCCGCGATAGTTGTAGGAGTCCGCATGATCGGGCTTGAGCCCGATGGCGCGCGTGAATTCGGCTATCGCCTTGGCATAGTCGCCGTCGAGCAGCGCCATGGCACCGACCTGCGTGGCAGCGGCGAGCACGTCGGACGCGTTGCTCGCGGTCTGCGTCTGCGTTCCCGCTTCCTGCATACGTTCGGCTAACAGCAGCTGGTTGACGATGACCAGCGCATCATTCTGGCTCACGCGTTCCCAGTTGCGCGCCCTGAGGCGCCGCTCGCGCGCAAATGACGCCGCCGCCTGCGCCGACTGGCGGTTCCAAACGCCATCGACCGGTCCGGGATCGTGGCCGACTTTGGCGAGCAGGCGCTCGATGCGCTCAAGGCGTTCGCGCGATACGCCGCTGCCCGGCGTTTGGGCACTGCCTGCGGTCTGGGTCGCCTCGCTGCCATCGCGGCGCTCGCGCGCGGCAATCCTCAGATGCACCATGAGCGCACTGCGGCTGATCAAACCGTTATCCCGGAATATGACGGTGTGCACATTGCGCTCCTGCGCAAACTTGCGTGCCGCGGCCTGTTCCCGCTCGCCCCATACCCCGTCCACGTTGCCCACATCGTAACCACCGGCAGCGAGTTGGCGCTCGATGGTGCGAATTTGCACATTCGTAGGTCTGTCGGTGCCAGAAAAACCAACCACCGTCCCTGCGCTTGGGCGACGGTCTCCCAGCGCGCGCTCCGCAAGCAAAAGCTGGTTGATGAGAACGGCAGCATTGATACGCCCGCCGCGCAGCCAAGAGCGCTGACTGAGGTTCTGTTCGCTGGCAAACGCAACCACCGCCGCGGTTGATTCGTTGGTCCAATAGACATCGACCCGGCCCGGGTTGTGACCGACCTTGGCCAGCAGGCCCTCGATCCTGCGCACTTCGCCGTCATTCAGGCCGTTGGCCCGCGGCGAGGATGACGGCTGGTAGCGCAATGCGACCTGCCGTTCGCGATCGGCCGCTTGCAGTTCCAGGAGAAGAGAGGTGACCCGTAGCGTACCGTCATCTCGAAACAGTCTCGGCTGCATTTCGCGCACGTTCGCAAACCGCCACGCGGCGCCGTGGGCGCGCTTGTCCCACTCACCATCAACACGGCCGGGGTCGAAATGAAGCTGATTGAGCAATTCCTCCAGACGCTTGACGCCGGTTCTCGAGGGCCGGTCGCCTCGCGCAAAGAAGGAGGCAGGCACAGGCACGGCACCGCCGCGCGCCGCCAGGCGCAGATGCACCATGAGGCCACTGCGGCGGATGCTTCCCTGGCTGTCAAATACGACGTCACGAATACCACTTTCGACCGAAAAAGCGCGAGCCGCATCATGTTCGCGCCGCTCCCAGCGGCCATTCGGCGTGCCCACATCGAAGCCCAACGCTCTCAAGCGCTGCTCGATTTCGCGGATTTGCACTGTGGTCGGCTGATTATCGCCGCTGAAGCCCGATTGCGCCGCCTGCGAACCGCTGGAGCCCGTGTTGCTTCGGCTCGCCAGCTTCAGATTGCGAATGAGCGCGTACGCGAGAACCCTGTCGCCTTGCAACCATGCGCTTTCGGGCAGATTGCGGGCGCGGCCGAACGCGCGCGCGGCCCGCAACGATTTCTCGTCCCACCTGCCGTCCTGATTGCCCGGGTCGTATCCAAGATCGGCGAGGCGTCGCTCGATCCACCGGACATCGCTCGCACTCAAGTGGGCCAACTGGTTGGACGTTATTGGACTTGATCCCGAACCCGATCGCTCGTCGGAGGCGCGCTGTAGCTCACCCAGTAGCACCTGTGCCCGTACACGGTGACCCTGGTGCCATGTGATGTTCCGGGTGCTTTCGCCAACAAACCGCTCAATAGCCGCGATGGTCCCGCCATCCCAAACGCGATTCGGCGCCTGGCTCAGATAGCCAAGCTCGGCGAGCAGCTTTTCGATGCGCTGTGTCTGCCGGCCGCTCGGCGCCTGTATCGGCCCGCGGGCCGCAGTCTGGCCGCCGTCACTGCGCGACGCCGACAACGGGACCGGGGCACCTCTGCTGTGCCCCGCGCGCTGTGCAGACCTCAGTAGAACCCCAAGCGTCACCCCGCGTACCGTTCCGTCGCGGCGGAACACCCGCGAAGCGATATTCTGATCGTCGGCGAATTGCCTTGCTGCCCTGTAGGTGCGTTCGCTCCAGTACCCGTCAGTCCCGCCGGGATCGTATCCCATTCTGCCAAGCAGCAGTTCCATCTCCCTTAGTTGCGCATTGGCCGGCACATCGCCACGCGCAAAGAAAACTGCCGGAATCTGCTGCGACTGCGAGTTGCCGGCAGCGCGCGCCGCAAGAAGGAGCTGGTTGATAAGTACCGCCTTGTCGACACTACCGCCCTTCAGCCACAAGCTCTCGCGAAGATTGCGCGACCTGCCGAATGCGCGCGCGGCAGATGTGGTCCGGCTGTCCCACCTGCCGTCCTGGGCGCCGGGATTGTGGCCAAGCTGCGCAAGCAGGAGCTCAATCCGCCTTGTGTCGCTTGGCGTCTGCGTACCTCTGCTGGAGGTCAGCAATCTCAGGAGCCGGTTATAGTCGACACCGTTGGACCGGAAGACCTGCGAGACGTTGTAGGATTTCGAGCGCAGGAACCGCCGCGCGGCCGTTTCGGTCCGTTGCCCCCACGAACCGTCCACTGGCCCTGGATCGTAGCCAAGGTCTTTGAGCGCGCGCTGAACCTCGCTTACACGTGTATCGCCATAGGCTGTGTCTTGCGCCGGGACGGCAAACACGAACACTCCTACCAACAGAAAAACGAACAGTTTGCGCACCATCAACCGATCCTCCGCCCCTGTGACAGGTCACTCAAATCTACAACTTCTGAAACCCTCAGCCTGTGACCCGCGTCACTCATTTCCGCCTGACTTCCCTCGGCGGCTTGTTTCTGCGCATCGCGCGTTCCTCAAAGCCTATCATTCAGGACCCGAGGCGCAAAACCGACCAGCGCCCCTCCATTCCTTCCTATTGCAACGGCGCGAGGTTGGCGCTCTCGACAAAACCGAGCGTGGCGCCATCGCGGGCGATCTCCGTCCATGCCCCTTGTGTACCCACCACGGCCACCTGCATGCCCGGATTGAGCGATGCCAGGGTCTCCGCGTCCTCCGCCGCGGCCGCACGCACCGGCGTCACGGCGATCACCACATGAGTCGGCGTTGCCGGAATTTCAGGTTCAACGCCGCCTCCGGATATCTCGAGCGCCGCAATGCGTGCGCCGATCGGAAAATTCGACCCGACAATGCGCATCTGCGGCACCTGCCGCACACCGAACGTCTCATGGCTGATGACCGGAACACGATCGTCGACATAGGTCGCAAGCTCGGTCACCTCGATACGCTCGTTGCCGTTGGCATCGCCGCGCTGCATTGCGTCGAGCAGGGCATAGGTGAATACGCCGTGCCCGCGATAACCCTCCAGAGCCGGCGCGTCGTCCGTCGCGGCTGAAAGCACCGTGCGCCCGACGGCATGCGTCAGCTTGTTGATTGCGGTAATACGCGAGAGGCCGCGCTGTGCGATGCGCTCGCCGGTCAGCGAACCACTCTCGCAGGTGTCGTAAAGCAGCAGCGATTTGAGGGCTGGAATGCGCGCGAACCAGTCCTGCCACTGGCCCTGTCCGATGCCGTCGGAAACGATCGACTCCGCACTCCGGTAGCGGAAGTCCTGCGGCAGGAAGTAGTAGCGCCCGTCCACCGTCTTGCCGTGGCCGGCAATGAAGAACACGAACACATCGCGCCGCCCCACCTCGCCCGCGAGGCGTTTGAACATGCGGTCAAGCCCGTCAACCGTTACGGCGTCGTCGAACAATGTATGAATGTGGATCTCTTCATAGAGGCCGGGGCCCGACTGGCGGAACGCATCGGCGATCGCCTGCGCATCCGGCACCGCATAGTTGAGCCGCAAGCCGCTGTCCCAGTAGTCGTTGACACCCACCGCCAGCACATGGAGGTCGGGCGGACCGGTGCCGGCAACGCCGTCCCAGTTCAAAGTGAACGAGACGGGTTGCGAGGAGATCAGGTTCGCCTCGTTATAGGCCACAACCTCAATCGTGTTGTCGCCCGGTTCGAGCAGCACATTGCGTGTCAGCTCGATGGTGCGGCCGCGTGCCTGCGATCCGCTATCGATGCGCGCCAGGCCGCGCTCTCCGATGCCGATGGTAACGCCGTTTATGCGCCATTCGACGCGGCCGACACCGCCGCCGCGGTCGGTCAGCTCGATCAGCATGTCGACGCTGTCGGTCTCCGCCTTGCGGGTGTCACCGGGTGCCAGGATCTTGATTTCCGGCGGGCTGCCGGAATCAATGACGCGGTCGAGATCGAGTTCCGCCGCGGCGCGCGCCACGTTGCCTTGCGGATCTCCGGCCAGCGCCTCCTGCACGAGATCGGATCGTGACAGGGTCTGATAGAACTGCTCGATGCCGAATACTTCAAGACCCCGCACCACGGAAAGTTCCGACACGCTGCCTTCCGGGGCGGAGAAAAACCCTTGTCGTGTCACCGTCAACCAGTCGGACGTACTGGTTCCCGCCTGAAGCACAATCGGTTCGCCGCTCGCCACGTCCCAAATCCGCACGGTGGCGTCCTGCGACGCCGACATGATGCGCGTCCCCTCCGGCGAAAAGGAAACGGCAGTAATCTCTCCGGTGTGACCTCTGAATTCGCGCAACAACCTGCCGGTTTTCGCATCCCACAGCCCCACGACATTGTCGCGGTTGCCGGTAACGATATGCGATCCGTCCGGCGAGTAAGCGACGGAGATGAACCACATGTCGGAGCCCGGCTCCTCGATGTTCCAGACGACTTCGCCCGAGGTCGCGTTATAGACGGTGAGGCGCGTAAGTCCGCCGGAGACGACGTGCTGGTCGTCGGGCGAATAGGCGACGGCATCAGTGTAGAAATTTTCGCCGCGCGCCAGGGTTTTGATCGCGTCTCCGGTCGTTGCGTCCCATGTACGTACGGAATGGTCGTCGCCTGAGGTAACGATACGCCGTCCGCTATTGGAAAATGCAATCCAGGTTACCGCGCTCGTGTGGCCCCTGAGCGTTGCCAGCTGCTTGCCGGTGACCGCGTCCAGAAGCGCGACCGTATTATTGTATTCAGCGGCGGCCACGGTCGACCCGTCCGGCGAGATGGCCAATGTCTGGCCGCGGGAACTTATCCCCTCCGAAAGATTTCCCAGGGGCCGCGGGACCTCCTCCGCTCCTTCCACATCCCAGCGCTGGACCTCGGTCCAGTTTGCCAGCGAAACCCACGAGCCATCGCTCGCAAACACCATCGGGGAGGAACTGTCTTCGGTTCGAAATTCCCGAATAACTTCGCCGGTCGCCGAGTCCCAGTAGACGACATGCTGCCCGGTTCTCGAAACCACTCTGGAACCGTCGGGTGAAAACGCAGCGTAGGCCCGGGTATACTGGACATCGATGTTGGGCTCGTCGCCGAACATACGTATCTGTTCGCCGGTCTCCGCGTCCCAGAGCCTCGCCGTGCGGTCCTCTCCCGCCGTCAGGAACATCGTACCGTCACGCGTATAGGTGACCGACTCGACATTCTCGTTGATACCGGAGTCTTCCCCGTGGCCGCGCGGCGCGAAAAGCATCTTACCGGTTTCGACATCCCACACCCGGACCGCGTGCGTGTTGTCCCAGCCTCCGGAGACGATGCGCGTACCGTCCGTCGAAAACGCAACCGACCATGTCCAGCTCGAATTGCCCCTGAACTCACGCACACGGTCGCCGGTCGCCAAAGCGAAGAGCAGCAGGTTTGTGCCGTCCGTTTTGCGGGTCGCCGCGATGTGGCGGCCGTCCAGCGACACCGCGACCGAAGAGACGTCGCTGACATTGATGTGGCGAACCTGTTTGCGCGTCGACGTACTCCAGATCCTGATACCGTCGTCGCCTCCGGTGACGATGTGCCGGCCGTCCGGCGCATAGGTCAGGTGGCGCAGATAGTCGGTATGGCCCGTGAAGTGATGAACCCGTTTCCAGGTTCGCGTGTCGAACAGTTCGAAGTCGTCGTAGTTGCTGAACGCGAGATAGCGTCCATCGGGCGAGAACGCCACGGCATCGTTGGTGACGATATCGGTCGACAGCGCGGTCACCCGACCGCCGGTGGTGGCATCCCAGATGACCACATGACCGTTCGTGGCCGAAACCAGCCATTTGCCGTCGGGCGAGAACATCAGCATCTCGATCTCACCCGCATAAGGCTGCAGCACGCGCATGAGCCGGCCGGACGCCACCTCCCACAAGCGAACCGTCTTGTCCTCGCCACCGGTTGCGACAAGCGAGCCGTCCGGCGAGATTGCCGCGGTGGCAAGACCCTCCGAATGCCCGACGGGCGGCACCAGAACGGCCCGGCCGTCGGTTGCCTCCTCGTTGCGCGGCGGTGCCGGTTGCGATGTCATGACATCAGGCTCGTACCCTGCCGCAACGCGCAACTGCCGCAGCAAGACAGTAATGTGAACAAGGCCATCCTTGAAAATCAGATCGGGATCTATGCCGTGATCTTTAAGCGCCCGACGCGTCGCCCGGTCACTGCGCCGGCCCCAGTCTCCATCGACCGGGCCGGGGCTGTAGCCCATGTCGGTCAGCAACTGCTGGATGGAGCGGATTTCCTCTTCCAGCGTCGCCGCTTGAGCGCCGTCACCGGGCGCGAAACTTATGGAAAGCGATACAGCCAGGAAGAACACGGCAAGCAGTTTGCGCAGCATGAGCTGACCCTCCGATTGACGGCAGTCAACGTCATCTTTTCATCGGCCAAGCGCAAAGGGTGTGATCTCGGTCACACCCCGGTTCCCATGCGGCCGCGACCGCCGCTGCCCCCGCATACGCGTTATCGCGCGACTTTAGCATTATAAGGAGGCAAATCAAAACGGTGGCCGTTCAAACAGCGCGGCGGCCTCACCCTCCATCCGGGTTGAAGTAGAGTTCCTCGCTCGGCAGCGAGCCATAGACGTATGGTTCCTGCGAACGGGCGGTAAGCTGGCGAACCGTGTCGCGCACGCGGCGGAACATCAATCCGATTTCGAGCTTTTCCGTGTTCAAATGCCGCAGCAGCGCATTTACGTAAGGGCTGTTCGCGCCGTCGCCATCGAGCGCTACCTGCCCATGCCGTGCCGCATAGGCCACCAGCGTGCCACCTTCGGGCTCGATCAGCCCGAGCCCGCGCCCAACACTGCGTGTGCCCGACATCTGCATGCGGCTCGTGAACGGGTTGTTGCGGCAGGCATCGAGGATAGCGAGCCTGAGTTTGCGCGCGCCCGACATGGCACCCAGTACATCGTCGAGCGATACCGTTTCCCAGCGCACATGCGCGTCACGCTCAAGCTTGGCGTCGACCGGCACCAGATAGTTGACACCATCAATCTCAAATCCGTGCCCGGCGAAATAGATAACCGCCCAGTCCGCCGAGACAGCCTGGTCGGTGAATGCGCGCAATGCCGCGGCGAGCGCGTCGCGGTCAAGATCGAACTCAAGCGTGACATCGGAGAAGCCGAGACGCTCGAACGCGTCCGCCATCGCCCGGGCATCTCCCGCGGGGTTGCGCAAAGACGGCGCATGCTGATACCGCGAATTGCCGACAACCAGTGCTATCCGGCGTTCGGACCCAAGCGCGGGCGCGGCCAACGCCTGGCCCGAATCGTCCTGTGTGGCGGCACTGGACGACGCTGCCAGGCGCTGCGCTGTTTGCGCCAAAGCTGCCTGAAATTGCGCATTGTCCGGCTCAAGCCGCAATGCAGCCGCGCGATCTTCCAGCGCACGCGCATAGTTCCCTCTGCGCTCATAGGCCGCCGCGCGATATGCATAGCCTGCCGTGTAGGCATCGTTTAGCCTGAGAGCGTTGTTGAAATCATCGAATGCGCGCGCCGTGTTGCCGCCCGCAAGATAGGCACGGCCTCTATAGCCATAGTGCTCCGGCTGGCCTGGATCGAGTTCGATGGCGCGGGTAAACTGCGCAACGGCAACGGCATAGTCAGCCTCAAGCAATGCCGTAGCGCCCGCCTGAATGACCTGCGTCAACTCATCGGGCGAGGTCGACCCGGAAATGCCGCCTTCGCTGGACCCCGTACCCGCGACCTGTTGCGCTCCTGCATTAGTCTGGCTGTTCTCAGCCGCCGTGAGTTGCCGGATTAATGCTCTCGAGTCGACGCGTCCTGCCGTCAGCCACGTCGCGATGTCGACATTGTGCGCCCGGCCGAAACGGCGGCTGGCGTCCATAGTTCGGCTGTCCCAGGTGCCATCGAGCGGCCCCGGATCGAATCCCAGCTCCATCAACCGACGTTCTATTCTGAGAACATGCAGAGTACCGAGGTCCTGAGTGGCGCCGAAATCCGATTGCGCGGTTTGCGGAGCTTCTTCGCGCGAGCTCGCCGCTCTCCTCAACCGGCCGATAAGCACATATGCCTTTACCAACCTGCCCGTACGCCATGCCCTCTCGCTAAGGCCAATGGACCTCGCAAATCGGTCCACCGCAACTGCAGTTCGACTGTTCCACACGCCATCTACCGGGCCTGGATCGTATCCAACCTGTCTCAGAAGTTCCTCGATGCGTCTAATATCCCGCCTGCTCACACCAACATGAACTGCACCGCCGGTGTTTGTCGACAAGTTTGCAACAGCCACTCTCAACTCACGAACAAGCAAGCTTATGTTGACCCCGACCGCGCTTATGTTGACCCCGTCGGAACCGAATATCCGTGACGGGCTGATGGACCTTGAGTGTACAAATGCGCGTGCCGCGCGCGTGGTCCGCCGCCCCCAGACGCCATCGGCCGGTCCCGGGTCGTAACCGAGCGTGGTCAGCATCCGCTGCACCGCCGCGACCCTTGCATCCGCATGGGCATCGTCCTGGAGCGGTGCAACAGTTACCGAGAAACAAACCACAAGCAGTAAGAAAAACTTGCGAACCATGGCCCATCCCGTCTCGTTGGAAGATCAAGAATAGCTTCACGGCGCCGCAATACCAAATCCAGCCTGAATTACGAGCGGTTTCGGGGGCATGAAACGTGTGCCGACGGCTTGTGCATTTGGGTGTTATTGCAGCCGGATCAGGGTCTCGACGGGCACATACCCGAGCATCCGACCGTCACGGGCGATACGCGCCCAGCCGCCTTCTTCGGCAACAACGGAAATTCGATACCCCGCCGTAACGGAGCCAACTTCGACGGCATTGCCATCCGCTGCCGCCCGGACCGGCCCGCCCGACAGCACCACATGTGTCGGCACGCGCGGTATCGGCGGCGCAGCAGGTACGCTTTCAACTCCTTCCAATGCTGCAATACGAGCACCGACCGGAAAGTTCGACCCGACAATTCGCATCTGCGGCACCTGGGTAAATCCGAACGCCGCCTCGCTGATCTCGGGCACCCGGTCATCGACGAAGGCGGCAAGCTCCGTTACTTCGATGCGGGCATTGCCGTTGCTGTCGCCATCGGCCATCGCCTCCAGCAAGGCGTATGTGAAGACCCCGTGGCCGCGATACCCTTCAAGAGCGGGCGCATCGTCGGTGGAGGCCGACAGCACCGTGCGCCCCATGGCCCGCGTCAGCTTGTCTATGGCGGTCAGACGCCCGAGACCGCGCTCGGCAATGCGGTCACCGGTGAGCGAACCGCTTTCACAGGTGTCGTAGAGCAGAAGAGACTTGCGCGCCTGGACACGCGCCAGCCAGGACTGCCAGAGGTTCTGCCCGATACCGTCCGTAACAATGGAGTCCTCGTTCTGGAACCGGAAGTCCTGGGGAATGAAATAGTAGCGCCCGTCGACCGTCTTGCCGTGCCCGGCGATAAAAAACACGAACACGTCGCGCGCGCTGACGTCGCCGGCAAGCGTGCCGAACATCCGCTCAAGGCCGTCCACCGTTACCTCTTCATCGAACAGCGTATGCACGTGGATCTCGTTGTAGAGACCGGGGCCCGCCTGACGGAATGCTTCGGCGATCGCCCTTGCATCCGGCACGGCGTAGTTAAGCCGCAGCCGGGTGTCGCGGTACTCGTTCACACCGACCGCCAGCACATGCAGGTCCGGCGGCGCGGCGCCTGAAACACCGTCCCACGAAACGCTCACGGTTGCCGGTTCCGACGCAATCCGGTTTGCCGCGTTATAGGCGACAACCTCAATGACATTGTCGCCAGGCTCAAGCAGCAGCGTGCGCGCGAGCTCAAGCGTCCGGCCGGTGGACACCTCCGTCTCGGTGCGCTCAAGCACATTTTCGTCGAGGCCGACGGTGGTGCCATTGACGCGCCATTCCACCCGCCCGATGCCACCATCCTGGTCGGTGAGCTGAAGTTGAACGTTGACGGCGTCAGCCTCAGCTTCGCGTAGCGGCTGGGGGGAGATAATTTCTATGACGGGCGGTTTGCCAGTGTCGATCAACGCGTCGAGGCTCAGGTTTTCCGCTGCCCGGGCAACGAGCCCATTCGGATCGCCAGCAAGCACTTCCGAAACAAGGTCCGGCCGGAAGAGTGAGTCATGAAACTGGTCAACATCGAAAGTTTCATATCCACGCACAGCGACAAGACCGTTACCCACACGTCCCTCTCCTGCGAAGAAGCCTTCGGCGGAAAGGGCAATCCAGCTATCGAGTTTTCCTCCAACAAGCTTTGCAATGAGTTTCCCGGTCTGTACGTCCCAGATGCTCAATCCAAGTTCCCAGTGGCCTGACGCAATGTGCCGGCCGTCTGGTGAAACAGCCACGGATTCGACGCGATTAGACTGTGTATCGAGCACCCGTAACAGTTTACCGGTTACCGCACTCCAAATCCTTAGAGTGCCATCATAACTTCCAGTTACGACAAATTCGCCAGTTGCCGCGAACGCAACCGCTTTCACGAATTCTCGGTGACCCGCCAATGTCTGCAATTCGCGCCCGGTTTGGACGTTCCAGAGTCTGCCGAAGTTATCCCTGCCACCGGATAACAAGTTCAGGCCATCAGGTGAAAAACTGATATTCGTCGAACCCTCTTCATGACCTTTCAAAAAACGCAACAGTCTGGAGCTGTTAGAGTCCCAGATCCCGATCGAACCATCCCTGCTGGCCGAGGCGATAATGTTGCCATCAGGGGAGAAGGCGACGGCATCAACCACTTGCGTGTGCCCTTCCAGCGTCTTGGTGAGTTCACCGGATTCAACATCCCAAAGCCTTACTGCCTTGTCTGCACCACCAGATACGATGCGAGAACTGTCAGGCGAAAAGTCAACCGACCCGACCCCACCTTCATGTCCTGATAGTGTCCTTACCCGTCGGCCCGAAATCATCTCCCATAACGTGATCACGCCGTCATCTTCAGCAGTAGCGAGATACGCACTGTTTGGCGAAATTGCGACAGAGCCAGAAAAGCTCGAAAGCTGTTCGAAATTGCGCACTAAACGGCCGGTTCTCACATCCCACAGCTGTACCATTCGGTCCGCGTCGGAAGACACCAGATACCGACCATCCGCAGAGTACTCCGCACTGAACACAAACAATTTCCGCCCTGAGAACGCACGGGCCGGTTTGCTCGCATCAACAACCCATATCCGAGCTGAATAATCGTAGCTGCCAGATGCAAGCAACTTTCCGTCCGGAGAAAATGTAACCTGCGCCACACCCTTGGTGTGCCCCTCAAACTTCCGCAACAATTCGCCGGTCAGAGCGTCCCACAAAATCACATTGGAATCGAGCCCGCCGGATGCGATGAGCCTGCCGTTTGGCGAAACAGCGACTGAACGAACCTCGGATGAGTGGCCAAGCAGTGTGTGCAGCAAGTGGCCAGACAATGCTTCCCAAACCATGATCTTTCCATCGCCGCTCGCTGATACGATCCTGGTGCCGTCAGGAGAGTAAACTGCTGATGGCGCCCCATCTACATGGTCCTCAAGCGAGAGAACTAGATTTCCCGAGCCGATATCCAAAACCACTACACGACCGCCGCCTCCGGCAGCCAAAATCCTGGTTCCGTCGGGCGATACGGCCACCGTTTGTACGGTTTGTGGAAACGCTACAATAGTCCGCACCCGAACCCCGGTTTCCGCATCCCACACTATTATTGCACCGTGAGAATCGCCCGAGACAACATGCGCGCCGTCGGGAGAGTAAACCACCGAGAGCACGCGACCCGAATGGCCAGTGAACACTCGTGATCGCGCACCTGACTTCGCATCCCAAATGTGCACGGTTTTATCATAACCGCCCGAAGCGATACTTTTACCGTCGGGGGACATGGCAATTGTCGTGACGAAACCGGCATGACCATCCATCTTACGCAACAGACGACCTGTTTCTGTGTCCCAGAGCCAAACCACGTTGTCGGCGACACCGGTGGCCAAGCGAGCACCATCGCCCGAGAACGCGACTCCAGTAACCGGCGCCCCAAACTCTCTCTGCAGAGTAAGTTCTGCCCGCTCCGAAAGCCCCTCCACCACGTCATCCCACGAACCACGAAGGAGCAACAGCAACGTTTCATCGTCCCTGCTCGATTCTGCGAATATCAGCCCCTGCGGGAAGTTGTTGAGTGACAGATATTCTTTTGCCGCCGCTTCCGTCTGCTCACTCCAGTTGCCGTCCGCAGGGCCGGGGGCGTATCCCAAATCCGAAAGTATTGACTGAATCTCCTGCAGATTGGAGTTGGCTGATGCGCGTTCGTCGAACAAGCACGCGTTCATCGACAGTATGGCCGCGGCGAGACTGGCAACAATTAAACTGCGTATCATCGTCTAGACCCCCTCGACCAACCCTTACGCCCCGTGACTTTTGGGCAAAGCAAACGCTCGTATTCAGTTCAAGCGAAGCACGACGCTCAACGGCACATACCCAAGCTCCCGCCCGTCTCGCGCTATCAGCGCCCATTCACCCTCCGACTCAATCATGCGAACTTGATGTCCTGCCAATGTTTCGCCAACAGCAACACCATCATCGCTGCTTTGGGTACGTATTGTGGCGCGGGATGTAATGACATGTGTGGGCTCGGCAGGGACTGCTCCTGCGAGGGAGTCAGAAAGATCAAGTGCGGAAAAAGTCGAACCAATCGGAAAATTCGAACCGACGATGCGCATTTGCGGAAATTGTATGTAGCCGAACGCTGACTCACTGATGGCAGGTACTCGTGCATCGATATGGCTTGCAAGCTCCGTTACTTCGATTCGCCCATTACCGCTTGCGTCTCCAAGGCCCATTGCTTCAAGGAGCGCGTACGTAAACACCCCATGGCCACGGAACCCCTCAAGAGCTGGCGCGTTGTCAGTCGCTGCGGAAAGCACCGTTCGCCCCATAGCGCGTGTCAGCCTATCCATGGCTGCAAGGCGTCCAAGACCACGTTCAACGATACGGCTACCCGTCAAGGAGCCGCTTTCACAAGTGTCGTACATCAACACAGATTTGCGCGCTTGAATGCGCGCGAACCATTGCTGCCAGCGGTCCTGCCCGATGCCGTCCGATGTGATTGAGTCTTGATTGCGGTATCGAAAATCCTGAGGCAGAAAGTAGTAGCGGCCATCAACAGTTTTCCCGTGCCCGGCGAGAAAAAACACAAAAATGTCCGCAGGCTTTACATCAGACGACAATCTTTCGAACGTCCGTTCGAGACCTTCTTGTGTAACCGCCTCGTCAAAGAGTGTTGTTACATGAACATCACCGAATAGTTCACTTCCCGACTGCTCGAATGCAGCAGCAATCGAACGAGCGTCCGGCACGGCATAGTTGAGCTGTAAACTATGATCCAAATAATCATTTACCCCGGCGGCCAGGATGTGCAGGTCCGGTCGCCCATCAGCTGTCGCACCCTCCCAAAAAACAGATACGGTCTCAGACTCCGAAGCTATCTGGTTGGCAGCGTTGTATGCGACAACTTGAAGGACGTTTTCACCTGGTTCGAGTGGCAGTTCGCGTGTTAGCTCGACAGTGCGCATCACACCGGCCACCGGCGTTTCTAATGAACCAACATCCCGTTCATCGAGTGCTATCGTGGTGCCATTGACTATCCACTGAACACGGCCAACGCCGCCTCCCTTATCAGCAAGCGCTATACGTGCCGTTAGGG
Organism: Hyphomicrobiales bacterium; assembly: GCA_021775755.1. Classification (GTDB taxonomy): domain Bacteria; phylum Pseudomonadota; class Alphaproteobacteria; order Rhizobiales; family JAJFHB01; genus JAJFHE01. Next base: position 1,493 of record JAJFHE010000047.1, on the reverse strand, counting down.
CATTGGTACCCGCGCGATACAGCTGCGAAGGCGACAACAGTTTGATGTCCGGCGCATTGCCCCGGTCTATCAGCGCGTCAAGATTAAGTGTTTCTGCCGCGGCCACCAACAGACCCAAGGGATCGCCTGCAAGAGCCTCCTGCACAAGATCCGGACGCGAAAGCGTGTCGTAAAACTGATCAACGGAGAAGATGTCGAATTCGCGGCTCACTCGAAAATCCCGGGTAGCGTCCCCTCCCTCGCTGAAAAACCCGTGGGGTGTCATGGTAAGCCATGAGTCGCCCGCGCCTGCGAACATCGACACAACAATCTCCGACTTTTCAATGTCCCATACATTAACGGCGTTGTTTTCAGCAGCAACGACCACCCTGTTCCCATCGACGGACAGCTCCATAGATTGAATGGGTACTGCCTGCCCGTTTAGTGTAAACACGCTCGCTCCAGTCGCCACGTCCCAGGCCCATATTGTTCCATCATAGCCCGCTGCAACGACCCGGCCGCCATCTGTTGAGAATGCGACGGATGTCGCAGAACTGGCGTGGCCGCGAAATGTCCGCAATGATTTCCCGGACTTTACATCCCACAACCGAACAGTAGCATCCTCGCTGCCGGAGGCTATCAGATCGCCATCGGGTGAAAAAACAACAGAACGAACCGGTTCGTCGTGGCCACTGAATACACTCACTCGGTTTCCACTTTTCAAATTCCACAATTGTATCTGAGTGTCTCTCCCATCGGTCGCGAGCAACTCGCCGTCAGGTGAAAACGATACCGAGTGGACAAGCTCAGATCCAGTTCCCAGTTCCCTGAGTACCTTTCCGGATTCGACATCATGAACCAACACCTTCCCGTCACCGCTACCCGAAGCGATACGTGATCCATCCGGCGAAATTGATACGGACCAAATCTGTGTGTCATGTTGACGGGTATGAAATCGTTCGATCCCGGTCTTTAAATCCCACAGCCAGAGCCCTCCATTCCGCCCCCCGGCAAGGGCGAACTCCCCATCACTGGAGATAGCAAGGGCGGTTAATGCACTTTGTGCCCCCCAAATTGTTCGAACCGAACTCCCGTCAACCATGCTCCACACTCGGAGTGTTCCGTCGAAATGCGCAGATACAATGTGAGCACCATCCGGTGTTTCAGCAACAGCGGTTACCCCTGGCGTTGAGCCGGTAAATACCTGAATTGGTTGTCCGGAGTGAGGGTTCCATGTTCTGGCCGACGCGTCATCGCTGGCTGACACAATTTCTGAACCGTCAGGCGAAAACATCACTGAACGGACCTCCTCAGAATGCTCGATAAGTGTTCTGACGAGTTGACCGATACTGGCGTCCCAGACTCTCACCGTACAGAGCTGGTCCCCGAATCTGAGACAGGTAGCTAAGGTGGATTGACCGATGATAAGGACGATCCACGATGACGAAGCGCAGACGGTTTACGGCAGAGTTCAAGGCGCGTGTTGCTCTTGAGGCGATCCGCGGCGAGCAGAC
>JAJFHE010000046.1 GCA_021775755.1 Hyphomicrobiales bacterium | reverse complement strand
AGTGCGAAGGGCGCTTGCCGTGTAGTCCGTGCGTACATGAAGTGCTGCTGACATCGCTCTAACCTCCAATGCCAAACAGGAATCACACGCAAACTGATTTGAGAACCCTCTTTAAGAGTCAGTGACGATCACCGCTGGTATTATTGAAACGCATCATCGGGAGGCCGGAACACGTGGACGAGATCGTTCAGGTTTACGACCATCCAAGCGATCGGGTACCCCATCAAGCGGTCCTTGTCAGAAGAACCCAGAGAGGAACAGGCGACACAGTTTTCAGGGCGTTCTTGGCCAACGCCAGCGGCGACAGCGCGCGCAACTTCACCAACGGACCAGCAAACATCGTTATCGATGGACACGCGGAAGGAGTGCGTCTTGAAGTTCAAGGAGACTGTTACGTTCTTCGTGCCGCCTATACGTCTGTTCATTGGTTCAGCCCCGGCGGGGCAGTTCTTGGAAAATACGCCGGAGCGCGGTCCTGCCTCGATCTCCAACCGATTGCCGACAACGGCATCCTTACAAGGATTTGGCCGGCCTATGATTTTGCGACCGCGCCATAAGCGTACAAATTTAGATTCAGGTTCAGCTGCGGGATTTCCCCTGCGTGCCGGCTATGCAGCAGGATTTTTTCTCCGGCTGCCGGGGTTACTGCGCCTCTACGGACATGTGTGCGCAATGTTGACGCTCATCGTGCTCATGTTCAGCATCATAGTCCTAGGCGTTAGATTTGACCTGCGTGTGATGTGGCAGATGATCACGTTCGACTTTTTTCACTATGAAATTCGCGACGTCAAGCATGATGGAAGAACCGGTGCCGATGTGGCGCTTGTCGAAGTTCACACACATGCTGAGGAGTATCGCGGCCATCAGGTTTATGTGTTTCCACGCGGCCTACCCGCAGTCGATCCGAACACCCGAACGCTTGAGATTCCGTTCCACCTCACCCCGGTAGCCCGAATGACGGCAAGACCGAGGTCCGCGCGGCTGGACTATGAAAACGGGTGTTATGTGGTTGAGGCGGATTTCTCTGGGGGTGGACAGTCGGAACGCCGCTGGCCGGTTGACACGGTGGAGCTCTGCTTCTCCTTGCGCTGGTGCGAAAGGAACAACCAATGCACGGATCAGTGAGGTATTGTTGAGAGAATTTGACGCCGTGAAAGTTTTTGCCCGATTTGTGAATGTCGGGAGCCGGATCCGAAACACCGTGACTGCAATTGAATCAAACCGCCATCTGTAAGCATAGCCGGTGTGGTGTAGCAAGCCGCCGCGCCGGTCAATTCGGCTCAGCCGACAGATAGCGCGCCCCGCTCACCCCGCTGTCCACACCGGCACCGGCTCCGCCACGCCGCGCACGGCCTGAGGCTCGGCCCGGGTGAGGGACTGCGCATCCGATTCCGCAAAGCCGGGCTCGGTCCGTGCCCTTTGCACCAGCGCGTCGCTTGCCACCATGGAGACGCCAAGCTCGCGGGTCAGGGCTTCCAGCCGGCTGGCCACGTTGACAGTGTTGCCGATGACCGCGAACTCAAGCCGGCTGGAGCCGACATCGCCGAGCACCGCCTCACCGAAGTGCAGCCCGAACGAGGCCCTCACCTCCGCCTCGTTCTGCGCGGAGCGCTCCGCGTTCCATTCCTCCATCGCCGCGATCATGCCGGTCACGCATTTCAGCGCATTGCCGGCGTCGCGGTCGCTGGTCGATGGCGTGCCGAACGTCGCCATCAGGCCATCGCCGAGATATTTGTCGAGCGTGCCGTTGTGGCGGAACACCTCGCGTTCCATACGCCCGTGAAAGGCGCGCAAGGTCTGGATGACGTCCTGAGGCGCGCGATGTTCGGCCATGCTCGTGAAGCCGACGATATCGACGAACAGCACCGCGATATCCTGGGTGCGGATGGTCTTCAGGGGTTCATCGTTGTTGGAGAGTTCTTCGACCACGTTGGGCGAGAAATAGCGCGCAAGATTTGAGCGTTCGCGCACGACGGCGGCCTGATCGAGCACCAGCTGCCGAGATCGCCGCGAGCCGAGCGCCAGAGTGCCGGCGACGATGAAGAACACCACAACCTCCTGGATGCGCATGCCGATGTCGACATTGTTCGGGTCCAGCACCTCAAAAAGCCGTGTATTCGATCCAAGCGCCGTCTTGATGGCGGCGGCGAGTTCCGGATCGCCGGCGGGCAGGAACACCATGACGATGAGGCCAGCCGTCCAGAGCCCCGTTGTCCAAGTGCCCATGGCAACTATGGTGCGCCACGAATAGGCGAGTGTGCCCGCGGCGAGCAGCACGAAAAAATAAATGAAGCTGCCGAAGCGGTACTGCATCGCCGCCGGCATGTCGGTCTCTCCGAACGGGTTTGGAACCAGGATGGTCAATGTCATGAGCGCGAGATCGAAGAACATGATGACAAGCTCGACACGCGACAGGCCGACGCGCCCGAATCTCAGCTGTAGCCAGCCGATGAACGCGAAGCCGAGCAACAGTACTTCGTAGTAAATGACTTCTGTGCGGAAATTGACGACCGGCAGCAAAACCGCGATGACGGCCAGCGCGGCCCAGCGCGCCCTGACCGCCAGCAGCAGTCCCTCGCGTTTGTCCTCCGTCATCGCCTCTTCGATGAACCTGTCTGCGGGCGCGGGCGTTGCGGTGTCTGCATCCGCTACGGCAATAGCGCCCGGCTGCGTGTCCATAGTGATGCTCATGCGCTTAATCCCTTCATGCGTTCCTGCGCCATCATATAGGCTATCCGGGCCGGGTGGGTAGGCGCGCGCGCATCCGCGCCACCTGAGTAGGCGACTTGCACATCAGCCTTTGCCTTTTTCGCCGGAGAACGCTACATCGCGGCCTATGCAGTTTCTTCATGACCATGGCCTTCGCGCCAGCATTTCGGAAAACATCTCCCGTTTCGACCGTCGAGAAATCGATGAGGACGGGTTGCGCCGCGCCGCCGTCGCTCTTGTCGTGGCCAGGGGCGACTACAACGACAGTGCCCATGTGCTCCTGACGCTGAGGCCGTTGACGATCAAACGCCACGCCAATCAGTATGCGTTGCCCGGCGGACGTCTGGAGGAAGGCGAGAGTGTGGTTGAGGCGGCTCTTCGCGAGCTCGAGGAGGAACTGCGGCTCACGCTTCCGCAAAGCGATGTGCTGGGCGTGCTCGACGACTATCCGACGCGCTCCGGGTTTGCCATCACGCCGGTAGTGGTGTGGTGCGAAGAGACCGGGCGGCTCGACCCGGACCCGGACGAGGTCGCGCTCATCTTCCACATCCCTTGCGAGGAACTGGACGGCGAGGGCATTCCGCTGTTCATGGAGACGGAGCATTCCGAGCATCCGATCCTTTATTCCGAATTGCCGGTGCTCGGCCATCGCATGTTCTCGCCCACGGCATCCATCCTCTACCAGTTCCGCGAAGTGGCGCTCAGGGGCAATGACACGCGCGTTGCCCATTACAGCCAGCCCGAGTTTGCCTGGAAATAGCGCGCGGGAAATTTAACTCCAGGACGGTTGTTTTGAATTAGTCTAGTTTTAAGTTATTGTAATTATTAGAGAATTTTAGTTCCGATTGTGCAATTCCGTTTGACTCTTCAATGTTGCTGACTTAATTGGCGAGGGTAGCCCCTTTGGGGCTGAAACACCGTTTGAGTGGACAAGACGATGTGGAACGACCAGCCGAGACCTGAAATTGCAGATAAACTCCGTATCGCGGGCATCCGCCCGACACGCCAGCGTGTGGCGCTTGCGGGGCTTTTGTTCGCCGACGGCGATCGGCATTTGAGCGCTGAAGACCTGCACGCCATGGCACGGGCCGAGCGCATGCCGGTGTCTCTGGCCACGGTCTACAACACACTGAAACAGTTCAGCGGCGCCGGCCTTCTTCGCGAGGTGGCAACGCCCGGCCACACCACCTATTTTGACACCAACATCGCAGACCATCACCACTACTACATTGAGGCCGATGGCGAGCTTGTCGATATTACCGACCGGCGCCTTGAGCTGATGGGCCTGCCGGAAACCGCGCTTGGCCGAAAAATCGGCCGTGTCGACATCATCGTTCATCTGACAGACTGAATTCTTGCGCTACTGCAACGCGCCTGTGGCCTCTGGCACGGCGGCGGTCGTGTATCGCGGCCGCAACGAGCGGACACCAGGCGCTACGGGCGGGTGAAAGGCATACCCGCGTCCGCGATGTGTCGCCACCAGCCTGCCGGCACCCGCTTTCTTCAGGGCCGCGCGCAGCCTGCTGACAGCAACGTCGACAGTGCGCTCTTCCGCGTCTCCATGGCCTCTCCATACCGCGTTAAGAAGCTGGCGCCGGCCAAAAACGCGCTCGGGCCGCTGCGCCAGATAGGTCAGAAGTTCAAACTCCTTGCGGCTTGGCCGAATCCTGTGCCCCTCGAATGCCACCGATCCAAGCGCAGTGTCGATCTCCACGCCAGGCCATGTCAGTCTGGATTGCATAATCAATGAGCCGCGGTCGGAAAACGCGGCACACAGCCGTGTGTAGACGGCGAGGAAGTTGCATGCGCCGCCGTGTGCCAGCGCGAAATCGGGCAGCGGCGTTGCCGGACGCGGTGTTTGCTCCGGCGGTGCGACCAGGCCGATCACGGCATGCCGGGTAATCGGGCTTGCCGACGTCAACAATAATGGCGTGTCGAGGTCCGAAGCCGCTCCAGTGGCGACCACAACCACTGCATCGGGCAGCCACTGATCCCCAAAGCCGGCGCCTTGACCGTCCCAGTTCAGAACCTTGACGGTGAAGCCAAGCCCTTCCAGCGATTCGCAGAAGCCGGTGGGCAAGCCGTTACCTGGCGTGTCGATGATCAAAAGCCCCGGACGCATGATGAAAACCTGTGCCGTGTGAAGTGATTGAGTGCTCCCGATACAATCATGAAAAGTCGAAATAACATAATAAAATCAACGCGATGAGTTGAATTACAATTAAAGTGATTCCAGGCATGGATCCAGGTGCCGCACGGCCGATCGCAACGCAGACGCAATGCCGTCCTGTGGCCGCAAGAAACACAACCTTCAGCGGGGCAAGCCGGTTTCATATGAAGGTGAAACAATCTAGGCTGCAGGCTGCATAACACCGCAGGGTCTCGCTCATGTTACAACCTGAGCCGCGTAATCCATTTGCCGCCGGCGCACCGCGCCCGTCCCGCATATTGCGACCGGGCGTTCTGTCTCTGCCGAAGGATGTGGAGCGGTATCGTGTGCCGGGGGGCGGGGCAATCGTTGTTGCGCTGTTTGAGGGCGATCGCATCAGCGCGGTCGATCTTGAGGGCGGACAGGTCTGCGAATTCGTTGCAGCTGACACAAAGGGCGTTATCGACACCGGTATTCTCGGTGAGACAAGGGGAGCGCCCGCTCAAGGCACCCGGCGGACATTGGCGGGGGACACCGAAAGTGCTCATCAACTGCGCCGTGGGCTCGAACGCCGCGGGATCGATCTTGCCGGCGCCGACGCCGTTGTTTTGTTCGGCGAAACGTCACGCGCCGGCGCAATCGCCGGGTTCACAGCGGAGCGTGACGGATTTCTAATCGCCTGCGTGCCAGCCGCGCAAATGGCCGTCGATGCGCACGACACCGCGACCGCGGTCCGCGTAGAAATCACGCGCAAGACGATAGCTTCGGCGCCGCATGCGGAATTGCCCGAGCCGCTTGCCGATCCGATGCAGGACATTCGCATCAGCAAGGCAACGTCATCGGCCTATGTGGTGAAGGCGGGCGAGTTTGTACAGGTGATCGACGTCGACGGCCGCCAGTGTACCGATTTCCAGTGCTTCGATGCGCGCAAACTCGACAAGGGCCTGCAGAAACCTCTGGACGCCACCACCACCCGCACCCTGGTGGCGCAGGGCTATCCAACACCCGGCATGTTCTCAAAGGGTTTCGATGAGGACATGACACCGCTGGTCGAGCTGGTGCGCGACACCTGCGGGCGCCACGATGCCTTCGCGCTTGCCTGCACGGCGCGCTTCTACGACGATCTGGGATATCCCGGTCATGCCAACTGTACCGACAACTTCAATTACGCACTGGCGCCGCACGGCGTTGAGGCGCGCATGGGCTGGATGGCGCTGAACTTCTTCTACAACACCAACATCGATGAGCATAACGTGCTCTATCTCGATGAGCCGTGGTCGCGCCCGGGCGACTATGTGCTGATGCGTGCGCTGACCGATGTTGTTTGCGTGTCGTCGTCCTGCACCGACGACATCGATGCGGCGAACGGCTGGAATCCGACAGATATTCACGTGCGCACCTACTCCGGTGCGGAAACCTTTTCACGAGCAGTGGCCTTCAGAATGACCCCAGACGCCGAGCCCGAGCTCACCAAGGAAACCGCGTTTCACGGCAGTTTCTCAGAGCACACACGCAACTTCACCGAATACCGCGGCTACTGGCTGCCGACGCATTTCAATAATGACGGCGCCATCGAGGAATACTGGGCGTGCCGCGAGCGCGCCGCGGTCATGGACCTTTCTCCGCTGCGCAAGTTCGAAGTGACCGGGCCGGATGCTGAAAAGCTGATGCAGTACACGTTGACCCGCAATATCCGCAAACTGAGCGTCGGGCAGGTGGTCTATTCCGCCATGTGTTATGAGCATGGCGGCATGGTCGATGACGGTACGCTGTTCCGCTTGGGGCCGGAAAATTTCCGTTGGGTTGGCGGTGATGAATATGGCGGCGTCTGGCTGCGCGAGCAGGCGGAAAAACTCGGGCTCCAGGCCTGGGTGCGCTCGTCGACGGACCAGCTTCACAATATTGCCCTGCAGGGGCCGAAGTCCCGCGACATCCTGAAAGAGATCATCTGGACGCCGCCGGCGCAGCCCTCGATCGAAGAGCTTGAGTGGTTCCGCTTTTCCATTGGCCGTATCGAGAAGTTCGAGGGCGCACCGGTGATCGTGTCGCGCACCGGCTATACCGGCGAGCTTGGCTATGAAATCTGGTGCCACCCGAAAGATGCGCGCACGGTATTCGATGCGGTATGGGCGGCTGGCGAACCGCACGGGATTTCACCGCTTGGACTGGATGCGCTCGACATGCTGCGCATCGAGGCCGGTCTCATCTTCTTCAACTACGAGTTCGACGACCAGACCGACCCGTTTGAAGCCGGCATTGGGTTTTCCGTAGCGCTCAAAACCAAGGAAGACGACTTTATCGGCCGCGAGGCACTCGTGCGCCGCAAGGAGCATCCGCAGAAAAAGTTGGTCGGACTGGAGATCGATTCAGAGGAGGCCGTGGGCCAGGGCGACTGCGTCCATATCGGGCGCGCCCAGATCGGCGTGGTCACGAGCGGCACGCGCTCGCCAATCCTGAAAAAGAACATTACCCTTGCCCGTCTCGACATCGCCCATGCCGATGAAGGCACGGAAGTTGAGGTCGGCAAGCTCGACGGTCATCAAAAGCGGCTGCCCGCCCGCGTCGTCGGCTTCCCGCATTACGATCCCAAGAAAACGAGGGTGCGCGTGTGAGCCGGGAGGCCCGGCGCCGCAGCGGTCGTGTCCGCGTGGTCGGGCCGGTTCTTGTGCGTTTCCCTGACACAGGAGGTTCTTCATGGAAATTCGACGCGCCGGCAGCGCACCTTCGCGCCGAGGCAATCCGGACTATTTCACCGGCACCGTCTATCTCGATCCCATAGCAGACGCCCCGGAGCCTGCCCGCATCAAGGGCGCGCGTGTGCACTTTGAGCCCGGCGCGCGCACCAACTGGCACACCCACCCGCTCGGCCAGACCCTGCATGTTCTGACCGGCGTCGGCCGCTTCCAGACCTGGGGGCAGGCGATCATCGAAATCCGCCCCGGCGACACGGTGTGGATTCCGCCCGGGGAAAAGCACTGGCATGGTGCTGCACCGGAAAACTTCATGGTGCATCTCGCTTTGCAGGAAGCAGTCGACGGCGTTCAGGCGGACTGGCTCGAGCCGGTTTCGGACGAGGACTACATGGCCGTGCCGGCTGCGTGAAGGCGGCATTGCGCTGGCAGGCCTGCGGTCCGTACTCCGTACAAAATGATGTCCAGACTGCCGGTAAGATCACCGGCCCGGGTATTAGACATTTCCTTTTTTGCTCCAGCGTGCGGCGTTTGCCTTCACCACTCTCACGGACACTGTTTGCTGTCCTCCACGGTCCAAGTGGGATTGGCGTCGAGAATTTTGTCCTTCTCGCCCTCCGTTATGCATGCCGTCCATGAGTATGCCGAAAACAATGCACCGGGATTGGGATTGTGAAGATAGTACGTGTGCAGAATGCGGCTGATCGAACCACCGGTTCCGCCGCCTGTTGATCCGCCACCGGAGCCGCTGCCGCCGGCCGAGTGGCCGGCCTGGCAGTTCGAGACATATTCACGGTAGCACACCGAACATGTGCCTCCTTCATTTGACGTCCAGTCCGTGTCGCCGCCGAACGGAGCATAGTTTGGGCAAGCGTCCTCGGTGACCGGCGCCACCTGAATGGGGTTGCTGCAATCGCATTGATGGGTCGCCATCCGCTCTGGTGAGGCGTTTGCCCGCTCGGCTTGAGCGGCCGGTGCCTCCAAGGACAAGGCCGTGGGCGCATGTGACATTTGTGAAGCAAACGCCGTCGCGGCGAGCGACATACCTGCAATAACGGCGATGGGAAATCTGATCATGATACCCTCCTTGCATTAGACCGTTTCATGTTCATATGGAAACGTTTGATGGGTCAAATCGGTTCATCCGGCAAGGCGCGGCGCGAAGCGCGATACGGTGTATCGGGCAAGCACCGCAACGTGGCCGGTGAGCCGATTTGGCCCACCGAAGGCCGGTGTTTCGCGCCTTCTGGACAGCGTTACGGCTCCCTTGTGGACGGCCGGTCCACGGCGGGACCCGTGCCTTGCCAGCAGACGCGAAACACCGGTCAAGCGATTCCATATGAACGTGAAGCGGTCTAGTTGAATGCTCAGAGAAGCGGAGATGATCTGCGTTCACCGCCGCTACGATGCGGTGTTCCCGATATGCTTTTTGTTGCGCGAGCTCTTAAAGAGCCCTCGAAATGTGATCGCGGAACGACCGATCCTTACATTCAATCACGAACCAGCTCCCGTCAGTAACATGACGTGTGGCGAGGGATCGCGGGGCACAATGAAGCAGTCGGGAAAGTTCGGGTGCCATCCAATATGCTGCCAAGAAGGCCGCGGCGACGCACGGTCGCGAGCCAGGCGCGGCTGAAGTCGCGCCTGGCATTGGAGCCTTAGCTATCGGTCTTCAGATAGCTTTCCATCGAGTCGTCCATGGCGTCTTTCCACGGCGTGTGATGCGCCGGCGCCTGGGTGCCGGTCATCAGGGATTTGTAGCCGTTGTTGCGGAACTCCATGATGTTTTCATGCTTGTGGTGTTCCCACTTCATGAACGTCTTGTTGACCCCTTCGATGTCGAAGGTCGGGTAGTCGGTGAGACCGATAAGTTCCTTTACGTTGTCGCCCTGGAACCAGATCAGATCTTCGTCGGTTTCCAGTTTTTCCTCACGGTCGCGCCACGCCTGACTGTCCTTCTGCATCTCCGCCTTTGATGGCAGTTCGATGCGTCCCATGATCACGTCGCGGGCAAACCACGCCTGCGCGTCGAACATGTTGAATGTGTAAAACTGGTCCTGCATGCCGATGTAATGGAATTTCGGATTTTCATCCCACACGACGCCCTTGTAGAGCCCGAGTGGCCACATCCTGTTTTCGGTCTTCAGCTTGAGGTCGTCTGGCAGGAATGGGAAATGATGCAGATAGCCCGTACACAGGATTATCGCGTCGATATCCTTTGATGTGCCGTCCTGGAAGTGGCAGGTTTTGCCATCGACCTTCTGCAGCAGCGGCACCTGCTCCCAATTATCGGGGAAATGGAAGTGCATCGGCTCTGAGCGATAGGTCACGGTGATCGATTTTACACCGTACTTCCAGCACTGCGATCCAATGTCCTCCGCCGAATAGCTGCGGCCAACGATGAGGATGTCTTTGCCCTTGAACTCGAGTGCATCGCGGAAATCATGTGCGTGCAGAACCCGCCCGCTGAACCCGCTCAGGCCTTCGAAATAGGGCACATTCGGTGTTGAAAAGTGGCCCGAGGCACAGATCACATCGTCGAATTGCTCCGTATATGTCCGGTCGTTGACAAGGTCGTTCACCGTCACTGAAAACTGCCCGCTGGCATCATCGTAGTCGATCCATCGCACAGCTGTGCGGAACCGGCACCAGTCTTTCACGCCCGCCTTCTCGGCGCGTCCCTTGATGTAATCCCAGAGCACTTCGCGCGGCGGATAGGATGCGATCGGCTTACCGAAATGCTCTTCGAATGTGTAGTCGGCAAACTCCAGACATTCCTTCGGGCCGTTCGACCAGAGGTAGCGGTACATCGAGCAGTGAACCGGTTCGCCATATTCGTCGAGCCCGGTGCGCCAAGTGTAGTTCCACAGGCCGCCCCAGTCATCCTGACGCTCAAAGCACACCACCTCGGGAATGTCGGCTCCCTGTTCCTTGGCGGACTGGAAGGCCCGAAGTGCCGCCATTCCGCTGGGCCCGGCACCGATAACTGCAACTCGTTTGCTCATGTCTGTCTCTCTATTCGTTGTTGTACCTGTGTCGATGCATGCTGCACTTGTGCTCGCTCAAAGTAGCTGCAGCGAGTGATCCGATGTTATTGTTAGTGTAAAGGTGGCCTGTGGTGCAACGGGATGACCGGGTCCGGCAGAAACTGCAGGCTCCATTGCCCGGAGCGCAACTGCATCCTCGACTGGAGAAACACCCGGTATCGGCATTTGCGCTAAATTCCGAGGTACGCCTTGCGCACATGCTCGTTATCCATCAGGCCTTTTGCGTCCCCTTCCAGTGCGACGTTCCCGGTTTCCAGTACGTAACCGTGGCGCGCCAGCTCCAATGCAAGCTCTGCATTCTGTTCAACCAGAACGACAGAGACACCTTGTTCGTTAATTTCCGTAAGTATTTGGGCGATGTCCCGGACGATGTTCGGCGCAAGTCCAAGCGAAGGTTCGTCGAGCAGCAGGACGCGCGGGTTCGACATCAGCGCCCGGCCGATGGACAGCATTTGCTGTTCGCCGCCGCTCATCGTTCCTGCCATCTGGGTTTTGCGTTCCAGCAATCGTGGGAATCGCTCAAACACCTGGGACAGGTCCTTTTTGATCCCGTCCTGATCGTCGCGGGTGAAGGCACCAAGAAGCAGATTCTCCGTTACAGAGAGGTCCTTGAACACCCGCCGCCCCTCCGGCACGTGTGCGATACCCATTCTCAGAATCCGGTCGGCGGAGAGCCCGTGGATGCGGTTGCCATCAAATATGATTTCGCCAGCGGTAGGCGTGTTCAGGCCGGAGATGGTTCGCAACGTCGTACTCTTCCCCGCTCCGTTGGAGCCGATCAGAGTTACGAAGTCGGACTCGCCCACTTCCAGCGAAACGCCCTTGAGAGCCGCAACCGGGCCATAATGAACGTGGATGTTGTCTACTTGCAAAAGCACGTCACTTCGCCCCGCTCAAATAGGCTTCGATCACGTTTTCATTATTGCGGACTTCGTCCGGTGTTCCCTCGGCAAGAACTTGTCCGAAGTTCAGTACGGTCAGATAACTGCAGAGCCCCATGACGGCCTTCATGTCATGCTCGACCAGGACAATCGTAACGCCGGTTTCTCTCACCTTCCGGGTCAGATCCATCATGTGATTGGTTTCTTCCGCATTCATCCCGGCGAAGGGCTCATCCATCAACATGAGCTTCGGTCCGGAAACGAGTGCAACAGACAGCGCCAGCGCACGCTGTGACCCCAGTGGCAATTCGGAGGCGAGCTGGTCCTTTCGATCCGCAAGCCCCATGAAATCGAGAACTTCCATCACCTTTTTGCGGGCGCGCCGCTGCACCGCTTTATCGAGACCCAGAATGGCGGAAAACACATCGGTTTTGGCCGTCATGTGGGTGCCGACCAATGCGTTGTCGAACACGGTCAATTCCTGAAACAGCGTCGTTTCCTGGAATGTGCGGACAATTCCCATTTCCGCGATCGTATGCGGTTTCTGCCCAACGATGCTCTGCCCCTGAAACGCAATGGCGCCCTTCGTTGGCTTATGGAACCCGGCAATGTTTTTGAACAGCGTGCTTTTGCCGGCGCCATTGGGCCCGATCAATCCGCGGATCTCGTTTTCCTCGACCGTGAGGCTGACATCGTCGAGCGCCAACAGGCCGCCGAAGCGTTTTGTGAGACTACTGACTTCCAACAGTGACATAGGTTTGACCTGTCCGAGCTCTAGCGATCGGTCAACGGCGGCTCGGAGGGAGTGGAGCCCGCCCCGAACCACGATCTGAATTTGCTGGGAATACTCTCCAGCCCCAGGGGCAGGAACAGTATCGACAAGATAAGCATTCCGCCATAAATCGCGGGGCGGACAATCTCGAATTCCCTGATTGATTCATCGAAAATCGTTAAGACGACAACGCCAATGATCGGGCCGTAAAACTTGTTGTATCCGCCGACGATAACCCAGATCAGAATGAACACCATAAAGCCGATGGTGAACTGGTTCGGTGTGACACTTCCAAGATAATGGATCTTCAATCCGCCGGCGATTGCGGCAAAAAAGGATCCAATGATGAAAGCCAGCGCCCGATACTTCCAGGCATCGACGCCGACGGATTCGGCGAGCGCCGCTTTCCAGTGAATGGCGTGGAGGGTCAATCCGATGCGGGAGTTTTCAATGCGGTAGAGAATGAGCAGGCATAACGTAACCACGGCCAGACAGAAATAGTAGTACGGGATGGGATCAAGGAAATCGATGCCCCAGACGACGGGCGCTTCAACGCCTCTCAAACCGCTCGTGCCTCCAAACACGCTCACCCACTCAACCCAGATAAGGCGAATGGCCTCGCCAGCGGCAAATGAGCCGATCAGAAAGTAGAATTGCGTCATGCGCAGCAGCGGAAAGCACAAAAGCGCGGCGACCAGCGCCCCAGTCAGTCCGGCCAGGGGCAGCGTGAACCATATCTCCAGTCCGAGATGATTATGGCTCAACGTCGCCGCATAGGCTCCGACCCCTAACATCACCGCATGAATGAGAGACCATTCACCGGTCAGCGTAACGAGGCGGTAACTGCAGACCACCAGAACATTGATGGTCAGAAATATAAGAAGATCCTGGTGGTGGAACTTGAGGAAGTGGGGGACACTCACCACGATTACGAGCAGAGCGGCGCCCAAAGCGGCATGCCTGAGATTGAACCTGCCCTGATCACTCACTGACTTTCACTCCCATGATGCCGGTGGGTTTGACGATCAGGACAACGACCATGAGCGTCAATCCGGCAATGGTGGCGATTGTGGCGCCAAAGTAGACCGTGACGAAGGTGTGGAACATGGCGTACAGGATCGCGGCGAGGATGGCTCCGGACAGACTCCCGACCCCGCCGACGATGGTCACGATGAATGCGGTGACGATAACATTGTGCCCCATGTGAGGATTGATGTTGCCGAGCGGCGCAACGAGCCCTCCGGCCAGGCCTGCCAGTGCCGCGCCGACGCTGATGGCGACGATTGAAATTTTGTTCGTGTTGATCCCCTGCAAAGCCGCCACTTCCCGGTCCATGGCGACCGCCCGCAACGCCCAGCCGAATTTGCTTCGCGTCAGGAAGAACCAGAGGCCGCCAAGCGCGGCAGCGGATACGACAAGGCTGAAAACGCGCTGATAGGGGATGCGTATCATCTCAAACAGCACAAGGGTTCCGTGATAGGGGGGCGGGACCTGTTTGGAGGGTCCATCGCCGCCGACGAGCGTGGCAATGACCTGGAGGATGAACAAGACGCCGATGGAACAGATAAGGCCGGCCAGCGGGTCCGCTCGTGTCGGACGGAACAGCACGCGCTCCATCAAAAGACCGATCACGGTTACCAGAACGATTGCCACGGCAATGGCGGGAATATAGCCGATCCCGAACTGTGCATGAACGACCCAGATCGTGAAGGCGCCCACCATGACGAGTTCGCCGTGCGCGAAATTCACCACCCGCATGACGCCGAAAATCAGCACGAGGCCGATAGCGAACAACGAGTAGAACCCACCCTGTATGAGCCCGTTGACTATGGATTGCAGGACAAGATCCATCAAACCGTCCGCTTGTTCATCTTTTTGCTCGGCCTCATTTCAGGTGTCGGGCCTCCAGCAGGTGTCGGTAAGGTAGGCTAAATTGCACCTGCTCTCGACTCCATGCTGCGAATTCGTTGTGGAAATTGGAGTTCGCATTGCCCCGTCAACGTGCCGGCCACCAGATCAGGTAACAATTTCCGGGAAAATTGAAAATCCACCGCGGCGCTGACTGAAAACTGTCGTTCTCGAATTTCAGCACCGCGGCAGAAATCGCTGCCAACGAGGAACCGCGAAGTTCTCCGGTTCGCCGTTCAGGCTAGGTCAGGTCACGGTCCGAAGTCCGTGCTCCTTCATGTATTTGACAAGGACGGCGGAATGCTTGTCCAGCCAATCGGTGACGCTGCCAAACTCCTTGATCCGGGTCTTGCCGCCTTCGATGACGACGATCGGCCAATTGCCGACGACGATGTTGTCGAGGCCCCAAAGTTCCTTGCCCCACCATCTGCCGCCACCGAACACAAAGGACGGGTTCGAGTTGGCCTTCAAGGCGGCCAGGACGTCGTTCGAGTTGGTGTTGCCAGCCGCCTTCGCGCCTTCAATCCAGTTCAGCATGATCGCTGGGTACTCCCAGGACACCGCCGACCAGTCATTGGGGTGCCGTTTCCTGTATTCCGCGTCAAAGGCATTCGGGTTGGGGAAGGCGATGCCCGCGTCATTCAGCCTTGGATCATCGAACGAGGGGAACTGATGTATGGTCCCGTCGACGAACTCCTGGCTGGTCTTGGCAATCACTTCTTCGTGGTAATCCAGCGTCGTGCTGATGACCTTGCCTTTGAAGCCCTGGTGATAAAGCTGCTCCATCAATGCGGTGGTGTAGAAGCTCGTCGCCATGCAGAAGATGTCGGGGTTCTTCGCAAGCACGGAGCTGACGAGCGGTGCGAAGTCGGTGACGTCAAAGCCGTGCAGGTTCATATCGACGACTTCGATACCGGCAACTTCGAACGCTGCCTGGAAAGTTGCGGCCGCCTGTAATCCGTACTCCACGTCATTGTTGGTGACGATGACCGCCG
Organism: Hyphomicrobiales bacterium; assembly: GCA_021775755.1. Taxonomy (GTDB): domain Bacteria; phylum Pseudomonadota; class Alphaproteobacteria; order Rhizobiales; family JAJFHB01; genus JAJFHE01. The sequence goes on along the minus strand of JAJFHE010000046.1, from coordinate 6,540 downwards.
TTTTGGCGTCGGGGTGGTTCCGGGCAAGCCAGTCAACGCCAGTGACGACGTAAAGCGGATGGGATTCGACCGGTGCCAGCAGATGTTCCGTCTCCGGCGTCACGTCACTCGAGAGCAAAGTCGTAGTGAACACGTCTTTGCGTTCCCCCCACGGCATGACCGCACCGACAGTGGCGCCGCCGAGCATCATGACCATGCTCACTTCGTCTTCGGACACCATTTTTTTGTAACCCTGGAGGGCTTTCTCGATGTCGTAGCCGTGGTCGTATGAGACCATCTCAATGCCGTAGTTTTCACCACCGATGTCGACACCGCCTGCCGCGTTAATGTCGTCGGCAACAATTTGGCAGCCGTAGAGACCCGGCAGACCCCAAGGGGCGTAGTCGCCGGTCATCGGGATGTTCATGCCGACCTTTATGGTCTTCTGGCCCGCAGCAAAAACGCGGGACGGCAATCCTGTGCTGGCGATGACCGCGCCAGCCGCGGTCGTCCGTACGAAGTCTCTGCGTGAAATTCCCATGGTTTCCTCCCTCTGGGTTCATTTTCCTACTGTTTAAACCAGATTCCTACTATTTAAGCCGGACCTTACTGCATAGGCAATGCCCGTACTTTCTGTCCTCTCACACAGATGATCAAGTGACAGCTGTCTGTTTTTGGACTTAGGCGTGTCGTTGAACTCACGATTCAGCGAATCAAATACACTTTTCGAATAGTTTGGTGGACCCGGCAGGTTCCCTTCCAGTCCTTGGGAAAGAACGCCGCAGTGTCGGGAACGATTTCGATGATGTCACCGGATTCATGTGTGTAAGTGCAGCGTCCCTCCAGAAAGTGACAAAACTCGTCCGATGTCACATGACATTCCCAGTAGCCCGGCGTGCAGATCCAGACACCGCTCTCGGCTTTTCCGTCAGGTCCCACATGCAATATGACGCCGGAGGTGTGGGATGCCCCTTCGATCATCGTCGGGATAATACCCCAGTCCTCCGTCGGCTCGACGTGCAACGGGTCGTTCAGCACCGGTGTTTTCATTGTTCCCTCAGCGCAGCATGAAGACGTTTCGGATGGTCTCGTGAACGACGCACTGCCCGGTCCAGCCTTTGAGAAAGTGGACTAACGTACCCGGCGTCACTTCAATAATCTCGCCCTCGTCGCTGGTATAGGTCGCCCGTCCGGCAATGAAATGGCAAAGCTCGTCGCTTGGAATGCTGAGCCACCAGGTCCCCGGCGTGCATACCCACAAGGCCGCCTCCGATGTCTTGTCGACGTTCTGCCAGAGCAGTATGCCGCTGGAGTGAGACTGTCCCTCGACCATATCGGGCTGGTCGCCCCAATCCGTCAGATCACCGACCGTTCGTGCTGGCGCCACATGAGGAGCCGTCGACTTCAATCCCTCATGCGGCATCTGCGTGATCCACCAGCAACTGGTCCAGATACTCAGCCGCCCGCTTCGGGCCATCGAATGCCTGCATGTGTGCCGATGTCGAAGCCATCTTCGCCTGTATTGCCGGATCGTTCAGGCAGGCGTCGATCTTGCCGAGCAGCTCTTCGGGTTGCCAGTTCGAGCGATGCATTTTGAAACCGTGACCGGTTTCTTCCACACGCGTGGCATTGTCGTGACCGTCCCATACATAGGGCATGATAATGGCGGGTTTGCCGAACAACAGGCATTCGGTGAAGGTGTTATTGCCACCATGATGGATAACCATGTCCATCTGTGAAATCACGGTTGGCTGCGGGAACCAGGATTCAATGTGAACGTTCGCCGGCAGACCGCTGTAGGCGTCCGCGTAGTCGCCCACGTTGACCAGAACGCGATACTCTGTTTTGCCCAGTTCGTCGATGATCCGGTTTAGAAGTGCCGTGTCGCCACACCCCAGGCTGCCGAAGCTGAGATAGATCAAAGGACCGTCATTGTTTTTTGCAAACGTCGGAATCTCGTAGTCCTTGTCCTTGCGCACGCAGCCTTCGAGATACTTGAAACGGTTGGGATCAAGTGGGTTCTTCCGCTTGTACTTAACCGGTTGAGGATACAGGAGAAGGTTCAGGTAAGGCGATGCTTCGAAGAACTCACCAAGCGGATAGGGCTCCTCGCCGCACTCCTCCAGGAACGCATTGAACTCCGCGTGTATCGGCGCAATCACTTCGTTGAAACGGTCGCGGTAGGCCTGCATTGCTTCGAAGTCGTGCTCGCCGCAACCGGATAGATGCGGTGGAATCTCCGGATCGGAAATTTCGTTTTCGCTGCATGACACAATCCGGGCCCACGGCACGCCATACTGTTTGCAGGCGGGGAACAGGATAACGTTATCGATACATATCAGATCCGGTTTGATCCGCTGCAGGATTGCCGGCAGCTCTTTTTCGGCCCAAACCGACGTGTTGACGATGTTTTCCCAGCATTCCTTGACGTAGTTGTCGATTTGATCGTAGGGGGACTTTGAAAAATTTGGAATATGGCCATCGATAAAGTCGGTCCAGTACTTGGCCATCTCCTCAGCAGGCATGGGCTCGGACATATTGACCGCATGTTCTTCGAAGCCGAACGCTTCGTAGGTGCCGGAAAGCCCGGGATCGGTGAGGAACACCGGCCTGTGCCCCATTTTTTCAAGCGCCTGAGCGATTCCCACTGAATTCAGTGCAGGGCCGTAACAGGCCTCCGGGAAAAATGCGATTGTCTTCCCTGTACTCATTCCTAGTCCCTCCGTCGTTTTGCCCCGGCGCGTTGTCGATCGTTTGAACGCATTTTACACATGCAGGCGCACGGTTGAAAATATCACTCATGGGATATTGCAGAGCCCCCGGCACCTGATACCGTTATGTGTGGGGTGCACCCGTGATCGTCCCCCCAAGCAGGAGTGTTTTCAATGGCCAGCAGAAGTTCGGCGCTCGGCGAGGCGATGCGTGCGCTTGGTGCGCGGATGGGCGAATGGAACGACATGCCGGTGGCGTTCAGGTTTCCCGGTGATCCCCACCTTGAACACAACGCCATTCGAGAAGCCGCCGGTATGTGGGACTCATCGGCGTTGACGAAAATTCAGGTTCGCGGGGCAGACGCGCTGCAAGCTGTTGACTACCTGGTCACCAGAGACATGGCCAAAATTCCCGTCGGGAAATCCGCCTACTGCCCGATACTGAAAGATGACGGCCGGTTTTGCGACGACGGCATCATCTTTCATGTGGCTGACGGACACTTTTTGGTGGCGAGCAGCATTGGCCCCTCATACGAACTGCTGAAAGACTTCGCAAGCGGCCGCGAGCTGAGTGTCGAGCGCGATGAAGGGTTGCATATCATTACCGTTCAAGGCCCCAGATCTATCGATCTACTTGACCCGCTGACAGACGCGGACCTGCGGCACCTTCGCTTTTGCCATCAGCTTCACGCTAGCGTCTGCGGCGTCGATATGATGATCTCTCGCACCGGATATTCCGGCGAACGGGGCTATGAGCTGTTCATGCGCGATCGGGAGGTCGTTGGAGTTTGGGACGATTTGCGGCGGCACGCCGAACCGCTCGGTATCGTGCCCGTCTCGTTCGATGGTCTGGAAATGGTCCATATCGAAAGCGGACTTATGGCCTACGGAGCCGAAGCCACGGAAGACAACACACCCTGGGAGGTCGGCATGGGGTGGGCGGTGTCCCGCGGCAAAGGCAAGTTTCGCGGCAAGCAAGGTGTTTTCGAGCTGGAAGGCAAGGAGAAGGTGAGATTCTACGGAATTGTCGCCGACCATGACGATGTCGTGGAACACGGCGCCGAGCTCTCCATAGACGGGGGCATTGTCGGGCACGTTACCACGCCCGCTTACTCCAAACGCCTCGGCAAGTCACTTGCGCTGGTGCATCTTGTTCCATCCGCGGCAGTGGAGGGCACTCAGTTGGAACTGCGGGGGCCGACTATCCAGTGTCGCGCGGTGGCGACCAGCATTCCTTTCGTTGATCCCGAGCGCAAAAATCTCCACGCGATGTAGCGTATCGGTGCGGGTTTGCCGGTTTTGGTCATGACCTAATTCACTATGTTCGTGAGGGCCGGGCCCGAGAGCCCATGATGGAAATGCCTGCACTGTTCGGCGCATGCCGCACACGCGGCTATCCTACCGCCGCAAGTTTCTGCACCACCGGCAGTTCGTCAACCGCACGCAGATTCCGACCCGTACGGATCCAGCCGGTCAAATCATCGAGCGGCATCGGACGGGCAATCAAATATCCCTGTATTGAACAGCGGCCAATGTCTTTCAGCAGCTCGAGTTGTTCGTGCGTTTCAACGCCTTCGCACACGACCGAGATATCGAGAACCCGCGTCAGGTCGATGAGTGTTTTCACGACACTCGACTGTTTCGTGTCCGTCTGCATCTGCTTGACAAACGAGCGATCAACTTTCAGTCCGTCGATCGGCAGGCTCGACAGGTGCGACAACGAAGCGTAACCGGTGCCGAAGTCGTCGAGTTCGACATGCACGCCGAGCTCATGCAACAGGCGAATGGTATCGTTGCGGTCGGCATCCGGGTCGTCCAGCAGCAATGACTCAAGTACTTCGGCGCAGATTTGCGATGGTTCAATGCGATACTCCCGCATTGCGTCGGTGAAGTCGTCGAACGCGGTGCCGAGCCTGAGATGCTGTGGCGACATGTTGACCGCCAGACGGCCGAAGTCGATGTTTTTGTCGAGCAGCATCCGCGCCGATTTCATCGCTTCCCTGAAAACGAACTGTCCCACGCGCTCTGCAAGTCTGGTCTGCTCGACAACAGGTAGAAATTCGCCGGGCATGATGAGGCCGCGTTCGGGGTGTTGCCAGCGCAACAGCGCTTCGACGCCGGTCACCGCAAGCGTACTCACATCGACCTGAGGTTGAAACACGAGGAACAGCTGGTCGAGTTCCAGAGCCGAGCGCAATTCGTTCTCGAGCCAGCTCTCCGAATCGATCTTTTCCTTCATCTCGGTGGTAAAGAACTGATAGCCGTCGCGGCCAAGCTCCTTGGTGCGGTAAAGTGCAAGATCGGCGAAAATCATCAACGATTCCAGATCCTCGCCATCGCCGGGATAGCGCGCCACTCCCAGACTCGCGGTCGGCCAGATCTGTGCCCCGCCGACATCGAGGCTGACGGACATGATATCTGTAATCTCCTGACACAGATCGCTCAATTCGCCGGATACGCCCGTGTCGGAGACAATGATGACGAACTCGTCGCCGCCCCAGCGGTAGGACTTCCAGCCGTTGAAATCTTCCGTCAGGATAGAGAGCCGGCGTCCGACTTCGCGCAGGAACTCGTCACCGGCGGCATGGCCGAGCGTGTCGTTTATCCTCTTGAAGTTGTCGAGATCGAGGTGGATGAGTGCAAATGTGTCATCACGGTCGGCTCTCGCAAAGCGCTCGGCAAGGTCTTTTTGGCACCGTGCCCTGTTGGCAAGGCCGGTAAGCCCGTCGTGATAGGCCAGAAGCTCGAGTTGCTTCTTGGCGGCTTCCGCTTCGTCGCGGGCCGTTTCCGTTTTGCCCATCTCCTCCTGCGCCACGGCAATGCCGCGAACAACCTCGCGGTGTGCCGGCCGGAATATGAAAAGGGCCTCGAACGCAATAACCGCAAGAGCGCTGAGCAGGGCGAGAAACTCAATCAGCTTGAGGGCGCCGGCCGCATTGCGGGCTTCCTGCGAAAAAAGCTCAGTTGCACGGTCGAGATCCTGAAGGAGGTCGCCGGGGCCATGAAGGTTCATCGCCGGAAGTGCGAAAGCGCGCTGTTCAAGGGTTCCGTACAGCACCTTCTTGGCAAGCTTGATATAGATCTTCACGCGTTGGTCGAGACGCGTAGTCTCGCCGAAGTATAGTTCCTGCAGTTCCGCCGGCAACTCCTCCGACAGGCCAAGCCTCACATCACCCTCGATCAGGCCGTGATGTGCTTCGGCGAACATTTCGATTGCCGCTTTGAGCTGCTCGGCCACCGGTGCACGCTCGTTTTCGCGTTGCGTGTCGGCGTAGCGGTTGGCGAGGAGAACGATGCGCTGACTGAGCGAGCGCTGATATCCCGCGATGTTGATCGCTATGGAGTGGTGTTCGGCGATACCGGCGGCGAAGTAAGACAGGCTGAAAACGCTTGTCGCAAGGAGTGCAACGAGCGAAAGCGCCAGCACATACCTTCGCCACAAGGATTTAGGGTCGATCATTGCACAACATCCTCACACTCCATTTTCAAGAGTTGCGTAAGAACCTTGATATTTCCTCAATTCTGCCGCTGTGTTTCTGGAAAACACAGTATTTTCAATGGCATAGGCGGAATGCAGCCAAAGCGGCGTTGGTGCGCAAATGGAAAATCACTCGGTGGAGTGGGTTCGAAGCGCAAGCCGGGCAAGCATTTGATCGTGACACTCATGGCGGCAGCGCAGATCTGTTATACCAAGGGCGGCAATTATTGACCCATTTCATGAGCCATTCCGGCTCGCTCGACGAGGCGCGGACCGCAGTGCGATGCGGTGTATCGGACAAGGCCCGCAACGTGGTCGACGGGCCGGAATGGCCCACCGCAGGCCGGGTGCTTTTGCCCTCCCGCAGCGTTG
>JAJFHE010000045.1 GCA_021775755.1 Hyphomicrobiales bacterium | reverse complement strand
CCAGCCGCCCTGGGCTTCCGCTTCCACGGGTTCCGGCTCGGGTTCCGGCTCGGGTTCCGGCTCGGGTTCCGGCTCGGGTTCCGGCTCGGGTTCCGGCTCGCAAGGAGCGGCAATCTCCGGCGCGACAGGAACGCAAGGGATTTCTGCAGGCGCAGGGGAACCTGCTTCGCCGGAGACCGCTTCTTCCGCTGCCTCAGCCGAAGCGGCGGGCGCCTCGGCTTCCGTCTCGCCGCCGCCCAACCGGTTGAACAGGCGCTTGAAGAAGCCCTGTTTCTGGCCGTCGCTCACGCCGCCACCCGGCCCTGGAGTAGGCGGCCGTCGGTGCCCGAGACATCGAAGGGAACGATCGATCCGGGCGCCGCATCGCGGTCAAGCTCGGCTTGAGCGTAATGAGCGCTGCGGCCGGTGCGGCCGGTTTCGACGAGGAGCTCAAGCCGTTCGCCGTTCAGCCCGCGCAGATAGCCCTCGAGCTGTTGCGCTCCGAGCAAGCGCAGCCGCTGCGCCCGCTTCCTGATCACCGCGCCGTCCACTTGCGGCATCCGCGCCGCCGGTGTGCCGGGCCGGGGCGAATAGGGAAACACATGCAGATAGGTCAGCGGTGCGGCCTCGACGAGGCTGAGGGAACTGGCAAACATCTCTTCGGTTTCCGTCGGGAACCCGGCGATGATGTCGGCGCCGAATACGATATCGGGCCGGCGCTTTCGCACCTCGGCGCAGAACGCCAGGGTATCGTCGCGGCTGTGGCGGCGCTTCATGCGCTTGAGGATCATATCGTCGCCTGACTGAACGGACAGATGCAGATGCGGCATCAGGCGCTCATCGCCGGCAATCGCATCGAGCAGCGCCGCATCGACCTCGATTGAATCGATTGACGAAAGGCGCAGCCGCTTCAGGCCGGGCACGTCGGCGAGCAGGGTTTGCACGAGTTCCCCCAGCATTGCGGGTGTTTTGAAATTTGCACCCCACGATGTAATGTCGACACCGGTCAGAACGATTTCCGCATGACCCGCATCGACGAGGCGCTTCGTCTGCTCCACGATCTGTGCCACCGGCACCGAGCGCGAATTGCCGCGGCCGAACGGGATAATGCAGAAGGTGCAGCGGTGATCGCAGCCGGTCTGTATCTGGACGAAAGCGCGCGCGCGGCCGGCAAAACCTTCCACAACCGGCGCCGCCGCATCGGTAACGTCCATAATGTCGGCAACCCGCACCTTGCCACCAGCCTCTAAACCATAGCTTTCGGCGCGCAGTTTTTCCTCGTTGCCGAGAACAAGATCGACCTCCGCCATCGCGGCGAAGTTTTCCGGCTCGATCTGTGCAGCACAGCCGGTCACGACGATGCGCGATGCCGGATTGTCGCGACGCGCGCGGCGCACGGTTTGGCGCGCTTGGCGTACCGCTTCACCGGTCACCGCGCAGGTGTTGACGATGACCGCGTCGTCCATGCCTGCGCGTCGGGCGTTCTGGCGGATAATTTCAGAATCATGGGCGTTCAGCCGGCAGCCCATCGTAATGACGTGCGCCCCGGCCATCATGCACGCTCCGCGGACGTCATCGCCGGATCGAGCGTGCCCTCGAACTCATAGGCAAACGGGCCGGTCATCAAAATGTGATCGTCATGTTCGCGCCACGCAATATCGAGCACCCCGCCGGGCAGGGTTACGGCAACCTCGCGCCCTGTCAGACGCTTGCGCGCCGCCGCGACCGCCGCCGCACACGCCGCCGTGCCGCAGGCCCGCGTCAGCCCGACACCGCGTTCCCAGACCTTGAGCGTCAGCTCGGACGGCGACGTCACATGTGCCAGCGAGATATTGGCGCGTTCGGGAAACATCGGATGGTTTTCAAGCATTGGGCCGAAGCGCTCAAGATCATGCGCACCGATGTCCTTGACCCAGAAAATGCAATGCGGGTTGCCGACATTGACGACGCTCGGGCTGTGCAGCAACGGCGCATCGATCGGCCCGATCTGGAGCTCGATCATGCGTGTGTCGCGAAACTCTTCAGACAGCGGAATGTCGCGCCAGTCGAACTTCGGCGCACCTATATCGGCGGTAATGCGGCCCTCGCCGGCGCGTGTGCACACAAGCAGTCCGCCATCTGAATCGATGACGGCGGTTTCGCGGCCGGATTCATTCATCAGGATATCGGCGATGCATCGCGTCGCGTTGCCGCAGGATTCAACCTCGCCGCCATCGTGATTCCAGATCCGCATGCGCGCTTCCGCCCCGGGGCCATCGGGCGCGGAGATGACAATGAGCTGATCGCATCCGATGCCGTTGTCGCGGTCGGCAATGCGGCGCACATCGGCCTCGCGCAGTTGCACGGCGCGCGCGCGTGCATCGATAACGACAAAGTCGTTGCCGAGCCCGTTCATCTTGCGGAATGCGATTGTCTGCGTGTTCTCGTCCATGGTTCCGCGTTATATGGTGAAACCCCGCGCCATCACAAGCGAAACGGCGTATTCCCGTAACGCTGTCCGGCTGCGGTTCTAAAGGATAGCCGCCAATTGTGAAGCGCGGGTTTTCAGATCGTCCGCGAGCATTTCAGCGCGTGCCGCCCCGGCAATCCGCCGCACCGGCGCGGCTACGCCGATCGCACCAATGAGTTCACCGGACATCCGCACTACCGGAACCGCGACCGAAGCAACGCCCGATTCGAACTCACTCACCACATGCGCAAATCCGCGTTCGTGCGCCGCATCCAGGATGCCTGCAATCCGGCCCCGGTCGACAACGGTCTTCGCGGTATGCGGCTTGAGCGGTGCATCGGCGAGGATGCGGCCGCGTTCGGGTTCGGCACAGAACGCCGCGATTGCGCGCCCGATCCCCGTCGTCAGCAACGGCATCGAGGTGCCGATGGTAAACCCTTCGGTGATGAGCTCCGCGTCCGCGGGGGCGTGCGCCACGTACACCGCCTGAAGATCATCGCGCATGGCAAGCGAAACCGGCAGGCCCGTTCCACGCGTCGCCTCGACCAGTATCGGCTGAATTGCCGCGCCGACCCGCCGCGACTGCAAAAACCCGTGGCCAAGGGTCAGAATACGCGGTGTCAATGCGTAGGCGCGATCTCGCTCGCTCATGTAGCCGAGATCGACCAGCGTAAAGACCAGCCGCCGCACCACCGTGCGGTTGAGGCCGGTACGCCGTGCGATCTGGGGAATTGTGAGTTCCGGCCCGTCGCTGCCGAACGCCGCGATGACGCCAAGCCCGCGGGCAAAGGTCTGCGAAACATCCTTGCGGTCCATCGATAGTCCTTTCGCCCGGGGGGACGGCGGTCGCAGCCGCCGGAAATACCCTTGAACCCATAAGCCGTTCTGCGTAAATTGTTCGCATAAATTAACATTTGTTCGATAATCGATCAATATTTAGAGATGCTACACTTGAACACCTGAACCATGGAAGGTCTTGGGCAATGCTCAGTCAGGAGAGAAACGACGAGATCACGAGGGTTGGCGCAGACCAGCCGGCGGGCCGCCTGTTGCGCCGCTACTGGATGCCGGCGGCCCTGTCTGAGGAACTGATCGGCCGCAGGCCGGTGGTTCCGGTCACCCTGCTCGGCGAAAGGCTGGTGCTGTTCCGTGACGACAGCGGCACCCTCGGTCTCATTGCGCGGCATTGTCCGCACCGCGGCGCCGACCTTTGTTACGGCCGCCTTGAAGACAACGGCCTGCGCTGCCCGTTCCACGGCTGGCATTTCGACGTGACCGGCCAGTGCGTGGAACAGCCCGGCGAACCGCAGGGCTCGCGCATGCACGAGGGCATCCGCACACCGGCCTATCGGGTGGTCGAGAATAACGGCATCATCTGGGCCTATATGGGCCCCGGCGATGCGCCGGCATTTCCCGACTTCGATTGTTTCCGCGCGCCCGACAGCCACGTGTTCGCGTTCAAGGGGCTTTGGGAATGCAACTGGCTGCAGGCGCTGGAGGTAGGCATAGACCCCGCGCATGCCTCCTTCCTGCACCGTTTCCTGCGCGATGAGGACCCAAGTGAAAGTTACGGCAAGCAGTTCCGCGCCACAGCCGACCGCACCGACATGCCCCTCACCCGGGTGCTGCGCGAATTTCCAACGCCAGAGATAAACGTCGAGGAGACCGAGTACGGTTTGCGCATCGTCACACTGCGGGATCTGAAAAACGGTTCCATGCACGTGCGGGTCACCAATCAGGTGTTTCCCTGCGCCATTACCATCCCCATGTCGAACGAGATGACCATCACCCAGTGGCACGTTCCGGTCGATGATGAGACCTGCTACTGGTATTCGATGTTCACGAGTTTCGCCGCCCCCGTCGACAAGGTGAAAATGCGCGAGCAGCGGTTGAAGGAACATCGCCTTCCCGACTATGCGCCGCTCAAGAACCGCACCAACAATTACGGCTACGATCCAGATGAGCAGGCCCGCGAGACCTATACGGGCATGGGCCTCGACATCAATGTGCACGACCAGTGGGCGGTTGAATCCATGGGCGCGATCCAGGATCGGCGCGAGGAACATCTCGGGCAATCGGACGTTGCCATCATCAAATACCGCCGCATGCTGCGCACCGCGATCGCGTCGGCGGCCGCTGAAAACGGCAACGGTGCTGACCTGCCGCTTGTGGTTGGGGCCGAACGCGCCGGCGCCATCAAGGGGCCGTTATCGCTTGACGCCGTTGCACCGCTCGATGCATGGCAGAAGGTATGGATTGAGCGCGATGCCGAGCGCCGCGGCGCATGCCCGTGGGATGCATCCGTTTGAAGCAGCAAGAATTGCCAGGCCGGCAGGCTGATATGCGGCAACCGGAAATCTGGCAACTGGGGATTTGGGGATGGCGCACGAAGATTTTGTCAAACGGCACGGGCTGCTAAGCGAGGATCAGCAAGCCGCCGCCGCCGATGTTTTGGCGCGCCTCAAAGCCGATGATCTGGAAGTCGTGCGGGTGTCGTTCGCCGACCAGCACGGCGTCCTGCGGGGCAAGACGCTGATGGCCGACACCGTCGCCTCGGCAATCGACAGCGGCGTGCCGATCACATCAACCCTGCTCCTCAAGGACACATCCCACAAAACCGTGTTTCCGGTCTGGGCAAGCGACGCCGGTTTCGGCGACGGCGAACTGACCGGCGCCGGCGATGTCATGATGGTTCCCGACCCGACGACGTTCCGGGTGCTGCCGTGGTCGCCCGGTTCGGGCTGGATGCTGTGCGACCTCTATCACACCGACGGCAGACCACTGCAGTTCTGCGCCCGGCGCATGTTGCGTCAGGCCCTGGCGCGGCTGCACACGCACGGCCTCGATATCGTCACCGGCCTTGAGGTTGAATTTCATGTGCTCCGCCTGGAAGACCCAAGGCTCGCGTTCGCCGACACCGGTCAGCCCGAAGTGCCGCCCGACACGAGCCTGGTAACCCACGGGTTCCAGTATCTCACCGAAGACCGCTACGACCAACTGGAAGAGATCTTCGATCTGATACGGCGCAATGCCGTGGCGCTCGGACTTCCGGTACGCTCGCTTGAGGCCGAGTTCGGGCCAAGCCAGTGCGAGGTGACGTTTCACCCGGCCCCCGCCATGGCGCACGCGGACAACATGATGCTGTTCCGTTCCATGGTGAAGCAGGTGTGCCGCCGTGCCGGACTGCATGCCACATTCATGTGCCGTCCGCGTTTCCCGCACGCCATGGCGAGCGGCTGGCACCTCCATCAGTCTCTCATCGACGTCGACAGCGGCACCAACCGGTTCATACCCGGTGACGGCGAACTACTTTCCGAGATCGGGCGGCAATGGGTGGCCGGCCTGCTTGAGCACGCGGCCGAGAGCTGCATCTTCTCAACACCGACGATCAACGGCTACAAGCGCTATCAACCCTTCGCGCTCGCGCCCGACCGCATTCAGTGGGGCCACGACAACAAGGGCGCCATGATCCGCGTGTTGTCGGCGCCGGGAGACGGCGCAAGCCGGATTGAAAACCGCATCGGCGAGCCCGCCGCCAATCCATACTTCTACATGGCCTCGCAGATCCTCAGCGGCGTCGACGGGATCGAGCGGAAACTGCAGCCGCCGCCGCCGGTTGAAATACCCTACGACGCGGATGCGCAGGCGCTGCCTTCGGATCTGAAAGCCGCCATAGAGTGTTTCTCTAAGAGCGCGTTCTACCGCGAGCGCCTGGGAGACACGTTTGTGGACTACTTAACGCAGATCAAGAACTGCGAATGGCAGCGCTATCTGTCCGCCGTATCAGAGTGGGAACACAGCGAATACTTCTCCGTTTTCTAGCAAAACGGATCGAATTTGGCCGCCGAATCTTGATATACATCAACAATGCTTCTGCAAACGCCTCGCAAAAACAAATTCCCGCACCGCAATTTAATTGCAGTTCAGCCTTCACGCACCCTCCGTTTGGCGAATTTTCCGTACGAACACCAACATTAAACTTCGATTAATCCGACACCCTTTACTCTTTCATACTAGGTCAAAGGCACCAATTGGATTTCGGCGCGACGCGCCGTTGAGGAGTGGGACAAAATGCAGAATGCGCACTGCACCGGCACCGAGCGGTTCTTCGGAGAAAACGACATCATCGTTTCCAAGACCGATCTCAAGGGCCGCATCACGTATTGCAACAAGGTTTTTCTCGACATTGCTGGCTACACCGAAGCGGATTGTCTCGGTCAGCCGCACAGCATGATCCGCCATCCGGACATGCCGCGCTGCGTCTTCAAACTGCTGTGGGACACAATTCAGTCGGGTCGGGAGATTTTCGCATACGTCATCAACAGAGCCGCAAACGGCGACCACTATTGGGTCTACGCCCACATCACGCCGAGCGTCGGCGAAGGCGGATCGATCGTTGGCTACCATTCCAACCGGCGCGTGCCGGACCGCAATGTTGTCGACAACACGATCGTCCCGCTCTATCGCCAGCTGTGCGACAAAGAGCTGGAGCACGCTAACCGCAAGGAAGGGATGGTGGCTTCGCATGGCATGGTCGCCGATCTCCTGGCACAGCATAACGTCCAATACGATGAGTTTGTCGCCACCTTGCGATAGCAAGAAGTGAACGGCGCACGAGGACTCGTTTACTGATTTGAAGGAATAGGGATACTGGCAATGTTTGGCAGCGACACACGATCAGCAGTGACAAAGGCAACCGAGGTCTGTAAGGCGGTTGCCGAAGGCGATTTCGAGGCACGAATTCTCAACATCACCGAGAAGGGCGAGGCCGGCGAAATGCTGCACGCGATCAACCTACTGATCGACCGCACCGACGCCTATATGCGCGAATCCAAAGCCTGCCTCGAATATGTCAGCAAGAACCAGTATTTCAGGCTCATTGCCGAGCGCGGCATGGTCGGATCATTCGGCGAGGCGGCACGGACAATCAACACCGCGACCGAGTTCATCGCCAAGCGCAGTGAAGAGTTCGGAACCATTGCAGCGAACTTCGAGCAGCAGCTTGAGTCCGTGGTCTCGTCCGTCTCCAGTGCGGTGACGCAGCTTGAATCCACATCTCAAGCTGTCAATGCCGCGTCGAACCAGGCCAGCGAGCAATCGGTCACGGTTTCCGCCGGCGCTGAGGAAGCTTCCGCCAACATGCAAAATGTTGCAACCGCGACGGAAGAACTCACCAGTGCAATCGGCGAGATCAACCGCCAGGTCGTCCATTCCGCTGAGATCACGGCAGACGCGGTTCAGAAGTCGTCCGGCATGAACGGACACATTTCAGGGCTGGCCAACGCCTCCGAAAAGATCGGCGCCGTTGTACAATTGATCAACGACATCGCCGAACAAACCAATCTCCTGGCTCTCAACGCCACCATCGAGGCGGCGCGCGCAGGCGATGCCGGTAAAGGCTTTGCTGTGGTCGCACAGGAAGTGAAAACGCTTGCAAGCCAGACCGCGCGCGCAACCGAAGACATTTCCTCGCACGTCACGCAGATCCAGGAAGCAACCCGCCTTACGGTGTCCGGCATTGACGAGATCTCTTCGACGATCGGCAACGTCAACGAGATATCGACGACAATTGCTTCAGCGGTCGAGGAACAGAGTGCGGCCACCCAGGAGATCGCTCGCAACGTCGAGGAAGCCGCTATCGGCACGCGCGATGTAAGCGCGTCGATCACCCACGTCAACGCGGCAACCGAGGAAACCCAGCAGTCGGCTAGCCAGGTACTGATGGCATCGAACGAACTCAGCCAACAAGGTGAGGTGCTCAAAAAACTGCGCGGAGAAATGACAGACTTCCTGGTCGAACTGCGCCGAACCGGGTGACCCCTGCGACTAATCCATTACTAACGCATGTCAGTTGAAATCGTTAACGCTCGATTAAGCATACCCAAAGCAGAATCGAAACATCGCTGCGGTATAACGTCAAAGGGCGTGGTTTCATGGAAAGTGTAACTTGCACGGGCTCTGAACGGTTCTTCGGCGACAATGATATCATCGTCAGCAAAACCGACCTAAAGGGCAGGGTAATCTACGGCAATCGGATATTCCTGAACATCGCGGGATACACGGAAAAAGAAATTATCGGCCAGCCCCACAGTATCATCCGCCATCCTGATATGCCGCGTTGCGTGTTCAAGCTTCTGTGGGACACGATTCAAACGGGCCAGGAGATTTTCGCCTACGTCATAAACCGCGCGTCCAACGGCGATCACTACTGGGTCTATGCCCACGTCACCCCGAGCTTCGACAAGAACGGCAGTATCATCAGCTACCACTCCAGCCGGCGCGTGCCCAATCGCGATATCGTGGATAACACGATTATCCCGCTTTACCGCCAGTTGCTCGACAAGGAACAAGAGCACCAGAACCGGAAGCAGGGCATGGTCGCCTCGCATGATATGGTTGTCGGCCTTCTCGCGCAGCACAACGTCCAGTACGACGAGTTCATTGCGTCACTGCAATAGCCGATGACACATCCGGCTCCGAGCCATGGCTGGACGCTACCGTTAGCGATGCGGCACCGGATACCGAACATGATCCCATGACAATCGACTTTGCGCACGGGCTCGATCTTTTGGGCGTTGCGGTGTTCGCAGCATCCGGCTCGCTTGTCGCCAGCCGCAAACAGATGGACATCATCGGCTTTGTGCTGTTGTCGACGCTCGCCGGCGTCGGCGGGGGCAGCTTGCGCGACCTCCTCCTCGACCGCGGCATATTCTGGATCACCGATCAATCGTATCTTGCAGTGTGTGTCGCGATTGCCGTGGTGTGCTACTTTTCAGCCCATCTCATACAACGCCGCTACATCGTACTCCTGTGGGCGGATGCGATCGGCCTTGCCGCCTATGGCGTGCTGGGCGCGCATATTGCGGTTTCGGAAGGAGCAGGCATCGTCCCCGCCATCGCGCTTGGCGTGATGACGGCAACCTTTGGCGGGCTGGCCCGCGACGTTGTAAGTCTTGAAAATCCCCTCATCCTCAAGCACGAAATTTACGCCACGGCGGCACTTCTGGCGAGCTGCATCTATATTGCGCTCCATGCGGCCGGTGCGGACCCGGCGCTCGCCGCGGCGGCCGGTTTCGCCGGCGGGTTAGCGCTGCGTGCCGGCGCCATCGCACGCGGCTGGGCGCTGCCGCGCTACCGCCCGCGTGGCGGGCGCGATTACTGAACCCGGGCCGCGTCCCTTTTATTGACAGATGCGGCCTCACTCCTTATGTTCCGCGCCAATCCTGAGGACGCCGTTCGTCGTCAGGCCGCCCTGCACATGGTGCGCATGCCGATGCATGTCTGAAACCGGGAGGCAGGGGGGTCACCACCCGCCAGCGAAGGTTCGCCCGCGGGTGCGTTTCGCGTTGCGGTAACGGCACGCCACTGGAAAGCGGAAGACCATGTTCGAGACACTGTCAGATCGCCTGAGCGGCATATTCGACAAGCTCACCAAACGCGGCGCCCTGTCGGACGCCGACGTGTCGGCGGCTATGCGCGAAATCCGCCGCGCGCTGATCGAGGCCGATGTAGCACTCGAAGTCGTGCGCGCGTTTGTCGACAAGGTCCGCGACCAGGCTGTCGGCCAGGAAGTCGTACGCTCGGTGACACCGGGCCAGATGGTCATCAAGATCGTCAATGACGCCCTCATCGACATGCTGGGTGCCGATACCCAGACCATCGACCTCAACGCGCCGGCACCGGTCGTCATCATGATGGTCGGCCTGCAGGGCTCGGGTAAAACCACGACCACGGCCAAGATCGCCAAGCGGTTGACGGAGCGCGACAACCGCAAGGTCATGATGGCGTCGCTCGATGTTCGCCGTCCCGCCGCCCAGGAGCAGTTGCGCGTGCTCGGCGAGCAGGTCGACGTCGCGACCCTGCCGATCGTCGATCAGCAGCTTCCCCGCGACATCGCGCGCCGCTCCCTCGATGCCGCTCGCCTTGGCGGCTATGACGTGCTGCTGCTCGATACCGCCGGCCGCCTGCACATTGACGATGACCTGATGCGCGAGACCGAAGACGTGCGCGATATCGCGTCGCCACATGAGACCCTTCTCGTCGCCGACGCACTTACCGGCCAGGACGCCGTCAACGTGGCGCGCAGCTTCAACGAGCGCATCGGCGTCTCGGGCATCGTTCTGACCCGCATGGACGGCGATGGCCGCGGCGGTGCGGCCCTGTCCATGCGCGCCGTCACAGGCAAGCCGATCAAGCTTATCGGCACCGGCGAAAAGGTCGACGCGCTCGAAGAGTTCCACCCCGAACGCATCGCCAACCGCATCCTCGGTATGGGCGATGTCGTTTCACTCGTGGAAAAAGCGTCCGAAACCATCGATGCGGAAAAAGCCGAAGCTATTGCCCGCAAGATGAAGAAGGGCAGCTTCGATCTCGAGGATCTGTCCGAACAGCTCAAGCAGATGCAGAAGATCGGCGGCATGAGCAGTGTTCTCGGCATGCTGCCCGGCGTCGGCAAGATCAAGAAGCAGCTCGATAGCGCCGATCTCGACGACCGCATCATCAAGCGCCAGATGGCGATCATTTCTTCAATGACCAGGCCAGAGCGGCGAAATCCGAAAGTTCTCAACGCATCGCGCAAGAAGCGCGTCGCCGCGGGCTCCGGCACCTCGGTTCAGGACATCAACCGCCTGCTCAAGATGCACCGCCAGATGGCCGACATGATGAAAAAACTCGGCAAGCGCAAAGGCGGTCTGGCGTCGCTGTTCGGCGGCTGCGGAATGCCCGATATGTCGGATATGGCCCCCGATGCCGTGCCGCCCGATGGCGGCGCCCCCGGATTGCCGGGCGGCCTTCCCGGTGGTCTGCCCAAAGGCCTGCCGCCAGGAGGCCTGCCAGGCCTTGGCAGTGGCGGGTTGCCGGGACTCGGCGGCTTGCCGCCTCGCGGAGTACCGCCCCTGCCGGGCAAAAAGAAATAGCCGGCGCGGAGTGGCGCCACGGATTGACTGAAAACCCGAACAAGAACGAATTTGAACACTCAAGGAGTATACGAGAATGGCACTTAAACTGAGACTTGCCCGCGGCGGCGCGAAGAAGCGTCCTTATTACCGCGTTGTTGTCGCCGACATTCGTTCCCCGCGCGATGGCCGCTTCATTGAGCGGGTTGGCACTTTCAACCCGCTTTTGCCGAAGGATCACGCCGAGCGCTTCACCCTCAACGAAGAGCGCGTGAAACATTGGCTGGGCGTCGGCGCCAAGCCGACCGACCGGGTCGCGCGCTTCCTCGATGCCGCCGGCATCTTGACGCGTGACGCGCGCAACAACCCGCAAAAAGCACTGCCGGGCAAGAAGCGCCAGGAACGCGAAGAAGAGGAGCGCCAGGCCGCTGTAGACGCCAAGCAGGCTGAGGCCGATGCGGCCGCCGCCGTCAAAGAAGCTCCGGCTGAAGAAGCTCCGGCCGAGGAAGCTCCGGCCGAGGAAGCCGCCGAGGCACCCGCCGAAGCAACGGACGGCGACGCCGAAGCGACACCCGCTGAATCCTGATTGCTCGAGGGGCGGCCGCGCCCATGTCCGCACGATCCGACACGCATGTGTGCCTCGGCGCTTTCGCCGGCGCGCACGGCGTGCGCGGTGAAGTGCGGGTCAAGGCATTCACCGAAGACCCCCTCGACATTGCCGCCTACGGCCCTGTGTCGTCCGAGGACGGCACCCGGGAATTCACACTCAAGGCATTGCGTGTGGCGAAGGGCATGGTCATTGCGCGGGTGAACGGCGTCTTGGACCGCGATAGCGCCGAAGCCCTGAAGGGCACACGCCTGTATGTGAGCCGTGACCGCCTGCCCGACACCGGCGATGAAGACACCTGGTATCACGCGGACCTGATCGGCCTTGCCGCACACACAATCAATGGCGACATGTTCGGCACCGTGCATTCGGTACAGGATTATGGCGCGGGCGATCTTTTGGAAATAGAGCCGGCACACGGCGGCCAGACGGTCTTCATCCCCTTTACCCGCGATTGCGTGCCGCATGTGGATATCGCGGGCCGCCATGTCGTCATCGACCCGCCGGAACTGACCGCAGACGCCGAAAGCGAAGAGGGTTCATGACCGGTTCTGCCACCCCGTCGCCGGACACCGCCGTGTGGCACGCCTGCGTTCTCACGCTTTACCCCGAAATGTTTCCAGGGCCGCTTGGCCACTCGCTTGCGGGAAAGGCGCTCGACGCCGGCATCTGGCAGCTCGATACGGTCGATATCCGCACTTTTGCCACCGACAAACACCGCACCGTCGATGACACCCCGGCCGGCGGCGGCGCCGGCATGGTGATGCGCGCCGATGTGGTCGCCGCAGCCCTCGATGCAACATGCGGAAAAGACGATGAGCGCCCGGCAATTTATTTGACCCCGCGCGGCACCCCGCTGACCCAGACGCGCATAAAGGCGCTTGCAAGCGGCCCGGGCGCGGTCATCGTGTGCGGGCGCTTCGAAGGCCTCGATGAACGCGTCATCGAAGCCCGCAACCTGGAAGAGATCAGCGTTGGGGATTTCGTGCTGTCAGGCGGCGAAATTGCCGCCCTCGCCCTCATCGATGCCGCCGTGCGCCTGCGCCCCGGCGTTATGGGGGCGGCCCAGTCAGGTGTTGAAGAAAGCTTCGAGGGCGGTTTGCTCGAATACCCCCATTACACGCGGCCTCAGGTTTGGGAAGGCCGCGCCATTCCGGAAGTTCTCCTGTCCGGCCATCACGGCCGGATCGAGGATTGGCGGCGCGAACAGTCAGAACGCATCACTAAAGAACGGCGCCCCGATCTGCGGCGCCGGCGTGAGCCCGGATAGACCTCTATTCCATTTCCATGTCAGTCATGACGAGCTGATTGAACCCATGGTGCAGCGCGTCCCATCGAGGCGCGTAGAAGTGCTGGCGCCAGACCGGTGAACTGCGCGCCTTCTGGACTGCCTCGATCGCCAGTTGGTCTTCATAGTGGATGATGTCGAACATATCCTGTACTGCGGCTTCCTCTTCCTGAAAATTATCGCAGGTCAGCGCCTCGGGCCGGTAAAATCTCAGGTGCATGAGATCGGTGCGGCCAGGCGCAACGGGAATGGCGATGTTGACCTTGATCATAGCGTCCAGCAGGGGCACGTTGAGATTGGGATAAATCGTTGAAAAGAAACCAACATTGGGCTGACGCGCCGGATTGTGACCCGCCATGGGAAGGTTCATCTCATCATAGGTTTCACCTGAGTCCGTGCGGTCGTGGCTGAATGCTACCAGGCACCCATCGAGATAGGTACGGAAGGTCGGGTTGCCATCGCCGTCGACCCGCGGCACTTCCGGCGATTTGCGGTAGATCGCGTGTGTAAAGGCTTCGTGCAGAAGATTGATAGACGCGTTCTCCTGATAGGTTTTCCAGTTGGCGGCAACGCTGCGCTTCTCGATCAACGGCTTGCCCTGCGCATCGCGTGCGGGAACCAGCAGATCGATTACGAAATGCTCGCGCACTGTCTCCGCCCAGGGCTTTAGCCAATTGTCGGCGTCTTCGGCGTCGCCGCTGAGATTGATCAAAAGCACACCGAAACGGACTGCGGATCGCACTTCGACCAGATCACCGTTATGCCCCCCGAGATCTTCGGCGGTGGACTCCGGCGAGCCACCCCAGAACGGCGCCGCACGCAAACGGCCCCGAAGATCGTACTTCCAGCCGTGATAGAGCACCTCGATATGCTCAAGTCCGCAGGCCGCGTTCCGCACCGCCAGGCAGCCGTCATAAGGGCATATATTGTGAAACACCCTCAAGACATCATCGGTGCCGCGTACGGCAGCAAGTGGCATTCCGCAGAACTCGAACGGCTCGACATCGCCCGGACCGGGGAGCGAGCACTCGAACATCACGGCCATCCAGCGTCTGGCGAATATGCGTTCGGCCTCAAGCGCAAACCATCCCGTATCGGCGTAGGCCTGTGCCGGCAGCGTCATGGCACCGTCGACCGGCGCCATAACAGCATCGCACTCGGCTTGCGAAATAATATTGGCTAGTCTCCGATCCATTACATCCCTCCGAGTTCACTCAGCGGCTCTTACTGGAGTTCAAGATTGTGTCCACCGCCAATTCCGCCGACCGTACCGCACCATCCATCTGCCCGACGAATCGTGACGACAGTTCAGCACCTGCCCAATGAACCCGTCCCACCGGTTTCCGCAAAGCCTCGCCGTAAGCGGTCCACGCTCCGGTCGCAAGGTATGAATTGCAGCCACGACTCCATGGCTCCGCCGCCCAGTTGACCGTATGGAATTCCAAAGGCTGCTCTGCCCGGGGCCCAAGTTCTCTCGCAATCTCGCGGAGAATTTCTGCACGGCATGCGTCTTCCCGCAGCTCCCACAGCGCACGAGACCATGCGATCGATACCAGGCCGCAATAGGCGGCCGGTTCTTGTTCTCCACCCTCGTCCCAAAGCAGAAGCCGCTCGGTTTCCACCAACCGCTTACCGTTCTTGCGCCAAAACGGCTCAGTGTAGAGCAGCGCCAGCGCGATCTTTCCGCGTATCGGCATGCGCTGGAGAAGATAGTCGCGTTCGGGCGGAAGCGACGGCCGGTAGATGATGCGTGATGAAAGTGTCGGCGGCAGCGTGACCACTGCATGTTCGCCCTGCAGCGCTCCTCCCTGCCATCGGACTTCCACTCCCTCTTCGTTCCGGTCAATCTCAAGCACCGGGGTGTCACAGACAATGTGTCCGGCGAGCCGGGTAGCCAACCGGTCGGTAAGCAGGTGGGCTCCGCCCTCGAACATCTCGCTGTCATGCGCGGGACCGTCAATTCCGAGAATTCCGGCAAGCCCGCCATTGGAGCGTATGTAAAACAATGCATGCAGCGCTGAGAGATCACCCGGCTCGGGCAGAAAGCCGGAAAGAACTGCGCCGAGTACCACGGCGGCTTTACGGTCAAACCTAGCGTCAAGCCAGGTTTTGAGGGTCACGGAATCGAGCACTGACGCATCCTGCACTTTCCACGGCGCATCAAGCGGTACTGCCTCTGCAAGTTGATCGATTTGGCGCACGGCGGCAATAACGCGATCCGCGTTTTCGCCCAGCCTCTCAAACGCAAAGTCGCCGAACGTCGGATTTGAAACGACCTTGATGCCGAGTTCTTCTGCAAGAGCCTTCACTCGAAGCTGGCCTGGCCCGGTCCAGCGCCCGCCCAGTTGCACTGCACGATCGCCGCGTTGAAAACCGTGGATACGCCCGCCGACACGACTGTTCGCCTCAATGATCTGCACCGAACGGCCCGCGCTCGACAAGCGCCAGGCAGCGGTCAAGCCGGCAATTCCGGCACCAATGACGACAACATCAACCTTTCGCCCCTTCATCACTGGCGTCTCCAGCCGGAAATATCGATCATGCCATAGTCGCCCGCACTATTGTTGTTGCAGCCATTGACGTAACAACTCGGTCACTTCGAGCGGCCTTTCCATCGGCGCGTAGTGGCCGCAACTCGCGACCAGCTCAAGACCGGCACCGGGAATGCCGTCCGCCATTTCTTTCGAAAGCTCCGGCGGGGTGAGTTGATCGTCTCGTCCGCAAACAATCAGTGTCGGACACCCGATCCCGGGCAGTTCGGCACGGCTGTCCGGGCGGTTCATAATGAGTTTCAGTTGCCGCACGACCGCTTCCGCCCCGACCCGCAAGGCCATGTCGCGGATGGCGCCCATCAGCACCTCGTCGCCGACACGGCTTTCGTGCACGACACCCGGCAACAACTCATCGACAAGTGCATCGTAGCCGCCCGATTGCGCGCGGTCGATCATCGCCTGTCGCACCGCCCTGCGGTCTGGCGTATCGGCGCGCGCGGAAGTCGAGATGAGCGCCAGACGAGTGATGCGTTCAGGCGCGCGGCGAAGCAGCTCGAACGCGACATAGCCACCCATCGAAAAGCCCACGAGCGAAAATTCTTCCGGCGCCTCCCGAAGGATCCATGCAGCGCATTCACCAATATTGTCGTGATCGACGAGATCAAGTCCCCTAGGCACCGAAACATCGCCAAGACCCGCAGTCTGCTCCACCCACATGGAACTGTCATCGAGTAGGCCGGGAAGCAGAATAACCGGGTGCACTGCAGTCTCCTTGAGTGCGGACTGTGGATTGCCGGAGCCAAAATTAGGCCTTAGGCCAAAAATATGATAAATTTTCGCGTATTGTCAATATGTTCGAAACACGAGCTCTATGGCTGGAACCAGAAATGCGCTGAAATCCACCCGCCCGGACAGCTCCGCGATCCTCCCCGACCTCGGTGTCCATACCGCTGGGGCCACAACGGTCAAAGGCGTCCGGCGCGTCGGCGAAATCCTGAAAGCGGCTTTGGACACACTGTCCCGGCACGGCCATTCCGGGCTCACACTGGAGGCGGTTGCGCACAAAGTCGGCATTCAGAAAGGCAATCTTCAATATTACTTTCCAACCCGAGCCGATCTCCTTCGTGCGGTATTCGCCGAACAGATCACCAGCCACGCAAAGGACTGGCTGGCTGCTCGGGGCGGCCCCAACACAGACCCCCGCGAACGGCTCAGAAATCTCGTTGCGTTCGAGCTTGCGATGAACCGGGACGAGAACTTCGTTGCGCAGATCAGGGAACGCTGGTCATTTGAGGCACGCGATCGCGAGGCGCGCCGTCTGACGAATATCTGGTACGACTGGGTGAGCACGCGTTATGCCGATCTGATCGGCGAAATCCGCCCCGATCTCGACACTGAAACGCGCCACCACCTGGCCATGGCGGTCTATTCAATGGTGGTTGGCGCAACGCCCTTCTTCGGCGAAATGCCGCCAGCTGCCGAATGGTCAGGTGGCTTCGGCAAGGCGCTGGAGGAGGCGGTCATGAGGCTGGTACTGGCCGCGGATTGAAGCGGAAATCAAACTGGTCTCACAACACCCACGCCGCTTTCAGGCCTTCGAACACGGCCTCTTCGGCCGTGCGCGCGCTAACGCAATCTCCGATCGCGATCACTTCCGTGCCTAAATCCTCAAGCGCATCGAGCAGCGCATTCTCCGGAGAGTGACCCTGCGCCAGCACCAGCGTGTCGACATTGTCGATGACGACCGGCTCTCCGCTCGCGGTGTGCTGCAGATAAACCGTGTCGGCGTCGGCACCGTAAAGTCTTGCATATGTGATGGTTTCAACGCCGAGGCGGTGCAGGCGCGCCGCCGCCATGTCGCGCACATAGAACGGCAGGAGTTCGCCGGCATGCAGTCCGTTCACCGCGAGCCGCACATGGCAGCCCGATTCGGCCAGCATTTCCGCAAGCCCGACACCGACCCAGTCGCAGCGCCAGTCGGCGATGACCACGGAGGCCCCCACATTGACCTGTTCCTTCAGCACCTGCCACGCATCGACCACATGCACTTCCTCGCCAAGCTCCGCGTTGTGCGGCCAGCGCGGCTTGCCGCCGGTGGCAACGATTACCGCGTCGGGAGCCTCCTTTTCGATGAACGCGCGATCGACGGATGTGCCCGTGACGACTTGCGCGCCGGAAAGCTCCACCTCCCGCGACAGGTTGGTAACAATGCCGCCGAACTCGGAGCGGCCCGGTAGCAATTGGGCCAGCAAAGCCTGACCGCCCAGCCGTGGTCCCGCCTCAAAGAGCGTCACTTCATGGCCGCGCCCTGCCGCTACCGCCGCCGCCTTCATGCCACCCGGCCCACCACCGACGACCATAACCTTGCGAGGATGTTTGGCCGGCTCAGGAGCGCCATAGGCGCGCTCACGGCCAGTTTCAGGATGCTGAATGCAAGATATCGGGTATCCTTTGTGAAAGTGCCCGATGCACGCCTGGTTACATCCGATACAGGCGCGGATGTCGTCGAAACGCCCCTCGCGCGCCTTGTTGGCCATCTGCGGGTCGCAGATCATCGCGCGCGTCATACCGCACATGTCGGCACTTCCCGCCGCAATGACCCGCTCCGCGTCCTGCGGCTGGTTGATGCGGCCGGCCACAAATACGGGGATCGACACATTGGCCTTCACCGCAGCTGCAAACGGCGCCACATAAGAATTTTCGATCAGCATCGGCGGCACAATGTGCGTGGCGCCACCGAGTGACGCCGACGTTCCAGCGATCACGTTCACATAATCGATCTCCGGCTCGAGCGCGACGATAGCCTCCAGCGAGGTGGCCTCGGTGAGCCCTTCAGGATCCTTTTCGTCGCCGGATATGCGCATTCCGACAACAAAACCCGGCCCTGTCTGATTGCGGACGGCGGCACAGACTTCGCGGATGAACCTCAGCCGGTTGTCGAAGGAGCCGCCAAATTCGTCCTCGCGCCGGTTGATCTGGGCATTGAGAAACTGTGCCGGCAGGTAGCCGTGGCTTGCGACAATTTCCACGCCATCGGCGCCCGCCTCACGGACACGCCGAGCCGTTTGCCCGTAGCCGTCGACAACCTCGGCGATCATGGCCCGGGACATGGCGCGCGGGATGACGTGAAAACGTTCGCTTGGCGTTTCCGACGGCGCATAGGCGACCGGCGTCGTGCCATCCTGGCTTTCCATGATTTCGCGGCCTGGATGAAAAAGCTGCACGAAAAGCCTGCACCCATGCACGTGAACGGCATCGGCGAGTTCGGCAAGGCCAGAAATGCACTCGTCACTCACTCCCATGAGAATGTGGCTGGTGTAGCGCGCCGTCTCGTGGACACCCACCACTTGGCTGACGATGAGCCCCGCTCCGCCGCGGGCGCGCGCCTCGTGATAGGCAACCAGCGCATCGTTCACCATACCATCGGTTGGCAGGCTGGTATCATGGCCAGTGGAAAGGATCCGGTTTTTGATTTCGAGCCCGCCAACGCTGATCGGCGAAAACAGGTGAGCGAGGTTTTGCGCCATCGGCACGGTCTCCACAGATGAACTTCAAGGATTAGAGGTTGTGGCGGGTTTTCCAGTCGACAGGCGAAAGACAGTAAAACACTTTCGCGCCCTGGCCTTCATACTTGAGCGGCGCCCCCTCCGGCAACCAGATCGCATCGCCGGGCGCCATGTCGTAACAGTCATCGCCGACCCAAAGCCTGAACGCCCCTTCCAGCACGACAATCCCTTCATCGTATAGAATTGTCCATTCGATCGAGCAGTCATCAAAAGTGGCTATGCCCATTCCCATGGACGAACTCAGTTCCGGCCCGACGAGGCGCGCGATCTCCGCCTTACCCGGCGGTCCGCCGTAGGGCTCGAATTTCATCTCGTCCGCCTTGAACAGTTTGACTTCTGTCATCACCGCCTCCCTTTGACTGCTGCGGTTGTCGCGCCTGGCGATACATCCCGCGTTTCAGAACCCGTGGCGCTTCCAGAGCGAGCCGTAGACCGGATCTGCGGCAACCTCGCTCACCACCGACGCAACACCCTTTAGCGAACTCTTCGGCCCCCACTGAGCGAGCATCGCCAGATAGACATCTGCAATCGTCAACTCATCGCCGCATATGAACTGGCGCTCACGCAGCACCTCTTCGATCACTTCGAAGCTGCGGCGCATATGGCCGTCGCTGGCCTGTTTCACAGCATCGGCGCCCTCCGCGTCTGTCGTATAGCGTTCGGGATAGAAGCCGCGCAGGCAGCCCTCGTAAAGGTTGACCGACATAAACACCATCCAGCGCAGAAACTGCGCATAGGCCGGCGAGCCCGGGAGCGCCGCAATACCGGCTTGGGGACAGGCACTGGAGAGGTAAATCGCCATGGCCGCGGTCTCCGTCATCACAGTGCCGTCCGGCAGGATCAGCACAGGCACCTGATGCAGCGGGTTGAGAGCGATGAACTCGGGCGCCATCTGCTCGCCCGCGTCGGTCTCGACGACGGAAATTTCAAACGGCACCCCGGCCTTCACCAACGCCGCTTCAACGACGAACCCGCCCGATCCGTCATGGCTGAACAGTCTGTAGGTCATTGTTTTCTGACTTTCCTTCGGCACGGGAGCGAGATCTGTTGGCCGCCGCGGCCAAATCCTATGACAGTTGCCTCGCCGGGCGCCAGCACGGAAACATTCAGGCGCGCCGAAACTGCCTCGGATCGCGGCTCGCCGAATAAACGCAAACACAATTCAGGCATCGACAAACGAAACGGATTGCGATATGGAATGGCCGAATTTTCTCAAGCGCCGGGCTGACGATTTCGAGACTGCGCCGACCGCAGCGTCCCGCCGCGCATGAGTGTTAAGAGGATTTCGACATGAATGTCATCGAACAGATCGAACAGGAAGAAGCCGCACGGATCGCCGAGATCCGGGAAGTCCCCGAATTTGCGCCGGGCGACACGGTTCAGGTGAACGTCAAGGTGATCGAAGGTTCGCGCGAACGCGTGCAGGCCTTCGAAGGCGTGTGCATTGCCCGCTCGGGCGCCGGGCTCAATGAGAGCTTCACGGTTCGCAAGATCTCTTACGGCGAGGGTGTGGAACGTGTGTTCCCGGTCTACACGCCGCTGATCGCGTCGATCAAAGTGTTGCGCCGCGGCAAGGTGCGCCGCGCCAAGCTCTACTATCTGCGCGGACGGCGCGGCAAGTCTGCACGCATCGCCGAGCGCCAGGATTTCCGCCGCAAGCCGGCAAAGGGTCCGGCGACGCAGGCTGCGGCGGCCGAAGAATAGACGCTTCGCCGATTGGCATTTCAAAGGCGGCGGGCTCCATGGCCCTGCCGCCTTTTTCATGCCCGGCGCGGCCGGCCGGAGGTTTCCAGCTTCTTCGCTATTGATGCGCACCCTCTGCCTGTGGCAAATGAAAGCCGCAAAACGGCGCGCCTTGAGCGCGCACCCGGGGAAATCCCCCCGCACGTGACGAAGGACCTGCCGCATGTCTGCACCGCGCACACTCTATGACAAGATCTGGGACGATCACTTGGTGCATGAACAGGACGATGGAACCTGTCTGCTTTATGTCGACCGGCATCTGGTGCACGAGGTCACAAGCCCACAGGCGTTTGAGGGCCTGCGTTTGACCGGGCGCACACCGCGCGCGCCGGAGAAAACGCTGGCCGTCGTTGACCACAACGTGCCGACAACCGACCGGTCGAAGGGCATCGACGATCCGGAATCTCGGCTTCAGGTCGACACCCTGGCGAAAAACTGCGCCGAGTTCGGTATCGAATATTACGACGAAACAGATCCGCGGCAGGGCATTGTCCACATCATCGGCCCTGAACAGGGCTTCACCCTGCCGGGCACGACGATTGTCTGCGGCGACAGCCATACCTCCACGCACGGCGCCTTCGGCGCGCTCGCCCATGGCATCGGCACCTCGGAGGTGGAGCATGTTCTCGCCACCCAGACGCTCATACAGAAAAAAGCAAAGAACATGCGCGTCACCGTCACCGGCGCGCTCGAAGACGGCGTCACCTCAAAAGATATCATTCTCGCAATCATCGGCGAAATCGGCACGGCGGGCGGCACCGGCCATGTCATCGAGTTTGCCGGCGATGCGATCCGCGCACTCTCGATGGAAGGCCGCATGACGGTCTGCAACATGACAATTGAGGGCGGTGCGCGTGCCGGTATGATCGCACCCGACGAAAAGACCTTCGAGTTTCTCAAGGGCCGTCCCATGGCACCATCGGGAGAGAAGTGGGACCAGGCCATGGAATACTGGCGCACGCTTGCAAGCGACGATGGCGCGGCCTTCGACGTGGAAATCGCACTCGATGCCGCCGCCCTGCCGCCGATCGTTACCTGGGGCACGAGCCCGGAAGACGTTGTGACCATCGATGGTGCCGTGCCCGATCCCGCCGCGATCGAAGATGACGGCAAACGCCAGGCGATGGAACGGTCGCTCAGGTACATGGGGCTTCAGCCGGGCACCCGCATACAGGACATCGCCATCGACCGCGTCTTTATCGGCTCATGCACCAACGGCCGTATCGAGGACCTGCGGGCCACCGCACATGTCGTCAAAGGCAAGAAAGTATCGGAACGGGTAAATGCGATGATCGTACCGGGTTCGGGCCTTGTGAAGCAGCAGGCGGAACAGGAAGGCCTCGACAAGATCTTCCTCGATGCGGGCTTTGAGTGGCGCGAGCCCGGCTGTTCAATGTGTCTGGCGATGAACGCCGACAAACTTGAGCCGGACGAGCGTTGCGCCTCGACGTCGAACCGCAACTTCGAGGGCCGCCAGGGCCGTGGCGGCCGTACGCACCTGGTCTCACCCGCCATGGCGGCGGCGGCGGCGATCGCGGGTCACTTTGTCGATATCCGCGCGGTGTCCTGAGCCCGGATCGTGATTTGACACTGACACGCGCCGTAACGCACAGTCACAGCCAAGTGAGCACTGCCGGAAAGGGCCTGCCATACATGTACCGTGTTTGCCGAGCCGCCTTGTCGCTCACTCTTGCGGCGCTTTTCTGGATGTCCGCGTTTGCCCTGCCGGCGCAATCCGTCACCATGTCGGAACTCATGGCCGGTAATTCCCGCATGCTGGCGCCGGGCCAGTGGCAGGTCAACGGACGCGCGCCACGATGCGGCAGCACGCAGACCCTGATCTCCCCGACGTTCTGGGACTATGGAGGGTCGTTGAGCGACCTGATCATCCTCAATCCAGAAAAAATGCGCCAGCTGCCCTGGCGCACGCAGCTCTTTGTCTACCATCATGAGTGCGGTCACCAGACGCTTGGCTCCGATGAAATCGGCGCCGACTGTCAGGCGATCCAGACCGGCAAGCGCGAGGGCTGGCTGCGCCCCCGCGATGTCAACGCAATCTGCCAGCAGCTGTTCATCAACTCCGCCGGCGACCGCTTCCACCCGCCGGGACCCGAACGGTGCGAATACCTGCGGCAGTGTTATAGTGGTGCGATCCCGGCTCCGCGCCGCTCGCCCGGCCGCACGCTGGACACGCTCAACACCCGCTAGAACTCCATGCGTGGACGACGACCGCGCCGAGGACAAGTCAAATGAGCAATATCGAAGACCGCCACGATCGCGCCGCAAAGCGGGCCCGCGCGGATCTTGAGCGGCTGCAGGCGCAGTCGGAGAAACTACTCGGCGCGCCGCCGGTCGACACCAACGCGGCTGAACCGCAGGACTGGACGGAAGTCTGGGGCCGCCGTATCGGCATTCTTCTCGGTACCTGCGCGGCGATCTATGTGATTTACGATCTCCTGACGACCTATATTTTCACGCCCTGATCGCTCTTGCGCTCATACTCTTGTGCCTTTAGCACGGAGCGCAGAAGCTTGCCCGCCACGTTTTTCGGAAGATCCTCCACGAATTCGATTTCGCGCGGATACTTATACGGCGCCGTTGCGCGTTTGCAGTGTTCCTGCAGCTCGGTCACAAGCTGATCGGTCGGCGTCGCTCCGCCGGCGAGAATGACGAACGCCTTGACGATCTCGCCGCGCTCGGGGTCCGGACTGGCAACGGCCGCGCATTCACGCACCGCCGGGTGCTCGACGAGAACGTTTTCGACCTCCGAGGGACCGATGCGGTAGCCTGAAGAGGAAATAATGTCATCGGCGCGGCCTTCGAAAAACACGTAGCCGTCTTCGTCCATCCAGGCGCTGTCGCCGGTCATCCACCACTCGCCGCGCCCATTGCGCACGACCGATTGCGCCTGGCGTTCCGGCTCCTTCCAATAGCCAAGGAAAAGATTGGGGTTTGGCAGCGCAATCGCAAGCGTACCGGTGTCGCCAAGCGGCAGCTCCGCGCCGTCATCGCCGAGGATCGCGACGGTGTAGCCGGGCAGCGGCAATCCCATCGATCCGGGCTTGCTCTTCGTGCAGGGATAGTTGTGCACGCTCATGAGGGTTTCGGTTTGACCGTAACCTTCATGGGCCGGCGCGCCGGTCAACTCGCTCCAGCGCTCCGCTACTTCCGGATTAAGCGCTTCGCCCGCCGACACGGTGCGCCGCAGTGACGAAAGGTCGAATTTCGAGACATCCTGATAGACCAGCTGGCGCAGCTCGGTCGCCGCCGCGCAAAATACGCTGACGTTGTAGCGCGCAAGAAGTTCGAGCCGTTTTTCAGCGTCGAAGGGGCCATCGTAAAAGAGCACCGGCACTCCCCAGCTCCACGGGCCGAGCAGAATACTGGTAGCCGCCTTGCTCCAGCCGGTGTCCGCCGTGCACCACATGACATCGCCATCGCCGAGATCGAGCCAGTAGCGGGCATGAAAGCGCCACACGTAAAGCGCCCGTACCGAATGGGTTACGCCCTTCGGGCTCCCGGTGGTGCCGGACGTGTAGTAAATCACCGCCGGATCCTCCAGAGCGAACCGCTTCGGCGTGAACGAAACGTCCGCACTGGCGATTTCCACTCCTCCGCTTATCCACCGGCCCGCCGCGTCCAGATGGATTTCAAGGTCGGCCAAACCGGCGGGAATCTTCTCCGCGTTCGCCGCCGTGGTGATCACCGCGCGGGCGCCGGAATGGGTAATCCGGTACTCCAGATCGTGCGATGTCAGCATATCGATGCAGGGCACCGCCACGGCACCGAGCTTGAGGCAGGCGATCATCGCGATCTGCCATTGCGGCAGCCGCGGCAGCATGACGATGACCCGGTCCCCCCTGGCGATACCGCGTTCGGCCAGCGACTGCGCCAGCCGGCTCGAAAGCCGCTTGATATCGGCAAAGGTGAACCGCTGCTCGGCGCCCGCCTCATTGCACCAGATGAGAGCGGCGCGGTCCCGGTCTTCGGCGTACCGGTCGATCACGTCCGCGCCGAAATTGAATCGCTCGGGCAGATCCCACGAAAACGACCGGTAGGTCTCCGCGTAATTGGTCATCTTCGCAACGGACATTTCCACTCCCTCATACCGTGCCGTCAGGGGCGGTATTCTAGACACTTTTCGATACACGCGAACAGCACTCAGCGCCGGTGCAAACGATCTCCACATGATTGAATCTGCGCTCCAGGTCTTGGCGCAGGCCCCACTATGCGCTAAGGCAGGCGCGCGACGGTTTCAACCGCCATGGACGGTACCCGGCCAATAACACACCGGCCGCCATTCCCTGGCTAAACTGGGCAGGCCCGATGGAAAAATTCACGACGCTCAGCGGCGTTGCCGCGCCGCTTCCGATGATTAATGTCGACACCGACATGCTGATCCCGAAACAGTTTCTCAAAACCATCAAACGCACCGGGCTCGGCACGCATTTATTCGACGAGATGCGCTATGGCGATGACGGTAAGGAGCTGCCGGACTTCGTGCTCAACAAACCGGCCTACCGCAATGCGGAGATCCTGGTGGCCGGCGATAATTTTGGCTGCGGTTCGTCGCGCGAACATGCCCCCTGGGCGCTGCTCGATTTCGGCATCCGCTGCGTTATCGCGCCTTCTTTCGCGGATATCTTCTACAATAACTGCTTCAAGAACGGCATTCTGCCCATCGTGCTGCCCCAGGAAGATGTCGACAAACTAATGGATGACGCCGACCGCGGGTCGAACGCCATCGTCACCGTCGATCTTGCCGCTCAGGAAGTCCGCGGGCCCGATGGCGGGTGCATCTCCTTCGACATCGACCAGTTCCGCAAGCATTGCCTGCTGGAGGGGCTCGATGACATCGGCCTGACGCTGCAGAAGGAAGAGGCGATTTCGAGTTTCGAAGCAAAACGCGCAGAGACGCAGTCCTGGGCCTGAGCCCTCATACAGAAGATCAAAAACGGAAAGCCCGACATCATGAGCACTTACAACCTGCTTCTCCTGCCCGGCGACGGCATCGGCCCGGAAGTGATGGCCGAGGTCAAACGCGTCATCGAGTGGCTCAACGCGCGCTCCAATGTCACGGGCCATAGTTTTTCGGTCGAGGACGAAATGGTCGGCGGCGCCTCGATTGACGCTAACGGCGTTCCGATCACCGATGAAACCGTCGACAAGGCGCTTGCCGCCGATGCGGTGCTGCTCGGTGCGGCGGGCGGGCCGAAATGGGACGAACTGCCATTTGAGCAAAAGCCCGAACGCGGACTGTTGCGGCTCCGCAAGGATCTTGAACTGTTTGCCAATCTGCGCCCCGCGATCTGCTATTCAGCGCTTGCCGACGCCTCGTCGCTGAAGCGCGAGCTTGTTGAGGGCCTCGATATCCTGATCGTGCGCGAACTGACCGGTGGCGTTTATTTCGGCGAACCGCGCGGCATTACCGAGCTCGAAAACGGCGAGCGCCGCGGCATCAATACGCAGGTTTACACGACCAGCGAGATCCGCCGCGTCGTGCGCATCGCCGTTGAGCTTGCCGCAAAGCGGCAGGCGAAACTGTGTTCGGTCGAAAAGGCCAATGTCATGGAGTCCGGCGTCCTGTGGCGTCAGGAGGCACAATGGGTGTTCGACAACGAATACGCCTCATCCGGCGTGGAACTGTCGCATATGTACGCGGATAACTGCGCCATGCAGCTGGTGCGCGCTCCGAAGCAGTTCGATGTCATCGTGACCGACAATCTTTTCGGCGACATGCTGTCGGATGCGGCCGCCATGCTGACGGGCTCGCTCGGCATGCTGCCATCGGCATCGCTTGGTGCGGCCGATGAGAGCGGCACCCGCAAGGCGCTTTATGAGCCGGTACACGGTTCCGCGCCGGACATCACCGGCATGGGACTTGCCAATCCGCTCGCCATGATCGGCAGCTTCGCCATGGCGCTGCGCTATTCCTTCGACATGGGCGATGAAGCCGACCGGCTCGACGGCGCCATTGCCAATGTTCTGGAACGCGGCATCCGCACCGCCGACATTATGCAGGACGGCATGCAGAAAGCATCGACGGAAGATATGGGCAAGGCGGTGATCAAGGAGCTCGACGCGCTCGTTGCGTGAGCGGATTCTTAAGGTTCGGTGCGCCGCAAAAGCTGCGAGAGGCTATCTGGCAGAACGGATGCGATCTTGTCGAAGAACGCGTCGAGAAACGCGCTGTTGCTGCGGATAAAACGGATAAACCGCGCAAATGTGTTGCTGCTGGAAATCAGAAGCGCCGTACCGGCAAGCACCAGAACGGCACCCAGCGGTATCGGCAGCGGGATGAACGCCAGTCCGAGGAGGATCAGAGCCACTCCCACAAGGACGGTCGCCAGCCGCGTCATTGCAAGTCCTGCTTCGCGCATGTCAGTGTCTAGATAATGTGTCCAAGTGTCGATTTCGAGGCATAAAAGCGTTTCGAACCGATCCCGCCGAAAGCCTTCAGACCGCCGTGCGGGCGTTTCATTTGTATCAACGACTTATCACTAGCTTGAATTGTCGCGCGCAAGCGCGTAAGTGAACGGCGCTCTTTAGGGCCTGCGGGCCACAAAGGCAACAACAATTACATGTCAACATTCAGGTGATCGCCATGGGCTACAAGGTAGCTGTCGCCGGAGCCACCGGCAATGTCGGCCGCGAGATGCTCAATATCCTTGCGGAGCGGGAGTTTCCCGCGGACAAAATCATCCCCCTTGCCTCAAGCAGAAGCCAGGGCCGGGAAGTCTCGTATGGCGATCGAACGCTGAAATGCCAGACGCTTGAGAATTTCGACTTTTCAGACGTCGATTTCTGTCTCATGTCTGCCGGCTCGAAGGTGTCGAAGGAATGGTCTCCGCGCATCGGCCGCCAGAACTGCATGGTCATCGATAATTCTTCGTGCTTCCGCTATGACGCGGAAGTGCCGCTTGTGGTGCCGGAAGTGAACGCAAACGTGCTCGACGACTATCTTGCTCTCAACAACCGCAAGAACATCATCGCCAACCCGAACTGTTCGACCGCGCAACTGGTCGTCGCACTGAAGCCTCTACATGACCACGCAAAGATCAAGCGCGTTGTCGTCTCGACCTATCAGTCGGTATCGGGCGCCGGGCGCGATGCCATGGACGAGCTGTGGGACCAGACGCGCGGTATCTTCGTTACCGATCCGCCGGAAGCAAAGCACTTCACCAAGCAGATCGCGTTCAACGTGATCCCGCATATCGACGCCTTCATGGACGACGGCTTCACCAAGGAAGAGTGGAAGATGGTGGCCGAAACCAAGAAGATCCTCGATCCGAAGATCAAGCTCGTCGCCACCTGCGCGCGCGTGCCGGTCTTTGTCGGCCACTCAGAAGCGGTTCACATTGAGTTCGCATCCCCGATCACGGCGGATGAGGCGCGTGAAATCTTGCGCGAAGCTCCAGGCTGCATGGTCGTCGACAAGCGCGAAGACGGCGGCTACGTGACCCCGGTCGAGTGCGTCGGCGATTTCGCCACCTTCATCAGCCGCATCCGCGAGGACTTCACCGTCGACAACGGCCTGGCCTTGTGGGTGGTCTCCGACAACCTGCGCAAGGGCGCGGCCCTCAACACGGTGCAGATCGCAGAAGCACTGGTCAATCGCGGTTACGCGGCAAAGCAGGCGGCAGCCTAGGCCCGGTAGCGAGAAATCCGCCATGGCATTCGACGCCATTATCGTCGGCGGCGGCATTATCGGCTGCACGAGCGCGTATTTTCTGGCGCGCAAGGGGCTGAAGGTTGCCGTCGTCGAAAAGGCGGACATTGCCGGCGGCACCACGGGCTCAAGCTTCGCCTGGATAAACGCCACGTCGAAAACGTCCGACGAAGCCTATCACCGGCTCAATGCGCTGGGCCTTGAGGGTTATCTGAAACTCGCCGTCGAGTTCGGCGAAGAAGCCCTTGGCATCAATCCGACCGGGGCGCTCGAAGTGGTTAGGAGCTCGGACATTGCCGGCCATGCCGCCCTCGCCGCCAAGGCGGCGGCGCTGGAAAGCTTCGGCTATCCCTCGAAATTGATTGGCGTCAGCGAGCTGCGCGAGCTTGAGCCCCATGTCGCTTTCGACGACGATTCTCACGCGCTTTACGCGATGCGCGATCTTTGCCTCGATGCGCCGCGGTTCGTTCGGTTTATGGCGGATCAGATCTGCAACCTCGGTGGTGAGGTGCGCGAGCATTGCGCCGCGCGTGAAATTCTCGCCGACGATGACGGCCGCGTCACCGCCATCGTCACCGATGAAGGCACGTTCGAAACACCCAATGTGCTGGTCGCCACGGGCCCCGGCACACCGGAAGTCCTGAGCGAACTTACAGGCTATGACGGTTTTGCTGCACGCTTCCCGATGCACCGTGTGCCGGGCCTTCTGGTAACGACGCCCGCCACAGCGCCGCCCGGCCTTGTGCGCCGGGTGATTTATTTTTCCAGCGATGCGGACGTGCACATACTGCCTGACTTTTCAGGCGGTCTTAAACTCGGCGCCGACGACACCGACGGCCTGGCCGCCGGCACCGATGACCCGGCAATCCTGCGCGAAGCGGCCCTAAAGCTCCTGCGGCGCGCAAGGGAGCGCGTTCCGGGCTCTCCCGGAGACGCCTGCATTGATGATTGTAAGATCGCCATAGGCGTGAGGCCCTACCCGCAGGACGGCAAGAGCCTTGCCGGCCCGCTGCCGCGATCGCATGGCCTTTTCATCATTGCAACCCACAGCGGCGTCACGCTTGCGCCCGCGATTGGCAGCCTCATTGCCGAAGCCATCGCCGATGGCCGGGCGCTAGATACGCTGAAGCCCTTCTCGCTGGAGCGCTACGAGGCGTTCAACTGAGGGCTGTCGAAATCGCCGCTTTCGGGATCCATAACCAGCAGCTCCCCGCTTGAAATGTCGAACCACATGCCGTGCAGGTGAAGCTTGCCGCGGCCTTCGAGAATCGAAACGCAGGGAAAACTGCGCAGGTTTTCGAGCGAATGGCGGATCGAAATGCGCTCAAGCGCGGTCTGGCGTTCGGTGTGGGTCATCCATTCGTACCCCGCAACGGCGTCCGCGGCAGGCCCGAGCAGCTCCATCCACTTGCCGATAAAATCGCCCGGCGAGAGCGGCTCCACATTGGGGTCGAGCGCCGCTTTGATACCGCCGCAGCGGCCATGACCGAGCACAACGATGTGGCGGATCTTGAGACTTTGCACCGCGAACTCAAGGGCGGCGGAAGTGGCGTGAAACTCACCGTCCGGTTTGTAGGGCGGCACGATATTGGCGACATTGCGCACCACGAAGAGTTCACCGGGCGCGGCATTGAAAATGGTCTCCGGCGCGGCGCGCGAGTCGCAGCACGCAACTACCATGCATTCCGGCTCCTGGCCTTGTTGTGCAAGCCGGCGATAACGATCGCTTTCATGCGCAAGCCGGTGCTCGCGGAAATCGCGATAGCCGTCGAGAAGAGCTGCGGGGATGTTTTCCATGAGGAGTGGGATAGGGGCATCGCGGGCAATTATCAATGCCCCAACCGTCGCACCTTCCTAAAACCCATCCTGGTTGAGGCTGTAGAACACCTTGGTCACGTCTTCCAGAATGTCCCAGGTGACGCGCTCGCCGCGGCGGGTGAAGAAGCTCATGCCGGGTCCGAATTCATTTGCCGAGCCATCTGCCGAAACAACGCGGACGCGGCCCGACAGCACCGTCTGCAGTTCATCGCTCGCCTCGTTGCACTCAAATGCTCCCTCCGTACAGCGCCAGATGCCAAGCCGCCACGTGTGCCCCGGCCCGCCGCCATCGATGCGGCCGGAGGCTTGCGGGCTCCCGCGCACAATCGTGTAATCGGAGGCTTCGCCGGTGAATGGCCAAGGCTCCAGAACCCCGACATCGTCGCCCGGTTTGTAGGTCAGCCTTGCGTTCATTTTGAAAAACTCACCGCATCCGTGTTGCCGCCGCAGACGAGGACGCCGACGCGTTCGCCTTCCGCCGGCTCATAGGCACGAGATATCAGCGCCGCCATGGCTGCCGCACCGCCAGGTTCGGCGACGAGGCGCAGCTTGCTCCACAGCATTTTCTGCGCCTCGCGGATAGCCGCGTCCGATACCAGCACCACCTCATCGACATGCGCCTGCGCGATCGGAAACATCAGTCCGCCGGCGCTACGGGCACCGAGCGAGTCCGCCGCAAGGCCGCTGACCTCCACGTCCACGGGATGGCCGGCTTCCAGGCCGGCGTGCAGGGCGCAGCTTGTCTCAGGTTCAACGCCGATGACTTTGACTGCCGGGCCGTACCACGCGGCAATGCCGCCGATGAAACCGCCGCCGCCAACGGCGACAATCACCGTGTCGAGATCGCCGGACTGCGACTGCAGCTCAAGTGCCGTGGTGCCCTGTCCCATGAGAGTTTCGGGCTGATCGTAGGCGTGGATCGAAAGTGCGCCGCTTTCCTCGATCCACGACTGCGATGCCTCAAGCGCATCGGCGTAGCGGTCTCCCCCGACCACGACATCCGCTCCATATTCGCGGATGCGCGCGATCTTTGCGGGCGAAGCCACCGTCGGCACGAAAATCTTTGCCGCATGTCCGAGCCGGTTCGCGGCATAGGCGACGGCGGCGCCGTGATTGCCGCCGGACGCCGCCACAACGCCGGCTTCCGGGATGTCCCGGGTCAGCATGTTGGCGAAAGCGCCGCGCGGTTTGAACGAGCTTGCATGCTGCAGCAATTCAAGTTTGAGGGTGAGGTCGCCGTTCGCGCCGAACTCTCCGCCATCGGCCGAAACAACAGGTGTCTTGCGGATATAAGGCGAGATGATGCCGTAGGTTCGTTCAATGTCGCCGCGCGTGATCATAGCCTGCAATCCTCTGGTTTCCGCTTCTTCAGGCGCAAATTTCCATGCGCAGCCCGCGTCCGTCCGTCGGCGGGTCGGACGGCAGAATGAGACCCTCGCCGCGCCACAGCCGTTCCGCGCTCCACGCCAATGCACAGGCATCGATGATGTCGTCCGGCCCGACAAGCCGTCGCGGCCATTTCGATGCTTGCGTGATATCGCGCGAAAAGCCCGCCCGTTCAAGCAATAGCCGCCGCAGTTCAAGGCCCGGCGCGCTCGGAGCGCTTTTGACCTTTTTTGGCAAATCGAGCGGGGCACCGCCATTCAGGGCCCAGAACGCCAGCTCGGGATGCACTTCGCGCACCCGCGCCTGAAGCTCACGCGTCACGCAGGCATCGACCTCGCGCATTTTGACGAACAGGTTAAAACACTGCTTCGACACCCGCCGTGGCGGGTCGGAATGGCGGAGGTTGACGGCGCAGGCTTGCGCGTAGTCCGTTTCCACGACCGAGGCACGCGACGGCACGGAGAAGACGCTGCTCTGACGAGCGCCCAGCCGCGATCTCGTTTCATTGTCGCAAAGGCGCCCGCCCTTGATCGCGACGTCAGGCAGGCCGATCGGCATATCCACCGCGATCAGGTCCGGTTGGGGCTCCAGGTCGAGCACTTCGCGAAATGTCGTGCACAACCCGGTCTCTATGCCACCCGCGCTTCCCTTACGCCAAAGCGCCACAAGCCAGCCGCCCGGACAGCCATCGACGCCGGCAAACAGCCCGCCCACGACGTCACGCCACCCGCGTGATCGCAGCCGGGGCAACGCCCGCCAATCCAGGCAGGGAGGCAGCCATGTCGATCTCGTCGTGGCCACGGCTTTTCGCAATCACATGCGCTATTTCTGCCACCGTCAGCGCCAGACACTGCGCGCCCGTTTGTCCCTCCGCCAGATGCGCTGTAGCCAGCCCGGCAAAAAGATCGCCAACCCCGTGCGGGACATTTTCAAGGCGCGGCGTCGACACCGAGTGGGCATCGCCGGGTTCAAGCCAAAGCCCGGTGAGGGTTCCGGCCTCGCCCGCAACGGACGTCACCGCCACATGATCGACCGCCAGTTTCCGCGCCGCGCTGAGCGCATCGCGAGCGTCCGTAACGTCACAATCACTCAGCCACGCCAGTTCAAACCGGTTCGGTGTTGCAAGATCGGCCAGCGGTAACAGTGTGTCGCGCACGGCCGCGGCTACGTCCTGCGGCACATAGAGGCCGGCCGGGTCGTCTCCCAAAACCGGATCGCAGCAATAAATGAGGCCGGGTTTTCTCGATTTCATGTCCGCGATGCGTTCAGCTGCGGCGCCGCACTGGCCCCGGTCACGGAAGTAACCTGTCAGAACCGCATCGCAATCCTTGAGCCAGCCATGCTGCTCAAGCTGGTCCAGCATAGCGGTGATATCGCCGGAACCGACCGCAAATCCTGCCGCCGCGCCGTGACCTGGATGGTTGGAGAGCACCACAGTCGGCACCGGCCAGACCTCATGGCCAAGCGCGCGCAGGCCCGGCGCGACAGCAGAATTGCCGACATGCCCGCGCGCAACTTGCGATGATATGGAAAGCACAACCGCCATGGCGCGCACTGTGCCGCAAGCAGCGTGCCATTCCAAGTCGCGTCCCCTCTCACAAGCTGCATACCGCCTCAACCCAAGCGCCAGTTGCGGCAAAATTGCACCAAAGGCGGCTGGCGCACGCGCCCTTGTTGGCGTAGGTTCGCGCCGCATTCAGGAAAACCAGACGGGGACAGCGGTCATGAAGTTCAGGCCACGCCGCAGCGTGCTCTATATGCCCGGTTCCAACGCACGTGCGTTGGAGAAAGCCAGGAGCCTGCCGGCCGACGGCTTCATCTTCGATCTTGAAGATGCCGTCGCGCCGGACATGAAGAGCGAAGCGCGCGACCTTGTCGCTTCCGCGGTGCGCGGTGGCGGTTTCGGCAAGCGCGAACTCGTCATCCGGGTCAACGGGCTTGAGACGGAGTGGGCCGACGACGACATCAAGGCCGCCGTGGAAGCGGCTCCAAACGCCATCCTGGTGCCGAAGGTCGAGACCGCCGAAACCGTGCGCGAAGTGTCGGCGCGCATGAGCGAGCTTGGCGCAGCGCCCAACATACGCCTGTGGGCGATGATGGAAGCACCGCTATCGATCCTCAATGCCGGCGAGATCGCAGCCGCCGGCGCGGGCAAGGACAGCCGGCTCGCCTGCTTCGTCATGGGAACCAACGATCTTGCCAAGGAAACCGGCGCGGCGATTACCGCCGACCGCCTGCCGATGCTCTCGTGGCTCACCACCTGCGTCGCCGCCGCACGCGCCTACCGGTTAAAAATCCTCGATGGCGTCTACAACAACTTTCGCGACATGGAAGGGTTCGTGGCCGAATGCGAGCATGGCCGCTCACTCGGCATGGACGGCAAGACCCTGATCCACCCGACGCAAATAGAAGAGTGCAACGGGATTTTTGCACCGTCGCCCGGCGAAGTGGCTTTTGCGCGCAAGATCATCACAGCCTTTGCGCAGCCGGAGAACAAGGAC
Organism: Hyphomicrobiales bacterium; assembly: GCA_021775755.1. Lineage (GTDB taxonomy): Bacteria > Pseudomonadota > Alphaproteobacteria > Rhizobiales > JAJFHB01 > JAJFHE01. Next base: position 39,256 of record JAJFHE010000045.1, on the reverse strand, counting down.
AAGGGGGCGATCACCATCGACGGCCGCATGGTTGAACGCCTGCACGCGCAGATCGCCCGCCACACGGTTACCATTGCCGACGCGATCACCGAACTGCATGCCTAGAGTTCAGGACCGTAGACCCATAGCCGAAACACCGTTCAGGGGCCTTTCGACATGACGAAAACCAATGCCGGAAACTTCTTTGAGGACTTTTCCATCGCTCAAACCATTGAGCATGCGACACCTCGAACCCTGACAAACGGCGACATTACGCTCTATTCGGCTCTGTTCGGCTCACGGTTTGCGGTCCATTCGTCTGCCGCATTCGCGAACGCCATCGGTTACCCCTCGCGTCCACTCGATGATCTGCTTGTGTTCCACACGGTCTTCGGCAAGACCGTTCCCGATGTCTCGCTCAACGCCATTGCCAACCTCGGCTATGCGGAATGCCGTTTCCTGCGCCCGGTCTATGAAGGCGATACGCTGTCGGCGCGCTCGCAGGTCATCGGGCTCAAGCAAAACTCCAACGGCAAGACCGGCGTTGTCTATGTGCGCACCACCGGGCTCAATCAGGACGGTGAAGCGGTGCTTGAGTATGTCCGGTGGGTGATGGTGCGAAAGCGCGATGAAAATTCACCGGCGCCGGAGCCGGTTGTTCCCGATCTGGCGGAGGCGGTGTCGCCCGACGACCTTGGCAGCGCCGTACCGCCCCTCAAACTGCACGCCTATGAAACAACGCTTGCCGGCGCACCACACCGCTGGGACGACTATGAGACCGGCGAGCGCATTGACCACATTGACGGCGTTACCGTCGAAGAGGCGGAACACATGACCGCCGCGCGCATGTTTCAGAATACCGCGAAGGTTCATTTCAATCAGTTTGCCGAAGCTCAAGGCCGGTTCGGGCGCCGCATCATCTATGGCGGGCACGTCATTTCCCAGGCGCGCGCCCTGTCCTTCAACGGACTTGCCAACGCCTTCCATGTGGCGGCGATTAACTCCGGCCGCCACACCGCACCGCTTTTTGCCGGCGGCACGATATTCGCCTGGTCGAAGGTAACCGACAAGGCGCAGATCCCCGGACGTTCCGATATCGGGGCCCTGCGTATTGTGACAACGGCCACCAAGGACCTGCCCGGCACAGGCTTCCCCACCCGCGACGGCGGCGATACGGCAGACAACATCATTCTTGAGCTCGACTACTGGGTCGCTCTGCCGCGATAGCCGGTGGCATGAAAGTGTAACCACCGCTGCCCGCCGCCCATCCAACAATATATGCGATGTCGTACGCGCAGCGTGCTGTGTCGCGTGCGTCGAATTGAGCTGCAGATCGGCATCCGTTGCGTGGCAGAGCGGTGGAGTGCACAGCGTCGCCCCGCGACCTACCCCCGCGCTTCGTCCTCTTGGCACAACGGGTTCAATCTGTGACGCACGCGGCACTGCACGCAGCGAAAATGTCATCGCGCTCTAGCAAATAAGTCTTACGCGGCGGCGTTTGCCTTGGGCTCGCGAAGCAGGTACAAAATATGAGCTCAGACCTCGTTACCAAGCTGCCCTTGCCTGAGGAGACCTTGATGGCCGAACCAAAATCGAACATCGAGCGCCCCTTGTCCCCGCACCTGCAGATTTACCGGCCGATGCTGACCATGACGATGTCGATCGTGCATCGCATGACCGGGGCCGCGCTTTACTTCGGTACGCTGCTTCTGGTGTGGTGGCTGGTGGCGCTGGCCACCGGGCCCGACTATTTCGCCTATGTGCAGAACATCGCGGGCAGCTTCATTGGGCGGCTTGTTCTTTTCGGCTACACTTGGGCACTGGTGCATCATGCGATTGGCGGATTGCGCCATCTGATCTGGGATACGGGGCGCGGCTTCGACCTGAACGCGATCGAATGGTTTGCTCGGGCAAATCTTGTCGGATCCATCGTTATCACGGTTGCCCTCTGGGCGATCGGCTATTCAGTGCTTTAGAGGAGCGGCGGCCATGAGTTTCAAGACACCTCTGGGCTCCGTCAGAGGCCTGGGATCTGCAAAATCCGGCTCCGAACATTTCTGGCGCCAGCGTCTGACCTCGGTGGCCAATGTGCCGCTTGTCATCTTGTTCGTGATTATCGTCATCTCAAGCCTTGGCAAGGGGTATGGCGAAGTCGCCAGCCTGATCGGCTCACCGCTTGTCGCCATCATCTTTCTCGCCCTGATCATTTCCGCCGTCTACCACATGTATCTCGGCATGCAGGTCATCATTGAAGATTATGTGCACGGCGAAGGCGTCAAGATTGCCGCCATCATCGTGAATACCTTCTTCTCCGCGGTCATCGGAATTGCCGCGGTCTTTGCCATCCTCAAACTGAGCTTCGGGGGCTGACGCTTTATGGCGAGCAACGGATCGGGCGCACCCAATCAATTCGCGGTCAATGGCCGCGCCTATCCCTATACGGATCACACGTTCGACGTGGTGGTGGTCGGAGCGGGCGGTGCCGGGTTGCGCGCCGCGCTTGGCTGCAGCCAGGCGGGTCTCAAAACCGCCTGTATCTCAAAGGTATTTCCAACGCGCAGCCACACGGTGGCCGCCCAGGGCGGCATTGCCGCATCGCTCGGCAATATGGGCGAGGACGACTGGCGCTGGCATATGTACGATTCGGTCAAAGGCAGTGACTGGCTCGGCGATCAGGACGCGGTTGAGTATCTTTGCCGCGAAGCTCCCGCCGCCGTGTACGAACTGGAACACTGGGGCGTGCCCTTCAGCCGCACCGAGAGCGGGCAGATCTACCAGCGCGCCTTCGGCGGCATGACCACGCATTTCGGCGAGGGCCCCCAGGCACAGCGCACCTGCGCTGCGGCCGACCGTACCGGCCACGCCATTCTGCACACGCTCTACGGCCAGTCGCTCAAATACTCGGCGGAATTCTTCATCGAGTATTTCGCCATCGACCTGATCATGGACGAGGGGGTGTGCCGCGGTGTCGTGGCGCTCAATCTCGAAGATGGAACGCTGCACCGCTACCGCGCGAACAAAGTGATCCTGGCGACCGGAGGGTATGGCCGGGCCTATTTCTCCTGCACGTCCGCGCATGCGTGCACCGGCGACGGCAACGCCATGGTGCTGCGCGCCGGGCTTCCATTGCAGGATATGGAGTTTGTGCAGTTTCACCCGACCGGCATCTACGGTGCCGGCATGCTGATTACCGAAGGCTCGCGCGGCGAGGGCGGCTATCTGGTGAACTCCGAGGGCGAGCGCTTCATGGAACGTTACGCGCCAACCGCCAAGGATCTTGCCTCGCGCGACGTGGTGTCCAGGTCCATGACGGTGGAGATCCGCGAAGGCCGCGGTGTCGGGCCCGAAAAGGATCACATCTACCTGCATCTCGACCACCTCGATCCGGAGGTGCTCGCGGAACGGCTGCCGGGAATTTCAGAATCGGCCCGCATATTTGCCGGCGTTAATGTTACCAGCGAGCCAATCCCCGTACTGCCGACCGTTCACTACAACATGGGCGGCATTCCGACCAACTACTGGGGCGAGATGGTCTGCCCGGCAAACGGCGACCCGGACGCAACGGTGCGCGGGCTGATGGCGGCCGGCGAGTGCGCCAGCGCCTCGGTTCACGGTGCCAACCGGCTCGGCTCCAACTCGCTTACCGACCTTGTCGTGTTCGGCCGCGCCGCGGCTCTCAAATGCGCTGAATCTATTACACCGGGCGAAAGCCAACCGGACCTGCCCGCAAATGCCGGCGCGCACGCGATTGAGCGCCTTGATCGCTATCGCCACGCCTCGGGCGGCACGCCGACCGCGGCACTGCGCCTCGACATGCAAAAGGTCATGCAGAATTTCTGCGCCGTGTTCCGCACCGGCGATGTGCTCGAAGAAGGCCGCAAGGAAATCAAGCGCGTATGGGACGGCATTCAGGACATCGCCGTCTCTGACCGTTCTCTCGTGTGGAACTCCGATCTCATGGAAACGCTGGAGTTCGACAATCTTGTCGGTCAGGCGGCGGTTACGATGGAGGGTGCGGCGGCGCGCGAGGAAAGCCGCGGCGCCCACGCGCGCGAAGACTTTTCCAAGCGCGACGATGAGAACTGGTGGAAACATACGCTCGCCTGGATCGATGATGAGAAACGTACGGCGCGCCTCGACTACCGGCCCGTGCACATGCACACGCTCACCAACGAGGTCGAACCGATACCGCCCAAGGAACGCGTTTACTGAGACGGCCTTTACGCCTTCAACCGGAGACCCCGAACTCATGGTTCAGCTGACACTTCCCCGCAATTCCAAGGTCACCCAGGGCAAAGCCTGGGAGAAACCCGCCGGGGCCTCGAACGTGCGCGAGTTCAAGATTTACCGCTGGAATCCCGATGACAGTACCAATCCGCGTGTTGACAGCTATTTCGTCGATATGGACGGCTGCGGGCCGATGGTGCTCGACGGGCTCATCAAGATCAAAAACGAGATCGATCCGACCCTGACCTTCCGCCGCTCCTGCCGCGAAGGCATCTGCGGCTCATGCGCGATGAACATCGACGGTACGAATACCCTGGCCTGTACGCGCGGCATCAATGAGGTAAAGGGCACGGTCAAAATCTATCCCTTGCCGCACATGCCGGTCGTCAAGGATCTCATACCGGACTTGAGCAACTTCTATGCCCAGCATGCCTCCGTCGAACCGTGGCTTCAGACGGTCACGCCGGAGCCGCAGAAGGAATGGCTGCAGTCCCATGACGACCGTGAAAAGCTGGATGGCCTTTACGAGTGCATACTGTGCGCCTGCTGCTCGACCTCGTGCCCGAGCTACTGGTGGAACGGCGACCGCTATCTCGGTCCCGCGGTGCTGCTGCAGGCCTACCGCTGGCTCATCGATTCACGCGATGAAGCGACCGGCGACCGGCTCGACAATCTAGAAGATCCGTTCCGTCTCTACCGCTGTCACACCATCATGAACTGCGCAAAGGCCTGCCCCAAAGGCCTCAATCCGGCCAAGGCGATTGCGGAAGTGAAAAAGCTGATGGTGGAGCGCAAACTCTAGACCGCTTCAGGATCATAAGAAATCTTTTGACCGGTCACGAAGTTTTTTCGGGAACCTTTTCGTCGCTGCGGGCGTCTATATGTTGTCGATGAACCTGAGACATGAAACGGTCAGTGATGCGACCCTTGGAAAGTTCAAGACAAGAATTGGTTTCGGGGTTGTCCGTTGCGGTTGAGGAAGCACATCACGGCCGCACGGACCAACTCACCGAAATCATGCAGCAGAATAACCAGCGGTTGTTTCGCATCGCGCGCAGCATTGTGCGCGACGACATGGAAGCGGAGGATGTTGTCCAGGATGCCTTTGTAAAGGCGTTCACCCAACTGCAAACGCTGAGGACGGCGGACAGCATGACGGCATGGCTCTCAAAGATTACCGTCAATCTCGCCCTGTCCAAACTCAGGCAGATTAAGCGGCGTAACGTGGCGACTGCCGCTAGCCGACCAATGGGTGATCGAACCGGCGCGAGTTTTGCCCAGGCGGAGATCGTCGATCACATCACACCGGAAGCCACGGCGGCCATAAGCGACATCCGAAACTTGCTGGAACACGAGATCGACAGCCTTGGCGATGGATTCCGCGAGGTTTTCGTCATGCGCGCAATCGAACAGATGTCCGTTGAGGAAACGGCCAATGCGCTCAATATTCGGCCAGAAACCGTAAAGTCCCGTTTGCACCGGGCTAAAGCAACGCTGCGGGCTGGTCTGGAAGAGCATCTCACAGCGGCATCCCTGGAAGCATTTCCATTTGGAGGAAGCCGCTGCGCACGAACGACGGGTACCGTGATTGCCCGGCTTCAAAAAGGAGTTCGCATACCCTCATCTAGACAGCATCACTGATCGATCATGCTCTCCGGCCATCGTCTTTCACAGACAACGGAGAAGCAAAATGATGAAAAAAACTACATTGGCCGCCGTCATGGCCCTGGTGTTACTGGCAATGGCCCGGTCACCTGTTCAGGCAGACAATGCCGCCCCGATGTCCCCGCCGGGCGGAGACTATCAAGCGGTTAGCGATCTCGTCGCTCTTCCGATCCACATCCCGGGACTGGGCAGTCTGTATGTTGACCCGTCGACGCTTCCAGCCGGTCCTTTCGCGGCCTATGACAAGACCGGCAAGCTCGTCAGCACAATTTATATGATCCCTCTTGCGGACATGAATGCCCAGAAAGAGTTTGCCGGACTAGGCGTTGCGGGTTCCAACGCCCATTCGGTCGACATGTATTACAATGCCGGGCACCCCGGCGTAGCAATGCCCCACTACCACGTTGTGGTCTGGCATATCGATCCCGCCGGGGCCGACCTGCAGTAATGGCAAGTCGAAGATCTTTATTGAGTGCCGGCGGGTTTTGGCTCGCCGGCCTCGCACTGCCTGCTCTCGCAAGGGCCGGGGCGCCGGTAGTGGACATTGAAATGCGCGGCGACGTGAATGGATCAAAAGTCTGGTTCGATCCTATTGGGTTGCGGGTTGAGGCCGGAACCGCCATCCGATGGACGACAAGGCAAAACGTACACACGGCGACGGCTTACCATCCAGATAATGATGATCACAGCCTGCGCATCCCCAAAACCGCACAGCCATGGGACAGCGGTTACCTTGTTGAACCAGGCGACCGGTTCAGCGTCGTTCTCACGGTGCCCGGTGTTTACGACTACTACTGCGCACCGCACGAACATGCCGGGATGGTCGGGCGTATTGTCGTCGATACCCCCACCGGTCCGGGTGTACGGCCCTTCGACTACTTCAAGAGCTTCAAACCGGTTCCGCCGTGGACAGACGTGCCGCCTGCCGCACAGGTCAATTTTCCAACTGTCGAAGAGATCATGCGGAAGGGCCGTGTCGTACCGCCGCGCAACTAGGGTCAGGTTCATTTGAAATAACTGGTGCGCCCGGTAAAACGACTTGGCTACTGGTAGACGGCGATCGGCTCGCCAAGTTCGTCGGCAATCGGAGCCACGCCCAGCCCCGGATCGAGCGGTGCCCGGATCACGCCGTTGTCGGCCAATGCCCCTGTTGCAGTGGCCCGGGTCAGCATTGCCGCGCAATCCCATGTCGCAACCCGGTAGCGTTCCGGTGTCGCGTGCGCCAAATGCGCCGCCGCCGTGTCCGAAATGACGCTGCCGCCGGTATCCATGATCAGCATGCGGATGCCGAACGCCATGCAGAAATCCCGCATGCGCCGGGCCTTGGTCAATCCGCCGACGCGGCCGATCTTGATATTGACAAGCTCCGCCGCCCCATCCGCCTGCAGCCGCACGAGATCGTGGAACTCCTTGATGACCTCATCGAGGCTGATGGGCGAAGTGGTGAGACGACGGACATGCAGGCATTCTTCGTAGGTTTCGCAGGGCTGCTCGAAGGTCGCCTGCAAATCCGCCACCCCATTCATCACCGCGATTGCCTCGCTTGGCAGCCAGGCGCGATTGGCGTCGTACACCAGCATTTCGGTGGCCGGCGTGTTGCTTGTGAGATACCTGATGCGTTCGATGTCGAGGGCAACGTCGGCACCGACCTTCACCGAATGCATGAAATACCCGTCCGACGCGAAATCTCTTACCGTTTGCAGCATTTCATCCGGTGAGCCGGTCGATACCGAGCTGACAAGTGGAACCGCATCGCCATAACGCCCGCCAAGAAGCTCGCAAACCGGCATGCCCGAGCGCTGGCCGAGAATGTCCCAGCAGGCCAGATCAACGGCGGACTTGATGTAGGGATGGCCCGGCAATGCTGTATCCAGCACCAGGTTGACGTGGTCGGGAACAAGCGGATTGAGACCGATCAGTTGCGGCGCCAGTTCCTCAAGTCCTGCCCGAATGCCGCGGCCGAAACCCGGCAGATAAGTCGAACCCCATGGACAGCCCTCTCCCCAGCCGGTCAGGCCCTCATCGGTCTCGATGGCGACAACGGTACTGTCGAGCCGGTCGAAGCGCAGCCGGCCGCCTGAAAGGTAGTAAGGTTTCTTCAGGTCCAGATCGCACTGAAAAATGGAAATCCGCGTGATGTGCATTTTGCTCCGCTCCGGGCCGAGGCCGCGGCGCCACCGCCAGTGGCGAACAACGCCGGTTCGATCCCGAACCGAATTTCAGGACGCAGCACCCTACGTCAGCTTCCAACCGCCGGGTGAGTGAAAATTATTCAAAGAGTTTAACTATCCGTCTCGCCAGCGCCCGTTGCCACCGCATCGGGAGCGCATTGCATCAGGATGTGTTCTGAAGTGGGGGAATTCAGTGTAAATCGAAACCGCGCACCACCTTTATAGCTGTCGTCGAGCCAGATCTTTCCACCATGCAGCGCGATTATCCTGGAGCACAGCGCAAGCCCGATGCCGGAGCCGGAAACTTCCGCCTTGTTTGCCAGACGTTTGAACAGTTGAAATATCAGATCGGCGTTTTCGGCATCGATTCCAGGTCCTTTGTCGGAAACTGAAACTTCGACGGTGTCTTCTGTCATGCTCGCCTCGACCGTTACATCGGCCTTTGTATCCACGGCATATTTCACCGCATTGTCGAATAGGTTGTGAAACAGCTGAATGAGCAGCGAACGAGCCCCATAAACCTCGGGCAGGTCGCCGTGATGCACATCCAGCGCGGCAAGGCCGACATTCGCATGTGCGCGCGAAATGACGTCCACCAGTGACGTTGCGGCAAATCCGCTTTCGTTCGAAGCAAGCGAAATGCGTGAGAGTTCCAGGAGGCTCGAGACCATGTTGCGCATACGAAGCGACGCCGCAGCCATCTGCTCGACGCAGAGCCGCCCCTGCTCATCGAGCGTTTCCCCGTACTCCGTTTTGAGAATCTCACTGAACGCAACGATATGGCGCAGCGGCGCCTTGAGGTCATGGGCCGCAACGGAGGCAAATTGCTCAAGTGCACTGTTGGATCTCTCCAGCTCACGCGTACGCGCCTCGAGCCTGGCTTCGGCAACCTTGAGGTCGGTAATGTCGACCGCGCCGCCGACGCATCCAAGAAATGCATCATCGGCGTCAAAGCGCGGCCGGCCGGATTCAAGCAGCCAACGATACTCGCCGTCGTGGCGCCGCAACCGGTACTCGATTGAGTAGACGTTGCGGTTTTGAGTCGATTCGGTAAAGGTCTCGTGGCACCGTTTGATATCGTCCCTGTGGAGGCCGCGCTCCCACCCGCTGCCAAGTTCCTCCACCAGAGATCGGCCAGTGAAATTCAGCCAGTTCGTGTTGAAATACACACTTTGCCAGACCGCATCCGTCATCCACACAAGAATCGGCGCAATATCAAGCAATTCGCGGAAATGACGCTCGCTCGACTTGAGAACTTCCGTTTCGACCTGATTGCGCTGCAGCGACTTGAACTGTTCCAGTTCGTCGACAACAAAGTCAGCCATGCTCTCAAGGCTATGCCGCTCGGACGGCCGCAGGCGGCGGAATTTCTCGTCAAAAATACAAATCGATCCGAGCACGAAGCCATCGTTCGTGCGCAGCGGCGCGCCGGCATAAAACCGGGTCGCGGGCAGGCCGCCGGAAGGACTGTGTGAGACCACCGGCGGTGAGACGCCATCGGAGATTTCGAGAAACCGGTCTTCCGCGACGACCTGTGAGCAGTGGAACTGATCGAGCGGCACCTGACGCACGTCGAATCCTATCGTTGACTTGAACCAGACCCGGCGCCTGTCGACGAAGGAAATTCCAACCATCGGGACTGTGAAAGACCGGGCGACCAGCCTGGCAATCCGATCAAACCGCTCATCAGGCGGCGTATCCAGGATCTGGTAACTTTGAAGCTTCGATAATCGTTCCGGATCACAGATTGTCATTGTGTCAGGCTCTATGGATTGCGGCCGCGCGGCGCGCCTGCGCCGCTAGGTCATGAACTAGGTCATGACCTAGGCCGCCGTGTATACCGCTTCTGGGGCTCCCAATGCGTTTTCGTCAACTTCGACGCCGAGCCCCGGCGCCGTCCCCGCGCTCATGTATCCGCGATCGCGCTGCGGCGCACCGCTTGCGGTGTCGACGGTGACGTAGCTGTTGAAATCGGTGGAGGAAAACCGTAGCCGTTCAGGCGTTGAGTGCGCAAGGTGCGCAATCGCCGCCGTAATGATATCGCCTCCCCAGCTGTCCTCGATTGTCATGGCGACGCCCAGTTCGACGCAAAGATCGCGGATCTGGCGTGCTTTGGTCAGCCCTCCAACCTTTGAAATCTTCAGGTTGATAACATCCATGGCGCCGTCGCCATGGGCCCGCAGCAGCATGTGCAGGCCATCGACATTTTCATCGAGCACGAAAGGCCGTGCGGTGCGGCGGCGGATGGTCAGGCATTCCTCATAGGTCCTGCATGGCTGTTCTATATAGACATCGACATCGGAAACCGCGTCGCACACCCGCGCCGCCTCGTGCATCAGCCAGCCGGTGTTTGCATCCGCGACGAGAATCTCACCCCGGTCGAGCACGTTGCGCGACGCCCGGATCCGTGCAACGTCGTCAACCGGATCACCCCCGACTTTCAGTTGGAATTTCGTGTAGCCTTCGTCGCGGTAACCGGCGATTTTCTCAGCCATTTGTTCAGGCGCCTCCTGTGAAATAGCGCGGTAGAGTGCAACGGCTGTGCCGTGGCGGCCCCCCAACAGATCGCATACGGGCATGCCGGCACGCTTGCCCGCCAGATCCCAGCAGGCCATGTCGAGAGCCGACTTCACATAAGGGTGGCCAAGCAGGGCGCGGTCCATTGCAAGGTTCACGCATCCAAGTTCCGTTGCATCGAGGCCGAGGAGATGCGGCACGACCTCCGCCATTCCCGCACGCGCGCCTTTGCCGAATGCCGGCAGATAAAACGGGCCAAGCGGGCAGACCTCACCGTATCCCTTTGCACCGCCGGCCGTTTCGACCACCACCACCGTGCAGTCGAAAGCATCGACGAACTTGCCATCGGCCCAGGAGTAGCGGCCCTCCTTCAAAGGCAGGTCTACCTGATAAACGCGGACTTCAGTTATTTCCATGCCTGTCATTGCGATGCGTCCCCGTCAGATCATGCGTTCAAGAAAATCGCCGATGGCGTAAGCCACTCCCGCCGCGCCTAACCCTATTGCCAGGGTTTCAAGGCCGGACCGCCACCACGAAGTGAGAGACCATCTGCTCTTGGCCGAGCCAATCGCAAAAAACACGATCCCGGTAAGCAGAATGGCAAGCGCGAATGCGTGCTCAACTCCCACGATAAAGGGCAGCAGTGGAACAGCGCCACACACCACAAAGGCTGCGAACGTGCTCCAGGCGGCCCGCTGCGGCGAGCGGGTGTTGGGCAACACTCCGTACTCTTCCACCAGCATGGTGTTGACCCAGCGTTCCTCGTCCTCCGTGATCGCGTCAACGGCTTCTTCGAGGGCCGGGCCGTCCAGCCCCTTGGATCTCAGGATCTGCCGGACCTCTTCGCGTTCGCCTTCTGGAACATGGGCGATGTGCATCCGCTCGATCGCTTCGAGACGCTTGTATTCGTCAACCTCGGTCTTGGTGGCGCTGTAATTGCCCGCCGCCATGGACAGGCCGTCGGCCAGAAGATTTGCCGCGCCGAGAATGAGAATCACTCGAATTGAAAGGTCTGCTCCGACAACGCCGGCAACTATGGCGAATGTCGTGATCGCTCCGTCAATGCCGCCGTAAACCCAGTCGCGCAGATAGTTCGGTTTTACATCGCGCGCCAGCCGCAGGGCGATGGCTTCTTCCGTATGGTCGAGTTCGAGTTTCATGTTCCCCGCATAACCTGCCGGAAAACGCCTGCCCCGCAGACGCCCGGGCCGCAGATGCGCGCACCCGATTGTGCCGCGCCGCAGCTAAACAACGATAACACCGCGCTGGTATGTGGTCAGCACTTCCGACCCATCTTCGGTTACGAGCAACATATCGGCATGGCGAAAACCGCCGACCCCGGGCACGGAGATCATCGGTTCGATCGAAATCACCATATCGCGCTCAAGCACTGTGTCGTTATAGGGTCGCAACTCGCCGATTTCATCGCGCCCGTACCATTGCCCCATAATGCCGAACGAATGGCCTGTTCCGAATGTCCGGTCAGCGATATAGCCGGCTTCCTCGAATATCGGATTGACGTGATCGTCAATCTCGTTACAGCGCACTCCGGGGCGTACCGCGGAGATGCCCGCCTCGTGCGCCGCCGAACAGACCTCCAAGGGCTTGCGCACGTCGTCCGGCATTTTGCCTACGAACATGCTGCGCTCCAGAAGATGATAGTATCCGGCAATCATCGGGAAGACATTCAAACTGATGAGTTCGTCGTCTCTCAGTGTTTGCGGCGTGTTCGGATTGTGCGCCACATAGGTGTGCTCCCTGCCGAACTGGCACCAGGAAAAGGTTCCATCATGTTCGATGTCGGGAAATCTGCTCGCAATCTCGTCTTCCATGGCGCCGACGGCCCGGCGTGCAACCGCCATTTCGCTCACGCCCTTTTCAAGCGCCCGTTCAAACGCTTCGGCGCCGATCGTTGCGATCTCCGCACCGTTTCGGATATGCGCAATCTCTTCGGCTGACTTGACGATCTGCTGGCGCATGATGGCATGGGTCACGTCGACAAAGCCAAACCGCGGCAGTGTCGTCTCAAAGCCGCGATAGAGACTAACCGGAATGTAGTCTTCCTCAATACCCAGACGCCCGTCCTCAATGCCGTTGTCCCTCAGCACCTCGGACACATAGCGTATCGCCCCGTCGAGCGGACTGCGTGTATCCCAATAGATGCGGACGTCTTCAAACCACGACAGTTTTTCCGGCCTGTCGAACTCGATGCGCGGCGCGATGACGGCCGGGTCGCCGCGCCGGGGCACCACCACATAATGTCCCCGCCCGAACGGCGTCATCCAGAAATTGCTGTAGTAGAGCACATTGTGAAACGACGTCAGCACGACCGCGTCGAGTCCCGTGAAATCCATAAGACGACGCAGGTTCTGCAGCCGCCTTTGCATCTCTGCATCGGAGAAACAGTGCACGTGATGTGGTCCCGGCCCAAATGATTCAGCGCCCCGCACGACATGTGCGGAGCGCCGAAATCTATCGTTTATGTCTGCCGGGCGCCAGAGCGATTTGCCGTCCGGATCCCGCTCTAGCCGCCATTCGCCCGTCGGTAACTTTCCAGCGCACGCCGTGATGCCGGCCCGATGCCGCCGTCAATGGGACCGGTGTAGTGTCCGGAGCGTTGCAATAGTTTCTGGATTTCACGCCGCGTGTTAACCGCCCACTGGTCTGCCTTTTCAAACAGCCACGTTTGCGACGCCTCGTAACCGGCGACATACGCTTCCACCAGATTTCTCGCCGCGCCCGCCGGATCGCGCGCCGTACCGCGCGCTTCGTCGAGCATGATCGCAAGATTGTTCTTGGCACCGGCAATCCCTCCTGCCGCGGCCTGGCGGTAGAGTTTGACCGCCTCGCGGTCGTCCTGGCCTACGCCTTCGCCGATATCATAGAGATAGCCAAGCTGGAATTGCGAGCTGGCATGGCCGGTACTCGCCCCACGCCGGTACCATCGCGCCGCCTCTCTCATATCCTTGGTAACGCCTTGGCCTTCTGCATAGACCCAGCCGAGCGAGAACAGCGCTTCGGCGTGATCGTACTCGGCCGCCTTCCGATACCAATTTATGGCCTCGGCGTAGTTCTGCGCCCGGTCGTTACCGTAGTAGTATTGTTCGCCGATCTGGAACCATTCTTCAGCCTGACGTTCCGTGCTCGACAGCGACGACCCGGACTGCTGGTCCGGGTCAACCAGCGCCTGCTGCTGATTGCCGCTGCCCAACGACTGACCCTGGCTGCCGCCGCCCAACGACTGACCCTGCTGGCTCCCGCCGAGCGACTGCCCCTGGCCGCCACTCGACGATCCGCCTTGCTGGATGCTGCTGCCTGACGACCCGCCTTGCTGAATGCTGTTGCCCGACGACCCGCCGGACGATTGCGAGCGCTCCGGCACCCGCCCGACCTGATCGATAGTCAAACCGGACAGGGGAAACGCAATAAATGAAGGCGAGCCTGACGAAGGATCGACAACGCGCATCAACGCCGAGGGGCGGCCGTCGGCCGCCAGCCGCGTCGTCTGGGTTGCGAGATCGGACAGCGCCGCAACAACCGTATGGTTGACATCGACAATCACGCTGCCCGGTGAAATTCCGCGCTCCCACGCAACGCTGCTATTTGCGACCTCGGTCACCACAAGGCCTTCAACGTTTGCGGCGATGCCGAGACGGTTGCGCAGATCGGCGTTCAGGTTTTCCACCGTCATACCAAGCAACCTCAGGCCGCCTTCTTCATTGACGCTAACGCGGCCACGCGAATCTTCTACGGTGCTCTCATCGGGAATCGCGGTGCCGGCGCTTTCGGCGGCATTTGCGTGAGCGATGCGGATCTGTGCGAGGGCCCGGAACCGGCCGTCCGGATACGCGTCGAGATAGGCTTGCAGTTCATCCGGGTTGTTGCTGTCCTTGACCGTGTTCCAGAACGCGATATCGGCGGCGGGGTTGGCACCTGGTTGAGACTGCGTCGGTGTCGTACCCGTGGCTCCGCCCTGGTTCGAAGGCACGGCCGCATTTTGCACCGGCGGCGTAAAGAAGAAATCTCCCCTGAGAGATTGCTCCTCCCATGGCGTTTGGTTGCCCCTCGTTTCTTCTTCGACTGCGATCCGCACCTGGCGGAACATGCTCAAAAGCTCAAGGCCGGGCCGGCGCATAGCCGCTACAAGGGCCTTGGTATAGGGGCTGTTTGCGTCGCGCCCGTCCGCGGCAACCTCGCCGGGCCCCGCCGAATAGGCGATCAGCGAGCCGGTCGGCGCATCAAGTCGCGCAAGCCCGCGCGATGCTGAACGGAATGACGAGCCGCTGAACGGATTGTTCCGGCAGGCATCGAGAATCACGATATTGAGGCCGTTACTGGCGGATTCCATTTGGCTGAGCACCCAATTTGCATTGACCGCCTCGCCAACGAGATCGGGTTCGGCATCGACTTCCGCGCCGATCGGTAGCAGATAGTTGGTGTCGCTCGCCTGCACACCATGCCCAGCGTAGAAAAACAGGGCGACGGTGTCACGTCCCGCAGACCTCAGCAGCTTGCCGAAATCGCGAATCGCCCGCGACATGCCGCGATAGTCGACATTGGTTTTGAGGATAACTTCAAAACCAACCTCGCCGAGCACTTCCGCCATCGCCTGAGCATCATTCTCAGGATTGGCCAGCGCACCGACATTTTCGTAGTTCGAGTTTCCGATGACGAGCGCGATTCGCTTCGCCGCTTGAGCAGGCGCCGTGGCGGCAAAAACCGCCAATCCGAGGAGCGCCACTAAAAAGATCCTGCGCATGAGTTCTGCTCCGCAGTTCAATTCATGTCGACAATTATGAGTACTGGACAGATTGTGTACCAACACTCCAGACTTGACAAGGCAGCGGCCCTCAACGCGCCGCTTTCAAGGAAAGCACCGGTGTGCCGCAGGTGCAAGTTACAAATCTGCAACAAGCCTGGAGTACCAAGCACAATTTCCGGCTGTGCCGCCCATTTTGACTTGCGCCACTCGCTTTTGAAAATTTGTGGGGACCGGACAAATCCTCAGTTTGACGGATTCTCGCGGCTGCCATATCCCGGGCCCGCGCATTTGCGCGTATGCAAGTCGGCCGCGAGACGGCACTCACATCGCAAACTGCTGAAGACGTGAAAAATGGTGCCGCTAGGGTGACTCGAACACCCGACCTACGCATTACGAATGCGCCGCTCTACCAACTGAGCTATAGCGGCCCCGCAAGGACCGGTAACCAGCGTGCCGGTCACGCCGTCCTGATACCGCTTCATGGAACGCAATGCAACCGGCCAATGCATGCGCAAAATGCATGCGCCGGACCGCCTTACGCTGCACTTCGCGCACTACCGCGCAAAAAGGCCCTGGAACCAGTTTCCACCAGGCTCTTCGTCACGCGGATCGGGGCCCGGGTCGTCAGGCGCCCGCGGTGGCACGAAGATCCGTGGTTTTGCCGCAGGAGTATCTTCCCCACTGCCTGCAACGTCGTCGCCGGATCCATCGTCCGTATCGTCAGCCTTCGCCGGTTCGGAGCGGACACTGTCGCCCTCATGGCCGGCTTCTGCATCGTGTGCCGGCGGCGGCGCGGTGTCCCCAGTGCTCTCCTTGGCGCTCTCCTCACGCGAACCGGACTGTTCTGCGCTGCCGTCCGCGATTGCGGGTACCGCCGAGGCGTGCTGAACCCCGCTCTTATCCGGCAGTGCAATTCCTTCGACCGGAACCCGCCAGACAAATACATCCAGCTCTCCCGTCACCGGAGAAAACGGCTTCCACGTGTCGGAGACAAAGCCGTCCGCCGTCCATACCGGATCGCGCGGCGCATGCATTGCCCGCGCCAGCCACTCCCGCACGCGGCCTTCATCCGCATTGGCGCCCTGTTCCAGTTCGGCCATCAACCCACATACCCGCGCTGAGGGAAAATCATCCAGAAGCGGCTCCAGGGCTTCGTGCGCCTCGTCCCATTCGAACGCCGCCAGGGCGGCATGGGCAATGGCGATGGGGCCTTCGTACTCCGCCGGTGATTTGCGCACGAGTGCCTTGACGCGCTTCAGGCGTTCGCGTGGCGAACGCCCGGAAAGAACGCCGCCGTAGAGTTCTGCAAGTTCTGGATGTGGCGAGAGTGCCCAGGTTTTTTCAAGTACACGATTTGCTTTGCGGGTCTGGTCCATGGCCGCAAGCAGCCGACCGGCGACAATTGCTGCCGGCGCAAGTTCCGGCGCAAGTTTGTGCGCGCGCTCCGCAAATCCAAGCGCCACCTGTGGTTGAGTGTCCTCAATTGCCATGGCGCGGGCCGTCAGCACAACGGCCACTTTACGCGCCGCTTCGCGCGGCTCGAAGAGTTTGTGGCGCTTGCACTCTTCAATAGTGCGTTCCGCGCTCTCCCAGTCACCGTCCGCCGACTGCATGGCAAGCACCGCTAGTGCCGCCCAGGAAAGATGTGGGTTGAGAGCGAGTGCGCGCTCCGCAAGCGCACGGGCACGCGTCTGGTCTCCATCCTGGCGCGCTTGTACAAAAAGCCCGCGCAATCCAAGAACTTCGGTTTCGGGCGCCTGCAACATCGTGTCGAAAACTCGCTTGACGGTCACCTCGTCGCCGCTGAGCTGCGCCGCCTGGGCCTGCAGCAGCCGGGCGAGCGGCGCATCGCCGAGAAACCTCCCCGCAAGCGAGGCATAACGTTTCGCCGCCACAGCATCTCCCGCACCCGCCGCAACCACGCCTTTCGTCAACGCATCGAGCCCGCGCTCGCGGCGCCGGTCGCGGAAAAATGCCGTGATTGTGCCAGGCGCTCCGATTATTGCGCGCAGCACCGACCAGGCAATCGCCAGAAGAGCCAGTGCGGCGATCAGCATCGCCCCGGCAAACATCAAGCTGGTGCGGATTTCATAGTCTAGCCAGGTAAGCGTAATTTCGCCCGGCCGGTCCGCAAACCATGTCGCAGCGGCTGCAAGCAACGCAATGACCACGAATATGGCGACGAGGCGCAGCATGATCCCGTCAGCTCCCCGACCGGCCGGCTGCGGGTACGGTGCCTATGGCGCGGCGCAGCAGCAGATCCATGGCGCGGTCGGCATTGAGCCTGGCGCGCACCGGTACTGTCCAGGCGGCGATTTCCACATCTGCCACACCCTTTACCTGTCCGAGCGCTGCAAGTGCGGCAACAAGATCACCCTCGTTCACAGCCCCCTGTGCTTCCTCGACACGGCCGAGCGCCGCCCTGCGGTCAAGCTCGCCGGCACGGCGAATATCAACCATCGTGCGGACCTTGTCCCACAGGCCCGACACCACATCTTCCCCGCCGGGCGCCGCTTGGGCGGCGCCGCCTATCCGGGCTTTTAGGTTTTGTGCGAGTTCGCCGAACCGCCGCACCAGTTCATCGCGTGGTGGAATGCCTGTGTCTGAAAACCTGTTGAGGTTTTCAAGCCCCGCAAGCCCGGGCGCCAGTTCCGCAACTCGCTTGAATTCGGCGCCATAGGGAGCGCCGCTTTGTACCGCAAAGTGCAACGCGGCCGACGCCGCAACAATCGGCGAGACCGATGCGGAAACTGTTGGCTGCGGCTGTTCCAGCTCTGCCAGCCGCGCCTCGATGCGTTCCTCAAGGCCCGTCAGGGTGTTTTGCAGATTTCCGATCAG
Organism: Hyphomicrobiales bacterium; assembly: GCA_021775755.1. Classification (GTDB taxonomy): domain Bacteria; phylum Pseudomonadota; class Alphaproteobacteria; order Rhizobiales; family JAJFHB01; genus JAJFHE01. Next base: position 21,097 of record JAJFHE010000045.1, on the reverse strand, counting down.
GCCTTCAAGACGGCCATTGTCCGGTTGCACGGCCTGCGTTGCCGCCTGCACGGTTTCTTCAAGCCCTTCAAAGGCGCGGGCAAGCTCGTCGAGACGGTCATCACCGGCCCCGTCCGCGGGCACTGCGTCAGACAGCGCACCCACCGCCGCTTCAAGCGCGCCCAGACGGTCGGCAACGCCACTCAACTGCATCTGCAGGCGCCCCGCCGTTTCTGGGTCCGCCGCTTCTCCGCCACCTGGCAGATCCTCCAACGCCGCCCGCAACTCCGCCAGCCCCGACCCGGCCTCACCGGCGCGGCGCTCCGCTTCGCCGATTTCGCCGAACAGCTGGTCAAAACGCCGCTCCAGCGCATCGAACCTTTCGCCATAGCCGCTTGACGCAGCATGTATGTCGTTCACGGCGGTTTCGATGGCGGAGATTTGCGCTTGCGTTTCCGCTTCGAGATCGGCCGTCGCCACCGGCACGAGGGCTCGCGGTCCGACCGAGGAACCAACCCAGATACCGAAGGCCACAAGCACAACCGACCCGGCGCCAAACGCGATGATGCGGATCCAGGGCAGGTTTTCCGCGCGCGAACTGACCTGATCCCTGAACGCGGAGCGCCAGGCACGGGCACGGGCGCGAACCCGATAGCCGCCGCGTGCGCTGCGCCTTGCGCCGGTTGTGTCATCATCCATCGGCGTCGCCGATGCGGCCGCCTCGGCGGATCCCGCATCGCCGGCAACCTCGGTCGCCTCCAAATCGATTATCGGAGGAGCGGAGGGCTTGTGAGTGGCGCCGCCGCGTCCAGCGCTTGCGCCTTTACGGCGGTTGGATCCGCCTGAGCTCTTGCCAGCCATGGTCACGTTTCCTGCATGCCTGTTCGCGTCGCTTCGCGCCGCCGCGCTGATCCCTCGCCCGATTGCCGTCACATTATCAGACCGGAGTGCAAAAATCGACTTAACGCCGGGCCCCTGTCACGTCATATTGCAGCGGTTTTCGAATCAGCCTCAATGACATCAAGCAGCGCCTCTATATCCGGACTTTCGGCCACTCGCAAAGACGCATGTGAAATACCCTGATCGAGCGAAACTTTGGCTGCAACGGCGCGCGACAAACAGTAGAACCGCAACGCTCCCATCGTGTCCATGAGACCTTCGGCCCGGATAAGGGTACTCCAGATCCCCGCCGTTCGGGGTGAAAACAGGAGAACGCCGTCGATCGTACCGGCCTTGAGTTCATCGCCGATATTGCGCGACAACGCCTTCGCCGGCCGCGCCTCATAAAGCGAAAGGCGCTCGACCGAATAGCCCGGCGCCTCGAGCATGCCCTTGAGGTCGCCCGACACCGTGGAGCCGCACGCATAGAGCAACACTCCATCGCCCGGGACGCAGGCGGCGCCGACGAGGCCGGCAAGCGTTTCAAGATCGCCGTCAGCCGACGTCACATCGGAAAATCCAGCCTCGTGTGCAGCCACTGCCGATGCCGCGCCGACGGCCAGCACGCGCGTATCGCGCAGGCGCTCTTTGAGCCCGGCCGTAACGAGACCACGGACCCCGTTCGCACTGGTTACCAGCACCGCCTGATACCGCGCGTGGGCAGGACCCGGCGCCGCGGTCGCAACAATTTTCAGCAGCGGCTCCAAACTCACGCGATGGCCACGGCGCTGAAGTTCCGCGGCCAACGGACCGGCGTCATCGCGCGGCCGGGTGACGAGCAGATGCATGGCGCCTACACCATCCAGGCCGGATCGAGCCGGTCGGCAAGATCGCTACCCAGATCGCGGCCCATCTCAACCGCATCGCTGGCCAGTCCGCTGCGTTCGCCTTCATGCCACTGCGAGCCGTCCGGGGCGAGCACCATACCCTTGAGCGTCAGCAGGCCGTCGCTTGTATATTCCGCGTAACCGGCAATCGGCGTGCGGCACGATCCATCGAGCACACCGAGAAACGCCCGCTCCGCCGCCACTGCAATGTTGGTCGGTTGGTCGTCCAGTGCCGTCAATGCGGCCCGCAGTTCATCGTTCGCTTCGCGCACTTCGATGCCGATGGCTCCCTGTGCCACGGCAGGGAGCATCTCATCGGCTTCAAGTGCCACAGTAATTTCGTGCCCGAGGCCGAGCCGTTTCAGGCCCGCGCAGGCAAGAAGCGTCGCATCCACCTGACCTTCCTTGAGTTTGCGCAGCCTGGTGTCCACATTGCCTCGGTACATGACCACCTCAAGATCGGGCCGCAGCCGTTTGATCTGTGCCTGCCGCCGTACCGACGACGAACCGACCACGGCGCCTTCGGGCAACTGCGTGAGGTGTTTTGCCTTCGGACTCAAAAACCCATCGCGCGGGTCTTCCCGCGGCAGGATCGTTTCGATGACGAAGCCGCGTGGCAGTTCCGCCGGCATGTCCTTCATGGAATGCACCGCGATATCGATCGCATCCTCATTGAGCGCGATCTCGATTTCCTTCGTGAAGAGGCCTTTTCCACCGATGTCGGCGAGCGGTCTGTCCGTTACCCGGTCGCCGGTCGTGGTGATCGTCACGATGGAAACATCGGTCTCTGAATAGCCGTGCGCGGCGCGCAGCCGTGCCTTGACTTCATGTGCCTGAGCAAGCGCCAGCGCGCTGCCGCGGGTGCCGATCCTGAGCGGTAGAGTTTGCATGAGCCTCTTTGTAGCTGCTAGGACGCGCGTTGGAGCCATAACGACTAGCGCCTTCGCAATGTCCGCGCAAACGAAATTCCCCCAATCCGAGAACCGGCCGCTTGTGGTGCTCGGCATTGAATCGTCATGCGACGAAACCGCCGCGGCGATCGTGCGGCGGGACGCGCTCGGGAACGGCGAAATCCTTTCAAACGAGGTACGCTCACAAGATGCAGCGCACGCCCCCTATGGCGGTGTTGTGCCGGAAATCGCCGCGCGCGCCCATGTCGAGCACCTCGACCGGATTGTCGCCCGCGCGCTCATGAACGCATCGCTTGGCCTTGACGGCGTGGATGCCATATCGGCAACCGCAGGCCCCGGCCTTATCGGCGGCATCATCGCCGGCCTGATGACCGCGAAGGGTCTGGCGCTGGTCACCGGCAAACCCTTTGTCGCGGTCAATCATCTCGAGGGCCATGCGCTTACCGCAAGACTGACGGACGGCATCGCGTTTCCCTATCTGCTGCTGCTCGTGTCCGGCGGCCACACCCAGCTTCTTATCGTCGAGAATGTCGGGCAGTACACCCGCCTTGGCACGACGCTCGACGACGCCCTCGGCGAGGCCTTCGACAAAACCGCAAAGCTCCTCGGCCTTGGATATCCAGGCGGACCGGCGGTAGAGCGCGAAGCCGCCTCCGGCGATCGCAACGCCATCTCCCTGCCGCGTCCGCTCATGGGCCAGGACGATTGCAATTTCTCGTTTTCCGGACTGAAAACTGCGGTGCTGCACGCGGTAAACAGGACGCATCGCGACGACCCAGATTTGCGCGCCGACATCTGCGCCGCATTCCAGGAAGCGGCAGCCGATTGCCTGCGCGACCGCACCGGGCGCGCCATGACGCGATTCGAAGCGCGGCACAACGATCTGGAAACACCGGTTCTTGTGGTTGCGGGCGGTGTTGCTGCAAACACACGGCTGCGCGAAGTGCTCAACAACCTGTGCCAGGCGCGCGGCTACCGCCTGTGCTGTCCGCCGCACGCCCTGTGCACCGACAATGCCGCCATGATCGCGTGGGCCGCGGCGGAACGGCTTGCCGGGGGAGCTGCGGACAATCTTGACGTTATGCCGAGGGCGCGCTGGCCGCTCGATCCGGACGCAGAGGCGGTGCCCGGCGCTGGCGTCAAGGCGTAAGCAGTGCTACCCCTGTGGGGCTTGGAGAAACCGGAGCATCCATGACATCGGATCGTATTGAAAGCATCGGCGTCGTGGGCGGCGGTGCATGGGGAACGGCGCTTGCAAGCGTTGCGGCGAGAGCCGGTGCGGACACACTGATCTGGGCGCGCGAGCGCGAAGTCTGCACCGCCGTTAACGAGACCCATGAAAACACGGTGTTTCTGCCCGGCGTGCCGCTCGACAAGGGTATTCGCGCCACCGACAATCTGACCGGCCTTAGCGCCTGCGGCGCGCTTTTGCTGGTCACTCCGGCACAGGCCCTGCGGACAGTGCTTGCCGATCTGGCGCCGCATATATCGTCTGAAACAGCTCTCGTGATCTGCTCCAAGGGCATTGAGCGCGGCACCGCGAAACTGATGACCCAGGTACTCGACGAGGTGCTGCCCGGCGGTAACGCCATGGTACTTTCGGGCCCGAGTTTTGCCGCCGATGTCGCGCGCGGCCTGCCCACCGCCGTAACGCTGGCCGGCCGCGATGCCGAACACGCCCGCCCGGTCGCCGAGGCGCTCTCCATCCCCGCCTTCAGACCCTACCTGTCCGGCGACATGATCGGCGCTCAAGTGGGTGGTTCCGTTAAGAACGTCCTTGCCATCGCCTGCGGCATTGTCGATGGCAAGGGGCTTGGCGCCAGTGCCCGCGCGGCGCTGACGACGAGGGGTTTTGCTGAGCTGTCACGATTTGGTACGGCCCTGGGCGCGCGGCCCGAAACGCTTGCCGGTCTTTCCGGCCTCGGCGATCTCATCCTCACCTGCAATTCTTCGCAGTCGCGCAACATGTCGCTCGGCATGGCACTTGGCAAAGGACTGAGCGTTGCGGAAGTGACCGGCGCGCGCAATTCCGTTAGCGAAGGCGTCTATTCCGCAAAGGTCGTCTGCGAAATGGCCGATCAGATGGGCGTGGATATGCCGATATGCCGGAGCGTTCACGAAATTGTCGAGGGCACCATAGACGTGGAAAGCGCTATAGAACGGCTTCTCAACCGTCCGATTAAATCCGAAACCTGATTGACCAGGCCATGACCTTGCCCATTTTGAAAGTTCTTGGAGACCAACCCGCATGCTCTATGCCGTAATCTGCTCAGACAAGCCCGACGGCCACGAACTGCGCGCCGCAAACCGCGCGGCGCATGTTGAATATCTGCAAAGCCTGGGCGATGCCCTGAAGGCTGGCGGACCGTTTACGGACGAGGCCGGCGAGAAGATGAACGGCAGCCTTCTGCTGCTCGAGGCCGGCAGCATTACCGATCTTGAGGCAACGCTTGCGCGCGACCCCTATGCGCAGGCCGGCCTCTTCGCAACCGTCGATATCCGTCCCTGGAAGTGGACGGTCAAGGCACCGGAGGTCTGAGCAATGGCATACTGGCTTTTCAAATCCGAACCGGGTGCGTGGTCCTGGGAAGACCAAAAAGCGTCGACGGCACCTGGCGAAGAATGGGATGGCGTGCGCAACTACCAGGCACGCAACAAAATGCGAGAGATGAAGCTTGGTGAGCTCGGCTTTTTCTATCACTCGGTCAATGAAAAGCGCGTCGTTGGAATCGTCGAGATCGCGGCGCTTGCACACCCCGATTCGACCGATGGAAGTGGAACCTGGGAGTGTGTGGACGTTAAAGCCGTGTGCGATATGCCGGCACCGGTCAGCCTGGACGATGTCAAAGGTGAACCCGATCTCGCCGACATGGTTCTGGTGAATAACTCCCGGCTTTCGGTGCAACCGGTGAGCGACGCCGAATGGCGCAAGGTGTGTGCCATGGGTGGTCTCAAGAAAGCCCCTTGAGCGGTCATGGCCCTGCGTTTGCGCATTACAGCGGAATGCCGCGTCTTCGTAGACGAAAACTGCCGCCTTCTGCCGATGCCTCTGGTGCCGGGCTCATGGCCATTACCGCAGCACTTGCCGGCGCTGCCCGCGGCACCGGTGCCGACAATGACCGGTTCGCACTGGAAGCGGCCAATCTCAATGCACAAGCGAACGGCACCGGTGTGGAGTGTCTGCATCTCGATATTCTCACCCAAACCCTGCCGACCGCCGATGTGATGCTTGCCGGTGACGCGCCAGTTTGAAGATTCCGAAATCAGGCGTACCGGCGTGCGGACGCTACCCGCACTTGGCCGCGATGATATAGTGCACAAGGTCAGCTAATCCGGGAGAACAGCCATGGCATTTTCAGGAATGAACTACATCGCGGTACTTGTTGCCGCGGCTGCGGGGTTCGGCTTCGGCGCGCTGTATTATGGATCGCTCGGCAAGCAGTGGATGGCTGCTGCCCGACTGAGCGCGGACGATTTCAAGGGGCCCGGCGGCAAGACATCGCCGCTGCCCTTCATCGTCGCCGCGATCGCGCAACTCATCATCGCCTACATTCTTGCCGGCCTCATCGGTCACGTCGGCAGCACCGGCATTTCCGGCGGCATCATCAGTGCGGTTTTCGTGTGGTTCGGCTTCGTCCTGACCACCATGGCGGTCAACCACCGCTTTCAGGGCCAAAGGCCGATGTTGACCGTGATCGACGGCACCCACTGGCTCGGGGTGCTGGCGATCATGGGCGCCATTATTGGCTGGTTCGGTGCATGAAGGGACCGACCGCTGCCGGTCATGGGGTGCCGTTGTGCCGTCTCGACGAGCTCGCCGACCCCGGCGCCCGGGGATTTGAAGTCGCCATCGGTGACAGCCGGCATGACATCATTGTCGTCCGCCACAGCGGTGCGGTGTTCGGCTACATCAACTCCTGCCCACATCAGGGAACGCCGCTTGAAACCTTCCCCGACCGCTTTCTCACTCGCGATGGTTCGCAGCTTCTTTGTACAACCCATGGCGCCCGCTTCCAACTCGGCGACGGTGTCTGCGTTGCGGGCCCTTGCAAGGGAAGGGCCCTGGCACGCGTATCGCTGTCTGTGATTGCTGCGCACGTCTATTTCGGTGCGCTTGGCGCGGCGTAAGCACTTGCGCCAATCGTCGCAATACCAAAGTCTGACCGATGCCGTGGTTGCCGTTAGGCACGCCACCCACCATAATGCCGCCGAGAAAAATTCCTTCCAGGGGAGGTGGTTTCCGAAATGTCTGAGGAACACATATATCCGGTCACGCCGGAGTGGGCGGCGCGCGCCCATATCAACAATGACAAGTATCTGGAAATGTATCAGGCGAGTGTCGACGACCCGGACGCGTTCTGGGGCGAGCACGGCAAAAGGCTCGACTGGATCAAGCCGTATTCCAAGGTCAAAAACACCTCTTACGACTACGACAACGTATCGATCAAGTGGTACGAGGACGGCACGCTGAATGTGTGCGCCAACTGCGTCGACCGCCATGTCGCAACGCGCGGCGATCAGATCGCCATCATCTGGGAGGGCGACGAACCTACCGATGACAAGTCGATCACCTATACGCAGCTGTATGATCAGGTTTGCCGTTTTGCCAATGTCCTGAAGCGCAACGGCGTTGCCAAAGGCGACCGGGTCACGATCTACATGCCGATGATCCCCGAGGCCGCCTATGCGATGCTCGCCTGCGCGCGCATCGGCGCCGTGCACTCCATCGTCTTTGGCGGGTTCTCGCCGGATGCGCTTGCTGGTCGCATCGTCGACTGCAAGTCAAATTTCGTGATCACCGCCGATGAAGGGGTTCGTGGCGGCCGCACCATTCCGCTCAAGGTCAATACCGACGAGGCGCTGAAAAAGTGCACGGGCGAGGAAAAGGTGCTCGTTGTGCGCCGCACCGGAAACGACGTTCCGTGGACCAGCGGCCGCGACCTGTGGCTACACGAAGAGCTTGAGCAGGTCGATGCCGATTGCCCACCTGAGGAAATGAACGCCGAAGATCCGCTGTTCATCCTCTATACGTCGGGCTCAACCGGCCAGCCCAAGGGCGTGCTGCACACGACCGGCGGCTATCTCATGTTCGCGGCGATGACGCATGAGTATATATTCGACTACCATGAGGGCGACATCTACTGGTGCACCGCCGATGTCGGCTGGGTGACGGGTCACAGCTATATTGTCTACGGACCGCTCGCCAATGGCGCCACGACGCTGATGTTCGAAGGCGTGCCCAACTATCCCGACGCGTCGCGTTTCTGGCGCGTCTGCGACAAGCACAGCGTGAACATATTCTACACCGCCCCCACCGCCATCCGGGCGCTGATGGGTGCCGGCGATGAGTTCGTCACCGGTACCGACCGCTCGTCACTGCGCCTGCTCGGCAGTGTCGGCGAGCCGATCAATCCGGAGGCCTGGGAGTGGTACTATCACAAGGTCGGCAATGGAAAATGCCCCATCGTCGATACCTGGTGGCAGACCGAAACCGGCGGCATACTGATCACCCCGCTGCCCGGTGCGATTTCTCTCAAGCCAGGCTCCGCGACGCGACCGTTCTTTGGCGTGCAGCCCGCTCTGGTCGACCCGGACGGCAACATCATGGACGGTGCGGTATCGGGAAATCTCGTGATCCTCGATTCCTGGCCCGGTCAGATGCGATCTGTCTATGGCGACCACGACAGGTTCGTGGAGACATATTTCGCCACCTACAAGGGCCGATACTTCACCGGCGATGGCTGCCGCCGCGACGAGGACGGCTACTACTGGATTACCGGCCGTGTCGATGACGTCATCAACGTCTCGGGCCATCGCATGGGCACCGCCGAGGTTGAATCGGCCCTGGTCGCCCACGAAAGGGTTTCCGAAGCCGCCGTCGTCGGTTATCCGCACGACATCAAAGGCCAGGGCATCTATTGCTATGTCACGTTGATGGCGGGCGAAAGCGGTTCGGACGACCTCAAAAAGGAACTGAAGAACTGGGTGCGCAAGGAGATCGGGCCGATTGCCTCTCCGGACCTCATTCAGTTTGCTCCCGGGCTGCCGAAAACCCGCTCCGGCAAGATCATGCGCCGGATTCTGCGCAAGATCGCCGAGGACGATTTCTCAAATCTTGGTGACACGTCGACGCTTGCCGATCCGGCAGTTGTCGAGGATCTTATCGAGAACCGCCAGAACCGCAGCTGACGCGGCGTAACAACACATTGAAGGGTGCGCGCCGGAAACGGCGCGCCCTAATTTGTGGATGGGCTTTAGATCGGTTTGCGTTCAACCGAAACTGCTTTGCCTGAGGTGTGCATCACTCCAGGACACACCATCAGAAGATAATGTCGCCAGTTGCGCGATGATCGTGACGACATCGCTCTGCCGCTTCGTGCCCATTTTGTGCATGATGGCAGCAAGGTGATTGCGTGCTGTGTTGCGGGACAATCCGGCGCCATCGGAATAGGTCTGCAGCGTTTTGCCCTGGAACAGAGCCAGTGCAAGTTGCGTCTGGCACGGGGTCAGATCGAATGTCGATGACACAAGCTCGCTGGCCGGACAAACGCGTGCGTTGGTATTGAATATGAACAGGCTTACGAATTCGCGCCCATCCGAGAAAAGTCGGTCGAACTGGGTCTGGCGCGCCAGATCGCCGCTGAACTTCAGTGCGATGGCGGTCAGCGGACGGCGTCCACCGTAGTGGCGCAGCGTAAACGGCGGAGACGGCTGCGACCATTTCAGAGCATGTGCGACGTTCGCATATAGCAGCTGGTCAGATTCCGTATCGTCCGCGTGCAGCCAGCCATTGGCATCCAGATGCAGTCCGGCACCGCTTGCAAGCAGGTCCCTCGCCGCGTTATTGGCATACTCAATGGCCAGCGTCTTGGTCAGGACGAAGATAGAAGCGCTGACATGCGCCAATGTGTCTTCCAGGCTCTGCTCAATCAGACCGGCGCTCGATAGGTGCCGTGAAATGCGTGCCGAGCGCGAGACATGCGGGGCGTATTTCTCAAGGCAGTTGTACGCTTTTCCGGCAACGCTCGGGCCGCCGTCTTCGTGAACGAGCGCCCCAAGCATGCAAATCTGATTGCCTTCTGCCAGAAGCCGGGAATAAACTCCGGTAGCAAATTTCTGCGGCTTGAGGTACTCACGAAAGTACTCCGTGTCATAGTATTCTTTGCGCTCAAATATGTCGTCGACGTAAACCGGCGACTGTTCGGTGACCGTGAGCATTCTCCGCGGGACCGGATTGCGCGTCTTGTAATAGGTATCGTATTTCGCGACAAATTCTGACGGAATGCCGCTGGTGAACTGTTTGACCCGAACGTCATCCGCCAGGACATGGCGTGTGATGGTCGTTGCCGTCCCCGGAACCTTCTCAGACATCATATCAACGACATTCTGCCATCGGTCTTCGTCGATCGCGGCATCATATATCGCATCAATAAGATGCTGGTTGAGGAGGTCAGTATGCATCGCAGTTGCCTTTGCTCGAAAGTGCGACACGTCAAGATTGCATGTTCCGGTGCCATGAAATCGCACAATATTGTGATATTTTAAATAGTACAATAAGACCGATACGCGCATACATGGTGCAAACTCAAGCTGGCACCTGCTTAAACTAGCGATGTAAAAGCAATGCTAGATACTCCGTATGGAGCCCTTAAGTATCAGAAATCGCTTGTTATCCCCTTATTTTCCCAATCGCCGAACCGGGTTGGCTCCGGCCCGTCCCGGCCATATTTCTCGCGTGGAGGATTACTCGACAGTGCAACATGGCGCGCGCGCCGGCTGTCGGCCTCTTTCAATGCACGCTGCGCCGCAGCAGGCAACTTTCGCACACCTATCTTGGAGTTCGAATCGCTGCTCATGTGGCGGAAACCCTCTTGCAGTTGCCATTCATTCCCCACAATCTTATAGGGTACAAACAAACCGATGCCAGTGGCAACGACCGTAATACTGGTGCACAAACGACCCGCAATGCCGAATTCCCCGACACCAGCGGCCCGCAATGCTAGCGCAGCATCTAATTTCGTCGAATAATGCCCGTGGTCATGAACACATACCCGTCGCTGACAAGCTCAAAACAAGAAACAATTCATGGCAAATGACGCACAGGTCGGCCTGCCCGCGCGGCGACAGGCCGCCCGCCTGCTCGATCAGGTGCTGCATGAAGGCCGGCATTTCGACGACATCTTCCGCAGTGACGGCAATCGCGGTTCGATGAAGAGTTTCACACAGCGCGACAGGGCGCTGGTGCGAAACCTTGTTGCCACTACCCTGCGCCGCGCCGGCCAGATTGAGGATGCGGTGTCGCGCTATCTCAAGCGGCCGCTGCCGAAATCCGCTCGGTCGGCCCGCGTCATTCTGGCTCTTGGAGCGGCGCAAATCCTGTTTCTCAACGTGCCGCCGCATGCCGCCATCGATCTTGCAGTACGTTGCGCCGATCTCGACCGGCGCGCGCGCAATTTTAAAGGGCTGATCAACGCGGTGCTGCGCCGTGTGTCGGAAAACACCGAAACGATCCTCGCGGGCCAGGACGCGGCCGTTCTCAATACGCCCGCCTGGATGTGGAAGCGGTGGCGGAAAGCTTATGGCGACACCGCGGCACGTGCCATTTCCGAAGCTCACCTTCACGAGCCATCGCTCGACATTTCTGTAAAACAGGATCCCGAAACGTGGGCGACAAAACTTGGGGGGCACCTCCTTCCCACCGGCACAATCCGGCTGATATCGCCCGGGCGCATTGATGCGCTCGAGGGATTTTCAGAAGGTGCCTGGTGGGTTCAGGATGCCGCCGCCGCACTTCCGATGAAACTGCTCGGCGATGTGCGGGGCAAACGGGTTCTCGACATGTGCGCAGCGCCGGGCGGCAAGACGCTTCAGCTGGCCACACAAGGCGCTCATGTCACGGCAATCGACCGTTCGGCGGGACGCCTTGAAATGATCCGTGAGAATCTTGCCCGTTTGAGCCTGAACGCGGATCTTGCCGAAGCCGATGCACTTGCCTACAGGCCGGAAAAACCGCCGGACCTCATACTGCTGGATGCGCCGTGCACCGCAACCGGCACCATCAGGCGCCACCCTGACATTTTGTCGAACCGCTCGCCCGGCGATATTACCGCCCTTGCCACCATGCAGAGCAGCCTACTTGCCCATGCAGCATCGCTGCTGCCGCGCGGCGGCAGGCTGGTTTACTGCACCTGTTCGCTGGAACCCGAAGAGGGCGAAGATCAGGTGTCGGTGCTGCTTGAAAATGATCCGAACCTCGTCCGCACACCGATACCGGATACGCTGGCGCTCGAAGAACTCGGACCCGTCGTCACATCGCATGGCGACCTGCGCACCTTGCCCTCCCATTATCCGCTTGATCCGCCACGGCTTGGCGGGCTCGACGGCTTCTATGCAGCGTTGCTTGAAAAACACTGAGCGGTGCCTTGCGGCCCAACCACCCGGCTGATATTGAGGGCGCAACATGAGCCGAGCCATTAAAATTGCCCCTTCCATTCTCGCCGCCGATTTTTCAAAGCTTGGCGAAGAGGTCGCAGCCATTGACCGGGCGGGCGCCGATTACGTCCATCTCGACATAATGGACGGCCATTTCGTGCCAAACATCTCTTTTGGTCCCAGCGTTATCAAATCGTTAAGGCCACATACGGATAAAATATTCGACGTGCATTTGATGATTTCGCCGGTCGATCCTTTTATCGACGCGTTTGTTGAAGCCGGAGCCGATATCATCACGTTTCACCCGGAGGCGGGGGCCCATGGCCACCGCACCGCGCAGGCAATCAGGGCGGCCGGGTGCAAGGTGGGACTGTCGATCAATCCGGGCACGCCGGTCGAAGCTGTCGAACCTTTGTTCGACGATCTCGATCTGGTGCTCGTGATGACCGTAAATCCAGGCTTTGGCGGGCAGCGCTTCATCGAGAGCCAGCTTTCGAAGATCGAAACGCTGCGCACCTGGATAGACCGCTCAGGCAGGGACATCGATCTTGAAGTCGATGGTGGCATTAACTTCGATACGGCAGCACTGGCGATTGGCGCCGGCGCCGATGTCCTTGTTGCCGGCACTGCGACTTTTGACGGTGGGCCCGAGGCCTACGCCGCAAATATCGAAAAACTGCGAGCTCCCTAAAGGACGGGCACACAGCCCGGGTTTCACGGCCCGCGCGCACGAAAGCGGGGCACCATGAACGGCGCCCTGTCTATCGCACAGCATATCGCTCACAGCACCGCTTCCGGGACCGCGGCGCGTCTGCGCCAAGCCCTGAACCGGCTGATGCCACGTGCCAAATCGCCGACGCCCGAACGTATTTCTCATGCGCCCCTGGGCCTGGCACCGGGTGATCCCGACCGTGCGCAGGCGATGTATCGCGGCCAATGGACATTCGCCGGCTCGCGCCAAGATCTCGGCATTGCCTCGCCTTTCTCCCACACCGGCGCCGACCCCGCCTGGCGGGCTGCCCTGTTCTCGTTTGAATGGCTTGCCGATCTGGCGGTATCGGAGAATGAGCTTTCCCGGGCTCAGGCCCGTGCACTGGTCGGAGACTGGATCGAGCGCTACGTCCACCGCAGAGGGCCGGCATGGGATCTTGCCGTCACGTCGGACCGCACCATCGCCATGATGCGTCATGCGCCGCTTTACCTGACCGGTGCGGGCGAAGACTTTCAGCGCCGGGTTCTCGCATCGCTGGGGCGGCAGATGCGCCACATTCTCGCCCGCATCCCTGCAAGCGGCGATCCCATCGCCCGGCTCAAGGGAGCAATCGCGCTCAACTTCGCCATTGTGTGCATGGCGGGTCTTGAGAAATATGCAGAACGCGCCACAGCGTTGCTCGAAAGCGAGCTCGACCGGCAGATTCTGCCCGACGGAGGGCACATCTCGCGCAATCCGGAGGTTCTCGTCGATCTGCTGCTCGATCTTGTGCCGCTGCGCCACGCTTTCGAAACGACGCAAACCCCTGCACCGGACAGTTTGCTGATCGCACTTGACCGGATGCTGCCGTTCCTTGCGACGCTGCGCCATGGCGACGGCGGCCTCGCCCTCTTCAACGGGGCGGGCGCAACCCGACGGCGGGCTATATCCAGTCTCGTGCAGGCAGCCAACAGTAAGGCACTGCCAATCGAACGGTGCCGTCATTCCGGATATGCACGGCTCGCCGCGGGCAAAACGCTTGCCATCGTCGACACCGGCGCGGCCCCTGCAATGAACACAGGCGCCGCCGGACATGCCGGGTGTTTGTCATTTGAACTGTCTCACGACACGACGCGCATAGTCGTAAACTGCGGCCACTGCGCCGACGGGCCAGGAGAGTGGCGCCGCGCCACCGCCGCGACCGCGGCACATTCCACACTGACCATCGGAAAACGCTCAAGCGCGGTGGTTCTTGCCCAAGAGTGGCTTGAGATGTTCGCACCGGGCCCGTTCTTATTCGGTCCTGAAAATGTCGGAGTCGAGGTCGGACATGCCGAAACAGGTTCCATCGTCAACGCGCGTCACGATGGCTATGCAAAGCGGTTTGGCCTCATTCACCAGCGCCAGATATTCGTCGCTCGACAAGGTGGCGATGTGCGTGGCGAGGACCGGCTCCTACCGGCGCCTGACCAGGCCGCCAGCGGCAAGGTGCATGACGTTGCCGTCCGGTTTCATCTCCACCCGGCCGTCAAGGCAACACTGTCACAGGACGGTCTCTCGGTGCTGATCATGCTGCCAAACCGTACCGGATGGCGCTTCAGCGCAAAGGGGGCGGTTTCAGCACTTGAAGAAAGCGTTTATTTCGACGACCGCAGCGTGCCCCAGCGCACTCAGCAGATTGTGCTCAACACCGCCGTTTCGGGCGAAACATCTCTCAAATGGGCATTCCGCCTCCTGGAGAAGTCCGCGACCGCAAGACCGGACCGTACTGCCGCACCGGAAGGCCTACCGTTGACCGGCGGTTCAATGAACCCCTAACGCTTCGGCCAGCTCCGGGAAGCTGTCGACGATAATATCGCATTTCGGGTTGGGTTCAGGATCGGGCGGCCCGTCCGCGCCCCATTCGTCGGGACGGCGCACAAAGGCGGTTTTGAATCCGACGGCGCGGGCCGCGTCCAGATCGAAGTTGTGGCACGCCACCATGCAGCACTCGTCCGGCTGCAGTTGCAGAAACCGTGCCGCGGTCTGGTACGATTCGGGCAGCAGCTTGTATTTGCCGATGGCCTCGCACGATATCACCGCATCCCAGCTCAAGCCGTTGCGCCGTGCCGTGTCGATGATGATGCGGAAACTCAGGATCGTAAATGAAGCGCAGATATAGGAGCCGCGCAGCTTCGGCAGAACGGCTGGAAAGTCGGGCCAGCACTCGAAGTTATGCGCCCTGTCATAGGCAATCATGTGACGTTCTTCTTCGGTGAACGCATCAAGGTCGTTTTCGGCGATGATGCCGTCAAGCGCGCTGCGGTGTGCACCGTCGAAATTGTAGGCCGGCGGCTTATGCTCACCGAGATTGATCATGGCGCCGAGCGAACGGCGGCGCAGTTCGTTGGTCAGTGCCCCCCAGTCCCGCTCCAGCCCGTGTCTGGCACCCACTTCCGCAAGCGCGGAACTGAATCCGGTGTGCCAGTCAAGAATTGTGCCGCCAGTGTCGAATGTCAGTGCTTTGACGCTTCCCAGTCCCATATCAGACTTCCCCGTAATGCGTTTCCACCTTTCCGGCTATTGTGACGTGGTCGTACGGTAACCGATAGTGCCGGTTTCAGGATGCGGGGCGATGGCGCCCCACCTGCGTCCTTTGTTGCAGTTCACCTGCACGCCCACGCGTGCTATCCGGCGACACACCGTTCACTCCTCGCTGCCCCAGGGGCTCCCACATGACCGCATCCGACCCCATCATCAAACGCGCGTTGATATCCGTTTCAGATAAAACCGGCCTGATCGAGTTCGCCCGGGCCCTGCGCGGCCGCGATATCGAAATTCTCTCAACCGGCGGCACCGCCCGGGCGATCGCCGATGCCGGCCTTGCGGTGCGCGACGTGTCCGACCTCACCGGATTTCCTGAAATTATGGACGGCCGCGTCAAGACCCTGCACCCGAAAGTACATGGAGGCCTCCTGGCGGTGCGCGGCGATGACGCCCACCGTTCCGCCCAGGCCGACCACGATATTCCCGACATCGATCTTCTCGTCGTCAACCTCTATCCGTTCGAGGCGACCGTCGCCAGGGGTGCGGCGTTCGATGAGTGTATCGAGAATATCGATATCGGCGGGCCGGCCATGATTCGCGCCGCCTCGAAAAACCATACAAGCGTCACCGTCATTGTCGATCCCGGCGATTATCAGCAGGTACTTGCGGAGCTTGAAGAGACCGGCGGTGCGACACGGCGCGAAACGCGTGCCCGTCTTGCCGCGAAAGCCTACAGCCGCACCGGCGCCTATGACGCCGCCATCAGCTCCTGGTTCGCCGCTGAACTGGGTGGCGATGCGCTGGACTACCGCGCGTTTGGCGGTCGCTTGCAGCAGAGCCTGCGCTATGGCGAAAATCCGCATCAGGAAGCTGCCTTTTATGTCGACGGCACTTCGCGGCCGGGTGTTGCGACGGCCCGACAGGTGCAGGGTAAGGAGCTCAGCTACAACAATATCAACGACACCGACGCGGCGTTTGAGTGCATGGGCGAGTTTGGCGGTGGCGATGCGGCGGTGGTGATTGTCAAACACGCCAATCCCTGCGGCGTCGCAACCGCTGCCACCCTTCGCGACGCTTACCGCATGGCGCTGCGCTGCGATCCGGTGAGCGCGTTCGGCGGCATTGTTGCGCTCAACCGCACGATCGATGCATCGGTGGCGAGCGACATTGTGGAAATATTTACCGAGGTCATCATCGCACCCGATGCAAGCGAAGAGGCGCTGGAGATCATCGGTGCAAAAAAGAACCTGCGACTGTTGCTGACCGGTGCCCTGCCCGATCCCGCCACCCCCGGTACCGTCTTCAAATCGGTGGCCGGCGGTCTTTTGATGCAATCGCGCGATTCCGGCGTACTTGGCAACGACGATCTTCGCGTCGTCACGTCCAAAAGCCCCGACACTCGCGAAATGGCGGATCTGAGATTTGCCTGGCGCGTCGCCAAGCACGTTAAGTCGAACGCCATCGTCTATGCCCTCGACGGCGCCACTGTCGGCATCGGCGCCGGCCAGATGAGCCGCGTTGACTCCGCCCGCATTGCCGCCTTTAAATCAGGCGAAGCCGCGCGCGCCGCGGGTATCGAAGAGCCGCTTGCGCAAGGCTCCGTCGTTGCCTCAGACGCATTTTTCCCGTTTCCCGACGGATTGCTTCAGGCGGCCGAAGCCGGCGCCACGGCGGTCATACAGCCCGGAGGTTCAATGCGCGACGGCGATGTAATCGCCGCCGCCAATGAAGCAGGCCTTGCCATGGTGTTCACCGGCAAGCGCCATTTCCGACACTGAATTGCAGCCGATTATTTGACCTCGAAGGTGATCTTACAATTAACGCGGTATTTGGTGATCTCACCGTCGTCGCCGACTTCGCCGGACATATCCTTGATCCAGACGGACCTGATGCCCTTGATGGTTTTGGCGGCCTCTTTGACCGCTTCTTCCGTTGCATCGCTCCAGCTTTTGGCCGATTCAGCACTGATTTCAACGGTTTTGTGGACTGACATGACTACTTACCTCACAAATTGAACACGACGCCTAAAGCCTACGACAGCGAGAGCGCAATGGCCACGCACGAAATCGCGGGATCCATTCAGGCCGCTCAGTGGCTCGACAAGTCGGCGAGATAACTTCCCGCCACGGTCAGTTTTGCAAGATTGAGATCTCCGGCAACCATTTCCTCAATCGCACCGCGGGTGCGCCCAAGCGCGCGCTCGTTGGCCACCGACCACTTGTCCCAGGCCTTGTCGTGAGCGCGGCCGGACTGCGCAAGGATCTCGGCGCACAACATGCGTTGCGACCCGAATATGCCTTCCAGTGCACGCGTCACCGCAACCCGCTCGAAGTAGTCATGCACCGAAATGGATCGGGCGCGCTCCGCAATCAGATCGACGCCGAGGGCTGCGCCCAGGGAATAGAACACCCGTGCCACAACCGGCACGCTCCAATTGTTCTGCGAGGCCACAAGGACGATATCGGGTGCGCGGGAGAGGTAACGCAGCCTGCTGGCGCTCTCCGCCACCTTGCGGGGAACGCCGGTCTCCTCAAGTTGTTTGCGCAGGCCCGCAATGTCGGCAACCGCGGCATCCGGCAACACGGCATCGAGCGCCTTGTCGACCTCCCCCAGGCCTGAGCGGTAGTGCTCCACCACCGGGCCCAGAGCTGCAACGGGCATCACGTTGCGCAGGAACCAGACGGTTTGCTGGCGCGTGACGTCCTGCAGACCCTTGTAAAGTTCAAGCTGAACGTCGCTGTCGAGTTTGTTGTCGAGCGCGTCGATCAGATCGTTGAGCGCACGGAACCCGAAACTGTCGCGTGCCAGAACATAGGCGCTGGTGATGGTTCCCACATCCGCGCCTGTTTCATCCGCCAGCCGGTTGACAAAGTTCGGGCCGCCACGATTGACAATGCTGTTAGCCAGCAAAGTTGCGATAATTTCCCGGCGCAGCCTGTGGCTGCGGATCTGGTCGGGGAACCGTTTTTGCAGCCGTTCGGGGAAATAACCCATCAGCTCGCCGCCGAGATAGTCGTCATCGGGAAGCGATGACTTCAGCAGAAGATCGAAGGTCGTGATCTTGGCATAGGCGAGCAGCACGGAAAGTTCCGGCCGCCGCAGCGACTGGCCGTTCTGCTCCAGTTCCGCCATTTCCACATCGTCGGGCAGAAACTCGATCTCGCGGTCGAGCAGATTGGCACGCTCCAGGTTGCGCATGAGCCGCAGATTGAACCCCATCTCTTCAAGACCGCGCTGCTCGGCGAGTGTCAGCGACAGGGTCTGGAGATAGTTGTTGCGCAGGCAGAGCAGCGCCACATTGTCGGTCATTTCCGCCAGCAGCTTGTTGCGGGCGGGCCGTGTCAGAAGCTTCGCCTGCTCCGCGGTCCCCAGGGCAATCTTGATGTTGACCTCGACGTCCGATGAATTGACACCGGCGGAATTGTCGATCGCATCGGTGTTGATGCGCCCGCCCAGGCTTGAAAATTCAATGCGCGCGCGTTGCGTAATGCCGAGATTGGCACCTTCGCCAATCGCCTTCACGTTGAGTTCCTTCGCCGTGATTCGCACCGCATCGTTGGCGCGGTCACCGGCATCGTCGTCGGTTTCGCTCGATGCCCGAACATAGGTGCCGATACCGCCGAACCACAGAAGGTCCGCCGACGCCCGCAGCAATGCCTGTATCAGCTCGATCGGCGTTGCCTTTTTCGACTTGAGGCCCGTCAGCGCAACGATCTCATCACTCAGATCGATGGACTTCAACGATCTGGAGAATACACCGCCACCCTTGCTGATGTGCTTCTTGTCGTAGTCCTGCCAGGTCAGCCGAGCTGCCTTGAACAGCCGATTGCGTTCCTTCCAGCCCGATGCGGGATCCGGGTCCGGATCGATGAAGATATCGCGATGATCGAAAGCGGCGAGCAGCTTGATCTGTTTCGACAGCAACATACCGTTGCCGAAGACGTCGCCGGACATGTCGCCGACGCCGATCACCGTAAACGGCATGGTTTGAATATCGATGTTCAGTTCGCGGAAGTGGCGCTTCACCGCCTCCCAGCCGCCGCGCGCGGTAATGCCCATTTTCTTATGATCATAGCCGGCCGAACCGCCCGATGCGAACGCATCGTCCAGCCAGAAGCCATATTCCTGAGAAATCCCGTTAGCGATATCCGAAAAGGTCGCCGTTCCCTTATCCGCCGCCACCACCAGATAGGGATCATCGCCATCATGACGGATCACCTGTTTGGGAGGCGCAATTTTCATGCCCTTCAAATTGTCCGAAACATCAAGCAGGCTTGAAATGAAAATCTTGTAACACCTGATTGCTTCTTGCACGATCTCATCGCGGCTGCCGCTTGCCGGCAGGTTTTTCGGCACAAATCCGCCCTTGGCACCCACGGGCACAATCACCGCGTTTTTAACCTGCTGGGCTTTCGCCAGCCCCAAAACCTCGGTGCGGAAGTCGGCCGGCCGGTCCGACCAGCGCAAGCCACCGCGGGCAATCTTGCCGCCGCGCAGATGAACCCCTTCAATATCGGGCGCGTAAACAAATATCTCGGCATAGGGCTTCGGCTCCGGCAGACCCTCCACGCTTTGGCTATCGATCTTGAACGCAATCGCCGGTTTTGTCGCACCGTCTTCCAGGCTTTGAAAATAATTTGTCCGCCACATTGACAAGATCAGATTCGAAAATCTGCGAATGATACGGTCCTCATCCAGCGAACTGATCGCGCCAAGCCCCTTATTGAGCTTGGCCATTATTAACTTTTGCTTGCGGGCGCGGTCGTCCTGCGAAAGCTTGACCGTGGAAAATCGCGCATAAAATAAATCGATCAGCAATTTTGCAAGGTCAGCATGTTTCACAAGCGTGGCCGTCATGTAAACCTGGCCGAACAATATGCCGGTCTGGCGCAAATATTTTGAACAGGCGCGCAAAATGGAAACATCGCGCCAGGACAAGGCCTGGCTTGCAATCAGACTATTATATTGATCGTTCTCCGCCTGGCCCTGCCACACCGCCAAAAACCCGTCTTCCAGCAAGTGTTTCACTTTTGTCAATCGAACACGCTCACCGTCCACAGAGTGCAGCACAATGTCGTGAAGCCAAAACGACATTTGGGCATCGCCCTCGCCGCGGGCAATATTGTAGCTGCGCTCGTTGATCGCTTTCAGCCCCATATTTTCCAAAATCGGCAACCGGTCGCTCAGCGCGATCGGAACGTGGCAATTGTAAAGCTTGACCCGCACGGCGGCGTCGTCATCCTTTTCGTTACGGTAAAACTGCAGGCCCGGACAATCTTCCTGTCCTATGCGTTCAAAATGGGTGATATCGGCCAGCGCTTCGTCAACCACATAGGCTTCCTGGTAAGCAGCTGAAAAGGCGTTCATATAATCGGCTGAAAGCCGCGCTGCTTTCGAATTGTCATAAGCCTCCCGTAACGCATCGCCCAAATTGTCGCTCCAGGTGCGCACAAGGGCTGCGACGCGGGCTTCCAGTTTTGCCATATTGGGCGACGGTGTCTGGCCTTCATAACGGCCGATAATGAAATGCACCCTGACCAGAGAGCCTTCGGGAAAGCTTGGATAATAAGCCGACACGGCGCCTTCATAAACTTGCGCCAGCAAGGCGCCGGTATTCTCTCGCACTTTGGTGTTGAACCGGTCGCGCGGAATATACAGCAAGATCGAGACAAACCGGTCGAACTTGTCTTTGCGCACAAAAATCCGCGTGCGCGGCCGCTCCGCCAGAAGGTGAATGCCCTGGGCAAATTCCGTCAGCGTGGACACATCTATCTGAAACAGTTCATCGCGCG
>JAJFHE010000044.1 GCA_021775755.1 Hyphomicrobiales bacterium | reverse complement strand
AGGCCGCAAACGTCGCGCCGCCGCTCTCGGCAAGAACCTTCGTGATCGCTGCAGTCAGCGTCGTCTTGCCGTGGTCAACGTGACCGATCGTTCCGATGTTGCAGTGCGGCTTAGTCCGCTCAAACTTCTCTTTGCCCATCGTATTTCTCCACTAAAACCTAAGTTTCGTTCCGTCTGTTCAATTTCGCTAATTGTCTCAGGCGAGTTTCGCCCTGACTTCGTCCGACACCGCCTGCGGCACGCGGGCATAGTGATCGAACTGCATGGTGTACTGCGCGCGGCCTTGCGTTTGGGAGCGCAGGTTGCTGACATATCCAAACATGTTGGCAAGCGGCACCATGGCATTGATCACGGTCGCGTTGCCGCGAGGCTCGGTGCCCGACACCTGGCCGCGGCGGCTGTTCAGATCGCCGATGACGTCGCCCATATAATCATCCGGCGTCACCACCTCGACCTTCATGATCGGCTCAAGCAGAACCGGCCCGGCCTTTTGACACGCTTCGCGGAATGCTGCGCGCGACGCAATCTCAAACGCCATAACCGACGAGTCGACATCGTGGTAAGCGCCGTCCGTCAGCGTGACCTTCAGGTCCAGCATCGGAAATCCTGCCAGAATGCCGGTGTCGAGCACGCTCTTGATGCCCTTTTCAACGCCGGGGATATACTCTTTCGGCACGGAACCGCCGACGACCTTGCTGTCGAACTCAAAGCCCGAACCCGCCGTCATCGGTTCGATGGTGAACTTGACGCGGGCGAACTGACCGGAACCACCGGTCTGCTTCTTGTGCGTGTAATCGATATCGGCGGCTTTCGAAATCGTTTCACGATACGCCACCTGCGGAGCGCCGACATTTGCTTCGACCTTGAACTCGCGCTTCAGGCGGTCGACGATGATCTCCAGGTGCAATTCACCCATACCCTTGATCACGGTCTGGCCGGATTCGTCATCGGTCGTAACACGGAAGGAGGGATCCTCCTGCGTCAGCCTCGACAGAGCCAGGCCCATCTTTTCCTGGTCGCTCTTGGTCTTCGGTTCCACCGCAACCTCGATCACCGGATCGGGGAAATCCATGCGCTCCAGAATGACCTGCCGGTTCGGGTCGCACAGCGTGTCGCCGGTCGTCGTATTCTTCAGACCCGCAATGGCAATGATATCGCCAGCGCGCGCTTCCTTGACGTCTTCGCGGTGGTTGGAGTGCATCAGCAACATGCGGCCGACGCGCTCGCGGTTATCCTTCACCGAGTTGAGGGCCGAAGAGCCCGCGTCCAGTGTGCCCGAATAAATTCGGCAGAAGGTCAGCGTGCCGACGAAAGGATCGTTCATGACCTTGAACGCAAGCGCCGCAAAGGGCTCCGCATCATCGCTCTTGCGCGTCGTTTCATCGCCCGACTTCACGTCGATGCCCTTGATGGCCGGCACGTCGACCGGCGATGGCAGATAGTCCACCACGGCGTCGAGCAGAGGCTGCACGCCTTTGTTCTTGAACGCGGACCCGGTCAGGATCGGAACGAACAACTGCTGTAGGGTACCTTCGCGAATAAGACGCTTGAGCGTATCGACGTCAGGCTCCTCGCCTTCAAGATAGGCTTCCATCACATCGTCATCGAGTTCGACGACGGTTTCGATGAGCGCCGCGCGATACTCGTCCGCCTGAACCTTCAGGTCGGCCGGAATATCGAGGAATTCGAACTCAGCGCCGAGCGTCTCTTCTTTCCAGATGACCGCCTGCATGGTCACCAGATCGATCAGGCCCGCGAATTCGGCTTCAGAACCGACCGGTAACTGCAGCACCAGCGGGTTGGCGCCAAGGCGATCCTCGATCATCTCCACGCAACGGAAGAAGTTGGCGCCGACGCGGTCCATCTTGTTAACGAAACAAATGCGCGGCACACCGTATTTGTCGGCCTGACGCCAGACCGTTTCGGATTGCGGCTCAACACCGGCGACGGAATCAAAAACCGCCACCGCTCCATCGAGTACCCGTAGTGACCGTTCGACTTCGATCGTAAAATCCACGTGACCGGGCGTGTCGATGATATTTACACGCTTGCCCTTCCAGTCGCAGGTCGTCGCAGCCGAAGTGATCGTAATGCCACGCTCCTGCTCCTGCTCCATCCAGTCCATGGTGGCGGCACCATCGTGCACTTCGCCAATCTTGTGACTGCGGCCCGTATAATAAAGCACACGCTCTGTGGTCGTGGTCTTGCCGGCATCGATGTGGGCCATGATGCCGATGTTTCTGTAATCTTGAATTGGCGTCGTGCGTGCCATGATCGGAGAACCTTCTAAATCTTCCTACCAGCGATAATGCGAAAAGGCCCTGTTGGCCTCCGCCATCCGGTGTGTGTCCTCCCGTTTCTTGACTGCCGAGCCACGATTGTTGGCGGCATCCAAGAGTTCGCCCGACAGGCGATCGACCATGGTATTTTCGCTGCGGGCCCGCGCGGCGGATATGATCCACCTGATCGCAAGCGCCGTACGCCGTTCCGGCCGCACTTCGACGGGCACCTGATAGGTCGCACCGCCAACACGCCGCGACCGCACTTCGAGCGCCGGCATGACATTTTCAAGGGCCTGATGAAACAGCCCGACAGGATCCTGCTTGGCCTTGTCCTCCATCCGGTCGAACGCACCGTAGATGATGCCCTCGGCTACGGACTTTTTGCCGTCCATCATGAGGTTGTTCATGAACTTCGACAAAACGAGGTCACGGAACTTGGGATCCGGGTGAACTTCGCGTTTTTCAGCTCTGTGGCGGCGTGACATCTTCGTGTCTCTCCAAGCACAAGATAAATCAATTTAGATCGTCCGATCCGATTGTGCCGCCGCCTCCCCGAAAACGCGGAAACGGCTGCGCTCCCGGTTTTACTTCGGACGTTTTGCTCCGTATTTCGAACGTCGCTGACGACGGTTGCTCACGCCCTGGGTGTCGAGCACGCCGCGCACGATGTGATAGCGCACACCGGGCAGGTCCTTCACGCGGCCGCCACGGATCAGGACAACGGAGTGTTCCTGAAGATTGTGGCCAACGCCTGGGATGTAGCTCGTCACTTCAAAGCCGTTGGTCAAACGCACGCGGGCGACTTTACGAAGGGCCGAGTTCGGCTTCTTCGGCGTCGTCGTGTAAACACGCGTGCACACACCGCGCTTTTGCGGGCATGCTTCCATCGCTGGAACCTTGTTGCGCTTGATCGGCGCCACCCGCGGCTTGCGGATCAACTGGTTAATCGTCGGCATATCTGCCCATATTCCTCTTGCATCGCGCCGCCGCCGGAGTTCCGAAAGCCGAACGCGCATAACAAATCGGCTGTCACAATCGGGACCACCGACGGACAACCTCTTGCAAAACCAGAGGACCTTTTCGCCCCGAAAGGCGGAAGGTCTTGACCAAAATCTGACCCTGCTGGCTTGGGCGCAGTGTTTAGACGTGCAATGCGCGCCTACGACCTGTCACCTTCAAATCGCGCGCAACATACTGAGCCCCTCCGATACCGTCAAGCCCGAATATCGCAAAAGAACAACCGATTCAGCGTTCTAGGGCATGTTTTCGGAGACCGCCCTCGGCATTTGGGGGAAACGCGAGGGGTTTGATGGTGCAGCGCAGCATCGCCACGGCCCCATTGCCGGTTTTAGGCAGCAAAAAACTCCCACGGCCGAATCAGGCCGCGGGAGCTTTTCTGGTAGGTTTTGGTCCTATTCGGCCGGCGCCTCGACACCGTCCGACGCATCCGCGATGGCTTCAACGGCCTCTTCTGCCTTTTCCACCTCTGCCTGATGCTTGGCGCGCTCGTCGAGAATCAGCTGATCGCGTTTGTCGGCGATCGTCTGATAGCGCGTCAGAGCACCGCCGGTACCGGCAGGAATGAGGCGTCCGACGATAACATTTTCCTTCAGGCCTTCGAGATCGTCGACCTTGCCGTTGACGGCGGCTTCGGTCAGCACCCGTGTGGTTTCCTGGAACGAGGCTGCAGAAATGAAGCTTCGCGTCTGCAGCGAGGCCTTGGTGATGCCGAGAAGCACGTGCTTGCCGCGCGCCGGTTCCTTTCCGGCCGCCTCAAGCGCTTCATTGGCTTCTTCGAACTCAATGCGGTCGACATGCTCGCCGATCAGGAAGGCTGATTCAGCCGGGTCATCGACTTCGATTTTCTGCAGCATCTGGCGCACAATCACTTCAATGTGCTTGTCGTTGATGCTCACACCCTGCAGGCGATAGACCTCCTGGATTTCGTTGACGAGATAGGAAGCAAGCTCCTCCACACCCTTAATCGCCAGAATGTCATGCGGCGCCGGGTGGCCATCGAGCAGGTACTCGCCCTTTTCGATGTGATCGCCCTCCTGAACCGTCAGGTGCTTGCCTTTCGGAATCAGATATTCCGCCGGATCGGTGCTTTCATCGTCAGGAACGATGCGAATTCGGCGCTTGTTCTTGTAGTCACGCGCAAATTCGATACGACCGTCGATCTCGGCAATGATCGCATGGTCTTTCGGACGCCGCGCTTCGAACAGTTCGGCAACACGGGGCAGACCGCCGGTAATGTCACGCGTCTTGGCGCTTTCCATCGGAATACGCGCCAGAACGTCGCCCGCATTCACCTTCGAACCGGGTTCGACGGAAAGGATCGCATCTACCGACAGCAGATAACGTGCGTCACCGCCACGGCCGAGCTTCTGAATTTCGCCGTCCTTGCCCTTGACAACAAGCGCCGGCTTGAGTTCGGCGCCGCGCGGGCTTGCACGCCAGTCCACCACAACACGGTTGGTGATACCTGTCGCCTCATCCGCAACCTCGTTGATCGACACGCCTTCAACGACGTCCTCGAATTCAACGACGCCTTCAAGCTCGGTGATGATGGGACGTGTATAGGGGTCCCACTCCGCAAGACGTACGCCACGCTTTACATCATCGCCGTCGTCAACATGAATCCGTGCACCGTACGGCACCTTGTGCACGGCGCGCTCATTGCCATCGGGATCGAGCACGACGATCGCGGTGCTGCGCCCCATAACGATCAGCCGGTTGTCGCCGCCGCGTATGACGCTGCGGTTGCGAATGTTGATCTCGCCGTCATGATTGCTCTCGATCAGAGACTGCTGCATGACCTGCGCGGTGCCACCGATGTGGAAAGTACGCATGGTTAGCTGCGTACCCGGCTCACCGATCGACTGTGCCGCGATGACGCCGACCGCCTCGCCCATATTGACCGGCGTTCCGCGTGCCAGGTCACGGCCGTAGCACTTGCCGCACACGCCCTGCTTGGCCTCGCAGGTCAGCACGGAGCGGATCTGCATTTCCTGAATGTTGGCGGCCTCGATCAGCTCGATGTGTTCTTCCTCCATCTCCTCGCCCTTTGCGACGATGATGTCGCCCGTTGCCGGGTCCTTGACATCGTCCGCCGCGGTACGGCCGAGAATACGCTGACCGAGCGACACGACAATTTCACCCGCATCGATGACGGCACCGGCGCGGATGCTGCGCTCGGAACCGCAATCTCGCATGAAGATGATGCTGTCCTGTGCAACGTCGACGAGACGGCGCGTCAGGTACCCGGAGTTCGCTGTCTTCAACGCCGTGTCGGCGAGGCCCTTACGGGCACCGTGCGTGGAGTTGAAGTACTCCAGAACCGACAATCCTTCCTTAAAATTGGAGATGATCGGCGTCTCGATGATTTCACCCGACGGTTTCGCCATCAGGCCGCGCATGCCGGCAAGCTGTTTCATCTGCGCCGCCGAACCACGCGCACCGGAATGCGCCATCATATAGATCGAGTTGATCTGCTCTTCACGGCCAGACTTTTCGTCGAGCTGCACCGAGGAAATTCGGGCCATCATCTCGTCAGCCACTTGGTCGGTACACTTCGCCCAGGCATCAACGACCTTGTTGTACTTCTCGCCTTGCGTGATCAGACCGTCGATATACTGCTGCTCGTATTCCGTGACGAGTTCGCCGGTGCTCTCCACAAGCGCCGCCTTGGCGTCCGGAATGACCATGTCGTCCTTGCCGAACGAGATGCCGGCCCGGCAGGCATGGCCAAAGCCAAGCGCCATCACCTGGTCGCAGAAGATGACCGTTTCCTTCTGACCGCAGTGGCGGTAGACGGCGTCGATCATGCGCGAGATTTCGCGCTTGGTCAGAAGCTGGTTGCAGAGGTCATAGCCGATGTTCTGGCGTTTCGGCAGCAACGCGCCCACCATCATGCGGCCGGGCGTCGTGTCGTAGATTCTCTGTATTTCGTTGCCATCATCGTCGATCGACGCATACCGTGCCTTGATTTTGGTGTGCAGCGTCAGAACCTTGTTCTCCAGCGCATGCTCGATCTCGGACATCTGCGAAAACAGCATGCCCTCGCCCGGCTCGTTCTGCTTGGCCAGCGTCAGGTAATACAGCCCGAGCACGATATCCTGGCTCGGCACGATGATCGGCGAGCCGTTGGCCGGGTGCAGAATGTTGTTCGTCGACATCATGAGGACACGCGCCTCGAGCTGCGCCTCAAGCGACAACGGCACGTGAACGGCCATCTGGTCACCATCGAAGTCGGCGTTGAAGGCGGCACAGACCAGCGGGTGCAGCTGGATGGCTTTGCCTTCGATCAGTACCGGCTCGAACGCCTGAATGCCGAGCCTGTGCAGCGTCGGTGCGCGGTTAAGCAACACCGGATGCTCGCGAATAACCTCGTCAAGGATATCCCAGACTTCCGGCTTCTCCTTCTCGACGAGCTTCTTCGCCTGTTTGACGGTCGAAGCAAGCGCCTTGGCGTCGAGCCGCGAATAAATGAACGGCTTGAAGAGCTCCAGAGCCATTTTCTTCGGCAGGCCGCACTGGTGCAGCTTAAGCTCAGGGCCAACCACGATCACAGAACGGCCGGAATAATCGACGCGCTTGCCGAGCAGGTTCTGGCGGAACCGGCCCTGCTTGCCCTTCAGCATGTCGGATAGCGACTTGAGCGGGCGCTTATTGGCGCCGGTGATCACGCGGCCACGGCGGCCGTTGTCGAACAGCGCATCGACGGCTTCCTGCAGCATGCGCTTTTCGTTGCGGATGATGATATCCGGCGCACGCAGCTCGATGAGGCGCTTGAGGCGGTTGTTGCGGTTGATGACGCGGCGGTAAAGATCGTTCAGGTCCGACGTCGCGAACCGGCCGCCATCCAGCGGCACGAGCGGGCGCAGTTCCGGCGGGATCACCGGCACCACCGTCAGGATCATCCACTCAGGCCGGTTGCCCGATACGATGAACGCCTCCACGACCTTCAACCGTTTTGCGAGCTTTTTCGGCTTAAGTTCCGATTTTGATTCCTTGATTTCCTGGCGCAGGTCCTCGCGCAGGGTTTCCAGATCAAGCTCCGTGAGCAACTCGCGGATGGCTTCCGCACCGATGCCCGCGGTGAACGAGTCTTCGCCGAAATCATCCTGCGCATCGATGAAACCCTCTTCGGAGAGGAGTTGCATCGGCTTGAGCGGCGTGAGCCCGGGCTCCGTCACGATGTAGCTCTCAAAATAGAGCACCCGCTCAAGATCCTTGAGCGTCATGTCGAGCAACTGGCCGATACGGCTCGGCAGCGATTTCATGAACCAGATATGAGCGACCGGAGCGGCCAGCTCGATATGGCCCATGCGCTCGCGGCGCACCTTGGAAAGCGTGACCTCGACACCGCACTTTTCGCAGATGACGCCTTTGTACTTCATCCGCTTGTACTTGCCGCACAGGCATTCATAGTCCTTGATCGGACCGAATATGCGCGCGCAGAACAGGCCGTCGCGTTCCGGCTTGAACGTGCGGTAGTTGATCGTCTCCGGCTTCTTGATCTCTCCAAAGGACCAGGAGATGATCTTTTCGGGACTGGCGATGGAAATCCGGATCTGGTCAAACGTCAGCGGCTGACCGGTCGGATTGAAAATATTCATCACCTCTTGGTTCATCAGAAGCTCTCCTTGAAGGCCTGTATTCCACGTTCCGGGGATCGGATCGGTGGAAACTCTTCGTGCCCTTATTCGCTTTTACTCAAGTCCCCGCCCCTGCACGCGGTACGGGGACCGTATGGCCGCTTGGCCCGGTTTACTGTGGCTGGGAATGCTGCAGCTCGACATTGAGGCTGAGCGAGCGCATTTCCTTGACCAGAACGTTGAACGATTCAGGGATGCCGGCTTCGAACGTATCGTCGCCACGTACAATGGATTCGTATACCTTTGTGCGACCCGCCACGTCGTCCGACTTCACCGTCAGCATTTCCTGCAAGGTGTAGGCGGCACCGTAGGCTTCAAGCGCCCAGACCTCCATCTCACCGAAACGCTGCCCGCCGAACTGCGCCTTGCCGCCCAGCGGCTGCTGGGTAACGAGGCTGTAGGGGCCGATGGAACGTGCGTGAATCTTGTCGTCAACCAGATGGTGCAGCTTCAGAATGTAGATGAAGCCAACGGTCACCGGCCGGTCGAACTGCTCACCCGAACGCCCGTCGTGAAGCACCACCTGACCGGAGTGATCGAGCCCTGCCGCATCGAGCATTTCGACAATGTCGGGTTCGCGAGCGCCATCGAACACCGGTGTCGCGATGGGAACGCCGTTGCGCAGGTTCTGCGACAGTTCAACAATCTGATCGTCGTCAAGCTCGCCAACCGTCTTGTCGCCGCTATAGACCGATTTCAACTTGTCGCGCAGCGGTTTGATCTTGTTCGATTCCATGTAGGTATCGACGGCGGCGGCAATCTGCCGCCCCAAACCGTGACACGCCCAGCCAAGATGGGTTTCCAGAATCTGCCCGACATTCATGCGGCTCGGCACGCCGAGCGGATTCAGCACCACATCGACGGGCGTACCGTCTTCGAGATAAGGCATGTCCTCGACCGGGATGATCTTGGAAATGACGCCCTTGTTGCCGTGCCGTCCGGCCATCTTGTCGCCAGGCTGGATCTTGCGCTTAACGGCAACGAAGACCTTGACCATCTTCATGACGCCCGGGGGAAGCTCATCGCCGCGCTGCAGCTTGTCGACCTTGTCGACGAAGCGTTGCTCCAGCCGCGACTTGGCTTCATCGTACTGGAGCTTCATGGCTTCCAGTTCGCCCTGTGCCTTCTCGGACTTCAGTGCGATCTGCCACCACTGGCTGCGCGGCGTTTCTTCAAGCAGGGCCTGCGTGATCTTGCCTTCGCCTTCGAAGCCCTTCGGACCGCCGACCGATACCTTGCCGGTAAGGTAGTCGCCGAGACGGCCATAGGCATTTCGGTCGAGAATTGCGAGTTCGTCGTCGCGGTCTTTTGCAAGCCGCTCGATCTCTTCGCGCTCGATGGCAAGCGCACGCTCGTCCTTGTCGATGCCATGCCGGTTGAACACACGCACCTCAACCACGGTGCCCGTGACGCCCGGCGGCAGGCGCAGCGACGTGTCGCGCACATCGGAAGCCTTTTCACCGAAGATGGCGCGCAGAAGCTTTTCTTCAGGCGTCATCGGGCTTTCGCCCTTCGGCGTGATCTTGCCGACCAGAATGTCGCTCGGGTTCACTTCGGCGCCGATATAGACAATGCCCGCCTCATCGAGGTTTTTGAGGGCTTCCTCGCCGACATTGGGAATATCGCGGGTGATTTCCTCAGGGCCCAGCTTGGTGTCGCGGGCCATCACTTCGAATTCCTCGATGTGGATCGACGTGAACACATCGTCGCGCACCATGCGCTCCGAAATCAGGATCGAGTCCTCGAAGTTATAGCCGTGCCAGGGCATGAACGCGACGAGCACGTTGCGCCCAAGCGCCAGATCGCCGAGATCCGTCGCCGGCCCATCGGCAATGATGTCGCCGGCCTGCACGCGCTCACCAATGCGCACCAGAGGACGCTGGTTGATGCAGGTGTTCTGATTGGACCGCTGGAACTTCTGCAGGTTGTAGATGTCGACACCCGACTTGGAGGGATCGGTTTCCTCGGTCGCACGAATAACGATGCGGTTGGAGTCGACCTGGTCGATCACACCTGCGCGGCGCGCCGCAATTGCGGCACCGGAATCGCGCGCCACTATCGCTTCCATGCCGGTTCCGACCAGTGGCGCTTCGGCGCGCACAAGCGGCACCGCCTGGCGCTGCATGTTCGAGCCCATCAGGGCGCGGTTCGCATCGTCGTTTTCCAGGAACGGAATAAGTGCCGCCGCAACCGAAACCAGCTGTTTTGGCGACACGTCGATGTAGTCCACCCGGTCGGCCGACACCATCAGCACATCGCCCGCGTGGCGGCATGTCACAAGGCCGTCTTCGAGCTGGCCTTTTGGGGAAATCGTCACGTTGGCCTGCGCGATGTAATGCTTGGCCTCTTCGATCGCCGACAAATAGATCACTTCGTCGGTCACCTTGCTGTTGTCGACCTTGCGGTACGGGCTTTCGATAAATCCGTACTTGTTGACCCGTGCAAATGTCGCCAGCGAGTTGATGAGACCGATATTCGGACCTTCGGGGGTCTCGATCGGGCAGATGCGGCCGTAGTGGGTCGGGTGCACATCGCGCACTTCAAATCCCGCACGCTCGCGTGTCAGGCCGCCGGGGCCCAAGGCGGAAAGCCGCCGCTTGTGGGTGATCTCGGACAACGGATTGGTCTGATCCATAAACTGGCTGAGCTGCGAGGAGCCGAAGAACTCACGTACCGCCGCCGCTGCCGGCTTGGCATTGATCAGGTCGTGCGGCATCACCGTGTCGATATCGACGGAACTCATACGCTCCTTGATGGCGCGCTCCATGCGCAACAGACCGATGCGGTACTGGTTCTCCATCAGTTCGCCGACCGAGCGCACGCGCCGGTTGCCAAGGTGGTCGATGTCGTCGATGTCGCCCTTGCCGTCGCGAAGGCCGACAAGCGTCTTGACCACGGCGAGGATGTCGTCCTTGCGCAGGCAGCGCATGGTGTCTTCGCATTCAAGGTCGAGGCGCATGTTCATCTTGACGCGGCCGACCGATGAAAGGTCATAGCGTTCAGAATCGAAAAACAGGCTCTTGAACAGGCCTTCCGCCGTCTCGCGCGTCGGCGGTTCGCCCGGCCGCATCACGCGATAGATATCAAGCAGCGCCTGCTCATAGCTGTCGCACTTGTCGACATTGAGCGTGTTGCGCATATAGGCGCCGATATTGACATGGTCGATGTCGAGCACGCTGAAGGTCTTGTACTTGGCCTCGCGCAGGCGCTCGATCAGCTCTTCGGTGATCTCCTCGCCGGCCTCACCGTGAATTTCACCCGTCCCCGCATCGACAAGTTCATCGGCGAGATAGTGCCCCTCAAGGTCGGCGTCCTGAACCAGAAGTTCCTTCAGACCTTCCTCGGCCAGCTTGCGGGCAAGCCGCGGCGTGATTTTGCGGCCGGCCTCGACCGCCACTTCGCCGGTCTTGGCATCAATCAAGTCTGTGCTCGGCTTCATGCCACGATAGCGCTCGGGAACGAACGGCGTGCGCCAGCCTTCCTTGGTCAACTTGTAACCGACCTTGTCGTAGAAGAACTCAAGGATTTCCTGGCTATCCATGCCGAGACCGTGCAGCAGCGTCGTCACCGGCAATTTGCGGCGGCGGTCAATGCGCACATGCACGATATCTTTCGCGTCGAACTCGAAATCGAGCCACGACCCGCGATAAGGAATGATGCGCGCTGCAAACAAGAGCTTGCCGCTTGAGTGTGTCTTGCCTTTGTCGTGATCGAAAAACACGCCCGGCGAACGGTGCATCTGAGACACGATCACGCGCTCGGTTCCATTGATGACGAACGTGCCGTTCTCGGTCATCAGCGGCATGTCGCCCATATAGACGTCCTGCTCCTTGATGTCCTTGACGGAGCGCGCCTGCGTATCTTCATCGATCTCGAACACGATGAGCCGCAACGTGACTTTGAGCGGTGCGGCGTAAGTCATGCCCCGCTGCTGACACTCTTCGACATCGTATTTGGGCGTCTCGAACTCGTAGTTCACGAACTCAAGCGAGGACTGCCCGGAGAAGTCGTCAATCGGAAACACAGACTTGAAAACCGCCTGCAGGCCGGATTCATCGCGGCCCCCTTCCGGGTTCTGCATTTGCAGAAAATTGTCGTAGGAGTACTTCTGAACCTCGATCAGGTTCGGCATCTCCGCCGATTCCCCGATTGACCCGAAATACTTCCGAACCCGCTTACGTCCGGTGAAAGATTGCGACATTTGCGCTCCTCGCAGAGTAGGTTGACCGGCTCACCGCGCTCCCCAAAGGGTGCGGAGGTCGGGGAAAGCCGACAGACAACAGTTTGGTACACTCAACACACGCAACCGGCCGCCCGCCCCAGAGCTTGCGCTCCGGAGCGTTGCGACCGGACACTTAACGCGTCAGGTATCTACTTGAGCTCAACGGTTGCACCGGCAGCTTCAAGTTTCTCCTTGATCTGGTTTGCCTCGTCTTTCGAGACATCTTCCTTAACTTCTTTCGGCGCGGCCTCCACCAGATCCTTTGCCTCTTTCAGGCCAAGACCGGTAACGGCACGCACTTCCTTGATGACATTGATTTTCTTGTCACCGATAGAGGCGAGAACGACATTAAACGTGTCTTTCTCTTCTTCGACTGCGGCGCCGGCATCGCCGCCGCCTGCAACCGCGGCAACCGCAACCGGTGCGGCCGCCGAAACGCCCCATTTTTCTTCCAGAAGCTTCGACAAGTCGGCAGCTTCAATAACCGTTAGGCTCGACAACTCTTCTGCAATTTTTTCAAGATCAGCCATTGCTATACTCTTCGCTTTAGATCGGTTTGAACGTTATTCGAACACACGTGCTGCTCACGCAGCTTCACTCTTGCTGGCATAGGCGCCGAGAACCCGGGCAAGCTGGCCGCCGGGTGCCTGAAGCACACCTGCGATCCGCGTTGCCGGCGTCTGGATTATGCCGACGATCTTGCCTCTCAACTCATCGAGCGAGGGCAATTCCGCCAGGGCTTTGACACCAGACTGGTCGAGAACCGTGCCGCCCATCGTGCCGCCGAGAATGACGAGCTTGTCGTTCTCCTTGGCATATGTGGCGACAACCTTCGGAGCTGCTACCGGATCGTCGGAATAGGCGATCGCGGTCGGGCCGTTAAACAGATCCTGAATACCGGCCGACTCCGTACCATCAAGAGCAAGCTTCACAAGGCGGTTCTTGACCACCCTGAAAGAAGCACCTGCATCCGCCATCCGGACACGCAGATCGTTCATTTGAGCGACCGACATGCCCTGATAGTGGGCCACTACAATCACGCCGGCAGAGTCCACTGCGTCTTTGATCGATGTGACGAACTCTGCTTTTTGAGCTCTATCCACTTGCTCTCTCCATCATTGCGGCGCACCGGCATGCGGCTTGCCGCGCTGACATTTGCCGCATATTGCTCCACCGCCCGAAGGCGACAATGCAAATAGCGGCGCTCACAATCCTGTCCCCGCCTGACCGGACGGGCCGGCTGGACGGATTACGAGGTTCAAACCGATCGCGACGCGGGGCATTACGCCCTCACCGTGATCCGTCTTCCCCATCTCATGCAGGCCGTACGATTAAGCCGCTCCGGGGAGCAGCGCCCACAATCTCGGACAGGTCGGGCTGGTTCCAACCTGGATACCGGCCCATCCGGCTAAACCGCTCATGCGATCCGCCGGAAACTCAATATGCGGTCAGCTCGCCGACACAGACGACGGCTCAACCGTAAGACCGGGCCCCATGGTGGAGCTCAGTGAAATCTTTTTTACGAACGTGCCCTTCGCACCGGTCGGCTTGGCGCGCTGAACCGCATCGCAGAACGCTTTCACGTTGCCGATCAGTTGATCTTCCGAAAAGCTCGCCTTGCCGATACCGGCCTGCACGATGCCGGCCTTCTCGACACGGAATTCAACGGCGCCGCCCTTGGCCGACTCAACTGCCGATTTGACGTCCTGCGTGACCGTGCCGACCTTCGGGTTCGGCATCAGACCGCGCGGGCCGAGGATTTTGCCAAGCCGCCCGACGACCGGCATCATGTCCGGCGTCGCGATGCAGCGGTCGAAGCTTATGTCGCCCTTCTGCACCTGTTCGGCCAGATCATCGGCACCCACCAGGTCGGCACCAGCCGCCTTTGCCTCTTCAGCCTTTTCGTCCTTGGCGAAGACCGCGACGCGAACCGAGCGGCCCGAGCCATTGGGCAGTTCGCATACACCGCGCACCATCTGATCGGCATGACGCGGATCGACACCCAGGTTCATCGAGATATCGACGGTTTCGTCGAATTTCGCCGTGGCTCTGTCGCGGATCATTTTCACCGCGTCTTCGACGCTGTAAACCGCGTGGCGATCGATGCCTTCGCGTGCCGACTTGAAACGTTTTCCAGTTTTTGCCATCTGCGTCACCCTGCCACTTCGATGCCCATGGACCGGGCGGAGCCGGCAATGATTTTCGCCGCCTGATCGAGATCGTTAGCGTTGAGATCTTTCATCTTCACTTCAGCAATCTGGCGGCACTGCTTCATCGTCACCTTGCCGACCACTTCGCGGCTGGGCTCGGAACTGCCCTTTTCGAGGCCGGCGGCCTTCCTCAGCAGATACGACGCAGGCGGCGTCTTCGTTTCAAACGCAAACGACTTGTCGGCGAACACCGTGATCAGCGTCGGGATCGGAGCGCCCTGCTCCAGATCCTGCGTTGCCGCGTTGAACGACTTGCAGAATTCCATAATGTTCAGGCCGCGCTGACCGAGCGCCGGCCCGATAGGCGGTGACGGGTTTGCCTGGCCCGCCGGCACCTGAAGCTTCAGATAGCCAGCAATCTTCTTTGCCATTTTAGTATCCCTTGGTTTCCGGCAGGCGCCGGATTGTGGTTAGGGTTGGTGGTACGGGCCTGCGCCGGGTTGGCGACCGGACACAATTCCTCCCACCGGTGTCGAACAGCTGATCGGCTCCAAATCTTCAGAGCTTTTCCACCTGCCCGTATTCAAGCTCGACCGGCGTCGCACGGCCGAAAATAGAAACAGCAACCTTGAGCCGCGCCCGTTCCTCATCGACCTCTTCGACGAAGCCGTTGAACGATGCGAAGGGTCCGTCGGCAACGCGCACCTGCTCGCCAATCTCAAACGAGATAAGCGGCTTCGGCCGTTCAATACCTTCCTGGACCTGCTGCAGGATATGCTGCGCCTCAGAATCCGAAATCGGGATCGGACGGTTATCCGTGCCGAGAAATCCGGTGACCTTCGGCGTATTCTTGATGAGGTGATAGGCCTCATCGGTCATGTCCATCTTCACCAGCACATAGCCGGGGAAGAACTTCCGCTCAGAAGTCACCTTGCGCCCGCGGCGCATCTCGACAACCTCTTCGGTTGGCACGAGGATTTCTTCGAAAAGATCCTCCACGCCAGACGCCGCCGCTTGCTCGCGAATGGCGTCAGCGACCTTCTTCTCGAAGTTCGAGTACGCGTGAACAATATACCAGCGTTTGGTCATCTCACAAATCTGCCGCCTAGGATCCAAAACCAAGAAGGAAACGCACGAATAAACTCAGGATCTGGTCCGCCGCCAGAAAAAATAGCGCCGCGAACGTCACCATCACAAAGACCATTGCGGTCGTCACCATGGTTTCCTTGCGCGTCGGCCACGTCACCTTCTCAGCCTCGGTGCGCACCTGCTGTATAAACTGGAACGGATTGGTTTTCGCCATTCCCTTTACCTACGCCTTTCAGCGCACCCTTACTGTCATCGTGAACCGCTCTAATGTGTTGGCAGGAGTGGAGGGACTCGAACCCACAACCCCCGGTTTTGGAGACCGGTGCTCTGCCAATTGAGCTACACTCCTATACACCATCCGCCCGCGTATGCCGTTGCGCCAGAGGCACTGCGGCAAACGGAACAGCGCGAAAGTTTCAACTACTCGATGATCTTTGCCACGACGCCGGCACCCACCGTGCGGCCGCCTTCGCGGATCGCAAAGCGAAGCTGCTCTTCCATCGCAATCGGCACAATGAGCTCAACTTCCATGCTCACATTGTCGCCGGGCATAACC